>JAWLBX010000001.1:0-366570 GCA_041687435.1 Alphaproteobacteria bacterium
CACCCGAAAGCTCCGGCGCGTCAGGCCCACCTCACCCAACCGCCAGAGGGGTCCCTTTTCCACGCCGATAGGGGGGCCCTTTTCCATGCCGGTTGACAACAGGCCCCACTGTCAAAATGACAGTCGCGCACTGTCAAAATGACAGCCCTCTATATTAGTAAGATAATAGTAGGAAATTATTATATAAATATATTTTTCAAATAAAGAAGTTCATGATATAATCAAAACAATCATCTATGAGCAAAGCTATTATTCTCTACGACATTCTCCTCGAGCAGGGGATCAAGAAGGACCGCGCCGAGAACGCGGTCAGCGCTTTCATCACCCGCGATGAGGTCCGGGAAACCCTCGCCACCAAGGACGACTTACGCAAACTGACGATGTGGATCGCTGGCATGCTGGTCGGTCAGGTTGCGATCATGACTGGGGTCATCGCTTTGATGCTGGGGACAACCACCTGACGTCGACTCGCGTTTATGACCTGACCTGATCCGGCCCACTTACCAAGAAATCCGCCCATTGTTGCATCAACTGCCGCCGCTTCTCGAGCCGGTCTGAACGCTGGTAGGCGCGAACAACATTCGTATCGACGACATGTCCCAACGCCGCTTCCTTCACCTCGTACGGCGTATCGGTCGTCTCTTCGACCCAAGTGCGGAATGTTGCACGCAAACCATGTGGGCGCGCCGTGTAGCCTTCGCGCTCCATGAACCGAGACATGGCAGCATCCGACATAACCTTGCCAGTCGGCGAAGGGAACAAAAGCTTCTGATCATCAGAACGATAGGTTAGCGAAATAACCCGCACCGCCTCGTCGCTAAGCGGTACCCGATGCACATTACCCGACTTCGTCCGAGCTCCGTCGATCACCAAGATATCGTCCTCGATGTCATCCCACCGAGAGTACCGAAGCTCGCTGGTCCGTATTGCCGTCAAAAGTAGAAAGCGCAGCGCAAAGCTGGATTGGAAGGTCTTCGTTGTTAGCCACCGGTAAAAAGCCGGCGCCTCCTGGTAGGGAAGAGAGGGGATATGCATGACCTCATGCCGCTGCTTACCCAACAACGCCCTGACCTTCATCGGCGCCTGGAGATCGACGTCCAACCCGAGAGCTGCAGCATGTTTGAGGGTCAGGTTGATCCGATTAACTGCCTTCCGCGCGGTGTCCGGTTTCTCATGCCAGATCGGCTCAAGCACCCGTTTCAAGACATGCTGATCAAGATCCTCGATAGCGAGATCGCCGATTTTCGGGATGACATGCACCGACAGCGGCGAGAGCCAGCGTCCAGCCTGGCCGTCGCGTTTCAATTGCGCTTGGCGCGCCTGGTAACAGCCTTGGATCGCCTCACCCAGGGTCAATCGTTTCGCCTTGCGTCGGACCTTGACCTTTTCTGCGATCGGATCCAATCCGTCGCGCTGTTGTCGTCGAGCTTCTTCTGCTCGTCCGCGTGCCTCGGCAATGGAGACATCTGGCCAACGCCCCAAGCCCATTTCACGGCGCTTACCATCAATGGACAGGCGCAATACCCACTTGCCGGCGATCTTGGATCGTTTGATCAGCCAGAGACCCTGGCCGTCCGCATATTTCCCGGCATCGAGCGACCGCGCTTTCATCTGGTTCAAGGTGTTATAAATCATTGGTCCACCTTTTTTGATCCCCCGAGTGGTCCACCCCTGAGAATGTGAAGGTATGTTCAGCTGCGTTCTGGATTGCGACAAGGGGAGCTGATTTAATTGTGAAATTTCTTATAGTTTGCGCCGAAATGAGAAGCTATGAGAAATTGAGTCGGTGCCCTCAGCCGGCACCATAAAATCCTTTGTCCGACCCGCCGCAATGCGCCTTCTGATCGGAATACAGACCGGGGTAGGCCGAAGGGTGGACGCCCTTCGGCAGAATCCGCTCAACCGAAGAGCTTGTTCGCGACTTCCGCAATGCGCCGGCCCTGATAGCGGGCTCCGTCAAGATCCGCAGCGCTGGGCATTCGGCTCCCGTCGCCATCGGCTATGGTTGTGGCGCCATAGGGCGCGCCGCCTTTGACTTCATCCACGCCCATCTGGCCCTGATAGCCGTAATCCAACCCGACGACGGTCAGCCCAAAATGGAACAGGTTGTGGATGATCGACATCAGCGTGAGTTCCTGCCCGCCGTGCTGCGTCGCGGTCGAAGTGAACGCGCCGCCAACCTTGCCGTTCAGGGCGCCCTTGGCCCAAAGCCCGCCCGCGCGGTCGAGGAATGTCACCATCTGGGAGGGCATCCGCCCGAAGCGCGTGCCGGCGCCGATGACGATGGCGTCATAGTTCACCAGATCGTCCACCTCGGCGATCGGCGCTTTCTGGCCGAGCTTGAAGCCCGAGGCTTTCGCGGTTTCTTCCGGAACGGTCTCCGGGACGCGCTTGATGTCGACCTCGGCCCCTGCACTGCGTGCGCCTTCGGCGACGGCCTCGGCCATCGCTTCGATATGGCCGTAGGCGGAATGGTAAAGAACCAGAACTTTGCTCATGATATGTTCCTTTCAGGTTATTCAGTATCCACGAGGACGATCTCGGCGTCCTCGATGGCGGTGATGGTGACTTCGGTCTCGTCGCGAATGGCTGCCCCGTCTCGGGGGTTCAGCCGCACACCCGAGACTTCGACACTGCCGCGATCCGGGACGAGATAGAGGAAGCGCGCCGGGTCGGTGCGATGCGTGACCGACTGGCCCACCTTCAGGGTTGCCGCATGCACCCGGCCCCGGGTGCGGATAGGCAGGGCGTCGTCTTCGGGGTATCCCGAGGCCACGACGGTCAGTCCACCCTCCTGGCGTGGGAAATGCCGCGTGCCCCAACCGGGTTCCGCGCCGAGCTCAGTGGTTTGGAGCCATATCTGAAAGATCCGTGTGGTCTCCGGCTCGCGGTTTTCCTCGCTGTGGATGATCCCCCGCCCCGCGCTCATGACCTGAACGTCACCTGCCGCCGTGCGGCCATGATTGCCCTGGTTGTCGGCGTGACTGATAGCACCGTCGCGCACGAAGGTGATGATTTCCATGTCGCGATGGGGATGCGGCGGGAAACCGGCCCCCGGGGCGATCTCGTCGTCGTTCCAGACGCGCAGCCTGCCCCACCCCATGCGGTCGCGGTCGAGATAATTGGCAAAGCTGAAGTGATGGCGCGCCTTGAGCCATCCGTGGTTTGCACCGCCCAGGGTTTCAAAAGGTCTGTGCTCGATCATGGTGGCCTCCTTTCCCGTTACCGGAGAGATAATTCCTGTCGCCCTTTCTGAAAACCCATATAAAATGGATCAATATGAACAGGATTATCGAATGAAACTCGACCCCGACAAACTCCGGACCTTCCTCGCCATCGTCGATCATGGCAGCTTTGCCGCGGCCGGGCGCGCGCTCGGCCGGGCAACATCGGTGGTGAGCTACGCCCTGGCAGGGCTCGAGGGGGAACTGGGCATCGCCCTGCTGGACCGCGAGGGTGCAAGACGGCCGAAGCTGACAGCGAAAGGAGCCGCACTCCTGCCCGACATCCGCCGCATAGTCGAACAGACGGACCAACTGTCGGCACGCGCCGCAGGGCTTCGCCAAGGAATGGAGGCGGAACTGTCCCTCGTCGTCGACGTGATGTTCCCGATGGCGCGGCTGACGCCGGTCCTGCGCGACTTTGCCGAGGCTTTCCCAATTGTACCGATGAAACTGCGGGTCGAGGCAATGGGCGCCACGGCCGCTGCGCTTGAGAACGGCGAGGCTGATCTGGCGATCAGCGGTCCAATGATTGGCCCGAGCGAGGGGCTTTCCCGCCGTTGGATCGGAACGGTGGCACTGATACCGGTCGCAGCACCGGATCATCCGCTTGCCCGGAACCCAGTTTCCGGCGCGGCCATGCAGCATCTGCAATTGGTGCTGACCGACCGTTCCCGCCGCAGCGAAGGGCAGGACTTCAGCGTGCTGTCGCCTTCGACATGGCGGCTGGGCGACCTGAGCGCGAAACACGCACTGCTGCGGGAGGGCGTCGGTTGGGGCAATATGCCGGCGCATATGGTCGAGGCCGACCTCCGCCACGGCACGCTGGTCCGGCTGGAACTGCCCGAAAGCGGCGACGTCTCGTATCCGCTTTACCTGCTCAGCCGGCGCAATGCGGCCAGCGGCCCAGCTTCCCAATGGCTCGCAGAACGGATTGCCGGCCGTGGCCATGCCGGTGCATCGGACGAGCGGCCATAAGGCCAAGTCCGAATCCAGACCTCTCCGCCAGTTTTGCGGAGAGGTCTGTCGTGTCCGTTAGGCGATCTCCGGCCTCCGGTCGCGCCACGGCGTGGCATTTTCGTAGGCGTCGGCGACGCGCAGCACCGTTGCCTCGTCGAACGGGCGGCCGACGATCTGCATGCCGACCGGCAGGCCGCTGTCGGCAAAGCCATTGCAGACGGAGGCGACCGGCGAGCCTGTTACGTTGAAGGGGGAGGTGAGTAGTGCCCGCTGGAAGACGTAAAGCGGCGACATCTGGTCGATCGGCGGGGCCGGCCCCCAGCCGCCGGCGGTCAGCAGCACATCGTATTTTGCAAACTGCGCGGCCACTTCTGCCGCCAGCGCACGGCGCAGCCGGGCAGCCTGCACGTAATCCTGCGCGGTCAACACCGACGCCAGCATCATGCGGTCGCGGAAGATCTCACCGTATTTTTCCGGCGTGGCCCGCATGTGCGGCTCGTGAAGCGCCATGGCCTCGCCCATCATGATGATCATGTTGCAGGCGTGGTAGGTCTGGAGCGGCGAGAGTTGCACGGGCTCGACCGTGGCGCCCAGGCCTTCCAGCGTTTCGACCGCGGCCTGCATCGCCTGCTGTACCGGCGCTTCGGCCTCGTCGTCGCCGTCGTAAAAGTGGCGGATCAGGCCAATTTTCAGGCCGCGGATGTCGCCGGTCAGCGCCGTCGTGTAGTCCGGCACCGGCCTATCGACCGAGCCCGGATCGTGCGGGTCGTAAGCGGCCAGCGCTTGCAACATCAAGGCCGCGTCGCGGGCAGTCCAGGTCATCGGCCCGCAATGATCCAGCGAATAGCCAAGGGGGGAGACGCCGCGGCGTGACACCCGCCCGTAGGTCGGCTTCAGCCCGGTGATGCCACAAAAAAAGGCCGGCATGCGGATGGAACCAGCCGTGTCGGTGCCGAGCGTGCCCAGCGCCAGCCCGGCCGCCGTGGCCGCGCCGGAGCCGCTGGAGGAACCGCCGGTGAAGTGATCTGTATTCCAAGGGTTGCGCGCGGGCGGCGCCGGCAAATCCCAGGAGGGGCCGCCGAACGCAAATTCGTGTGTCTGCAACTTGCCCAGCAGCACGGTGCCGGCCGCCTTCAGCCGCGCGGCGGCCACGCTGTCGGCTGTCGGCACCCGGTCCGCGTGCAGGTGGGAACCACTGGTCGTGCAGATGCCGGCGGTGTCGTAAATGTCCTTTAACGCTACCGGAATGCCGCAGAGCGGCCCCGCCTCGCCGCAGGCAAGTGCGGCATCCGCGGCCTTCGCATCATCCAGCGCCCGTTCAGCAGTGACCGCCAGATAGGAATTCACCTGCGGGTCTACCGCTTCGATCCGCGCCAGCATGTGACCGATCAACTCCACCGCAGACAGCGCGCGGCTCTGCAACAGATCGGAAGCCTCGGCAATGGTCAGAAAATGCAGGGGCTCACCGGTCATTGGGCCTCTCCCTGGCCGGCAGCGACGGCCGGTTGCCGAAACACATGCGCCGGCTCCAACACCATATCGGCAGTTGCCTGCCGCACGTGCTGCTGCAGTGCCTCGATTGTGTGCAGCGCAGCATACAGGCTGCGCAATTTGTGTTCGTCCGGGGTATGGCCGTTTGCGGCGAGCATGGCCGCAAACGCTTCGAAACTGAGGGATTGGGGAGAGGACATTCGGGAACTCCTGGTTGGGTAAGGCCCGAATACAGCAAGTTCCGTGCCAATAAAGTGCAACATTCATCGATTTGGCATGATGCTTGCTTGAATGACGTTCGGACGGCGGCGATGCTGCCCTGCGGCAGCCATCCCGTCCCAAACCGCAACCGGGTTGAATAGGGACTTTATCCATGCGTTTCCAATTGCAACGGTCCTGGCGCCAAGCGCTCCTGACGGCAAGTGTCGCCGTATTGGGGGCCGGCCTAGCGGCCCAGGCCCAGGCGGGTGGCACACTCCGCATTGCTATGACGGCCTCCGACGTGCCAACCACGACCGGCATGCCCAATAACGGCTATGAGGGTATGCGCTTCCTTGGTTATCCGGTGTTCGAGAGCCTGACGCTCTGGGATCTGTCCAGTGCCGATAATCTGGCGGACATCCGGCCTGGCCTCGCCGAAAGCTGGACGCAGAATGCCGACGAGCCGACCAAATGGACGTTCAAGCTGCGCAAGGGCGTGGCCTTCCATGACGGCTCCCCCTTCAACGCGGATGCCGCGATCTGGAACTTGGAGCGCTACTACAACGTAGATTCGCCCCAGTTCGAGACCCAAGGGTCCGCCATCACCCGCGCACGCAACCCGAACATCGAAAGCTGGCGCAAGATCGACGATCACACGCTGGAAATCACCACGAACGTCCAGCTGAGCTACTTCCCGTACCTGCTGCCCTACGTGCTGTTCTCCAGCCCGGCGCAGTTCGAAAAGGTTGGCAGCGATTGGGCGGCGTTCGCGAACAATCCCTCCGGTACCGGCCCGTTCAAGATTACGGATTTCAAGCCGCGTATCAGCGTCAGCCTGGCCAAGAACGCCGATTATTGGGACGAGTCGCGTGTGCCCAAGCTGGACGGCATCGAACTCTACCCGATGCCGGAGGCAACCACGCGCCTTTCCGCGCTTCGTTCCGGCCAGGTCGATTGGATCGAGGTGCCGCCGCCGGATGCGATCCCAAGCATCAAGAACGCGGGCTTCAATATCGTCACCAACAGCTATCCGCATGTCTGGCCGTGGGTGTTGAACATGGCAAAAGAGGATTCCCCGTTCCGGGACAAGCGCGTGCGCCAGGCAGCAAACTACTGCATCGACCGCGACGGCATGACCGAACTGCTGAACGGCACGGCGGAGCCGGCGCTCGGTTTCTTCAAGAAGGCGGGTGCTCAGTTCGGCAGCCCGGAAAACGCCTACGGTTTCGATCCGGAAAAGGCGAAGGCGCTGCTGGCGGAGGCAGGCTACGGCCCGGACAAGCCGGTGCAGGCCAAGGTCATGATCTCCACCAGCGGCTCCGGCCAGATGCTGCCACTGCCGATGAACGAGTACCTGCAACAGACCCTGGCGCAGTGCAATATCGCCATCGACTTCGAAGTCGTGGAATGGGGCACCATGCTGGTGGCCTTTCGCAACGATCCAACCGGGCCGCAATCGATGGGTGCTGACGCGATGAACATCAGCCTGGTGTCCTCCGACATCTCGCAGATGGCGCGCTGGTTCTGGTCCGGCAATATGACGCCGAACGGCTCCAACTGGGGCCACTTCCAGAACGAGGAATTCGACCGTCTGCTGGGCGAAATCCAGGTCTCGACCGATCAGGCCGAGATCGACACGAAGATCGCGCGCCTGAACGAAATCCTGGTGGATGAGGCACCCTGGCTCTGGATCGTGCACGATCTGAACCCACGGGCGATGTCCGACAAGGTCACCGGCTTTGTATCCGCACAGAGCTGGTTCCAGGACTTCACGACCGTCGATCTGGAATAGGCGGGCAGAGCTGCGGCGGGGCCGGGTTCGCCCGGTTCCGCCGGCAGCATTTCATCAGTTTCGAACGCAAGAAGCGGACCCATGGAGATTTTCATTTTGCGGCGGGTATTGTACGCCGTGCCAATCCTTCTCGGCGTATCGATCGTCATTTTCGGCTTGGTGCAACTCTCGCCGGGCGACGTGGCCGACCTACTCATCCCGCCGGAAGCGCCGAAGGAAGTCGCCGAGCAGCTGCGGCAGAAATTCGGGCTCGACCGCCCCGTCTACGAGCAATACCTGCTCTGGCTTGGCAATCTGCTGCAGGGCGACCTGGGCGTATCCATATTCTCGAACCAGCCGGTGCTTGGCAGTCTCACCTCGGCCATCGGCAACACCATGAAACTGGCGGTACCGGCAGCCATTCTGGGCTTCGCGCTTGGCATCATCCTGGGCGCGCTGGCCGCGGTTGGCCGTGGCGGCTGGCTGGACAAGCTCCTGTCCGGTATCGCCATCACCGGCGTGAGCCTGCCGCACTATTGGGTCGGTATCGTTCTGGTCGCGATTTTCTCCGTCACCTACAACGTCCTGCCCGCGCAGGGCATGGGGCCGGGGGGGGTCCCAACCGGCTGGGAGCAGATCAAGCATCTGATCCTGCCGGTCGTCACACTCTCGCTGATTCCGATGGGCGTTGTCAGCCGGCTGGTGCGGGCGAGCGTGCTGGAGATCATCAATCAAGAGTTCATCACGACGCTGCACGCCAAGGGCCTGCTGAGCGGGCGCGTGCTGCTGCATATCGCCAAGAATGCGGCGCCATCGGTGCTGGCGGTGATGGGCCTGCAGTTCGGCTATCTGCTGGGCGGGTCCATCCTGGTGGAGACCGTGTTCAACTGGCCGGGTTCCGGCAACCTGATGAACCTGGCGATCTTCCGCCGCGACGTGCCGGTGCTGTCCGCCACCATCCTGGCGCTGGCCACGCTGTTCGTCCTCATCAACATCTTGGTCGACGTGCTGCAGGCGCTGATCGACCCGCGCATGCGCCGGTAAGGGATAGGTTCAGTCATGACAACCGCTCACGCTGCACCGGTCCCAACCGATGTCGAGCAGGTGCTGGCCCGCGCCCAGCAGGGCATCGGCTATTGGGGCCGCGTTTGGGAACGGCTGCGCGCCGACAAGGTCACATTGGTAGTAACCGCGGTGCTGATTGCCATCGTGCTTATGGCGGTGTTCGCACCGCTGATCGCGACCCACGACCCGATGACAGGCTCGATCCTGGGCCGCCTCAAAGGCTTCGGCTATCAGGGGCACCTGCTCGGAACCGACGAGACCGGGCGCGATATCTTCAGCCGCCTGCTGTTCGGCGCGCGCCTGACGCTGGTTTCGGGCGTCTTGCCGGTTGTGTTTGCGCTGATCATCGGCGGCCTGCTAGGCGTCGTTGCCGGCTATTTCCGCGGCGGCGTTAACACCCTGATCATGCGCAGTATGGACGTGCTGTATGCGTTTCCGTCGATCCTGCTGGCCATCGCGATTTGCGGCATTCTGGGCTCCGGTCTGGAAAACACGATCCTGGCACTGACCATCACCTTCATTCCGCCCATCGTCCGCATTTCGGAAACGGTAACGGCGCAGGTGCGCACGCTGGATTTCGTCGATGCCGCCCGGATCAGTGGCGCCAATTCGGCGACGATCATGCGGTTCCACGTGCTCAACAACGTGCTGGGGCCGATTCTGATCTACACGACCAGCCTGATCTCCATCGCCATCATCCTGGCGGCCGGCCTGAGTTTCCTCGGCCTGGGCGTAACGCCGCCGGATGCCGAATGGGGCTTGATGCTGAACAATCTGCGCCAGGCAATCTGGGTGGACCCGGTGCTGGCCGCCGTGCCCGGCGTGGCCATCTTCATCACCTCGATGAGCTTCAACCTTATGAGTGACGGCCTGCGTCAGGCCATGGATGTACGCGTATGAGTACCGCTATCGACCAACCCCGCCAACGGCCGCTGCTGGTGGCGAACGACCTGCGCAAGCACTTCCCGCTCAAGGGCAAACTGTTTGGCAAGAAATCCGTCGTCCAGGCAGTCGACGATATCAGCTTCGAAGTTCACAAGGGTGAGACGCTGGGCATTGTCGGCGAGTCGGGATGCGGCAAAAGCACGACGGCACGGCTGCTGCTGCACCTGATCCCACCGGATGCAGGCGAGGTGGTGTTCGACGGCAAGGCGGTCGCCAAGCCGGATGGAATTACCCCAAACGCGCTCTACCGGCAGATGCAGATGGTGTTTCAGGATTCCTATGCCTCTCTGAATCCGCGCCTCTCCATCGCCCAGTCCATCGCATTCGGTCCCATCGTCCAGGGCGTGCCGCGGAAGGAGGCGCTGGATCGCGCGGTTTCCCTGCTGGAACGGGTCGGCCTTGCCCCATCGATCTATGCCAACCGCTACCCACATGAGCTTTCCGGCGGGCAGCGGCAGCGGGTCAACATCTCGCGCGCACTGGCTTTCGAGCCGAAACTGCTGGTTTTGGACGAAGCTGTTTCGGCGCTCGACAAGTCGGTGGAAGCGCAGGTGCTGAACTTGCTGGGGGAAATCAAGTCGGCCTTCGACCTGACCTATGTCTTCATCAGCCATGACCTCAGCGTGGTCCGCTATATCAGCGACCGGGTGATGGTGATGTATCTGGGCAAGGTCGTCGAAATTGGTCCGGTAGACGCTATCTACCGCGCGCCACGCCATCCCTACACCCAGGCGCTGCTGGCGGCGATGCCCAGCATGTCGCCGCGCCGGCGGACGGAGAAGGCGCCGCTCAGCGGCGATCCGCCGAACCCGATCGACCCGCCAAGCGGCTGCCGCTTCCGCACGCGCTGCCCGTTCGCTGCGCCGGTGTGCGCCGAAAAACCGCCGCGCCTCGTCACCCAGGCCGGCGAGGACCCCAGCCACCGCGCCGCCTGCCATCTCTACGATCCCGTCGCAGCCCACCCGCGAGCGCAGGAGGTCCGCCATGCTCAGCCCCTTTCCGCCTGACCCCGCCGAAGACTTGAACACCACCACCAGCCACGGCACTGCCAACACGGCCCCGCTGGTCAGCGTTCGCGACTTGCACGTGCGGTTCGCGACCCGCGCGGGGTCCATCGCCGCCGTCAACGGTGTCAGCTTCGATGTCCTTCCCGGCCGCGTTCTCTCTATCCTCGGCGAGTCCGGGTCCGGCAAAAGCGTCACGATGCGCGCCATTGCCGGCATCCTGCCGAAGCGCACCACCACCATTGAAGGCAGCATCGGCTTCGGGGGTACCAATCTGGTCGGGCTGCCAGAATCGCAGATGCGCAGCATCCGCGGTGCGCAGATCGCCATGATCTTTCAGGAGCCGATGACCGCGCTCGACCCCGTGTTCACGGTTGGCAGCCAGATCGCAGAAAGTGTCGTCCGGCACGAGGGTATTTCCTGGACGGAGGCCCGGCGCCGGGCGCTGGACTTGCTGGAGCTGGTGCAAATTCCCTCTGCCGCCCGCCGCATGAAGGCCTATCCGCATGAGATGTCGGGCGGCATGCGGCAGCGGGCGATGATCGCGCTCGCGCTCGCCTGCAAGCCGGACCTGCTGTTGGCTGACGAGCCGACCACGGCGCTGGACGTGACCGTGCAGATCCAGATCGTGCTGCTGCTGCGCGAACTGCAACGCGAACTCGGCATGGCCGTGATGTTCGTCACCCATGATGTTGGCGTCGCGGCGGAAATCGCGGACGAGCTGGCGGTAATGTACGCCGGCCGTTTCGTCGAACACGGGCCGGCGGTCGATGTGATTGAAAAGCCGCTGCACCCCTACACCGCCGGCCTGCTGGCCTCGACCGTACACGGAGCCGAACGCGGGGCCGTGCTGCAACCCATCCCCGGCATGCCCCCGGACCTGACCCGCATGCCGCCCGGCTGCGCCTTCGCCCCCCGCTGCCCCTATGCCGTGGAGGCGTGCCGCGCGGCGGTGCCGCAAAGCGTTGCCATGGATACCCAGACGGTCGCCTGCCACCGCCAGGCCGACGGTTCGCCGCTCGGCCCTCTCGGCTAGCGGGAACAAGGTGCGGGCATGACCAGCAGCGGCAAGGCATCGCTGAGCGGCATCTGGGCCGCCATCGCCACCCCGTTCCGGCCGGATGGCTCGCTTGACCTGGACGGCATCCGCAGCAATGCCCGGCACTATCGCGGCACACTTGGCCTCGACGGCGTGTTCTGCCACGGAATCATGGGGGAAGGATGGTCGCTCACGCTTGACGAGCGGCGGGCAGCGCTGGAAGCCCTGGTCGACAGCGGCGGGGACCTTCCGGTCGGTGTGGTCATCACCCACCATGCACTGGCCGAAACCCTGGCGCTCGCCCGCCACGCCGGGACGACCGGCGCCCACCATATCGTGCTGATGCGCCCGCGCGGGCCGTACCGCGACGCCGAACTGATCGCCTGTGCCGAAGCGGCGGCGGCGGCCGCGGGCCTACCGCTGGTTCTGTTCGAGTCGCCCGCGCCCGGCATGAGCTTCGGCCCCGCCGTGATCAAGGATCTGGCCCGGCGCGGCTGCCTGCTCGGCATCAAGGCCACCGGCGGCGCAAAGGCGGTGTCGGCGCTGCGCACGCTCGCGGGCGAGAATTGCCCGATCTGTGATCCACACGAGGATCAATGGCTGCTAGATCTGCTGCGCGATCCGGCATGGCCCCTCTATGCCGACCCGGAGCCTTATCTCTACCAAACTGTTGACAGGCAGCCAATCCGCAGCGTCCGCGCCTCCCTTGCCGCGGGTGACCCTGCCAGGGCGCTGGCGGCCTGGTGCGAGTTGGAGCCCTGGCGTTACGTCTATCAGCGCTGGATCATCGGCCCGCTCGACCGCGGGCATTCGCCTGCCGCCGCGCTCAAGCACTGGATGCACCGCCTCGGCCTCGCCGCCGGCCCGGTGCGCGCGCCGCTGCTGCCATTGTCCCGTGCGGAAGCGCTGGCCATGGACGCCGATCTTGCCACCCTGCCCCATCTCAACTGACCCTCAAAAAGGAGCCCCAGGCCATGCACAAGATCGACATTCCGGACCATGTGGTCGAGACCGTCATTGCCCGCCGCGGCACAGCCCACCCGCACGCGACACTCGATCCGGCGAAAACCGCGCTCGTTGTCATCGATTTGCAGAACGGTTTCATGGTAGAAGGCGTCGCCCATGCGCTCTGCAAGACCGCTCCGGAGATCGTGCCGAACGTGAACCGCCTGGCCGAAGCGGTCCGCGCGGCCGGTGGCAAAGTGTTCTGGGTACAGAACACCCATGACGAGAACTGCATGGATAGCTGGTCCAACCTGCACGCCATGACGCCGCCGGCGGCGACCGCAAAACGGATTGAAAGCATGTCGCAAGGCACCATCGGCCATGCGCTGTGGCCGGACCTTGATGTGCAGCCGGGGGACGAGAAGGTTCTGAAATACCGCTACTCGGCCTTCCTGCCATCGGCATCGGACCTGCCGGACCGGCTGCGCAGCGGTGGCTATGACACGGTAATCATTACCGGCACCGTCACCAATGTGTGCTGTGAATCGTCGGCGCGCGATGCGATGATGATGAACTTCAAGACGATCATGGTCACCGACGGCAACGCCGCCAATTCCGACGAGGAGCACAACGCCTCGCTGATCAATTTCTATCTGACGTTCGGCGATGTCGTCGGCACGGACGAGTTGATCGGCTGGCTGCACACCAACGCACACACCGCCGCTGCGGCCGCCGAATGACGGGAAACCGGCCCGGCCTCCTGCCCTATTCCGGGAACCAATAGGACGGATCTGCGGGAAAGACCGTACGGGTCTCGACCCGCTCGACCGGGCCGTCCAGCGTGTGCGCAGCCGCTTTCCACACCGCATAGTGTGGCGCCACGCGATGCGCCAGCACGGCGGCCTCGTCCTTATAAACTTCGTAGAAGTAATAGACGTTTTCGTCCGCCTCATCCTGCAGGACGTTGAAGCGGGCGCAACCCGGCTCGTCCCGTTCGGAGCCGAGGGCATCCACCTCGATCGCCTTCAGGAACTCACCGCGTAATTCCGGTTTCACCCGGACCTTGATCCATTTGGCCAACATTGGCGTTTCCTTCCGTAACGGACGGGATGCCTGCGCAGATACTGGCAGCATCTGCGCAGGCAAAACCGGCAATCAGGTGAAGTTAAAATAGTCTTCGTAGTTACCCTTGGCCTCTTTCAGATGCTCGCAGTACTGCCACATACCGCCGTTATAATTGCCATCCTCGCGACGGTTATCCGAACCTTCAAAGTTGTAGTAGCCTGGCGTGCATTCCTTGTTGCGGTTTGTGGTGCCGCGGTACTTGATGACCTCGCCAACCCACCACTTCTCTGTCTCCGGCTTGGCGTCGATGGTGTCGTAGCCATGCTCGCGCGCATACTTGATGCAGTCGGCGATGTGGAAGCCCTGGGTCTGGAGCATGAAGGTCAGGTTGAACTGGAAGCTCGCCTGATAGCCGCCCATGATGAACAGGTTCGGATAACCGGCCGAATGGATGCCGAACACGGTCCGCATGCCGTTGCTGTACTTTTCGTTCAGCTCCAAACCGTTCTCGCCACGGATATCATTGTAGATGCCGGTGACCTGAACCTCGAAGCCGGTGGCGTAGATCAGCACGTCGACCGGGTATTCCGTGCCCTCGAACACCACCCCGCGCTCGGTGATCTCCGTAACGCCCTTGCCGTCGGTATCGACCAGATGGACGTTGGGCAGATTGAAGGCCGGCAGATACTCATCGTCATAGGTCGGCCGTTTGCAGCGATGCATGTACCAGGGTTTCAGCTTCTCGGCTGTCTCCGGGTCGTGCACGAGCTCTTCGATACGCCGGTGGATGCGCATCTGGTGCTCAATGTTCTGGTTCTCATAGCGCTGGGTGCGGAGTTCGCGCGGCATCGCCTCGATCTCCTTGCGCTTGTCCGGGTCCGGCTTGGTGTTGAGCACGTGCTTGTCGATGCGCTCCTTCTGCCAGCCCGGTTTCAGGCTGGCCGCCCATTCCGGATCGGTCGGAATGTCGTCCCGGATATCGATAGCGGACGGCGTGCGCTGAAAAACGTAAAGCTCCTTCGCGGTGCGGGCGAGGTTCGGGATGATCTGCACGGCTGTCGCGCCGGTGCCGATGATGCCGACCCGCTTGTCCTTCAGATTCTCCAGGTCCTGACCGCAATAATCGTAATCGAAGCGGGAGGAATGGAAGGAGTGGCCCTTGTAGGTCTCCATCCCCTTGATCTTCGACAGTTTCGGCTTCGCCAGCGTGCCGTTGGCGACGATCACGAATTTGGCCGAAAGCTTGTCGCCCCGGTCGGTGGAGAGCCGCCAGACCTTTTCTTTCTCGTCCCAATGGGTGGCGGTCACCGTCGTCTGGAACATGGCCAGATCGTACAGGTCGTATTTCTTCGCGATATTTTGGCAGTGGGCGTAGATTTCCGGCCCCTTGGCGAAGAAGCTCTTCGGCACATAGCCGAGTTCGTCCAGCAGGGGCAGGTAGTCATAGGCCGACACATCGCAGGCCGCACCGGGATAGCGATTCCAGTACCAGGTACCGCCGACGTCCGAGCCTTTCTCCACAATACGGATGCTCTCGACGCCGCGCTCGCGCAGGCGCGCAGCAGTCAGCAGGGCAGAGAAGCCGCCGCCGATGAACAGGCACTCGACATAGTCCTCAACCGGCTCGCGCGCGATGAGGTCCTCTGCCCAGGGGTCCGTCTCATACTTCGCGAGTTCGCCGGTCAGTTCAGAGGTATACTGCTCCAAGCCATCCGGACGGTAGGCCAGCCGCTTGTCGCGTTCCTCGGCGAATTTCGCTTTTACCTTGTCGTAAAATTCCTGCGGCTTGTCGGTCGGAACGGTCGGATCGAACACCGCACGGGCCGCCATCTTGTTCGGGTCGTTGTGCCGTTTTACAGGCTCTTTTAACTTTGCATCAGACATTCTGAGAATCCTACCTCACTCTTTGGTGCGAATTTCCGGTGAGCCGCAACAGACAGCGCATTCCGCAGCGCCCTTGCGCGGCGAAGGCCTGACACAGCCCTGGGATGACCGCATGAAACACGGCTGGGTGCCAAATGACAATCACCAGTTTCATACCTTCGTCGAACGCCTGACCGAAATACCGGCCTTTCAGACCCCCTTGCCCCCATTCCACAACCGCGTCAAACTTCCCTGGTCTGGGTCTGATACTGTCCGGCGGCGTGATAAACCGAATGTCGCCAAATGGAAATTCGGCCCTTGATAAAAATCAAAAAAAACAAATCGAACGGAAGGAAACGCACAGATGATGACCGGCAAGGCACGGACACTTATCCGGGCGGCGGCTCTGGGGCTGGCAGGATTGTTCCTGGCCGGCACAGCGGCGGCCGATACGCTAAAATTCATCACATTCAAGCCGAAGTCTGCCAATGATGCGCAGTCGATCACTCTGCAATGGTTCGCGGACGAGTTCGAAAAACGCACCGGCGGCAAGCACACGATCGAAATCTTCTGGGGCGGCAGTGTCGCCGGGATTCGCGAGGTGCCGGATGCCCTGGAAACCGGCGTCGGCGATTTGGGCGACGTGGTGGCGCCTTATTTTCAGGACCAATTGCTGCTGAACAACATGGTCACCTTTTTCATGCCGCAGCCCCGGAACGAGATCGAACTCGGCCAGAAACTGATCCAGTGGTACGACAAGTACCCGCAACTCGACGCCGAAATGGCGAAGTACAACATGAAGATTATCGGCTGGCGTCCGCTGGAGGATTACGGCCTGATCTGCACCAAGCCGATCAAGACGGCCGAAGATCTGAAAGGCCTGCGCGTGCGGACGTACGGACACGCGCTGCCGCGCCTGTTCGAGGCGCTGGGCGCAACGCCGGTTTCCATGGCAACTCCGGAAGCCTACGAGGCGCTGGAGCGCAACATCCTCGACTGTTCCCCAACCGGCGTCACGCTGGCGCGCGGCTGGCGGTATGAGGAAGTGGCGAAATATTTCGTGCGCTTCCCTCTGGGCGCCAACTGGGGCCACTACATCGCCATGAACCGGGAAAGCTTCAACAAGCTTGACGAGCAGACCCAGGCGATCATGGTCGGCCTCGGCCGCGAGTATTTGATCGAATATGTCAATACGCTCTACAACCTGACCGACGAGATCCTGGAGGAGTGGAAGACAACCGGCGTTCAGGTTCTGCCCTTCCCCGCCGACGTCGTGGAAAAAGCGGTGGCAAGCGAAGGCGTGCAGGCCGTGCGCCAGCAGTATGTCGAGCGCGCCAGCGCGGCCGGCATCCCGGCTGCCGAGATGGTGAAGTTCTTCGCGTTCGAATAACCGCGCTGCGGAGTCCGGACGGGGCGCCAAGCCCCGTCCGCCTTTCCACCGCTCCACAATATCAATGGACTAGACATGGCCGAACGCTTTGAGCGGTTCTACCGGGCCTATGGCCGGTTCGTGATCTGCCTGGGCCTGTTGGCCGGTGCGGTCACCTTTTGCATGATGTGGCTGATCGATGCCAACGCCGTGACCCGAAAATTCTTCAACACGCCGGTTCCCGGTTCTTTCGAGATCACGGAAGCGGCGCTGGTCGTCATCATCTCCTTCGCACTCGCGTACACCCAGCGCCAGCGCGGCCATATCCGCGTAACCCTGCTGACCCGCCACATGCCGCTGCAGGTGCGCCATTGTTTGTTCATCCTGGCGATGCTGGTCGGGGCGGCGCTGATGGCCTGGTACGCCTACGCGGCCTACACCTATGCCCTGCGATCGTGGCGCATCAACGAGCAGGAATGGGGCGTCATCACCTTCGTGGTCTGGCCGATCAAGTCGGCCATTGTTCTGGGCTGGGCCTTGCTCAGCCTGCAATTCCTGCTGGACGCCATTCGCCATGGCTTCGTCGCAGCCGGCAAGCTGGAAGCCATCGGAGACGAGCCATGAGCGGCATTGAAATCGGCCTGATCGGCATGGCCGCGCTGATCGTCTGCATCCTTTCGGGCATGACGGTCATGGTGGCGCTTGGGCTGGTCGGTACCGTCGGCCTGAGCATCCTGGCGGGGCCGTATGGCTCGATCGGCCTGCTGCGCTCGCTGTTCTACGACGTGACGCACAGCTTCCATTTCAGCGTCATCCCCATGTTCCTGCTGATGGGCTTTTTCGCCATGCGGGCGGGGTTGGGCGAAGATTTGTTCGAGGCGGCAAGCCGCTGGTTCGGCGGCTTGCGGGGCGGGCTCGCCATTGCCACGACCGGCGGCGCCGCGGCGTTCGGGGCGGCTTCCGGCTCCAGCATCGGCACGACGACGCTGTTCACCAAGCTTGCCCTGCCGCAGATGCTGGACCGCGGCTACGACAAACGGCTGGCATCCGCCTCCATCGCCATTTCCGGCACGCTGGCGGTGATGATCCCGCCGTCGGCACTGGTGGTGGTCTATGGCATCCTGACCGAGTCCAGCATCGGCGCACTGCTGGTGGCTGGCGTCTTTCCGGGGCTGGTGTTCGCGGTGTTGCTGGCGCTGGCCACATCGCTCTGGGTGCGCAGCAATCCGGCCCTGGCGCCGGTTATTCCCAATACATCCACTTGGAAGCAGAAATTCTGGTCGCTGCGGCTGGCCGGCCCCTTGGTTCTGCTGATCTTTGCGATCATTGGCGGCCTTTATATCGGTTTTTTCACCCCGACCGAGGCTGGCGCCATCGGCGCCTTCGTCACCTTCCTGATGGCAATGATCCGGCAGCGCGGCCTGCGGGGGGTTCAGGTCGGCTCCGTCGTGAGCGACACCGTGCAGACCACCGCGATGATTTTCGGCATCATCATCTCCGCCCTGGTGTTCTCGAAGTTCCTGGCGCTAAGCGGGCTTGCCGGTGCAATCGGCGATTTTCTCACCAATGCCGATGTCAACCGTTGGGTGATCGTCCTGTTGGTGACCGTGCTGTACCTGGTGCTGGGCATGATGATGGACGCACCGCCGTTGCTGGCGATCAGCCTGCCGATCACCCATCCGGTGATGATGGAATTGGGCTTCGATCCAATTTGGTTTGGCATCTATGTCGTCCTGCTCTGCGAGATCGGCGCGATCACGCCGCCTGTCGGCATCAACTGCTTTGTCGTCCAGGGCGCCTCGGGCGGGCTGGTGGAGTTGGAGGACGTCTTCAAAGGCCTGCTGCCCTATCTCGGCGCTGGTGTGGTGATGCTGCTGATCCTCTGTTTCTTCCCGGAACTCGCGCTCTATCTGCCCAGCACCATGCAGGATTGAGCCTTCGCAAAGGACCATGGCGATGCAATACGGCATCATGATGCGCGGTCAGTTCCCGAAAGAGGATGATGTGGCCCAGCACTTCCGGCAAATGCTGGAACAGGCGCGGCTGGCCGAAAGCCTCGGCTATCACTCGATCACCAAGGGCTCGCACTACAGCACCCATCCGCTGCAGGACCTGCAACAGATACCGTTCCTCTGTCGGATCGCGGCGGAGGCGCAGAGCCTGCGCCTCAACACCGGCGTGCTGCTGCTGCCGCTGCACAAGCCGCTGGACGTGGCGGAGCAGGTCGGCAGCCTCGACATCATGACCGGCGGCAAGGCCATTTTCGGCTGCGGCGTCGGCTACCGGGACGTGGAGTTCGAGGCGTTCGGCACCTCGAAGCGCGAGCGCGCCAGCCGGTTCGAGGAGAACCTGACCGCGATCAAGCGCCTCTGGACGGAGGAAACCGTCACGCTCCGCGGCTCCCACTTCAACCTGGTGGATGCCGCCTGTTCGTCCAAACCGGTGCAGCGGCCGCACCCGCCCATCTGGATCGGCGGCAGTGCCGACGTGGTGATCGACCGGGCTGCCCGGATGGGCGACTGCTGGTATGTCGGCCCGAATGACCGGCTGGACGAGATCGAAAGCCAGGTGGAGACCTACAAGCGCGCGCTCGACCGCGCCGGCAAGCCCTTCCCGGCGGAGTTTCCCCTGCGCCGGGAGGTGTTCGTGGCACCGACGCGGGAGGAAGCCTACCGCCTCTGCCGCGAGCCGGTGATGACCAAGTACGCCGCCTATCACGCCTGGGGCCTCGGCCGCTCGCGCCCGGACAACAAGGACGAGCTGGGCCAGCCGTTCGAGGAGTTGCTGAAGGATCGCTTCTTCATCGGCTCGCCGGACGACGTGGCCGAAGGGATCATAAGGTTCCACCGGCAGACCGGCATGAACCACATCGTCATGAGCATGCACTGGCCGGGCCTGGACGTCGCCCGCTCCATGGAGGCCATGCAGCTGTTCGCGGAGGAGGTGATGCCAAAGGTGCGCCAGGCGCTCTGAACCGGACGCCCGCCGCCAATCTCCCGCTTGACCGTCCGCCGGCGGAAATGTAGCGTCACAAATGCTAAACCGTAGGGGTGCCTCGCCAGAGAGGCTGAGATATCGATAGGCGTTCCGGGACTGAGTCCCGACTGAAATGCCGGTGCGATGACCCTTTGAACCTGAACCGGATCATGCCGGCGGAGGGAATGGGATTTGCTCAGCACGGCACTCGCATTCAACGCCAGCCCCGGTTCCCAAGTGGACAGAGGCGCATGGTGTACGACCGGATCGTTGCCGACCTTCTCGATTTCATCGCGGCGGACCAGCCCGGCGAGGACGCGTTCAACGCGCTGGCGCTGAAGCTGTTCGCCCACCAATTCGAGCACAACCAGCCGTTTGCGAAATTCGCGCGGGCGCGCGGCAAGACCCCGCGCACGGTCAAGCACTGGGCCGATATTCCGGCCGTGCCGATCAACGCCTTCAAGACGCTGGACCTGACCTGCTGCCCGCCGGAGCAAGCCGCCGCCGTGTTCATGACCAGCGGCACCACCCAGGGCGGTCTGCGTGGCAAGAGTTATCACGCAACGCTGGATGTCTGGGACGCCTCCATGCGCCGCAATTTCGCCGAACGCTTCATGCGCGGGCGGGAGCGGATGGCGATGGGCATTCTGTTCCCGGACGAGGCGATGCTGCCCAATTCCTCGCTGGCCCACTATCTGAGCCTCGCCGTCCGCGATTTCGGCACGCCGGCAAGCGGGCACCTGATCGGGCCCGACGGCATCGACTTCGAACGCCTGACCACGGACCTAGCGCGGGCGGAGGAGACCGGGGAGCCCTATGCCCTGTTGGGGGCGAGCTTCAGCCTGGTGCATGCGATGGACGCCTTGCAGGCCCCGGGCCGCAGCTTCCACCTGCCGCCCGGCAGCCGCATCCTGGATACCGGCGGCTTCAAGGGCCAGTCGCGCGAACTGGAGCTGGACGAGTTCTACGATACCTTGAGCGAAAGCTTCGGCGTGCCGCGGGCCGACTGCATCAACATGTACGGGATGACGGAGTTGAGCACGCAGTTCTACGACGACGGCAATGCGGTCTGCCCCTCGGTCAAGTCCGGCCCGCACTGGATCCGCAGCCGCGTCGTCAACCCGCTGACCGGCGCCGCGGTGCCGAAGGGCGACACCGGCGTGTTGGCGCACACGGACTTGGCCCATTTCAACATCGTCACCACCATCCTGACCGAGGACGCGGGGATTGAGGTGGACGGCGGCTTCCTGCTGCTCGGCCGCGTGGCAGGCGCGGAGGCGCAGGGCTGCTCCATGGCCGTCGACGAGTTCCTGAGCGCCGCCGGGGCCGCCTGAGCCGCCATGGCCGAACGCGCAGGACACCTTCCCGGCCTGGACCCGGCATCGCTACGCTGGGAGATGTTGACCTTCGGGCGCACGGGCACGACCCTGGCGGTGGAGGTGCCGGTTCTGGGTGGGGAGTATAGCACCCGCCTCGCTGCGCCCGTGCGCAGCGAGGCGGCGGAGCACCTGCGCGCCCAGCCGGTCGCCCGCGTGGTCGAGGCGGTGGATGCCGCCGTTGCACGCCTGCTGGACCGGCAGGACCCGTACCGGCGCAAAATGGAAGACGTGCTGCCGGCCGTCACCGGCTATGACCGGGAAATGGTCCGGCTCGGCCTGACCCAATATCTCCAGACCTTCCGCAAGCCCGAGCTGCTGCGCTTCCTGGCGGAGGATTTCGCCAACCCGACGATCCTTGACGACTTCCAGCCGCTTCCCAAAGGCGGCTTCGGCCGGGCGTTCGGCCCGCCGGTGCTGGCCCACATCTGGGCCGGCAACGTGCCGGGCCTGCCGCTCTGGAGCCTCGCCTCGGGCCTGCTGGTCAAGGCGGGCAATGTCGGCAAGGTGCCGAGCGACGAGCCGCTGTTTGCCACTTGGTTCGCGCAACTGCTGGCGGAGGTCGCGCCGGACCTCGCCGGCTGCCTGGCTATCGTCTGGTGGCGCGGCGGCGAGGAGGAGCCGGAGCGCGCCCTGCTACAGGCCGCCGACCTGACGCTCGGCTATGGCGGCAACGAGTCGCTGGCTGCGATCCAGGCCCGGATGCCGGTCGGCAAGCGCTTCCTCGCCTATGGCCACAAGGTCAGCTTCGGCATGATCGCTGCGGCGGCGCTCGACCCGGCCAAGGCGGCGGCGACGGCCCGCCTCGCGGCCTACGACGTCGCCCGCTACGACCAGCAGGGCTGCTTTGCCCCGCACGTGTTCTTCGTGGAGCGCGGCGGCGCGGTACCGCCGCAGACCTTCGCCCGCTACCTGGCGCACGAATTGGCAGCCTTCGAGGCCCGCTACCCACGCCGCGGCCTGACCCTGGCGGAGGCTGGCAGCATGGCCGCTTGGCGCCACCAGGAGGAATTGAGCGCAGCGGGCGAGGTGCTGGGCGACCCGGCCGGCGCCTGGAGCGTCTCCTATCATGGCAACGGCGCCGGCTTTGCCCCCAGTGCACTGAACCGCGCCATTCGCGTTGTCGCGGTGGACGCTCTGGCGGAGGTGCCGGCGCTGGTCGCACCCTACCGCACGCTCCTCCAAACCGTTGGCATCGCCGCCCCGCCGCGCGACCTGTTCCGGCTGGCGGCGGCACTGGGCGAGGCTGGGGTGACGCGCGTCGCGGCCCTAGGAGACATGACCGCGCCGGAAGCGGGCTGGCACCACGACGGCCGTTTCAACCTGGCCGACCTGGTCCAAATCACCGAAATTGATGGCCGCGCCGAAGCCGCGGCAGACCGGCTGGCCGATTATGCCGACTGACGCCGCCTCCTTCCTCAGCATCGAACAGGTGACCTATGCCTACCCCGGCGAACGCCCGACCGTGGAACGGGCCGATCTGGCGCTCACCCCCGGCGCGTTCCACTGTCTGGTCGGCCGCAGCGGCTGCGGCAAGACCACCCTGCTGAAGCTCGCCGCTGGCCTGCTGCTGCCGACCGCTGGCAGCGTCCGCATCAAGGGGGAGCCGCTCGCCGGGCCGTCGCAGAAGATCGGGTTCGTGTTCCAGACGCCGTCGCTGCTGGAATGGCTGCCGGTGCTCGACAATGTGCTGCTGCCGATCTCGCTGAAACGCCGGGTTCGCCCGGCAGACCGAGGGACAGCACGGGAGTTGCTGGCGCTGGTGGGCATCGGCGACTATGGCCACCGCTATCCGCGCCAGCTTTCCGGCGGCCAGCAAAGCCGGGCCGCACTGGCCCGCGCGCTGGTGACGGCACCGCCGGCGCTGCTGATGGATGAGCCGTTCGCAGCACTCGACGCCATGACCCGAGAGGAATTGCAGGACGACCTGCTGCGCCTCACGCGCGAGCGCGGCACCACGGTTCTGTTCGTGACGCACGACATTGCGGAGGCGGTGTATCTCGGCACCGATGTCTCGGTGATGGAGCAGGGCCGCATCCGCTTCAGCCTGCCGGTCGACCTGCCGGGGCTGAAAGGCGCCGAAAGCCGTTACCATCCCCGCTTTACCAAACTCTGCCACGAAATCCGCGCTGCCATGGGCTTGCGCTCGGAGGCAGCCGCATGAACGCCGTCCGCATTCTTTCCCCGACCCTGCTGCTGGTGTTCGGCCTGGCCTGGGAGGCCGGCGTGCACCTGACCGGCGTTTCGCCCATCGTGGTGCCGCCGCCGTCTGCCGTGCTGGCGGTGCTGTGGGATGGCCTGGTGCAGGGCTGGCTCTGGCAGCATGTTTGGATCACGGGGCTGGAGACCGTGCTGGGCTTCGCGCTGGGGGCCACCATCGGCTTTCTCTGCGGCCTGGTGCTGGGCGAGGTCGATTTCCTGCGCCGCCTGCTCTGGCCCTATGTGCTGGCGAGCCAGCTGGTGCCGAAGCTGGCGCTGGGGCCGATCTTCATCATCTGGTTCGGCTTCGGTCTGACCGCGACCGTGGTGATCACGGCGCTGATCTGCTTTTTCCCGCTGCTGGAAAACACGATCACCGGCCTGCAATCCGCCCCGCCGGAAAAGCGCGACCTGTTTCGCATGCTGGGGGCGACGCGGCTGCAAACCCTGCTGCGCCTGAAAATCCCCTCCGGCCTGCCGATCATCATGTCGGGCGTCCGCGTGGCCATTGTCCTGGCATTGGTCGGCGCGGTGGTGGGCGAGTTCATCAGCGGCGGCAAGGGCCTCGGCGCCAGCATCATCGCGGCACAGGGCATGATGGATTCCACCCTGATGTTCGCGCTGTTCATCCTCATCACCCTGATGGGGATGCTGTTCTATCAAATCGTCGTCTTGGCGGAACGCTGGCTGCTACGCGGCTGGCAGAAAGGAAACGAGCAATGAGGTTGCACGCACTTGCGTTTGTCGCGGCACTGGTCCTGACCGCCGCACCGTCCCTCGCCCAGGAGTTGGACAAGGTCACCATTGCCGGCTGGGGCAAGGAGATCAGCGAGATCACCAACATCCTGGCCGAGCCGGACAAGGGCTTTTTCGAGGCCCAGGGCATCGACCTCGGCTATGTGCCGGGCACGGGCGGCGGCTCGGCCATCACCAACATGCTATCCGGCGCTGGCGATGTAGCGTTCAGCGACCCCGCCTCGTTCTATCAGGCGCTGGACCAGGGCGCGGATCTGGTGGGGATCTACAACATCTACCCCCAAAACGTCTTCAACGTGGTCGCCCCGGTCGGCCGGGGCATCGAGACCCCGGCCGACCTGAAAGGCAAGAGCATCGGCGTCTATGCCCTGCACAGCGGCACACGGCAGAACCTGCTGTTTCTGCTGCACGAGGCCGGCCTGAGCGAGGACGACGTGACCATCCAGGTGACCGGCCTGCTGAACTTCGCGCCCGTCATGCAGGGCCAGGTGGACGCCACCGCCGCGACCGATACCGGCCTTTATGTCGCCCGATTGCGCGGTCTGGGCGAGGTCAACGTGATCAATGTCGCCGACAGCCTGAACGTTCCCAGCGACCTGTTCATCGTCACCCGCGACTATTACGAGGCCAACAAGCCGCTGCTCCGGCGCTTCCTGGCGGCCTATCGCGACAGCGCCCAGTGGATGATCGATCACCCGGAGGAAGCGGCGGAAATTGCGGTGACCCGCGCCATCAACGGCCGCGACGAGGCGGTGAACCTGGAAATCATCAAGCTCCGCAACGCGTCGGCCCAATCGGAGACCACGCGCCAGAAAGGCCTCGGCCATTTCGATCTGGAGGTGCTGCAACAAGGCGCCGATGCCTATCACGCGCACGGCCTGCTTAAGAACCGGCTGGACATGAGCCAAGTTATCAAGACCGACCTGATTCCGGACTGACGCCATGGATTTCGCCGGCAAAACCGTCCTCGTCACCGGTGCCAGCCGGGGCATCGGCGCCGCCATCGCCAGGGCCTTCGCCGCGGAGGGCGCGTCGGTGGCGGTCAACTACCTGCAGAACGAGGAGGCCGCCAACGCGACCGTTACGGCCTGTGTCGAGGCGGGCGGCGACGCGCTCGCCCTGCAGGCGGACGTGACCGACCGGGCCGATGCGGACCGACTGGCGGCACAGACATTGGAAGAGTTCGGCCGCATCGACGTGCTGGTCCACAACGCCTTCAGTCCCTACGTCTTCAATCCCGAACATCGGGCGATGTTCTGGCAGTTGGATTGGAGCGCCTACCAAAGCCAGATCGACGGCGCAGTCAAAGCCGCCCACGGTCTGGCGCAGGCGGTGCTGCCGTCCATGCTAGAACGGGCCGAGGGATGCATTGTCACAATCGCGACCAATCTGGTGGCCCGCCCGGTTGTGCCCTACCACGACTATACCACCGCCAAAGCAGCGTTGATTGGCTTCAGCCGCAACCTGGCGGCGGAGGTGGGGCCGCTCGGCATCCGCGTCAACACCGTCTGCCCCGGCCTCGTCTATCCAACGAATGCGAGCCGCGGAACGAAGGAGGCGTTGAAGGACGCACTCATCGCCCAGACACCGCTCCGCCGTATCGCCGCACCGGAGGATGTAGCCGGACCGGTGCTGTTCCTGGCCTCCGACTGGGCGCGTTTCATGACCGGCCAAACGCTTTACGTCGATGGCGGCTTCACGATGGGCTAGCGCCCCGGGTCAACAATCCCGCCCGGATTGCCAAGTCAGAACGTCGTCGGCCAGTTCGCCAGCAGATGTTCGCCCACCGGCTTGCCCTCGTAGACTTCCAGCAGCCTTGCCAGATGGCTGCGGGTCTCGCGCGGGTCGATGACATGCTGAGCTTCGTACAAACCCGCCAGGTCCCAGGCTTCCGTATCCCGGTCCAGTTCCGCGGCCAATGCCGCAAATCTCTCGGGGTCGTCCTCCGCTCGGATGCCATGCAGCACATTCACCGCAAGCCGAGGCTCCATGAAGCCCAGGTCGGCGGAAGGCCAGGCCAGCACCTCGTCGGCATTCCGGCCGCCCCCCATGTTCAGGTAGGCCTGTCCGAAACTCTTGCGCACGATGACCGAGAAGCGGGGCACGGTCATCAGTGCCAGCGCATTCATCCAGTTCATGATCTTGCCGGGTGCCCGCTTGCGCTCGCCTTCCAGGCCAATGAAGAAGCCCGGCTGGTCCACCATCGAAATGACGGGGATGTTGAAGCTGTCGCAGAGCACCAGGAAGCTCACGGCCTTGTCGCAGGCATCGGGGTCGATGGCGCCGCCTTTCACCAAGGGGTTGTTGGCGAGGAAACCGACCGTCCGCCCCTCTATCCGGGCGAGCGCCGTGACAATGGCCCGCCCGAACCGCGCCTTCAGCTCGAATACGCTGCCCTCGTCGGCGACGGTGCGCAGCACCCGGCGCATGTCGTAAACCCGCTGCCGCGCCTCCGGCACGATTTCCAGCAACTTGTCCTGCACCTCGCCCGCCGGCCTGGCCTCGGCCCGCGGCGGCGCCTCACCCGCATGGCTTGGCAGGTAGGACAGGAAGGTCTTGACCGCGTCCAGCACCTCCTCGTCCGTGTCGAAGGCCTGATCGACCAGCCCCGTCACCTCCGTGTGCAGCTTCCAGCCGCCCAACTCTTCCGGTGTGATGTCCTGGCCGATGGCGATGGAGGTGACGCGCGGGCTGGTCACCGCCATTACCGCGCCCTTGCGGGCAAACACCACGTCGGAGATGACGCTGTACCAGGTGCTTGACCCATAGCTTTGCCCCATCAGGGTCGAGACCCAGGGCGTCTCGCGCGTGCGGCGGTATTCCTCGCGGTCCTGGCCGATGGTGGCACGGCCCGATGCGCCCATGCGGTCCGGCATGCGACCGCCGCTGCTCTCGCCCAGCAGCACCAGCGGCATGCGCCGCTCGCGGGCCGTGCGTTTCATGTGGCCCATCTTCTTCATGTTGACCTGGGAAGACGAGGCCCCCAGCACGGTGAAGTCGTTGGCGACCAGAGCCACCGGCCGCCCCGCGACCTTGCCATAGCCGGCAATCTTGCCGTCTGCGGGTGACTTGTCCCGCGTTTCCGGCCGGATCGAATAGGCATGCAGGCCCGCCTCCACGAACGAACCCTCGTCCAGCAGATAGTCCAGCCGTTCACGCGCATTCAATACGCCGGCATTGCGACGTGCCTCCAGCTTGCGCGCGCCGCCCATGCCGAGCGCAACGGCACGGCGGCGTTCCAGTTCCGCAATTTTTTGGTCATGCGCCATATGAAGGCTAGCCCCGCTGCACATTGCCGGAACGCACCGGCACGCCGAACTCGCGGTGGCACACCTCGGCCAGCTTCGCCACGCCTTCCTTGATCTGCTCGACGCTGGGCGAGCCGAAGCAGAGGCGGAACGAATGCTTACCCGTCTCCGGGTCCGCCACCCATTCGCGGCCGGGGTTGATCATCACGCCCTCCGCCGCCGCAGCCTGCGCCAGTTTGGAGGTATCCACCTGTTCCGGCAGGGTGATCCAGATGAAGATGCCGCCTTCGGGCGGGCGGAATTCCGCCGCCGTGCCAAAATTTTCGCGCACGGCTTCCTGGATGGTGTCGCATTTCTGCTTCAGCAGCGTCACCAGCCCGCCGACATGCTCGTCGAAATGCTGCGGGCAGAATTCCGCCAGTGTCACCTGCTCCAGCGCGCCGCTGCCCGCGTCCGTTTTCATGCTGAGCACCTGGGCGATGAACGGCCAATCGGCGACCAGGTAACCGACGCGCAAGGCGGGCGCGATGCTCTTGGAGAAGCTGCCGCAATAGATCACGCGCCCCTCCGTATCCAGCGCCCGGATCGCCGGCGGCCGCGTGCCGGACCAGGTCAGATCTGCGTAGCAGTCGTCCTCGAAAATCATGATGTCGTGCTTGCGGGCGATATCCAGCAACGCCTGCCGGCGCTCGACACTCATGACCGTACCGGTCGGGTTTTGCACCGTTGGGATGGTGTAGACGTATTTGCAGGTCTTTCCCTGCGCCTTCACATCTGCCAGCACCTTTTCCAGTTCCGCTGGGATGATGCCGTCGTCATCCATGGCAACGCCGACATATTCCGCCTTGCTGTCGCGCAGCCGGGTCATGGTACCGCCATAGGTCCCGCCCTCGACCACCACCACGTCACCCGGATCCAGCAGCACTTGGTGCACCAGGTCCAGCGCCTGCAGCGAGCCGGAGGTGATGATCATGTCGTCGGCGGTGCAGTCGATCTCCGTCCAGTCTTTCAGCCGCTTCGCCACCCATTCGCGCAACGGGCGGTAGCCCTGCGGCCCGGTCATCAGGTTGTAGGTCGCAAGGTTCCGGCCTTCCTTCTCGATCGCCCGCGTGGCGGCGGCCACCAATTCCGGAATCGGCAGGGATTCGCCGGCATTGTTGCCGCCGATGAAATAGTAAGGGGCAAAGCCCTTGAACGGTGCGGCGGCGGGCGCAGGCAGGCCCTTGCGGAAATGCGCGGCGTACTCGAAACCCATGGGGCGAAATCCTCTGCTGACGGTTGGCTTGTGCTTGTGGCTCAGAACAGCCGAACCAGGCCGTCGCGGTCAACTGCGAAGATCGCCGCCTGCGTCCGGAAATGCCACGATGGGCAGCGCGAGCGGGATGACAAGTGCCGCTGATCCGCTACAGTTGCCCCAGAAACCATAAAACGGCCAGCCGGGCGAAGACTTGGCGGCCGGCCATGCGACTAGAGGAAACCCAATGGAAATCGGTTATGTCGGCCTCGGCGCGATGGGCGGGGCACTCGCCCGCCGGTTGATGCTCAGCCATAAGCTGCACGTGCTCGACCTGCGGCCGGATGTGGTGCAGAGCTTTGCGGACAAGGGCGCCATCCCCGCCCAGAACGGCGCGGCGCTGGCCCAGGCCTGTGACGTGGTTATGACCTGCCTGCCACGGTCCGCCAATGTGCGGGAGGCGATTTTCGGGCCGGGCGGCCTGGTGGAAGGCCTGGAACCCGGCAAGATCATCGTCGATCAGACTTCCGGCGATCCGGACGAAACCCGCGCCATGGCGGCCGAACTGGCCGAGCGTGGCGTCACCCTGATCGACGCACCCGTTTCCGGCGGCCCGGCAGGCGCCGATGCCGGCACCATCGCCATCATGGTCGGCGGGCCCATAGAAGCGTTTGAGACGGTCAGGCCCTATTTCGAATCGATCAGCCCCAACGTCATGCATTGCGGGGATGTCGGCAACGGCCACGTGGTCAAGATCGTCAACAATACAATTGCCGCCTGCAACCGCCTCGCCATGTACGAGGCCGTGGCGGTGGGCCGGAAATATGGCCTGTCGTTGCAAACCATCTCGGACGTGGTGAACAAATCTTCCGGGCGCAGCGGCGCGACGGAGCGAACCCTGCCGGCATTACTGGAAGGCAAGGAAGCCTCCAACTTCGCCATTGGCCTGATGCTGAAGGATGTGAGTCTCGGCACGAAGCTGGGCATCAATGCCGGCGCGCCGATGCTGTTGGCGGGGGTCGTACGCGGCATGTTGCAGGCCGGCACTTATGAACTGGGCGAGAGCACCAACCTCGACGACATCCGGAATTTGATCGAGGCCTGGGCCGACGTGAAACTCGTCGACTGAGCCGGAACCGTTACGAAAGGGCCGAACCATGACCGCAACCGCCGAAGACTTGTCGTTCCGCCAATCTGTCCGCGACTGGCTGGCGTCGAATTTCCCGCCGGCGCTGGCCGGCAAATCCTATCGCGCCACGGTGGAGAAAGATCCGGCGCTGGCCAGCGATCTGGAAAGCTGGCGCGGCCGGCTGGCGGCGCAGGGCTGGGGCGCACCCACCTGGCCGAAAAAGTACGGCGGCGCCGGCCTCAGCCACCCCGAAGCCAAGGTGATTCAGGAGGAGATGGAGCCGCTCGGCGCCTTCAACCCTATCCCCACCCTGGCGGGCATGGGCGTTACCATGGTCGGCCCGACCATGCTGGAATACGGCACCGACGATCAGAAAGCCCGCCACCTGCGCGGCATGGCCAGCGGCGAAATCCGCTGGTGCCTGGGCCTATCCGAACCCAATGCCGGCTCTGACTTGGCGTCCCTCAGCGCGCGGGCGGAGGACAAGGGCGATCATTTCCTCATCAACGGCCAGAAGATCTGGACCTCCGGCGCCGACGTCTCGCAATGGTGCGGTGCCCTGGTGCGCACCGACCCGAGCGCGGCAAAGCGCGACGGCATCAGCTTCGTGCTGCTGCCGATGGACCAGCCGGACGTTCGCACCCGGCCGATCCGTTTGATTTCCGGCGTCTCCCCCTTCTGCGAGACCTATTTCGACGATGCCCGCGCCGACAAGGCCGATCTGCTGGGTAAGCTCAATGACGGCTGGAGCGTGATCAAACGGCTATTGCAGCACGAACGCCAAAGCCAGACCAGCGCCGACCGCCGCAAGCTCGACAACGAGGAGCCGCTGCCCGACCTTGCCAAGCGCTATGTCGGCACCGATGCGGACGGCACACTGAGCGACAAGGATTTGCGTGCCCGCCTGATCGACAACATGATGGCAGACAAGGCGCACACGCTGACTGTCGCTCGCATCCGGGCAGAGGCACAGGGGCAAGTGAAGGTCAGCGCCGCCGCATCCATCCTCAAAAACTCCGCCACCACGGTCGCCCAGACCAAGGCCGAGTTGAAGATGGAGATCATGGGCGCACAAGGAGTCGGCTGGGAAGGCGATGCGTTCGAGCCAGATGAACTCGCCAGCGTACGCGAATGGCTGTTCGGCAAGGCCGCGTCGATCTACGGCGGCTCCTACGAAGTGCAGTACAACATCATCGCCAAGAACATTCTGGGCCTGCCCGAGACAACGCAGAAAGGCTGAGGCGCGCCTGAGTTCCCGCACGCATCATTGAGAGACTTGCGGCAAAGCCTTGAGACACAGCGCGATGCCAAGGGCCGGCGGTCTTGCCCTTGCCGGATGGCTTCGTCGCTTGACTCCCAGGGGATGCCCAAAGCGTGAGACGGCGCTCACCCACAGAAGACATGACCTAAGGAAACGCCATCATGGCTGCACTCACCGAAGAACAATCCATCATCCGCGACCAAGCAAAGGCCTGGGCGGCGGAACAGGCGCCCGTTCAGGCATTTCGTGCCATGCGCGATTCTGGCGCCGCCACAGGCTTTGAACCCAAAACTTGGTCCGCAATGGCAGAGCTGGGATGGACCGGCATCGTCATTCCCGAGGCCTATGGCGGCTCCGACCTGGGCTATCTGACCTTCGGGCTGGTGCTGGAGGAATTGGGCCGCAACCTGACCGCCTCCCCCCTGTTCGCTTCCGGCCTGGTCGGTGCGGCGGCGCTGGTGCTGGGCGGCACGGAGGCGCAAAAGCAAGCGCTGCTGCCCGCGATCGCCAAGGGCTCCGCCATCGCTACCCTCGCGGTCGATGAAGGCCCGCGCCATGCGCCGGCCGGCACGGCGCTCAGGGCAGAGCGCGATGGTAGCGGCTACCGCCTGTCTGGCGAGAAAACCTTCGTGTTCGAGGGGCTCGCCGCCACCGACCTGATCGTTGCGGCCCGCACCGCCGGCAGCCCGGGCGAAACCGCGGGCATCACCCTGTTCCTGATCCCCGCCGATACGGCCGGCGTGAACCGCACGCCCATGCAGACGATGGACAGCCGCGGCTATGCCACCATCCGCTTCGACAGCGTACCCACACCCGCCGAAGCCGTATTGGGTGAAACCGACAACGGCTTCGGCCTGCTTGACGCCGTGCTGGATCGGGGCCGCGCCGGCCTCGGTGCCGATATGCTGGGGACGGCGGCGCAAGCCTTCGATATGACGCTGGAATACCTCAAGACCAGAAAGCAATTCGGGCAGGTCATCGGCGGGTTCCAGGCATTGGGCCACCGCGCCGCCGCGCTGTTCAGCGGAATGGAACTGGCCCGGTCCTGCGTCGAGGCCGCCCTGCAGGCGCTGGACGACGACGCACCGGACACAGCGCAGCTCTGCTCGCTCTCCAAGGCCAAAATGGGTGAGCATTTGTTCCAGATGTCGAACCAGTTGATCCAGATTCACGGCGGCATCGGCATGACCGATGAATTCGATGCCGGTTTCTACCTCAAACGCGCCCGGGTGCTGGAGGCAGCGTTCGGCAATCGCGCCTTCCACCGCGACCGCTACGCCCGCCTGCTAGGCTTCTAGAAGAGCGTTTCCCCGATGTATCCAGGCCAGACTGGCAAAGTCCGCCCAAACCATCCCGCCCTGATCGTCGCCGGCACTGGCGAAACCATCACCCACGCCGAACTGGACGCCCATTCCAACCGCATCGCCCAATACCTCCATGCCCAGGGGCTTCGCCCTGGCGATCATGTGGCCGTTCTGATGGAGAACGTGCCGCAGTTCTTTTCGGCCATATGGGCGGCGCTTCGCTCCGGCTTGCATGTCACACCACTTAATCGCTATTTGCCGCCCGCCGATGTCGCCTACATCCTGGCGGACTCCGGTGCGGAGGTGGTGCTGACCTCTCCCGGCAAGGCGGAGACGATCCAGAACCTAGGCGATATGGCCCCCAACTGCCGCCTGCGCCTTTGCCTTGGCGGCCCCGCGGCAGGGCTGGTGGATTTGGACCGCGAGCTTGCGGCGATGCCGGATACACCGCTGGCAGAAGAGCCCATGGGCGCGTTCATGTTCTACTCTTCCGGCACCACGGGGCGGCCGAAAGGGATCAAACGGCCGCTCACCGGCCAATTGATCGCCCACGGCATGTTGCACACGGCATCGATTGCGGCATACGGCTTTAATGAAAATACGGTCTATCTCTCGCCCGCCCCGATCTACCACGCCGCCCCGTGCGCCTGGAGCCTGGGCACGCAGGCGCTGGGCGGCACGGTCGTCCTGATGGAACGCTTCGACGAGGAGGCGGCGCTGCGCCATATCGAGCAGTATCGGATTACCCATAGCCAATGGGTGCCGACCATGTTCGTCCGCATGCTGAAACTGCCGCCGGAAGCGCGCAGCCGCTACGACCTTTCCAGCCACAAGCTGGCGGTTCACGCTGCCGCCCCTTGCCCGGTGGAGGTCAAACGGCAGATGATCGAATGGTGGGGGCCGATCCTGCTGGAATATTATGGCGCATCGGAAAGCAATGGCCGAACCTCGCTCGACAGCCACGAATGGCTGCGAAAGCCGGGCTCCGTCGGCCGCGCCAAGAGCGGCATTCTTCACATTTGCGATGACGACGGCAATGAACTGCCGCCGGGACAGACCGGGCTGATCTATTTCGAACAGCCGGAACTGCCCTTCGTTTATCATAACGATCCGGACAAGACGAAAGGCGCCCAGCACCCGAAATATCCGAATTGGACCGCGCTCGGCGATGTCGGTTATGTGGACGAAGACGGTTATCTGTTTCTGACAGACCGCAAAAGTTTCATGATCATCTCGGGCGGGGTGAACATCTACCCGCAACAAATCGAAGATGTTCTGGTTCTGCATCCGAAAGTGGCCGATGTCGGCGTGATTGGCGTGCCGAACGACGATTTTGGGGAAGAGGTGAAAGCGGTCGTGCAGCCCGCGGCGGGTGTCACGCCCGATGCGGCATTGGCCGAAGAACTGATCGCCTTCGCCCGCGAACGCTTGGCCGCCTACATGGTGCCCCGGTCGGTCGATTTCCGCGAACAACTGCCCCGGCTGCCGACAGGCAAGCTCTACAAGAACGAGCTGCGCAAGCCTTACTGGGAGGGACAGGACAGGCACATCTGACCGCCACGCGCAGCGGCCCGGCCATCCATCCTATTCTTCGCTTGTCGCCGAACGAGCATTTTGTCACACTTGCGGGCAAACAGCGCGCGCAGGTGTCCTGGCGCGTTCGGCACAATGCGAGGAAACCGCCCCATGATCGCCAATCCCGACCTCGTCATCCGCAACGGAACCATCGTCGATGGCTCCGGCAGCGCCCCCTATCCGGCCGACCTATCCGTAACCGGAGGCAGGATTTGCGCCATCGGCGCGAACCTGCCGGAAGGCCGGGAGGAGATCGACGCTAAGGGCAAACTCGTCACCCCCGGCTTTGTCGACCTGCACACCCATTACGACGCGCAGGTGACATGGTCCAACCGAATCAATCCGTCCTCCTGGAACGGCGTCACCACGGTGATGATCGGCAATTGCGGCGTCGGCTTCGCCCCCTGCAAGCCGCACCAGCGCGACAAGCTGGTGGAACTGATGGAGGGCGTGGAGGACATTCCCGAACCCGTTCTTACCGAGGGCCTGCCCTGGAACTGGGAGACCTTCGGCGACTACATGGATAGCCTGGACGGCAAACCCTTCGACCTGGACGTGGTCACGCAGGTGCCGCACGCCGCCCTCCGCGTCTATGTGATGGGTGATCGTGGCGTCGCCCGGGAGCCGGCAACGGCGGAGGACCGGGCCGCGATGGCAAAGCTGGCGGCGGAGGGCATCCGGGCCGGCGCGCTCGGCTTTTCCACCAGCCGCACCATCAACCACCGCACCGTGGCGGGCGAGTACACGCCGACCCTGCACGCGGCCGAGCAGGAACTGATCGACATTGCCAAGGCGGTGGGCGAAACCGGGCAGGGCTGGCTGCAGGTCATCAGCGATTTCGACGATCCAGCGGAAGAAATGGCCACGCTGCGCCGCATGGCAAAGGAAAGCGGCCGGCCGATGACCATCACCGTGCTGCAACGCGACAACCGCCCGGAACTGTGGCGCGAGACCATGGCGGATATCGCCGAAGCCAACGCCGACGGCCAGAAGATCGACGGCCAGGTGCTGACCCGGCCGACCGGCGTGATGCTGGGCTTCGAAATCTCGCTGAACCCGTTCATGGGCTGCGAGACTTGGAAGAAGCTCGCCCACCTGCCGCATGCCGAGAAGGTGGCGGAACTGCGCAAGCCGGAGGTGAAGGCGCGCATGCTCTCCGAACGGCAGGAAGACCATCTGATGCGCAGCCGCGTCACGCAATGGTCGCGTATCTTCCCGCTGGGCGACCCGCCGGACTATGAGCCGGCGCCGGAAAAATCCGTCGCCGCCATGGCCGCCCGGGCCGGGCGCACGCCGGAAGACCTAGTCTACGACCTGCTGCTGGAGAACGACGGCAAGACCATTCTCTACCGCCCGCTGTCCAACTACGCCTATGGCGATCTGAGCCCGGTGCAGGACATGATGCAGCATCCGAACTCGCTGGTGGGGTTGGGCGACGGCGGTGCGCATGTCGGCGTGCTGACCGACGCCAGTGCCTTTACCTACCTGCTGACCCACTGGACCCGCGACCGCATCCGCGGCAAGAAGCTGCCGCTGGAATGGGCAATCAAACGCCTGACCCGCGACAATGCGGAGGCCATCGGCCTGCTCGACCGCGGCCTGCTGGCGGTGGGCAAGAAGGCGGACATCAACATCATCGACTACGAGAAGCTGGCGATCTGCCCGCCGGAGGTGCTCTACGACCTGCCCGCCGGCGGCAAGCGCATGGTGCAGCGCACCAAGGGCTATGACGCCACCATCGTCGCCGGTGAGGTGGTCTACCGCAATGGCGAGCCGACCAACGCCCTGCCGGGCCGGCTGGTGCGCGGGGCCAGGGTGGCCTAGGCCATTGGTTTCAGAAGGAGTGCGAAGGCTGGACCTTCCCAAAAAGCAGGTCTAGCCTTTCTCACCCATAACGACCCCAACGTCGATTGCCAGCCGGAGGACACGCCGCCACAGTTGCTGCCGCAGATGCAGCAGGAAGGAGTATTCGGCGTGTCACCATCCATGAGTATCACCGCACTGCCCGGCGCCACGTTCGGCAAGTTGATCGAGGCGAACGACGACGCGACGGCGTTCGTCGCTGCGGCGGAAGCGAACCCGGACCCATTGCTCACGGCCTTTTATGACGGGCACGGCCTCATGCTCGTGCGCGGCTTGCAAGGCATCTCCGGAGAGCCCGAATTGCTGCTGCGCCTCTCCCGCCTGTTTGGCGAGGAGGTGGAGGACTATCGCACCACGACCACGCCGAAGCGCATGGTTCACCCGACCGTGCCGCAGATCTTCGTAGTCTCGAACACGCCGCCCTTCACCCGGCTGCCGCCGGAACGGCCGGAGCCGGCGCTGACCGAGGACGGCAAGTTGCCGGTGCAGTTCCCGCATCGCCGCGGCTGGCACACCGACCAGAGCTATCGCCGGCCGCCGCCGGACATCTCGCTGTTCTACTGCCAGACGCCGGCGCCGCCCGATCAGGCGCAGACGCTCTATGCCGACGGGATCGCCGCCTATGCGGCCCTGCCGGCCGATCTGAAGGCCAGGGTCGAGGGCCTGCACGCAATCCATGTCCGCCCGCGCAGCGGCCGCTCGCCACTGGACTTGCGGGAAGGCAAGGCGCCGGCGCCGCTCGGCCCGAACGAACAGCCGCAAGTGCAACCGGTGGTGCGCCGCCATCCGGTGACTGGCGAGCCGGCGCTTTATCTCTGCGACTATGGCCAGCTCGACTGGCAGAACGGCCCGCTCGCCGGCATGGAGCCGGGTCCGGAGGGCGAGGGCGCGCAACTCGCCATTGAGTTGATGCGCCACTACACCGACCCCCGTTTCGTCTATGCGCACGAATGGCGGCAGGGCGACCTGATCGTCTACGACAACCGCTGCACGGTCCATTCCGCCACTTGGTTCGATGCGGAAAAACACGACCGCGTCATGTGGCGCACCACCGTGCGCGGCAATCCGGGGCCGGAATACGCAGGCGAGGCACCGAGCTGGCTGCTCGAATCCGCCTAGACAGTTTCGCAATGCAACGTTTACGCTTTCGCATGCGCGAAGAGATTTCCGTCTCCGCGGTTTCCCTTCGCCGGCGGGGGCGGTTGATCGAACAGGAGTGAGGCCAGAATGATCAAAGCCAATCCGGAACGCGCGCTGCGCGATCTCTACCATCTGCGCAGCATCGGCACTTACAAGACCGGCGTGCACCGCCCGACCCTGTCGGAAGACGACCTCGTCACCCGCCGCTGGCTGGTGGACGAGTTGAAGGCGATCGGCCACGAGGCCTGGATCGACGGGGCTGCCAACGTCATCAGCCATACGCCCGCATCGGGCCGCAAGCTGCTCTGCGGCTCGCACCTGGAAAGCCAGAACCATGCCGGCTGGCTGGATGGCGCGCTTGGCGTGGTCTATGCGCTGGAGGCGGCGCGGTCGATGGTGGAAGCCGGCCAGACGGATGTTGGCGTGGATGTGTTCGCCTTCGCTGACGAGGAGGGCCATTTCGGCAGCTTCACCGGCTCCCGCTCGCTAACGGGAGAGTTGAGCGAGGCCGATATCGATGCCCGCGCTGACCGCACCACCGGCAAGCCACTCCGCCAGGCGCTGGCCGATGCGGGCCTCAGCGCCGTGCCGCGCTACCGGCTGGACCCGTCGCGCTATCTGGGCATGCTGGAAGCGCACATCGAACAAGGCGATTGGCTGGAGAGCCAGGACCTGCAGATCGGTGTCGTCACCAGCATTGTCGCCATCTGGCAGTTCAAGATCGTCTTCGAGGGCGTGCAGAACCATGCCGGCACCACCCGCATGGCGATCCGCAAGGACGCCGGCGTGGCGCTTCGCCGGTTCTGCCAGCGGGTGGAGGAACGTTTCCCGCAGGTAGCGGGCGAACGTTCGGTCTGGACCGTGGGCCAGATCACGCTCGACCCAGGCGCGCCCAGCATCATCCCCGGCCGGGCGGAAATGACCCTGCAGTTCCGCGATGCCGATATGGAGATACTGCAGCGGCTGGAAAAAACCGTGGGCGAACTGGTGGACGAGGCCAATGCCGCCGGCCCCTGCACGATCTCCTGGGAGGTAATGAACAAGAACAAGCCAGCGCGCATGGATGACGGCATCCAGGCCGCGCTAGACGCTGCCAGCGATGTCTACGCGCCGGCCAAACACGTGCGCATGCCGAGCGGCGCCGGGCACGATGCGCAGATGATGGCACAATTCATGCCCGCCGGCATGATGTTCATTCCCTCCATCGGCGGCATCAGCCACCATTGGACCGAAAACTCCACCGACGAGGACATCATGCGCGGCGCCCAGGTCTATGTGGACGCCGCAGCAAGATTACTGACCGGCTAAATCGCCGTAAACCCGCCGTCGATCACCAGTTCCGCACCGGTGACGAACGAACTCTCGTCGCTGGCTAGGTATAGCACGCCGTTGGCGATGTCTTGCGGCTGACCGGGCCGGCCAATCGGAGTCCGGTCCAGCATCCAGTCGCGGGCAGCGTTGTCCTTGAAGCGCTCGCGCGTCATGCCGGTTTCGATGAAGCCAGGGTGTATGGTGTTGACGCGCACGCCGTTGCCGGCCTTGCCGCATTCCAGCGCCGCACCCTTGCTCATCACGCAGACCGCGCCCTTGCTGGCGTTGTAGGCGACGGAGCCGACCGCGCCGACCTTGCCATAGATCGACGAGATGTTGACGATGGAGCCGCCGTTGCCCGCCTCCTCCATCAGTTCGATGCCATATTTCGTGCCGAGATAGACACCCTCGACATTCGCGGCATTGACGAAACGCCATTGCTCCAGCGTCGTATCCTTCAGCAATTTGCCGTTGTTGCTGACGCCGGCATTGTTGAGGACGATATCAAGCCGTTTCTCATGCTCGCGGATCGAGGCCATGACGTGCTTCCATTGCGCCTCGTCGGTCGTGTCCTGCACCATGGCGCGGGCCTTGCCGCCGGCCTCTCGCACCATGGCGGCGGTTTCCTCCGCGGTTTCGCCGTTCAGGTCGGTGACGACCACCGCCGCCCCCTCCCGCGCCAGCGTCAGGGCCGAGGCCCGGCCGATGCCGGAGCCGCCGCCGGTGATGAGCGCAACGTTGCCTGCCACTCGTCCAGCCATAATAGGGTATCCTCCTGATTTGGTTCGATAGCCTAAAGTCTAAGGCCAAGCGCCGCGCCTCACCAATCTGTTATTTCGGCTGTGGCGCGGCACGGGCTAGGTCTAAGCCACTGTTTTGTCCGTTTCGCACCAGCGTGGGAGCCTCCCCCTCCATGAGTCAATCCGCCGTTCAGCCGGCCACCACCAACCTCGACCCGCAAAAATTCCGGGATCCCTCAAAGACACTCGACGGATCCGACCGGGCTTCGGTGGCGCTGGATCAGCTGACGACGCTCTGGTTCAACACCGGCACCCTCTGCAATCTGACCTGCCGCAACTGCTATATCGAAAGCTCGCCCACCAACGACCGGTTGGTCTATCTGACCATGGCTGATGTGGAGCCCTATCTGGACGAGATCGCCCGCGACGGCTGGCCGGTGGAGGAAATCGGGCTGACCGGCGGCGAGCCGTTCATGGCACCGGAAATCGTGCCAATCCTGGAGGCGATCCTGGCGCGTGGCTTCCGCGCACTGGTTCTGACCAACGCCATGCGCCCGATGATGAAACTCACCGCCCAGCTGCTGGACCTGAAAGCGCGCTATGGTGAACGGCTGGTGCTGCGCGTCTCCATCGACCACCACAGCCAGGCGCTGCACGAGTTGGAGCGCGGCCCGCACACCTGGGAGCCAACACTGCGCGGCATGCGCTGGCTCTCCGACAATGGCTTTGCCCTCCACATCGCCGGCCGCACGTGCTGGGGCGAGAGCGAGGCAGAGTCCCGGGCTGGTTACGCCCGGCTGATCGCTGCTGAAGGCTGGCCCGTTGATGCCGGCGACCCGATGCGGCTGGTGCTGTTCCCGGAAATGGACGAAAGCGTGGACGTGCCGGAAATCACAACCGCCTGCTGGGGCATTCTGGGCCAGGATCCGCGGGCAATGATGTGCGCCTCCAGCCGTATGATCGTGAAGCGCAAGGGGGCTGAGAAAGCCACCGTCGTCGCCTGCACCCTGCTGCCCTTCGACCCGCAGTTTGAGCTGGGAAAAACATTGGCGGAAGCGAGCGGCGCGGTGCCACTTAACCATCCGCACTGTGCCAAATTCTGCGTCCTGGGCGGTGGCAGTTGCAGCAAGGCCGGTTGACGCTTTCCGGCGCGGCCTTTATAGAAACCGACCACGTGGTGATTTGCTCGACCTGCTTGCGGCCACGTTAAAAAACTCGCTAAACGGTCGGGACGTCCAGTGCCGGCCTGCTACGCGTGCGACCCAGAGGCTGGCCCTTTGTGTATGCCCTGACGCATGTGCCAGCAGTGCTCCGACAACGATGGCCCGGCCACTCGTTGAACCGAAGGAGCACCAATCCGTTGTCACAGCACGATCCCCTCGCCGACTGTCGGCCTGAAACGCTTGCCATCCGTGCCGGCCTGAACCGCAGCCACAACGCGGAAACCAGCGAAGCGCTGTATCTCAACTCCGGTTTCGTGTTCGACAGTGCGGAGCAGGCCGACGCAGCCTTTTCCGGCGACATCGATCGCTATCTCTATGGCCGTTACGCCAACCCAACCGTCACGATGCTGGAAGAGCGGCTGCGGGTGTTGGAAGGCGCGGAGGTCTGCCGGGCCACGTCCAGCGGCATGGCCGCGGTGTTCGCGGCGATGGCCAGCTATCTTGAAAGCGGCGACCGGGTCGTTGCCGGCGCGACGCTGTTCGGCTCCAGCCTGCACATTCTGACCAAGATCCTGCCGAAATGGGGCGTCCAGGTTGACCTGGTACCGCCGGCAGACCTGAATGCCTGGGAGCAGGCACTCAGAACCCCCGCGAAGATCGTCTTCGTCGAAACGCCGACCAACCCAACCCTGGACATTGTCGATCTGGCAGCGCTGTCCGGCTTGACGCACAAGGCCGGTGCCAAGCTGATCGTCGACAATGTCGTGGCAACGCCGGTGCTGCAACGGCCGCTGGAACTGGGCTGCGACGTCGTCGTCTACTCCACAACCAAGCATTTTGACGGCCAGGGCCGCACCCTCGGCGGCGCGGTGTTGTGCGACAAGGATTTCGACAAGGACTTCCTGCAACCCTTCCTGCGCCATACCGGCCCCTGCATCAGCCCTTTCAACGCCTGGGTTGTTGTCAAAGGGCTGGAAACGCTGGCCCTGCGCGTGCGCGAGATGAGCCGGACCACCGCCACACTTGCCGAACGGCTGGAGGCGCTGCCGAACGTCACCCGCGTCGCCTATCCCGGCCTCGCCAGCCATCCGAGCCACACGGTCGCCAAGGCACAGATGAAAGACGGCCTGTTCGGCAGTGTGCTCAGCGTCGAGCTGGCGGGTGGGCGCCCGGCGGCGTTCGCCTTCCTGAACGCGCTGGAAATCGTCGATCTTTCCAACAACCTGGGCGATGCCAAATCGCTGTCCTGCCACCCCTGCACAACCACTCACCGTGTGCTGACGCCCGAAGCGCGGGAAGCAGCAGGCATCACCGAAGGGCTGGTGCGGATTTCGGTCGGTCTGGAACATGCCGACGATCTCTGGCGCGATCTTGAAAGCGCCGCCGCAGCAGCCGACAAGGCCAGCCGCAAAGCCGCCTGACGGCTGCTTGAAACAGAATATCGGCACGCTTTGGCGCGCGGTTCGGGGCTCTTGAGCCCGGGGCCGCACGCTTCTACTATGCGCCGCTACCCTGGCCGCGTGAGAACGGCCGCACTGGGCGTCACTGGGCGACGACAACAGCGGAATCCCAAGCCGATGTATCGCGAAACCACCCGCGCGCTAACCGTCTCCGTCGAACCGGAATACTTGGAGCGCCAGTCACGCCCTGAAGAGGCGCATTTTGTCTGGGCCTATCATGTCCGGATCGAAAATCGCGGCCACGAAACCGTCCAACTGGTGCGCCGCTACTGGCGCATCGTCGATGGTGCCGGCAAGGTGGAGGAGGTGCGGGGCGCCGGCGTTATCGGCGAACAGCCGATCTTGCGTCCGGGCGAGTCTTACGAATACACCAGCGGCGCACCGCTGGCGGTTCCCGGCGGCTTCATGATGGGCCATTATGAGATGATTACAGAGGATGGCGACGTGTTCCAAATTGCGATCCCAGCCTTTTCTCTCGACCGGCCAGACCAGGTGGCACGGCTGAACTAGGCAGTGCCGGCACTCGCCTGCCCCTGCCAACAGCCGAAAGCGCATCACCCGCCATGATTGATCTTCGCCCCGTGCTGTTCGTTGTCGGCACCTTGCTGGTGGCACTGGCTGGGTCGATGCTGATCCCGGCCGCTGTCGAAATCGGCTTCGGCACGCCCGATTGGCGCGCGTTCGTTTTCGCCGCGGCTACAACCCTGTTCGTCGGCGGGTCCCTGGTGCTGGCGACCTATAACGAGCGCTCGAAACTGGGCTTGCGCCAGGCGTTTCTAATGACCAGCCTGTGCTGGTTCATGGCCGCCCTGTTCAGCGCGCTGCCGTTCGTTTTTCTTGAGATTCCGCTGAACTTTACCGATGCCTTTTTCGAGGCCATGAGCGGCATCACCACCACCGGCTCGACCGTGATGATCGGGCTGGATCATGCACCGCCAGGCATTCTGATCTGGCGCGCGCTGCTGCAATGGTTCGGCGGCATCGGCATTATCGTCACCGCGCTCGCCGTGTTGCCGATGCTGCAGGTCGGCGGCATGCAGTTGTTCCGGATGGAAAACTCGGACCGATCCGACAAGGCATTTCCGCGGGCGGGGCAGTTGGCCGCCTGGATCGCCTCAATCTATGCCGGCATGACCCTGACCTGGGCCATCATGCTCTGGGCGGCTGGCATGACCCTGTTCGACGCCATCGCGCATGCCATGACGACTCTGTCGACCGGGGGCTTTTCCACCTCGGACCAGTCGGTCGGCGCCTATCCGGACCCCGTCATCCATTGGATCATCACATTTGGCATGATCGCAGGCGCGTTGCCGTTCGTACTCTATATGCAGGCGCTGCGTGGCCAGCCCCGCCCGCTGTTGCGGGACATGCAGGTGCGCTGGTTCCTATCGACCTTGGCCGTGATCATCATCGGCCTGTCGCTCGGCCATATGGCATTTGCCACAGAGAGTTTTGGCACCGCCCTGCATCTCAGCGCGTTCAACGCCACCTCGATCATGACCGGAACCGGTTATGCCACGTCGGAATACGATCTTTGGGGCAGTTTTGCGCCGGCAACCTTTTTCATCATCATGTTCATTGGCGGCTGCGCCGGCTCCACCACCTGCGGCATTAAGATTTTCCGGTTCCAGATCCTGTTCGGTGCCGCCATTGTTCAGTTGAAACAGCTGGTGCAGCCGCGGGGCGTTTTCATCGCCTATTACAACCGGCGGCCGATATCGCCGCAGGTCGTCCAGTCCGTTATGGCATTTTCGCTGGTGTATGCGGCAGGCTTCGCCACTTTGACGATCACGCTAAGCTTCATGGGGCTGGATTTCCTGACCTCGACTTCTGCCGCTGCCACGGCGATTTCGAATGTGGGGCCGGGATTAGGTGATATTGTCGGCCCTGCCGGCACCTTCGTCGCCCTGCCCGACGCCGCAAAGTTCGCGCTTGCGATCGGGATGCTGTTTGGCCGGCTGGAATTCTTCACGATTCTGGTGTTGTTTCTGCCCAGTTTCTGGCGCGGCTAGAGCATTGCCCGATCAATCGGGTAGGAGCGAATGATCGAAGGATCGATATCCCATGTTCGGTTTTCGGCCGGTTCTCTACGTCGTCGGCATTCTTTTGGTCATATTGGCAGCGGCAATGCTGCTGCCTGCGACGATCGAGGTCTTTTCGGGAACGCCGGACTGGCGGGCCTTCGTTTTCGCCGCCGCTGCAACCGTGTTCGTCGGCGGTTCTCTGGTGTTGGCAACCTTCAGCGAGCGCGCCCGCCTCGGCCTGCGCCAGGCGTTCCTGATGACCAGTCTGTGCTGGTTCACCGCGGCGCTGTTCGGGGCCCTGCCGTTCGTCTTTCTGAACGTTCCCCTGAACTTCACCGACGCCTTTTTCGAGTCGATGAGCGGTATCACAACCACCGGTTCGACCGTCATGATCGGCCTGGATCACGCGCCGCCGGGTATTCTGATCTGGCGGGCGCTGCTGCAGTGGATCGGTGGCATCGGCATTATCGTTACCGCGGTGGCCGTGCTGCCCATGCTGCAGGTCGGCGGCATGCAATTGTTTCGCACCGAATCCTCCGACCGTTCCCAGAAAATCGTGCCGCGCACGGGGCAATTGGCCAGCGGCATCGCCATCGTCTATTGCGGGTTGACCGCTCTGCTCATCATCGGCCTGCTGGCCGGTGGCATGACACCGTTCGAGGCCGTCGTGCATGCGATGACCACCATCTCCACCGGCGGCTTTTCCACCTCCGACCAGTCAATCGCCGCCTTTGAAAATCCGATAATTCATTGGATCATCTTTGCTGGCATGATAGCAGGCGCGCTGCCGTTCGTTCTGTTCGTATCGGCCATGCGCGGCAACCCGCAAAGGCTGTATAAAGATACGCAGGTGCAATGGTTCATCGCCACACTGGCCGTGGTGATTGCCGGCATCGCCGCCGCGGAAATCTGGTTTCTGGAGCAAGATTTCTGGCTGGCGCTGCGCCTCAGCGCCTTCAACGTCACTTCGATCATGAGCGGAACCGGCTACGCCTCGTCCGCATACGACAACTGGGGCACGTTCGCGCCCGGTGTATTTTTCATGCTGATGTTCATCGGCGGCTGTGCTGGCTCGGCATCCTGCGGGATCAAGATCTTTCGCTTCCAGATCCTGTTCGCTGCCGCCGGCCTGCAAATCAAAAAGCTGATACAGCCGCGCGGCGTATTCATCGCTCACTACAACCAAAGCGCGATTTCAACCGATATCGTGGAATCGGTAATGGCCTTCACTCTGGTTTATATGGCCTGTTTTGCCATTCTGACCATCGCCATGGGGGTGTTGGGGCTGGACCTGATCACCGCCGCATCGGCCGCGGCGACAACCATGTCGAATGTCGGTCCTGGCCTGGGCGACATCGTCGGACCATCCGGCACCTTTGCCGCCTTGCCCGAAGCCGCCAAATGGATACTAGCCGCCGGCATGCTGCTTGGCCGGCTGGAGTTCTTTACCATCCTCGTTCTGTTCGCGCCCAGCTTCTGGCGCGGCTGAGCGGCAGACGATTGCGCTGACGCTGCGGCTGCGATAACCCTAAAGGCCATATTTCTGGCCCGGCCAGCAACGAAGGATCATGCCCATGCCCAAGCGCCTCTGGTACACTGGTGCCCCGCTCGACCGCCTGTCCCACCGCCGCAAAGACCAGCAATGGCTGGCCGAGAGGCTCGCCCATCCCGAAACATTCCTGGTGCCGGTGTGGCGCAACCAAAACCTGGCCCATGCCGAAGACCCCCGCGCGTTGCTGCCGACGGTTGGCGAAGCGAGAGACCTGCTGGATGCAGGCAAACATGTCACCCTGCTGGGCATCCGCGAGGGCCGCGCCTATTTCGCGCTCGACCTCTCGCACCACGAGGATCCCTATCTACACCCGCTGCTGGAGGCGCAGGGGGCATTCGATGACCTGCGCAAGTTCGGCCCGGCCATCGATCAGCACGAAGGCGCGATCCTCGCCCATGCCCGCGGCCTGATGTTCTGGCACGCCCGCCACCAGTATTGCGGTGTTTGCGGCAGCCCGACAGAAGCGACGGAGGCCGGTAACCAGCGCAACTGCGCCAATCCCAACTGCAAGACCATGCATTTCCCGCGCACAGATCCGGCGGTGATCATGCTGGTCTACAAGGGCGATTACTGCCTGCTCGGTCGTTCGCGCACCTTCCCGATCCCCGGCATGTATTCGACGCTGGCCGGCTTTGTCGAGCCCGGCGAAAGCCTGGAAGAGGCCGTTGCGCGCGAGGTGCTGGAGGAGGTAGGTCTGACCTGCCTGCCCGAGAACGTCCACTATTGGGCCAGCCAGCCTTGGCCGTTCCCCGCCTCGCTGATGCTCGGTTTCCATGCGGAAGCGGAGGATATGGAGATTGTGCTGGAGGACGATGAACTGGAAGACGCCAAGTGGCTGCACCGGCTGCAAATGGACGACCCTGAATCGCACGGGGTCAAATTCCCGCGCCGCGACAGCATCGCCTTCCGCCTGATCAATGCCTGGATGGAAGGCGAAATCGGCCGCTGATCGCCACGGCGGGCATACCTTGAGACGCAGCAAAAGCCGAAATGGCGAAGGGGCCGGTGCTCTGACCGGAGCAGCGCCGGCCCCTGCGGCGTTCAGTGTGCCAGGCGCGCCCTAACCGCCGGCCACACTGCCATAGACCATCCGCGGCAGCCACAAGGTCAATTCCGGGAAGATCCAGAGAATTGCCAGCATCAACAACTGCATGCCAACGAATGGGATGACGCCTCTGTAGATCTGCATGGTGCTGACACTCGGCGGGGCGACGCCACGTAGATAGAACAAGGCAAAGCCAAAGGGCGGGGTCAGAAAGCTGGTCTGAAGATTGACGGCAATCATGATGCCGAGCCAGACCGGGTTGATATCCATCATCAGCAGGATCGGCGCGACGATGGGCACCACCACGAAGGTGATCTCGATAAAGTCGAGAAAGAACCCCATCACGAACATGATCAGCATGACCACCAGCATCGCACCGAAAGCACCGCCCGGCAGATTGTGCAGAAACTCGTGCACGATATCGTCGCCACCCAGGCCGCGGAACACCAGGCTGAACAACTGGGCGCCGATGACGATGCCGAACACCATGGCGGAAATCTTGGCCGTCTGCTGCATCACCTCACGCAGCGAGCCGTCGATATGGGTTCGGCGCAGCGCGTCCAGCACCCCCAACGCCAGCAGCAGACAGCAGGCCGCGGCTATGTAAATGCCGATCTGCTGCGTCCCGCTGATCTCTTCACGGCCAAGCCGCAGATCGAACGCACCGGTCAGCACCAGCACCGCGACCAAGGCGAGGCCGCCAACCAGCATCAGGAATTGCTGGCGGCCCTGGGCGAGGCGCATGCCACCCAGCAGCGTAGCGCCGATGGCCCCGACAGCCGCAGCCTCGGTTGGCGTCGCGACGCCGGCCAGGATCGATCCGAGAACCGCGACGATCAGGACAACCGGCACGACCAGCGCGCCAATCGTTTTGCCGAGCGAGCGTTCACCGATCGCGTTCTCCTCCGTCACCGCGGGCGCTGCGTCCGGCCGCAGAACGGCGGTCACCAGTTGCCAGGATATGTAAAGGCCGACAAGGATCAGGCCGGGTATCAAAGCGCCGGCAAACAGGTCGCCGACACTCACCGGGTCCGGCGCGAAGTTGCCCATCGCGCGCTGGGCATCCTGATAGGAGTTGGATATCTGGTCGCCGAGGACCACCAGCACGATAGAGGGCGGAATGATCTGGCCCAGCGTACCGCTGGCACAGATCGTGCCTGTCGCCAGCCTCGGATCATATCCCCAGCGCAGCATGGTCGGCAGGCTCAAAAGCCCCATGGTCACAACGGTTGCGCCGACAATGCCCGTGGAGGCCGCCAGCAGCGCGCCGACGATACAGACGCTGATGCCCAGGCCGCCGCGCATGGTGCCGAACATGGCACCCATCGTGCTGAGCAAATCGTCGGCAACCTTGGAGCGCTCCAGCATGACGCCCATGAACACGAACAGCGGCACCGCCAGCAGCACCTCGTTGGTCATCACGCCGAAGATGCGGTTCGGGATGAAGCCGAAAAACGCCAAGTCAAAGACGCCGATGGCATAGCCGAGAACGCCGAAGGCCAGGGAAATGCCACCAAGTGTGAAAGCGACCGGAAACCCCGCCATCAGACTTGCGCAAACCCCGGCAAACAACAGCAGGGACAGAATTTCGGAGACGGTCATACGCCCTCTCCCGGCATGTCGGGCTCTGGCGCCGGCGGCGCCTTTCCGATCAAGGTCAGGACCGAACGCGCCATCAGTGCCACGCCTTGCAGCGCAACGACGATGCAAAACACCAAGATCATCGCCTTCAGCAGGAACACGGCGGGAATTCCGCTATCGCCCTCCGGCGAACCTTCGAGGACAGCCCAAGACCGGGCGACATAACCAACAGAAACCCAAAAGATCGCCGCGCACATCGGCAAAAGGAAAACAAGGCCACCGATCAGGTCGACGATGGCCTTGCCGCGTTCGTTCATGCTGCCATAGAAAATATCGACGCGCACATGGCCATTATGGAGCAATGTGTAGCCTGCTGCTGCCAGGAACACGAAAGCATGCATGTAAATGATGCTCTCTTGCAGCCAAATAAAGCCAATTCCAAAAACATAACGCGCCACGACGACGGCGAACTGTACCAGCACCATGAATAGGACGAGCCAGGAAACGGCGCGGCCCATCGTTTCGTTGATAGTATCAACAACACGGATCAGGCAGGCGAACATGGAGGCTATCGACCCTGTCAATCGCGGGAAACCCCCGGGCCATCCCATGATGCGCCCGGGACCATTGCGTGTAAGCTCCGCCCTACGGCTCAGGACCGCAGAGCACGGCCTTGCATGAAGCCGAGTTCACCAATCTCGGCCCAGTCCATAGCCCGTTTCTGATAGGCGCTGTAGCTCTCGTAGACCCGCTTGGTCATCTCGTCGCTGTTGGCCATGTCGCTGATGACATCTTGCGATGCTTTGTTGATCGCAGTCAGCAACTCGTCATTGAACCGGCGAAGCACCACGTCGTGCTTGTTAACCAGGATCTCCAGCGCCTCTTGATTGCGGGCATTGAATTCGGCGCTCTGAATTTGCCCCTCGGCCTCACAGACGACCTGGATGATGAATTGCTGGTCTTTGGGCAGGCTGTCGAACAGCTCCTTGTTGATGCCGACCGAACCGACCGTGCCGGGCTCATGGAAGCCCGGATAGTAATAATTCTTCGTGACCTTGTAGAAGCCGAACGCCAGATCGTGCCACGGGCCGACCCATTCGGTGGCGTCGATGGCACCGGATTGCAAGGCCGGATAGATCTCGCCTCCCGGCAGATTGACCGGGGTCGCGCCCAGTGCCCGCAGGACCTCGCCGCCCAGGCCCGGTATGCGCATCTTCAGCCCCTGAAGGTCGTCGAGTGTATTGATTTCCTTGCGGAACCAACCGCCCGTTTGCACGCCGGTCGAATGGACGGGGAAGCATTTCAGGTTGAACCCAGCGGACAGCTCATCCCACAATTCCTGGCCGCCGCCATAGTAAAGCCAGGCATGGGTTTCCAGACCGGTCAGGCCAAATGGCACCGCCGTCATGAAGTTGAAGGCCTTAGATTTTCCCTGAAAATAATATTCGGCGGAGTGGTACATATCCGCATCGCCAGCAGCGACGGCGTCGAACACCTGGAAGGCGGGAACCAACTCACCGGCGCCATAGGCCTTGACCGTCAGCTTGCCCTCGGTCAGTTCGGTAATACGCTTCGCGATCCGCACTGCGGATGTGCCAAGGCCCGGAAAGTTGATTGGCCAGGACAAAACCATGCGCAACTCGCGCTTGCCCTGCGCAATGGCGGGCGCCGCCAGGGTCGAAGCGGCGGCAGCGGCGCCGGCAACAGCCGCGCCTTTCAGAAAATTACGGCGTTCCACTTGGCTTTCCTCCACTGATAATGTGATGCGATTTGTTTAGCGCGATCCAACAATCGACTGTATCGCAGGATACGCGCGTAAATACCGCGCCGCAATGCCAAGCGTTTCCGAGAAACCCCGCAACCGGCCCCCGAACGCCGCCACTCCCCTCAGGCTGACCGGATCAGAACATGCCGCTTGCGTCCGGCGGACAGCTTCAGAGCGCCTGCCTCCGTCAAATCGCCGGAGCCGATTGGCCGGTTCTCGTCGCTGACCGGAACATCATTCAGCCGTGCGCCGCCGCCCCGCACCAAACGCCGGGCTTCGCCATTGCTGGCGGCAAGACCTGCTCGCCGAAACAGATCGTACGCCGCAATGCCAGCCTCCAAGTCGGCAGCAGACACTTCGACCGTTGGCAGGCCTTCCGCCTGCGCGCCTTCTTCGAACGTACGGCGCGCGGTTTCCGCCGCTTCATCCGCCTTGGCGCGGCCATGCAGAAGGGCCGTCGCCTCCGTCGCCAGCACCTTTTTCGCCTCGTTCACCTCCACGCCCTGCAGGGCCGAAAGCCGGGCAATCTCATCCAGCGGCAGCACGGTGAACAGCTTGAGGAAGCGCTCGACGTCAGCATCCAGCGTGTTGCGCCAGAACTGCCAGTAGTCGTAGGCGCTGAGCCGGTCCTCGTTCAGCCAGATCGCGCCGGACGCGGTCTTGCCCATCTTGGCGCCGTCCGCCGTGGTGATCAACGGGGTGGTCAGACCGTAAAGCTGTGGCTGCTCCATCCGCCGGCCCAGCTCGACGCCGGAGACGATGTTGCCCCATTGATCGCTGCCGCCCATTTGCAGACGGCAGCCATAGCGTTTCGACAGCTCCACAAAGTCATAGCTTTGAAGGATCATGTAGTTGAATTCGAGAAAGGTCAGGTTCTGCTCGCGTTCCAGCCGCAACCGCACGCTGTCCATGGTCAGCATGCGGTTGACGCTGAAGTGCCGGCCGACATCGCGCAGCAACGGAATGTATTTCAGTTCGCTCAACCACTCGTCATTGTCGACCATGATGGCATCGGTCGCCGATTCCGCGTCGCCAAAGGTCAGAAGCTTTTCGAATACCTTGAAGATGCCGGCCTTGTTGCGCTGAATGTCGTCGTGGCTCAACAGCTGACGGCTTTCATCACGGCCGGACGGATCGCCGATCTTAGTGGTGCCGCCGCCCATCAGCACAATGGGCTTGTGCCCGGTCTTTTGCAGCCAGTGCAGCATCATGATCTGCACCAGGCTACCGACATGCAGCGAATCGGCTGTGCAATCAAACCCGATATAAGCCCGGACCGGACCTTCGGCCGCGAGCGCGGCAAGCCCTTCGGTATCGGTGCACTGGTGAATGAATCCGCGCTCCGTCAGCGCGGCAAGGAATTCGGAACGCGGCATTGGACTGACACTACTTGTCGATGAAAGCCGGGCGTGTACCATGAATGCCATGCAAGAACAATCGCACCCCTGGTCGCCCCTATCCAAGCGCAAGGGCCCCTACCTGGCGCTCGGCTTGATGAGCGGCACGTCCATGGATGGGGTCGATGCCGCCCTGCTTTGGACCGATGGCGAGACCGTCGCGGAGCCCCGCGGTTTCAGCTTCCGGCCCTACCCTTCCGCCTTCCGCGCCGCCATGGCCGGCGCGCTGCTGGCACCGGAAGAACGGGCGCCGGCGCTGGAGGCGGCGCTGACCGACCACCACCGCGACGCGGTGCAGGCGCTGCTGGCGGAAACCGGCACTGTGGCGGAGGCGGTCAGCCTAATCGGTTTTCACGGCCACACCGTTCTGCACCGCCCAGCCGCCCGCAGAACCTGGCAGTTGGGCGATGGGCAGCGGCTCGCGGATAGCCTGGGCTTGCCGGTCGCCTGCGATTTCCGCTCCGCCGATGTCACGGCCGGGGGCGAGGGTGCCCCGCTGGCCCCGATCTATCACCGTGCGCTTGCCGCGCGGGCATCGAAGCCCTGCGCCTTCCTGAACCTGGGCGGCGTCGCCAATGTCACCTGGATCGGCGCGAGCGAGGCTGATTTGCTCGCCTTCGATACGGGGCCGGCCAACATGCTTCTGGACGAATGGGCGCTGCGCCATACCGGCGAGCCAGTGGATACCGGCGGCCATCTGGCGCTGGCCGGGCAGGAAGACGCTGTGGCCCTGGCGGCGCTGATGGCCGCGCCGTATTTCACCCGCAAACCGCCAAAATCGCTGGACCGGCTGGATTTTGGGCTCGACGCTGTCGCTCACCTGTCACCGCAGGACGGCGCGGCAACCTTGACCGCATTTACCGCCGCAAGCGTCGCCGCAGCGGTGCAGCACATGCCGGCCGCGCCGAAGGTTTGGATCGTTGGCGGCGGTGGCAGGCTGAACCCGGCTTTGATGCAGGCGCTGGCCCGCCACCTTGCGGCCCCAATCGACCCGGCGGAGGCGCATGGCATCAACGGCGACGCGTTGGAAGCGGAGGCGTTTGCCTATCTGGCTGTGCGCTCCACGCGCGGCCTGCCGCTCAGCTTCCCCGGCACCACCGGTGCGCCGGAGCCAATGTCCGGCGGCCGGCTGTTCCTGCCGCGGGCATAGAACCGGGCCCGGCCATCAGTAAAAAATCTTGTCCTGTGGCATGCCCTCGTAGAGGTGTGCCACCTGTTCCGCATAGCCGTTGTAGATCTGCGTCGGCACCCGCTCGTTCGTGCCCAGCAATTTTTCTTCCGCCTGGCTCCAGCGGCGGTGCGGCACCCCGGGGTTGACGTTGGCGTAGAAGCCATATTCCTCGCCCAATACGTCCATCCAGAAGCTCACCGGCATCTCGTCGGTGAAGGTGAAGCGGACGATGGATTTGATGGACTTGAAGCCATACTTCCACGGAACCGCCAGACGCAGCGGCGCGCCGTTCTGCTTCGGAATTGGCTTTCCGTACATGCCTGTGGCGATGAAAGCCAAGTCGTTCGTCGCCTCGTCCATGGTCAGACCCTCGACATAGGGCCAGGGGTACCAGATCGCGCGCTGGCCACCGGCGACGCCCGCGTCCTTGAACGTTTCCATCCGCAGATACTTGGCGGACGACAGCGGCCTGGCAAAATCCACCAGCGCCTTCAGCGGAAAACCGCTCCACGGCACGGCCATGGCCCAGGCCTCGACACAACGCAAACGATAGAGACGTTCTTCCAGCGGCATTTGCCGGATCAGATCGTGCGCATCGATCCTGATCTCTGTTTCAACCATGCCGTCGATCACCACCTGCCACGGCTCGATCTTCAGCTTCTGCGCGGCGCGGTGAATGTTCTTGTGACTGCCGAACTCATAGAAGTTGTTGTAGGTGGTCGCGATGTCTTCGTCCGTGATTGGCCGGTCCAGCTTGAAGGCCTCGTTGCGCTCGACGGGATAAAGCTCGTGGCTGGCCGCGGCGAAGGCAAACCTGGGCAAGGCCGCGGCACCGATCAGCCCCGCCGTACTGGCCAGCAGGCCGCGACGGGAGAGGTAGACGGATTCCGGCGTTGCGGCGCTTTCCGGGATGAACCAGGACGGGCGGCGGCGAATCAGCATGGTTCACTTCCCTTTCCGATAGCGGCACTGGCATTCACGTGACCACGAGTTAATGTGCATGCAGCGTCTTTCCCAATAACGAACCCGTGTCTCAAACCATAAGCGAGGTATACGCCCAATGAGCGACCCTGTCCTGCTCGACATTTCCGATGGCATTGCCACCGTCACCCTGAACGCGCCGGAGGTGCGGAACGCGCTCACCCCCGGCCTGCGCACCATGTTCCGCGAGGTCGTAGCCACGCTGGAATTCGACGATACCGTGCGCTGTGTCGTCATCAAGGGCGCGGGCGATCACTTCATGGCCGGCGGCGATATTCGCGTCATGCAGGAACGACTGAAACTGCCGGAGGCGGAGCGCCGCAACACGATCATGGAAGGCATCCACCTGCTGCACCTGCCGCTGTTCGCGCTGCGCCGCATGGGCAAGCCGGTGATCGCCTCGATCCAGGGCGCGGTGGCTGGCGCCGGCATGGGGCTGGTCGGCGCGTGCGACCTGGCGATTGCGGCGGATGACGCGATCTTCACGCTGGCCTACTGCCATATCGGCGCCAGCCCGGACGGCGGCTCGTCCTACTTTCTCGGCCGCACGCTGGGAATGAAACAGCAATTCGAATTGGCTTTCCTCGGCGACCGGTTCGGACCCGACAAGGCGAAGGAGTTGGGAATCATTAACTGGGTCGTACCCCGGGCCGACCTGGAGGCGGAAACGGACAAACTGGCCCGCCGCCTCGCCGAAGGCCCGACCCACGCCTATGCCAACGCGAAAAAGCTGTTCAACGCCACCAATCACCTCTCCATGGAAAGTCAGATGCAGATGGAAGGCGAACTGATCGCCGACAGCATGAGCACCGAGGACCACGCCGAAGGTGTCGCCGCGTTCATGGCCAAGCGCAAGCCGCAGTTCAAAGGGCGGTAGCAGGCAACAGGCAGGTGAGCGCCTTGCATCGGCCTCACCTGCCTCAACCGCGTTACCGGACCTTGCCCATCACCTCCTCAGCGAACTGGGCCTGACGATCCAGGGCCGCGCTCAGGTCGCCGGCGGCAACGTTGACAATCAGCGTTTCGACCCCACGCTCCGCCAGGGCGACCACATCATCCCGGCGGGCGTTGGCGGAGCCGGTCATCAGCATGCGGCCGCCATCCGCGCTTGCGCGCTCCTTCGGCGAGTGTGCCATGGCGCTGTAGGCGAGGCCGATGCTGGCAGGGTCGCGCCCCGCCGCCTCCGCCGCCTGCCGCAGCTTCGCCAGGGCGGCGTCATAGCCCGCCAAGGTATCGAGCGGCGCTTTTGGATTGCCGCCAGCAATCGGGTACCAAACATCGCCAAGCGCCGCGAGCCGCCGCAGCGCCCGCCCGCTCTCGCCGCCAACCCAGATGCGCGGGCCGCCTGGCTGGATGGTTTTGGGCTCGAAGAAAATGTCCCGGAACTGCACATATTTGCCGTCGAACGAGGGGTTTTCCGCGGTCCAAAGCTCCTTGAACGCGCGAATGTACTCGTCGGTCACCGCTCCGCGCTCGGCATAGGGCTGGGTCTTGAGCAGGGCGAATTCCTCCGCCATCCAGCCGGTGCCGATACCCAGCTCCACGCGGCCGCCAGACAGTTGGTCTGCGGTCGCAATCGCCTTCGCGGCCAGGATCGGCTCGCGGTGCGGCACAACCATGATCGAGGTCAGCAGCCGCGCCTTCTCGGTCACGCCGGCCAGATAGTTCAAGACCGAAAGCTGCTCGAAACAGTCGCCGGTGCGCCCGCCGGCCCAGCCGCCATCCGGGCTGTAAGGGTATTTCGACTCGATGCTGCGCGGCACGACGATGTGGTCGGAAATCGTGAGCACGCCATAGCCCAGATCCTCCGCATTGCGGGCGATGGCGCGAATCGCCGCCGGCTTGGCCAGCGGCCCGCGGTGGGGGATGGAGAGGCCGAATTGCATGGGCGTAAATCCTCGTCTGGCACTTTGTATCGGTTGCCCGCAGCATCCCCAAAGCGGCAGCCTTTGGCCAGCGTTTCTTTGCCGGCCGCCGTGAACTCCGTTAAGATCGGCGATGACGCTGACTGTCCCGAGGGAGTGCACCCGCCATGACCCAACTGCCTGTCGACGAACTCCGCGCCCTGATTGCGGATGCCAAGCGGATCGTAATCTTCACCGGCGCCGGCATCTCCACCGAAAGCGGCATCCCGGACTTCCGTTCGCCCGGGGGCATCTGGACCCGCTACAAGCCGATCATGTTCGACGACTTCATGCGCTCCGCGGAGGCTAGGCGCGAGAGCTGGCGGCGCAAGATGGAAACGGACAAGACCATGACCGTGGCCGCGCCGAACCGCGGGCATTTGGCGGTCGCTTCTCTGGTGAACCGTGGCCAATGCACCGCGGTCATAACCCAGAACATCGACGGCCTGCACCAAGCTTCGGGCATTCCGGCGGAACAGGTGATCGAACTGCACGGCAACAGCACCTACGCCAAGTGCCTGGATTGCAATACGCGCATGGACCTCCAGCCGATCCTGGAAAACTTTGCCCGCGACGAAGCCATGCCGGAATGCCATTCTTGCGGCTCGGAATACGTCAAGACCGCCACCATTTCCTTCGGCCAGTCCATGCCGGAGGAGGAGATGCGACGCGCGGAAATCGCCACAAACAACTGCGACCTGATGATCGCCATCGGCTCGTCGCTGCAGGTCTATCCGGCGGCAGGCTTCCCGATCCTGGCCAAGCGCTGCGGCGCCAAACTCTGCATTCTCAACCGCGAGCCAACCGAATTGGATCAGTACGCCGATCTTGTCGTCAACGATGAGATCGGGCCGACCCTGGGCGCTGCCGTGGGTCTCAATTAAGGTGATCGCTGCCTGGCGTGACGCCGTGGCCGTCTATCTTCGCCGCCGCCTGCTGCTCATTTTGTTGCTGGGCTTTGCCAGCGGTTTGCCCCTGGCACTTTCCACTGCAACGCTGACCTTCTGGCTGGCGGAGGAAGGCGTGTCCAAGGCGGCCATCGGCGCCTTCGCCCTGGTCGGCACCGCCTACACCCTGAAATTCCTCTGGTCGCCACTGATCGACCAGTTGCCCCTTCCCGGCCTCACCCGTTTGCTTGGCCGGCGGCGCGGCTGGCTGCTGCTTTGCCAGGGGGCGCTGATCCTGGCCATGCTGGGGCTGGGGCAGCAGCAGCCGGCGGTCGATGCCGGCATGGTGGCGCTCTGGGCCGTCGCGCTGGCGTTTGCGAGCGCCAGCCAGGATATCGTCATCGACGCCTACCGCGTCGAAATCCTGGCCGAGGAAGAACAGGGCGCAGGCGCTGCCATGGTCGTGTTCGGCTATCGCATTGGCATGCTGGCCTCTGGCGCCGGCGCGCTTTATCTGGCCAGCACGATGCCCTGGAGCACGGTCTATGCGGCCATGGCCGCCGTCATGGGGCTGGGCGTACTCGCCACCCTGTTGGCGCCGGAGCCGCCCGCACCGCAGCACCAGACGACGGAGGGCGCGGCGCTGGCCAAGGCCGCGGTCTGGCTCAAGCGCGCCGTATTCGAGCCCTTTGCAGAATTCCTCGCCCGGCCCGGCTGGCTCGCCTTTCTGGCGTTCGTCATCTTTTACAAGCTGGGCGACGCCGCTGCATCCGTCATGACCAGCCCGCTCTATGTCGAGCTCGGCTTCTCCAAGACGGAGGTCGCACAGGTGGTCAAGGTGTTCGGCCTTGGCGCAACCCTGCTCGGCGCATTCCTCGGCGGCCTGCTCGTCGCAAAGGCCGGGCTGGTGCGGGCACTTTGGATTGCGGGCGTGCTGCAGCTGATCTCCAACCTCGGCTTCGGCGGGCTGGCGCTGGCGGGGCACGACGTAACAGCACTTGCCGCCGTGATCGGCTTCGAGAATCTGGCGGGCGGCATGGGCACCACCGCCTTCGTCGCCTTTCTGGCGGCACTCTGTCACCGCGAGTATACGGCAACACAGTATGCCTTGCTTTCCAGCCTGTTCGCCGTGGCGCGCACCTTCCTTGCCGCGCCGGGCGGCCTGTTGGCCGAACAGGTGAACTGGCCCCTGTACTTTTTGCTCACGGCCGTTGCGGCGATTCCGGGTCTATTGTTGATTGTGCTGCTGCAACGGCGCCTTACCTCAAACTCGTCCTAGCCATTTTGGGAGTGCAACGAATGCTCGTCGGCGTACCGAAGGAAATCAAGACCCACGAATACCGCGTCGGCTTGGTGCCAGGCAGCGCGCGCGAGTTGATCCATCACGGCCATCAGGTTGTCGTGCAATCAGGCGCAGGCGAGGGCAGTAATTTTCCCGACAGCGCCTATGAGGCGGTCGGCTGCCGCATCGCGCCGGATGCCGCCACGGTGTTCGGAGAGGCCAACCTGGTCGTGAAGGTGAAGGAGCCGCAGCCGGCTGAAATTGCCATGCTGCGCCCGGATCAGGTGCTGTTCACCTACCTGCACCTCGCGGCCGACAAGGCCCAGACCGAAGGATTGATGGCCTCCGGCTGCATTGCCATCGCCTATGAGACCGTGACGGACGCACGAGGCGGCCTGCCCCTGCTCTCCCCTATGAGCGAAGTTGCGGGGCGCATGTCGGTGCAGGTAGGCGCACACCATTTGGAGAAGGAGCAGGGCGGAGCGGGCATTCTGCTGGGCGGCGTGCCCGGCGTGCCAGCGGCGGACGTGGTAGTGATCGGCGGCGGCGTTTCCGGCACCAACGCCGTGCGCATGGCAATGGGGCTGGAAGCGCGGGTGACGGTAATCGAGAAAAACCTGCAGCGCCTCTATGACCTGGACCTGCAATTCGGCCCCTCCCTCAACACCCGCTATTCCACCGTCGAAGCGATCGAGGAATTGGTCACCAATGCCGACCTCGTCATCGGCGCGGTGCTGGTGCCGGGCGCCGCCGCGCCGAAGCTGGTGACGGAGGAGATGGTGCGGAAGATGCGGAAGGGCTCGGTCATGGTCGATATCGCCATCGACCAGGGCGGATGTTTCGAGACCTCGCGCCCGACCAGCCACGCGGAGCCAACTTATATCGCCCACGAAGTGGTGCATTATTGCGTCACCAACATGCCGGGCGCGGTCGCGCGCACTTCAACCTTTGCCCTGAACAACGCGACATTGCCGTTCGCGCTGGCCCTGGCGGACAAGGGCTATGCCCGCGCGCTGGGCGACGACCCGCATTTGCAGCGGGGCCTGAACATTCACAAGGGCGACCTGACCTACAAGGCCGTGGCGGACAGCCTGGGATTGCCGTTCACGGCGTGGACCGCCTGACAAGCCAGCCATTCTCACCGGGCGGCAAAGCCGGTTGCTTGCGGCCGCAGATCGCGCCAACGTTGGATCAGGATTCGCACCGCACTGCAGCACCGGAGGGAACGCCCGTGAACGATACCTACGACCTCTATGCCATCAAATACGGCTCTGTCATCAATCGCCCGATGAGCGAGAACTTCATCGGTGGCGACCCGCACGACATGAGCAAGCACCTGGACTATTTCGTCTGGGTGGCCACCAACAACGAACGCACCTTCGTCATCGACACCGGCTTCAATCACGAAGTCGCCAAACTGCGCGGCCGCACCATCGACCGGCTACCGCGGGAAGGGCTGGAACTGCTGGGCATTGACGCCGCCAAGGTGGAAGACGTGATCATCACCCACCTGCACTACGACCATGCCGGCACCTTCGGCGACTTCAAGAACGCCCGGCTGCACCTGCAGGAAAGCGAAATGCAGATGGCGACCGGCAAGTGCATGTGCCACGCGCCGCTGCGCCTGCCCTACCATGTCGAGGACGTGTGCGAGATGGTGCGCAAGGTCTATGCGGAGCAGGTGGATTTCCACGACGGGGACGCGGAAATCGCGCCCGGCATCAGCCTGCATCTCTGCTCCGGCCACGCCAAAGGTATGCAGTCGGTGCGCGTCAAGACCAAGCGCGGCCATGTGATGGTCGCGAGCGACGCGACGCACTTCTACATGAACTTCCGGGACAAGAAGCCCTTCCCGATCCTGGTGGACATGGCCAGCATGATCGAAAGCTGGGGCAAGCTGAAACGGTTTGCGGACAGCATCGACCACATCATCCCGGGCCACGACCCCGCCGTGCTGGACTACTACCCGGCCGCCGATCCGAAGCTGGAGGGCATTGCCGTGCGCCTGGACGTCGCCCCGAAGGTCTCCATCGCATGACCAGCTGGACCGAACGCCGCCAGAACTTCCGCGCCGTGATCGAGGGGGATGGCTGCGTGCATCCCGGCTCGGTCTACGACCCGATGTCCGCCCGCATCGCCCAGCACATCGGCTTCGAGGTCGGCATGTTCGCGGGCTCCACCGGCTCATTGACCGTGCTCGGCGCGCCCGACCTGATCGTCATGACGCTGACCGAGTTCGCGGACCAGTGCCTGCGCATCAACCGGGCGGCGGAAATCCCGCTGATGGTGGATGCGGACCACGGCTACGGCAACGCGCTCAGCGTGATTCGCACGGTGCAGGAGTTGGAGACCGCCGGCGTCTCCGGCATGTCGATCGAAGATACGGAACTGCCGCAGCCCTATGGAGAGGCGAAGCAGCGCCTGCTCTCGCCAGACGAGGGCGTGGGCAAGATGAAGGCAGCGGTGGCAGCGAAGGAGGATCCGTCGCTGGTAATCGCCGGCCGCACTTCCGCCGTCGCGATTGCCGGCCTGGACGAGGGCGTGCAGCGGGCCAAGGCCTATGAGGCCTGCGGTGTCGATGCGCTGTTCATGGTCGGCGTCAAGACCAAGGCCGAACTGGATGCAATCAGCGAGGCAACGACTTTGCCATTGATCCTGGGCGGTGCCACGCCGGAATTGTCGGACAAGGCCTATCTCGCCAGCCGCCGTGTGCGCATCGCCTTGCAGGGACATCAGCCAATCATGGCGGCGCAGCAGGCGGTCTATGCCACGCTGAAGGCGTTGCGCGACGGTGTGGCGCCGAAAGACCTGACCGGCCTGCCATCGAAGGAGCTGGTTCAGGTCTATACACGCTCCGACCAATACGACGAATGGACGAAGCAATTCCTTGGGGAGTAAGCCCCCGCACCGTCATTGCGAGTCCCGACCCTGTCCCGGTTCCCGCAATGACGGTGCGCAAAAGCCTACCTCTTCCCGGACCGGAACGCGTCGCGCGCCCTGGCGGCCGGCTCCGCGTCACGGCAGAGTAGCGAGACGTCGGAATCCATGAACGATGCCAAGTGGTTCATGGCGTTGGCGGTGGCGTTGATCGCCTCCTTCGACATGGTAACGATCTCGCCCGGCATTTCCGCGGCGGCTTCGGCCAGTTTCAGCGCGCCTTCGACCGCCTGACCGTCGTCGGCGAGTTCGTCGACCAGACCCCAATCGTGCGCCTGCTCTGCGCCCATTTTCTCGCACAGCACGACGATACGCTTGGCCCGGGCCGGGTTGACGAAATTGAGCAGCCGCGGGATCGCCTGCCATTGCAGGGTCAGGCCAATTTTCACCTCCGGCACATAGAGATAGGCCGACCGGCCCATCACCCGCCAGTCGCAGGAAATAGCCAGCGCGACGCCGGCGCCGACAGCCAGCCCCTCGATCGCCGCCACCACGATCTGCGGCGTCTCCTCCCACGCCCGGCAGAGGCGGCGGCCCAACTGGCTTCGCTCCCGCTGATTGGCAAAACCCTGCGCGCCATAGGTCTCTTTCAGATCGGCCCCGGCGGAAAAAGCCCTGGCGGCGCCGGTCAGCACGATGGCGCGGCACTCATGGTCGTTGTGAAAACTTTGGGCGACAGCGGTCAGTTCGCGCACCAGCGGCTCGTTAAAGGCATTCAGCGCCTCGCCACGGTCGAACCGGACGATGGCGACGGCGCCGCGGCGCTCAATAGTGGTAAATTGCCAAGGCGAAGTCGGCATGGGAGAAGATCCTTGATTTCAGGCTGGGAAAAGCCGGAGCGTAAATGCTGCGCTCCGGCCAATGGCATCTCATTCGGCGGCCTGGGCGACCGCGCGTTCTTTCAGGTGGCGGATCAATTGCCGGTCGTGCCGCGTTTGGGCTGAAATTCCGGCCGATTCCGTATAGGGCTGCCAGCGCGGCGCATTGCCCTCGACCCGGTCTCCCATCACCGTCACCCGCTCGATCACCCGCTCGCCCACGAAGTCGTTGACGACATAATGCTGGGTAAAGCGGTTATCCCACATGCCGATGGTGCCGGCGGTCCAGTGATAACGCACGGTGAAGGCGGGCTGCTGCACCCATTTGGTCAGATAGGCGAGAAAGTGGTCGCTCTCATGCGCGTTCATCTCGACGATGCGGCGGGTGAAGTGCTCGCTGACATAGAGCGCCTTCTTGCCGGTCGCGGGATCGATCCGCACCAACGGGTGAATGTGCATGCGGTCCGGGCGCTCGTGCGGCAGGGCGTCGTGCAGTGCGCTGAGCCCTTCGCAGAGATCTTGCAGCGGCGGCGACAGGCCCTCATAGGCAGCCGTGAGACTGGCCCACATGGTATCACCGCCCACCTCCGGGCAGACTTTCATGTTCAGGATGGAAAGCAGCGCCGGCTGCTCCAGGAAGGTCAGGTCGGTGTGCCACTCGTCGGCAATCCCGCCCTCACTGGCCTTCAGGCGGAAAATTTCCGGGTGTTCCTCCGCATTCCGATCCTTCAGGTTCGGATGGCCTTCCAGCGGACCGAAATGGCGGCCGAATGCAATTTGCTCGTCAGCGCTCATAAACTGGCCGGGGAAGAACAGCACCTTGTGTTCGTGCAACAGATTTTTGACCTCGCCGATGTCGCTTGCGCTTGCTTCCGCCAGCTTCATTCCGGTGATTTCAGCGCCCAGGGCCGCCGAAAGACGTTTTACAGTCCAACTGTTTCGGGTCATTTCCTCAATCGTCCTTCTTCTTGGAAGGTTACGCAGCCCAGTCGGCGGAACCTGCGCCCCGTTCGGCGACCACGCTGATCGCGTCAACAGCACCACCAAACTGCAACTCGCGTCAATAGACCTGCGGCCGGACTTGGACTTCCGGCGTCTCGGCTGTTGATTCAGCCAATAACAATGAGGCTTGATTGCCTGCGTGTAGTGGAAATTTTGCCGACGCAGGCTTCACAACAGATTACCAGCACTGGATATTCATTGATGTCGAATGTTTCGGAAACTGTCGCCAGTATTGGTCTGTCCGCCATCAAGGACATGGCCTCCCGCGCCGCCAAACGCGAAGGGGCGGTTTCGCTTGCCTGGGGCCTGCCATCCTTCCGGACGCCGGAAGCGATCCGTACCGCGGCCGCTGCGGCACTGGCCAGCGACACGGAGATCGCAAATACACCCTGCCGGACGGCCTGCCTGCGTTTCGGGAGGCCGCGGCTGCCGATCATCACGCCCGCACCGGTCATGGGATTTCCGCCGAGGCGAATATCATCACCTCCGCCGGCAATATGGAGGCCTGCAAGGTCGTGCTGCGCACCCTGCTAGACCCAGGCGGTGAAGTGATCGTAACCGACCCGTGTTTCGCCTCCCACCTGCTGCAGATCAGGCTGGCAGGGGGCAAGGCCGTATTCTGGCCGATGCACGAGGCGGATGGTTGGCGCGCCGATATCGCTGGCCTGGAAAGCCAGGTGACGACCCGAACCAAGGCAATTTTGCTGGTCACTCTCTCCAACCCGACCGGCACCGTTTTCCCGCGCGGGGATTTGGCCGCCATCGGCCGCCTGGCCGAACGGCATGGCCTGCTGGTCATCGCCGACGATCCCTATTGCGGCTGGACCTGCTGGCCCATGTCTTCAGCTATGTGCGCCCGCAGGGCGCCTACTATGTCTTTCCGAAAATTCTGCTGCCTCATCGCGACAGCTACAGCTTCGCCCTCGACATGCTGGAAAGGGCGGGCGTCTCCACCACCCCAGGCGGCGCCTTCGGCCCGCATGGCGAGCACCACCTTCGCATGGCCTACTGTGTCGAAGAGGACCAAATCGACCAAGCCTTCGACCGGCTGGAGCGGTTGTTTGCCTAACCTGCCGAAGCCGGCTACGGACGGGCGCTAGCTGCGGTTGGAGAAGGCCGTTTCTGCGCTGGTGATAAACTCCAGCAGGCAGGTTTGCCCTTCCTCAGTTGCCCGTTTCGCTCGCAAAATGGCATTGCCAACATCCGCGGGGTCCTCCACCCGCCGAGGTCTTTGGCGAGCGCCGCATAATTGCCGCCCAGATCCCGCGCCTTGTGTTTTTCGTGGCTCAGTTGCATGTGTGGGATTTCAATGGCCATGGTCGAATTGTTGAGAACGATGGTGCAATGCGGAATGCCGCTGCGCACTGCCGTCTCGAAATCGAGCCCGGTCATGCCGAAGGCCGCATCGCCCATGAAATTGACGCAGAACTTGTCGGGCGCCGCCACTTTCGCCCCTATGGCGAGCCCAAGGCCGGTGCCCAGCTGGTGCGACTTGCGCCAGCCCAGATAGGACCGCGGCACGGTGGCCCGGTAAAAGGGCAGAATCTGATCGCGCGGGCTGCCACTATCGTGCGTAACGATGGCATCGGCCGGGTCGATCACGCGCATGAATTCGCTGATGACGCGATAGGGCGTCATCGGCACCTCATTGCTGGTCAGCTTCGCCTGCCATTCCGCCAGCCAGGGTTCGCGCAGATTGGCGATCCTCTTCGCCATACTGCCATCGGGCTCCCTGCCGCGCAGCCGGTCGCGCACGCAGTCGATCAGCCCGCGCAGAACCAGCCTCGCGTCGCCCAGAATGCCGATTTCGGTTGTATAATTCTTGTTCAGATCGCGCGCGTCGTTGGTAGCGTGAATGATTTTTGCCCCTTTCGGCAAGGCGGGGCTGGTGATGCGATGCGGCGTCAGACTGGAGCCAATGCCAAGGATCACATCCGCCTCGGCCAGCAGGGCCTTGCCATGGCCGGTGTAGACGATGCCGCCGGTTCCAAGTGCCAGCACGTGATCCTCCGGAAAGGCGCTTTTGCCGTCGTTGGTGGTCATCACCGCGGCCTGAAGCAACTCCGCCAGTTCGCGCAGCTCTTCCGAAGCCTCGGCATAGAGCGCGCCCTGGCCTGCCAGAATCAGCGGCGTGCGGGCGGCGACCAGCAGTTCTGCCGCATTGTCGATGTCTCGCGGATCGCCCGCCGAGCGCAGGCGCTTGACGACCTGATAGTCCGGGTTGGCGGCCAATTCAGCCTTCACCACGTCGGTTGGCGTCTCCACCATCACCGGCCCCTGGCGGCCGTTCTTGAGCGCGTTGAACGCCCGCCGCATCACGTCGCCCACGTGGTCCGGCAGCGTAATTTCCTCCACCTGCTTGGTAACGGAGGCGTAGGTGCGTGAGGATTTGAAGGTTGGGAATACCTGCGCCATGTCGCGGTTGTGCCCCAGCGGCAACAGCAGGATTGGCACGGAATCGGAATAGGCCGACGCGATGCCAGGGAACGCGTTTTCCGCCCCTGGCCCGTATTGCATCGCAAAGACTGCCGGTGGCTTGCCGTTCGAAACGCGGGCAAAGCCGCTCGCCATGTCGACGCCGACCCGTTCCTGCCGGCAAATAACAGGTCGCAGCCCCGCGCCTACCGCGGCTTCGATGATCGGAGTGGTGGGAAAGCAGAACATCGTGTCGATGCCTTCCCGCTTCAGGATCTGGGCCATGGCGTCCATTACGAGCATTTGCAGTATCTCCTGGTCTGACTGCCGAACCGTAACTTCGCCGGCCTCATTCGTCGATGGTGAAACGGCGGATACCGCCACCGCTCGGGTTTTGCCAATCAGTGAGGCATTTCACAGCGCGGCCTTCCATAAAGCCCCTAATATTTCAGAAAAGCAGACCAAAAATATTATGAATTTTGGGAGGATTTAAGAATGTCGCCAGCGACCATTGCAGCAATCAGCTTTGCTTTAATCCTCAACATGGCTGGATATTTGAGCGTTGCCGCCATTCTGCCGCAACTTTTGGCCGAATGGCGGCTCACCGAGACCGAGGTTGCTTGGCTTGCCAGTTGCCATCTTGGCGTCTATGCAATCGCCGCGCTCATCCTGCTGCCCCTCACCGATCGACTGAACACCAAGCGGGTCATACTTTGGTCTCTACTGTGCGGGGCCGTGGGCGGGTTTGGCTTTGCCTGGCTCGCCAGCGATTTGTGGACCGGAAGTTTCTTCCGGGCCTTGGTCGGCATTTCGCAGGCCGGCGTATACATGCCCGGCCTGAAACTCATCGCCGACAAACTGGAAGGCCCGGCCCGCAGCCGCGCGGCGGCGTTGTACGCATCCATGGTGCCGATTGGCAGCGGCTTATCGTTGCTGTTGCCGACCATGCTGCCGGCCGGGTCCGGCTGGGACCTAATGTTCGAGTTAACCGGCTTTGCCGGCCTGGCGGGCCTGGCGCTGGTGGCGGGCTTCGTGCCGTCTGCCAAACCGCCCCGCCGAGCCCCGGGTACGATCCATAACCCCTATAATTTCCTCCGCATTTTCAAGAACCGCGCCGCCATGACCATCGTCTTCGGCTATGCCGGCCATGTCTGGGAAACGTTCGGCTTCCGCACCTGGATTGTTGCGTTTCTGGCGTTCGCCGCCGGCAATGCCTCCCCCTCGGCCGCGTGGATGCCCGAAGTCACCATAGTCGGCGCCGTGATCGTGATCGCCGGCATGCCCGCCAGTATCCTCGCCGGTCAGTACAGCGCTTCCGGCAGCCGCATGCCCATACTGCGCTGCATCAGCCTGTCATCGCTTGCCGTTTCCCTGATATTGGCGGCGTTTACCGATGCTGATTTCTCCGTCGTGCTGGCCCTGGCCGCCGTTTACGGGGTGATCGGCTTTGCAGACCACGGCAGCCTGGGCAGCGCCATTGTGGATGCAGCAGAACCGGAACACAGGGGCGCGACCCTGGCGGTCTACACCTTATTCGGCTTTGGCTTCGGGATGCTGGGCGCCATCGCTTGCGGACTGGCGCTTCAGGTGGCCGGCGGTATCGGCAGCGTCTATGCCTGGCAGGCGCTCTGGATCACCTGCGGCCTTGGCTCGCTGGCCATGACCGTGGCGCTGAACATCCGGAGCATTCGCAACGCCGTCACAATGTTCCGCACGGGCACCCGGCTTGCGCCAGCGCCCCTTATGCTGCAGCGGCAATCGCCAGAAAATCGTCCGCGTTCAGGCTGGCGCCGCCGACCAGGGCGCCGTTGACATTGGCGAGCGCCAGGATTTCCGCTGCGTTGCCCGGCTTGACGGAACCGCCGTAAAGCAGGCGCACCTGAACGCCATCCTTCAACCGCTCCACCAGCAGGGCGCGCATGGAGTCGTGGACCTCGGCGATGTCCTCCAGCGAGGGCGTGCGGCCGGTGCCGATGGCCCAGACCGGCTCATAGGCGATGACTGTATTGGCCGCAGTCGCTGCATCCGGTATCGAGCCGTTGATCTGGCGGCATACCACGCCCAGCGCATCGCCACGGTCGCGTTCCTCCTCCGTCTCGCCGACACAGATGATCGCCGTAAGGCCGGCACGCTGGGCCGCGACCGCTTTCTGCCAAACCAGCGGGTCATCCTCGCGGTGGTCGGTGCGACGCTCGGAATGGCCAACGATAACATAGCGGCAGCCGAGATCGGCCAGCATGGTGGCGGAAATGTCGCCCGTATGTGCGCCCGCGGCCTCGTGATGGCAGTCCTGGCCGCCGACGCTGATCAATCCGTTGCGCAGCGGCTCACCCAACGTATTCGCGACCAGGCTGATGAGGGTTACCGGCGGGCAGACCAGCAGGTCCGCCTTTGCCACAACCGCCGGCGCACCAGCGGCGACTGTCTTGGCCAGAGTCACGCCGTCGGCACGCAAGCCGTTCATCTTCCAGTTGCCAGCAATCAGGGTCTTGGGGGCAGCCATTCCGCGGTTCCTATACAGCAGTCAGAGCGATTACAATGCCCCTAGCACATCCGCCGCGACCGGGCCAGTTGCTGCCGAGCCGCGGCACCTATATATACGGCGCTCCTGGGAGACTTCTGTTGCTGCCGTATGGTTTAAGGACGCGCCAATGATTACCGCCCTGCGCAAAGGCGCCACCGGCTGGATCGCCAAAATTCTGTTCATACTGCTGATCATCTCGTTCGGCGCGTGGGGCATCGTCGATTACCTGCAGCCCGACCCGGACCCCGTGGCAATCCAGGTTGGCGACACAGAAGTGCGGCAATCCTTGGTGCGCACCCAGTTCAACGTCGCGCTGGAACGGCTCCGCCAGCGCCTCGGCACCACAGTCACACAGGATCTGGCAATGGAGATGGGCCTGGATGAGCAGGTGATCGACAGCATTGTCGATCAGCAGGTGCTCACCCGCGAAGCACAATCGCTAGGCTTGGCGACAACCGACAACATGCTGCGCTCCGCCATCGCACAGGATCCAACCTTCCAGGGCGTTACCGGCCAGTTCGACCGGGCCCGCTATCAGCAGGTTCTGTTCCGTTCTGGCCTGAGCGAGCCGCAGTTCCTGGCAGACCTGAGCGGCCGGCTGCTGCGCGATCCGCTGATTGCCGCCGCTGTCGCCGCACCGCCGCCGCCGCAGCCGGTCATTGACACCCAATTCGCCTACTTTGCCCAACAGCGGCAAGTCACGGTCCTGCACAAGGCCCATGCCGATCTGCCACCGCCTGCCGACCCTGGCGATTCCGTCCTGCGCGGCTTTTATGAGGCCGAAGACCAAGCCTACAACCTGCCCGAACTGCGCGACCTGTCTGCCGTCATCCTCAACCCGGAGCGCGTCGCCGCAAACTTTGCCGTGCCTGAAGAGCGGATTGCGGAGGAATACGAAAGCCGGATCGGCCAGTATCAGCGGCCCGAAGAACGCACGATCTCGCAACTGTTGTTTCAGGATGCCGAAGCAGCGGCCAAAGCCACAGCGCGGCTGCGCAATGGGGAGGCATGGCCGACGGTGGCGACCGATTCCGGCGCCGCCGCAACGGAACTCGGCTCACTGGCCAAATCGGACATGGTTCCGACGGAACTGGCCAATCCGGCTTTCGCGCTTACGGAGCCCGGCTTCACCGACCCGGTGCAAACGCCGTTCGGCCATCATGTCCTTTGGGTCAAAGCCATCGACCCGGCGGAGACCCAGCCGCTGGAGGCCGTGCGCGATGACCTGCGCCAAACCATCGCCCTGGACATGGCGGTCGACGAGATGATCGAACGCGCCAATGCGGTCGAAGATACTCTTGCCAGCGGCGCCAACCTGGAAGCGGCAGCGGACGCCGCCGAAATCCCGGTGGTCAAATTCAACGGCGTCAGCCGCACCGGCCAGACCGCGGACGGCAGCCGGCCGGAGAACCTGCCGCAAGGCGGCCAGTTCCTGGGCGTCGCCTTCCAGGCCGAAGAGGGGGTGACCTCCATCCTGACGGAGATGCCGGACGGCGGATATTTCGTCGTCCGCGTCGACCGCGTCACCGCCACGGCCAAGCGTCCGTTCGAAGACGTGCGCGATCGTGTGCTTGCCGACTGGATCGATTCCCAGCGGGCCGATCAGGCCGAGGTCGCGGCAAAGAAACTGGCAGAAGCCTTGCGCGCGGGCAACGACGTTGCCGCAGCGGCAGCGGAGGCCGGTTTTGCCGAGACCAAACCTGCGCCGTTCGCCCGCAGCCAGACGCCAACACCGCTGACGCCAGACTTGGTTGAAGCCGTGTTCCAGGCCAGACAGGGCGAAACCATCGTCCACAACGACGCCGACCGCGTTTTTGTTGCGCGTATCGACGAGGTGACGGTGCCGACGACCAGTGCCGACGACAAGGCAGCCCAGGAAACCCTCGACCAGCTTCGTCAGATCCTCGACCGTGACCGCCGGCAGGAAATCGCCCGTGCCTTCCAAAAGGCGGTGCGCGCCAGCTATTCCGTGAATATCGACCAGACTGTCATCGACCGTGTGTTGCGCTAACAAGGCTCAAGCCATGACCTCTCTCGCCATAGAGCCCGCCTACGACGCTTTTCAGGCCGCCTACAACGCCGGAAAGCCGCAACTGGTCTGGTGCCATCTGATCAGCGACCTGGAAACGCCAGTTTCGGCCTGGCTCAAGCTCGGCGCCGATCAGCCAAACGCATTCCTATTGGAATCGGTGGAAGGCGGCGCCAGCCGCGGCCGCTATTCGTTCATAGGCCTGTCGCCCGATCTGATTTGGCGCTGCTATGGCGACAAGGCGGAGGTGAACCGGAACGCACTGGATAACGCCGACGCTTTCCAACCCTGCGATACCGGCGCCCTTGCCTCGCTCCGCGCGCTGATCGAGGAAGCACAGATCCCGGACCTGCCTTCGAAGCTGCCCCCGATGGCCTCCAGCTTGGTCGGTTACATGGGCTATGACATGGTCAGGCTGATGGAATACCTGCCGAATACGCCGCCGGATACGCTTGGCCTTCCGGATGGCCTGTTTATTCGCCCGACCGTGATGGCCGTGTTCGACGGAGTGGAGGACCGCATCACCCTCGTCACACCTGTCCGCCCGGAGGAAGGGCTCGACGCCAAGGCCGGCTACGACCGCGCCCACCGGCGCCTGCTGGAGATGGTGGAGCAGTTGGAGCAGCCCCTGCCGCCCACCGCCAGCGCCCTCTCCACCGCCGCGCCCGGCCCGGGTCCAAAACCAGTCGCCAACATGACGCGCGAGATGTTCGAGGCGAACGTGATCAAGGCGCGGGACTACATCCATGCCGGCGACGCCTTCCAGATTGTACCGTCGCAGCGGTTCTCCGTGCCCTTCGAACTGCCGCCGTTCGCGCTCTACCGGGCGCTGCGCCGGCTGAACCCATCGCCCTTCCTGTTTTTCTTCAATCTGGCGGGCTTCTCCATCGTCGGCTCATCGCCGGAGATCCTGGTGCGCGTGCGCGACGACCGCGTGACCATCCGCCCGCTCGCCGGTACCCGCCGCCGCGGCGCCACCGATGCGGAGGACCGGGCTCTGGCCGAGGAATTGCAGAACGACCCGAAGGAACTGGCCGAGCACCTGATGCTGCTGGACCTCGCCCGCAACGATGTCGGCCGCGTCGCCAAGATCGGCTCTGTCGAAGTGGTCTCGCAGTTCGAGATCGAGCGCTACAGCCACGTCATGCACCTCTCCTCCACCGTGGAAGGCGAGTTGGACCCAAGCTATGACGCATTCGGCGCCCTCGTCGCCGGCTTCCCCGCCGGCACACTCTCCGGCGCGCCGAAGGTGCGAGCGATGGAGATCATCGACGAGTTGGAGCCGGAAAAACGCGGCATCTATGCGGGCTGCATCGGTTATTTTGCTGCCGACGGCACGATGGACACCTGCATCGGCTTGCGCACCGCATTGGTGAAAGATGGCAAGATGTACGTCCAGGCCGGCGTCGGCGTCGTTGCCGACTCGAACCCTGCGGCGGAATACCAGGAAAGTGTCGACAAGGCGGCTGCCCTGGTTCGCGCTGCCGGTGAGGCCGTCCGCTATGCACCACAGTGAAGGGAAGATGACGACTGAGCTCCTCCTCCCCGAGGACGTCATTGCGAGCCCGCGACAGCGGGCGCGGCAATCCATCACCAACGGCCGATGGCGATGGCCTCCGATGAATTGCTTCGCAGCCTTCGGCCCCTCGCAATGACGGATAATGCTCATGTTCCTACTGATCGATAACTACGACAGCTTCGTCTACAACCTGCGCCATTTCCTGGGCGAGTTGGGGGCGGACTTTGAAGTGCATCGCAACGACGCCATCTCCGTCGCCGACGCCATGGCGATGCGGCCGGAGGGGATCGTCATCTCCCCCGGCCCGTGCGACCCGGACAAGGCCGGCATCTGCCTGGACCTCGTCGCAGCCGCCGCAGAAGCCAAGGTGCCGCTGCTCGGCGTCTGCCTCGGCCATCAATGCATCGGCCAGGCTTTTGGCGGCAAGGTGATCCGCGCGCCGGCGCCGATGCACGGCAAGCTCAGCCGCATGCACCACAACGACACCGGCGTTTTTGCAGGTTTGCCCAACCCGTTCGAGGCCACCCGCTACCACTCCCTGCTGGTCGAACGCGCCAGCCTGCCGGACGGCCTGGAGGTTAATGCCTGGACCGAGAACGGGCTGATCATGGGGTTCCGCCATCGGACGCTGCCGATTCACGGCGTGCAATTCCACCCGGAAAGCATCGCCAGCCAAGCCGGGCATCGTCTGCTGGGCAATTTCCTGAGTCTCGCAACTGGCGGCCACTTACCGACCAGAACCCCGAAGCCATTGCCGGCGCGCCGCCTGCACGCCGCAGCCTGATTGGGGAGACGCTGAGACATGAGCGACGCCTTCAAACCCCTGATCGCCAAGGTCGCCGACCGGAACCCGCTGACCGAGGACGAAGCGCGCCAAGCCTTCGATATCATGATGTCGGGTGAGGCGACGCCCTCCCAAATCGGCGGATTCCTGATGGCTCTGCGGGTGCGTGGCGAGACCGTCGCAGAACTGACCGGTGCTGCCCGTGTCATGCGTGACAAGGTGCTGGCGATAGAGGCGCCGCTAGGCACCATCGACACCTGTGGCACTGGCGGCGACGCCAAGGGCACTTATAATGTTTCCACTGGCGTCGCCTTTGTGCTGGCCGCATGTGGCGTGCCGGTCGCAAAGCATGGCAACCGGGCTGTCTCCAGCAAATCTGGCGCGGCGGACGTGTTGACCGCCCTCGGCGTCAACATCGACGCCGACATGGTGCAGGTGCAGAAGGCGATTTGGGAGGTCGGCATCACCTTCCTGATGGCGCCCCGTCACCACGGCGCCATGCGCCATGTCGGCCCGACCCGCGTCGAGCTTGGCACCCGCACAATCTTCAACCTGCTGGGGCCGCTGTCCAACCCGGCCGGCGCCAAACGGCAACTGATGGGCGTTTTCTCGCGCGACTGGATCGAACCGCAGGCCCGCGTCCTGGCAAAACTCGGCACCGAGCGCGCCTGGGTCGTGCACGGCTCGGACGGACTCGACGAACTCACCACAACGGGCTGCTCCTATGTGGCGGAGGTGAAGGATGGTCAGGTGTCCATTTTCGAGGTCACCCCGGAAGATGCGGGCTTGCCCCGGGCGGACTTTCAATTCCTGATCGGCGGCTCGCCGGATCACAATGCGGCCGTCATGCGCGCAATGCTGGCAGGCGAGAAAGGGCCGTTCCGCGACATCGTCCTGCTGAACGCTGCCGCGGCCTTGATCGTTGCCGACAAGGCCCCCACTCTGAAAGACGGCGTTGCAATAGCAGCAGACGCTATCGACAGCGGCGCTGCGGCGGCAAAGCTCGCAGCTTTGATTCAGGCCACCGGAGGAACGCCCGCGTGAGCAGCAAGCCCGATCTGCCCGACGTCCTCGCCCGCATCTGCGCCGACAAGCGTGAGCACGTGGCAGCCTGCAAATCACGGAAAAGCGAACAGGATCTGATTGCCCAGGCCATGCTGCAACAGCCCCCGCGCGGCTTCGCCATCGCGCTGAAGGCCAAGGTGGACGCTGGCGACTATGGCCTGATCGCGGAAATCAAGAAGGCCTCCCCCTCCGGCGGCCTGATCCGGCTGGACTTCGACCCGCCTACGCTCGCCAAAGCCTATGCCGCGGGCGGTGCCGCCTGCCTCAGCGTGCTGACCGACGAACCCTATTTCCAGGGCCGGGACGAATATATCGCCGCAGCCCGCAATGCCTGCACCCTGCCGGTGCTGCGCAAGGATTTCATGCTCACCGCCTATCAGATATGCGAGTCGCGGGCGTTGGGTGCCGATTGCGTGCTGTTGATTATGGCCTGCCTCGACGATCACGAGGCCACCGACCTCGCCGCCACGGCAGAGGCACTGGGCATGGATGTTCTGGTGGAGGTGCACGATGCCGCCGAACTCGACCGCGCGCTGGCACTGGGCGCACAACTGATCGGCATCAACAACCGCAATCTCAAGACACTGGTCACAGACATCGCCGTGACCGAGGAACTGGCGGCATTGGTGCCGCAAGGCCGCATGCTGGTGAGCGAAAGCGGCCTGCGCACGCCTGCCGATCTGGCCCGCATGGCTGCGGCCGGGGCGCGCTGCTTCCTTGTTGGCGAACACCTCATGCGCCAGGACGATGTTACCGCCGCCACAGAGGCGCTGCTAGCGAGGGCCGCATGAGCACCGCAGAGACTGGCCTTACCCATTTCGACGCCGCCGGCAACGCCCAGATGGTGGACGTGTCGGGGAAGACGGAGACCGAGCGCGTCGCCACCGCCGGCGCCCGCGTCGTCATGCAGCCGGCCACCCTCGCCGCGATCCAGGCGGGCGAAATCGGCAAGGGGGACGTGTTGGGTGTGGCCCGGCTCGCCGGCATTATGGCGGCGAAACGCACGCCGGACCTGATCCCGCTCTGCCACCCGCTGGCGCTGACGAAGGTCACGGTCGATCTGGAATGCGTGCCGGAGGCGAACGCCGTCGACATTCGTGCCACCTGCAAGCTCAAGGGCCGCACCGGCGTCGAAATGGAGGCGCTGACCGCCGCCAGCGTCGCCGCGCTCACCGTCTATGACATGTGCAAGGCTATCGACAAAGGCATGGAGATCCAGAATGTGCGCCTGTTGCTGAAAACCGGCGGCAAGTCCGGCACCTATGAGGCCACTGCAAGATGATCTCCGTCGAAGAAGCCCAGGAACGCGTCCTGGCCGGTGTCGCCCCTCTCCCCGCCGAAACGGTGAGTCTTACGGATGCCGCCGGCCGCGTGCTTGCGGGCCCCCTGCCCGCCCGGCGCACGCAGCCGCCCTTCGCCGCCAGCGCCATGGACGGCTACGCCGTGCGCGCGACGGACATTGCACAAGTTCCGGTAACGCTGACCCAAGTCGGCGCGGTCGCCGCCGGCGGCTTCTACGAGCCGAACCTGCAAGCCGGCCAGTGCGTGCGCATCTTCACCGGCGCTCCTCTGCCCGCAGGCGCCGATACCGTGGTGATTCAAGAAGATACGGAGGCGAACGGCGACCAAATTCTGATCAAGGAAGCCGAAGCCAAGGGACGGCATGTCCGCGCCGCCGGCCTTGACTTTGCCGCCGGTGATCTGCGCCTCGCCGCCGGCACCCATCTTTCGCCCCGGCAATTGGCGTTGGCCGCGGCGATGGATTATCCCTGGCTCAAAGTGATTCGCCGCCCCCGCGTGGCGATTCTCGCTACCGGCGACGAGATCGTGTTCCCGGGCGAGCCAATCGCGGCAAGTCAAATAGTCGCATCAACCAGTACGGCGCTTGCTGGGTTCGTGCGCGCCCACGGCGGTGAGCCGGTGTTGTTGGGCGTGGCCCTCGATACCGTGGAATCCCTGCGGGAAGCCGCTGCTCCGGCGAAAGATGCCGACATTCTCGTCACCATAGGCGGCGCCAGCGTCGGTGAGCATGATCTGGTCCAAACGGCGCTGAAACGGGATGGACTTGAAGTCGATTTCTGGAAGATCGCCATGCGGCCCGGCAAACCGCTGATGGTCGGCCGGCTGGGCAAGAGCTTGGTTCTTGGTTTGCCAGGGAATCCGGTCAGTTCAATGGTTGGCGCAGCCCTGTTCCTGCGGCCGCTACTGTTCGCCCTGCAAGGACGCCCCGGCGGCATTCCGGAACCCGCCTTGCTCCCCGCCGGGGCCAACCTGGCACCGAACGGCATTCGCCAGGATTACATGCGCGCCCACCTTGGTGCAGATGGTCGGGCGACGCCGTTCGCACGGCAGGACAGCTCCATGCTGACGGCACTTGCAGAGGCCGATGCCCTGATTGTTCGCCCGCCAAATGCCCCTGCAGCAGCCGAGAACGATCCCGTTCTAACTCTTTTGCTCGATGGGCTGCTTTGAGAACATAAACTACACGCTTGACGCGTGTTCTCGCCATACATAGAACAAATCATGTTCGTTGGCGCACCATATCGCGTGGTGCGGAACTTGGCGAGGCCCGCATGCTGACACGCAAACAAACCGATCTGCTGCTCTACATCAACCAACGCTTGCAAGACGACGGCATCTCTCCCTCATTTGACGAGATGCGGGATGCGTTGGGGCTCAAGTCCAAATCCGGCATTCACCGCCTGATCAGCGGGCTCGAGGAACGGGGCTTCATCCGGCGCCTGCCGCACCGTGCCCGTGCGCTGGAGGTGATGCGACTGCCGGAATCCGCCGCCGCCAACGCCGCCGCACCGAAGCAAAGCGTTTCAGCCGCAACATCCACGCTTGGCAGGCCACTACCCCCCGCTGCCAACGACCTGGAATTGCCGCTCTACGGCCGCATCGCCGCCGGCACCCCGATTGAGGCGCTGCGCGACCCGGATACGACCGTGCGCGTACCCGCCGGCATGGTCGGCCGCGGCCGCCACTATGCGCTGGAAGTTGCCGGGGATTCCATGGTCAATGCCGGCATTCTGGACGGCGATACCGTGGTTATCCAGGATGGCCCACACTATCAGCCCGGCGAAATCGTCGTCGCCCTGGTCGACCGGGAGGAAGTGACGCTCAAATACATGCACCAGCGCGGCGCCCTCGTGGCGCTGGAAGCGGCCAACCCGCGCTATGAAACCCGCCTGCTGGAGCCTGACCGGGTGCAGGTTCAGGGCCGGCTGGTCGGGCTTCTGCGCCACTACTGAGCCAGCGCTCCGCCTGGCTGGAGCGTTTACGCCCGCACGCTGAGGCGGTAGGGCCGGCCCGCGTGCTCCAGCCAGCGCCAGAACGACAACACCTGACTTCGCGGGATATACAGATCATAGGCAAGGCCATCGCCCGGAGGTTCGAGTGACAGGCAATGAATGATGGCGGTCACATTGCCCAATGGTGACTGGATCGCATGGCCGGCGCCGAAATTCGCGGGCGTCACATCCATACGGCAGCCGCTCGCCAGCACGTCTGCAGCCGCTGGTCCGATCAGGCGCGAACGCATCCGCGCACCAGAAACGTCGATGGCTGCCGCGAACAGGCCGGCGAAAGCCTCCCGCAGATCAGCCGCCAGCACGGGACCATGCCCCTCCACCGTCACCATCATCCAATGGTCCGGGCCAAGCCAAATGGCGCGGCAGGCCTCTGCCTCCGCTACAACACCGGCCGCCAGCGGCAAGTCGATACCGGCCACCCTGCGAACCGCATTGAGAAAATCCGGATCGTCCGGCCTGCCGCGAACCGCCACCTGTCCGACGAAAGGCACCGATTGCACAAAGACCTGCGCGGCATCGTCCGGCGGGGCCGACTGGGCGGCCAAGAAGAGGTCCGCCAGCGGGCTGCGAGGGCGTGGAACCGGGTCATCCACGTTGGCGACCTCCCTCTGGATCATAAAAACAGGGTGCTACCACCTCCACCGCTGCTCGCTCTCCCATCACCGGCGAAACGGCGTAGAGTCGTTCGCCATGGCGCGCGAGGCCATCCCTGACCAGGGCCAGAGCAATGTGGCGCCCCAGGGTGGCGCTATAGGCGTGCGAGGTCACATGCCCCTGGCTTTCCTGCGGCGTCTCCAGATCGTCATTCAGGCCCAGTTGAGCGCCCACGGGAATATGTGAGCCCTCCTCGGCGATCAGACCGACCATTTGCTTGCGGCCCGGCGCGACCAAGTCAGGCAAGGAGAGCGAGCGCTTTCCAATACAGTCCTTGGCCGGGCTGATCATGGTGTCGAGCCCAAGGTCGCCCAGGGTGACACGCCCATCCGCCTCCGCATGGGTGAAATGACCTTTTTCAATGCGCAGCGTACCCATCGCTTCGGTGCCATAGACTTTCAGATCGTGCGCCACACCAGCCGCAAGAATAACGTTCCAGAGTGAGAGGCCGTAATCGGCGTCCACGTTGATCTCATAGGCAATCTCGCCGCTGAACGAGAGGCGGAAGATGCGCGCAGGCACACCGCCAACAATGCCCTCTGCCATACCCATCATCGGCAAGGCCTCGTTGGAGACATCGACCTCTGGCGCCAGGTCCGCCAGCATCGCCCGCGCGTTCGGGCCGGAGAGGGCGGCAGCGAACCACTGCTCCGTCACCGGCGTCACGAACACCCGCAGTTCCGGCCAAACCACTTGCAGCAGGTATTCGAGGAATTGGAACACTGCGCCTGCATGATTGGTTGTCGTGGTCATATGAAAATGGTCGGGCCCCAAGCGCATGGTGACGCCATCGTCGAACACCCGCCCATCTTCTCGCAGCATGACGCCATAGCGCCCGCGGCCGACCTTCAGGTTCGAGAAACGATTGACATAGACCCGGTCCAGGAACTCCGGCGCATCCGGCCCCTGTATGTCCAACTTGCCGAGGGTTGAGACATCGACCACGCCAACCGTCTGGCGCACCGCCAGCACTTCCTCGTCTATACGCTGCTGGGGCGCCTGGCCTTCCGTCTCGTAATACATCGGCCGGGCCCAGCCGGCGGCATCTGTCCAGACCGCGCCGTTGGCGGCATGCCAGTCGTGGACGGCGGTGCGGCGCACCGGATGACCGACCTCCCTCCAACGGCCCCCCGCCATGGCGTTGAAGGTGAACGGGGTATACGGCGGCCGAAAGGTGGTCGTGCCGACTGTGGGCAACGGCTGCCGGCGCTTGGATGCCATGAGCGCCAGCCCGGCGACGTTGGACGTCTTTCCCTGGTCCGTGCCCATGCCAAGCGTGGTGTAGCGTTTCAGATGCTCGACACTTACATAATTTTCCCGATGGGCAAGAGAGACATCCTTGGTGGTCACATCGTTCTGCAAATCCAAAAAACAGCGCGCTCCCCTGGAGGCCTGAACACCCCAGAATGCCGGGGCATTCCCGACCGGATCACTGATGACCGGCGGGGCCAATGGCTCGTCGGCCTGCTCAAACCCAAGGGCACGCGTGGCGACCGCGCCGGCCGCGTAACCCTGCTGCAGACAGCCCGCCAAATCATAGACGCCAGCGGCAGCACCGGCGCTCTGGTAGGGTGCGCCGGCCGATTGCGGCACGAATGCCGCCAGATCCACGCGGAACGCTAGGCTGCCGCGGCTCTGCGCGTGCAAATGCACCGCTGGGTTCCAGCCGCCGGAAACGCCGATCAGGTCGCAAGCCAATACACTGGTCACGCCTTTGACCTTGCCATTTGCATCGATTGGCGCGACTTCGGCGGCCCGAACGCTGCGCCATCCCCGCGCGCCGACCACCGCATGGCCAGACAGCACGTGCAGCCTGTCTGCCTTGGCCTGCGCCGCGGCTTCACTGACAAAGGGCCGGGGGTCGACCACCGCTTCGATGCGCATGCCGGCCGCGGCCAGTTCGCGAGCGGTGTTGTAGACGCTGTCATTGTTGGCAAACAGCACGGCGGTGCGGCCGGCCAGCACGCCATAGCGTTCCAGATAGCCCCGCACCGCCGAAAGCAGCAACACGCCCGGCCGGTCATTGTTGGCAAAGGCAATCGGCCGCTCGATCGCGCCAGTGGCGAACACGGCATCGCGGGCACGCACGGTCCAAAAACGCTGCCGCGGCAGGTGCGGGGCTGGCTCGGCCAGATGGTCGGTGCAGCGCTCGACCAGGGCGAAATGGCCGTGCTCGTAAACACCGGAGACCGTGGTGCGGGTCAGCACCCGGACATTCGGCATGGCGGCAAGCCGAGCATGCGCCGCCGCTGCCCATTCTTGGCCCGGCTGCCCGTCCACCTGCTGCGGCGCCAGCAGCAACTGGCCTCCGAGCGCGGGGTTCTCATCGGCCAGGATCACCCTGGCTCCGGCATTCCCCGCCACCAGTGCGGCGGCAAGGCCGGCCGGGCCAGCCCCGGCAATCAGCAGGTCGCAATGGGCGTTGGAATGGGCATAATGATCCGGGTCCGGCTCACTTGGCGGCGGCCCGAGCCCGGCCATGCGCCGGATGTGCTTTTCATACCAGAGCCAGCGCTTCGGATTGGTGACGAAAGTCTTGTAATAGAAGCCCGCGGGGAACAACGCCCCCGCCGCATTCACCAGCGACCCCAGGTCGAATTGCAACGAAGGCCAATGATTTTGCGTCTGGGCCAGCAGGTCCTGGTAGAGTTCCTGTACCGTGGCGCGCGTGTTGGGCTCGCGCCGGGCGCCGGTGCCGATCTGGAGCAGGGCGTTCGGCTCCTCCGCCCCGATGCCGAATACACCGCGCGGGCGGTGATATTTGAACGACCGGCCCACCAAACGCACCCCGTTCGCCATCAGGGCGGAGGCGACAGTATCGCCAGCGTAGCCCTCCAGCCGCCATTGGTTGAATGTGAACGACCGCGGCTCGCCCCGGTCGATACCGCTACCGCCAGCCTCCGTGCGCCAAACCTGCCGATTCATGCCTCGTCCTCGGTCACGGGGCGCGCTTTAGGCGGGTAGGCGCCGGCAATCGCATGGGTGACGGTGTTGCGCTCCAGCACGAACCAGCGATGACAGCCGCTGCGATGGAACCACAGTTCTTTGTGCTCGCCCTTCGGATTGTCACGGAAATAGAGGTAGTCGGTCCACTCCGCATCCGTGGTGGACGCTGGGTCGGCGGGACGCTCGACGGCGGCCTCGCCATAGACGAATTCGGTCTCGTCACGGGGGCCGCACCAGGGACAGGAAATCAACAGCATGGCTCGTCCGGTCCCTCCCTAATGCGCTTTCGGGAAGGGGCCGGCGCCCTTCTCGTCGATCATGTGACCGGTACGGAAACGCTCCAGCGAAAGGCCGGCGTTGAGCTTATGCGGCTCGTCCTTTGCGATGGTCCAGGCCAGACACCAGCCCGAGCCGGGCGTCGCCTTGAAGCCGCCATAGCACCACCCGCCGCTCATATAGAGACCCTGCACCGGCAATTTGCCGATGATGGGGGAGCCGTCCATGGTCATGTCCATCACACCGGCCCATTGGCGCATGAACCGCAAGCGGCCAATACAGGGGAACATCTCGGTCGCATTCGCCACAACGTCCTGCACCTTCGGCAGCGTGCCGCGCTGGCTGAAGGAGTTGTAACCGTCCAACTCACCACCCAGCAGCACCTCCCCTTTGTTGGTTTGGGAGATATAGAAATGCGCCGCGCCAGTGGAGACAACCGTGTTGAGGAATGGCTTCACCGGCTCACTGACGAAAGCCTGCAGCAGGTGGCTTTCGATCGGCAGGCGGACGCCCGCCATGGCCGCCACCTGGCTGGAATGGCCGGCAACGGCAATGCCGATCTTTCTGGCCTCGATCTGGCCGCGCGTCGTCTGCACGCCTATGACGGCCCCGGTGGCCTGGTCACGGTCAATGCCGGTCACCTCGCAATTCTGGATGATATCGACTCCCAGCGCATCGGCCGCCCGAGCATACCCCCAGGCCACCGCATCATGCCGGGCGGAACCGCCGCGCGGCTGGGCCAACGCGCAAAGGATCGGAAAGCGGCTGTCGGGCGATAGGTTCATTGCCGGCTCGATCCGAGCCAAGTCCTCCCGGCTGAGAAACTCCGCATCGATTCCCAGCAACCGCATGGAATTATAGCGCCGCACGGTCGCCTCACGCTCGGCCGGCGTGTGGCAGGTATTGATCACCTTCCGTTGGCTGAACATGACGTTGTAGTTCAGATCCTCCGACAGGCCTTCCCACAGCTTCAACGAGTGCTCATAGAAGAGCGCGTTTTCATCCAGCAGATAGTTAGAGCGGACAATAGTTGTGTTGCGGCCGGTATTACCGCCGCCGATCCAGCCGCGCTCCAAAACCGCGATATTGTGCAGGCCATGCAGCTTGGCCAGGTAATAGGCGGTCGCCAAACCATGGCCGCCGCCACCGATGATCAGGGCATCATACGCGGGCTTCGGCTCCGGGCTGCGCCAGGCCTTCTGCCAGCCTTCATGATGGCGCAGGGCATTGCGGGCCAGGGCCCAGATGGAATAGCGGCGGGACATGCGCTCTCATAACGGCTAGCGGGCATGATCGATCTTAAGCGGTCAGGTCGGCAAATGCCAGGGGCGGCCAGGAGATGCTGGCGGCAAAACTGCCACATTGGTATGGTTTGGGTTCGCTCTGCCCAAGGTTTATCCGTTTGGAAAGTCTTCGCCATGATCAAGAAAATCCTGATTGCCGTCGCCGTGTTGGTGGTGCTGGTCATCGCCGCAGCGGTCATCCTTCCATTCGTCATACCAACCGACACGATCAAGCAGGAACTGCAGGCCCAGGTGAAGAAAGCCACCGGCCGTGACCTGACCATCAACGGCGATTTTGAATTCTCTCTGCTGCCCGACGCGGTGCTGAAAGCGGGCGACGTGCGCTTCCAGAACGCCGCCGGCGGATCCCGCGCAGACATGATGACACTGAAGGAGCTGCGGGTGCATGTGGCCCTGCTGCCGCTACTTTCCAGCGAGGTGGAGGTGCAGGAGTTCGTGCTGGAAGGACCGGACATCCTGTTGGAAGTCGACAAGGACGGGCAGCCGAACTGGGCGTTTGGCGCTGCGGGCGCACAGGCCGGTAGCCCTGCCGGAGAACCTGCTGCAAGCGGCAGCGGCAGTGGCAGGGGCGACCTGAAGTCGATCAAACTGGGCGATGTGCGTATCGTCAATGGCCGGCTGGAATACCGCGATGCCCAAAGCGGCATTGCCGAGGTGGTCGAGAACATGACCATCAAAGTCAACCTGCCGAGCCTCGACGAACCATTCTCGGCCGATGGCGAGGCCACTTGGAAACAGGAGGCTATCGCCTTCAAGATCGGCGCCAAGAGCCCACGTGCACTGATGGCCCGCGGCAAAACGGACGTGACGGTCGCACTGAACGGCGAACCGCTGAAACTCGACTATGCCGGTGCGCTGGACGCAGGCGCGGGCAGCGTTGCCGGCAAGCTGGACCTGGATGTGCCGTCGGTGCGCAACCTGGCCGCCTGGGCCGCCAGCCCGCTGGATATGCAGGGGGACGAGGTACTGAACGCGCTCAAGATCAGCGGTCAGGTTGCAGCAAGCGCCGCGCAAGCCTCCATCACCGGCATGACGCTATCGCTCGACCAGATCAGCGGTACCGGCGATCTGACCGTTGCATTGGGCGGCAAGGTGCCGTCGGCCAAGGGTTCGCTGGCCGTGACGGATCTGGACCTGAACCCTTATTTGGCAGCGTTCGGTAGCGACGAAAACCAAGGGGCCGCCGCAGCGGCACAGCCGGCGGCCAAGTCCGGCGGCGGCAGTTGGAGCGACGAGCCAATCGACATGTCAGCCCTTCGCTCGGTCAATGCCGACCTAACGCTGGCTGCCGGGTCGCTGCAGGTGCAGGACATTAAGATTGGCAAGAGCGATATGCAGGTGCAATTGCAGGGCGGCAAGCTCAACGTGAATCTGTCGGAAATGGCGCTCTATGACGGCAACGGCACCCTGCAACTGAATGTGGATGCCAGTGGCAACACACCGGCAATCAAAAGCACCTTCACCCTCTCGGGCCTTCAAGCGGAACCGTTCCTGACGGATGCGGCAAAGCTGGAATGGCTGTCGGGCACGGCGCAGATGAGCATGGACGTCACCACGAGCGGCGCTTCCCAGAAGGCGCTGGTCAATGCGCTGAACGGCAAGGGCGATGTGAAGTTTACCGATGGCGCCATCCGCGGCATCAACCTGGCGGCGATGGTCCGCAACGCCTCCAATGCCTTCCTGAACCCGAACGCCTCCGAATCGGTCAAAACCGATTTCGCCGAACTATCGGGCTCCTACACCATCAAAAACGGCGTGGTCAGCAATGACGACCTGCAATTGCTTTCCCCGCTGTTGCGCGTGACCGGCCAAGGCACGGCCAACATGCCGGCGCAGACGGTGAACTACCGGATCGAACCGAAAGCTGTTGCCTCGCTGGAAGGCCAAGGCGGCGATGCTGGGATGGCTGGCCTAATGGTGCCGGTGATCATCGAAGGGCCGTGGTCGAAGCCTAGCTACCGGCCAGACCTTGCCGGCGCCATTGGCAATATCGCCAAAGACCCCTCGAAAATGCTGGAGGGGGCCGGCGGTGCAGCCGATCAGTTGAAAGATGCAGTGAAAGATCCGGGCTCTGCCCTCAAATCACTCATGCCGGGCGCAGATACATCTACCGGAACATCTGACAGCGACAGCGGCACCGCAACGCCAAGCCCAACGGACAGCATCAAAAAGCTGTTCGGCCAATAAAAACGGCGCCGCCCCGGTCTAATCGTCAGGGGCGGCCGCCTCCGCCAAAAGGCAGCATGCCCATGGCGTGCCGCTGGAACTGACGCTTCAATGGCGGCAGGCGGTTGACCGCAGCAAGCCCCAGCCGCCGCGCCAGCGCGACCGGCGGCATGCCGCTGCGGAACAGGCGGTTCAGACCATCGGTGGCCGCTGCCATCGCCAGAATGTCTGGCCAGCGCTTGCGGGCGTAGGCTGTTAATACACTGGCGGCACCCGGATCCTGCCCCGCCTGCAATGCACCAGCGACGGCATTACGCAATCCTTCGACATCGCGCATACTGACATTGAATCCCTGACCGGCGATCGGATGCATGCCATGCCCCGCCTCGCCAACCAGCGCCAAACGGGGCGCCGTCAGCCGTTTGGCCAGCATCAGCGACAGCGGATAGCTCCAGATTTGGCCCGGCACGGTCACACTGCCCAAAAAATCGCCAAACCGCAGTGCCAGCTCACGCTCGAAATCCGGCCGCGGCAGGGTGAGCAGATGCTCGGCCAGCGCGCGGCGCTCCGTCCACACGATCGAAGCGCGATGCTGACCGCCGGCACCATCGGCCATTGGCAGAATGGCGAACGGCCCGCCGCCGAGAAACCGCTCGTGCGCGATGCCCTCGTGCGGTTGATCATGGTGCGCGGTACAAACGATGGCAGTCTCGTCATAGTCTGTAGCCCGTACGCCAATGCCAGCCATGCGCCGGACAGCCGACCCCCGGCCGTCAGCGGCCGCCACCAGTTGGGCCCGCAATTCCTGGCCATCGTCGAGCGTGACAGCAGCCCAATGATCCCCCACCTCTACCGCCGTCACGCTACGCTCCCAACACGCAGTAAGGTTCGGTTCGTCGGCCAAGGCCTGCACCAGAACCCGGCGCAGCGTGTGATTTTCGAGGATATGGCCCATTGGCCCGCCGCCGACCGCTTGATGGTCGAAATGCAGATGCATCAGCGAACCACGATCGGACACACGGATGTCCCAGATCGGACCGGCTTCAGGCACCAAGTGATCCCACACACCCAAGTCCTGCAGCACGCTTCGCGCCCCCGCAGCTATAGCCGTCGTGCGGCCATCGATCTCGACGGCTGTCAGCGCTTCGGGCGACTGCCGTTCGACCAGCCCGACCCGCGTACCGCTGCGGGCCAGCGCCAGGGCCAGACTCAACCCGGCGAGACCGGCGCCGACTATTGCAACATCTACCGTATCAACACCTGAATTGCTCATTTTTTAGTCGTTTCTACTATCCAAAATTTCATTGCATATTTTTTAGGCATTTCCATGCATTCCGCTGACTCACAGCGCAGAGCACCGGAACATCTTTTGCTTTTATTCCAATTGCTTGACCATTTTCCAATCGGTTTGGCACACTTCTTGAAAGGTGGCGTGGCAATAGCCTGTCCCGCTGCCTCGAGGAGTCGTTCATGAAACTGGTTATGGCCATAATCAAGCCGTTCAAGCTGGAGGATGTGCGCGAAGCACTGACTGCCATCAATGTCGAAGGCTTAACCGTCTCCGAAGTCAAGGGGTTTGGCCGCCAGAAAGGCCAGACCGAAATCTACCGCGGCGCCGAATATACGGTCGCCTTTCTGCCGAAAGTAAAAATCGAGGTGGTGGTGCCGGACGACCGGATTGACGCCACCGTCGAAGCCATCCAATCGGCCGCCCATACCGGCCGCATCGGCGATGGCAAGGTTTTCGTCCTCGACGTGTCCAAGGCCGTGCGCATCCGCACTGGCGAAGCCGACAACGACGCCCTCTAGCCCACCATTCCGACCATCTGGAGCTTGTGAACCCATGAGAAAATCGTTGCTAGGAGGGACGGTGGTTGCGACTGCGGCTACCATACTGCCCTCTATCGCCTTCGCCGCGGTCGACGAGGAGATCGCTTTTGTCTTCAACACCTTCTCCTTCCTGATCCACGGCGTCATGGTCATGTTCATGGCCGCCGGTTTTGCGATGCTGGAAGCTGGCTTGGTGCGCACCAAAAACACCGCGGCCATCTGCCTGAAAAATATCGCGATCTATTCGGTCGCCGGCATCCTTTACTACGTCATCGGCTATAGCCTGATGTACACTGACGTAAGCGGCTATATCGGCTCGCTGTCGATCTTCTATGACACGTCTGCTGCGGAAGTGGCGCTGCTGGGTGCCGACGAAAAGACGGCCGAGCAGATCGCCGCAGTCACTGGCAACGGCTATTCGGTCATGAGCGACTGGTTCTTCCAGATGGTGTTCGTCGCGACCGCCGCCAGCATCGTCTCCGGCACCGTAGCCGAACGCATCAAGTTCTGGCCGTTCCTGGTGTTCGTCGTCGTGCTGACCGGCATCATCTACCCGATCCAGGGCTCCTGGACCTGGGGCGGCGGCTGGCTGAGCGAAATGGGCTTCAGCGACTTTGCCGGCTCGACCATCGTGCACTCGGTCGGCGGCTGGGCAGCCCTTGTCGGTGCTATCATCCTCGGGCCCCGCAAAGGCAAGTTCGGGCCGAACGGCCAGGTGCAGCCGATTCCTGGCGCCAATCTGCCGCTCGCCACGCTGGGCACCTTCATCCTCTGGTTTGGCTGGTTCGGTTTCAACGGCGGTTCGCAGCTTGCCCTGGGCAGTGCGGCGGACGCGGCGGCGATCGCCATCGTTTATGTCAACACGAACTTGGCCGCGGCCGCTGGCGTGGTGGCAGCCATGGCTGCAAGCCAACTGCTCTATGGCAAGATCGACCTGACCATGGCGTTGAACGGCGCCATCGCCGGCTTGGTCTCGATCACCGCCGGCCCGGACCTGCAGAGCCACTACCTGGCCATGGTCATCGGCGGCATCGGCGGTGTGCTAGTGGTGTTCGCGATCCCGATGGTCGACAAGCTCAAGATCGACGACGTCGTTGGCGCGATCTCCGCCCACCTTGTCTGCGGCATCTGGGGCACGCTGGCGGTCGGCATCTTTGGCGGCGGCAGCTTGGTGACACAGATCATCGGCATTGTCGCCATCGGTGTGTTCGTCTCCCTGGTAAGTGCCGTGGTCTGGTTCGCGCTCAAATACACCATGGGGCTGCGGGTAGACGAGGAGGCCGAGTTCCGGGGACTTGACCAAGTGGAGCTGGGCTTGGAGGCTTATCCTGAGTTTGGCCCCCGCGCCCAAAACTACTAACCGTTCCATTCCCTTCTGCTACCGACTGGCGGTGTGCCTCGCGCGCACCGCCCTTTTTTTGTATAGTGACTGACAGTATGCCCGCTTGGCGCGGAACCGCCGCCGCAAGAGCCTATAGCCTTGCCAACCCAAGGGAATAGACACTTGACCAGTCTGTTCGAGACCCGCCACCACCTCATGTCGCCTCAACTCGTCAAGCAGATGATTCGGCGCTTAGCCGAATTAACCGGCCTTGGCCTCTGGCTTGCGGCGGCTGTGGGCGGTTTGGCGCTCGCAAGCTTCACCCGCAGCGACCCCAGCCCGAATTTTGCTACCGGCGGCCTGTCCCACAACGTCATGGGGCCGGAAGGCTCCGCGTTTGCCGACCTGCTCTACCGTGGCTCCGGTTGGGCGTCCCTGTTCCCGCTGGCGCTTGCGGTTTCCTGGGGATGGCGCCTGATCAAGGATCACCGCCTGCCATTCTGGCGGCTGCGCCTGGCCGGCGCACCAATCGCTTGGCTGCTTCTGGCAATGATGCTGGCCGGAACCCATCTCGGCGCACCCTACAGCATGAGCGAAGGCCCGGGCGGCGCTGCGGGCCATCTGGGCATGAACTGGATTGCCGGACCTGCCGGCGACGGCTCCGGCGGGCTGGTCTGGAGCATCATCACCGCAGCGTCCGTAGTGCTTGGCTTAGCAGTGCTTGCCCTCGATATTGCCGAAATGCGTCTGTTCGGCCGGCTCTGCGCCGGCGCGGCGGCCGCCAGCGTCCGCCTCTCAGCCAACAGCCTGGCCTCAGTCCTGGGGCGGATCCCGCACCCGCGCCTGCTCAAAATACCGCCGCTGTTCCGACCCCAGCCTAAAACCGAACAGCCACCCGCCTTCGTGTTGCACCCAGGCACGCCCTGGGCCGCCCCGACCGCCTCTGTCCCCCGCGCACCAGCACCGCCGCCGATGGCGCCAGATTTTGGCCGCACAGATCAGCCGACAGCGCCCGTCATCAACGTGAGGGCACCGGGCCCGACCAAGCCTGGACGGCGGCAGGAGACCGGAAACCAAGCCGACCTTCCCCTTGGCGATACGGCGCCGCTGCCGCCGATCAGCCTGCTGCAGGAATCCCGGGAAACCCCCGGCAGTGCGGTCGATGCCGATACGCTGACCGAAAACGCCCGCATGCTGGAAAACGTGCTGGAGGATTTCGGCGTGCGCGGCGAGATCATGACCGTTCGCCCGGGCCCGGTCGTCACGCTCTACGAATTGCAGCCTGCGCCCGGCACCAAGGCCAGCAGGGTGATCGGGCTTGCCGACGATATCGCGCGCAATATGGAGGCGGTCTCCGTCCGCATTGCCACGATCCGCGGCAAGAATGCTATCGGCATCGAACTGCCGAACAGCAAACGGGAAATCGTCTATCTGCGCGAACTGCTCAGCAGCCAAGCCTACGACAAGGCGCAAAGCGGCCTGCCGCTCGTTCTTGGCAAGGATATCGGCGGCCAACCGATCATCGTCAATCTGGAACGTATGCCCCACCTGCTGATCGCCGGCACCACCGGTTCCGGCAAGTCTGTCGCCATCAACGTGATGATCCTGTCGCTGCTCTACGCCATGCCGCCAGAGCGTTGCCGGTTCATCATGGTCGACCCGAAAATGCTGGAGCTCAGCGTCTATGACGACATTCCGCACCTGTTGACCCCGGTCGTCACCGACCCGCGCAAGGCGGTGGTCGCGTTGAAATGGGCGGTACGCGAGATGGAGAACCGCTACCGCGCCATGTCCACATTGGGCGTGCGCAACATTCGCGGCTACAACGACCGTATCGCCGAAGCGGTTCGCCGGGGCGAGCCAATGACACGGCGGGTGCAAACCGGCTTCGACCCCGATACCGGCGAGCCGGTGATCGAGGAGCAGGCGCTGGACATGAACCCGCTGCCCTACATCGTCATCGTCGTCGACGAAATGGCAGACTTGATGCTGGTCGCCGGCAAGGAAATCGAAGCAGCGATCCAGCGGCTGGCACAGATGGCGCGAGCCGCCGGCATTCACCTGATCATGGCAACCCAGCGCCCCTCTGTCGATGTGATCACCGGCACGATCAAGGCCAACTTCCCGACTCGCATTTCCTTTCAGGTCACCAGCAAGATCGACAGCCGCACCATTCTAGGCGAGGGCGGGGCGGAGCAGTTGCTGGGCCAGGGCGACATGCTCTACATGGCTGGCGGCGGCCGCATCCAGCGCGTACATGGGCCGTTCGTCTCGGATGACGAAGTGCAGGAGATCACCGAGTACCTGCGCAACACCGGCGAGCCGGCCTATGTCGACAGCGTCACCGAGGACGACGATATCGCCGCCGGGATTCCCGGATTCGAAGGCGAAAGCAGCGACGATCTCTACGATCAGGCGGTCGGCATCGTGCTTCGCGAACGCAAGGCCTCGACCAGTTTCCTACAGCGCCATTTGAAGATCGGCTATAATCGCGCCGCCTCGCTAATTGACCGGATGGAGGCGGAACGGCTGATCAGTTCTGCCAACCATGTCGGCAAGCGGGAGGTGCTGGTCAAGTCGAACACTGGCGAATACGACACCTAGGGCCCATTTGATAGGACCGACCTGTTCTGAAAGGCCTGCCAATGCCGATCCTCCGGCTGTTATCCATTCTCATTGTATCGCTGGTGATGACCGGCCCCGCCATGGCGCTCACTGACTCCGAACGGGCTGAGGTCGAGCGCCTGCGGCTGTACCTGAACAGCATCACCACGATGCAGGCGAGTTTCATCCAGAACAATGGCCAGGGCGGTGTTGCGACTGGGAAATTCTGGCTGCACAGGCCTGGCCGCCTGCGCTTCGAATACGATCCGCCGGTGCCGATCCTGGTTGTGGCCCGCGGCTCGTTCTTGGTGCATTACGACAAGACCCTGCGCGAAACGAATTATTTGGACCAGGACCAGACGCCGGCTTGGTTCCTGCTGGCCGACGAGGTGACCTGGGATGACGATTTCTCCGTCACCAAGGTGGAACGCAAAGGCCCGATCATCGAAGTATCGGCCACACGCCGCAACGCGCCCGAACAGGGCGCGGTCACACTGGTATTCGATTACGAGCCAATCCGGCTGCTGGGATGGTGGCTGATCGACAGTTCCGGCAAACGCATTCAGGTGCGCTTGGAGGACCAGCAACTCGGCGTTACCATCGACGAAGAGGTGTTCCAATTCCGGCCGACCGACTACTGACGTAAGGATTTGACAGGCATGCCAATTGATCTTTCCGGCGAGGTGGCGCTGGTCACCGGCGGCACCCGCGGCATTGGCCTTGCCACGGCCCAGGCGCTGGCGGCCGCCGGCGCCAAAGTGGCGATTACCGCGCGTTCTGGCGTGGAGGATGCGGCGGCTGCCGTGGGCCAGGGCGCCATCGGTCTGGCCTGCGATGTCAGCGATCCGGCGCAGGCAGAAGCGATGGTGGCCGCGGTTGCCGGGCGTTTTGGCAAGCTTTCGATCCTGGTCAACAACGCCGGCGTGATAGAACCGATCGGTTCCGTGCTGGAATGCGCCCCGGCCGAATGGGGCCGCAATATCACCATCAACCTGACCGGCGCCTATGCCATGACACGCTACGCCCTGCCGGGAATGGTCGAAGCCGGCCATGGCGTTGTCGTCAACGTCTCCAGCGGCGCTGCCCACCGGCCGCTGGAAGGCTGGAGCGCCTATTGCAGCGCGAAGGCCGGCATGGCGATGCTGACCCGCGCACTGCATCTGGAGGTGCATGGCAAAGGCATCCGCACCTACGGCTTTGCCCCGGGCACGGTCGATACGGAGATGCAGGTGAAAATCCGCGCGTCCGGCGTCAATCAGGTCAGCCAGATCCCACGTGAAAAACTCGGCGGCGTCGACCAGCCAGCCAGGAGCATCGTCTATCTTTGCTCCGGTGCCGCGGCAGACCTGGCGGGCGAAGAACTCTCGATCTACGACCCGCCTTTCCGCGAACGGGCTGGCCTGCCGGCACTCTGACCGGCCTTACCGCCCGGGCGGGCTGGCAAACAGCAGCGCCAGCGCCTCCCACTCCGCCCGTTCGCGCGCGCGCTGCTGCTGGTCTCGCAGCTTCCGGTGTTCCAGGTCCAGCAATTCCTTATGCTGTTCCGCCGCCGTATCCGCAGCGGCAGCGCTGGCAGCGAGGGCCAAGGCCTGTCTCTGTTCCGCCGCCCACCGATGCAGCAGGCCATCCCGCTTGCCATCCATGAGCCCCACCCAGCGGCCCAGCGCCGGCGCATCCGCATAGTCCGCCAACACATCAGCCTCTGCAGCGATACGACTGTCGATGGTTTCGATATGACGGTCCAGCGCGGAAACCCGCGCCGCCGCGGCCAACGCCTCCCGCCGTTCGGCAATCGCCTGCAGACGCTTCCACTGGAACAATTGCGCCAATGCCCGCGTCTGACCGTTATCCGGCATTTGCCATCCCTGCCTCCGCTTCAGCGCCGCCATCCGCCGCCATAGCGGCCGCCCGTTGCTGCCGTTGCAGCTTGAGGGCAAACCGGATGGCCACGGCAACAGCCTGATAGTGCTGTTCTTCCACCTCCTCGCCGACCTCCATCGTTCCATGCAATAACCGCGCGAGCGGTGGATCGCGGAAAATTGGGACGTCATGCGCGCGCGCCACCTTGCGCAACGCCAACGCCATGTGATCGACGCCCTTGCCGACACAGACCGGCGCGCCGCCCTTGTCCCGCGCCCATTTCAGCGCAACGGCATAGTGCTCCGGATTGACGATCAGAACGCTGGCGGTTTGGGTATCGAACAACATCCGGTTGGAGGCGATGGCCATGGCACGGTCGCGGCGGCGGCCTTTCATGTGCGGGTTGCCCTCGGTCTGCTTCTGCTCGTCCTCCAGGTCCTTGCGCGTCATGCGGTGCTTCGCAAGGAACATGTGCCGCTGCCAGAAATAGTCGACTGCGCCGATGGCGGCATAGAGGCCGGTGACACCGAACACCAGCGCCAACAACTCCCGGTGCAGGATGGCGCCTAGATAGCCGACGGCGACGCCGGTATAGCTGGGCGCGGCCGCAACGAACGGCGCCAGCACCGCAGCCGCGATGGCAACCACGGCCGACAGTTTGACCAGAGCCTTGAGGAATTCCACCAGCCCTTTCGGGCCGAATTTCTGTTTGATGTTCTGTAACAGGGAGACGCGCGACCACTTTGGCCGGGCATTGCTGCCGGCAAATACAACGGCGCGCTGCCCCAGCAGCGATATCAGCGGCCCGGCGGCAAGAATGGCCAGCAGCGCCAGCCAATAGGGGCCGACACCGTAGAGAACAGAGCGCATCAGCGCGGCATAATCCGGATAGGCTGCCAATGCATCGGCATGGTCGGCATGCCAAAGCGGCCCCATTACTGCACCGCCGATTCCCTGCATCAGCGGCCCGGTGGCGGCCAGCAGCACGACCGCGACCATCACATAGAGCGCGAATGTGTGCAGGTCGCACGACTGCACCACATCTCCTTGCTCGCGCGCCTGATCCAGCTTGCGCGGGGTGGGCTCGTGCGTTTTGGGTTGGCTCTGGTCATCACCGTTATCAGCCATGCGGGGCCCTCAGAAATTCGCCAGCAGGGCGTCGAAGCCGCCGGCCCATTGGGTCAGGATCATCGGCAGCGCGGTCAGAAAGAGCACCAGCCCTGTCACCGTGATCGCAGGGGCGGCGACGAAAAACACCATCAGCTGTGGCATGGCACGGTTGATAAAGCCGAGCGCGGCGTAGAGCAGAGTCCCGACCACCAGAAACGGCAATGCCAGTTGGATGCCAGTGGCGAATGTGAATTGCACCGCCTCCAGGATTCGGCTCGCAAACAGATCCACCGGTATGGCCCCGATGCCGAGCGGCAGATCGCGCAGATTTTCGGCCAACGCCATCAGCGTGCTGCCGTGCAGGTTCAGGGCGAAGAACAGGTTGATGCCAGTCAGCATGAGCAGGTTGGACAGCGCAGAGGTGCCGATATTCTCCGCCACGCCGTTAAAAATGTGATTGAGCGCCAACTGCTGGGCAATCACGGCTCCTGCGATGAACAGGGCATAGAGGAACAGCCGCAGCCAGACGCCGATGGCAAGCCCGATCAGCAGTTCCGCCCCAACCTGCGCCGCCAGCAGGCCGGGCAGCGGCACGGCGGCCACGGCGCCGATCTGCGCAGGCGTGAGCGCAAGGCTCACCGTCAGCGCCGCGACCAGCCGGATACGAACCGGAATAAAGCTCTCGCCGAAACCCGGCATCAGAAAGAACACGCCGCCCACGCGGCAGAACACCAGCAGATAGGTGTAAGCATGAAGGGTCAGTAGGCTGGTGAGGCTCGCGGTCATGCCCTGCCCTCACGCCATGCCGACAATAGCGGGCCGGACGCGGGTACCGATTTCTTCGAACGACAGCACCGGCGCCTTGACGCCTTTGGCTGCCAACAGCGTGCGGATCATGCGGCGGCGGCGGGCCGGGGCGACAACAGCCGGATAGCGGCCTTTGGCCGCCGCCTCGCCAATCTGGCCGGATACCGATTCGGCCAGCCGGTTGATCTCTGACGGCGGCAACGCAATATCCGCGGCCTGACCGTCGCTACCCGGCACCTCGTGCGCCCGGAACACATCCTCCCACTCGGGGGCAAGCTGGATCAACGGTAGCACGCCATCGTCGGCCAACAACGGCTGCGTGATCTGACGGCCAAGCTTCTGACGGACGTATTCGACCACCGGCTCCAACTGGTTCGTAACCGCCTGCGCCTCCGCTACCGCTTCCAGCAAGGCGCCGAAATTGCGGACACTGACCTGCTCCGCCAACAACGCGCGGGCCACCTGCTGCAACCGTTCGCGGCTGACGCGGTCCGGTACGATGTCATCGAACAGCGCCTTGTTTTCGGCTGCTTTCGTTGAAGTTGACAGGCCGGTGAACTCCTTGACGATCCGCTCCAGCGCCGGACGGGTGACCAAGTCTTCGATATTGCTTTTGATCGCCTCCATGAGGTGGGTGGCTATGACCTCGTTCGGGGTGGCGACGGGAAAGCCCAGGATCATGGCCTCGTCCCGGTCCCGTTCCGGCACCCAGCGGGCGGGCGCGCCATAAACCGGCTCCAGCACGTCGCGGCCGTCCAGCGGCACCGGCACCTCGCCGCGGGCGATGACCAGGACGCCGGCCGGGTCGACCTCCCCCTCCCCCACCATGACGTTTTGCACACGGATGATATAGCGGTTGCCATCCAGCCCCGGATTGTCGGTCAGGCGCACGTCCGGAATGATGAAGCCCAGATCGATGGCAATGGTGCGCCGCATGCTGGCAACCCGGTTAATCAGGCCGGAATGCTCGTCCATGACCAGCGGGATCAGGCGTTTGGAAAATTCGACTCGGATTTCGTCCACTTCCATAAAATCGCCAAGGGTTTTGGGATGTTCCCCCTTTGGAGCCTCAGCGGCGGCCACTTGGCGGTCTGTATCGGCCTTGCGCTGTCGATCGCGCGTGCCTGCGTTCCATGCCCAGGCGCCAAACGCTATGGCCCCCAACAGGAATGGCAGTGTGGGCAAGCCGGGCGCGAGGGCGAAAAATGCCATCAGGCCGGCAACCGTTCCCAATGCCAGCGGATAACCCCCAAGCTGGGCCAGCAACGCCTTGTCCGCAGACCCCTGGCTGCCACCCTTGGCAATCAGAATGGCGGAGGCGACGGAGATCACCACCGCCGGAATCTGCGTCACCAATCCATCCCCGACGGTGAGAATGGCATAGGTCTCGACCGCCGTGGCGAAATCCATATCGCGCCAAACCGTACCCATGACCACGCCCATGATCAGATTGAGCGCAGTAATCAGCAAACCGGCGACGGCATCGCCCTTCACGAATTTCGAGGCGCCGTCGAGCGAGCCGAAGAAGGTCGTTTCCTCCTGCTCCACCCGGCGGCGCTCGCGCGCCTCGTCGTGGCCGATGGCGCCGGCGGCCATATCCGAGTCGATTGCCAACTGCTTGCCCGGCATGCCGTCCAGGGCAAAACGCGCACCGACCTCGGCCATGCGGCCGGCGCCCTTGGTGATCACAATGAAGTTGACGATCAGCAGCACAGTGAAAACGACAATGCCAAGGATCAGGTCGCCGCCCATGACGAACATGGCGAAACCCTCGATCACACCGCCAGCGGCGCCGGTGCCGGTATGCCCCTGGCCAATGATGAGTTTTGTAGACGAGACGTTCAGCGACAGCCGCAGCATCAGGGATGCGAGCAGCGCGGTCGGAAAAGCCGAGAAATCAAGCGGGCGCTCGATGAACAACGCGGTGATGAATATCAGAATTGCCAGCGCGAACGATGCGGTCAGCCCGGCATCCACCACCCAGTTCGGCACTGGCAGGATCATCATGACAATCACTGCCATCAGCGCGAGGCTGACCATGACGGTCGGGTTATAGAACACCCGCACGGCCATGGAGTTTCTCAGGCTCTCAGTCACTGCCGGCCTCCCTGCGGGCGGGTGCAAGATCCCGGATCAAGGGCTGACTGGCGGCGCGGAGCAGCGGTCTCGCCGGCGGTATCAAAGCAACAGAAACGCCGCCCGCCGCCCGCGGCAGCCGCCGCATACGCACTGGCGGAACCAAGTCCGCCGCGGTCTCACGAATTCGGACGACACGGGCCTGGTAGGCCTTTCCCAGATGTGGCGTCGCCGAATGATAGCGGCCGACGGCCTGTGGCCAACTGCCGGTTTGCCGATGAAGCTGGCGGAGAAAGCGGGCAGCGTACCGGGCATTCGCAAGCGGCTCGAACGCATCGCCCACCGTATCGAAACCCGCCCCGTGCCAGCGCCAGTTGATCTGAAAACAGCCTATATCGACGGAAGACCGCCCCATGGCGAGCCGCCGCTCCACATGCCGCACCGCCCTGTGCTTGCCAGAAAACCAATGCGCTTGCCCGTGATCGTTGACGGCCCAGGGCCATGCCACCCGACGCCCTCCCTGGCCGCGGCCGCTTTCGGCCAGGGCAATCGCCTGCAACCATGCTTCGGGCACACCGGTCTCACGCGCCGCCGCTGCCGCAGCGACGGCGCAGACTTCAGCATCGCCAACAGAATCACCAGCCAAGCCAAACGCCGGCATGAGCGAAACCATGACAGACCAAACACATGCCGCCAGCCGGCTAGATCGAAGCCAGCGCATCGGTGATCGGCCCTTTGAAAAAATCGCCCAACTCGGTCGCCATGAAATCCCCCAGCACCCAGAGTGCTATCAGAATGGCGATGATCTTCGGGACAAAGGTCAGGGTCATTTCCTGGATCGAGGTCAGGGCCTGGAACAGGCCGATGACCAGCCCAACCACCAAGGCAACGATCATCACTGGCCCGCCAACGGTCAGCGAGACCCAGACCGCAGTGCGTGCCAGATCCATCAGGGCTTCAGCAGGCATTGGCCGGTCCCTCAAGCGCCCAGGGCTGCACTAGATCGGCATCCGCAAGATGTCGTGATATGCCTCCACCACCTTGTCACGGACAGCGGTGACAGTGCGCATGGTCATCTCCGCAGAAGCCAGCGCTTCGACGACCGACTGTACGTCGGCCTCGCCAGCGACCCCGGCCAGCGACTTCGCCTCGCCGGTGCGCAATGTTGCCACCGCGTCGCCGGCCATATCGCCGATGACGGCGCCGAAATCCTTGCCATCGCTTCCGCCGCGGACGGACGGTGCGGGCGCAGTGGCCTTGTCGGCGACCTGGCCGAATGGCTGGGTGTTTTTCTGGACGGCGGCATAACCGGCCAGCGCGCGGCTGACATTCAGGTCCATGGCTGAAAGGTTCTCCCCTAGCGGCGCAGCAGGTCGAGCGTGCGCATGAACATGTCGCGGGCCTGATCGAACGCACGCAGGCCCGCGCTGAAGGAGCGTTCCGCTTCCTTCATATCCATCATCTCGATGATGGCGTTGACGTTGGAATAGGTGACATAGCCATCCGCATCGGCCAGCGGATGCCCCGGCTCATAGGCTTGGCGCAGGGGGGACTGGTCCCGCGAAATGCGGCTGGCCTCCACTGCCGTCAGGCCGCTCTGGCGATCCACAACCTCGCGGAAATAGATCTGTTTGCGGCGATAGTCCGGCGAATCCACATTTGCCAGATTCTCCGCCGCCGCCTTCAGCCGCTGGCCTTGGGCCCGCATGCCGGAGGCGCTGATCGTCATGATCTTGGAAAAATCGTCCTGCATCGGGTTCTCCCTCAGGCGATTGGCAGGGACCGGGGGTCAGGGCTGCGAGGTCACCGCAAGGCGCATCAGTTCCAGGTTCTTTTCGAACGTGGTGGCGGCCAATGCATGGCCGCCGCGGAGCCGGGCGGCCTGCATCATCTCCTCCTCCAGGCTGACGGTATTGCCGTTCGGAGACTCCTCCAGCACCCGCGCGGTCTCCGTCCGAACCGAAATGTCCGCCGCCCTGCCAGCCTGACGCAAGATCTCCGCGAACGGCACGACCGCCCGCCCGCGAAACCCCGGCGTATCGGCATTGGCAATATTGTTGGCGACGACCCTGAGGCCCGCAGTCTCGTAAGACAGGCGGGCCGAAGTCAGGTCGAAAACACCGATCCCGTTCAACATGGAAATCCTCTAATCCGTTCCGCTGCCAGGGTTATGCGCCGGAGGTTCTTAAAATTCGGTGCAAAACGAATCCGATTCCGGGTAACGCTGCGTTCACCGAATCTCGGCTATCGGCTGGGTCATGTTCACCGCAGCGCGTGCGCGCATCACCGAATACGGCCGCCTGATCCGCACCTTGCAGACCCTGGAGCCACCGGTCATGACGGTGTCCGGCTCTGTGGCGGCGGCGCACGGGCCACTGCTGGAGGTGGCAGGGCTATACGGCTTTGCCCCCGTCGGCACACTCTGCCTTGTCGAGACCGCACCGCCGATCCGGGGCGAGGTCATTGGCTTTCGCGACGGCGTGCATCTGGTCATGCTCTATGGCAAGGCGGAAGGCGTGGCGCCGGCCACACGCGTTACGATCGCCAACGGCGAGCCGGTACGCCCGGACGATGGCTGGCTGGGGCGCATTGTCGATGGCTTCGGCCAGCCGCTGGACGCCGCCCGGCACGGCCCGCTGCCATCGGGCACTGATGCATTACCATTGCTAGCCGCCCCGCCGCGCGCGACAGAGCGTCGGGAAGTCGGACCACGGCTGGATACGGCCACCCACGTTTTCAACACTTTTCTGCCGCTCTGCCGCGGCCAGCGGCTCGGGCTGTTCGCAGGCTCTGGCGTCGGAAAATCGACGCTGCTAGCACATCTGGCGGCCCGAACCGACATTGACGTGGCGGTCATCGGCCTGATCGGCGAGCGCGGACGGGAAGTGCGGGAGTTCGTGGAGCGTACACTGGGCCCCGATGGCCTCGCACGTTCCGTCGTCGTCGTCGCAACATCTGACGATCCGCCATTACTGAAACGCCGGGCGATGTATCTGGCGACGGCGCTGGCCGAACATTTCCGCGACAGGGGCCGGCAGGTTCTGCTGCTGGTCGACAGCCTGACCCGCTTTGCCGAGGCCCACCGCGATATCGCCATGGCGGCCGGCGAACCGCCGAGCGCCCGCAGCTTCCCGCCCTCCACCTTCTCGCAACTGGCGCATTTGGTGGAGCGAGCCGGGCCGGGGCCGGAGCGGAGAAGCAGCGGCGACATCACCGCACTTTACACCGTGCTGGTGCAGGGCTCGGACCAGGAGGAGCCGCTGGCGGATGCCGTGCGTGGCATGCTCGACGGTCACGTGGTGCTCGACCGCGAAATCGCCGAGCGCGGCCGCTATCCGGCCATCGACGTGCTGCGCAGCATCTCACGCACCCTACCGTTCTGCGCGACAGAGCAGGAAAATGCATTACTGCAGCAGGCCCGCCGTCGCATGACCTTGCACCGGGAAATGGAAACCATGCTGCGCCTGGGCGCCTATCGCCCTGGCATGGACGCCGAGACCGACATTGCCATTGCCAGCCACGAATTGCTGGAAGGCTTTCTCGCAACCGGCACGGAGCGCCCGGCGATCGCAGAGAGCTTCGGCTTCCTGAAGGCTATTCTGAGCCAGACCGGTGCGTCGCCCGGGGCGATTCAGTGCCGTCCGCCTCCACAGAAGCGTTAGCGGTTCCCGGCATCGGTTGTGGCAGCGCGCCCAGCTCCGGCAAATAGCGGCGCACCCGGCTGCGGATCGGCACGGCGCCTGCCGTGGTTTTCTCAGCCTCCACCATGACGACACCGCCAAGCCGCCGCATCCAGCGCGCAGCCAGCAATTCCACCGGCGCGGCGGCCCGAAGCAGTGGCCGGCTGGTTAGCGGCGGCAGGTGCAGCGCGCGGTCAGTGGCCAGCGGCTCAAAAAGATTGTCCCGCAAAAGCCGCCGCAACTGGCGGCCGGTATAGGGCCGTCCCTGGCCAAATGGCGTACTCTCACGCAGAGCCCAGAGCCCGCTGCGGTTCGGCACAATGGCCAGCAACCGCCCGCCCGGCGCCAGCACGCGCCAGCATTCGCGCAGGAAGGGCCGCAATTCCTCGGCCGTTTCCAGGGCGTGCAACAGAACCAGCCGGTCGACCATGGCATCCGGCAGCGGCCAGTCCACCTCCTCCACCTGTACGGCAACATTGGCAAGCGAACAGGGCCATCGCATCACCCCCTGCGTCGCTGGCATCAGGGCGGCGACGCGCTCGGCTTCGCGCAGGAAAGGCCGCAGCGCCGGCGCCGGATAACCGATGCCAGCAACCCGCAGGCCACGCACATCCGGCCAGCGCACACGCACACTGTCTTCCAGCCGGCGCGCGGTCATCAAACCCAGCGGCGTCTGGTAGAAATCCCGCAAATGCTGAACGTCGGTTCTCATTCCACCTCCAGAAGTGCTACAAGGTGCCAGAACCTCGTCCGCCACGCCAGATATGGGAGGGATGCCATGGCTGCCCTAGAGATCGTTTTGGTGCCCGCGCTCAGCGATAATTACATCTACCTGCTGCACGACGCCGACACCGGCGATACCGCCGTGGTCGATCCGGCCGAGGCCGCGCCGGTCGAGCAGGCGCTGCAAGCACGCGGCTGGAAGCTGACCCACATCCTCAACACCCACCACCACATGGACCATATCGGCGGCAACCAGGAACTGAAGGCCAAATGGGGCTGCCCCCTCGTCGGGCCCAAGGCCGAAACCGCACGGATCGAAGGTATGGACGTGCTGGTGTCCGAAGGTGACAGGTATACCGTCGGCAACCACACAGCCCAAGTGTTCGAAACCCCGGGCCATACCACCGGCCACATCGCCTTCTGGTTCAAGGATTCGGATGCCCTGTTCTGCGGCGATACCCTGTTCGTGCTCGGCTGCGGCCGCATGTTCGAAGGCAACCCGCCTGGCTTTTGGAACTCGCTGCTCAAGCTGCGGGCCTTGCCAGATGCCACCCGTGTCTATTGCGGCCACGAATACACCCAGGCAAACGCACGCTTTGCTGTTTCCATCGATCCGGAGAATGGTGAGTTGCTGGCTCGTGCGGAGGAAATCGACTCCCTCCGTGCGGAAGGGAAACCAACCATTCCCTCGCTGTTGGGCGAGGAAAAGGCCATCAATCCTTTCTTGCGCGCCGACGATCCGGCATTGCAAGCCGCCATCGGCATGAGCGGAGCGAACCCGGATTCGGTATTTGCCGAAATCCGCAAGCGCAAGGACAACTTCTGAGCGTGCCAGCCGCAGAACCCGCCGCCATGGAGGCCAGGCACCAGCGCGGCCTCCAGCCATCGGGCTGACAGGGCCGGGCCTTGGCGCGCTTCCTGGCATGGCGGCTGGCGCAGTCGCTCGTCGTTCTGGCGCTAATGTCGGCCGTGATCTATGGGCTGATCGGCCTGATGCCGGGCGACCCGATAGACTTGGCCCTTTCCGCCGACCCGCGCCTGACACCGGAGGACATTGCCCGTCTGCGCGCGCTTTACGGTCTGGATGAGCCGTGGTTTCAGCGCTATCTTGCATGGCTTGGGCAAGCCATGCAGGGCGAATTCGGCTATTCGCGCCTGTTTGCCGCCCCGGTGCTGTCAGCCCTGGCGGAGCCGCTGGGCCGCACGTTGCTGCTGATGGGCGGCAGCTTTCTGGTGGCGTTGCTGGTGGGCCTGCCTGCCGGCATAATCGCAGGTGCGCGGCCACAGTCACGCTTGGATTATATCATCAATTTCATCTGCTTTGCCGGCGTCGCCATGCCGGCCTTCTGGCTGGCACTACTGCTGATTCTGCTGTTTGCCGTGACGCTGCAATGGTTCCCGGCAAGCGCCGTGGCGCTGGAGCCCGGGCTGGGGCCGCAACTCTATCATCTGGCCCTGCCGGTTTTGACCCTTGGCCTGCTGCAGACTGGCGGCATCACCCGCTACATGCGCGCGGCGATGCGCGAGGCGCTGGCCGCCGACCACATCCGCACCGCCCGCGCCAAGGGGCTGGGTGAGTTCAGTGTGATCTGGGGGCATGCGTTCCGCAACGCGCTGATCCCGGTTGTCTCGATCCTAGCGCTGGATGTGGGCGGGCTGTTCAGCGGCGCGCTGATCGTAGAGATGATGTTCGGCTATCCCGGCATGGGCAAGCTGCTGTTCGATGCAGTGATGGGCAACGACTACAATCTGGCCCTGGTGGCGCTGCTGTTCGGTACCGGCGTCACGCTGGCGGCCAATCTGGCCGCGGACTCTGCCTACGCTGCCATTGACCCCCGCGTGACATTCGGCGGGCTGGAGGACGCATGAGCCCCACCGCCCGCGCCTGGCAGCGTTTTCGCCGCCACCGCTTCGGTCTGGCCGGATTGATGGTGCTGGTGCTGATGACCGCCGCCTGCCTCAGCGCCGGGTGGCTGGCTGCCGCAATGGGCCAAGATGCGGAGGCGGTGGACCTGTTCGGCCAGTTTGGTACCCCATCCGCCGCTCATCCGCTCGGCCAGGATGAGTTGGGCCGCGACGTGATGCTGCGCCTGTTGCAAGGCGGACAGGTTTCGCTAAGCGTCGCGCTGGCGGCGGCGCTTGGCGCCGCGACCATCGGCACCGCCATCGGCCTTGCCGCAGGCTATCTGGGCGGCTGGCTGGATGCGCTGCTGATGCGGCTGGTGGACAGCGTGATCGCCCTGCCGCTGCTTCCGCTGCTCATCGTTCTCGCAGCCATCGACCCGGCCAAGCTGGGGTTGGGCCAGTTGGCGGAAGACCAAGGGTTCGGCCTCGCCCGCATCGTCATCATCGTCGCCCTGGTCGGCTGGACAACACCGGCCCGGCTGGTGCGGGGCGCAACGTTGGCGGCCCGCGCCCAAGGCTACGTGCTGGCAGCGCGCGCGTTGGGGGCGGCTCCGATCATGATTGCCCTGCGCCATATCCTGCCCAATGTTTCCGGCCCGCTGATTGTGGCGACAACACTCGCCATGGGGCAGGTGATCCTGTTCGAGAGCGCGCTGAGCTTCCTCGGCCTCGGCATCCAGCCGCCGACGCCCAGCTGGGGCAATATGCTGACCGGTGCGCAAGAGCTGATCTGGCAGGCGCCGATGCTGGCGGTCTATCCTGGTCTCGCCATTTTTTTGACCGTGATAGCCGTGAATTTTCTGGGCGATGCGCTACAAGATGCGCTCGCCCCCCGCGCCAGCGAGCGCGTGCCGTTGTGATCCCGCCGCAGAGAGGTTTCCGCCATGTCGCTCGACATCGTCCAGGTGTCCGACGCCCACCTGTCGCCAAGCCATGCTTGGTTTCAGGACAATTGGGACGTGTTCGTCGATGAGATGCACCGCGACCCGCCGGATTTCATTTTTTTCGGCGGCGATATTTGTGTGAACGGCCCGGACCGGGATTGGGAGTTTCCGTTCGCGCGTGAGCAACTCGACCGGCTGCCGGTACACTGGCGTGCCATCCCCGGCAACCACGACGCCGGCGACACACCGCCGGACGAACGCAACAACCACCCGCTGACCGAGCCGCTGCGGGCCACCTTCCGAAGCCACATCGATGCCGACTGGTGGGCGGAAGATTTGGTCAACTGGCGTTTCATCGGCCTGAACGCCCAACTGATCGACAGCGGTTTGCCGTCCGAGCCCGAGCAATGGGCCTTTCTGGAGCAGGCACTCGCCGATGCCGGCGACCGACGCTTGGCGATCTGGGTGCACAAACCGCTCTTCGTGCGAGAGCCATCGGACCAAGGCCGGCATCTCACCGCACTGTTTCCGGAGGGCCGTGCCCGCCTGCTGGCGCTCTGCGAGCGGCATGGCGTGGCTTTGGTGGGCAGCGGCCACCTGCACCGTTACCGGCGCCTGAAAGTGGGCCAGACCCGCCTGATCTGGGCTCCCGCAACGGCCTTTCTGATGGGCGGCCGCAAGCTGCCGGGCGCGGCGCGGCTCGGCTATATGCGCTACCGATTCGGCCGGTCCGGCTTCACCGCACGCTTGGTCGAACCACCGCTGTTCCTGAATCTGGACGTACGCAACTGGAACAAATCCCGTGGCTCCACCATCCATCTGCCACAGCGAAGCTTGCGGGGAGGGTGAAAAAGCCAAGTTGTCCCGGACGGCGCTAGCGCGCCTCCAGGACAGACTCAGTGTCGGCTCATTGCGCCGTCGGCAGCGTGTAATCCTTGAAGCGGTCGCGCAGTTGCAGCTTCGAGAGCTTGCCGGTGGCCGTATGCGGCAGTTCGTCGACAAACACCACGTCGTCCGGCGTCCACCATTTGGCGATCTTGCCATCAAACCAGGCTAGCATGTCCTCCTTCGTCATCTCCTCGCCCGGCTGCCGGACGACCACCAGAAGCGGCCGCTCGTCCCAGCGGGGATGATGAATGCCGATGACCGCTGCCTCCGCCACCTTCGGGTGGCCGACGGCAATGTTCTCCAGATCAATTGACGAAATCCACTCGCCGCCCGACTTGATCACGTCCTTGATGCGATCGGTGATCCAGATATAGCCATCATGATCGATAGCACAAACGTCGCCGGTGCCGAACCAGCCGTCGATGCGATGGCTGGAAGTTTTTTCCGTGTTGAAGTACTGGTCGATGATCCACGGGCCACGCACCATCAACTCGCCGACGCTTTCGCCATCCCACGGCAGTTCTTGGTCATTCTCATCCACGATCATCATATCGACCCCGTAGAGCGGCCGCCCGGCGGATTGTTGCAGGTCCACCTTGGTCTTGCCGGTCAGCTCCTTGAATTTGTGTTTCGGCGTGTTGACGGTGCCGAGCGGCGACATCTCGGTCATGCCCCAGGCGTGCAGGACTTCCACGCCATATTCGTCCTGGAAAGCCTCCATCATCGCCCGCGGGCAGGCGCTGCCGCCGATGACGACGCGGCTCAGGTGCTCCAACTTCAAGCCGGTCGAGCGCAGATGGTTCAGCAGACCGAGCCAAACCGCCGGCACTGCCGCCGTCAGCGAGACTTTCTCCCCATCCAGCAGTTCCCACAGGCTCTTGCCATCCATGTCACGGCCCGGCATCACCATCTTGGCGCCTGCCATTGCGCAGGCGTAGGGAATGCCCCAGGCGTTCACGTGGAACATCGGCACCACCGGCATCACGGTCTCGCGCGATGAGATGCCAAGCCCATCCGGCGACACCGCCGCGAAGGTGTGCAGCAGTGTGGAACGGTGGCCGTAGAGCGCGCCCTTCGGATTGCCGGTGGTCCCGCTCGTATAGCAAAGCGCAGCGGCCGACCGTTCGTCAAATTGCGGCCATGAATATTCGGCATCCTGGCCCGCGATTAACTCCTCGTAGCAAAGAGCGTTCGGCAGGTTCACGTCCGGCATATTTGCCCGGTCGCACATGAAGATCACGCCTTTGACCGTCTGCAGCTTCGGCATCTGCTCAGCAATCAGCTCTGCAAATGACGTGTCCACGAACAGATACTGGTCTTCGGCATGATTGATAATGTAGTCGATCTGTTCCGGGAAAAGGCGCGGGTTGATGGTATGGGTCACCGCGCCCATGCCTGCGATGGCATAATAGGCTTCCAGGTGCCGATAGGTGTTCCACGCCATCGTGCCGACCCGCTGGGTCGGCTCAACCCCCAGCGCAATCAGCGCCTTGGCCAGTTGCTTCGACCGTTTTTCCGCATCGGCCCAGGTGTAGCGATGGATGCCTTCGTCCAAAGTTCGACTGACGATTTCCGCCTCACCATGATAGCGGGCGGCGTGCGCGATCAGGCTGGAGATCAGCAGCGGCTTGTCCATCATGTTGGCGAACATGGGCTAATGGTCCTTGATGCAAGAGGTTCGTCAGACAAATCAATGCCGCGCTTGACGCGATCCCGCAAGAGGCTGGCCTTGCGAACCGCCCCAAGGACGCGTATTCGGGCTATGAAGTGGTTGTTACACTGGAAACTTTGGCGGGAGCGGCCGTGTTCGCATATCTGGTCAAGCGGATTTTGCAGTCGGTCATCGTCATGTTGGCGGTGGCGCTGCTGTCGTTTCTGCTGTTTGCCTACGTTGGCGACCCGGTTTCAAACCTTGTGGGCCAGGATACGACTCTGGAGGAGCGGGCGGCAATTCGCGATGGGCTGGGCCTGAATGACCCGTTTTACATTCAGTTCCTGCAGTTCATCGGCAAAGCGGTGCAGGGCGATTTCGGGCAAAGCTGGTTCTGGAAAAAGCCAGTACACGAGTTGATTGCCGGCCGCCTGCCGGCCACGCTCGAACTGGTGTTTGTTTCTGCCATTCTGGCAATGGGCCTTGGCATGCTGCTGGGCGTGTTGACCGCGATCCATCGATACCATTGGAGCGCACGGTTGCTGATGACCGTCTCGCTCGTCGGTGTCTCGTTGCCAACCTTTCTGATCGGAATCGGCCTGATCTACCTGTTTTCCGTCATTCTCGGCTGGCTACCCTCATTCGGCCGTGGAGAGACGCTAAACTTGGGTTTCTGGGAGACCGGCCTGCTGACCCGTGACGGCTGGGCGCATATCATCATGCCGGCCATCACGCTGTCGCTGTTCCAGATGACCCTGGTGCTGCGCCTGGTCCGGACGGAGATGTTGGAGACATTGCAAACCGACTTCATTAAGTTCGCCCGCGCCCGGGGCCTAGGCACGCGCACGGTTTATTACCGCCACGCCCTTCGCAATACCCTGGTACCCGTTATCACCATCGCCGGTCTGAATATCGGCCTGCTGGTAGCGTTCTCGATCATCACGGAGACCGTGTTTCAGTATCCGGGCGTTGGCCTGATGTTCCTGAAGGCGGTGCAACTGGTCGATATCCCCGTCATGTCAGCCTATCTGATGCTGGTCGCGCTGATCTTTGTCGCCATCAACTTCCTGGTCGATGTGTTGTATTTCGTCGTCGATCCGCGCCTGCGCACGCAAACGAGTTGACCAGGGGAGCCCGTATCGAGCATGGCCGCAAAAGAGCGATCCCGCCTGCGCATCTTCCTCGACAGCGACTTGGTCTATAGCTTCAAGCGTTCGCCGCTGGCGATCGTCGCGACGCTGGCGACGCTGACATGCTTTGTCGTGGCCGCGCTGGCGCCGATAATAGCGCCGCATTGTGTCGAGCCAATCTGCCTGGACCTGATGAACGGGCTTACCCCACCGGTTTGGACCGAGTATGGCGACCCCGCCTTCCCGCTCGGCACGGACGAGCAGGGCCGGGATATCCTGTCATCCATATTTTATGCCGCGCGCGTTTCGCTGGTAGTCGGGTTCGCCGCGGTCGGTTTCGGTATGGTGCTGGGCGTCGCGCTCGGCGTGATTGCCGGCTATTTCGGCGGCTGGGTCGATGCCCTGATTATGCGTCTGGCCGACATGCAACTGACCTTCCCCAGCATTTTGGTGGCGCTGCTGATTGCCGGCGTGGTGCGGTCCATCATTACCGATCTGGCCGATCGGGGCATCCTGACCGGGGTGACGTTCGAGGACGTCGCGATCTTTGTCCTGATTGTCGCCATCGGCCTGTCGGATTGGCCGCGCTTCGCCCGTGTGGCCCGCGGCGCTACACTCGTTGAACTGAACAAAGGTTATGTCGCTGCCGCCAAGGTGCTGGGCCTGCCCGCCCGGCGGATCATGCTGCACCACGTACTGCCGAATCTGATGGGGCCAATCCTGGTCATTGCCACTATCGGCTTGGCCCTGGCGATCATCGCCGAAGCGACGCTGTCTTTCCTGGGCGTCGGCGTGCCGCCGACCAATCCATCTCTGGGCACGCTGATCCGCATCGGCAACGAATACCTGTTCAGCGGCGAGTGGTGGATTACCCTGTTCCCGGCCCTTGGTTTGGTTCTGCTTGTGCTGTCCGTCAACATCATCGGCGATTGGTTGCGCGATGCGCTCAATCCTAAGTTGCGCCGCTAAGGCACAGGCAGCACTGCCGCGCCGCCTGCACAGCGCAACACTTGCCAGCGCGGTTGCGCTGTGCTGCAACCATTGGCGAGGCATCGTCTCTCCACCATCGGTCCCGCCAGACATTCCGGCAGGGCGGGAGAGACAAACAATGGCAATCGCCCCATTCCTTCGATCAGGAGATGAAGTCCCATGGTCCCGCAGATTTACGCAGACGGCTTTTCCAATATCACATTCGTCAACGGAATGGTCCGGATCGACCTCGCCTCGACCGGGCCCGGTCCCGCGCAAGGCGGCTCCGCGCCACCGGCCGAGGTGCACCACCGCATCATCCTGACGCCACGCGCCTTCCTGCAGTCGATGGGGATGATGCAGGATTTGATGAATAAACTCGTGGATGCCGGCATTGTCCGCCGTACCGACCAGAACGACAACACCAATCTGGTTGGCGAAGCGCCCGTCAACTGAACGATATCCGTTAGCAGGGTGACGGCCGTCACATCGCCGGGCACGGGGATGGGCTAGATCATTCAACAGCAGGTGGGCTGGTTCTCCAGCCGCCTTGCTCTTGACCCTCCCCGACCCCGGGATGTTGCCGTTACCTCGTGTGCAACATTCCGCGTCTTAAGGGCAGCCTTGCATCAATCAAGGCTGCCCTCTTTTTTTTGGCGGACCCGATTCATTGACATTGCTTCGACCGAATGCCACGTATGTCCTGTCCTTTGCTTTGGACAGTTCTCTGCGTATTGCGCCTGTCGTCCGCGGCCCATGCCTCTACTCGGTGATGTCCAGGTAGAGGTTGCCATGGTGGCTGCACACTGCGAGCCGCCGCAAGACGACGAAAGAGACTATTCGGCTATGACTCAAGGTACCGTGAAATGGTTCGACCCCGTTAAAGGGTTCGGCTTTATCGAGCCGTCTGACGGTGGCAAAGACGCCTTTGTCCATATTTCGGCCGTGCAGAATGCGGGCCTTTCCGGCCTGCGCGAAGGCCAGAAAGTGGAATTCGATCTTGTACCGGACAAGCGCCAGCGCCTGTCGGCAGAGAATCTGAAGACCCTCGATTAGCGGCGTCCGCGGCCCGCAGCAGCTAATGCGCTATTGCGGGCCATTAAGTATTTTGACAGCACAAACGACAAAGGGATCCGGCGCATGACACAAGCAACGACCGGCCACACCGTCCAAGTTCACTATCGCGGCACGCTCGACGATGGTACCGAATTCGACAATTCCGCCGGCCGCGCGCCGCTGGAAATCACACTTGGCGAAGGCCAAGTGATCCCGGGGTTCGAAAATGCCGTAATGGGTATGGCGGAGGGTGAGAGCAAGACTGTCACCCTGCCCCCGGAAGAAGCCTATGGCGAAAGCAATCCCGGCTTGGTCCATGAGGTCGAGCGCGAGCAGATTCCAGCGGAAATTCCACTTCAACTCGGCATGACGCTGACTGCCACCAATCAGAATGGCGGCCAGATGCAACTGACAGTGGTCGGCATGGAAGGCGACAAGGTCACGCTCGACGCCAACCACCCGCTAGCCGGCAAGGCGCTGACCTTCGAGTTGACGCTCGAAAAGATCGCCGCCTAACGGGCGGGCCGATCAGGCGGCCATAGCGGCCGCCGCTTCCGCCCGGACCTGTTCGGGTGAGCCCAGTAGCTGACGATCCAGGCCGATGCGTTTGAACCAAAAGTGCAGGCCCAGATCGTCAGTGAACCCCATTCCGCCATGCACTTCCGTCGCGCCGCGGGCAATCATTCGCCCGACCTCCGCCATATGCGCCTTGGCGTGACAGGCCAGCCGATGCGCCTCGACACCCGGCAGTGCTGTCTGTGTATACATCGCATACCACACCAGGGCGCGTGCAGGCTCCAGCGCCGCGACCATGTCGGCCAGTGCGTGCTTCACGCCCTGGAACGATCCGATCACCCGCTCAAACTGCACCCGCTGCTTGGAATAGGCCGTCGCCTGCTCGACCATGGCATCGGCAGCTCCCAAAATGTCGGCAGCCAGCGCAACACGCGCCAAGTCCAACGCCCTATGGGTCAACTGCAGGCCGCCGCCTAGCGGCTCGGCTTCGACACCTTCAAACCGCAATTCGGAGAGGGATCGCGTCCGGTCGATGCTGGTCATCGGCCTGCGCGAGAGCCCGAAGGTATCGGCCCGTACCAGCCATAGTCGGCCATCTGCCGCTACGACAAACACATCCGCCGCGCAGGAATCCAGCACCGCAAGCGACTTGCCGGAAAGCCTACCATTCTCCACCGCAATGCCTGCGTCCGCACGCACAGCCACAGCCTCGGCCAGCGCCAGACCAATGCGTGCCTCGCCAACGGCGATGCGTGGCAGCCATTCTGCCGCTATTGAGTTACTGTCACTTTCCGCCAGGACCAGCGGCGCAACGAAGGCAGTGCCCAGATAGGGCACGGGCGCTACATGACGACCCAACTCCTCCATCACGAGCCCGGCATTGAACGCGCCCATTCCAAGCCCGCCATGGTCTTCCGGCACAAGCACACCCATGGCGCCGAGTTCGGCTAAGCCAGCCCATAGCCACGCGTCGTGGCCGGAGCCATCGGCTGCGACCTCCCGAACACGGTCCATCGGCGCGCGGTTTGCCAAAAGGCGGCGCAGTTGGTCGCGGAAGGCTTCCTGTTCAGGAGACAGACCGAAGCGCATCAGACGCTCCCTCCTGCACCTTGTGGCGGGATCACAGCCTTCGGCTCTCGCGGCAGGCCAAGGCCGCGTTCGGCGATGATGTTGCGCTGGATGTTGGTCGAGCCGCCGCCGATGATCAGGCCCAGGTCGTGCATGTACCAGGCCTGCCAGGCCCCCTCGTCACGCAGATACTCGCCGCTCTCATAGAGCACGCCCAACTCACCCATGGCGTCGATGGCGAGCGCATCCAGTTCGTGGTTCAGCACGGTGCCGTAATACTTGGTCACAAGGCGCGCCAACCCGGCGTCGGAGCCGTCGAGATCGGCAGTGAGCACGCGCATATTGTTGAACTTGAGGGCCATCACTTTTGCCTCCAATTGCATCAGGCGGTCGGCCAACAGCGGATCGTCGATGGCGCGCTGCCCGTTTACCGTCTCGCGCTGCATCAGCTTCACCAACCCGTCGAAGCGGGCGATGGATTTGGCGGGATCGCCAAGCCCGCCGCGCTCATGCTTCAGCGTGACATTGGCCACCTTCCAGCCCTCTCCGCGGCCGGCAACGATATTGCCGGCAGGAATGCGCACATCATCGAAGAACACTTGGTTGAACTCGCTCCGGCCCGTCATGGTCTTAAGGGGCGAGACCGTGACGCCGGGTGTCGCCATCGGGATCAGCAGGTAGGAGATACCGCGGTGCTTCGGCGCGTCCGGCTCGGTGCGGACCAGGCAGAACATCATGTCCGCATAGTGGGCGCCGGAGGTCCAGATTTTCTGGCCATTGATCACCCACTCATTCCCTTCCAGCCGGGCGTTGGTTCGGAGCGAGGCCAAGTCGGAGCCGGAGCCCGGCTCGGAATAGCCCTGGCACCACCACTCCTCACCAGTGATGGCTTTCGGCACATAGCGGGCCTTCTGCTCCGCCGTGCCCACCTCCAGCAATGTCGGGACCAGCATCATGATCCCGATGCCGGTGAGCCCTGCCTGCACGCCCGCCGCCGAGAACTCCTCATGAATGATCGTGTTTTCGAGAATATCCTCCGGCGCGCCGAAGCCGCCATATTCCGCAGGAATGTTGCGCGCAGCATAGCCCGCAGCGATCAGCCGCTTCTGCCAGTCGAGCGCCGCCGGCGAAGGGGCGCCACGGTCGCGAATGGTGACGGCAGGCGGTGCCACATCCCGGTGGGCGGCAATGAAGGCGCGGACACCTTCGCGGAAATCCAGGTAACGCTGGTCGAGAGACAGGTCCATGAGCGATTCCTTCCAGCCGGTTTTTCCCCAACTATAGGGCCAAGCCTGACGGCCCGTCCATCCAGCCACCTCACGATACGCCGTTGACCTGCGTCAATGCGGCCGCTGGCGAGAAGGCTAGCCTTGGCAAACGCGGTGCCCTTGCAAGCTCTGATGGAGCCAGGCGGCCACAATGCAAATGGGAGCGGAATGTGACTGTGCCATCGGTCAAGTTGCTGCTTTTAAGCGTCGCCATTCAACTGGTGCTGTTTGCCGCGCTGGCCGTGTCGCTGCCGTATTGGTTTGACCGGGTGCAGCAGACACTTGGCCCCTTCACGCACCCAGCAACGGTTGCCGGGAAACCCGCCGAACTCGGCGTCAAGGATCTGATCCGGGCAGTGAAGCACGAACTCTATCAGGCAGAGTTGGAGCGGTTCGAGGTGCGCGACGGCGTTGCCAAGGAAAAGGAATTGCCATTGTTCAAGGTGGAGTCGTTCGACCTGGAAATCCGCTTCTTCGTTCGCCAACGCGCCAGCGCCGGAGTATCCGCCGAGCCGCAGTTCGTCGTCGTCGACACCGAAACCGAGATCAGCGCCGAACGAACGCAAACCATTCAACTGCATATGACCGTCGATGCCGATCCGAAGCGGGTCACGGCGTCGGGCTCGACAGCCCCGCTGACGGGCGGCAATTCCCCCAAAACGGTCACTCCCCACCCGCCAGTCCGGCGAGGAGAATAGAGGTCATGCGTTTGCCAGTACGAATCCGACACAGGCTCTGCTTCAGCCTTTTGGTCTGGCCCTTGCTGCTAGTTGCCGCCAGCGGGGCACACGCGCAGAACGTCAATCTCTATGTCTCGCTCTATCCGGACAATCCCGACTATATCGAGGTGACGGTCGATGCGGAGCGTATCCCCGCCAATGCCCTGATATCGGACGTACGGTTCGACGTGTCCATCAAGACACCATCCGGCGGTTCGCAGACGCGGCAATTCCTGTTCACCGACCGCGCCTTGCTGCCCGGCTTTTACAAAGGCTGGTTCGCTCACGGGGCGCCGCAAGCGTCGGCGGCGAATGCGGGCCAATTTTCTTATGTCGTGGAAGTCGGTGGCGGCAAGGCCGACCAGTTCGCTTCCAGCACCAAACACAAGGGTGTCGCCAAAGGCGGCCGGCCAGGCCGCGAGGGCCAAAAACTGGCCACAGCCCGGCCGCCACAGCCACAATCATCTCCACCGGCGCGGCGGAACGCATTTGCAAAGCCGCGGGTGCACCCCCGGTATCTTGGCGAAAGCAACGCCAGCGCCCCGCGCCTCGACTGGTGCCTGAATTGGGGCCAAGACTGCGGCAAGCCTGCTGCCGACCGATTTTGCCGTGACATGGGCTTTTCGCGGGCGGCTGCCTGGCGTCAGGATACCAATATCGGCCATCGCACGCCAACCTATGTGATCGGCTCGCGCAGGCTCTGCAGCCAGCGCTTTTGCGACGGCTTCGACTATATTCGCTGCCGCTGAAGCGTTGGCCATTGCCATGGCGCGACCGAAAACCCCCGGGTAAGGTGACAGTGACCGAATGCAATGTCCGCAGTTAAGAAAGCCCCGCCATGACCGACCGTCCGCACCAAGGCCCTGGTTTCCACACCCTCGCCGTGCATGCCGGCGCTTCTCCGGACCCCGCGACCGGCGCGCGGGCGACGCCGATCTACCAGACGACGGCCTATGTATTCGATGATGCGGACCATGCCGCCTCGCTCTTTAACCTGCAAACCTATGGCTACATCTACTCGCGCCTGACCAACCCCACCGTCAGCGTCCTGGAGGAACGGATTGCGGCGCTGGAGGATGGACGCGGCGCAATTGCCACCGCCTCCGGCCATGCCGCGCAGATGCTGATTGCCTTTGTGCTGATGGAGCCGGGCGCTCACCTGCTGGCTTCGAACAAGCTGTATGGCGGCTCGCTAACCCAGTTCAGCAACACGTTCAAAAAATTCGGCTGGGATGCGACCCTGCTGGACCCGGACGACCCTGCCGCATTCCGCGACCATATCCGGCCGGAGACCAAGGCAATTTTCATCGAAAGCCTGGCCAACCCCACCGGCGTCATTGCCGATATCGCGGCTTTCGCGGAGATTGCGCACGAGGCGGGCATTCCATTGATTGTCGATAATACCTCGGCCACCCCCTATCTTTGCCGTCCGTTTGAATGGGGAGCGGATATCATCACCCACTCGACGACGAAATTTCTTTCCGGTCACGGCAATGCCATGGGGGGCGTCGTGGTCGATTCCGGCAAATTCGACTGGGCCCAGAACGACAAGTTCCCCGCGTTGACCAAGCCGGAACCCGCCTATCACGGCCTGACCTTTTATGAGACCTTTGGCGATCTGGCGCTGACCGTACATGGCCACGCCATCGGCCTGCGCGACCTGGGCGCCACGATGGCACCGATGAATGCCTATCTGACCATCACCGGCTGCGAGACCCTGGGCCTGCGCGTTGCCAAACACTGCGAAAATGCACAGGCCGTCGCCGAATACCTGGATGGGCATCCAGCGGTGAACTGGGTGTCCTATCCAGGCCTGAAAAGCTCGAAATATTACGACCTGCACCGGAAATACATGCCAAAGGGCGCGGGGATCGGTGTTTTCCGTCAGCCTGAAGGGGGGCTATGAGACAGGGGTCAAGCTTGTGGATTCGCTGGACCTGTTCAGCCACGTTGCCAACATCGGTGATACCCGCTCTCTGGTGATCCACCCAGCGAGCACCACACACCGGCAGTTGGACGAAACCGCCCAAATCGCCTCCGGTGCCGGGCCGGACGTCGTGCGGCTTTCCATCGGCATCGAGGATGCAGCCGACATCATTGCCGATCTGGACACGGCACTGGCTGCGGCAGTGCGATAACCGATCCTAACGCCTGTACGGCTGCCGCAACGCCCTTTCCACCAACTCCAACCGGTCCTGCCCGTAAAACATATCACCATCGACAAAGTAGGTCGGCGAGCCAAAAACCGAGCGGTTGATAGCCTCCTCAGTATTGCTCTTGTATTGGGCCTTTGCTTCGTCGGAACACGCCTTGGCCAGCAGCGTTTCGCCGTCGAGGTCCAGCCCATTGGCGATGCTGACCAGAGTCGCGGCGTCGGAGAGATCCGCATCATAGCGCCAGTGCTGCTCTAGCAAGGCATGGGCCAGTTTGTCGATGGCCGGCCCAGCCTCCCCGGCGGCGATCAGAAAGCAGTTCGGCAGGTCGATATCCTTGCGATGGTGTGTCGGCATACGGCCCAACACGGGTGCGTTGCGATGCTCGGCCCAGCGATCGATCTCACGTCCGAAGAAATAGGCCCGATGCGCCGCCGTCCGCTCCGACGTAGGGGTGGATCCGGCCGCCGGCACGACCAAACGCAGATCGTTGGGCTTGTGTATCAGCGTCGCACCAGCGTCACGCACCACCTGCATCAGCTTGGCCGAGCCCAGATAGGCATAGGCGGAATGGGCAGCATAGAAGTATTCAATAATCGCCATCATGGGCTCCCGTCAGAAGCGGATACGCGGAAGGCTACCAAACCGCAGACGGTCAGGGTAGGCTTTCCGGCAACTGTCAAGATCAACCGGAAACGCCCCCTATTGCCATGACCCAAGACCTACCCCTCGCAGGCCTGAAGGTGATCGACTGCGCGTCGTTCATTGCCGCTCCCGTCGCTGCCACCGTGCTGGCCGATTTCGGCGCCGATGTCATCAAGATCGAGCCGCCCACGGGCGAACCCTACCGCCGCGACGATCCCACCCAACGCCAGCCTTACAGTGACTATCCGTACAATTACATCGTGGACAACCGCTCCAAACGGGCGATCACGCTGGATCTGAAGGTGGAAGCAGGCCAGCGAGTGCTGCACAAGCTGCTGGAGACCGCAGACGTGTTTGTCACCAACGCCCCCTTTCCGGCCCGCGAGCGGCTGCGCGTGCGCTATCAGGATATGAAAGACCTTTACCCCCGCCTGATCTATGCCAGCGTTACGGCTTACGGCGAGACTGGGCCGGAGGCGGATCGGACCGGGTTCGACTCGACGGCGCTTTGGGCGCGCACCGGCCTGATGGACCTCTGCAAGCCAGCCCCCGAATCCGCACCCGCCCGCTCGCTTCCAGGCATGGGCGATCATCCGACGGCAATCAGCATGGTCGCAGCCATCCTGATGGCGCTCCTGCGGCGGGAACGCACGGGGCTGGGCGGTGAGTGCGCCACCAATCTGATGGCGAACGGCCTGTGGTGGAATGCGATCTGGACCCAGGCGGCGCTCTGCGGCGCCAAGGTGGAGGGCCGGCCGCCGCGGGAGGAGGCCGACAACCCGATGCACAACCTCTATGCCTGTGCCGACGGACGCTGGTTCCATCTGGTCATGATCACCAAGCCTGACCGCTTTAAGGACGTGGCACGAACCGTCGGCCTGCCAAAATTGGCCGACGATCCGCGTTTCGAAACGCCGGAAGGCCGCAAACAGCATGCGCGGGAATTGATCGACGCCTTCGACGCAGTGTTTAAGCAAAAGTCATGGGCCGAATGGAAGGCGATCTTCATGGAAAGCCGCTTCACCTTCGGCGAGATCGGCACGGTCGATGACATTGCCACCGACATGCAGATGCGCGAAAGCGGCGCGATCATCCCACACCCGGAGCCGGAAAAAGCCGGCGCCGGCCTCACCCTCTCCAGCCCGTTTTGGCTGACGGGCGTGGAAAAACGCGCACCCGTCATGTCGCCTGGTCTGGGCGAGCACAACAATCAGGTGCTGGCGGAGTTGGGATTCAGCCCGGACGAGGCAGAGGCTTTGAAAGCGGCAGGGGCATTCGGGTAGAAAACCAAGGTTGGGGCAGTTCCAAACCATAAACCTGACGGTCTCAATCTCCAGAAAGTCCTGCCATTTGGTGGCACCACCGCACCCAATCCCTCGGATAAGGTGCCGGATTCCCCGCCCCATCGAAGGATGAGGGGCTCAGAGATTACGCGCCATCACAAGCGCATCGATGCGCGCCGGGCCGCGCTTGTAATAGCCCGTGCGCCGGCCGACAGCGGCAAACCCTTCGCTCCGGTAGAGTGTCAATGCCGGTGCATTATCCACCGCTACCTCCAGCAGCAAACGGTCTGCGCCCAAGGCCGGCAGAACCGCATAGCAGACATTCAGCAGGGCGCGTGCGACCCCGTGCCTGCGGGCGGCAGGGTGAACGCCAATCGTCAGGATTTCCGCTTCACCGGCAATCGCACGAGCCAGGACGACCCCGCCTTGCTTGGCGATCCAGCCGCCCGCCCCCTCACTGCCCAGCAACGCCCGGAACGAGTCCGCGCTCCATACATCCCCGCCCAGACCATCTGCCATGGCCGCTGCGTGAATCTTGGCGGCCTGTTCGGCAAGGTCGGGAGTCAGGGGCAGCAGGTCGGTCACCGGCTTACTCACCGTGCCCGCAACCGGCCGCCGTCGCGCGGTTTTACAGCGCGCGGCGGGGCCAGATAAAGCGGTTGCGGCGGCAGCCCCGGCTCGCCGGAAGCCAACAGCCGGCGAGCGCAAGCCGCGACCGCAGCAGCAGGCAATTGCCGGCGTCCGCTATCTTCGAGTGGTGCGCTGCAAGCCAACAAAGCAGCAGCGCCATCGCCGATCACCACCGCATTATCGGGCCAGAGAACATCGGTGAACCCATCGGGTGCCCGGTTCAACCCTTCCTGCGGCCAGCCTGGTGCCAAGGCGGCAGATGCGGCAAACGCTTGCACATACAGGCTGCGCGCCCTGCTATCCATCGCCACAACCACAGACCGCAGGCCAAAAACGCCGGTTGCCTCGGCCAGCGCCTCGAACCGGCTAATACCGACAAGGGGTTTGCTTATCGCCAGCGAAAGCCCCTGCGCTGCCGCAAGGCCGGTGCGAAGCCCGGTGAAGGAGCCAGGGCCTACTGTGGCGGCAATCGCATCGACACTGCCGAGAGGCAGACACGCGGCCTTCAAGACACCGCCAATCGCCGGCAGCAGCAATTCCGCATGGCCGCGCTCCACCGGGCAGTGCATTGCGGCCAAGGTCCGTCCTCCATCGCTGACGGCAAGACTGAGGGCGGGCCCGGCGGTGTCAAAAGCAAGAATCTTCATGATACCGTGCGCCTTAGCACAAAAAGCCGATCACCCATAAGCAAAGGCAAGAAGAACCAGGCCAAGGACAATGCGGTAAACCACAAACGGCAGGAAACTGGCACGAGCCAGCCAGCGCATCATGAGTAGGATCGCCAGCCAGGCGCTGGCAAACGCGAGACCGGCACCGATCAGCGCATCGATCTCCAGCTGGACGTTTCCGCTCTCGTGAAGATCGAGCGCAGCCAGGGTTCCGGCACCCGCGATCGTCGGGATGGAAAGCAGCAGAGCGAAGCGTGCGGCATCGATGCGATTCAGACCAACCGCCCGCCCCATCGTCATGCAGATCCCCGACCGGCTGACACCGGGGATGAGCGACAACACTTGCGCAATCCCGATCAGCGTGGCCTTTCCATAGCCGAGATGGGCCAGAGGCAGCCGATCCATCGCCCGATCCGCGAACCACAAGACGATGCCGAACACCAGAGTGGCCCATGCGACCACTTCGACCGAACGCAACGTATCGGTGACCAAATCCTTTGCGAACAGGCCGATGATGACGATGGGAATGGTCGCCAGCACCAGCTGCCAGCCCAGATGCCACCCCTCGCCGCGCTGGCCGCCAAGGCCGCGTATCGCGCCGCTCACGATCAACCAAAGATCGTACCGGACATAAACCACGACGGCGGCCAGCGTGCCGACATGCAGGGCAACATCGAAGGCCAGTTCCGCTCCCGCTGTCGGGCCTAGCGTATCCAGTCCCGCCTCTGCGCCGAATACGCGCATCAGGATCAGGTGGGCCGATGAACTGATCGGCAGAAACTCGGTGATCCCCTGGACCAGGGCGAGCAGGACAAGCGCCGGGAGCGACATTGGGGGGTAGTCCGTTCGATGAAATGACGGCTACGGCAAGTTGTATAGAGCGGCTCTGGCCCCGCAATTGGACCTGTGCGCGCATTACCACTCCCCGCGGGCCGCTGGCGCGCTATATTCAGGCCTATGGCTACACTTTATCATCACCCGCTGTCTCCGTTTTGCCGCAAGGTCCGCGTCTGCGCCGCCGAGAAGAGTCTTCCGGTCACGCTAGAGGTGGAAATGCCCTGGGCGCGCCGTCCCGAATTCCTGGCAATGAGTCCCGGCGGCACGGTGCCGGTTTGGGTGGAGGATGATGGCACCACCATCGCCGATTCTGGCGCCATCTGCGAGTATTTGGAAGAAATTGCGCCATCTCCCATACTGCTTGGGGATACCCTGCACCAGAGAGCCGAAACCCGGCGGCTGGTCGCATGGTTCGACATCAAATTCCACGATGAAGTTACGCGCTACGTGCATGGCGAGCGGCTCTTGAAGCGGCTGCGGCGCGATGGCGAGCCGAACTCCGCCGCAATCCGTGCAGGCCGGCAGAATCTGGTGACGCATATGGCCTATATTGGCTGGCTGACGGATCACAGAAACTGGCTGGCCGGCAATGCCTTCAGTCTCGCAGATATCGCGGCCGCAGCCCAGCTGTCGGTGCTGGATTATCTGGGCGAGGTGCCATGGGAGGAAGCGCCGGAAGCGAAGGACTGGTATCAGCGCATCAAGTCCCGCCCCACCTTCCGCCCCATCCTGGCCGATGTCCTGCCGGGCTTCACACCGCCAGCCCATTACGCCGACCTCGATTTCTGACTATAATGGCAAAGTTGGTACGAGCGCGCTGTTTGCAATCGGCCGGTCGTGATCGACCTGCCGGTTCATTGCCGGACAGCCAACGCGAAATCCGTCTGGCGACCGAAAGACAAAAGGAACGACGCCCATGCGAACACATCTCATTGCCGGGCTATTCGCCCTGGCGGCACTGACCCAGCCTGTTCTTGCCGATGAGAACCTGACGCCGGATCGGATTGTCTTGACCGTAACCGAGGAAGCCTGGGTCGAGACGAAGACCGCGCGCGTCGTCGCCGAGATCAAAACGCTGATCACCGACAAAACTGCCGGAGCGAGCGCGGCGGAGCCGATGGCGATCCTCGACAAGGTGGGGCTGGGCCACTGGTATATCACAGGATCGCACCGCCAGCAGACTGATACCGGTTTCGAACAATTGCTGATCGTTGCAGAAGCACGTCTGGCCCAGACAACCCTGCCCGGCATCTACGAACGCGCGGAAAGCGCAACCGAAAAGGGCCGCACCGTTCGGATTCTGGCGGTGGACTTTTCACCCTCTCTGCAGGAACGGGAAGCCACCGCTGCCCAGTTGCGCCAAACGATCTACGCCCGCGCGGCGGCTGAAGCCAAGGCGGTTGCCGAACAGTTCCCGGAACAGGGATTTCGCGTGCATCAAGTCCATTTCCAAGATGGCGCGAACATTCCCCGCCCAATGCCGGCCGTGAAATCGCGCATGCTGTCAGCGGACGCTTCGGAAGAACAAATGCCCGCTCCCGCGCCAGGTCAGCAGGTATCGGAACGGATGACGCTGTCTGCAAGCGTGGTTATTGCAGCTCCCGGCCGGGACTGAAACACAGGCGACCCTATGCCCATCTTGCCGCAAGCGCATGACTGCGGCATACCAGCAGCGAATGATTCACGCGTCTCGGCGTAGACGCGCCGGCACGGATGAGGTTTTCAGCAATGGCTCAAGCGCGCGTTGTGGTTTTCGGCGGCTCCGGCTTTATTGGCCGCTATGTGGTGAAACGTCTGGCCGCGGCCGGACATCCGGTTCGGGTGGCCTGCCGCGATGTGGAACGGGCCAAGTTCCTCAAGCCCATGGGGGCTGTGGGCCAGATATCGCCAATGCAAACAAATGTGCGCTTCCCGGAGACTGTCAACGCCGCGTGCGAGGGCATGGACTGGGTGGTGAACCTGGTCGGCATCCTCTACCAAAGCGGAGCGCAACACTTTGACAGCGTCCAGGCTGAAGGAGCCAACACCATCGCCAAAGCCGCAGCCGCGGCCGGCGCATCCAGGCTGGTGCATGTCTCTGCCATTGGCGCCGATCCTGAAAGCGACTCGCTTTATGCCCAAAGCAAGGCTGCGGGAGAAGCTGCGGTCAAGGCCGCTTTTCCGGCAGCCACGGTCATCCGGCCGAGCGTCGTGTTCGGGCCAGAGGATGATTTCTTCAACCGGTTCGCAAACCTTGCCCGTTGCTCGCCAGTCCTGCCGCTGATCGGCGGTGGCCATACCAAGATGCAACCGGTCTATGTCGGCGATGTCGCCGACGCGATCTGCAAGGCGTTGGAAGACGATGCCTGCGCGGGCGAAACCTACGAACTTGGCGGGCCGCGCATCTTATCCATGAAGGAAATCATGGAATACACGCTGGTTGAGGCCGGCATGAAGCGCCTGTTGCTGCCATTGCCATCGGCAATCGCCGCGGTCCAAGCCAGCCTGCTGGAATTGTTGCCAAAGCCGCCACTGACCCGCGATCAGCTCAAATTGCTGGCACAAGACAACGTGGTGAGCGACGGGGCAAAAGGCTTTGCCGACCTGGGCATCACCCCGACCCCGGTCGAAGCGGTCGTACCTCGCTATTTGGGGCGTTTCCGGGGACTGCAGCCGGGGGCTTCGCATATCGACGACGCAAATGCCTGACGATAACCGTCAGGGCCACGGCTAGACCGCCCGCCGCGGCCATGGTTGCGCTGGCGCTGGTTTCCAGCGTCGCTGCCGTGGTATAGCCGGCGACAGCTATGAGGCTCGCGAAGAAAACGCTGAGGCCAATATGTGCCGCCAATCGGTCGGTACAGAGCCGAGCCATGGCGGCGGGGCATGTCAACAGCGCAATCACCAGGATTGAGCCAACCGCCTCAAACGCAGCGACGGCTGCCAAAGTTGTTGCCGCTGTCAAACCGAAATCAATCATACGCGGGCGAAAACCTTGCAGGGTGGCGTAGTCGGGATCGAAGCTGGCAATCCGCAACTCCTTGAACACCAGCACCAGGGCCAATGCCAGCAGCAACGCGACCGGCGCCAGCATCTGCAATGGCCTCGGGGCGGTCAGCCAAATCTCCAAGCCCAGCAAATCCGCCCATTCCGCGGGCTCCAGCCAGAGCGCCGCCTCTAAATGGCCATAGAGGGCGTGGTTCAGATCCAGATCGACCTTCCGTGCGGCCTCGGTCTCCAACAGGACGACACCGGCAGCGAACAGTATGGTGAATACCAGCCCCATGGCGGCACTCGGCTCCAGCCGGGCCGCGCGCCGCACCAGGGCAATCAGGCCGGCCCCGATCAATCCCGCCGCCAGTGCCCCCACGAGCATGGGCCCGCTGGCAATGCGGCCAGTTGCAAGAAAGGCAATGACGATGCCGGGCAGCACCATATGGCTCAACGCATCGCCCAGCAGCGCCTGCCCCCGGAGCACAAGGAGCGACCCAGGCAAGGCGCAGGCGATACTGGCCGCGACTGCAATCATCAGAGCCGGCAGGTCGATGGCAAGCATCGGGTTCACGGCGGCGGCTCCTGCGCCTCTGCTGCCCCCTTTGGCCGGGAGAGTGGAGCGAATGGCAGGCTGATGGCAAAAATACCCCCGGCCACCAGGACGATGGTGGCACCGGTCGGCAGGTGATGAAACGCGGCGGAAGCGGCGGCACCGCAATAGGCCGAAACGCCCCCAAACCCCGCCGCCAGCAACGCCATACGCTCAAGGCTCCGCGTCCATAGCCGGGCCGTCACAGCCGGGACAATCAACAACGCAACGATCAGAATCAAACCCACGCTGGTCAATCCAACTACGACGGTCGCCAGCAATAGGCCATTGGCCAACAGATCCAGCCGTTGCACCGGCCAGCCCGCAGCGGCAGCGAAATCCGGGTCGAAGGCAATCAGGCGCAATTCCTTGAAGAATGCTGCGACAGCCAAAACCAGCGCTGCAGCGACACCGGCGATCAAATAAGCGTCGGCAAGGCGCATGCCGGCGGTCTGGCCTATCAGGAAACGGTCGAGCCCTGCCTGCCCTGCCACTGGCAGGTTCTGCACATAGGAAAGCCCCATGACACCGAGGCCAAAGCCAGCACTCAATACAACGGCAATGGCCGTCGAACCGGATAATCGGGAATGTGCCTGCAAGGCCTGGACACCGATCACACCGAGAGCGGCCGCCATGGCAGCGCCCAGCAACAACACGGGCAATAACCGGCCATCGCCGGTCAGCCAGAGGCTGACAAGGAAGGCTGCCACCACACCGGGCAAGGTCGAGTGGCTGGCGGCATCAGCCAGCAGGGCGCGGCGGCGCAACAGCATGAAAACGCCGACCGGGCCGGCCGCAACGCCCAGCAAGGTCGCGCCGATCATTGCGACCGCGGCATTATAGCCGGCGGAAAGGGTCAGCGCCTCTAACATAACTTGCGAAACTCAGACGAAAATTAGGGGTAAATGCCGCCATTCCGTTCGGTTTAGGCCTTACAGCAACGGCCAACATTGAGAGCGCGCGCAATGCCCGAAGCCGTCACGAAACCGCCAACGCAGCCAACTGGCTGGGCGCGAGTCTGCCACCATAGGCCTCCTGCAGCGTTTCGGCGGTGAACACTTCGGCCATCGGACCGCTGGCAATGGCCCGGGTGGCGAGGATCAGGGCATAATCGAAATAGTCGGGCGCGGTCTGAAGGTCGTGGTGCACCACCAGAACCGTCTTTCCTGCAGCCTGAAGGTCACGCAATGCTGAGATAAGTACCTGTTCGCTGGCAGCGTCGACACCCGCAAACGGTTCATCCATCAGATAGAGATCGGCATCCTGCGCCAGTGCCCGAGCCAGGAAAACCCGCTGCTGTTGACCGCCAGATAATTGACCGATGGGCCGGTCGGCAAAGTCCGCCATACTCACCTGCCCCAGGCAATCGCGCGCCGCAGCCCTGGTCTTGCGGTCAACCGGGCGCAACCACCCGAGTTTGCGGTAAAAGCCCATTGCGACCACATCCAGCGCGCTGGCGGGGAAATCCCAATCGACACTGGCACGTTGCGGAACATAACCGACGCGGGCACGGCTTCTAGCCGGCGCTTCGCCCAGCAAGGTCGCCCAACCGCTGGCCCAGGGGACCAGCCCCAGAGCCGCCTTGATGAACGAGCTTTTGCCGGCACCATTCGGACCGATCACGCCGACCATCGCACCAGCCGGCGCAGCAAAGTCCACATTCCACAATGCCGGTTTGCCGTCATAGACAACAGACAATCCGTGGGCGACCAGAGGTCCCCGGGCCGGCAGGGGCGTCTGTTCAATCACATGAATTTGCGGGCTCATACGCTTATTTCTCCGCCAGTTGCGGTGAGAACCCCGCCGCTTGCCCGCCAAGGGCTCGGGCAATGGTGGTCGCATTATGATCAAGCATCCCGATCAGCGTGCCGCGGTAGGTATCTGGAGCGCCCATCGCATCGGAATAAAGAGTCCCTCCGATCCGAACCGTATGCCCGGCGGCAGCCGCGCCTTCGATCAAGGCTTTCACCAGCCGGTCGGAGACAGAGGTCTCAACGAACACCGCCGGCACCCGGCGATCCACCAACAGGCGAACCAACTGCTCGATCCGGGCGAGCCCGGCCTCGCTTTCGGTCGAAATTCCCTGCACACCCTGCAATTCGATTGCATAGCGCCGGCCGAAATAGGCAAAAGCATCATGGGCCGTTACCAGCATACGGGTTTCAGGGGGAACGGAATCGAGAACGGCAGCCGTATAGGCGTCGACCTTTTCCAGCCGGCTGAAAAATGCCATGGCGCGGCTGCCGATATCGGCAGCGCAACCGGGAACCAATGCCGAAACCCTGGCGACGCCGGCAGTCAGCGCATCGCGCCATAGCCCTGAATCCATCCACACATGCGGGTCGGCGTGGTGGTCACTCCACGGCAACAAACGCTCCCGGTCGATGGTTTCCGCGAGGTAGAGCACGCGGCCGCGCTCGGCCAAGGCATCCAGCGCGCGCCGCAGTCCGGCTTCGAGATTATGGCCATTGGCCAGCACCAGGTCGGCAGCCAGCAGCCGTTTCATATCGGCGCGGGTCGGTTGATAGAGATGCGGGTCGACGCCCTCGCCCAGTAAAGATTCGACCGACGCACAATCGCCCGCGATTTCGCCAAGCGGCTGACCGATTTGGGCGATGGTGGCGAGAACCGTCGGCTTCGAGGCCTGAGCCGAGATCGCGCCGGTCAGCCCCATCGCAATCAGCAGCCAGATCAGTCGGCCATGCCGCATGCAACGCCTTCGCTTTCCCTTTTGGTGCGGACAGACTTATAAAGCCTTTGGCACAAAATAGACCCAATGACGATAAATGTAGCCTTAGCTAAATTACTGTCAAGCCTTGTCAGACAGCGGTGAAAGCGGCAAACCCTATCGGGAGATTTCCATACGCATGCACTGTTGCCGATATTGCCCATGCCCAACCCACGCCGATTGCGCGACGCAGGCCGCCAAGCCGCCAGTTTCGACCGGATCCGTCAGGCCCACCAGACGGAGATGGCCGAAGATTATGTTGAGCTGATCAGCGACCTGATCGCCGTCAATGGTGAGGCGCGCGCGGTCGACCTTGCCTCGCGGTTCGGGGTCAGCCATGCCACCGTCAACAAAACCCTGGCGCGACTGCAGCGCGACGGCTTGGTCGTTTCCCGCCCATACCGAAGCATCTTCCTGACCGACGAAGGCGAGGCGATGGCCGATGAGTCGCGGCGGCGCCATCGCATCGTGCTGGAATTTCTCCGCGCCATCGGCGTCAGCGCAGCAACTGCCGAGAGTGATGCGGAAGGTATGGAACACCATGTTTCCGATGAAACGCTGGCAGTGTTCGAAGCGATCACCAAACGGGAGTTGAGCAAAAGGTGAACTCCCTCTTGCTCACCGGCCTGGTCGCGATGCTGATCCAGCAGGCTTTTGCGACCGTGGCAAAGATGACCTTGCCCGTGCTGGGGCCGCTAGTCGCCTCCGACATGCACCTGGACCCAGCCTATATTGGCGTGTTTGTCAGCGTCACCGCGGCCTTCGGCCTGTTCGCAACATTATCCTGCGGCAACTTCATCCGCCGCTATGGCGCATTGCGCATGAGCCAGTTGACCTTGGTGGTAGTCGGCGCCGGGCTGGCAGTTTTAAGCCTGGGCCTATTGCCGCTGATGATTGTGGCGGCTGCCCTGCTCGGTCTCGGCGCAACGGTCGCAACCCCTGCCTCCAGTCACATTCTGGCCAAGCATTCGCCCCCGAGATACGCCCCGGTCGTGTTCTCGATCAAGCAAACCGGCGTGCCGGTAGGGGTGATGGCAACCGGGCTGACCTTGCCGACAATCGCCGTCACATACGGCTGGCCGGCAGCGGTACTGACCGCAGCAGCCGGTTGCTGCCTGCTGGCGCTGCTCTTGCAGCCGATCCGAGAGCGCTTCGACCGGGACCGGGTGCCGGCGCAGGCATTACACTGGAACGATGCGTTCGGAACGCTGCGCATGGTGTTGGCAAACCCGGCAACGCGCCCGCTCGCAGCGGCCGGCTTTGCCTTTATCGGCATTCAGGCTGTCTTCACGACTTTCACGGTGACGTATCTGGTGGAGATCGTCGGCCAATCGGTGGAAACGGCCGGCAGTGTCTTTGGCCTTGCCATGACCATCGCCATTCCGGCCCGCATCCTGTGGGGCTGGGTCGCAAGCGGGCATGTGCCCGCGAAGTTGTTGCTGGCGGGTTTCGGCATTTCCATGTTCATTGCTGTCGCCGCCATGGGCCTGATGACCAGTGCATGGCCTATGGCGGGAATTGCCGCGGTGGTGCTGGCATGTTCCGCAACCGCGGTCAGCTGGCATGGTGTGCTGCTCGCGGAAACCGCGCGGCTGGCTCCCGACGGGCAGGTTGGCAGCATGACCGGCGGGGTGCTTGCCTTTGGCAATCTGGGGCAGATCCTGTTGCCCAGCGCTTTCAGTGCCCTGGTGGTGCTGACTGACAGCTATGTCGTCGCCTTCTCGCTCTGTGGCGTTCCGGCTGCGGTGGCCGGCCTTTGGCTGCTAAGCGGCCCGCGGCAGCGTGGTGGCGCCGCTGCTATTTCTTGATTTTGTAGCCCGTCTTGAAAATCCACCACGTCCCGGCCAGACACAACCCGAGAAACAGGGTGATTGCGCCGAGGCTGATCCAGACATTCACGTCGGCAATGCCATAGAAGCTCCAGCGGAAACCGCTGATCAAATACAATACCGGGTTGAACAGAGTCACCGTCTGCCAAAACTCGGGCAACATGTCGATGGAATAGAAACTGCCGCCAAGAAAGACCATTGGCGTCACCACCAGCAGCGGGATGACCTGCAGCTTCTCGAAATTGTCTGCCCATATGCCGATCAGGAAGCCAAACAGGCTGAAGGTGATCGCGGTCAATACCAGAAACAACACCATCACCGCCGGATACTCGATGCGCAACGGCACGAAACACCATGCCGTCAGCAGGATGATTGCCCCCAGGATTAGCGCCTTGGTCGTTGCAGCACCCACATAGCCGATGACGATCTCGAAGAAAGACACCGGCGCGGACAGCATTTCAAAAATCGTGCCGATGAATTTGGGAAAGTAGATGGCAAAGCTCGCGTTGGAGAGGCTTTGCGTCATCATGGTCAGCATCAGCAGGCCAGGCACAATGAAGGCGCCGTATTCAACGCCACCGATTTCCTGGATCCTGCTGCCGATGGCGCTGCCGAACACCACAAAATAGAGTGAGGTCGACACCACAGGAGAGACGACGCTCTGCAAGAGCGTCCGCCGGGTGCGGGCCATTTCGTAGCGGTAAATGGCAGAGATGCCGTGCAAATTCATCGAGCCGCACCATCCTGCACAAGGGAGACGAAAATTTCTTCCAGCGAGCTTTGCTTGGTTGTCAGATCACGGAACCGGATCCCGGCGTCGCGCAAGTCCGACAGCAGGCTGGTGATACCGGTCCGCTCCGCCTGGGTATCGTAGGTGTAGATCAACTGCGTGCCATCGGCCGAAAGCTCCAATCCCATGCCGGCAAAACGATCCGGTATGACCGCAAGCGGCTCCGCCAAGTCGAGCAGCATACGCTTTTTGCCCATTTTCTGCATGAGCGCCGCCTTTTCCTCAACCAGGATCAACTCGCCATGACTGATAACACCGACACGGTCGGCCATCGCCTCCGCTTCTTCGATGTAGTGGGTCGTCAGAATGATGGTGACACCATCGGCCTTTAGCTGCCGGACGATTTCCCACATGTCCTTGCGCAGTTCGACATCCACGCCGGCAGTCGGCTCATCAAGAAACAGCACGCGCGGCTCGTGGCTCAAAGCCTTGGCGATCAGCAGCCGCCGCTTCATGCCGCCCGACAGCATCATGATCATGCCGTCGCGCTTGTCCCACAACGATAGCTGTTTGAGTGTCCGTTCGATATGTGCCGGGTTTGGCGGTTTGCCGAACAGGCCGCGGGAATAATGGCAGGTGGCGAGCGGCGTTTCGAATGTGTCCGTCGACAGTTCTTGCGGCACGAGGCCAATCATGGAACGGGTCTTGCGGTAATCGCGCAGAATGTCATAGCCGCCAACAGTCACACTGCCGCCAGACGGCGTGACGATCCCGCATATGATGGAAATCAAAGTGGTTTTGCCCGCACCGTTCGGCCCAAGCAGCGCGAAAATCTCTCCTTCGCGAATATCAAGATCGATAGCTTTCAATGCCTGAAAGCCGGAGGCATAGGTCTTGGTCAGGCCTTGGATGGAGATGATAGGGTCAGACATTAAGCGCTCGCATGAAGCCGCCGGAATTGCCGATACAGAAGAGCCGGTTGAAGGCCAGGGACTGCGTAATGCCAAGCCACTCCAGCACGTCCAATTCGCCCCTCGAATGGGTCCACTCTAAAATTCGATAACCCAGCGGCCACGGCTGCCGCCGGCTTCCAGCTTTGCATGGGCTTCGGCCGCACGCTCCGGCGGCACTGTCCCGGCAACACGCAGAGCCAGCTTACCTTCGTCTGCGAGTTGGCGGAGGTGGTCGAGCTTTTCGTACTCGCCATCATAACTGCGGACCCAAGTCTGGCTAAAGGTGATCCCGCGCACGGCCTGCGCCGGCTTGAAACCGCGGATGGCTGTAAACGCACCGCCGTCCCTGACCGCCGGGATCACCGCTTCATTCAAAAGGGCGCCGTCGGCGAGAGCATCGACTCCTTCGGGAAAATGCTTCCGCACCTCCGCGGGGAAATCTTCGGTGCGCGGCACGATAATGTCGGCGCCGAGTTCCTGCAGCAACGCCTCGTCCTTGGGCGCTGCGTCCGCGATGACAGTCAGGCCTTCGAGTTTCGCCAGCTGGATGACATAACCGCCATAAGCTCCCGGCCCGCCGGTCACGGCGAGCGACTGGCCCGGTTTCAAGTCCAGCAGGTCCAGCGAAAGGCGGGCGGTCAGTCCGTTCATCGGGAGAGTACAGGCCTCCACATGGCTTGTGCCCTTCGGCGCAGCGACCACAGCCCGCTGATCAAGAGTGATCTGCTCCCGATAGGCGCCATGGGCTGCCTTGGGCACAACCATGGCCATGACCCGATCGCCAACCTTGACCCCAGTCGAAACACCCGGACCAACCTCCTCCACAACGCCGGCTGCATCCATGCCGGGCACATAAGGCGGCGGATCGAGCTTCTGCTGTTCCGCCCGCGTGCCGTTGCGCGCCATTACGTCAGTCGGGTTGACGGCGGCGGCATGAATGCGGATTCCGACCTGGCCCTGGCCGACAGGTTCCTTCGGTACATCCACGACTTCCAATACCTCCGGGCCGCCATGGACCATAATTCCGACTGCGCGCATGGGAGCTGCCTTTCGATCTGTTCCGAGGCCGCACTATACGCGGCAATTCGGGCCCGGCGCGAGCCCCCGTGATTGGGGCAATACGCAGCGCCGATTGCCGGACATCCCCTCGCTCCACTACACTTCTACGCACTCAAACAAACCTCAGGACGACGCCCTATGGATATGCATCTAGCCGGGAAAACCGTGCTCGTAACCGGCGCCTCAAAAGGCATCGGCCTCGCCTGCGCTCAGGAATTCGCTGCCGAGGGCTGCCATCTGCACCTCGCATCGCGTACCGAGGCGGATTTGCGGAAAGCGGCGGACGGCATCCGCGCGCAGCATCAAGTGAACGTCACCATTCATCCAATCGACATTGCCGAAAAGGGCAATTCGGAGAAGCTGGCGGAGGCCTGCAGCGACATCGACATTCTGGTCAACAACGCAGGCGCCATTCCGCCAGGCGACCTTTGGACCGTGGAGGAAGACCGCTGGCGCGAAGCCTGGAACCTTAAGGTGTTCGGATACATCAATCTGTCCCGCGCCGCCTATCCGATGCTCAAGGCGAAAGGCGGCGGTGTCATCGTCAACGTGCTCGGCATGGCAGGCTTCTCGCCCAATTTTGCCTACATTGCCGGCTCAACCGGCAATGCGGGACTGATGCACTTCACCCGCGGGCTTGGCGGGCGGTCCACCGACGACGGTATTCGGGTCGTGGGCTGCAATCCAGGCTTGGTTGCGACGGAGCGGATGATCACCATGTGCAAAGGCTGGGCGCACGACAAATTCGGTGACGAAAGCCGCTGGGAGGAGATGGTTCAGCAGAACCCGCCGCCCGGCAGGCCCGAGGAGATTGCCGACCTCATCGTCTACCTTGCAAGCGACCGAGCCAGCCATATCTCGGGCACCGTCATCAACATCGACGGCGGTGCATCGTCCCGCTAAGGTTCGATCACATTTTCCCCTTTTCAGGAGTCTTTCCATGGCAAAGCTAGAGTTCTTTTTCGACGTCTCCAGCCCCTGGACCTATTTGGCGTTCGAGCGCATCGAAGGCGTCGCCGAGCGCACCGGCGCGGAATTGATCTGGAAGCCGTTTCTGGTCGGCGGCGTGTTCAACAAGGTCAACCCGTCCGTCTATCAGCGGCGAGAGAACCCGGTGCCGGCGAAGGACGCCCACTACCGGAAATCCATGGAAGATTGGGCGGCTTTTCAGGGTCTGAAAATCGGGCGGCCTAGTGTTTTCCCATTGAACAGCGTGAAAGCGCTTCGCGGTGCCTTTGTCGCCATCGACGAAGGCAAGATTGCACCTTACGCCCGCGCCTGCTTCGAGGCCTATTGGCGGGACGACAAGGATATCTCTCAAGAGGCCGAATTGCGCAAAGTGGTCGAGAAGGCCGGTATGGACCCGGACGCCTTCTTCGCTGCTATCGCCACCGACGAGATCAAGCAGCGCCTGTTCAGCACGACGGACGAGATCATCGAACGGGGTGGCTATGGCTCACCCACCTTCTTTGTGAACGGCGATGATATGTATTTCGGCAACGACCAGATGCCGCTGGTCGAATGGGCGCTGAAAGGCAAGAAAGCGGCCTGACGCCGACCTTCCGGCTCGGCGGGCCGCGCGAAGCTTGCTGGCGAAACCTTGTGCCAGCGCTGGACCGTTTGCCGAGCCGCCAACGGCTGATCAACTCAACACCCTACACCCGACACGACAGAATGCCGGGGAACCGATCACAATCGCCATTCGAGGAATCGCCTGACGATGCACCTGGGTTTGTTCACCTACAATGTCGAATATGGCGCGCGCCCCGACGATCTTGCCCTAGCGGCAGAAGAGCGGGGCTTCGAAAGCATCTGGGTTGGGGAGCACACCCATATCCCCGCAAGCCGCAAGACCCCCTATCCGGGCGGCGATCCTCTGCCGAAGCCGTATTACCACATGGCCGATCCGTTCGTGTCACTGATGGCCGCAGCCGCCGCAACCAAGACAATCAAGCTCGGAACCGGCGTTTCCCTTGTGGCACAACACCACCCGATCACCCTGGCCAAAACGGTTGCGACGCTGGACTATCTCTCCGGCGGCCGGGTGCTGTTCGGCGTCGGCGGCGGCTGGAACCGGGAAGAGTGTGAGAACCATGGGGTGCCGTTCCGCAAACGCTGGAAATACCTTCGTGAAAGCGTCGAAGCCATGAAACGCATCTGGGCGGAGGAAGAAGCCTCCTACGATGGCGAAATGGTCAAGTTCGAGCGCATCATCTCCTACCCGAAGCCGGCGCAGCCGGGCGGCCCGCCGGTAATCTATGGCGGCGCCACGGAAAAAGGGCGGGAACGCGTCGCTCGCTACTGCGATGGCTGGATTCCGATCGACATCCTGATCGAGGATCTGCCAACGCAGATCGCAGATGTCCGCCGCCGGGCGGACGCGCACGGCCGCAATCCCGACGGCATCGAAATCTCAGTCTTCGGCTTCGAAGGCGCGGGCCTTGACGCCTTGAAACAATACCGGGACATGGGCGTGAAACGCGTTGTGCTGGTGACGCCCCGCCGGCTTGATGATGCATTGCGGGCCATGGATGACTTGGCGGAATTGATCCCGCAGGCGGCATGACGTCCACCCTGCTCGTGGCGGTGCACTGCACCGCCCGCCAGTGTCCTGGCCTCCTAGCTGTTGGGCTGGCAAGCAGTGGTGGGTGGCCTTAGCGCTTAATACTTGTCGTCAATGCCTGGCTATCGCCCTGGCGTGCGGGCACGGCGGCTTCGTGACCGCGGACCTCACTTACCAATGATTGCGTATCGGCAGCGGTCTCAGCTTTTATGACCTCCGCCGATGCGCCTGCGGGCAAGCCCAGTTGCATTGCCAATTGGGCGATTGGCGCCCCTAACTCAGCGGTACCATCGGTCAGGAGTTTAACCGCCTTATTGCCCCGCATCGCCCCAAGCCGACCTATCAGAATCGTGCCGCAGTTGGTGGCTCGGCCAACATGCAGTTCCAGAACGCTGTCGGCATTGGCCGAAAGAGGCAATACATCGCCCACCTTCCAGGCCATCACCTCGCGCACCGGCAACATAAGCCGGTCCAATTGGACATCGATGGGCAGCGGTGCGCTCAACAGTGCGCCGGTTATGTGACGGGTCCAGACTAGATCGTTTGCTTTCCGCTCTCCGCGATAGGCTTCCGTGAGGTAGCGGCGGATCGGGTCCAGCATCGGCATGGGAATTGCAATATCGATCTGCCCGCGCCGCCCGGTGCCACCCATTCCCAATTCCAGACGCGCAACAAAGACGGGCGTCTGCGCCTCTGCGATGACTGCCATTTGCGGCGCTGTTTCCGTGCGCGTGCACACCATGCTGACTTGGCCGATTTCGCCACGGGCTGAGGAAAACGCCTGCCCGAGCTCGTCAAGCACAGCGTCCGTCAGGCGGCAAGTCAGGGTACGATCCAACGCCGTGACCGGCCGTGCCTCTGCCTCTATCGGCGTATCCGGATCGGCGCCGAGCAGAAATTCAAGATTTGCCCCGGCAACGGCAGCATCAATGACGACCAGACCGGAATGGTTCCATTCTTGCGCCTCGAACACAGACAACAAGGCGACGTCGGACAGACTGCCAAGATAGGCGGAAAACCGGACGATCTCCTTGCCGGCCAAATGCACGACCACCGGCACACCGTAGATCGCTGCCAACCGGTCACCCAGCCGGCGGATCAATCTCTCCCAGATCACCTCAAGCAACGGATAGCGGTCCAACCGGTCGGTGATGTTTTCAATCTTGCCGCGGATCACCTTGCGGTTCTGATCGCTCCGCGGCGGGGAGTGATGCGGGGCTTGGGCCATGACGGAGGGCTCGATGCTGGGGACATGTTGGCCGGCGGGTTCCGGCGGCTATAGATTGCGCGGCTGATGGTGAAGCCGGCCTTAATGCCAACCTTGCAGCCTGACCATAAAAAGCTAAGCTTCGGCCTGCCTTGAACCCGTTGGGAGACACCCATTCGATGAGCATCATTCCGAACATCGCCAAAGATAAAATGCGCGCCGGAGAGCTGGCGCTCGGCTTCGGTATCCGCCAAGCCCGCAGCGTCGATATCGCCAAGATTGCCAAGGTCTGCGGGTTTGATTGGCTGTTCATCGACCTGGAACACAACACCATGACCATCGACATGGCGGTGAACATTTCGGTTGCGGCATTGGACGCCGGCATCACGCCGATCCCGCGGGCAAGCGCGCATGAACGCTTCCAGACCTCCCGCCCGCTTGACGGAGGCGCCCAGGGGATTGTCGTGCCGCACATCGATACGGTCGAGGAAGCGCAGCGCGTTGTCGACCAGGCACTGTTCCCGCCGCTTGGCCACCGTTCCATCTCAGGAACCCAGCCACTGCTGTCCTATGGCAGCATGCCAATTGCGGAGATGGCAAAGACGATCAACGATAACCTGCTGGTCACGGTGATGCTCGAAACGCCCACGGCCATCGCCAATGCCGACGCAATTGCAGCGGTAGAGGGCGTCGACTGCCTGTTAATCGGCACCAACGATCTTTGCGCCGAAATGGGTATTCATGGCCAGTATGGTCACGAGGATGTCGCCAAGGCCTATGACACGGCTGCCGCCGCTTGCCGGAACAATGGCAAATTCCTCGGCATGGGTGGCGTTTATGACGAAGAGTTGGCAACGAAATACATTCAAAAGGGTGCGCAGATGATTCTTTCCGGCCAGGATCTAGGCTGGATGATGCAGGCGGCAAAGGCCAGGTCTGGCTTCCTGCGGGCGATCAAGCGGTAGCCAGACAACCCTCGGCCACAGTGAGACCGCTTCTCCCGCATAACGCGGCGCCATAATAACCGACCCTCGCCAAGGGTCTCTCGAACCTAGGAACCAGCAATGGCCCAAATCCCCGAAGAACATCGCATGCTCCACGAATTGGTCGCAAAATTCGTCGATCAGGAACTGATTCCGCTGGAAAAAAATGTCCTCGAGCGCGAGGCATCCGGCGGGGTTGGCGGCCTTTCGACCGAGGAGGAAGCGCATCTTTTTGCAAAGTGCAAGGAATTGGGCCTATGGGCCCTGGACGCGCCAGAGGAGGTCGGCGGGATGGACCTGCCGGCCATGGCTTTGGTCGGTGTGAACTTTGAACTCGGCCGTACTGCGGTGCCGTTCGTGTTCCCGCCGGATGCCCCGAACATGCACATGATGGTGAAGGTCGCGACCGACGAACAGAAACGCAAATACCTGGATCCTTACGTCAAGGGTGACTTCGGCTCCGCAATCGGCATTTCGGAGCCAGGTGCGGGCGGCGACCCGGCGGAAATGCGGACCCGCGCGGTCAAGGATGGCGATCACTGGGTGATCAACGGCCGGAAGATCTGGGTCAGTCGGGTGCCCAAGGCGGATTTCATGATCCTGATGGCCGTCACGGATCCGGCGAAAAAAGCGCGCGGCGGCATCACCGCCTTTATCGTCGAAAAGGACACTCCCGGTTTTATCGTCGAACGGGAAATCAAGATGCTGGCGGGCGCCCGCACCTATGAACTCGTGTTCGAGGACATGCGCCTGCACGAGAGCCAAGTTCTGGGAGAGGTGGGCAATGGTTTCGGACCGATGCAGCACCGCCTGACCGTCCGCCGCCTGCAAATGGGCGCTTGGTGCGTCGGCATGGCTAACCGGGCCTTGCAGATGATGTGCGAGCACGCCCAACAGCGCGTCACCTTCGGCTCAAGGCTTGCCGACAAGCAAGCCGTCCAATGGTGGATTGCGGACGCGGCCACCAAGATCCATGCAACCAAGCTGATGGTGTTGGACGCAGCCGAAAAACAGGACGCTGGCGTCGCCGATCTGCGCACTGAGGCCAGCATGATCAAGCTCTACGCGACCGAGATGGTGAGCGAGGTCATCGACCATGCCATGCAGGCGTTCGGCGCAATGGGCATGACAAAGGAACTGCCGCTGCAACTGATGGCCCAGCGCGTGCGCCTGATGCGGATTTACGAAGGCCCGAGCGAGGTCCATCGCATGGTGATCGCACGGCGCACCTTGCGAAATCTCGCATAGGAGCACCTGCAATGCTGATAGCCGATGCGCAAATCCACATCTGGGATGCCGACCGCCCGGATCGCCCCTGGCCAACCGGCCGCGGGGGCAAGCCGCAGCGCGACTGGCCCTATCTGGCCCCCGAACTGATCGGGCTGATGGATGAAGGCGGCATCGACCGTGCAGTCCTGGTGCCGCCTTCCTGGGAAGGCGATTACAACGATCTCGCCATCCAGGCGGTGCAAGATTACCCCGGCCGCTTCGCCATCATGGGCCGCGCATCCGTCAACCAAGCCGAGTCGGAACCGCCGTTCGAGACATGGAAGGACCAGCCGGGCATGCTCGGCCTGCGGTACACCTTCCACACGCCAGAGCAACGCCGATGGCTGGCGGAAGGCACGGTTGACTGGCTCTGGTCTGCCGCGGAAAAGCATGGCCTGCACATCATGATGTTGCCGCCAGGCCAACTGGATAAGGTAGCGGGCATTCTGGAGCGGCACCCCGATCTGCGGATCACTCTGGACCATGCGGCGATCCCCTCACAGAGCAAGGACTCCGACGCATTCGCTCATATTCCGCAGCTGTGTGAGATGGCCCGCTATCCGAACCTGGCAGTGAAAGTATCGGCCTTTCCCTGCTACACGACGGCACCCTATCCCTATGAGGGGCAGTTGCAGTATGCGGTGCTGCGCGTGCTGGACGCTTTTGGCCCGGAACGTACGTTCTGGGGAACGGATATCACCCGGTCCCCAATTACCTACCGCCAACATGTCGAATTGTTCACCAAGCACATTGCGGGCATCCCGCCCGAGGTGATGGGCGAATCGCTCTGCAAATGGCTCGGCTGGCCGTTGTAAAAAATTAAAGGGCGCGCGCTGCCTCGATACGGCAGTGCGCCCTTTGCATCATCTGCATGCGCTAATCGGCGGTTACTTCTTTTCGGCGCTGCCGATTTCGCCCGTAATGCGAATGCCGGCGCCCGCGATTTTGTACCGGCGGTTGATCTGAATGATCACACTGGTCAGTGCTTCCGCCGCGGCGGAATTTGCGAGCGGGCCGGCATGCCAGCCGCGCAGGCCCGCATCCTCCACAAGGCCAATCACAGTTTCCCGGGCGACCAGTTTATCACCCGTTACAAGGATATCGCAGTCAAGATCCTCGTCCGATTTGAGCTTGTCGGCGGCGACGTTCTGGAAAGCAGAGACGACCTGAACGCCATCGCCCAGCATCTTCTGCGCATCGACCGCAGCGCAACCTCCCTCCGGCAATTGAACAGTGCCCACTTTCGGCGGCATCAGCGGGACGGTCGCATCAATCAGGATCTTGCCCTGCAGCGCCTCTTTCACCGCATCGAGCGTCCGCAACTGGTTTTCATACGGTACAGTGATCGCGACGAGTTCCGCCTCTGTGGCTGCCGCCAAATTGTCCATCCCCTCGGCACCCGGCACCTGGGCGGCGGCTTCCTGCGCCCGCTCCGCGCTGCGTGAGCCGATGATGACGCGATGCCCGGCTTTGGCCCAACGGCGGGCGAGGCCGGTGCCAAGATCGCCGGTACCGCCCAATATAGCGATGGTTTTGCTCATGGTGTTTCCCAATCGAAAATTCCTTTGGTGCGCTGCTCGGAAGCCAACGCCGGGAGCAGGGGATTTAGCGCGACCAGTTGCCCCGCGTCGAGTGCCGAAAGGTCCTGAGCTGCCTGCCACAGCGGAACGGTGGCGTCCGTCGCCAGATACGGAGCCGCGAGACGCATGAATTTGGACCGGTAATCATCCGCACCCCAGGGCGCCGCGCCATTCGGGTGGGCATCAGCCACCGCCTTCTCCGCCTCCACTACCGAACCGTCCTTCATCGTAATCTCGACCCGCCCGCCGAACGCCCGGTCTGCGGGATTACGGGAATGGTAGCGTTCGGTCCAATGCGGGTCCTCCTCTGTGGTGATCGCACTCCAAAGGCGATGGGTTTCAATGCGCGCCGCACGCTCTGGCGTATAGGAGGCAATGTGGTCCCAAACCCCATCTTCCAGAGCCACGGCAAAGATATAGGGCAGCGAATGATCCAGTGTTTCCCGGCTGGCCTTGGGATCGTATTTCTGCGGATCGTTCGCGCCGGATCCAATCACCCGATGGGTGTGATCGCTGGTGTAAATGACGATATCCGAGATGTCCGCCAGGGATACCCGGTCCCGCAAGGCAAGGGCCAGATCGATCATGGCCTGCGCCTGATATTCTGCGGAATGCGCCTTTGGATAGGTTTCCAGTATGCCCGTAGGCGGCATGTCCTGATCGGGTAACTGCACCTCATAAGCCGCGCCAGGGCCCGCCAGCATCCAGGCTATCACCGAATCTTCGCCTTCATAGACCGGGTTTGGCGCCCTTTCACCCCGCATCGCCCTGTCTGTCGCCTCAATAGCGGTCTTGCCAGCCCAGGCCGGTGCATACGCCTTCCAGGATGAAATGTCGCCTTTCCGCGATTGGCGCGTCGCAAACGATAAGTGAACAGCCTGATTGAGCGCGCTGTAAATAACAGCCTCCGGCAATTGCAGCATCGAACCGAGCCCGGCCACAACGGCTGGCGCCAAATGGGCAACGTGGTCGATCTTGTGGCTGTGCAGGTCGATGGCCTTCACCAACGCCACGTGAACCTCGTATGCAATGGCGATTGCGCGGACCAGAGCAGCGCCAGAGCGGCCTGTTTGCTGGGCAACGGCGAGCAGGGGAGAAATGCAATCCGATGGATGCGCGAAATCCGCTGCCAGAAAGGTATCGTTCCAGTCCAACTCCCTCACAGCGACGCTATTCGCCCACGCAGCCCATTCCGCATGCACCCCGACATCAAAGCCAAAAACCCGTGCACCGCGCAGCCTGGGGTGTGCTAGCGCCATTTGCCGCGCCGTGCATACCGGCGGCCGGTCGATGGCGGCCAGCGCGACTGCCAACGAATCAGCAACGCGATGCGAGACCTCGGCTGCAACATCGCCGGGAATGGGCGGGTTCGATGCTGCGTACCGGGCGATGGCCCAGGCCAGTTGCCGTTCCCTGGCAAGCAGAGTTGCGGACGGATGGACGGTTAGGGGGATGGTCGGCATGATGGCGCTTCCGCTATGGACTGCACTGACCCTATTCGTAGCGCGATCAATGACCATTTCCTACCATTAGGAGCGAATTGTTCGCGAGGAGAGCGCACCATGGCCCTGCGATCCATCAACGACCTGATCGGCGCCGGCTTGATCGAGCCGGCTCAGAGTGCAGCCCTGAAGCCCGTGCTGGCCTCCTATGCGATGGCGATCACGCCAGCGATGGCCGACCTCATCGACCGGTCAGATCCAGATGACCCCATCCGGCGGCAATTTGTGCCAAGCCCCGACGAACTGTTGACGGCGCCGGAAGAACGGAACGATCCGATTGGCGATGAGGCTTTCACACCAGTCCGGGGCATCGTCCACCGTTACCCGGATCGGGTTTTGCTGAAGCCGACGCACACCTGCCCCGTTTATTGCCGGTTCTGTTTCCGGCGGGAAGTCGTCGGACCGGATGGCGCTGGCAACCTGTCTGAGGCAGAACTGGCCAGCGCCCTGGACTACATCCGCACCACCCCGGCGATATGGGAGGTCATCGTCACGGGTGGCGACCCGCTGGTCCTCTCCCCGCGCCGGCTGGAGCGGATCGTCCAGGCGCTGGATGCCATTCCGCATGTCCGTATCATCCGGTTTCACACCCGCGTTCCAGCGGTGCGGCCGGACTTGATCAACCCCGAAATGCTGGCGGCCCTGAAAGCCAAGACTCCGGTCTATATCGCCCTGCATTCCAACCATCCCCGGGAGTTGACACCCGCAACACGGCGCGCCTGCAGTCAGCTGACCGATGCAGGCCTGACATTGGTCAGCCAGACCGTTCTTCTGCGAGGCATCAACGACAATGTGGAAACCCTGGCCGCTTTGATGCGCGCCTTTGTCGAACTGCGGATCCGCCCCTATTACCTGCATCATCCGGACTTGGCGCGTGGTACCGCGCACTTCCGGCTCAGCCTTGCGGAAGGCCAGACTTTGGTTCGCGCGCTGCGAGGCCGGCTTTCCGGCCTATGCCAGCCGACATACGTCATCGACATTCCCGGCGGGCATGGGAAATCGCCGGCCAGCGAGAGCTATGTTACCCTCCTGACGGGCGAAACGGAAAAAGCCCTGGTAGAAGACTACCAGGGCCAAAAGCATCTCTATCCACCCGAAGAAGGGTAATGCTGTTAGTTGACCTCGCCCTCGGGGTTCTCGCCAGGGTCGCCTACCGGCCGACGATCGTCATCCGGCAGCGTGCCCAACTCTTCGAAATCAATATCCGGATCGAAGGTAAAGCCTGCCTCTTCCTGCTCGACCGTGCCGCCGGTTGCCTGGATTTCCGCCTCTTCAACGGTACGGGCGACATTCGCCATCACGTTCACGGTAACTTCGGGATGCAAGGCCACACGAACCTCATGCATGCCGAGCTCCTTGATCGCACGCTCCAGCAGGACCTGCCGGGCGTGAATAGTGAAACCGGCTTCGCGGACACCTTCGGCGACGTCCCGCCCCGTCACCGAACCATACAGTTGGTTGGTGCCGCCAGCCTGACGGATAAGGGTGACAACCAAGCCTTCCATCTTCCCGGCGACAGCTTCGGCTTCTTCCTTACGGCGAAGGTTTTCCGCCTCCAGTTGGGCGCGCCGACTCTCGAACAGTGCGAGATTTTCTTTTGTTGCGCGCAAGGCCTTGCCTTGAGGCAATAGGAAATTGCGGGCGAAGCCGGGCTTCACCCGAACCACATCACCCATTTGGCCGAGGCGCTCGACCCGCTCCATGAGCACGATTTCGATCATATCAGTGAACCTCCATCAGGTATTTTGACGCCCGGCAAAACGGGTACGAAGATTAATCAGTGGCTCAGCCAGGCCCAACGCGATAACGGCCACGGCCAGCCACCCCAAAACGATCAACAGGACATAGAACAGGCCAATTCCCAAAGAACCTGCGCCCCAGTGATTGAGAAGACTGTGCACCACGCTCAGCCCCTGGAAAAACAGCGGATATGCCATCACGATAGCGACATTGGCAGCGCCAAATCCCACATCGCCCGGTACGAAAAACGCTATTACCACGCAGAGAGCAAAGACACCAATCCATCTTTGCCCCACCTCGATATCTGCAAGGCGCGGCGAAGGCCGCAACGCCTGACCCAACTTGCGCGTGATCGTCTGGCCGATCAATCCGTTCAAGGTCGCCATGATCATCCAAGACCAAGCGATCAATCCGGGCAATATCACCGCCATGTCGGCCATCGCCATCGGCTGAACCAGCGCTTGGTCTTGCCCCTGGACCGCATCAGCCATGGATTGCAGCAGCGTAACCACGCTGTCCTTATAACCCTGGCCGAAGGAGGACAGCAGAACCCCGCCAACCACAATCAGCGCAACGCACCAACCAGACGTCACCATGAGCAATCGCCCGGGCGGGTACCAATAGGTCTGTCCGTCGTTCCACGTACGATTACGCAGAGCCAAGCCCGCCAGAACGACACAAGGCACGGCATGAGTCAGCGCATAGACCAAACCGGGATAAACCCCGCCAAAGACCGACACACCAATCGCGCCCGCACCGGCCGAAAGCATCAATGCCAGCCTGCCAAAAGACAGCCCCACCACGAAAAGTGGAAGCATCGCAAGATAGGCGAGCAGAATCCCAAAGAAACTGCCGCCTAAGGCTGCTGCATAAAGCAAAGCGCTGCCGAGTCCGGCAGCCAGTGCAAGCGGTAGTTGGCGAAACATACGGGCGAGCCGTTTCTCAGCGGGTTTTCCCACCGCCACGTACCGAGGGCGATGGGTCCCGTTATGATATCAGTCGATCACGTACGGCAACAGGCCGATGAACCGGGCGCGCTTGATCGCCTGGGAGAGGATACGCTGCTTCTTGGAAGACACGGCCGTGATACGGCTCGGCACGATCTTCCCACGTTCAGAGATGAAACGTTGCAGCAGGCGCAGATCCTTATAGTCGATTTTCGGCGCATTCGGCCCCGAAAACGGGCAGGACTTGCGGCGGCGGAAAAACGCTCGACGGGCAGTAGCGGCCATTGTCAGTTAGCTCCATCGGTTGCAGCGGCGGGCTCGTCATCGCGCGGGCCGCGATCACGGCTCTCACGCGGCGCATCTCCGTCATCGCGATCGCGCCCACGACGTTCGCCGCGATCGCCACCGCGATCACCACGGTCGCCACCACGTTCCCCGCGCTCTCCACGGTCACTGCGCTCGCGCTGCTGCAGCATTGCGGACGGACCTTCCGGAATTTCGTCGATCTTAATCGACAAATACCGAACCACGTCTTCCGAGATGCGCATGCGGCGCTCCATCTCGGCCAGCGCTGGCGCTGGGCAGTCGAGATGCATCATAACATAGTGGCCGCGGCGATTTTTGTTGATGCGGTAGGTCAGGGTCCGAAGGCCCCACATCTCCCGCTTCACCAAACTTCCGCCCTGTTCGGCAATCAGTTCGCCATAGCTGTCGGCCATTGCTTCTACCTGTGCGGCAGACATATCCTGGCGAACAATGAAAATAGTCTCGTAATACGGCATTCCCCGGTCCCGGCGGTACGGCGTCAAGCCGCCCGCGCTTGCTCAAGTGATGGTCTCCGCGGCCTTGGATTTGGCTGGGTTTGCCGCCTCATCGTCCGGATGACCCAGACAGCGGTCAATTCCCGCTTCCCGCCGCTTTTGGTCCCGCAGTGCGGATGCCAGCGGTGGCGGAAAGCGCCCTTATACTGATTTTGACCCCATACGCAAGGCCGGAGTACACAAAAAAAATCGGCGCCGGCTTGACATGCGATAGAAACCCGTTCTCTAACCTGCGGCTCATCAAACATATTGCAGTTTTCGTAGTGCGGAGGCAAGCACGCCATGACGCGCGCATTCGTCTTTCCGGGACAGGGGTCCCAGGCAGTTGGTATGGGCCAGCGATTGGCAGAAGCCTCACCGGTTGCCCGCGAGGTTTTCGAAGAGGTCGATGACGCCCTCGGGCAGACCCTCTCGCGCCTGATGTTCGAAGGACCACAGGAAGAATTGACGCTGACAGCGAATGCCCAGCCAGCCTTGATGGCAGTGTCGGTTGCGCTGGTCCGCACGCTGGAGAAAGAAGGCGGAACGCGGCTCGCCGACATCGCCGCCTACGTCGCCGGGCATTCTTTGGGCGAATATTCGGCACTTGCCGCAACCGGTACCATTGGCTTGGCCGATACCGCCCGCCTGCTGCGCCGCCGCGGCGAGGCCATGCAGGCAGCCGTACCGGTAGGGCAAGGCGCCATGGCCGCGCTTCTGGGCCTGGATATCCCCGATGTGCAGGAAATCGTCGCTGTGGCAGGCGCGGACGGCGTCGTCGCGATTGCCAACGACAATACCCCCGGGCAGGTTGTGGTCAGCGGTGCCTTGAAAGCCGTCGAACGCGTCACCGATCTCGCCAAGGGCAAAGGGGCGCGCCGGGCCATCATGCTGGATGTCAGCGCACCGTTCCACTGTCCCCTGCTGCAGCCGGCAGCCGATGCGATGCAGGAAGCGCTGGCAACCATTGCCATGGATGAGCCATCGGTTCCCCTGATCGCGAACGTCACCGCTGCGCCGGTAACGAACCCAGAAGAGATCCGCCGGCTGCTGGTCGAACAAGTTACCGCTACAGTTCGGTGGCGTGAAAGCGTCATGGCGATGAAAGGCCTGGATGTCGCCACTTTGGTGGAGATGGGCGGCGGCAAGGTATTGACCGGCATGGTTCGGCGCATTGACCGCGCCCTGACGGGCATCGCCATTGAAGGCCCGGATGATATTGAGTCATTCCTGGGCAAATTGTGAGGAAAAGGTTTTCGGCATGATGTTCGATCTGACTGGCCGCCGCGCACTGGTCACTGGCGCATCCGGCGGAATTGGCGCCGCAATCGCCCGGGCACTGCATTCACAAGGGGCGGCCGTAGCGCTGTCCGGAACGCGGGAAGACGCACTGCAAGCACTGGCGGATGACCTCGGCGGCGAACGGGTAGTCGTCACCCCCTGTAACTTGGCAGACCCCGAAGCCGTCGACGGACTGATCAGCAAAGTCGACTCGGCGCTCGGCGGCATCGATATCCTGATCAACAATGCCGGCCTCACCCGGGACGGCCTGGCCATGCGCATGAAGGATGCTGATTGGCAAACGGTGCTCGACGTAAATCTGACCGCGGGTTTCAAACTGGCAAAAGGGGCACTTCGCGGCATGACCAAGGCGCGGTTCGGCAGGATCATCGGGATCACATCGGTGGTCGGCGTCACTGGCAACCCTGGTCAGGCCAACTACGCGGCCTCCAAGGCTGGCATGATTGGCATGAGCAAAGCGCTGGCCGGAGAGGTTGCAGCGCGCGGCGTCACCGTGAATTGCGTGGCCCCCGGCTTCATCGAAACGGCGATGACCGATGCCCTCAATGACAAACAGAAGGAAGCGATCCTGCCGCGGATTCCGGCGGGCCGCCTGGGACATGGCGAAGAGGTTGCAGCGGCCGTCGTCTTCCTCGCAAGCAATGAAGCAGCCTATGTCACCGGGCAAACCCTGCATGTTAATGGCGGCATGGCGATGATCTGAAGCGGTAAGCGCTGATATGCCGCGGCGCAAAGTGTGCGAAATCGGGCCATCTCCGAGCGTGAGTTGACCTAGAAGGGGCTGTCAAATCATGGTAACACCCCTCGCAAACGCCTCGACGTTCGCGGCGAGGCACGAGACCACACATGAGGCCTTTACGTTGAGACACGACAAGGTTTCATTCGAATACAAACCCATCTCTAAAATCTTCTAAGGGATCAGTATCTATGAGCGACGTTGCTGAGCGCGTTAAAAAGATCGTTATCGAGCACTTGGGTGTCGAGGAAGACAAGGTTACGGAAAACGCTACCTTTATCGACGATCTGGGCGCGGACTCGCTCGACACGGTCGAACTGGTCATGGCGTTCGAGGAAGAGTTCGGCGTCGAGATTCCCGACGACGCCGCCGAAAAAATCCAAAGCGTCAAGGACGCCATCTCCTATATTCAAGAGAACACCTGAGCGCCGATCCGCGCTTTGGGCGGTACGATCTGAACGCCAGGAGAATTGTTCATGCGACGCGTGGTGGTAACGGGGCTTGGCTTGGTGACGCCGCTTGGCTGCGGAGTCGAAGCCACTTGGCAACGTCTCATCGCCGGCCAATCGGGTTTGCGCCGCATTGACCGGTTCAATGTCGACGACCTGCCTTGCAAGGTCGCGGCACAATTGCCGGAAGGCGCGACCTCCGACGGCCTTTGGAATGCCGATGACTGGGTGGAAAAGCGCGAACAGCGCAAGATCGACCCCTTCATCACCTACGGAATTGCGGCCGCCCAGCAGGCGGTTGACGATTCCGGATGGGTTCCAGGCGACGAGGAAGCCCGTTGCCGCTCCGGCGTGATGATCGGGTCCGGAATCGGCGGTTTGGGAACGATTTACGAAAATTCGATCATTCTCGAAACCAAAGGCCCCCGCCGGATCTCTCCGTTCTTTATCCCTGCATCATTGATAAATCTGGTTTCCGGCCAAGTATCGATCCGGTTTGGGTTCAAGGGACCCAACCATGCGCCCGTGACTGCCTGCGCCACCGGCGCCCATGCTCTCGGCGATGCCGCGCGCATGATTGTTTGTGACGATGCCGACGTGATGGTTGCCGGCGGCGCAGAAGCTGCGATCTGCCGCCTGGGAATTGCAGGCTTCGCCGCTGCACGAGCGCTATCGACCGGCTATAACGATGACCCCGAACGGGCGTCCCGCCCCTGGGATGTTGGCCGCGACGGGTTTGTCATGGGCGAGGGTGCCGGGGTGGTCGTGCTGGAAGAATACGAGCACGCAAAGGCCCGTGGCGCCAAAATCTACGCGGAACTGTGTGGCTATGGCCTGTCCGGCGATGCCCATCATATCACCGCCCCAGCCGACGATGGCGATGGCGGCTTCCGCGCAATGCAAGGTGCGCTGAAACGGGCAAAAATGTCCGTCAATGAGATCGACTATATCAATGCGCATGGCACCTCCACCCCATTGGGGGACGAGATCGAACTGGGCGCCGTAAAGCGGATGTTCGGCAAGCATGCATACGAACTGGCAATGTCATCGACCAAATCGGCAATTGGCCATCTGTTGGGCGCTGCGGGAGCGGTGGAGGCGATTTTCTCCATTCTAGCCATCCGCGACGGGGTATTGCCGCCGACCCTCAATCTCGAGCAGCCTTCAGAAGGCTGCGACATCAATCTGGTGCCGAAAGCTGCACAAAAGCGCGAAGTTCGGGCGGTGTTGTCCAACTCCTTCGGTTTCGGCGGCACGAACGCATCGCTGATCTTTGCCAAAGTCTGACACAGCAGGAGCGTAGCCGGTGTGGAAGCGATTGCTGGCACTGGCTGTCGTGCTGGCGTTGGCCTGTGCGGGCGGAGCTTATGTCTGGTGGCAGCAGGCCATCACACAACCGGGCCCTTCCTCACAGCCGACACGCGTGATCGTCGAGCGGGGCAGTGGTGTGCTGCAAATCGCCTGGCAATTGAAACGCGAGGGTGTGATCGAGCATCCGCGTTTGTTTCAGTTGCTGGCCGAATGGCGTGAGCACACCAAGTCTCTCAAAGCGGGCGAATACCTCTTCCCGGCTGGTGTCAGCCTGGAGGCTGCACTCACCCGGATTGTTCGGGGCGAAACCGAGGTTCATTTCGTCACATTCGCTGAGGGCCTGACAACCCACGCCATGCTGGAACTGCTGGCTGCGCAGGAAGGGTTGGTGGGTGATGTGCCGGAGGATGTGCCGGAGGGCGCATTGCTTCCCTCGACCTATGATTACCAATTCGGGACAAACCGGCGCAACTTCGTCGCACGTATGCAGCAGGGGATGCAACGTGCCATGGCCAAAGCATGGGCCGCCCGCAGGCCGGATTTGCCGCTGAAAAACGAACATGAACTCGTTACCCTCGCATCCATTGTCGAAAAGGAAACCGGGCTGAGCGGTGAACGCGCCGAAGTCGCCGGCGTATTCATCAACCGGCTGCGGCGGGGCATGAAGCTACAATCGGACCCGACCACCATCTATGCCGTCACCGGCGGAACGGCACCGCTGGGCCGAGGTTTGCGGCGCAGTGAATTGGCCAATGCCCACCCTTACAACACCTATCACATAACGGGGCTTCCACCTGGTCCGATTGCCAACCCAGGAGAGGCAGCTCTGATGGCGACAGCACAACCGGCGGAAACGGATGCACTGTATTTTGTCGCCGACGGCTCGGGGGGCCATGCCTTCTCCGAGACCCTGGCCGAGCATAATCGCAATGTCGCCCGGTGGCGAGCGATAGAGCGTGACCGCCGGAAATCAGAAAAAGAGTAACGATATGCCACTAGCGTCGATGACCGGCTTTGCCCGCTCGCAGGGAATGACCGGCGATATCCAATGGGTTTGGGAACTGCGTAGCGTCAACAGCCGCGGACTGGACCTCAGGTTACGCTTGCCGAACGGGTTCGAAGCGCTGGACCAACCGGTGAGGAAATTGACTTCCGGTGCCTTTGCGCGCGGCAGCATCTCAGTCAACCTGCAAGTGCAGTGGGCAAGGGCAAGAGCCAGCTATCAGATCAATGAGGAGTGGCTGGCAACTGTCCAACACCGCACACGCCGCCTGCTTTTACAGGGTGATGCGGCCGAATATGAAAGGATCCGGCCGGAGGGTTTGCTGGCGCTGCGCGGTGTGATCGAAGCGCTGGATGAAGCCCCCTCCCCTACCCTGGAAGCAGAAATCCATAACGAGTTGATGGCAGGCGCAGAGACAGCCACCTTGGAACTGCTCCATGCAAGGGCCGAGGAGGGGCGCGCTCTGGAAGCCATCCTGACCGCGCATCTCGATCAAATCGAGACACTGACTGCCTCTGCCCGCACGACGGCGGCCACCCAACCCGAGGCCATCCGGACCCGGCTGGTGCAGGCAATAACCGAGGCGGCCAGCACCTCCCCCGCCCTGCCTGAGGAGCGGCTGGCCCATGAGATCGCAATGCTGGCGGCGAAGGCCGACGTGCGCGAGGAACTGGACCGCCTTGCGGCCCATATTGCGGCTGGCCGGGAGCTGATCCGGAAGGGTGAACCGTGCGGCCGCAAGCTGGAATTCCTGGCCCAGGAATTCAACCGCGAAACCAATACCCTCTGCAGCAAATCGCAGGATATCGATCTCACGCGAATCGGGCTTGATTTGAAGGCCGCTATCGATCAGGTGCGCGAGCAGGTCGCGAACGTCGAATAGCTCGGCCCTGCAGGAGATTTTTTATGGACTCTGTCCTACGCCGCCGGGGCCTGATGCTGGTCCTGTCTTCGCCTTCGGGCGCTGGCAAGACCACGATTGCCCGCCGTTTGCTCGCGGAAGACGAAAACCTGGATATGTCCGTTTCCGCGACGACTCGCCCGAAGCGGCCCGGGGAGGTATCGGGCGTGGATTATCACTTCATCGACAAGACCACGTTCAACCTGATGCTGAACCGCGGCGAACTGCTGGAACACGCCCGCGTGTTCAGCAATTTCTATGGCACTCCCCGCGGGCCGGTCGAGGCGGCGCTCAGCCAGGGCCAGGATATGTTGTTCGACATCGACTGGCAGGGAACGCAGCAACTCCGCGAATCGGCGCGTGAAGACCTTGTCTCGATCTTCATTCTGCCGCCGTCGACACAGGCGCTGGAAGAACGGCTGACGAAGCGGGCACAAGATCCACCGGACGTTGTCGCCGAACGCATGGCCAAGGCAGCGGATGAAATGAGCCACTGGCCCGAATACGACTATGTCATCATCAACGCCGATATCGATAAGAGTGTTGCCCAAGTCCGCGCCATCTTGACGGCGGAGCGCGCCCGCCGTGACCGCCTCCTGGGGCTTGGTGAGTTCGTCCGCGGTTTACAGGCAGGTCACTGACTCCGGTGTAGACGCCGTTCGAAGGCGGTCGCAAGACGGACAAAATCCGCAGGCAATAGTTCCTCTGCCCGGGCCGTCGGCTTGATGCCTATTTCTTCCAGCAGCGGTTCAGGGTCGGCAACCCAGGAGCGGAGGCTGGACCGCAAAACCTTCCGCCGCTGACCGAAGGCCGCAGCAGTACAGGCTTCCAGGGTTTTCAGGGCGCATACCAGTGGCGTTTCGAACGGTACCAGCGTGACAACGCTGGATGTCACCTTCGGCGGCGGATGGAAGGCACCCGGCGCCAAATCGAAGTCTTTTCGGACCCGGCATAAAGCCTGCGTCAGCACGCTGAGCCGTCCGTAGGCCTTGGTGCGTGGAACTGCCGTCAAACGTTCGGCCACCTCCTTCTGGAACATCAGCGTCAGGCTTTCGAACGCACTCGCCCGCGCCAGCCATTTGGTCAGAAGCGCCGTCGAGATATTGTAGGGAAGGTTCGCAACTATCTTCCGCGGCGCGCTGCCAACCTCAGCTGCATCGAATTGCAAGGCATCTGCGGCGATGATCTCCAATCGGCAGGGAAATGCCGCCGCCAATTCCTCCAGGGCAGACAGGCAACGCGGGTCAAACTCCACCGCCACGACATGCGGCGCGCCGGCGGCCAGCAAGGCCCTGGTTAAGCCGCCCGGGCCTGGACCTATTTCAATGACGGTCCCTTTGGAAAGGTCTCCCGCCGCCGTCGCTATTCGTGCGATCAGCCGCGGGTCGGTTAAAAAATGCTGACCATATCGTTTTAAGGGAGCCAGGCCATGCGCCTCGATGACCTCGCGCAAGGGCGCCAACTTCGGAAATTCACCTGCCGGCACGGCAATTCGCAATCGCTTCTGCCTGCTGCAAGGCGGCAACGAAACTTGCCGGGTTCGCCACGCCCTTGCCGGCAATATCGAACGCCGTTCCGTGGTCCGGTGATGTGCGAACAATCGACAGGCCGAGTGTAATGTTAACCCCTTCGTCGAAGGCCAACGTCTTCAGAGGGATCAATGCCTGATCGTGGTACAGGCACAATGCCACGTCATAGTGTGCCCGGGCTGCGGCATGAAACATGCTATCTGGCGAATGCGGGCCGGTGATATCGATTCCCGCCGCACGGAGGCGGTCCGCAGCCGGACGGATGAAGCGGACCTCCTCGTCGCCGAGCGTGCCGTCTTCTCCCGCATGCGGGTTCAACCCGGCCAATGCCAGTTTCGGCCTGGCGAGGCCGAAATCCTGCTTCAGGGCATCGGCAACCCGAAACGCAGTTGTTTCGATCAGATCGGCACTCAACCGCGCAATCGCGGTCGCCAGCGGTTCATGGATGGTGAGCGGCACAACCCGCAAGCCGGCACCAACCAGCATCATGATCGACGGCAGGGATGCACCTGTCAGATGCGCCAGATATTCGGTATGGCCTGGAAACCTGAACCCCGCGTCATAGAGCGTCGATTTGTGTATCGGTTGGGTCACAATCCCGGCAACGCTCCCATTCTGGGCGAGCGATACCGCCATTTCGATACTGGCGATGACGGCCGAAGCATTCGCGCCATCCGGGTATGCAGGAACGGCGGTAGCCGGCAAATCAATCGGCAACACCGGCAGCGCATCTTCAAAGCAATCGATGGCATCCGAAACAGATTGGACCTCTCTGATCGCAACCGGCCACCCCAAACGCTCCGCCAGGGATCGGAGATGCGCGGGGTTATCGATGGCGCAGAAGGCGGGCACGGCGCGTGCTTCCCGTTCAAGCCAAGCCTGCAGTGTCAACTCGCCGCCAATTCCGGCAGGATCCCCCATCGTGACCGCAAGCACCATGAAAAACCCCTAGCGCCCAGGTTCGATCAAGGCATTCTGGCGCAGATCACGAAGATACCGGCGAGCCTCCAGGTCAAGCCGCCGGTTGAGCAGCATTGCCCGCACTTCCTCCGGGTCGGGCAGGCCAACCGTGCGGACCTGCTTGTCGCAAAGCACCATGATCAGCACGCCGTCCGATAGCGTTAGAACCTCGGTTTTCTCCCCCGGTTCGAGCTTTTCGATTAATGGCCGAAGCGGGCCTGGGATATTCGCCAACGGAACCTGACCCATATCGGTGCCTTGCGCTCCAAACCGCTGCGCTGCAGGCTGGACGTCCGCACAGGAGGCAATGGTCTTGTGTGCCTGCTCTGCTCTCCGCAATATGGCGATCTTCGCAGCATTCGTAGCCGTTGGCTCGAACGGAGCAAAATACCGCTGGATTTCGTATAGCATTTGCTCCTGACCTTCCGCGCCGAATAACCGGCGATCCCGCAGGGCCAGAATATAATACCCATCATCGACTTCAATTGGGTTGGACACCTGCCCGACCGGCAAGCTTTCAAGCACGGATGCCAGGCGCGGGTCGAGTTGCGCGGCTTCCACCCAGCCGAGGTCGCCACCGGCCGCAGCCGTAGGCGCCTGACTGAACTGCCGCGCCAACGCCGGGAACTGGACACCCTTGCGGATTTGTTGGGCCAAATCTTCCGCCACCGCTTCCGCCCTGGGCAAATCTTGCAGTGTCGGCGCAGCTACGAAAATTTCCGCCAGCAGGTATTCGGCCCCGCCTTTCTGGCCAAGGTCCGCCAGATACGCATCCACATCCTCGTCGCTGATTTGCACCCGCCCTCGCACACGTTGTGCTATCACCTTGCGCCAAGCGAGAGTCGCTCTGATTTGTGCAATCAGCGTCCCAACGTCCACACCGCGGTCGCCGAGAGTTGCGACCAACGCGCCTTCCGGCATGCCATTGGTTTCTTCGATTGTAGTGATCGCAGCCTGAATTTCCTCATTTTCAACTGCAATCCCCAGGCGTTCCGCCTCCTGCAATTGGATCCGCTCATCGATCAGAGTTTCCAGAACCTGGGCTCTGATGCGTTGCAGACTATCGCTTGAAGGCGGGCGTCCTGCCGTTGCGGTAACCATCCGCATTCGTGAATCGATGTCATACTGGGAAATCGGATAATCGTTGACAATTCTGATAATTGTTTGCGGAGATAACGTATCGCGCCCTTGACTATAGGCATAGGACCCAAAATAGAAAAAAAGCCCCAAGCAGAACAACAATAGGGTCGATGATACTTGTATATTTTTTTTAATAGCACACCTCCAATATAACATTACCCATCCTCAGTATACAAAAGCCACGCGGCTCCCAACATCGCAACACAACCAACCGGTGCCCACGCAGCGAGCGCAGCGGGCAACTGACCAGACAAGCCCAAGCGGAAAAAAACCTGTGTCAGCAAATGGAACCCGAGCCCTGCCATGGCTGCCATTGTCATCAACGCAAGAATTCCCCCCCGCCGGGGCGGGCGAATCGCAAAACCGGCGGCTATCAGCACCATCGCGGCCATCGCGACTGGCGCGGCCAATGCCACATGCAATTGGACGCGATGGGCAGCGGCCGAAAAGCCAGCGTCTTCTAGCAGCCGAATAAAAGATGGTAAACGCCAAACGGGCATGCTTGCAGGGGAGGCGAAACTTTCCTCGAGTTTGCCCCAATTCAGCCGGGTCGAAAGGGACAGAGTGCCCAATTCCGCAACCGGACGATCCGGCCCCACCACCCGCACATCCGAGAATTGCCAGGCACCATCGGTCAGAACGGCCTCCGATGCGTCGATGCGGGCGTTGAACTGGTCGCTCTCGAGGAATTGGAACACAGTGACCTGCTGGAATACCCGCTCCTTCGGATTGAGTTTTTCCGCATGAATGATCAAATCAAATGCCTGGGAATAATCCTTTAACCAAAGACCGTCTCCTTGCAAAACGGGATTATTCGGCCGTCGATTGAAATATTCGACCTCGTAATCTTCGAACAAAGAGAGGGAAATTGCGGCCAGGGGATTAAAAGCCAATATTTTAAAAAGGCCCAGAAAAACAGCAACCATCAGTCCGGGCAGCAGCAATTGCCAGATTGAAAGACCTGCGGCCCGAGCAACCGCCAGTTCCTGATATCGGGACAATCGCCATAACGCAGCCATAGCCGCGAAAAGCATCGCGAAGGGGAGGACGGTATCGATAATATGGGGCAAATGCAGTAAAGCCATCTGCACGATGGTCCCCGCGCCGACATCCGGGCGAGACGCGGCGCGGCGCACCAACTCCATCGCGTCCAGCATCAGCACCAAGACCGCAGCCACCGCCACAAGAGCGGCAAACCAACCCAGAAACTGCCGAGCGATGTAGAATGAGAGGGTTTTGGGCATCCGCAGTTTGCATGGTCCGCCGACGGTGCGTTCGGGAGATGCTTATATAGGCCCGATCCTTTTTAAGCAAAGGCAATGGCGTATCGGTCCCTCGGCAAACCGCTGCGAACCGGAATTATCCATTGGACGAATCGCCTTCCGGACGGGCAAGCGCACGCAACTCACCCCAATCAATAACCCGAACGCGCTGCGGTGTCGGCAAAGCGATGACTTCGTTGTCGATGAGCCGTGTCATGGTTCTGCTGATGGTTTCAATGGTCAGACCGAGATAATCGGCGATGTCGCTGCGGGCCATTGGAAGATCGAACTGATCGGCCTTGCCTGACCAATCCGCGGACGCGAGCAGAAAGGCTGCAACCTTTTCAATTGCGGTTTTTCTGGAAAGCAGCACGATATGATCATCTGCGGCGTGCAGCCGATCTCCTGCCATCCCGGCCAACCGATGGCTCAACGCGGGAAACTCCCGCGCCAAAGCGTCCAGATCGGGCACCGGGATCCGGCAGTAGTCCAGCACGGTGACCGCCTCAGCCGTGGCATCGTAGTTTTTCCGACCAAAGCTGCCGCCAAAAAAATCTCCGCCGTGGAGGAAACCGATGATGCTGCGGCGGCCGTCCGGAAAGGTCCGCACCAAACGGACTACGCCGTTGCGAACGGTAAAAAAATGCCGGCCCGGATCGCCCTCGTAATACAGAACTTGCCCGGCTGCAGCCTCGAGTTGATCCGTTTTTTCCGCAACACGGACCAAATCAGCCGCTTCCATGCCTGCGCAAAGACTATGATCCCGTACCGGGCATTGGGCACAGTCCGGCATGCGCGCAGCCGTGCGAGTCGACGACCGGTATAAACTTTCCCGGCCTCTCGTATGCCGCCAGATATTCATAGGCGCATCGACCCCTGCTCTGACAATGGATCGATACACACTCGCGCGCTATGAGCCGCAAATCAAGCGTAGAAACACTCCAATCTAGGCGGCGGGGCGATCCGCCGCCTAGGGAAGCTGAGTCCGTTTACTTCTGGAGCGATTCAATGGCAATTCGGGACGCGCCCTGCGCTGCATCCCTGGACTTCGGGACGGTTACCGTGAGCACTCCATTATCGAAGGCAGCCTTGATCGCGTCCGCATCGGCCTTGAAAGGCAGCGGGATCGCGCGACGGAAACTGCCATACGAGCGCTCAACCAGACGGTACTTTTTGTCTTTGTCCTCTTCCGTCCTTTCCGCCTTTTTCTCGCCGCTCAGAATGAGCCGGTCATTGTCAAAGGACAGATCGACATCTTCCCTGGCCACCCCAGGCAATTCTGCGGTAATGACAGCCTCATTCTCGGATTCAACAACGTCGATGTTCGGGGCCAGAACGAAACGATCATTCTGGTCCAGCCCCGCCGGAAAATTCTGCCCGAACTCCTCGAACCATTGGTTCATTCGATCGCGCAACGCCCCGAATGGATCCCTGGAAACATCGAGATCGCCGCCGGATTGCGCCCAAAGGGATGGAAGTTTTCGCATGACACTATTCTCCCGTCTGAAGGATTCTCAACCTCAGCAGCGCCAAATGGGCTTGGCGCTATTGACGATATAGGAACCGCCAGCCTTATTGGAAAATGACGCAGATCAAACAGCATGTGGTGCGACAACCTGTACATTTTGGCAGATTGCGTGTTGAATGTCATGCATGCTCTGATTGCATATCTGATATGCGCCTTAACGATAACTGAGCAAAACACGAGGGTGACATGAAAGCCATTCTGGTACCGTTGAGCGAAACGTCCGGCATGCCCTCCATGGTACGCTGCGCCGCCCTGGTCGGTCAGGCGTTCGACAGTTTTATCGAGGGCGCCTATATCCGTGCGGAACCGAGCGTCATTTTGGCAAGCGACGACACCGGCGCCACAACCCCCGCACTGATCGAGAGTTTTGAGCGCGAAGACGCGGCGCGGGCCGAGCGCTTGCAGCGAAACTTCATAGAAACGTGCCGCTCCAACAATGTTGGCGATACCGCGTCCGTGACGGAAATCGGCGGCGTTGGCGGCGGGCTTGGCGGTTATGGCCGGCTGTTCGATATAATCGTGGTCGGGCGCCCCGGGCGCGATGCCGACAGCCCGCCGATGACCACGCTGGAAACAGCTTTATTCGATACCGGCCGAATCCTTCTGATTGCGCCGCCGACCGCGCCGAAAACGGTGGGCCGAAACACCGTCATCGCCTGGAACGGATCCAGCGAAACCGCCCGGACCATCGCCTTGGCTATGCCTTTGCTGCGCGGAGCGGAGAAAGTGACGGTTGTAACGGTCGATACCGGCGTTGTGACGGGCCCGGATGGCGGTGGTGTCGTCAGGTATTTGGAACGCCATGGAATCAAGGCGGATCGCGACGATGTGGCGGCCGGCAGCCGCGGCGCGGGCGAAGCGATGCTGGATGAGGCGGAGAAACTGGGCGGCGACCTGCTGGTCAAAGGCGGCTACACCCGTTCGCGCCTGCGTCAAACCATATTCGGCGGCCCAACAAGCCACATCCTTGCGAACGCCGAAATCCCGGTCATCATGGCGCATTAGGTCGGGCTGATGCCAAGGATGGGGATTGCACGAACCTTATCATCCCCTTGGGAATCGGCCACCTAGGTCCCTGCACGCATATTATCCCTCCACGGGCCGCATCCCGCATCCTTTGCAAGGTCGACGGCATGACGCACAGCCAAGTGTTTGCCAGAGACCTGTGCCTAATAAAAAACCGAAGCCTGATATCGCCGGCCTAAGCCAGCTTGCGTCGCTTCGACGAAATCACGCGCGAATTTACGCCATTCCAGGAAAGCTCACCGTTAAGCCGCGCATATTCGATTTTGGGGCAGCGATCCATCACGACCTGCAGACCGGCAGCCTCCGCCCGTGCAGCAGCCTCGTCGTTGCGGACACTCAATTGCATCCACACGGTCTTCGCGCCGTGGGCGATGGCCTCGTCCGTGACGGCCCCCGCAGCGACGGATGCGCGGAAGATATCGACCATGTCCACGGTCTCCGGCAAATCGGCCAAGCTGGCATACACCGGCTCATCCAGAATGGTTTCGCCCACAGCCCGGGGATTGACGGGGTAGACCTTGTAGCCCTTCACCTGCAGGTACTTCATCACGAAATAGCTCGGTCGATTCCAATTCGGCGAAGCTCCGACCAGAGCAACCGTCTTGGTCTTGTCCAGGACGTCTTTGAGATAGGCGTCGGCATAAGAGTCATGATTCATCGGTGTTCTCGGCGCGGTTAAAGGCTAAAGAAATTAGACGGCCATCACCCAAAGCTGCCGCCATCCACCCGCAGCGTCGTGCCGGTGGTGAAACTGGAAGCGTCGGAAGCGAAATAAAGAGCTGCACCGACGATCTCCTCCGGCTGACCACCACGTTTCAGCGCAATACGGGTGGCTGCGCGTTCGGAAAATTCCTTGGAATGGAACCAACCGACTGAGATATCGGTCTCGAACGGCCCTGGCACAATGCAATTGACCCTGACTTTCGGTCCATATTCCAGCGCAAATGTTGCCGTCATGTGGTTCAGGGCCCGCTTTGCCGCACCATAGGGAGCGGTGGTCTTGTTCGGGTTGAAGCTGGCAGTGGAACTCACATTGATGATGCTGCCGCCATTCCCCTCAGCCATGCGTTTGCCGACCATGGCCATGGCGCGGAATGGCCCTTTCAAATTGACGCCGAAAACCTTGTCATACAACTCCTCACTCACGTCATGCAGTGACGGATAGAGGGGCGAAAGGCCGGCATTGTTCACCAGAATGTCGATACGGCCAAAATGGCCGTACGCGGCTTCGACCATGGCTTCGACCTGTTGCCAGTCGCCGACATTCGCGGAATAGGGAAAAGCGCAGCGTCCCATGCTGCGAATCTCCTCCGCCAACTCCTCGCATTGGGCAAGTTTCCGGCTGACAATCATCACGTCGGCCCCCGCTTCCGCAAAGGCCCGCACCATCTCCCGGCCCAATCCGCGGCTGCCGCCGGTGACCACCGCGATCTTGCCGGTCAGATCGAAAAGGTCCTTGTACATGCGCCCTTGAATCCCGATTGCATTCGAACTTGCCCGCACGCGTGCGGACGTTAGGGTTTTAAGCATAGCGAATCCCGCAGCGGGTGTGAGCCCCCAAACAATGACCGACTACGGCAATTGGACACTGGTCCACCAAGTACGCGAACAGGCCGCAGCGTTTGGCGAGCAGGTCTTTATGAGCTTTGGTTCCGGCGCGCCCGATTTAACATTTGCCGGATTAGACCGGCGCTCGGACGCTGTTGCCGCCGCGCTGAGAGACCGGAGTATCGGCGAGGCTGAACGGGTGATGATGCTGGTCAAAAATCGGGCCGAGTTTCTGATCGCCATGATTGGGATCATGAAATGCGGTGCGGTCTTCGTTCCGATCAACACGGAACTGCGCGGCGCCTTCCTGCAACACCAACTGCGCAACTGCGAGCCAGCCATTGTGATTTGTGAGGCCGGCTTGCTGGACGCCTTCGAAGGCGTTGACCCCGGGGAGGCGCTGCCGCACCACCTCGTGATCGTTGCGGGCGAACGGCAACCGGAAGCGCCGGCTGCGCTCAGCACTGCGTCGGTGGAAGCATGGGATGTGTTCGAGGCCTCCGGCTCTGCGGCCGAGGCCCCCATCTACTCGCCAACCAAAGACACCATCGCAGGCATCATGTACACGAGCGGCACAACCGGCCCCGCGAAGGGTGTGCTGCTGCCGCATGGCCATTGCTACCTTTTCGGAGTTGGCTCCAACGGCGCGACGGGACTGACATCTGACGACCTGTATTACGTTTCCATGCCGCTCTTCCACGTCAACGGCCTGTTCATCCAGGCAATGGCCGCCCACTTGGCTGGCGCGAGAGTGCATTTGGTGGAACGCTTCAGCCCGAACCGATGGCTTGACGAAGTTATCGGCTGCGGTGCCACCATCACCAACCTGCTGGGCGTCATGCCGGAGTTTGTCTTCAACACTGCACCAAACGCACGAGACCGCGACCACGCATTGCGCCTCATCATGGCCGTGCCGATTGCGAAGGAATGGGGCCAGGCATTCGAGGAACGGTTCGGCGTCCGCTTCCTGCAGGGTTTCGGCATGACCGAATGCGGCATGCCGCTCTGGGGTGACCGCCACGACACAACCGCAGTTATCGGTGGCTGTCCCGGATATGTGGACGAGCCCTACTACGACTTGCGGATCGCCAATCCGGAAACGGATGACCCGCTTCCGGTAGGCGAAGTTGGCGAACTGTTGATCCGCCCCAAGATCCCCGGCTGCTTTTCCGGCGGATATTATAAAATGCCGGAGAAAACGGTCGAAGCCTGGCGCAATCTTTGGTTCCATACCGGCGATGCCTGCCGCCAGGATGAGAAAGGGCAGTTCCACTATATCGACCGCATCAAGGACTGCATCCGCCGGCGGGGCGAAAACATTTCCGCCTTCGAGGTAGAGCAGGTGCTGAATGGCCACCCGTTGATCGCTGAAAGCGCGGTCGTCGGAGTCAAGGTTGCTGGAGCCGGTGGCGAAGAAGAGGTGAAGGCCCTGATTGTGCCGGCGATGGGGGGGCCGAAGATCGGCTATGTTGAGCTTCTGGACTTCTGCGCAGCGCGCATGCCGCGCTATGCAGTGCCGCGTTTCGTCGAATTCATCCCAACACTGGACAAAACCGCTTCCGGCAAGCTTCGCAAGGGCGACCTTCGCGATGCCGGCATAACGGCGGAAACCTGGGACCGCGAGAGCGTCGGCTACATGCTCTCGCGGCGGTGACGCCAATTCACAGCATCTGGCAAACGTCGATCACTTCACGGGTACGCACGACGCGGTCCTGCCACACCCGGTCAAACTCTGCGATCAGGGCCTTGATACCGTCGCCGGCCAGAACCTCGCGGGCACGGGCCAAGTCGGGAAACTCATAAAGGGCAATGTGAATGCCGGGCGTCACATCGCTCCAGCCGCGGCGGGCCGAAAGTGCCTGAAAGGCCTTCTTAGCATCGGGCAGATGCTCGGTTTCGTACCAATGTTCAAAACCGGGACGGTCGGCCTCCGGCACCTTGGCATGGACGATGAGATAGGCGGTCATGGGCGAAACTCCTGTCGGTCCCGGTGATAACCCGGGCGCAGTGTGCCGCGCCACCCCACACAAAAGCAACCAAGCAGGATCGTCCGCAGAAAACCTAGCGTCCCGCCCTCGCTTTTGCTGCGGCGGGATGGCAGACTGCCTACCAGGAGTGCGACAAGCGCCCAACGCAACCTTTGGAGGAACTTGCTCATGAAATTCGGTCTGTTCACCATGCCCTCGCATCCGCCGGAGCGGAGTCTGAAGGACGGGCACGAGTTCGACCTGATGACCTTTCGCTGGCTCGACGAATTGGGCTTTTCGGAAATCTGGATCGGCGAGCATCACACGGCCCCCTGGGAACCTCATCCCTCCCCCGATCTGCTGATCGCGCAGTCGATCAAGGAAACCAAGAATATCCGCATCGGACCGGGCGGCTTTCTGCTGCCCTACCATCACCCGGCGGAATTGGCCAACCGCGCGGCCATGCTCGACCACCTGTCCGATGGACGGTTGAATTTCGGCATTGCCGCCAGCGGCTTGCCGAGCGACTGGCAGTTGTTCAACGTCGACGGCATGAGCGGCCAGAACCGCGATATGACGCGGGAAGCATTGGACATCATCCTGAAAATGTGGACGGAGGAAGAATTCGACCACAAAGGCAAATACTGGCACGTAACCAAGGGCGGCGAAATGTTCGGCTTTTTGCGGCCGCACATCAAGCCATTGCAGGATCCCCACCCGCCGATCGGCGTCGCCGGCCTGTCGAAGAATTCCGATACGCTGAAGATGGCGGGCGAGCACGGCTTCATGCCGATGAGCCTGAACCTGAACCCAGCCTATGTCAGCAGCCACTGGGATGCGGTGGAGGAAGGCGCGCGCAAAAGCGGGCGTACGCCGGACCGTGGCGAGTGGCGGATGGTGCGCGAAATCTTCGTCGCCGAAACCGACGAGAAAGCCTGGGATCTTGCCGTCAACGGGATGATGGGCCGGATGATGGGCGAGTATTTCTTGCCGCTGCTGTCAAATTTCGGCTTCCTGGAATACCTGAAACATGACCCCAGCGTGCCGGACAGCGACGTCACGGTCGAATACTGTGCGAGGCACAACTGGCTCATCGGCTCACCCAGTACGGTCGCCGAAAAGATCGAAAAGGTCTATGAGGAAGTCGGCGGCTTTGGTCAGTTGCTGGTGTTCGGCTTCGACTATGCCGATAAGCCGGAGGTCTGGCGCAATTCCCTGGAAATGATCAAGAAGGAAGTTGCGCCGAAAATTGCCCATCTCGACCCATCGACCAAGTCGGTGGCGGCAGAATAGCGGCAAGAATAACCCCGGGCGACGCAGTCAAGCGTGGTCCGGGGTCTTTGTTCAGGCACCGCAGCGACAGGTGCGTTAGTGCTCCGCCAGCGGAATAGCCGACAAGCGTTGTTAGGCAGCCGCCGGGGTAACGCCTTTTTCTTTCAACAAATCTTCCAACTCACCCGACTCGTACATCTCGCGGATGATATCGCAGCCGCCAACAAACTCGCCTTTGACATAAAGCTGCGGAATAGTCGGCCAGCTGGAAAATTCCTTGATCCCCTCACGAATGCCCATGTCTTCCAGGACGTTCACGCCCTGAAATGGAACACCGACATGGCTCAACACCTGAACCACTGCAGCGGAAAAGCCGCACTGCGGGAACATTGGCGTGCCCTTCATGAACAGGACGACATCGTTGGTATCGATGGTGGACTGGATTTGCTCGTGGACCGGGTTTGACATGACGGCCTCCTAGGGGCAGGTGCGATTGAGAACTGATCTTAAGTGTTATCGGGCACGGACGTTTGCAATGCAAGAGCATGCAATTCGTTGCCCATACGCCCTTGCAGAGCCTTGTAAACCATCTGGTGTTGCTGGACGCGATTTTTACCCATGAACGCCGCAGAGGTGATTTGCGCCGCGTAATGATCACCGTCACCGGCTAGGTCCTGAATCGTAACCTGAGCGTCCGGAAAGGCCTCTTTGATCAGCGTCTCAATATCGTGGGCGGCCATCGGCATGGGCTTCGGTCCTTCCGGTTTCAGTTCTTGGATTCAGACTGTGGCATTGGCAAAAGCGGGCAGCCAACTTTCATGCGCAGAGCAGAGCGCATCCAACGATATTGGATGCTCACCGTTCAGTGTCAACGCGTCGCCGCCAGTCCCGCCGACCAACGCGGCCGGGACACCAGCCGACCCGGCCATGTCCAGCACCTCAGCGGCTTTGGCCGTGGCCAGCAGATAACGCCCCTGGTCCTCGCCAAACAGGACGCCAGCACCAGCAGCGCTCAAGGCGAGATCGAGCCCGATACGGCTGGCGAGCGCCATTTCCGCCGCCGCAACCAACAGGCCGCCATCCGACAGATCATGGCACGCTTCGACCAGGCTCTTCTCAATCAGACCACGGACGCACTCTCCGTTACGCTTCTCTGCTGAAAGATCGACTGGCGGCGGAGGGCCGGCCTTTGCACCGGATCGGCCGAGCACGTCACGCAGATAGGCCGAACAACCGAGATGGCCCATGCCGGCGCCGATCAGAACGAGATCCAGGCCCGAGTCACGGTATGCGATGCTGACCGCCCGGCGCAGATCGTCGAGCACGCCAAGCCCGCCAACCACCGGCGTCGGCAAGATCGCCTGACCATTGGTCTCGTTGTACAGCGAGACATTGCCGGAGACGACTGGGAACTCCAACGCACCGGCAGCCTCTGCCATACCCTGGGTACAGCCGACGAACTGGCCCATGATCTCGGGACGCTCCGGCGAGCCGAAATTCAGATTATCGGTGATAGCCAGCGGTTTTGCACCAACGGCGATCAGGTTGCGGTACGCCTCCGCCACCGCCTGCCGCCCGCCCTGCACGGGATCCGCCTCACAATAGCGCGGCGTGCAATCACTCGTCAGCGCCAACGCGCGAGCGGTGCCGTGGACGCGCACGAGCGCGGCGTCGCCGCCGGGGCCAATGCCGTTCACCACGAGGCTGTCGCCCATGACGGAGTGATCGTACTGCTCCCAAATCCAGCGCTTGGAAGCACCATTGGGCCCGCCAATGAGTTTGGTCAGCGCCACATGCCAGTCGTCAAGCGCCGGCAGGCTGCTCGGATCGATAGCGGCACAAGGTTCCGTTGCCACCCAGGGCCGATCGTATTCCGGCGATTCGTCGGCCAGCGGCGGGATCGGCACGTCCGCAACTGCAGTTCCATCCCAGGTCAGCACCATGCGCCCGGATGGCGTCAGCTTGCCAATGACGGCAAAATCCAGTTCCCACTTGCGGAAAATCGCCTCGGCAACACCCTCCTGCCCGGGCTTAAGCACCATCAGCATGCGTTCCTGGCTTTCGGAGAGCATGATTTCGTAGGGACGCATGCCGGTTTCACGCATCGGCACGCGGTCCAGCGCCAACTCGACACCAAGGCCGCCCTTGCTGGCCATCTCGAAGCTGGAGGAGGTCAGGCCGGCGGCGCCCATGTCCTGAATGGCAACAATGGCGTCGGTCGCCATCAGCTCCAGGCATGCCTCAATCAGCAGTTTCTCGGTGAACGGATCACCGACCTGCACCGTCGGGCGCTGCTGCTCTGCCTCATCATCGAACGTAGTGCTGGCCATGGTGGCGCCGTGGATGCCATCGCGGCCGGTCTTGGCGCCAACATAAACGACAGGATTGCCGGCCCCCTCCGCCTTGGCCGTAAAAATGCGGTCAGCCGGCGCGATGCCGACAGCCATGGCATTGACCAGCGGATTACCGTTGTAGGACGGGTCGAACTCGCATTCGCCCCCGACCGTCGGTACGCCGACACAATTGCCGTAGCCTCCAATGCCGCGCACCACGCCTTCCACCAAGTGGCGCGTTTTCTGGTGTTCGGGATCGCCAAACCGCAGTGCGTTTAGGATAGCGACCGGGCGTGCGCCCATCGTGAACACATCGCGCAGAATGCCGCCAACGCCGGTCGCGGCCCCCTGATAGGGCTCGATAAAGCTCGGGTGGTTGTGGCTTTCCATTTTGAAGCAGGCCGCAAGCCCATCGCCAATCGCAACCGCGCCGGCATTTTCACCCGGCCCCAGGATCACCCACGGCGCCTTGGTCGGAAACTGGCGCAGCCATTTCTTGGATGATTTGTAGGAGCAATGCTCGCTCCACATCACCGAGAAAATCCCCAGTTCCAGAAGATTGGGCGCGCGCCCGCAAATCTCGCACGCACGGGCATACTCAGCCGGGCTCAGCCCCTGTGCCAAGCCATCCGCCTCGGTCGAGGCCTGGATATCCGGCAGGTTCGCTGCCTTCAGGCGGGTGTCGTTCATCACAGGACTTCCGCAATCGACTGGAACAGGGCAAGGCCGTCGCAAGAACCAAGGGCTGGCTCCACAGCCCGTTCCGGATGCGGCATCATCCCGAGCACGCGCCCGGTTTCATTGTAAATGCCGGCAATATTTTCAACAGACCCATTTGGGTTTGCATTCGGACCAATACCGCCATCATGCCCGCAGTAACGGAAGGCGATCCGATCCTCCCCTTGCAAACGGGCGAGCGTTTCCGGGTTGGCAAAATAATTGCCATCGCCATGCGCCACCGGCACGTTCAAAACTTGGCCCTTGGTATAATGGCTGGCATACGGCGTATTCGTGCGCTCCACCCGCAGATTGACACTGCGGCAGACGAATTTCAGGCCGGCATTTCGAATCAGCGCGCCAGGCAACAGGCCGCTCTCCGTCAGCAAATGGAAGCCATTGCACACTCCGAGCACGGCAACGCCCCGCTTGGCGGCCGCCACAACCTCCCGCATGACCGGACTATGGGCAGCGATGGCACCGCAGCGCAGATAGTCGCCATAGGAAAAACCGCCCGGCAGAAAGATCAGGTCCAGTGGCGGTAATTCCGTATCCTGATGCCATATCATCTGCGGCTGGCGCCCGGCCACCATAGCCAGGGCCACCGCGCCATCCCGGTCGCAATTCGATCCCGGAAACACCACCACGCCAGCACGAAAACTCATTGGCTCAGGCGTCCAACAACTCGACCGAGAAATCCTCGATCACCGGATTGGCCAACAGCTTCTCCGCCATGGCTTTTGCCTGCGCCTCGGCCACGCCACGGTCATCCGTGGCAAGGTCCAATACGACAAGCTTGCCTTGCCGAACGGCATCGACGCCATCGAAGCCCAAATGGCCCAGAGCCTTGCCGATTGCCTGACCCTGCGGGTCCAGGACACCGGTTTTTAGCATCACACGAACTTCTGCCCGTATCATCACAGCCTCAAACGGTTTTGGAATCATCATCGGAAGGAGTGGCATCCGACAGCGAGGTGATATCGGCAGGCCCCATTTCCTGAAGGATGCCCAAGCGCCGCGCGACCTCTTGGTAGGCCTCCCGCAATCCACCCAGATCCTTGCGGAAGCGGTCCTTGTCCATGCTGTCGTTGGTCTTGATGTCCCAAAGGCGGCAGCTGTCGGGTGAAATCTCATCCGCCAGCACGATGCGCACATCCTCCGCCGTATAAAGACGCCCGAACTCAACCTTGAAATCGATCAACTTCATGCCCGCCCCCATGAACAGGCCGGACAGGTAATCGTTGATCCGCAGCGCCAGATTGAACATGTCGTCCAATTCCGGCGGGCTGGCCCAGTTGAAAGCGGTAATATGCTCTTCCGTAATCAGCGGGTCGCCCAATTCGTCCGACTTGTAATAGTACTCGACGATGGACCGCGGCAGCGGCGTGCCTTCCTCCTGCTGAAACCGCTTGGCGAAACTGCCGGCGGCCACATTCCGAACCACCACCTCAACCGGTACGATCTCTACCTCGCGAATCAATTGCTCCCGCATATTGAGACGTTTGATGAAATGGGTCGGGATGCCGATTTCCTGCAACCGCAGCATGACGAATTCGGAAATGCGGTTGTTGAGCACGCCCTTGCCGGTGATGACATCATGCTTCTGGGCATTGAAGGCCGTGGCGTCATCCTTGAAATACTGGATCAACGTGCCGGGTTCCGGGCCTTCGTACAAGACCTTGGCCTTGCCCTCATAGATACGCCTGCGGCGGGCCATGGGTGAGTCCTAGAGCAAAAAGGTTTCAAAGGGTATTCTTAGCACGCTGCACTGCAACGCGTCACGGCTTATCAAGTCGCGGCCATCAGGGGGCCACGGGCTCGAAATCCGTTCCCTCCGGATGAAGGCTGGAAAACTCCCAGACCGGGGCTCCCCGGCGCGGCAATGCCACCAGCGACCGGGATACGGTGCCGAAACCCCATTCGGTTTCTACGGTCATGGCTCCGTTCGGATCGCCGACACCCGGGCCTGTCTCCGTCGATTCCAGCAAGGCGCGCCATTCCTGCCAATCGCCCATAGCGGGGTCCGGGGGATTTGCTGCACGGAACCGGGGAAGATAAAACGCCGCGCGGTCCGAATGTTCCGCGTCGTTGAGATCCCACGCGGTCAACATGGCGATGCCTTCAGGCAATGACTCCACGGTTATTTGCCCTGCTCCCAGCCCCTTGAGCCAGAAGCCTTCTTCAGCATCCGCCACAGCCATGTTGAAACTTCGATAGAGACCGGCATCGATCTGACTAAGATTTTGCATCGCCGCGCGCGCGGATTCGGCATCCAGTCCGCGAAGAACCAGCTCGCCACGGCTCCGCTTCCCTTCTGCCGCCCCGAGGGAACCCCGGCGATTGAGAATCGCAACCACCACCCCGTGATCATTGACGCCAAGCCACGAGCCGCCTGCCTCATGGTCCAGCCCGGCGCGCGTATGGGGGCGATCGGGCCAATGGCGGCCTGGCGGCGACCAGGCGCGGCCGCGCATCTCGTCGCGATTGGCGGCCAAAAGGAGCGGCCAATCATGGCCGGGGCGGCGAAGGGTGACGACTGTACACATGGGATAGAACGCTGATCGCATTGCTCAAGAGGGACAGGGTCGCTATATGCCACCATATGGTGACAACCGGCAAAGGGTTCTGCTTGGCATGAGCACGTTCAATGATCGCGAAAAGCAATTCGAGGCCAAATTCCAGCATGATCAGGAATTGCAGTTCAAAGTGATGGCCAGGCGGAACCGCCTATTGGGGGAATGGGCAGGCAACCTGATGGGCCTCGCTGGCGACGACCTGAAGACCTACGCCAAGGAAGTCGTGCAATCGGACTTCGACAGGCCCGGCGATGACGATGTTCTGCAGAAGGTTCTGAACGATCTGCAGGACAAGAAAATCGACGCCTCCGAGCGCCAAGTCCGCAAGCATATGGACGAGTTGCTGATCGACGCAAAAAAACAGGTCATGGCTGAATAGCGCGCCGTCACCCAGCCTACCGCCCCGCCGGCCTCCGCAGGAGGAATACCAGGGGCATCGGTATAATGACGACAATCACCAGCAGCGTGAAGTCGTTCAGGAATGCGATCATGCGAGCCTCGTCGATCACGAGGTTACGCAACGCGTTCAAGCCGCTAACGGTTTCCATATCCCACGGCACGGCCGATCCCATTGCGCGGAAGGCTTCGCTGAATGGCGTGATCCGCTCCCGCAATTCGACATAGTTGGTCTGAGAGGACCGGGTCAGCGTCATGACGATCACACTGGTCCCCATGGACGCACCAATCGACCGCACCAGGGCGAAAAGCGAAGCCGCCTCCACCCGCAAACTCGAATCGAGTGTGGAGAATGTCACGGTGGCCAATGACACCCACATGATGCCCATACCAAAGCCATTGACCAATGTCAGGTAGACAATCTCAGACATCGGCACATGGGCGTTCCATGTCGTCATCCAGGCATTGGAAACGCAAACGGCGATCAGGCCGGTCAGGATCAAATATTTGCCACTGATCCGGTCGGCCAGGAACCCGCCGCTCAACATGGCAATCATGGTGCCGATCCCACGGGCCGAAACGATCCAACCGGTCGTCATCACTGGGTAGCCCTGAACATTCTGCATGAACAGAGGCAAGATGAACAGGCTGGCAAAAACGGCCACGCCAAAGGCAAAAATCAAGAATAACCCAATAACGAAATTACGATCCCTGAACATCACCAGGCTCAGGTATGGATTTTTTGCAGTCAGACAGTGGACGATAAAAATATACAGGCACAGCGCCGCTGCCGCTGCCTCAATGACGATTTCCATGGAACTGAACCAGCCTTGCCGCTCGCCACGGTCCAGCACCAATTGTAAACACGACACGCCGATGATTAACGTGATCACGCCGAGCCAATCCATGCGGTTGGTCTGGCTCTGTACCCCTGGCAGGGTTGCCAGAATGCCGACGAACGCAAGGATACCCATCGGAATGTTCATGTAGAACAGGTAGCGCCAACCGAACTCGTCGGTCAAAAACGCCCCCAGGGTCGGCGCGACAACAGGCCCGAGTATCATTCCCATCGACCAAATGGACATCGCGAAGCCATGCCGCTCGCGCGGGTAGGTATCCAACATGACCGACTGCGCCAAAGGCAACAACGGCGCGGAAACGAAACCCTGCAAGGCGCGATAGACGACAAGTTCGGTCAACCCGCCGGCAAATGCACACATCAGCGATGTAATCGTGAAACCGGCGATAGAGGCCAGGAAGATGATCTTGCGCCCGAAGCGCTGGCTGAACCATCCTGTGAGAATAGTACCGACCGCCGTCGCAACCACGAAGGCCGTGATGACCCAACCGATCTGATCCGATGTGGCCGACAGGTTCCCTTGCATCTGGGGCAGTGCCACATAGGCGCTCGACATGTTGATCGAGTGCAAAAGGGATGCGGCCAACACCGGCACGGTGATGATCGTCCGCTCTGCCCGGGTGAAGGGACCTGTCGCAGGTTTGTTGATCAGAGGCATTCAGGCTCTCAGCAAAACTGTGCGGCGGGTAAAGTGCCGCTGGCGCCACTGCGCGCGAAAAACCTACGGCAAAGCTCGCCTGAAGGGGATGCATTTTTCAGAAGCAGCCGGGATAAACGCCGCCAAGGCGTCAAAACCATTCGGAGCCGATTGCCAAAACTTATGGCAGCGGGCGCGCTGAAGCGCCATTTGACCGGATGGTGGGCGCGCGTGGGATCGAACCACGGACCCCCACGGTGTGAACGTGGTGCTCTACCGCTGAGCTACGCGCCCTGAAGGGAAGCGCGGTAATTAGCTGAGGGTAGTACGGCCGTCAAGCGGCATGCAGCCGCATCTGGAACAGGATTAAAGCAATGGTGAACCGCACTCTCCCGATCTTCCTTGCTTGGCTCATTTGCGGGGTATCCAGCGCGCTGGCGGCCAAGAATGCCGACTATCGGTTTGTGTTCGAGGCTTATTACAGCGGCTTCAAAATCGGCGAGGCCGCAGGACATCTGCGGTGGAGCAATGACCGCTATGCGCTGGACCTGTCAGCGCGCACGGCAGGGGTACTCGGCTGGGTGATGAGCATCGACCAGCAGGCCTCCTCCAACGGCCGTATTGACGGCCTGCCGACGGCCGAATGGCATCGCAATCACAATGCGGATGGGGACAACCGAAACTGGATCGAACTGGCCTTCATGCCGGACGATATCCGCATCGTCGATGCCCACCCCCATCCCGCAACAGAAACCCGTTCGCCGGTGCCAGCGTCCATGAAAAGAGGGGCGCTTGACCCTCTGTCTGCCGTTTTGGCGTTGGGCGTCGCTGTCACCGAAGCGGGGCAATGTTCCGGAAGCGTGCCGGTTTTCGATGGCCGGCGCCGGTACGATACCGTGCTCGATCATGTCGCCCGAGAAGCCTACACAGGGCCGGCAGGGCCCAAAGATACATTACGCTGCAATTTTCATTTCGTGCGCCTGGGCGGTTACCGACCGAATGCCAAACGCTGGAAAGGCATTTCCGGCACGGCCTGGTTACAACAGGTTGCCTATGACTTGCCGATGTTGCCTGTTCGGGTCGAGGTCGAGACCGCCTATGGCAAGGCCTTCGTGCACATGGTATCCGCCTCTCCCGCCCGATAAGGCCTTGCATCGTGCAAGGCGGGAACGTGTCATGCCAACTGTCATTCTCTACAAGCCGCACCCAGGCGCGGGCGACAGCGTCAGGTCGGGAGACCGTTACGGCAGTTCCATGATCGCAGCCGGCAAGTCCGCAAACCTGTCGATGCGCGCATCGGCTGCCGCCAAAGCTTCCGGCGTTCCGTAACCGTAGGTGACCATCACCACCTTTAGCCCCGCCGATTGCCCTGCCCGCACATCGTTGCGGCTGTCCCCCACCATGACAGCAGTCTCCGGGCTGCCCAAAGCCGTGCATACGGCCCGCACATGTGCCGGGTCGGGTTTTGGCATCGGCGCGCTGTCCTGGCCGATCACGGCCGTGAAAAATCCAGACAAACCCGCATCACGCAGCACCAAATCCGTCGCCATCTGCGCCTTGTTCGTGCACACGCCCATTGCAATCTCCAGACGGGCAAATCCCTGCAGGGTCTCCACAACCCCAGGGTAGGGGTGCGCGAGGTGATCTCGCCCTGGGTCGATATAGAGTTCCAAAAACCGCTGCGTTAGTATCGGATGTTCCGCGAGCGCAACCGGTTCTCCTGTCGCAGCGAACCCTCTCTGCACCAAGGTGCCGACGCCATCGCCAATCATGCCCCGGACCGATTCAACCGAAAGATGAGACCGGTTGTGTTCCGTTAACAATAGGTTAAGAGTGAGCGTCAGGTCGGCGGCGCTATCGATCAGCGTGCCATCCAAGTCGAACACGATTGCATCGGGCCTCATAGGCTTTGCAACTTTCCGCAACAATTCTTGAGTATCCTGAGTTTAAAGCAGATGGCACAGATCGGTACCAGTGCGGAAGTTCGTATCCGTATTGCGAATGTCCGGCGGTGGTACCGCCCGCTGCAATCGCTGTGCTCCGTGACACTGGTCACATACCGCAAGCATGTGATCGTGCCATATTACAAACTGTGACCTTCAGGTGGATGACTATACAGGCGTTGTGGGATGACTGAGATGGCGAATTGCGAAATTGGTGCCATTGTCCTCGCCGCAGGCAAGGGAACCCGCATGAAATCTGCCCTGCCGAAGGTTCTGCACAAACTGGGCGGCAAGCCGATGATCCGGCACGTGACGGATATGCTGGCCGGCCTGACACCTTCCCGTATCTGCGTTGTCATAGCACCAGACATGGAGCCGGTGGCTGCCGCAGTTGCACCGCATCAAATCGCCATCCAGAGCGAAGCCCTCGGTACCGGCCATGCGGCTCTGAGCGCAGCGCCGGTGATGGAAGATTTTGCCGGCGATATCTTTGTCCTGTTTGGCGATACGCCACTGATTTCGGCCGAAACATTGACATCCATGATCGCAGCGCGACGCTTGCCAATGGCCCCGGCCGTGGTTGTTCTCGGCATGCGGCCCACAGGCCCGAACGCCTATGGCAGGCTGATCCAATCTGCGGACGGATTACTGGAACGGATTGTCGAATACAAGGACGCAACCGAAGCCGAAAAAGCAGCCCCCCTGTGCAATTCTGGCGTGATGCTGATCGATGGCACACGGCTTTTCGGTTGGTTGCGCCAGATCGGCAACAACAATGCCAAGGGTGAGTTCTACCTGACAGACATCGTCGCGCTGGCCCGCAAGGATGGAGCCGAATGCGCTGTCGTGGAGGGAGACGAGGAAGAATTGCTCGGCATCAACTCCCGCGTCGAACTCGCAAGCGCCGAAGCGATTCTGCAACGCCGGCTGCGCGAAGCGGCCATGCTGGAAGGCGTGACCATGCCTATGCCGGAGACGGTTTATCTGTCCTGCGACACGCAGTTCGGGCAGGATGTACATGTCGGCCCGCATACGGTATTCGGCGCCGGCGTGCGTGTTGGCAATGGTGTAGAGATCAAGGGTTTCTGCCATTTCGAAAGGGCCACGATTGCCGACAACGCCATTATCGGCCCCTATGCCCGCCTCCGTCCCGGCACTGAGATCGGTGCCGACGCACACATCGGCAATTTCGTCGAGATCAAACAAACTGTCGTCGAGGCAGGGGCAAAAATTAACCATCTTTCATATATCGGCGATGCGCGGGTCGGACCGCGGGCAAACATTGGCGCCGGCACGATCACCTGCAACTATGATGGCTTCGACAAGCATTGTACGAACATCGGTGCCGATGCCTTCATCGGCACCAATAACTCGCTGATTGCACCGATCACCATTGGTAACGGCGCAATGACAGCGGCCGGCAGCACCATCTCACAGGATGTCGCAGCCGGCGCGCTTGCAATTGAACGGGCCGATCTGAAGCAAAAATCTGGCTGGGCCTCCAAATTCCGCGAGCGCAAACGCCGCGGCAAGCAGGGCCGCGCCGCTGACTGACCGTCCATATTTTTCTATCTTCCCCGATCACCTGACCTGACGGAGCGTACTATTCATGTGCGGCATTATCGGAATCGTCGGCCATCGCCCGGTTGCGCATCACTTGGTCGATGCATTGAAGCGGCTCGAATACCGAGGCTACGACTCCGCCGGAATTGCCACGCTGGTCAACGGCCACATTGACCGGCGGCGCGCCGAAGGAAAGCTCGCGAACCTCGAAAATTTGGTCAAAAACAAGCCAATTGGGGGGATCGTCGGAATTGGGCATACGCGCTGGGCGACCCATGGCGCGCCGACCGAGAAGAATGCCCATCCGCATGCGACGGATCGCGTTGCGGTAGTCCACAATGGCATTATCGAAAACTTCCAGGAACTGCGGGCCGAATTGGAAGCCGCAGGCCACCGGTTCGACACCGAAACCGATACCGAAGTCATCGCCCATCTGCTCACGCAAGCGCTGAACGCAGGCGAAAAGCCGATTGAGGCGGTCCGAGCAATGCTGGCAAAGGTCGAAGGGGCTTTCGCGCTCGCCATGATCTTCACCGGCGAGCACGACCTGATGATCGGCGCCCGCCGTGGCAGCCCGCTGGCTCTGGGTTATGGCGACGGCGAAATGTACCTAGGCTCTGACGCGCTGGCACTGGCCCCGCTCACCCGCCGCCTTAGCTATCTGGAAGAAGGTGACTGGGTGGTGATCCAGGGGGACCAGACCCAAATCTATAACGCCGACAACGATCCCATCACCCGTGAGATCAAGGAGAGCGCTGTTTCCGGCGCGATGATCGGCAAGGGCAATTACCGCCACTTCATGCTGAAGGAAATCTACGAACAGCCCACGGTTGTCGGCGATACGCTGCGCGCGCTGTTCAACCCATCGACGCGCGCCGTTCAAATGCCGCCCCTGCCAGTCGATCTGGCCAAGGTCTCCCGATTCACGATCAATGCTTGCGGCACCGCCTATTACGCCGGGCTGGTCGGCAAGTATTGGCTGGAACAGATCGCGCGCATTCCGGCGGACGTCGATATCGCCAGCGAGTTCCGCTATCGCGAAGCGCCATTGCCAGACAATGGTGTTGCCATGTGCATCAGCCAGTCCGGCGAAACCGTGGATACCCTGGAATCGCTGCGCTATGCCAAGCGTCAGGGCCAGACCATCATCTCGGTCGTGAATGTTCCAGAAAGTGCGATCGCGCGCGAAAGCCACGCAACCCTATCAACCTTGGCAGGACCGGAAATCGGTGTCGCATCAACCAAGGCGTTTACCACACAACTCACGGTCCTGGCGGCACTTGCCATCGCCACTGGCGTCGCCCGCGGCAGCATCGACGGAGCCAGGGCCGCGCAGCTGACATCGGCGTTGCTGGAGGTGCCGGCAAGGATCGCCGAAGTTTTGAACCATGACGAACGCATCCGCGAGATTGCGCTATCCGTTGCGGAAGCGCGCGACGTTCTCTACCTGGGCCGAGGCTCATCCTACCCGATCGCCATGGAAGGCGCGTTGAAGTTAAAGGAGATCAGCTACATCCATGCAGAGGGCTATGCCGCGGGGGAAATGAAACATGGCCCGATTGCACTGATCGACGACGCGGTGCCGGTCGTATTCATCGCGCCAGGCGATCACTTGTTCGATAAGACAGCCAGCAATCTGCACGAGGTGGTGGCCCGCGGCGGCAAGCCGATCCTTTTTGCCGACCGCAAAGGCATCGAGAGAGTCGGCGCTCACGCAGTTCATGCCATTGAAATGCCAGCGATTGATCCGTTCGTGGCACCGATCCTCTATGCCATTCCAGTGCAACTGCTCGCCTACCACGCGGCCGTTGCGAAAGGCACGGATGTTGACCAACCCCGCAATCTGGCAAAAAGCGTGACGGTGGAATAAGCAAGCAAGTTATCGGCACGATGCGAGTGGGCCTTATCTGATAACCGTTCGCCAGAGGGTTGCCAGCGTTAAAAGATCGCTTTTCATGACTATCGCCAGCGCGCCCGGGATCGCCTATATCAGCCGCTATGACAGACCTCGCTCACATCCGCAATTTTTCCATCATCGCTCATATCGATCATGGAAAATCCACGCTTGCCGACCGCTTGATTCAGCATTGCGGCGCGCTGACCGACCGTGAGATGCAGGCGCAAGTCCTGGATAACATGGACATAGAGCGCGAGCGGGGCATTACCATCAAGGCTCAGACGGTCCGTCTGGTCTATCCGGCCAAGGATGGGAAAACCTACCACCTGAACCTGATCGATACACCCGGACATGTCGATTTTTCCTATGAGGTCAGCCGTTCCCTGGCGGCATGCGAAGGGTCGCTTCTGGTCGTGGACGCTACCCAAGGCGTCGAAGCCCAGACACTGGCCAATGTCTATCAAGCCATTGACAACGATCACGAGATCATCCCAGTCCTGAACAAGATCGATCTGCCGGCTGCGGAGCCGGAGCAGGTAAAGGCGCAAATCGAGGATGTCATTGGCCTGGACGCCAGCGACTCGCTGGAAATATCCGCCAAGACCGGGTTGGGCATTCCGGAAGTATTGGAAGCGCTTGTGCATCGTCTGCCTCCGCCGGAGGGAGACGCGGAAGCACCGTTGCAGGCGCTGCTGGTGGATAGCTGGTACGATCAGTATCTGGGCGTGATCGTGCTGGTCCGGATCATGCATGGCGTGCTCAAAAAGGGCATGCGCATGCGGATGATGCAGACAGGCGCGGTCTACGAAGTGGACGATGTGGGCGTGTTCTCGCCCAAACGCCTGTCCACCGGAAAACTGGGACCGGGCGAGATCGGTTGGGTCAACGCTGCGATCAAGGCCGTGGCGGATACGAATGTCGGCGATACCATTACCGATGACAAAAGGCCGGCCAAAGAAGTCCTGCCAGGGTTCAAGCCCAACCTGCCGGTCGTGTTCTGCGGCCTGTTTCCAGTCGATGCTGCCGATTTCGAGCATCTCCGGGACAGCCTGGCCAAGCTGCGCCTGAACGATGCCAGCTTCGAGTTTGAGCCGGAAAGCTCGCCGGCCCTCGGGTTCGGTTTCCGCTGCGGCTTCCTTGGCATGCTGCACCTGGAAATCATTCAGGAACGGCTCGACCGGGAATTCGATATCGACCTGATCGCCACCGCACCCAGCGTCGTCTATCGCATCCACATGACGAACGGGACAATGCAGGAAATGCACAACCCGGCCGACATGCCGGACGTGGTGAAGATCGATTACATAGAAGAACCATGGATCCAGGCCACAATTTTCCTGCCAGATGAATACCTCGGCGCCGTTTTGAAACTCTGTGAAGAACGCCGGGGGATTCAGCAAGAACTGACCTATGCCGGCAACCGCGCAATGCTGGTCTATAAATTACCTCTGAATGAGATTGTCTTCGATTTCTATGACCGCTTGAAATCGATCAGCCGGGGTTATGCAAGTTTCGATTATCATATCACCGGCTATGAGGAAGGTGACCTGGTCAAGCTCTCTATCCTGGTGAATGCGGAGCCGGTCGATGCGCTGTCGACCATCGTGCACCGCAGCCAAGCCGAATATCGTGGCCGGGCGCTCTGTGCACGGCTGAAGGATCTGATCCCGCGCCAGATGTTCAAAATCCCGATCCAGGCCGCGATCGGCGCCAAGGTCATCGCACGCGAAACCATCAGCGCGCTGCGCAAGGATGTGACGGCCAAATGCTATGGCGGCGACATCACCCGAAAAAAGAAACTGCTGGAACGGCAGAAGGAAGGCAAGAAGCGGATGCGCCAGTTCGGCAGCGTCGAAATCCCGCAAAGTGCCTTTATCGCCGCCTTGAAAATGAGCGACGACTGAATGCGGCTTACTCCGCCGCAGCCTTCGATGCCTGCCCCTGTACGGTGAAAAAGCTGGCGCTCTTGGGTTGTTCAGGCAATTCCACCTCCGCAATAGTCATCCTGGCCTTGCGGGCTTTCCGGCCGCGGACAATGCTGCCCTCGCTCGGATTCGGCATCGGGTTTTGCGCCAATGGCACCGCATCGGCTGCCGTATAGACACAGATATACAGCCCGCGGGGGTATTTCCCATGATTGGGGTCGCTGCCATGGGCAAGGCGGGTGTGCATGAGGCAGACACTGCCCGCCTTGCCGGTAACCGGCAGGTCCACTGCTTTCATTTCCGCCGTGATGCCCACCGCCATGCGGCCCGTGAAAACATCGCCATCGAACAGGGAATGCAAATCGCCGCGATGCGTGCCCGGTACCACTTTAAGGCACCCGTTTTCTTCGGTCACATCATCCAGCATGATCAAGGCAGTGACCACATCGTCGTTGCTATGCGGAGTGAACAGGAAGTCCTGATGGTAATGCACTTCCGTATTGGAGCCGGGCAGCTTGAGATTGATCTTGTCGTGGTGAAACTTGACATCCGGCCCGATCAGATCGGCTACCATGTCCGCCACGGCCGCGTTCCGCATCACGTCCGCATAGGGCTCGTAGAGATCTGACGGATTGTTGATGCGCCGCAGCGCCGGCGTCTCCGGCGAATGTTCCGCGCCCATATCGAAGCGTGGCCGGCCGTCGATCGTTTCCGGCCCGAAGGGTGCCGCGTGCCGGCGGCTTTCTTCCACCCATTCGGCGATCAAATTTCGCATTGCGCCAAGCTGTGCTGGCGTGACTGCATCGGGAACACAAATGTATCCGTCGCGCCAGAACGCTTCGATTTGATCCTGGGTCAGAGCAGCCATGAACTCTTATTCCTCACTGCAATCAACATGGGGCAAAAGCTATAACAGCCTGCATCAGGACCCAAACACCTTTTGCAGCAATGCCGTGGTTCGCGCTGCCGGGTTTTCCCGAATGGCGGCCTCTTCCCGTGCCAGATAAAGAAAAATGCCGTCCAGCGCCTTGTCCACCACATAGCCGGAAAGGTCCGCTTTTGCATCCGGTACGAATGGCATTTTCTGATATTCACCCATGGTGCGGTCGTATGCCTGGACCGCCCCTGCGTTCGCCAATTCCTGGTCAACGATGGGCGTGAAATCCTCGGTGAGACGGGGCGTCATCGTTCGCTCGAAATAGCGCGTGGCCGCGTCATCCGGACCACGGAGAATTTCACGGGCATCGTCGATGGTCATGGCATCGATTGCCTCAAAGAATGCGTCTCTTGCCTTGGGCACCGCAGCTTCCGCAGCGCGGTTCATTCGCCGCTCCAGGTCGTCCGTCAGGCTTCCAAGCCCCGCCATTTTCAGCGCTTCCTGCACCCGGCCGAGCGCGCCAGGCAACGGTATGTGGACATCTTCTGCGCCGTAAAACCCGTTCTCACGGCCCAAATCGGCAACCACATTACTGGAGCCAACCCGCAGCGCCTCGCGCAGCCCTTTTCCGATCTCAATCTGACTCAAACCGCCACTGCTATCCGCCGGACCGCCGAGCGTTCCCAAAAGGTCCTTGCTTTTGCCAAGCCAGTTGGTTTGTGCCGATGCAGCAAACGGGATTGCAAGGCCCGCCAAAGCCATCAAAACGGTCCGTCGATCCATAGCCTTTTCCTTCACAAGCCTTGGGATGGTCATGGTTACCTATGCAGTCCGGGCCGACGAAACCAGCCCGACGCCAAGGCAAGAGCGGATCACATGACGCCTTCGAATGATTGTGCGCTGGCACGAAGCGGCTGCCTATTGATTTTGTGAGCCGCCCTCAGAACCGAGAACAATGCCCGGTAATATCCTGTCTCACGCGTGACCGCGTTCCGGTGTGGAATCACCCCTTCCGTCAGATCGGGCTCATCCAGGGCAAAATCTGGAAACCGTGCTGGATCTTGTTTCAACCGCGCTGCGATAGGGGTTCCCATCATGACCGAAAATCGATTGACCATTACCCTCTCAATGTGGGCACCGTTGGCTTGAAGAAAGTGGGCAGTTTCGCGCAGATCGCTGATCGTCTCGCCGGGGAATCCGACGATTACGGTCAGGCGGACACTGATGCCTGCCTCGCTTGCATCGCGGCAAAAATCAGCAATGCGGCCAACATCCGTGCCCTTGCCCATCGCCTTCAGAACTTTCTGACTGCCGGACTCGAGGCCGGTCGTCATTCGGGCAAGACCGGCAGCCCGCGCCGCTTTCAATGCATCCTTACAGAGGCCGTTATCTTTTTCGGCTCCGGCATGAACGGCACAGGTCCAAACAGCATCTTTGACAAGACCCGGCAGGGCATCGATCAGGCCATGCCAAACCTGCAAATCCGAATTCAGTTTCAGGTCATGAAACACCAAATGACGTGCCTGATGCCGTTCCGCAAGCGTGCCGACTTCTTCAATCGCCCGCTCCAGTTTCTGCGACCGGAATGTACGGCCCATCACCGTTGTCACGTCCGAGCAGAATTGGCACGCACCCCACTTGCAGCCGCGCGAGGTCATTAATGGGATTATGCGGGTTGAATAGGCTTGCCACGGAAAGTCCGTATAGTCCGGTATCGGCAAGTTCTCGAGTGGAAGCAGGGGACATGCCGCCGGATTAAGGGCATCACTGCTGGTAGAAACGCCTGGAAAGCCGTCCAATGGCGCCCCTACAGCGGCGGCAGCCACCAAGTCCGCAAGGCAAGCCTCGACCTCGCCCGCCACAATGGCGCTAACCCCTTCCAATGTGAGAAACTGCCGAGCAATGGATGGCTCATTGAAATAGGCTCCCCCAACGATCAAGGGTATTCCACGTTCGGCACAAAGCTCTGCGATGTCGCCGACGACTTCATAATACATTGTATAGGCAGAGACCAAGACGACGTCTGGTTCATCCGCCAGAGCCTCAGCGAAGCCTGCAATGATTCGCTTTCGCGTGTCGTCACTCCGCGGCGTCAAAGCCTGCCGCAGCCTGCCTCGCGCCGTCCGGATCATTCCGGAATGAGTCATGGCCGACCAAAACCGAAAGTGATCGGCCATATGGCCGCCAATCCGAGCTTGCTTTTGACGCTGAAAGCCAGAGACACCGATTGATAAGGGAGAAAACAATCGCACATCAAAACCAGCCCCTCGCAGCACGGCCACCATCGAGCCGACGGGAATTGTTGGATAATGCGCAAAATTGTTCAGGTCGACGAATAGCACCGATTCATCATACATTTGTAGCCCCATCCAATTACAGCTTACATGGCGCGACAGCGGTCTCTTTGTCCGAATCTATGCAGCGCTTGCTCTCATTGGAACAATATCTCAATAACGTCGATAATTTCCAGCAATTTCTGCCGGATTTCCGCTCGCTGTCCGCCGCAAATCAGTTAAATATTTAGTATCTTATTGTAAGATAAAATGACTTCGCTTGCATTCGCGCCAAGCCACAGCCAAAACCTATCATCGGATTGGTTTGCATGCGGAGCTTGCCCAATGTATCTGACTCAAGGCCTGAAGCGGTCTGCCCAGATCGACCGGAACGGCACATCCACGTGTATCATGGGACAGGATGGACGCGAGCGCCGTTGCACCTGGTCAGAGACCGCTGCTCGCGTTGCAAGACTTGCTGGCGCAATGCAGCGGCTAGGGCTGCAACCTGGGGACAGGGCGGCCATTCTCGCGCTCAACAGCGACCGCTATTTTGAATTTTTCTATGCAACCGCATGGGCCGGCGGAGTATTCGTGCCAATCAACATCCGCCTGGCCGCGCCGGAGGTGGAGCATTGGCTGAATGATTCCGAAGCAAAAATCCTGTTCATTGACGCCCAGTTCGCCCCGCTATTGGAAGCATTGAAGGGCAAAATTCCGCACGTGGAGCAGATCGTCTATCTCGGTGACGACGCACCACCTGCCGGAATGCATGGTTACGAGACGATCTTGCAGTCAGCCGCGCCAATCCCCGATGCGGAGCGCGGGTATGAAGACTTAGCCGGCCTGTTCTACACCGGTGGCACAACCGGCCGTTCCAAGGGTGTGATGCTGAGCCACAGGAACCTGGTTTTCAACGCCCTAAACGCGATGACCGTCTTCAATTACGAGCCAGGCGCCCGTTATCTGCACGCCCCTCCGATGTTTCATATCGCCGACTGTGTGGCCGTGTTCGGTTACACGCAGATCGGAGGGCAGCATTATTTCATTCCATCGTTCACCGCGGAGCGGACACTGGACGCGGTTCAACGATGGGGCATCACCGACACCCTATTGGTGCCAACCATGGTCAATATGACCGTGAATCATTCGGACGTGGCACAATACGACCTATCCAGCTTCAAACGGCTGGCTTATGGCGCCTCGCCCATGCCGGAAGCGGTGATCCTGCGCGCAATGGAATTGATGCCGGCCGTCCAATTTTATCATGCCTACGGCCAGACCGAATGTGCGCCGTTGACCTCGACCAATGGCCCCGAAAGCCATGTCTTCGAAGGCTCCCTCGCCTATAAATTCCGATCGGTCGGCCGGTCCGCGCCAGGTGTTGAGGTGCAGATCCGGGACGAAAACGACAATGAGCTGCCGCGCGGCACGGTAGGCGAAATCTGCGTACGGGGGGCGAACGTGATGCAAGGCTATTGGCGCCTGCCGGAACTGACCGCAGAGGCAATGCGTGGCGGCTGGATGCACTCGGGCGACGGCGGCTATATGGACGAGGACGGCTACATCTACGTGGTCGACAGGGTCAAAGACATGATCATCTCCGGCGGAGAGAACATTTATTCGGCAGAAGTCGAAAGTGCCGTACAGATGTTCCCTGCTGTTGCCGAATGCGCCGTAATCGGTGTCCCGGATGAGAAATGGGGCGAACGCGTGCACGCTATCGTGCGGCTGAAAGAGGGCATAAGCGCAACCCCGGAGGACATCATCGCCCACGCCCATACCCAGATCGCCGGCTTCAAATGCCCACGCAGTGTGGATTTCGTGAGCGAACCGCTGCCGCTATCGGGGGCGGGAAAAATATTGAAAACCGAACTGCGAAAACCGTACTGGGAAGGCCGGGGCAAGGGCGTGAATTGACGATCCTCGCACCAAACGAGACTCGGCCATAAAACCAGGAACGCGAGGATCAGTCGGCATGAGCGCTACCAAGGTTTTTTGGACCTTTCTGAAGCTGGGCTGCACCTCTTTCGGCGGCCCGTCGGCACATCTCGGCTATTTCCGCACGGCCTTTGTCGAGCGCCTGCAGTGGCTGACGGAGGCCCGCTACGCCGAACTGGTGGCGCTTGGGCAATTCCTGCCGGGCCCGGCTTCCAGCCAGGTCGGCTTCGCCGTCGGCCTGGAGCGAGCGGGAACCAGGGGCGGGCTCGCAGCATGGCTTGGATTCACTTTGCCGTCCGCCTTGATCATGCTGGCGGCGGCTTATGGTTTGGCTCTCATCCCCCCGGACCTGCTGCCAGGTATCGTTCACGGCCTGAAGCTGGTGGCCGTCGCAGTGGTTGCACATGCGGTACAGGGCATGGCCGTCAGCCTTTGCCGAGACCGGTTCCATCAATTGCTGGCAATAGGTGTTTTGGTGCTCACCTTGCTGGTTGCCGGTGTTGGGGGCCAAATGGCCGGGTTGGTCATTGCTGGCATTACCGCCTACTCATGGGCAAATCGGACAGAGCCGGACAATGATCCAAAAGGGCAGACTGGCCCTGCGCAGACCTTCCTCCCATTCCTTTTGATTGCGCTGGCAGTCGGTCTGCTTGTGCTTCTGCCAATTCTGGCCAGCCTGGGCATTCCTGGCGTCTCCATGACCGAGCCTTTTTACCGGGCCGGGGCTTTGGTATTTGGCGGCGGCCATGTGGTCCTGCCTTTCCTGGAAGGTGCAACGGTCAGCAAAGGCTGGCTGACCGCAGAGGATTTTTTGGCCGGTTATGGGGTGGCACAGGCCATTCCCGGCCCGCTCTTCACGTTTGCCGCCTATGTCGGGGCGGTGAGTCATGGCCTTGTTGCCGGTATCGTCGCACTTGTGGCCGTTTTTTTGCCGGGCGCCTTGCTCATGGCAGGAGTGTTGCCGCTTTGGACCAGCGTTTCCCACCGGCCAGGTCTCCGGCGGGCGCTCGGCGGTGTGAATGCCGGGGTGGTCGGTATCCTTGCCGCTGCGCTCTATGACCCACTTTGGAGCACCAGTGTACATGCAGCCTCGGATCTTGCCGCTGTCGCTATCGGCTGGGCGATGTTGCAAATGCTAAAATGGCCGCCCTGGAGCGTGGCGCTGGCAGGTCTTACCTATGGTTTGGCCTTGGGCATAAGCACAAGTTAAAATCGTTTGTACATATAGAACAACGCCCCGCCCGGCGGCATGCCATCGAGTTGGCCGAACACCTGGAACCCCTGCTTTTCATAAAAACCGCGGGCCTGAAAGCTTGCTGTTGTCAGATGCACGCCCTGCATACCACGGCTGCGGGCCAGGGCTTCTGCCTCTGCCATCAAGGCTGAGCCCAGACCATGGCGCCGCCCCGCCCCCTCGACCCATAAATGGCTGACATAAAACCACCCCCAAGCGGTACCCCCGTTCAAACCGCCGACCAAACGGCCGCGGCACCACGGCCAGCGTGATGGCGCATGGGCGAACACGGAAAGCGGCCGCCAGTCATCCGGATAGCCTTCATTGCCATTGTGCCGGCTCAAACCGCGGGCAACATCCCGGCGGCGGCGATCATCGTCGCGCTCGGAAACCACCAATTGCCAGGCCCGGGCCAGCATTGTCCCGGCCTAGCCGCGGCCGGCGAACGGGTCGAAGGGCGACGGGAACACACCGCGCGGCTTGATGTAGTCGTACGGCGGGCGGGAAAGGAAGCGGCCATGCCCAGCCTCGCCGACGAAATCTCCGCCGCTGGCCACCACCTTGCCGCGGCAGAGGGTCATCACCGGCCAACCGGTGACTTTCCAGCCTTCATAGGGTGTGTAGTCGATCGCATGATGCAGGTCCGCCTGTCGGATTGTGACCTGTTTCCCCGGGTCCCAAATCGCAAGATCAGCATCCGAACCGGGCATGATCGTCCCCTTTTTCGGGTAGATGCCGAACAGCTTTGCCGGATTGGTGCTCGACAGCGCCACAAACTCCGAAATCCCAATCCGGCCGCCCGTGACCCCCTCGTGAAACAGGACGGGCAGGCGCGTTTCCAGGCCCGGAAGCCCATTCGGAATTTTTGGGAATGACGTGTTTGGCCCATCAGGCAGCTTCAAATCCTGACTGTGCTCGTTCGGAACCGCAAAATTCGTGGGTGCATGATCGCTGGATACCATGCCGAGCACCCCTGTCTTGAGATACCCCCACAAAGCCTCGATATCGGCCCGGGTACGCGGTGACGGAGAGCAAACGAACTTCGCCCCCTCACCGTCTGCACGGTCCATATCGTCTGCCGTCAGGGTCAGATATTGGGCGCAGGTTTCGCCAAATACCTTCACTCCACGTTGCTGCGCGCGGTGAATTTCTTCCGCAGCTTCAGCGCAGGTGACGTGAAAAATTTGCACCGGCTGATCCAACAGTTCGGACATGGCCGCAACGCGATGAACCGCCTCACGCTCAACAACCGGCGGCTTTGACCACGCATGGTATTTGGCATCCGTCAAACCGGCATCGAGCAATCGCTGGGTTTGCCATTTGATCATGTCATGGTGTTCAGCATGGATCACCAGAAAGGCTTGGTTTTCCCTCGCCAACGCCATCAATTTTAGAATGCCATCGTCACTGACCCGGTTGCTGTCATAGGTCATGAAAATCTTGATCGACCGGTGCCCGTCGGCAATCAGGCCCGGCAGCGCCGCCATCACATCGTCGTTCGGATCGTTGACGATCAAATGGAAGGTGTAATCGATCGCTGCCCTTTTCGCCCGTTCGTGATAGTCGGCGTTTGAATCCGCAAGGCTCCACCCCTGGCGCTGCGGCGAGAAACATATAACCGTCGTCGTGCCACCACAGGCGGCCGAGCGTGTCCCTGTCAAAAATGTATCGGCATTCATCTTGCCGCTGATCGAACTCGGCTGTTCGATATGGCAATGGCTATCGACGCCGCCAGGCAGCACATATTTTCCCTGAGCGTCTATTTCCTGCGCGCCGCCTGGCAGGTTCTTGGCGACCGCTGTGACCACCTCACCCTCGATTCCGACATCCGCCAGCATCACATCGCTCGCCGTCGCGACCAAACCGCCGCGTATCACGATATCGAACTCGGCCATGGGTTTTGCTTTCACAGATTGCAGTTGACGATCAACTTAGCAAAGCCAATCGGCAAGACGCAATTCGGCTGAAAGGCACCTTGCAAAACAGCCTACATGGCATGCCGTCTACCAGTCATTCCACCAGCGCGCCATGAGCGATAGACTGCGCCCACGATCCGCGGACGAATGGAACCTTCCAGAATGCGAGCAGCAATTCTTCACGGCAGTTCGATTACCATCGGTGACCTGCCCGATCCGATAGCCGGCCCGGGCCAGTTGCTGGTCTCGCCTATTGCAACGGGTATTTGCGGCTCGGATCTGCATTATCGCGAACGGGCCATCGCCGCTGAAAAAACATTGCCGGACGACCAGCGCGACAGCCTCCCGACAATTGTGCCAGGCCATGAATTCTCCGCCCGTCTTGTCGAGGCGGGGCCTGATACGGACACCCAACTTCAGGCTGGCGAGCGGTTGGTTGCGTTGCCATTCACGCACGGCGCCGATGCAACAAGAGGATTTGAAGTGATTGGTCTTTCACCTGTTTACTCGGGCGGGCTCGCAACCCTCAGCGTGATCGATGCCGAGCGCGCCTTTGTCATCCCCGATGCGGTACCGGACGATCTTGCCGCCCTTACGGAACCAATGGCCGTGGGGCTGCATGCCGCGAACCTGGCCAACCGCAATCAGGGGCCCAATGTGGTGCTCGGCTGCGGGCCTGTCGGTCTTGCCGTGATCTTTGCCTTGCTGCGCCAAGGTCGCGGCCCAATCCTGGCCGCCGATTTCTCACGCCAACGACGCGCGGCTGCGGAAGCGCTTGGCGCCGATATCGTAATCGATCCCTCCGACGAGTCGCCCTACGGACACTGGCTGGACCTGGAGCTCGAGATACATCCCCCTTCCCCACTGCTAGCCCGGACCTTCCGCGGCTTGCCGCCCGGCGCGAATATATTCGACTGTGTAGGGGCGCCCGGGCTGCTCGACCGGATTGTCAAGGGCGCGCCGCAGCATAGCCACGTCATTACCGTCGGCGTCTGCGCCCACGAGGACAAGCTAACGCCGCGCGAGGCAATCGTTTCCGAACTGACCCTGGAATTCAGCTTTGCCTACCGCCCGGAAGAATTCCAACAGGCATTGGAGGCCATTGCAGACGACCCGGACCGGGTTCGCCGATTGGTCACCAGCAAGCTGCCGCTATCCGAAACTGCAAACGCTTTCGACCGTCTCGCCGAAGACCCTGAGGAAATCAAGGTTCTGATCGACCCGCATCAGCCATAGCAGAGCGAAGGCTGCTCTCCGGTCACATATTCCGGACGCGTGCGGCAGCCTGCCGTGCCAGGTTCCCGGACAAGCCGGTGTATGCGAAAGGATCGAGCATGCCTGCAATCTGAGCGGCACTCATATGCTGGGTAACCCGTGGATCACTGGACAGCAGGTCGTCAAACGCGCGTTTTCCTGTGCTCGCAGCCTGCGCCGCATCGTAGATCACGTCATGCGCCTCCTGCCGGCCGATATGCTCTGCCAGTGACAGCATCAACGCCTCCGCCATGATCAGGCCGCCGCCAAGTTCCAGGTTCGCCCGCATCCTGTCGGGCTTCAGTTGCAATCCGCGCACGATCTCCCGCAGGCGGATCAGGATATCGCCGGTGCCGATGCAGGCTCTGCTCAGCGCATCCCGCATCATGACGGAATTGGTCCGGTCCGCTTCATGCTCGATCTGTGTTGCCTCCAGCGCCAGCGCCAGGGTTGCACGCACCTGCGCGGCGTAGGCGATAATATCTTGCGCCAGAATAGGGTTCCGCTTTTGCGGCATGGTCGACGAGCCAACCGTACCCGGCGGCACCGGCTCCTCTGCTTCGCCATATTCCGTACGCATGAGATGGAAGCATTCGCGCCCGATCATCCCCGCTGTCGAAGCGAAAAGGGCAAGCTGGGCAATATACTCCGCCTGGTGATCGACCAGAGCGCGGCTTGGGACGGCCATCGGGGACAAGCCGAGAATCTTGCTCATTTCCGCCTGAAGAATCAGGCCCTGATCGCCGAATGATGCCAGAGAGCCAGCCGCCCCGCCCAGCATGCCGACAAACACCCGCTTCTCGCTTTCGATCAGACGCTTCTTGCTGCGCAACAGGGCGTCGATCCATCCGGCAACCTTGAGGCCGAAGGTAATCGGCACCGCATGCTGGCCATGCGTGCGCCCCGCCATGACCATATCCGCGGATCGGTCCGCAAGGTCGGCCATTGCCGCAAGCGTATCATCTAACAGGGCCAGAAAAACACCGTGCGCTTTCTTCAATTGCAGCGTGTCGCCGGTGCGCACGATGTTCTCGGTCGTGGCACCCCAGTGAACGTAGCCACCCGCCGGCTCGCCGCAGAGCCGGGCCAACTCCCAGACAAGCGGCACGATGGTGTGGCCGGTACGGCGAAAACCTTCGTCCACCCGTTCCCGGTCGAACAGCCTCAGGTCCGCCTTGGACGCGATCACCGGCGCTGCATCTGCCGGGATCATGCCGATTTCGGCCTGCGCCTTCGCTAGGGCGGCCTCCACATCCATCCAGGCCTGCCAGCGGGCCTCCGTCGTGAACAGCGCGCGGATGCCGGCTTCGGGCAGTCGGGCAGCAGTAGGCGAGTGAGTGGCAGTTTCGGTCATGGCGCGGCGTTTCCTTCAGCATCCGTTTCCGGCATCTTAGCCGAACGACCGTCGCCCGCCCAGCCGGCACGCCATTCGCTGTTACGGCTGTTGCTGTGAGTCGGAGCCACCTGTAACGCCGCGCAATAGAACCGACGCGACCAGATCCCCCGTCACGTTGATAACCGTGCGGGACATGTCCAGCAGACGATCGACGCCGAGGATGATCACCATTCCTTCAACCGGGATGTTCATACTGGTGGCAACACTTATCAAAATCGCAATGCTGACGCCGGGCGTTCCCGGTGCTCCGATGCTGGATGCCACCAGCGTTCCTGTGACTACGAAAATCTGGGCAGTAGTCAGTTCGACCCCTGCAAGTTGGGCAAGGAACAGGATCGCAATGGCCTGATATAATGCTGTTCCGGCCATATTCATGGTGGCGCCGAGCGGCACGACCAAATGCGCGATGTTTTCGGGCACACCGAGCCGCCGGGCCGTCTGCACCGTCACCGGCATCACCGCGGACGAACTGGACGTGGAAAACGCCAGCAAGAGATTTGCGCCTGCAGATTTGAAAAACGCTATCGGACTGATTCGGCCGGCCATCCAAACAACGGCCAAATATATGCAAAGCAATAGCGCCAGCCCCAGAAAAACAGTACCGATATACCCTGAGATCGCCAACAAGGTCTGAAATCCAATCCGGGCGACCAATTGGGCCATTAAGCCAAATACGGCAAACGGCGCGAGAAACATCGCCCATTTCACAATATTCATCGAGATGGAGAGGAGCGCATTCATCAGGCCCAAAAACGGAGCCGCCCGCTCCCGGTCGACCTGCGTGATTGAAATACCGATCAAAAGCGCCAGCACAACTACTGCCAGCATATCGCCTTGCACAATCGAAGCCGTTGGATTGGTCGGCAGAATGTCGGCGATCAGGTTCGGCAGGTGCCGCAATTCCATAGGCGCCACAGCATCCACCTGGGGAACCGAATCAGTGTTTGACGCTGGCGGAGCCCTCCCTGTCATGCGCAGTGCCGCCCCCGGTTGAAGCCATTGCGCGAGCACTACGCCAATGACGGCAGCAACACCCGTTGTCATCAGGATAAACGCAGCCAGGCGCAATCCAACGGCACGCAGTTCTGCCCCGGACCCCGCACCGTTCATGCTGCCAACGATGGACGAAAAGATCAGCGGCACCAGCACCATGGCAATCAACGCCAGAAATATTTGCCCCGGAAGCGCCAACCACAGACCAACCATTTCCGCAGTTTGCGGCTCAACCAGCCCAGTGGCGTCACTCAGAAGCAACCCCAGACCAAAACCCAGCAGCATACCGGCAACCACTTGCGCCCAAAGCCGCGACCGGATCCAGACCCGCAGCTTGAAACGCTGCCGTTCCAGGTGCATCGATGTATCAACTTCTGGATTGGTCATGGATAATTATCCTGTTGGACAAAAAAATATGAGCAGATCGTGTCTGCCGGAGCGTGGCTACACAAACGTTCCGTGCGTCTCTGAACTGCATGTCTGAGAACGCCCGATCGGGGCATCTCATCGGGTCGCCCCCACGCTCATTGGCACAGGCTATGCCTGCGCCGTCGCATTCGCCTCCAGCAGCATATTGATTTCCGCCTCGCTAAACCCTGCTTCTTCCAATACCTCCCGGGAATGCTCGCCAAGGCGTGGGGCGTGGCGGGTCAGGCCGCCGGGTGTTTTGTGGAAGGTGACGGGCACCTTGATGTGCCGTACGTGGCCTTCGCTCGGGTGCTCGCTTTCCGGAAACATGTCGACGGCAGCAAGGTGCGGGTCATCGAAAAGGTCTTCAGGGGTGTTCATTGGTGCGGCCGGCACATCCGCCTCTTCCAGCACGGCAAGCCAGTCGGACGTGGTGCGAGTCGGCATGATCTCCGAAAGGTGTTGATACAACTCACCGATGTTTTTCGTGCGCCCCGGCATGGTCTGAAACCGTTCATCCGCGGCCAGGTCTGGCCGGCCGGCCAGCTCGAAGAACGCCCGCCAGTGCTTGGTCGAATAGGGCATCATGCAGATATAGCCATCCGCCGTCTTATGCGGTCGCCGGTAGGGCGAGAGCAGACGCACGTAGCCCGCCTCCCCCTTTGGCGGCACAAAGAAGCGTTCCTGCATGTGCTCGTTGATGACGAAGCTGGCGAAAGTCTCGTACATTGGCACGTCGATCCGCTGGCCTTCGCCCGTACGCTCGCGATGGAACAGGCCCATGCAGATCGAATAGAGCGCGAACAGGCCGCTGGTTTTGTCGGCCAGGACACTCGGTGCAAATCTTGGCTCGCCCGTGACCATCCCCGTTAGTGCCGCAAGCCCGGAAAGCCCCTGAATCAGATCGTCATAGGCCGGCTTGTCGGCATAGGGGCCCGTCGGGCCAAAGCCTATGGCGTTGCAATAGACGATGTCTGGCCGGGCCTTGGCGATGTCCTCATAGGCGATGCCCAGACGGGCGGCGGCTTTGGGCCGCATGTTGTGAATGAACACATCTGCCGTCGCGCACAGTTTCAAGAGCGCCTCGCGCGCCTCCGCCTTTTTCAGATCCAACACGACCGAGCGCTTGTTGCGGCCTTTGATCAGAAAGGCGGCGGACATGCCCGGGTTGCGCGATGCGCCGACCTGGCGGGAGATATCGCCTTCCGGGCCTTCAACCTTGATGACATCCGCGCCCATCTCGCCCAGAATCTGGGTGCAATAGGGGCCGAACATGACGGTGGTCAGGTCGATGACGCGGACCCCGGACATGGGGCCTTTCGGTGTGGTGGTCTCGGACACGGCAGTCTGTTTCCTCGGACGTTGGATGCGCTCTGGCATTGCTCTTCACGCAATTCCGGCGATTATAGGCGCTTCAGAGAATTGCGACACCCACGCCTGTTAGGAGAGTCGGCCCATGGATGCCCTCACCCTGCTGAAGGAACGCTCATCCACCCTGCCCCGGTTCATGTCCGAACCTGGACCGAGTGACAGCGACCTGGCTGAAATGTTCGAGGCAGCAACCCGAGTGCCTGATCATGGCATGGTGCGCCCATGGCGCTTTGTCGTACTGCGCGGCGACGACCGGGCAAAGATGGGCGAGGTATTCGCCAATGCCCTGAAGGCCCGCAAGCCGGATGCCGATGAGGAGGCGCTAGAGACGGAACGCAAACGCGCGCTACGTTCGCCCGTGGTGGTTGCCGTTCTGGCCCGCACCAAGCCACATCCGAAGGTGCCGCACGTGGAACAGATCGTCTCCGCCGGTCAAGCCGCCCTTGCCTTGCAGCTTGCCGGACAGGCGAGAGGGTTCGGCAGTGTCATGCTGACGGGTGACAACGCCTATGATCCTAATGTCAAAGCCTTTTTCGGCCTCAAAGAAGACGATGCGATCATCGCCTTTCTCTATCTCGGCACGCCGTCCGACAAGGTGCCGGCCAAAAAACGGCCTGAGCCCGATCAGTTCGTTGAAGCGTTCGGCGCACACTCGGGCTAGCGGGGCTCTCGCAAGGGCGGAAGGCCCGGCATGTCCGTGAACCGCCCGCTATCCGCCCCGGTCCGCTGGGCGCTCATTGGCATTGGCTGGACGGCGGTTGGCCTGGCCGCTCTTGGCGTGCTTCTGCCCTTGCTGCCGACCACACCCTTCCTTTTGGTTGCGGCCTGGGCGTTCGGCCGATCCAGCGCCCGCTTTCATGGCTGGCTGAACCGAAACCGGTGGTTCGGTTCGATGCTGCGGGACTGGCAGCAATATGGGGCCATTCCGCTCTGGGCCAAAGTCATGGCGGTAGCGTTCATGTCACTGGCCATGATCGGCCTGATCCAGCGCGGCAGCTTGCCCATCTGGGCGCTCGCATTGATCGGGGGCGCGCTGGCAACCGTATCCGTTTGGATCACGACCAGACCCAGCGGCCAGAAAGATCAGAACCAATGAACGAACTTCACCAAGACGTCCTCCCGCAACTTGCCGAACTCAGCCTGGACCCGGGCCGCCCACTGCTGATTTCGGATGCGGACGAGGTTCTGTTCGACTTTATGGCCACGTTCGTCGGTTATGTGGAGGAACGGGGCCATTATTATGACTGGAAAACTTTCGCGCTGACCGGCAACATCCGGCGTCCGCACGATCATAGTGCCTTGTCCCCAGCAGAAGTCCGCGATCTCATCAACACGTTCTTCGCCGAGCGCACCGAAACCATACCGCCCGTAGAAGGTGCTGCAGGCGCATTGCGCACCTTGGCCGCTGACGGCATCCAGGTGATCGTGCTCTCCAACCTGCCATTGGCCCAACGCGCAGACCGCGCGCGCGCCCTAGCACGGCATGGCATGGATTACCCGATCATCGCGAATGCCGGCCTGAAAGGCCCAACGGTGCGAGCGCTGGCTGCACGGACCGGAGCGCCAGCCGCCTTCATCGACGATATCGGTCATCATCATGAGAGCGTCGCCGCGCATGCCGCAGACGTTCACCGGTTGCATTTCTCCAGCCACCCTCGCCTGCGAGCCCTGCAAGGCCACATTCCAACCGCCCATCATCAGGCAGAAAGCTGGGAAGAACTGGCGGCACAGGTACGGACACGGCTGCTCAGTACATAGGGATCAAACGCTCATCCTCGACGGCCCGGGCAACCATCGCCGCCAACATTTTCCAGCTCCTTGACCAGCCCGACGGCGTTCCGGGCTGCAAAATTACAGCAGCAGGCAGCGCCGATTCCGGAAGCGCCGCCCGTGACGATGGTGACTTTGTCTTGCCACTGCATGAGCGGTCTGCCGTTATCGGTCTTAAGGTTATGCTGGCGCGAACACGTCCTCCTGCTGCTGGCCTTTCAGCACCGGGGCGACTGTCGGGCCCGCGAACGCCGAATCGCGCTGCAGAATCGGCATAACCTCCCGTGCGAACAGGCGCATGTTCAACTCGCCCTCGTGATGAGGCATGCCGCCATAGGAGAAGTCGCAGACAATGTGGTCGGTTCCGGTCAGCCGCTGCAACTCGCCGACCTGCTGCAGACAATCGTCCGGCGTGCCAACAATTTGAATGCTGACATAGAAGTCGGTCATCTTTTTCCGGGCCACCGGATCTTTCATCTTGGCATAGGTCTTGGCGGTTTTTCCGTAAGACTCATAACCTTTGACATTGGCGAGATGCCCGTCGGAAAAATTGTAATGGTTGTCGATGGAGTCCCACTTCGCACCCAGATACTGCAAGGCGCGCTCCTGCGCTTCCTCACGGCTCGGTGCACAGGAGACATTGGTCAGGATGACCGGCGGCGTCGGCGTATGGCCGACACTGATCGCCATGTCACGGTAGGTCTGGATATCCGCCGCCGCCTTGTTCCATTCGTTCTGCATGATCACCATCATGCCGAAGCCCAGCTTCGCCATGATTTCCGCCGACTCCGGGCTGACGGACGAGGCATAAAAGCGCCGTTCCGGGTGCGACATCGGCCGCGGGCGGATCGACATTTTCGGAATCTTGTAGAACTCGCCATCCCACTCGAACACCTCATCCCGCAAGGCCTTGGTGATGAGCTGGGCGGATTCGGCGAAGCGAGGCCGGGCCTCTTCCATGGGAATACGGAAGCCCTCGTATTCCTTGGTGGCGGCACCGCGGCCAAAACCGAACATACAACGCCCGCCACAAAGAAGGTCGAGATAGGCAATCTGCTCCGCCACACGGATCGGATCATGCCAGGGCAGGACGATCACACACGTTCCGAGGGTAATCCGGCTGGTTTTAGCGGCATAGTAGCTGAGCAGTTGCAGCGGGCTCGGCGACATGGAGTAACCGGTGAAATGATGCTCCAAGCCAAAAAGCGAGTCGAAGCCCAGCGGCTCCGCCAGATCGGCAAGGGCGAGGTGTTCGGCCAGCACCGCGGCGTCCGGGCGGCCCGGCTCCGCAAGCACGCTGATATCGGTTCCGACTTTCATGGCTTTTCCTCCAAGACCGGCAGTCCGGCCCAACTGACATTGTACCTTTGGACAATGCTAGGCACATGGAGGAGCGAATCAAGTTTGCTAGGCCAAGGGTGCCGGCGTGCCGCAGGGGCAAGCCGGCACCCTTGCCTGGGCGGACTCGCCGTCGGCCTACTCTTTTGGCGCGTTGCGGCGAGAGCGAATTTCGACGCCGCCGGCCTGTTCTTCCATATACCGGACCAGATTGGTAAAATCCTCACCGGTGCCGCCACGGTTCAGGGCATAGCTCCACCATTGACGCACCGGCTGGCCAACCCACATCGGCACGCCCAGCGCCTCGGCTTCCTCAATGGCGAGCTTGACATCCTTGTGCATCAACTCGGTGCGGAAGCCGTAGTCGAACGTGCGATTGAGCACGGATTTCGGGAATTTGTCGCGCACGGCGGTGTTCATGCCGCTGCCGGCGCAGATCACATCCACCATCACATCCGGGTCCAGACCGGCCTTCGCACCGACAACGAAGGCTTCCGCCGTCGCAACCATGGCCGTCGCGGACAGATAGTTGTTCAGCAGCTTGATCATCTGCCCATGGCCAGGGGTCTCTCCAACAAAGAACGGCTTGCCGATGAAGGCCAGCGCCGGCTGATAGCGCTCCCAGAGCGCCTCCGGACCGGCGACCATGACAGCCAGCGTACCCTTCTCGGCTCCGCCAACACCGCCGGAAACCGGTGAGTCCATCTGGGTGATACCGTGCTCCGCCAAACCCTTGGCGATATCCTCCGCCATCCGCGGGCCGGTGGTAGAGAGATCGATGAAAGTCTTGATGCGGCTGCCCTCACAGACACCCCCATCGCCCAACGCCACGGCCTTGACCACGTCCGGTGTCGGCAGGCTGACCAGCACACACTCGACCTGATCGGCAACGTCCTTGATCGATGTGGCGGCCTCCGCGCCGGCATCGACCAGCGCCTGCAGGGCCTTGGGGTTCTGGTCGTATGCGAGGAGCGGGTATCCGCCGCCCAGCAACCGCCGCGCCATCGGCGCCCCCATGGCGCCCAGTCCGATAAATCCAAGGCGTTCCGCCATGTTCCTCAATCCCTATAGTGACTGTGTGTCCATATGTGGTGTTCTGACTATACTGGCGTGCAAACTCTCTGGCCATGCGGCCCATTCTGGCCTCATCGCCTAGCGAAAAGGCGCTCAATGTCGGTGAGTTTCAGTTCGACATAGGTCGGCCGGCCATGATTGCACTGGCCAGAATGCGGCGTGACCTCCATCTCGCGCAGCAAAGCGTTCATTTCCGCCATATTGAGCCTGCGCCCGGCGCGAACACTGCCATGGCACGCCATCGTGCCGCAAATCGCATCCAGCCGTTCCTTCAAACCGTTGGCCGAATCCCAGGTTGCCAATTCGTCAGCAAGATCCCGCAATAGGCCGGCGCAATCGGTGTGTCCCAGCAGCGCCGGCGTTTCCCGCACCACGACCGCCCCATGACCGAACGCCTCGATCACCAGCCCCAATTCCGCAAGTTCGTGGCTGCGGTCGGCGAGGCGGTCCGCGGCAGCGGGTTCCAACTCCACGACCTCCGGCAACAGCAGGGCCTGCCTGGCAACATTGCCGCTGGCCAAGGCCTTTTTCATCCGCTCCAATACCAAACGCTCGTGCGCGGCATGCTGATCGACGATCACAACGCCGTCGTCGGTCTGCGCGACAATGTAGGTGCCATGTAGCTGCGCCCGCGCGGCGCCAAGCGGATAGGCCTCCGCTGGCATGACCTCCTCCGCCTCGGGAAGGGCCGCGGCAGCGGATTCTGCGGCAGACCCTGCAAGCGGGCTGCCGGGCGCCGGATGTGGCGCCTGAAAGGCCGCTGCCCGTTCAGCCACGGCTCGCGCCGGTTGGTCTGCACGATAGGCCGGTGCAAACAGGCTGGCGAGCCTGCCGCTGCCGCCCGGCCGAAAAGCCCCCAGTGTCGCTGCTGACACCGTCGATGCCGCCCGGTAGCCAGCCGCGTCCAGAGCCTGCCGCACGCCCGCCACTAGCAATCCGCGCACCGCGGCATTGTCCCGAAACCGCACTTCTGCCTTGGCCGGATGCACGTTGACGTCCACCGCTTCCGCATCCACCTCCAAAAACAGCGCCACGGCCGGGTGTCGGCCACGGGGAATCATATCCTCATAGCCGCCTTTCAATGCGCCCAGCAGCAGACGGTCGCGCACGGCCCGCCCGTTGACAAACAGGTATTGGCTGGCCGTTGTGGCACGGTGATAGGTCGGCAGCCCGATCAAACCCGTGAGCCGCAAACCGTCCCGGACCGCATCGATCGGCACAGCATTTTCCCGAAACTCACGGCCCAGTACGGCAGCAAGGCGGTCACTCTGTGCATCTTCACCCTGGGCAACCGGCAGTTTCAGCAATTCACGGTTTTCATCACGCAAACCGAACGCAACGCGAGGCGACGCCATCGCAAGCCGGCGCATGTAATCCTGAATCTGACCACTTTCCGCCCGCGCAGTTTTAAGGAATTTCAGGCGGGCGGGCGTAGCAAAAAACAGATCGCGCACCTCAACAAGCGTGCCCTGCCCCTGGGCAGCTGGGCGCGGCTCCCCAACCCGGCCGCCATCGACGGTAATGGACCACGCCTCGTCCGCTCCTGCAGGGCGCGAACTGATGGTAAGCCGTGCAACAGCACCGATGGATGGCAGCGCCTCGCCCCGGAACCCAAGGGTTCGGATATGAACCAGATCATCCCCTGGCAGCTTGGACGTAGCATGCCGTTGGACTGCCAATGCCAGTTCGTCCGGCGCCATACCTCGGCCATCGTCGCGAACACTGATCAACGCCTTGCCGCCTTCGCGAATGGCGACCTCGATCCGCGCCGCACCGGCGTCGATGCCGTTTTCCACCAATTCCTTGACCACGGCCGATGGCCGCTCGATCACCTCACCCGCGGCGATCTGGTTAACCAAAACTTCGGGCAGCAGGCGAATGCTCATGGTTTCCGCCAATCGTTCCCTAATGGCGCGGTTCAATCGCGCTCAGATATTTTCGGGCCAGCACCTTGCCCTGCTCGACGGCAGGCTGGTCGAACGGATCGACGCCCAGCATGCCCGCTGCAATAATGGTTTCGGCGATGAAATGCATCATCAGCGCCCCCATCCCGGCCTCGTCCACCTGTTCCAGCGTCAGAATGCGCGTGGGGCAACCGTTTTGGATCAACGTGTCCGCGGTGGCGCGCTGCATGACATCCAGCAGATCGCCCATCGTCCGGCCATCCAGGTATTCCATCGCGCCGCGGTCTCCCGCCAATGCGGTGCGCATCAACCGGCCAGTACCGCGGGCCGGCGTGTGGACAAAGGTGAAAAGCTTGTCCCTCGGCCCATCCAGATAGAGCTGCAACTGGCTGTGCTGATCGACCGTACCGGCCGCCCGCACCGGCAAGACACCTTCACCTTCCTTGCCCAGCGATTCCGCCCACAACTGGCAATACCACTGTCCCATGGTGGCGAGCCGGTCACTGTACGGCATGAGGATCGATGAATGAATGCCCCGGGTTTTCGACAGGCCGCACTGGACTGCAGCCCCGATTGCAGCCGGACATTCATTGCCGGTCAGAACATCGGCCACCACCTGTTCGGCACCGGCCCGGATATTCGCCGGGTCCAAACCCGCTATCGCCGCCGGCAAAAGCCCGACCAGCGAGAGAGCGGAAAACCGCCCGCCGATTCCCGGATCGTGTGGCAGCGCGACCATTCCATAATGCTGCGCAAGGGCCGAAAGCGGCGAAGCCTTCGGTTCGGTGATCACCGTAAAATGTTCGGCCACGGCCGCTTCATCTTCGCCTTGCAGCAGGGCTTCAACGCAGATCATTGTCTGCGCCAGTGTTTCGGCCGTACCGCCCGACTTCGAAATCGCGATGAAATCTGTCCGCGACAGGTCGAGGCTCCGGAACAGGTGATCGAACGTGTGCGGATCGATATTGTCGAGGAAGATAAGCCGGGGCGAATCTCCACTGGGCCCGAATCCGGAATCCGCCAATGCATAAAGCGCCTGCCCGCCAAGACTCGAGCCGCCGGTGCCGAGCACCACCACGGTGTCCGACCGCTCCCGATGATATTCGGCGCGCTCTTCGATCATGGGGATATCGTCACGGCGTTCCGGCAACAGCACCAAAGGTAAGGACCGCTTGTGGTGACCTTCGCGCAATATCGCCAACCCCGCCGAGGCGCGCCGCAACCAAGCATTGAAAGTCTCCGGCGCCAAACCGGCAGCACCGATGTTGGCCGCCATGCAGCCATCGATGTTCTGGGAGTACATGGGTTGGCTATCCTCTTAATTCCGGGCCGCGAACCGAATTGCGCAGCGTTGGTTTTATGTATGGATTATGGCGATTCGCCAACAGCCTGAAAGCGCGCTTCCGCACAATGCCATTTGAGCCGGCCCACGCGCACAAGAAAAAACCGGGCACTCTTGTCGAGCGCCCGGCTAAGTCAGAACAGGGAGGCTTAACGTCTGGGAGACGCGTCCGGATCGCGCCGCAAAACGCGGCAGTGATGACCGAACAATGTTGCCGTCAATCGACAACGTGTTTTTATGATCCACCAATTCTCTGCTGAAATGCAGAGCAATTATCGCCGCCCAGCTATGCAATTGCTGCATAGCTAACCATAAGGTTGTGGCCACGGGGTGCCACCTCTTTACAATAAGCCGAAATTTCAACTGAATACCGAGAGGAACGCCGCAATGACATGGGAACCTGAACTGGAGGAACTGGCCCGCCGCAAGGCCATGGCGCACGCAATGGGTGGGGCTGACAAGGTCAAACGCCAGCACGACGGCGGCCGCCTGACGGTGCGCGAACGGGTCGAGCAACTTTCCGATGCAGGCTCGTTTCATGAAATCGGCGCGATTGCCGGCAAGGCGGAATACGACGCGAACAATGATCTTGTTCATCTGACGCCATCGAATTGCGTGTTTGGGCGTGCCAGGATCAATGGTCGGCCGGCCGTAATCTGCGGGGACGACTTTACCGTCCGCGGCGGCTCGGCCGACGCCACGATCAAGGAAAAGCCGCAACTGGCCGAGAAAATGGCGAACGAGCTGCGCCTGCCGATCATCCGCCTGATCGAAGGCTCCGGCGGCGGCGGCTCGGTGCGCACCATAGAGACGACAGGCCGCGCCAACCTGCCGGGCGGCCAGGGTACGTCCAGCCGGTTCGACCTGATGGCAAACAACCTGGCAACCGTGCCGGTGGTGGCGCTGGGCCTGGGCTCGGTGGCGGGGCTGGGGGCGGCGCGGATGGCGGCCAGCCATTTTTCGGTAATGACCAAGGATACCTCCGCGATGTTCGTGGCCGGTCCGCCGGTCGTCAAAGGCATCGGCCAGGACCTGAGCAAAATGGAGCTGGGCGGCTGGCGCATCCAGACCCGGGCCGGCGGCGTCGACAACGCGGTGGCAAGCGAGGAAGAGGCTTTCGAGGCGGCGCGGCGCTTCCTCTCCTACCTGCCGAATTCCGTTTACGATGCGCCGCCACGCGCCGAGCCGGTGGCCGCGGCGGATCAGGAGCCGCTCGGACATGCGGTCCCGAAGATCCGGCGCCAAGCCTACCGGATGCGCCCGATCATCGAGCGATTGGCCGACGCCGGCTCGTTTTTCGAGATCGCCGCTAACTTCGGCCGCTCGATCATCTGCGGCCTCGCTCGGATCGACGGCTGGCCGGTCGCAATCATGGCGAGCGACCCGTACCACTACGGCGGCGCCTGGACGGCCGATGCGTGCCAGAAGATCATCCGCCACGTCGACCTGGCCGAGACCTTTCACCTGCCGGTGATCTATCTGGCCGACTGCCCCGGCTTCCTGGTCGGGAAGGAGGCGGAGGAAACCGGCACCATCCGCCACGGCGTCCGCGCCATGTCCGCCATCAACCAATCGACGACGCCCTGGTGCGCGATCGTCGTGCGCAACGCCTTCGGCGTGGCCGGCGGCGCGCATGTGCCAGTCGGGCGCTACTACACCCGCTATGCCTGGCCGAGCGGCTTTTGGGGCTCGCTTCCGTTCGAGGGTGGAATCGAGGCGGCCTACAGCGCCGATATCAACGCGGCGGCCGATCCCGCCGCAGAGCTGGAGCAAATCCAGGAGAGGCTGGAAAAGCTCCGCTCGCCCTTCCGCACGGCGGAGTCGTTCTGGGTGGAGGAGATCATCGACCCGCGCAAAACGCGAGGGCTGCTGGAGGAATTCGCAAACCTGGCGGCGCCGCTGCGCGATCCCGGCCCACGCCGCTTCGGCATTCGTCCATAAGACAGAGGCGGGCGGCGTCCCCAAACGCCGCCCGCCCGAACCCTATCCGCTGAACGCCTGCATGCCGGTGATGGCGCGGCCCAGGATCAGCGCGTGCACATCGTGGGTGCCCTCGTAGGTGTTGACGGCTTCCAGGTTCATCATGTGGCGGATGACGTTGTATTCGTCGTGAATCCCGTTGCCACCGTGCATGTCGCGGGCGACACGGGCGATGTCCAGTGCCTTGCCGCAATTGTTGCGCTTGATGAGCGAAATCATGGCCGGTGCTGCTTGGCCCTCGTCCATCAGGCGGCCGACCTGCAGCGAGGCCTGTAGGCCCAGCGCGATCTCCGTCTGCATGTCCGCCAGCTTTTTCTGGATCAACTGGTTCGCGGCCAAGGGCCGGCCGAACGCCTTGCGATCCATGGTGTACTCGCGGGCGGCGTGGAAGCAGGTCTCCGCCGCACCCATCGCACCCCAGGAAATGCCGTAGCGCGCCTTGTTCAGGCAGCCGAACGGCCCGCCCAGCCCTTTTGCGTTCGGCATGTAGTTCGCGTCCGGCACGAACATGTTGCTCATCACGATTTCGCCCGTGGGCGAGGCGCGCAACGAGAACTTGCCCTCGATTTTCGGGGTGGAAAGCCCCTCCATGCCGCGCTCGGCGATGAAGCCGCGGATATCGTCGTTTTCGTCCTTGGCCCAGATCACGAACACATCGGCGATCGGCGAGGATGTGATCCACATCTTGGCACCGTTCAGCACATAACCGCCATCGACCTTCTTCGCGCGAGTCTTGAGGCCGCCGGCATCGGAGCCATGATCCGGTTCGGTCAGGCCGAAAGCGCCGACGAATTCGCCGGACGCCAGTTTCGGCAGAAAGCGTTCCTTCTGGTCCTCGGTTCCGTATGTATAGATGGGATACATTACCAGCGATGACTGCACGCTCATCGCGCTGCGGTAGGCGCTGTCGCAGCCTTCGATGGCACGGGCAACCAGACCGTACATCACCGCACTACCGCCGGGACAGCCATAGCCATCCAGGCCAATGCCGAGAAAGCCGGCCTCGCCGAATTTCTTGTAGATGTTGCGGTCGAAGGTCTGGTTACGGTTCGCTTCCAGCACGCCCGGCAACAGTTCCTCGTCGGCAAAGCGCTTTGCCATGTCGGAGGTCATGCGCTCGTCTTCGTCGAGTTGTCCGGACAACAACAGCGGATCGGCCCAATCGAACGGCGGCATTTTGGAGGATTTTGCGGCTGGCTGAGTCATGGTTCAGGATCTCGCGCTGTCGTTGAAGTGAAGAATTCACGCGACTGATGACCACACAGTGCCCAGACTACGCAAGCAGCTTCCCCGTCGCACTAGGACGTTGGCACAACCTTGAAGGGGGCCTGCTGCCCCTTCAAGACTTGATTCTGGCATCCCGTCCATCGCTCCTTCACATCCGCGTGCAAGGCGCCCGGCTTTTTCAGGCATGCAACGCGACGGCGGCAGTCCATAGAACGGAAGAACCGATTATATTCGCACACACCATCCTTTAGGATAAGATTCGTCTGTAACAAGCGCTGGTAACGTCGGGACCGGATTTTGGTTCGGCCCGACGATTTCATCAAAACGGAACGGGGTCGTGGCGTGCGATGGAGTACTTCGCCCAACAGCTGATCAATGGCCTGACGCTCGGGTCGATCTATGGCCTGATCGCCATCGGGTACACCATGGTCTATGGCATTATCGGGATGATCAACTTCGCCCATGGCGAGGTGTTCATGATCGGCGCCTTTGTGGCGCTGATTGCCTTTCTCGCCGTGACAGCGACCGGGATCGCGTTCGTTCCGCTTCTGTTACTGGTCATGCTGGCAACCGCGATGATTTTTACCGCCGCCTATGGCTGGACGGTTGAGCGGATCGCCTATCGCCCCCTCCGCGGCTCGTTTCGGCTGGCGCCGCTGATCAGCGCGATCGGCATGTCCATCTTTCTGCAGAACTACGTCCAACTGCTGCAAGGCGCCCGGGTGAAAACGCTGCAGCCGCTCATCAGTGGTGGCATTGAGCTGATGGAACGGGACGGTTTCACGGTGGTGCTGTCCTACATGCAAATCCTGATCATTGGCCTGACGACGGCGCTGATGGTGGCTTTCTGGATGCTCATCGAGCGCAGCAGCTTTGGCCGGTCGCAGCGGGCCTGCGAGCAGGACCGGACCATGGCTGGCCTGTTGGGCGTCGATGTCGACCGGACCATATCGCTCACCTTCGTCACCGGCGCGGCCCTTGCCTCTATCGCCGGCATCATGTTCCTGCTGTATTATGGCGTGATCGACTTCTTCATCGGGTTCCTTGCCGGCCTGAAGGCGTTCACGGCCGCCGTGCTGGGGGGCATCGGCTCCCTGCCGGGCGCCATGCTGGGAGGCCTGCTCATCGGCCTAATCGAAGCGTTCTGGGCCGGGTATTTCACGACCGAATACAAGGACGTTGCGGCCTTTGCCATTCTGGTGCTGGTCCTGATCTTCCGCCCGACCGGGCTGCTCGGCCGGCCGGAAGTGGAGAAGGTCTGATGCCGGGCCAGAATGCACTGAAGGAAGCTGGCATTGCCGCGCTGCTGGCGATGGTGCTGGCCCTGCCCCTGGTCGGTTTCGAGACCGTGGAACAGGGTTCGAGCCTTGGCATCGATACGCGCATGGTGTGGGTTCCAGTCGCCGGTGCCGTGGTTTTCGTGGGACGGCTGCTGCTAATCGCCTGGCGCTCCCGTCCCGGTGCCGGCGCCGGCAACGCAGCAATCCGCGCGTTTGCAACACTGGGCGAGCGCTTTCATACCGGCCTGCCCTGGATCGCAACAGCGGCGATCGTTTTTGCGGTCGCCATGCCCTTTCTGCCGTTTGCCAACCGGACCGTGGTCGATCTTGGCACGCTGGTGCTAATCTATGTGATGCTGGGCTGGGGCCTGAATATCGTCGTTGGCCTGGCCGGCCTGCTCGACCTCGGCTACGTCGCCTTTTATGCCATCGGCGCCTATTCCTTCGCCATGCTGGCCATGCATGCGGATTTCACCTTCTGGATGGCATTGCCGCTCGCCGGCGTCTTTGCGTGCGCGTTTGGTGTCCTTCTCGGCTTTCCCGTCCTGCGGCTGCGCGGTGATTATCTGGCCATCGTCACGCTGGGCTTTGGCGAAATGATCCGGATCATTTTGCTGAATTGGTACCAGGTCACCGGTGGCCCTGACGGTATTTCCGGCATTCCCCGGCCCGGTCTGTTCGGTATGGAGTTTTCCCGCCGCGGCGACCCGGCATTTCATGAGGTGTTCGGCCTGGAATACTCGTCCATGCACCGGCTCATTTTTCTCTACTACCTGATCCTCATCCTGGCGCTGATCACCAACTGGGTGACACTGCGCCTGCGTCGCCTGCCAATCGGCCGGGCCTGGGAGGCACTGCGCGAGGATGAAATCGCCTGTCGGGCGCTGGGGCTCAACCCGACTGCGGTCAAGCTGTCTGCGTTCGCGCTGGGCGCAATGTTCGGCGGTTTTGCTGGTGCGTTTTTCGCAACGCGGCAGGGCTTCATCAGCCCGGAAAGCTTCACCTTCATCGAAAGCGCCATCATTCTGGCGATCGTGGTGATGGGCGGCATGGGCAGCCAGGTGGGCGTGGTGATTGCAGCCATTATCATGATCGGCCTACCCGAATGGTTCCGAGAGTTGCAGGAATACCGCATGCTGTTCTTCGGCGCCGGCATGGTGCTGATCATGGTCTGGCGGCCGCGCGGCCTGCTGAGCCGGCGCAACCCTAGCATCATCTTGGGAGGCACCCGATGACGGCGCCGCTGCTCACGGTCGAGCATTTGACCATGCGATTCGGCGGCCTGACCGCTATCGACGACCTGTCATTCCAGGCTGAAAACGGCAAAATCACCGCCATCATCGGCCCGAATGGTGCCGGAAAAACAACCGTATTCAACTGCCTCACAGGGTTCTACAAGCCAACGGTCGGCCGGCTGGCGCTGAACCGCAATGACGAGGAATTCCTGCTGGAACGGATGGAAGGCTTCGACATCGCCCGCCACGCCGGCGTTGCCCGTACCTTCCAGAACATCCGGCTGTTCGGCCGCATGAGCGTTCTGGAAAATCTGCTGGTCGCCCAGCACCGGCCGTTGATGCAAGCCTCGAAATTCTCGTTCGCCGGGCTGTTCGGGTTGCCATCATACAAAGCGGCGGAGCAGGAGGCCATTGACCTGGCCCGGCATTGGCTTGAACGGGTCCGCCTGATCGACCGCGCCGATCATGATGCCAGCAGCCTGCCCTACGGCGCCCAGCGGCGGCTGGAGATCGCGAGGGCCATGTGCACCCGCCCGGCATTGCTCTGCCTTGACGAGCCGGCGGCCGGCCTGAACCCGCGTGAGAGTTACGAACTCAACGGCCTGTTGCAGGGTATTCGCGACGAATACGGCATCGGTATCCTGCTGATCGAACATGACATGAGCGTTGTGATGGAGATCTCCGACCACATTGTCGTCCTCGATTACGGGCGCAAGATCTCCGATGGCAACCCCGAATTCGTCCGCAACGATCCGGCCGTCATCCGTGCCTATCTGGGAGCGGACGAGGACGAGGAAATTGCCGAGGTCATAGAGGGCGGCGGCCAATGACCGAAAACCTTCTCGATGTCCGCGGGGTTGAGACTTTCTACGGCAACATCCAGGCCCTCCATGGTGTGGACATGACCGTTGCCAGGGGCGAGATCGTCACCCTGATCGGTGCGAACGGTGCCGGCAAATCCACCCTGCTGATGACGATTTGCGGCAATCCGCAGGCGCGCAAAGGTCAGGTCCTGTTTGAAGGCGAGGACATCACCCGGCAACCGACCTTTTCCATCGTCCGCCGCGGCATTGCCCAATCGCCAGAAGGCCGCCGCATTTTCCCCAAAATGACGGTGCTGGAAAACCTGCAACTCGGCGCGATCACCGCGCCCGAGGCCAATTATGAGCGCAACCTGGAATCCGCCTTCGAGTTGTTTCCGCGGCTGGCGGAACGGCGCAGCCAGCGCGGCGGCACCCTATCCGGCGGCGAACAGCAAATGCTGGCCATCGCCCGCGCGCTGATGAGCGAGCCGAAACTGTTGCTGCTGGACGAGCCATCGCTGGGCCTTGCCCCGATGATCGTCAAACAAATTTTCAACGCCATCCAAACGGTCAACCGCGAGCGGGGCATGACGGTATTCCTGGTCGAGCAGAATGCATTCCATGCCCTGCGGCTCGCCCATCGCGGTTATGTGATGGTGAACGGTATGATCACCCTGTCCGGGACGGGGCGGGAGTTGCTGGCAAACGCGGAGGTCCGGTCCGCCTATCTGGAGGGAGGCCACTGATGGAGCAGGTCCTCGGCACGTCACTGCCGGTCTTTATCGGCCTTGTGGTCGTTGTCGCAGGTTGGGCGGCGATCATGATGGGCCAAGCCATAGCCAAAACCTGGCGGCCGGTCTGGCAGGTTATCGCCTATGGCCTGCTGCTAGCGGTGACATCTCGATTCTTCGTCTACGCGCTGTTTGATGGCCGAATGTTGTTGCCTTCCGGCTTTCTGGCAGACGCCATCGTGCTCTGCGGCCTTGGGCTGCTGATGTTCCGGATAACGCGCGTGCGCATGATGGTGACGCAGTATCCCTGGCTCTACGAACGCGCCGGCCCCTTTGCCTACCGCGAACGTTAGCCGGCGCTACATCTCCGCCAGCCGGGCCAGCGCCGCGGCGAGCTTGTCCCGCTGCCCGGCAAGCCCGCCGCGTTTCTCGCGGGTCTCCTCGACCACACTCGGGTCGGCCTTGGCAAGAAAGCCTGGGTTGGAGAGGCGCTTGTCGATGCCGTCGATTTCCTTGTCAGTCTTTTCAATCGCCTTGGCCAGACGGCCCCGTTCCGCGGCTATGTCAATCACATCGGCCAGCGGCAGGCCATAGGTGGCCTCGCCCAGCACGATCTGCACCGCGCCTTTCGGCATTTCCGCTGCTGCCTCCACCCCGGTAAGGCGCGCGAGGCGGAGGATATAGCCTGCGTGCCGCTCCAGCCGCGCCAGCGTTTCCACGTTTGCGCCCTGCACCAGACAAGGGATCTGTGCCCCTGCCGGCACGTTCATTTCGGCACGGACAGCCCGGATATCGGTGATGAGGCGCACAACCCAGTCCATCTCCACCTTGGCCTCCGGTGCATCCAGGCCCTCGAGCACCGGCCAGTCGGCGGTGATCAGCGGGCGGCCTGGCACAAAGGCGAAATGCTCGTTCAGTTCCTCCGTAATGAAGGGCATGAACGGGTGCAGCATCAGAATGATCTGATCCAGCACCCAGGCCGCGGTTGCACGGGTTTCCGCCGCAGCCGCTGCCTCGTCACCGTTCAGGATCGGCTTGATGAATTCCAGATACCAGTCGCAAAACGTATTCCAAACGAACTGGTAAAGCCCGCCCGCAGCCTCGTTAAACTTGTAGGCCTCGATGCCGGCTGCTGTCTCCACCGCCACGCGCGCGGTCTCGCCGACGACCCACTTGTTGACGGTCTGCTGCACACCTTCCGGATCGAAATCCGCAGGCAGGGCGCACCGATTCATCTCGCAGAACCGCGCTGCGTTCCAGATCTTGGTGCCAAAGTTGCGGTAGCCCTCGACCCGTTGCGGCGCAAGCTTGATGTCGCGGCCCTGCGCCGCCATCACGGCCAGCGTGAAGCGCAGCGAGTCGGCGGAATACTGGTCGATCAGTTCCAGGGGGTCGATGATGTTTCCCTTGGACTTCGACATCTTCTGGCCCTTTTCGTCCCGGACCAGGGCATGGATGTAGACATGCCGGAATGGCACGTCGCCCATGAAGTGGATGCCCAGCATCATCATGCGGGCGACCCAGAAGAAAATGATGTCAAAGCCGGTAACCAGCACGTCGCCCGGATAATAGCGCTTCAACTCCGGTGTCTCGTCCGGCCAGCCAAGCGTGGAGAACGGCCAAAGACCGGATGAAAACCATGTGTCGAGCACGTCGGGGTCACGTTCCAGCGGCTTTTCCTCGCCATAATGCGCACAGGCCAGCGCCTTGGCCTCGTCCTCATCGTGGGCGACGAAGATTTCGCCATCCGGGCCGTACCAAGCCGGGATCTGGTGACCCCACCAGAGTTGGCGGCTGATACACCAGGGCTGGATGTTGCGCATCCATTCGAAATAGGTCTTGGACCAGTTTTCCGGCACGAACTTGGTTCGCCCGGTCTCCACCGCCTCGATCGCTGGTTTGGCCAGGGTCTCGGCGTCCACATACCATTGTTCGGTCAGATAGGGCTCGATCGGCACGCCGCCGCGGTCGCCATAAGGCACCATGTGCGTGTGCGGCTCGATCTTCTCCAGCAGGCCCAGTTCCTCGATAGCGGCCACCACCTTCTTGCGCGCTTCGAACCGGTCCAGCCCCTGGTAGTCCGGGGGCGCGTGTTCGTTGATGCGGCCCTTGCGGTCGAGGACGTTGATCATTTCGAGGTTGTGCCGCCGGCCGACATCGAAGTCATTAAAGTCGTGGGCGGGCGTGATCTTCACCGCGCCGGAGCCGGTTTCCGGGTCGGCATAGTCGTCGCCGACGATCAGGATCTTGCGCCCGACGATGGGGAGAACGCAGTGCTTGCCGATCAGGTCGGCGTAACGCTCATCGTCCGGATGCACGGCGACGGCGGTGTCGCCTAGCATGGTTTCGGGGCGCGTGGTGGCGACGGCCAGGAACCGGTCCGGCTGGCCTTCGACCGGGTATTTGAAATACCAGAGATTGCCCTTGATCTCCTTCTGCTCAACCTCCAGGTCGCTGATGGCGGTTTCCAGCGCCGGGTCCCAGTTCACCAAGCGGCTGTCCTTGTAGATCAGACCTTCCTTGTAAAGATCCACGAAAACCTTGCGAACGGCCTTGGAAACACCCTCGTCCAGGGTAAAGCGGTCGCGCGGCCAGTCGGCGGACGCGCCAAGGCGCCGGAGTTGGCTGGAAATGGCGCCGCCCGACTCGGCCTTCCACTCCCAGACCTTTTCGATGAACGCCTCGCGGCCCAGGTCATGACGGGTCTTGCCCTGCTCGGCCAATTGCCGTTCGACCACCATCTGCGTGGCGATACCGGCATGATCCTGCCCTGGCTGCCAAAGCGTATCCCGTCCGCGCATGCGGTGGTAACGGATCAGCACGTCCTGCAGGGTGAAGGTCAGCGCGTGGCCCATATGCAGGCTGCCGGTAACGTTCGGCGGCGGCATGATGATGGTATAGGGCTGCTTGTCCGAAGTTGGCTCGCAGGCAAATGCGCCAGCGTCCTCCCACGCCTGATAATGGCGCGCTTCGACGCGCGCGGACTCGAACGTTTTGTCCAGCGGCGCCTTGTCGGCAGGAGTAACGGTATCGGGCATAGCAAATCTCCAACAGCGCACACGCGGCCTATTCGGCCGAATAGCGGGCGGACCATATCGTAAGGTGTTCGGTTATGCGCCGCGGCATGAGGCGCGGCCACGGCAGCCTGTTTGAAACGTGACCCTAGGTTCCGGACGACCGGTTCCGCTCCCGGGCGGCAACCTCCGCCTGCAAGGCGATGTCGACCTGATCGCGGACGATCCGTTCCAGGTTCCGGTCCAGCCAATCGGCCAGTATTGGCCGCAGCACATCCTCGACTATAGCGTCCAAAGACCGGTTGGAGACGGATGAGCTGGCGGCATTGCCGACTCTCATGCCGGCCTTCCGGGCATCAAGCTGCGCGAGCACGCCGCCGATCGACCGATCCGGCGAAGAACCCGGCATGGCATCATGCCCTTGATCGGTATGCGATTGGCATTCTTCGCCGACCGCTCTCAAATCCGGCGGCTCGTTGTTCTCAGCTTGCGCGACCTGTTCCGCTTGCCGGGCAAGTTCCCGGATGTGGGCATAGAACGCCTCATCCGAATCATAGGGATCGCTTGCCATGGTTAACGTTCAGGCTCCTCCTATTTGTCCGCAGGTTGCCATGGGCTGCCGATTTCCGTTCCGAACCAACGGCCGCGGACCTCCTCATAATGCGCCCGCACGTCATACCGCGGTACATCGAGATTCAACGGCTCCGCTGCCAGCAGGCCAACCGCCGACGCCAGCGACAGCGACGCCACGGTTTCGTCCCGCTGAGCCCGGATCAGGTTGACACGGGCGTTCAGCAGTTCCTGCTCTGCGTTCAACACATCCAAGACGGTTCGCGTGCCGACAAGCGCTTCCTGCTGGACACCGTCGACGGCAATCTCCTGCGCCTGAACCTCTGCCCGCAGGGCTCTGATGCGATTCCGGGTGGCGGAAAGTTGCTCCCAGCCTGCTGTCGCAGCCTCGATTGCAGCGCGCCGCGCTTCCTCCACCTGGATCATCCGCTGCGAGGCCAGTTGTTTGGCCTGCCGCACGCGGGACCGCACCGATCCGGACTGATAGAGCGGGATCGTCACCTGGGCGGTTGCCTGCGCATTGAATGTGTCGGCATTCGAAACCGTGGTCTCATAACTCTGCCGCACCTGGCCGACCAGCGATGCGGACGGCAACATCTCGCCCTCGACGACGCCAACATTCTTGGAAGCGGCGATGTGGGAAAAGATCGCCTGGATCACGGCGGGATTATCAACCTGGCTCCGGTCGATTGCCTCCCTCCGAGTCGTCGGCAACCCCGGCAAAGGCTCGGGCTGGGCCAGAATACCGGGCGCCATGCCAACAATCTGTTCGTAATCCGCGCGGGAGGTCTCAAGGTCGCCTTCCGCGGCCCGACGGTCGGCGATGGCACGCGAAAGGCGGGCCTCCGCCTGGCTGACGTCGGTGCGCGTCACCTCGCCAACCTGAAACCGGTCGCGCGTCGCCTGCAATTGACGGCGCAGCACCTCCTCGTTGTTGAGGCTCAACTCCACAACCGCCTGATCGCGCACAACGTTCATGTAGGCCGTACCAGCCTGCTGCAACACGTCCTGCTCGACCGACAGCAGCGCGGCCCGTTCGCTAAGAACGAAATTCTCAGCCTCCGCCAGTGCCGCAGGGTTACGGCCGCCCCGGTACAACGGCTGAACCACCTCAACCTGAACAGACGCAGGCGTGCGCGTCTGATGGCTATCCACCGCAGGATCCGTGTGGGAATAGCCAACGCCCGCGGATGCCGTGCCGGTCACGCTTGGCCGCCATAGACTGAGGGCTTGCGTCACGTTTTCGTCTGCGCCCCGCAATTGCGCACGGCGGGCTTCCAGCGTGGGGTTGGTCAGATAGGCATTGGCAAAGGTTTCCGTAAGCGACTGGGCGCTGACGACACCCGGCACTGCTAATCCCAGCCCCAGGGCGATCACCGAAACAAGTGCTGTCCTATTCAAAATACAAACTCCCGTGCCCTCGAGAAACCAGGCAGAGGCGGAATACTGGCATCAAATACCCGGTCCATTGCAATCGCATTCCCGGCTTTGCGCATGACCGTCGCGACCGACATCCCGGTTTCACCGGTTATTGCTGCCACCAAACGGCCATCCGCCGCCAATTGCTCCAGGATCGGGCCTGGCACCTCCTCGACACTGCCTTCAAAGACAATGACGTCATAGGGCGCTTGCTTTGCCCAACCTTCGGATAGCGGGCCTTGCGCGATGACGACATTGTCGGCTTCGGCTTCGGCCAGGGCTTGCTCCGCCGCCTTGGCCAGAGTCTCATCTTCCTCAAGCGCGACCACGGCACTTACCATCCGGCCCAGCACCGCTGCACCGTAGCCCGTGCCCGCGCCCACCAACAGAACGAGATCGTTCGGCCCCGGCTCGGCCAGTTGGTACATACGGCCCGCCACCATCGGAGCAAGAAGCGACCGGCCGTTGCCAATCGGCACGGCCTCGTCGGTATAGGCGACGGACCGGCGGCCGGACGGCACGAATGCCTCCCGCGGCACCGCGCCCATGGCGGAAAGCAATCGGGGCTCCGTCACCTTGTTGGTGCGAAGCTGGCTATCCACCATATTCCGGCGGGCAAGGGCAAAATCGATCATGGCGAGCGGTTATTCCACGGTCATCTTCGGGACGGAGCCAGCCGGGCACTGTCGCATATTCCTCGCAGCCAGTGGCAATGCCCAGACCCGGAGACTAGCAATTATCTCCAAGCGAATACTACACCCAGCCATCCAGCGCATCCGATTTTTTCTGCCCCGGATATCCGGCCCCAATGGATTATGCGGTTGAAACAGGGCGAAATCCGACACTGGCAACCCATCGCATGCTATACCACTTGACGGATTAAGGGCGCCGCACTATTCACGCGGGTCCGTTCGGCAAGCTGAGAAACGATCAGCCGCTGCGGTCATGAGGCGCGATGGCAGAGTGGTGATGCAGAGGACTGCAAATCCTCGTACACCGGTTCGATTCCGGTTCGCGCCTCCAGACCGATTCGCTGGCCGGCCAATGGGCACGGCGAGTTATCAGCCCAGATAACGCGGGCGGACTCGCCACCGTTGCGAATGTCGTTCAATCGCGGCAGCACCCTATTCCAGCAACGGCTGATTGTCCTCATCGGTAGCGGCAATCTCGATCTCTCCGGATTTCGCCAGCGCCTGCGCCAGGCGGACCACTTCCTGTTGCGCTGCCTCCGCATCCTTCATGCGCACCGGGCCTGCGCCCTGCATTTCCTCTCGCATCTGCTCGGCCACCCGTTTCGACATGTTGCTGAAAAAATATTCCAGCACGTCTGGCGCATTGTGCTTGGCGAGGGTGAGCGCCAGAATCAGCGTATCGCGCTCACAGTTTTTGATCACCGTCTGCAAGCCTGCCGAGCCGACGCGGGCGCCGAAATCGGCGAAGGTGAACAGCATTTTCTGCACCCTGCCCGCCAAATCGTGGTCATGGTCGTGCAGCGTTTGTAAAATAGAGCCGGCAAGTGCCGGCGGCATCTGGTTCAGCATGCCGCCAATCAGATCGTCCGGCCGGCGTGTCGTTTGTTCCTTGTGGAATCCTGCCAGAAAGTCTTGCTGCAAGGTGGCCTTCAACTCGTCCATCACTTGCCGGTCGATCATGCCGATGCGGGTCATCCGCAACACGACGGCCTTGGCTTTTTCCTCGGGAAACATCTGCAAGACCCGCGCGGCCTTTGCCGGCGACAGGCGGCTGAGGATTACGGCCACGGACTGCGGCTGCTCATTGCGCAGATAAGAAAAAAGCACCTGATCCGAGGTGTTTGACAGTTTTTCCCAAATATCCCGGCCGGCAGGCCCGCCAATCTCCTCCATAATCTGCTCGACCGAAGCCGAATCCAGGAAGTGGGTGAGAAAGCGGCGGGTCTCGGCGATACCGCCGCGGATACCGTTGCCGTCGCCGACGGCGGTAGAGAATTCCGCCATGACGGCGTCGACCGTATCAGCATCCACGGCACCCAACCGGTTCATAGCGCGAGCAAATCGGCGATAGTCCCGCTCGTCCATTCGGCTGAGCAGTTTTTCCGCGCGCTCGGCCCCCATGCTGTAAACGACAATCGCTGCCTTCTGATCTGGCGCCAGCCTGGGCTGTGCCCTTGCGCCAGGAGCCGCGCCGGCAGCGGAACGCTCATTACTCATCAACGATCACCCCTCTGTCGATCGGACAGCGGAAAAAGACGCCCGTCATCCGCCGTAACTGCGTACCATGGCTCCGGTGATAAGTTCCCAGCCGCCGCTGACGGTGAAAAACGCCAGCTTGAACGGCAGGGCAACCATGACCGGCGGCACCATGATCATACCCATCGCCATGAGGATCGAGGCGACCACGATGTCGATCACCAAAAACGGCAGAAAGACGATAAAGCCGAACTGAAACGCCCGCTCGATTTCGGTAATCATGAACGCGGGTAACAATGCCGCCATCGGCAGCCTTCCGTCATCACCAACCCGCGCCTTGGCCAAGTCCAGCATCAAGCCGCTATGGTTATCCTTCACGCGCGCATCCATAAAGGTCCGAAACGGCGCCACCGTGCGCTCCAACGCCTGCTCCTCAGTGATATCGGCGTCCATGTAGGGCACCACGCCCTCGCGCCAGGCCTGATCAAACACCGGCTCCATCACGAAAAAGGTCAGGAACAGAGCAAGGCTGACGATCATCATGTTGGGCGGCGCCTGCTGCACGCCGATTGCCTGCCGCAGGATCGACAAAACAGTGACCATGAACGGGAAGCAGGTCACCATCATCAGAATCCCCGGCGCGAGGCTCAACACCGTGACAATGGCAAACAACTGGATCAGGCGCGGCGTAAGCTGCCCCTCCGGCCCCAGGTCGATTGCGACTGACTGCGCAACGGCCGTCCCCGGGATGGTCAGCAGCACCCCGGCCAGCACCGCACCGGTGAACCAAGCCGGACGACCGCTATCAACCGGAAACGCCATCGACAATCTCTGTCATCCGAACGCCGAGCCGGCCGGAGCCGTCCTCCAGTTCCTGCAGTTCGCCTCGCGCAATCACGCGGTCGCCGATGCGGATATCGACCGGCTCGTCAATGCGCCGGTCCAGCATGATCACTGCGTCGCGCCGCATATTGATAAGGTCGCCGATTGCAGGCTGTGCCTTGCCGACGCTCACCACCACCTCGACCGGGACAGAGAAAATCGCCCGCCGGGATTCCGGATCCTGCGCCGCGGCCAGGGCTTCCGTCACTGCTGCGGACAACACGCCTTCTTCGAATTCGGCGTCGGCTGCAACGCCAGACGTATCGGGTGTTTGCGGTTCATTCATCACTGTCACTCCCTTCTATGGAATTGCCTGTCGCACCGGCAGCATCGGTTGGCGGCGGCCGATTACCCAAACTCCGGCAAACAGCCTCCGCTATGGCCGCGGCCCTCGCATCGGCTTTCGCGATGGCGCTGCCGTCACGCCATGCGAGGCGGACCTCACCGTCGGCAATGGCTGGGTCTGCGGTACCCTGGATGCCGTGCGGCAAGCCCGGGCCGGTTTCGACCAGGGCCGCAATTGTGTGCGGCGACGCCGTCAATGCGATTTCCGGCAGGCGCACGGTCTCGGCCACCTCACGCAACGCCGCCAGAAGGTCATCCCGGGCAGGTCCGGCGGCGGCGTGCGGCAATAATCCGGCGAGGATCGTGCGAACGACCGTCTCCAATTGCCGCAACGCATCGCAAAGCAGCGCATCCGCTTCCTCGCGGACCTGGGCTGCATCCTGGGTCAGGCGATGCAATACGGCGGCATGATCCGCAGTCGCGGCACCGGCTGTGGCGTCCGCCGCCGCTCGCCCCTCGCGCTCGCCAGATGCGAATGCCTGGCGCCGGATCGTATCGACCTCCGCCTGACTGTAGGTCCGGTCGCTGACAGGCTGTGCCTCGGATTCTTGCGCGAAATCCTGCAAGCGGAGCGTTAGTGCCCTCATGCAGCTTCCTCCTCATCCGTTTCGTGCAGCCACTTCCGGATGAGCGCAAAGGCTTCATCCGGCTTGTCATCGACAACCGCATGCAACCGGTCAATCTGGGGGCTTGCAGGCGTTCCGGCCTCAAGCGCCACCGAGTCTGCCGGCGGTTCATCATGGACAGGCGCAGCAGGGCCGATGCCCTGATCCTCCAGCGCCAGCATCCGGTCTTCCGGCTGCTCCGCATCCAGGGTGGCGGGCACTGGGCCGAACGCCCGGCCATTGGTCAACGGCCGGACGACAAACCACATGAGCAACGCGATGACCAGCACCAGACCCAAAATCTCGGCCAGGTCGGTCAGGTTTTCTGACAGAGCCTGCCCCAGACCGGCATCGGGCAGCGAACCCCCGTCCGATGCGGCAATGGCAAAGGGCAGATTTTCGACCGTGACCGTATCGCCGCGTTCGGCATCGAACGCGATGGCGGATCGAACCAGCTTGGCAATCGCCGCCAACTCCTCCGCAGTCCGCGGCTGCCATTCGGTCTGGCCTTCGGCATTCGGAGCGAGCGTGCCATCGACCAGTACGGCGACGGAAATACGTTTGATTGCCCCGGCCAGTTTCCGGCGTTCGCGCCGCACCTCGGACACTTCGTATTGCACGCGTTCAGTCGTTTCCGTTTTCTGGCTGGAGCCGGCCCCGGCGCCACCTTGCCCTTGCCCTTCCGGAAGGTTACCGCCGACGCCGACGGCATCATTTCCGCCGTCAGCGGGCTCTACCCGGTTTTCCGCCAGTTCCACCGTATCGCTCTGAACCGCGACCCGGCCTTCAGGGTCGAATACCCGTTCGGTCACCGACTCGGTTTCGTTGTCGGTCTCCACCGCCACGCTAACCCGCACTCGGCCCGCGCCGACATGCGCCGTCAACAGGGCTTCCAACTCGCTGCGGAGGCGGGTTTCGCGGGCGATCCTGGCATCATCCGCATTGACGCCAGCTTCATCCGTATCCGGACCGAGGATCAGGCCATTGAAACTGTCGACGACCGTCACCCGCCCGGGATCGAGCGATTTGACGGCCAGCGCCACGATGTGGCGGACCGCAAACGCCTGCCGCCGGGTCAATGGGGCGCCGCTGCCAGTCGTAACCACGACCGACGCGGACGGTGCTACCCGCTCGCGCGAGAATGCCGTCCGCGTTGGCCGGGCAATATGCACCCGCGCGCTCCGCACGTTGTCCAGCGCCGCAATCGTCCGCGCCAATTCGCCTTCCTTGGCACGCCAGTAGGTGGCATCGAACATGTCCGCCGTGACGCCGAAGCCATCGAGGCCATCCAATAGCTCGTAGCCAGACTGGCCCTGCCGCGGCAGCCCCTCCGCCGCAAGGCTCATGCGGGCGCGGTCTCTCGTGTCGGCGGGCACCAGCAGGGCCGTGCCGGAGACTTCGTAAGGAACCCCCAGCGCATCCAGCCGCGCCGCGACCTCTCCGGCCGCCTTGGCATCCAACCCGGAATAGAGCGGTGCATAATCGGGCCGCGAGCTGGACAGCGCCAGAAATCCGATGACGGCAACCGTCGCCGCAACGCCGAAACCGAGCGCCAACAGGCGTCCGGTCCCGAGTTTTCGCAGATTGTCGATGAGCTGCTCCATGCCCGCTCGAACCGCCTTCTGGCTGCGGACCGGCAGGGCACCTGCCAAGCCGGTTCTTTCTTCACATGACGGCCGGAACAATGGAGCGTGTGTCTTAATAAGCCGTTTAGCCCCCTCTGACACAATCCGCCCATCGCATAAAACAGCGGGCGGATAGCAATGACAGAACTCGCGGCGGACGCGCCTTCAAAAAAAGCGGGCAAAATGGGTCTGATCGTGCTGGCGATGGTTGTACTGTTGGCCGGCGGCGGCGGGTTCGTGGCGGGATCAATGGGCCTTATTCCCATCCCGGTTGGCAAATCCGCGGAGACGGCTGCCAAAGGCAGCGGCTACCAACCGGCCGTGCAGCCCTCCGCGTCCGCCACCTTCCACCAACTGCCGGAGTTGTTGATTCCACTGGGCAACGCGCGCTCCTCCCAATACCTGCGCGCTAATCTTTATCTCGAAATCGATCCGTCCGCCGCTACCCTGCTGCGCCAGACCGAGCCCAGGATCGTGGACACGCTGAACATTTTTCTGCGCGCCGTCGACGAACGCGACATGTCCTCCATCCTGGCCATGGAGAACCTGAGGGCCGAGATGCTGCGCCGCGTCCGGCTGGTGACAGGAGATGATGCCGTTCGCGCTGTGCTGATCGGCGAATTCCTGTTGCGTTAACCGGAATCACACCCGGACCGGCTGTTATTGCCGTTCGAGACCGAACCGATCCTCACCATTCAAGAGACTTGAGATGAATACGGTCAATATTTTGGTCGACGGCATCCTCCTATCGGCCAGCATCGCCGCTTGCTTTTATTGCGTGCTGCTGTCGCGCCGGGTGCGCAGTCTGGCCAGCGCCGATCACGGCGTCGGCAAAGGCATTGCCGACATGACCGAAGCGGTCGAACGGCTGAATGCCAGCCTCGAACAAACCCGCATGGCGGTCCGGAATGAGTCCGAGACGCTGCAGCAGCAATTGCTGGAAGCCCGCGGTCTGTCCGAGCAGGCCGGGAGCCTGCTGGAAGACGGTGGCCACCAGATCGACCAATTGGCAAAAGGGCTTGCCGAGGCACGCCAGATGGTTCGCTCGCTGGAACGGCTCGGCGACGCCGCCAGCAAACGCCGGGCCCGTAACGGCCGGCCGGATTGGCGGGAAGCCTTGGCCGACGGCATGCCCAATGCCGGCATGCGGCATGCGGTGCCGCGCCACCCTCGTACGGCAGCTGCATGCGATGAATACCGGCCAGGTGACGGGGCTGAGCCATTGCTCGACGCCTCTGCCTTGGATCAAAGCGAGGAAGCCGACGATCCCTTGCCGGACGTCATACCGCTGCGCACCAAAAGCCGACGTCATGTCGCCCGCGCGCCCCGCGGGAAGGCCTGACCATGAAACAGGCGCAACCCTCAGGGACAAAGCCGGTAGGCGCGCGCGGGACTCCTCCGCCGTCGCTTGCCTCGGCCCGGCGGAGGGCGCAGCAGCGCAGTTCGACCGCGCTCTATCTGATCGCCTGCGCATTCCTTGCCGCGGCCGTGTTGCGGGCCAATGGCATGCGCCACGAAATCGGCGGCGTGTTCACGAGCCAGGCCCATGCTGCCGCCATTTCAGGCAACGAAAGGGCCGATGACGCCAGCGATCCGATGCCGGCGAACGCCCCCCCTGCCCAGGGCCTCACAGAAGCCGCTGCCGAACCGCTCCCGTCACCGGGAAGTGACGGCGGAACCACGGCGGCAGAGCCCCAGCCCTGTCTGGATGGCGCATTCCTCGCCGCCGCCCGCGAGCGGGAACAGGAGTTGGAAGCCATGGAATTGGAAATCGCCAGCCGCCGCCGCGAGCTTGAGGTGGTCGAGAAACGGGTTGCCAGCCAACTGGCAGAGCTGACCCGCCAGCAGGCCGCCTTGCAAGCAGCCTTCAGCCGGGCGGAAACCGCGGCAGAGGAAGAAGCAATGCAGTTGGTCTCCATCTACGAACGGATGAAGCCAAAGCAGGCCGCCCAGATTTTCGACCAGATGCCGCCCGAGGTCGCATCCGGTTTCGTGCGCCGCATGCGGAACACCAACTCCGCCCTGATCATGGCCAACATGGACCCCCAGAAAGCTTATGCCGTGAGCCTGCTGCTGGCGGCCCGTTCCGGCACGGTGCGGCAACAATGATACGCCGCAAACCGATGGCAAGGCTTTCGCTCGGGCCGTTTGGGCCTGGCGACGGCCGTTTCATCCCATTCCGGATAGAGTGAGGCGAGGACGACAATGCTGCCTGTTGTCGGCGTGGTGGTGGTGCTGGGATGCGTGTTTGGCGGCTATATCGCCGCCGGCGGCGATCTCGCCATTATCATGAAAGCCTTGCCCTTCGAGTTTCTGATCATCGGCGGCGCCGCAATCGGGGCGTACATGATCGCGAACGGCGGCACCGTACTAAAAAAGACCGGTGGCGATATCGGCAAGGCGCTGAAAGGGCCGAAATGGAAAAAGGCGGATTACACCGCCCTGCTCTGCCTGCTGTTCGAACTGGTTCGCCTGGGCCGCGCCAACCCGATGGCGGTCGAAACGCATGTGGAAAACCCCCACGATTCCGAAATTTTCGGCCGCTATCCGCGAGTCCTGCACGATCATCACGCCGTGGACATGATCTGCGATTACCTGCGCGCTGCTGGGATGAGCTTCGACAACCCGCATCAGGTCGATGACGTGATGGAGCGCGACCTCGATAAGCATCATGAGGAGGTTTTGGCCACCCCTGCCGCGCTCCAAACCATGGCGGACGGCCTGCCCGCCCTCGGCATCGTCGCGGCCGTCATGGGCGTAATCAAAACCATGGGCTCCATCGACCAGCCGCCCGAAATCCTCGGCAAGATGATCGGCGGCGCCCTGGTCGGCACGTTTCTTGGTGTGTTTCTGTCTTATGGAGTGGTCGGCCCGCTCGCCGCCAGGATCAAGTCGATCCATGAGGAGGAGGCCCGCTTCTATGCGCTGATCCGCGACGTCCTCGTAGCCTATCTGAACCGGCATCAGCCGAACATCTGTATCGAGGTCGGCCGCAAAGGCGTTCCCAGCCACATTCAGCCCAGTTTCTTCGAAGTCGAGGAAGCCCTGGACGCGGTGAAAAGCGGCTCTGCTCCCGCAGCGGTGGCATAGAGCCATGCCGGGACTTCGCCTGCTGCCCCTGGCCGCAATCCTCCTTGCCATCGGCCCCAGCCCGGCCTGGGCAGGATCAACCGACAATACGCCGGCCATCCGTGTCTCCGCAGATGACCGGGGTAGCGTCTCCCGAGTGGCCTTCAATTTCATGCCGAAAGCCGGCTTCCGGGTCGAACAGTCCGTGCGGGATGTGACCGTTATCTTTCCCGACAGCGCGCTGCGCTTTGCCTATGACGAGGTCTACCCACGCCGCGAGGCGAGCCGGGTTCTGTTTGCCGGCCCTGTGGCTCGCCCTGGTGCCGCGGCGTTCAACCTGCGGTTTGCCTGTGATTGCGAAACGTCGGTCGCACTCGACGACAGCCAACGCGTTCTGGTCGAAATCCGCGATCGAGGTGCTGCGGCGCCTCCGACAGAGCAGGCACCTGGAGACCAAACCGCGAAGGTCACGGCTGACACAAGCCCGCCCCTGCCGCGCCGCCGGCCGGCCAACCGCAAGACGAGCGATGACATGGCATCGGCCCCGGCAACGGAAATGGCCGCCAGTGAACCGCCCGAACCCGCATCCCCAGCCGGGGATGGAGGGCTGGCAGCGCATGAGTTGGAGCGTCTGCGCGCATCGCTGGAATGGGCGGCCACCCAGGGCTTCATGAATGTTACGCCGGCCCCAGCCACCGCGGAGGGGCCGACAGCACGGCAGCCAGCGGCTTCCGCCGGCAATGAATCGTCGCCGAACGACATCGCGGAATTGCCTCCGACAGACAGTCCGGCGCAACCACCGGAACCGGGTGCGGCCGAAACCAAAATCTCCGCAGACGCACAGAATCGCCCATCCGCAAACCGCCCGCCCAATCAGATGGCGGCGGCGGAAGTGGAGAGGTGCACTGTCAGTACGGAACAGCCCGCGATCGACTGGAGCAGCGTGGTATCGGACGATAGCAACTATCTGGCGGCACTTGGCCATCGCCGTGCGGCCACCATCGGGCAGGCGGGGCCGGATGCGTTGCGGGACATGGCCCTGTTCTACCTTGCCCATGGCTTGAACCGAGAGGCGATTGCCACCGTACTGGCAATTTCCCCGCCACCCGGCATTTTGCGCGATGCCGCCCTGATCCTGATCGGCCGCGGCGGCGAGGCGGGCGACGCGCTGCTGGATGCAGCGGCCTGCCGGCCCGATGCCCCGGTCTGGGAAGCCGCCCTGTTAAGAGCGCGCGGCAAAACCGCAATGGCAGCCCAGGCTGCAGCCAAAGCCGCCGAAGCCTTGCGCTCCTTTCCGAAACATCCACGCACCGTACTCGCCCTCGACCTGGCAGACGCGGCCTTGGCCGACGCCAACACGGCACTGGCTGGCAGGCTCCTGGATCTTGTGGATCCGGCTGCCGGACAATCGGTCGCCGATATGGTCAATCTCCTGCGCGGGCGGATCGCTTTGGCGGAGGGTCATGACGACCGGGCAGATTGGTATTTTGACCAAGCAATGACAGGCACCAGCAAGGCCCGGCGTCAGGCCCAGTTCGCCCTGATCCGGCATGCTCTGGCAACCGGCGGGAAACCGCCGTCATGGGCCGGGGATGTCCTGCGCAGTGCATTATTCGACCACCGTGGCGAGCCGGATTTGCTGCCCATCGTTGAAATGGCGGCCGCCCTGCACGCCGCGATGGGCAACTTCGGCATGGCGCTTGCCGACCTGTCGGCGACCATGCCCCGCTTGCCGCAGACTATGGATGCTGATCCGCTTCAGGCGAAAGCGCGGGCCATTCTGGAACAGGCGCTGATGCAGCCGGATCGCATTGATGACGCATCAGCGTTGCAGCTTTTCCGGGATCACGGCCACTTTCTCGAAGCCGACGAGTCCAGCGCAACCGTCCGCATTCCCCTTGCCCGCAGAATGCTGGCGGCCGGCCTGCCCTCCGCAGCCGAGGCCATTCTTGCCCCCCTGGCCGGCCCTGCCGGCCCGCCGCCAGCCGTGCTTCTGCCCTTGGCCGAGGCCGCGTTGCGCACCAACCGACCGGACGATGCGTTGGCCCTGCTGTCAAGGGCAGAAGTCCCGGGTGGTGCGGAATTTGCCAGCCTGAAACGGCGGGCACTGATCCGTCTCGGCCGCTTTGACGAAGCTGCGGCAATTGCTGAACGCGCCGGCCTGCAGGGCGTATCGGCCAGGTTGAATTGGGCGGCGGCCGATTGGGCCGGCTCGGCCAGGAACTATGCCGCACTTCTCTCCACCATGCCTGCAGAGCCCGCAGCATTGGAAAGCAAAGGCAAGCCGGCGTTACGGGCGCTTGCCGCAGCCTATATGGGCGATGGTCCACCGCTGCCGCCACCGCTCAGAGTCAAAGCCATGCAGATGGCTGAGGCTGCCGGATTGGCCGATGCAGCTGCTGCTCTGACCGCGCCTCCTCTTCCTGCCGGGCTGACCCTGCCGGACGCCGTTGCCGCCGTCGTCGAGCGTAGCCGCCAGGTCCGCGCCCTGTTCCCTCCACAACACCCCAGCCCGTCCCAGTAACCCACATCGAGAGGACCGCATGGACAATCCCATCTACGTGACCATCGCACGCCAAACCGCGCTTCAACGGCAAATGGACGTGGTCGCCAACAACATCGCCAATGCCAGCACCACCGGTTTCAAGCGGGAAGGCACCGTGTTTGCCGAAGTCATCGAGCGGCTTGATGGAGCAAGCAAGGCCCTTTCAATGAGTTCCGACACGGCCACATTCACCGACCTTGCCCCCGGCCCGGTGGCAGAAACCGGCGATCCGCTCAACGTCGCCATCCTCGGCGACGGCATGCTTGGCGTCGAGCATCGGGACGAGACCCTTTACACACGTGACGGCCGCTTCGCCATCAGCCCGGAAGGCGAGCTGACGCTGCTGTCGGGCGGTCGCGTGCTGGATGCGGGCGGCGCGCCGCTCCAAATCCCGCCCGACTCCACCCGGATCGCCATCGCCAAGGATGGTACGGTATCCGCCGATGGCGTTCCACTGGGGCGGCTCGGTCTGTACGGGCTGGACGCGGCACGGCTGGAGCGGACTGGCGGCGGTCTGTTCCGCGCCGCAGAGCAGCCCCCGGCGGCCGAGCAGCCCCGCTTTGCCCAAGGCTTTCTCGAAGATTCCAACATAAACCCCGTGACCGAGCTGGTCCGCATGATCGAGATCCAACGCGCCTACGAGCTTGGCCAAAACATGCTGCAAGCCGAACACGACCGCATCAGCCAGGTGACGGAGATCGCGGGCAGAGCCGCCTGACCGCCACCGCATCCCCATGCCAGCACTGAAAGAAAGGTTAAAAGACCATGCGCGCACTGGAAATCGCCGCTACCGGCATGATGGCCCAGCAAACCCGGGTCGAGGTCATCGCGAATAACATCTCGAACGTCGGCACCACCGGTTACAACCTGCGCCGGGCAGAATTTGCCGATCTGCTGTATCAGCAGGCGCAGCGGGCCGGCGACGTATCGTCGGATACGGGCACGGTCGTGCCGGCCGGCATCCAGCTTGGCCTTGGCACGCGCACTGCTGCCGTCTCCATGCAAGTGGCGCAGGGAGCCTTGCGGCAAACCAACGGCGAATTGGACCTGGCATTGGAAGGCCGCGGTTGGTTCGAGGTGCAATTGCCATCGGGCGATAGCGCCTACACCCGCGACGGCAGCTTCAAACTGTCCGCCGACGGCCTGGTCGTGACCTCCGAAGGCTATCCGCTGGTGCCGCAGATCACGGTCCCGGCGGACGCCCGCGGCGTCAGCATTAACGCGGATGGCCAGGTTTTTGCGAGTTTCGAGGGCAATCAGGCGCCGCAGGAACTGGGCAAGATCTCTCTCGCCAATTTTATCAACGAAAAAGGCCTGGAAGCCCGCGGCAGCAACCTGTTTACCGCAACCGCCGCCAGCGGTGACGCCCAGATCGGCGACGCTGGTACCGACGGCCGCGGCACCATGCGGCAAGGCTATCTGGAGCAGTCGTCCGTGGATATCGTCACCGAAATCACGCAGTTGATCGAGGCACAGCGCGCCTATGAGATGAACTCCAAAGTCATCACAGCCGCCGACCAGATGCTGGCCGCCGCCAACCAGGTCCGCTAGCCATGCCGCCGCGCATGACGGCCGGATGGGCGGCGCTTGCCTTGATAGCCGCCGCCGCATCCACCCCATCCGCCGCCGACGAGACTGCCGCGTCGCCCGTTGCGCACGCCGTCATGCCCGTGCGCACCATTCCATCCGGCTCCGTCATCCGGGCGGGCGATGTCGCGCTCCGGCCGATGCAGCTGCCACCTGCTGCCGATGCGGTGCGGACGCTCGACGCTGCTGTTGGCAAGGAAGCGCAGCGTACCCTTTATGCCGACCGCCCGATCCGCGCGCGCGAAATCGGCCCGATAACATTGGTCGAGCGCAACGGGCGCGTCACCCTTCGGTTCCGCAATGGCGCGATGCAACTGTCGACCGTCGGCCGGGCGCTGGACGCGGGCGGCATGGGGCAGATGATCCGGGTCATGAACCTGGATTCGCGCCGCACAATCTATGGCCGCATCAGCGGGCCGGAGACCGTCGATGTCGGTTCGTAAACTCTGCCCCCTTCTGCTCGCCATCACGGTGGGCGCCTGCACCAGCCTGGACCATCTGGGCAGGGAGCCAACCATGTCACCGGCCGGAGCATCGCGCACGCGGATCGCGTCGCCAACCGAGCTTTCGACCCCGCCAAAGCCGGTCGACCGGCCGGCGACCACCGCCTCGCTCTGGCAATCCGGCCCGCGTTCGCTGTTCGGTGACAGGCGCGCCCGTTCGATCGGCGATATTGTTACGGTCATGGTGGAAATCAACGACAAGGCGGAGATCGACAACAGCACCAATCGCAGCCGCAAGGCCAATGAAAGCTTGGGTATTCCCAACATGTTCGGGCTGGAACAGCACCTGACCCGCATCCTGCCGGGCACGCCCGACCTCTCGACCCTGGTTGCCGCCAACAGCGATTCCGCCAGCGGCGGCACCGGCTCGGTCAGCCGTGAGGAAAGCATCGAGCTGAAAGTGGCGGCAACCGTTACCGACGTGCTTCCGAACGGCAACCTGGTAATCTATGCCAGCCAAGAGGTGCGGGTGAATTTCGAGCTGCGCGACCTTCAGGTTTCCGGCGTGATCCGGCCGGAGGATATCTCGCGCCAGAACACGATCAGCTACGAGAAAATTGCGGAAGCGCGCGTTGTCTATGGCGGGCGCGGACAGATCACCGACCTGCAACAGCCCCGCATCGGCCAGCAAGTGCTTGACCGCGTGCTGCCGTTCTGACGCGCAAACCCGGAGCAACCGCCCCAATGAAACCCCTCATCATCGCAATTGCCGGCATTGTCTCTCTGGGCGGCGGCGCAATAGCCGGCGCGATGTTCGGCACCGGCCCAGCGCAAGACATGCCGGCGCATGACGCCAAACCCGCCATATCGGCCAAGCCGTCACGGTTCGAGTATGTGAAGTTCAACTCGCAATTTGTGGTGCCGGTCCAGTCTGATGGCCGGGTCACCGCATTGCTGGTCACCAATCTACAATTGGAGGTCAGCGAGGGCAGCACCGAAGACGCCTTCCGCCGCGAACCGCGGCTGCGCGATGCCTTTCTGAACATCCTGTTTCAGATGGCTGGCGAAGGCGCGTTCGATGCCGACATGTTTGCGCCGGCAACACAGACCGAACTGCGCGGCCGCCTGCTGGCCGCCGCGCGCGGCATCATGGGCAATTCGGTAAACGCAGTCCTGATCAGCGATTTCCTGAAGCAGGACCGCTGAACCGGTCAGCCGCCGGCCTTGATCGCCTGCACGTCGGCCGGATTCAAGACGCCGCCGTTTTCCAGCACGAGCCGGGCGCCGGCGGAGTCCATGCGGATTTCCGTTACCTTGCTCTCGGTCGTCGCGGGCTGGTGCTGCAACAAATCCTTGCCCCGGTACTGCAGCACTTCGATGATCTGCCGGCCGACCGCGATCGGATTGCCATCCTGATCCCGCCCATCCCAGACAGCATGCTGGCGGCCACTGCCCGTATCCAGGGGCAGCTCCCGCAATAATCCGCCGCTGCTGCTATCGCGCACCTGCGCCACGATCCGGGTAGCATCCCCGACGGGTTCATAGACAAAACCGACCGCCTCTCCCGAGGCTGCGATCTGACCGGTGGCCGATTCCACCGTCTTACCAATCAACGCCGTGGTGCTGCGATCGGCCATTCCGGTCGTGGCGGCAATCAACCGGTCCAGCTTCTCGTTTGACTTGATCGACTGTTCGACCGAGGAAAAAGTCGCCAGTTGCGCGACAAACTCCGTCGCATCCGCTGGGTTCAACGGGTCCTGCTGGCGCAACTGTTCGGTCATCAATAGAAGGAACTTGTCGAAATCCTCGGCCGCTTTTTCCTTCACCAGGGCATCGGCCTGGGTTCTCAAGGCCGCGTTGGTATCGGCCGTGGCGCGCGAGCCGGTGGCGGGAATTGAATCCACAGATGATCTCCTTGGTATCGGTTCGGTCTAGATGCGCAAATCCAGGCGATCGGAAACGACAAATGGCAGAGGTCCGGAAGTAGCAAGGGCCGTCGCGTCAGGGAGGGTCCTGCCGCCTGTCGACTGGCCAGCCATTTCATCCGCCTCCTCGCCTGCCAGCCCGTGCCAGACATGGTTCGGCCCATTCCCGGGCCGCTGGCGGCTGCCGTCGCCATGCGCCGAGAATTGTAACCCGCCATCCCGCACGTCCAGGCCAGCCTGTCGCAGTGACCGCTCAAAGCCATCGGCCTCGCGTTGCAGCAGGTGCAGGGTCTCCGGCCGGTCCGCGCGGATATCGACCTGCAACTGCCCGTCAGCAAAATGCAGGCGGATGGTCAGGTGCCCCAGTTCCGGCGGCCGCAGGGCAAGAGTCACTTCCGTCTTGCCGTCTGCCACAGCCTTGGCAATGCTGACCGGCATTTCTCGAACGCTTGCGGCCTCACCTGCCGGGCGGTGCGGCGCCGGGCTATCAAAATCGGCCGATACTAGCGGGATGCCGGCGCCCGCCGGCCGTTGCGCATTGGCGGACAGAATTGCATTGGATGGGTCTGGCTGTTCGGCCGAGACCGCGAAGGACTGAACGTCAACCACAGCCGGCAACGGCCCGTGCGCATTGGCTGCCGGGGAAAGCCCCTGGCCCTCCGGCTCCCGCACCGTGCCCCTCTGCGACCCATCCGTGCCGGCTTCCATGGCCGCTGCCTTCGGCTTTTCTGCGGACGCAGCCGGTTCCATGTCGAACTCGGCCGGCAATGCGCGGCCAGGTTCAATCGGGTGCAGGGTTTGCGGCCGCTTTGAACCCTCAAGCCCGACGGAACCGACCCGTGCCGGCGCTCCTCCTTGGCGAACCACGTCGAACAGGGCAGCCGTCTTTGTCAAAGGTAACGGGTGCCGCGCCGGCAACGCGTTATCGGTTTGTACCGGCACTGCCGCCGCCATCCGGCCAGGTGCACCCGTTTCTTCCCGGCCCGCTAGTTCAAAGGCACCTGCGGCCTCGGGAGAACCGGCTGCCCCTGCCACGGGCAAATCGCCGGGCGGTCTTTCCTGCTGGCCAAAACCGCCGGCCGGAAATAGGGGCGCAACCGATGCTGCCGCGGGGTGCGAAGCGTCCGTAGCTCCGGAATCGCTCATCCTTGGGCGATCAGCGGCCGGCGGCTGCCCTGCCTTTTCAGCCGCAACCGGTTGAGAACCATCCGGTGGAACCTCCATTGCAATCGTCGGCGCGGATTGCTGAGCGGCGGCGGTAAAAAGCTCGGAAGGGGGCAAGCGAGGCACAAACTCCGCTGGCAATATGCTGGATGCGCCAGCCCGCTGCCGGTGGATGCCATCACCAACGGGGCCCTGCGTCGCTACCGCAGCCGTTTCTTGCCCTGCTCGCCCATCATTGGCGACTGCCCCGCTGCCCGGTGGAGCCATGCCGCTCCCTTCCCGATCTGATGGTTCGGCGGTAGGCCGCACCGTTTCATTTGCAGCCTGCCGCTGCAGCGGGCCGGACCCTGGTATCATGGCCCCGCCAACGTCCCCAGTTTCCGCAGGCTCTGAGCCGGTCATACTGTCATCATTCTCGGGCAGGCTAACGGACAAAAGCGGAAACCCGCCAGCATCATCGGTCCATACGTCTGCATCGGCGGCAGGCTCTGCTGCCGGTTCGACGGCCTCGCTCTCCGCCCGCCCGAACCGAATGACTGCGGCCGCCGCTGGCGTTTGCCCCATCGCCTGACCCGCTTTGACTGCGGCCTTGGATACAGATGGCATCGAAGCGCCATCCGCTGCGAGAGCGACCAGCAGACCGAATTCACCTGTCGCCGGTAATGACGGCGCCGCTGCGCTCCCTGTCCCCGCCACTGCGGAGACGCCCGGTGCAGCGCCTCCAGACTGGAACAGCAAATGCAACACGTCCCTGATTCCCCGTCACCCCGGTTGCGGTCTGCCGCAGCATAGCGAATACGCCGCCGCCAAAAAGACCGATCGAACCGACCCTTAACCCTGATAAATTGACAAATCCGTAATACCGGCCCGAACAGACCGGGGGTTCAAAAGCGCAGAGCGTTACCTTTACTGCACTTTAACCTGAACCATGGTCCCAAACAGGCTGCCGCCCCTTGCCACTGACGGAGGCTCGATGCAGCCGATTTCACCGCACATCCCGCCGCATCCGACCGGTGCAGACGCCCTCCCCCTCGCCAGGGCCAAATCGGACGTACAGCGCGCCGCTGAGGCGTTCGAGGCTTTGTTCGTGGCCGAAATGCTGTCACAGGCCGGCATTGGCAAGGCGCCGGAAAACTTCGGCGGCGGGTCCGGCGAAACTGCATTCTCGTCTTTCCTGACCCAGGCGTATGCCGAAAAAATTGCGGCGTCCGGCCGGTTCGGCCTTGCCGAGGCTATCGTCCGTGCCACCACCGGGGAAAGCGGGACCAATGGATGATCTGGCTAACCTGCTGACCGTCCTGGCCGAAGCGGAGGCGATGCTGACCCGCGAGACCGAAACCATTCTGGCTGGGGACGATCCCGATCCATACCTGCCTGAAAACAAGGAAACGCTGCTTCGCCGCCTGGAGCACCAGGTATCGAGCGCATCCCACCTGGCTGCCGTGGCGGGCGGGATCGAACACCGGCAACTCTGCGCAGCCTTCGACTGCCTTGTGCACGCCGCGACGCGGAACGAAGCTGTCCTGCGTGGCGCGCTGCACGGCAGCTGCATGCTGGTCCAAGCGGTGCGCGAAGCTGTTGATGGCTATCCTGGCCGTCGCCCGTTCGCAACGCACGCAGGTCATCGGGCCGGTCAGACCGGGGGATTCAACCGCCTTGCCTAGCATGCGGCCGGCGACACCCGAAAATCGCACCTTGAGTTTTCACCGCTTGTTAGCCTGCGTGGCCTAATCTCCACCGTGTCCGGACAGAGGGCTGTTCCAGCCTGTGCCGAGATGCCGGCGTCAGAAGGCGCACGCGGCGGCCTCGCGCCAGAGCGCCGCCGGTGTGCAAAGGCCCGGGATGGGAGGGGCTGCCCTCGCGCCCACCTTTGCCAGCCAATGGCAGCACCGCGCTGCCGGAAAACCGAACCGGGCCGAACGCCCTGACACGCAAAGGAAGTACGCACTCATGTCTAGCATTCTCACCAATACCGGCGCGACGACGGCGCTCCAAACGCTCCGCGGGATTAACAAAGACCTGGGCATGGTCCAGGATCAAATTTCGACCGGCAAAAAGGTGGCGACCGCCGCCGATAACGCCTCCGTTTTCTCGATCACCACGGTGATGAAGGCGGATGTGGCCGGCTTCCGTGGCATCAGCGAGTCGCTGTCTCTGGGGTCGTCCACGGTAGCCGTCGCCCGCAGCGCTGCCGAATCCGTGTCGGACCTGTTGGTGGAAATCAAGGGCCGGATCGTGGCCGCCCAGGAAGGCAATGTCGACCGCTCCGTCATCCAGGCCGATATCGATCAATTGCGCGGACAGGTGGAGTCTGTTGTTGGCGCGGCACAGTTCAACGGCCTGAATCTGCTGAAGGACGGCGGCAGCGTCGATGTCTTGTCCTCGCTCGACCGGGCCAGCGACGGCAGTATTACCGCCAGCGAAATCTCCGTCAGCAAACGGGACCTGCAAACCACACAGTCCGTTTGGGGCGCGGGCGCGGACCACACCATCTCCTCAGTCGGCGGCGCCGGCGTCGCCGCTGCGGGCGGCACCCAGACCATCACCTTCGATGGCTCGGTTTCCGCGGTCGATGCGGGCGATGGCTTCCGGGTCACTTTCACCTATGACACGGCAAACTATTCTGCCGAGTATATCGCGCGCGACGGCGATACGGTGAACGATGTCGCCAAGGGTGTGACCTCGGCGCTAGAAGAGCTGGGTGTGGCCGACTTCGAGTTCTCCGTTGCGGAGGCGGCGGATCCCAGCAGCGACAGCGCCGTCATCACCTTTACCAACAACCACGCCACCAATGCGGTTACGGTGCTTACGGATGTCGGCACTTCAGGCGGGACGGCAGCCGGCGGGCTGGATGCGCTGGCAACAATCGACGTTTCAACCGAAAGCGGCGCCAGCGACGCTTTGGATGCCATCGAGGGCCTGATCGATACGGCGGTCGGGGCGGCAAGCACATTCGGTCAGGCGGAAAACCGCCTGAGCGTGCAGAAAGACTTCGTGTCCTCGCTCATCGACAACCTGAACGCCGGCATCGGCTCGCTGGTCGATGCGGATATGGAAGAGGCTTCTGCCCGCCTGCAGTCGCTTCAGGTGCAGCAGCAACTGGGTGTCCAGGCGTTCTCTATCGCCAACCAGGCGCCGCAGAACATCCTGGCCCTGTTCCGCTAGGCACGGAACCCGTGCGCCGCAGCGGCTGGAACGGTGCCGCTGGGGCGCACGCAACCGCCTTCACCCTTTCAGGGGCAGTAGGCCCGTTTACCCCAAAGAACATCCGAGGGCACACTTACGATGGACACGTCAGCCCGGGCAATCGCCGCCTATGGTCAAGCTCAGAAAGGTGCCGCGACCGAAAGGGGCATCGAATATCAGGTCTTCGCCCGTATCAATGCCGCACTCGGGGCCGCCGAGCGCAAGGGCAAGACGGGCTTTGCCGACCTCGCCCATGCGCTGCACGACAACCGGCGCCTGTGGGATGCCATCATTGTCGACCTCATCGACGACGACAACGTCCTGCCGGCGGAACTTCGCGCCCAGCTTTTATCCCTGGGAATGTTTGTCCGCCACCACGGCGAGCAGGTTCTGCGCGACGGCGCCAAGGTCAAGGCAATCACCGATGTAAACCAGGCGGTAATGGAAGGCTTGCGCGGCATCGCCCCCCAGCCGGTCGAAGTTCCCCTGGGAAGGGCTGAGCAATGACGGGTCTGCGCCTCAAACTCGCGCCGAACGAGCAGGTTCTCATCAACGGCGCCGTCGTCCAGAATGGCCGGAGCAAGATCGAGCTGCGCATCAAAACGCCGAACACCAAAATCTTACGGCTGCGCGACGCAATCCACCCGCATGATGTCGACACCCCGACCAAGCGCGTTTGCTATGTCGCCCAGCTTGCGGTTGCCGGCGAAGTGGCTGAAGGCGACGCGCTGGCCGAATTCCGGGACGGCGTGCAAGCACTGCAACAGGTGTTTACCAACCCGAGTTCGGCCAAACTGATGGACGATGCCCTGGCCCTGGCAGCGGACGGAAATTTCTACATGGCTCTGCAAAAGATGCGCCAATTGTTGCCTTACGAGAAATGGCTGATGGGCAAGGCCGCACCTGGCCCGGTTTTCGCCAGTCTTCCCGCATGATCGGCGTCCCGGTATCGGTGCCGTTCGGCGGTGTCGCCGGCTATGCGCTGCTGCAGCGCCGGATGGACGACAACCTCGCCCTGGTCGCCCGCTCGCCGCAGGTGATGCGCGAATTGCAATACTTTCGCGACCACATCCGCGATGCCGACACACCGGAAGGCCTGATGGGCGATTACCGCCTGGCCCGGGTGGTCCTCACCGCCTACGGCCTTGGCAGCGAGGTTGGCAAAAAGGCGTTTGTGGAGCGGATCATCGCGGAAGGTACCGACGACCCGTCGTCGTTTGCCAACCGTCTGCGCGACCCGCGCTTCCAGGCGCTTGCAAAAGGCGTCGGCTTCGGCAATGTCGGTGGCAGCCGCACGCTCTTCACCAAATTTCAGGCAGAGATCGAGCAAGGCTTTCTCCGCCAAACGCTGGAGGAAGCGGTTGGGGCTAGCAACGAGAGCCTGCGGCTCGCCCTGAATTTCGACCGGCGCATCGGGGCCATCGCCAACGGCCCAGCGGTTGAAAATGCCGGCTGGTTTCAGATCATGGGTGAATTGCCCTTGCGCCGGGTGGTGGAAGGCGCCTTCGGACTTCCGGCCTCGTTTGGCCTCTCCGACCTCGACCAGCAACGCGGCGTTCTCAGCCGGCGGACTCAGGCGCTTTTCGGCGGCAGCGGTTCGCCCGGCGCTTTCGCGAAACCGGAAAACTCCGAAACGTTGATCCGCCGCTTTCTCGCCCTGTCCCAGGCAAGCGGCGCCGCGGCCGGCAGCGCGGCCCAAGCCGCCAGCGGCGCGTTGACCCTGCTCTCGAACATCTCGGCAGGCGGCAATGGCGGCGTTTCCGCCGCCAGCCTGCTTTTGGCGCAGCTTTAGCGCCCTTTGCCGACCGCGGCCGCCAACGCCGCAAGCAAATCGGCAAGGATTGTCCGTGCGGTCTCATCCGTCAGCCGGCCGTCTGCATCGAAGGCGTCGCCGGCCCCGCTGACCATCACCTCCGGCTTGTTCAGGGTCTGGGCGTTCAAACACACCAACACCTGCCGCAGATGATACTGCGCGCGCGCCGTTCCCATGCGGCCGGGGCTGGCGCCGACAATGCCCACGGGTTTGCCGTTGAATGGCTGCGACGGTGGCCGGGACGCCCAGTCGATGGCATTCTTCAGCACGCCGCTAACCGAATAATTGTATTCCGGTGTCGCAATCAGCAGCGCATCGGCGGCAGCGATTTGCTTGCGCAGTGTCTCGACAGCCGGCGGAAAGCCCTCCTTGTAAACCTCCTCCCGGTAGAGCGGTACGCCGCTGATGTCGGCGATCTCGACGGTCATGCCGGCGGGCGCCAATGCCTGCATCGCTCGCAGCAAGCCGGTGTTGAAGGATTCGGCCCGTAAACTGCCGGAAATACCCAAGACGGAAATGCTCATCTGTCCGATCCTTTCTGGTTAGTGGTCTCATTCGGATATCGCTGCCGCCTGTATGTCGGCCCCGGCAAGCCATTGCCAAGTGCAAAAGGACTTTGCATCACCGGTTGCGGTGTGTAACCCGAACCATGTTCCGCCGCCCATTATAACCAACAAGCGAGCAGTCCATGACCCAGACCTTGCGCCAGCGCCTTGCCAATGGCGAGTTCATTGTTGCCCCCGGCGTGTTCGACATGATTTCCGCCCTGACCGCTGACCGGATGGGCTTCCCCGCCCTTTACATGACTGGTTATGGCACGGTCGCCTCGCACCTCGGGCTGCCGGATGCAGGTCTTGCAAGCTATCGCGACATGGTCGGGCGGGTGGAGACCATCGCCCGCGGCACCTCCACGCCCCTGATCGCCGATGCCGATACGGGTTTCGGCGGCCTGCTGAATGTCGATCACACGATCAAAGGATACGAACGCGCCGGAGCCGCCGCGATCCAGATTGAAGATCAGGAATTCCCGAAGCGGTGCGGCCACACCCCGGGCCGCCGAGTCGTGCCACTGGAAGACATGGTCCGCAAGATCCGCGTGGCAATCGAGGCGCGCGATTCCCGGGATTTTCTGATCGTAGCCCGAACGGACGCGCGCACCGACCTCGGCTTGGACGAGGCCTTGCGGCGCGGCGAGGCTTTTGCCGAGGCGGGCGCCGACGTGCTGTTCATCGAATCGCCGGAAAGCGAGGAGGAGATGGCCCGCATCTGCGACTGTTTCCGTGGCGTGCCCCTCCTCGCGAATATCGTCGAAGGCGGACGGACGCCCGTTCTCCCCCGCGCCCGGCTTCAGGAACTCGGTTATGCGATCTCGATTCACCCGGGCAGCGCCTTCATGGCAACCGCCGCTGCATGCGCGGGCATATACCATACGTTGAAAATTACCGGCGCCACGATCGATGCACCCACGCCAATGCTGCCGTTTTCGGAGATGAACCAACTGGTTGGGTTCCCCGCAGTTTGGGATTTCGAGAAACGCCACCCTGAAAACTGATCATGGCAAAGATACGGGCAGGGCGAGAGCGGGCTACATCTGTACTGGCCCGGTTTCGCCTTATTTCATCAGCTTGCGTTAACCAATCACCCGAAATCGCCACGCCATCGACACGCATATGTATCGCTGCAGCACCGGCGTGATACGAAAGAATGGGAACAACCGCCAAGTTTTGCACACGCCGGTTGCGCAAGCGAAAACTTCCGGAATTGCTGCACCAGCCCGTCGCCTGCAATTAAACTGAAACAAAAATATTGATATTTTTCAATAAATTAGTGTTTTTTGCCTAAATTATAGGCATACTGGTTGAACCTTTGTGAATCTGCGGATCTCCAGAGGTTCAGGCCGGGTTTTCTACAACTTTATCCACAGGATTGGTGGATTTCTCCACCGCGCCGGAACCCTCCGCTAGGCCGTCCATAATTGCGTACCTCAGTAAAGGATGCAACGCCGCGTCGATCTCAGATTTCCGCTTGGGCGGCGCTCTCATCCAGAGCATAACCGGCGGATCGCACCGTACGGATAACATCAGCCGCGCCCCCCCGGTTCAGTGCCTTGCGCAGGCGGCGGATATGCACGTCAACGGTGCGGGATTCGACATAGACGTTATGGCCCCAAACCGCATCCAACAGTTGCTCCCGCGAGTACACCCGCCCCGGATGCTCCATCAGGTGCCGCAGCAGGCGAAACTCGGTCGGGCCAAGATGCAGTGCCTCCCCACCCCTGGTGACGCGGTGGGTGGTTAAGTCCATCTCGATGTCGGCAAAAGCCAATTGGTCCTCGACCGCAGCCGGCCGGGTCCGGCGGATGACGGCGCGGACACGCGCCACCATTTCGTTGGGAGAAAACGGCTTGACCACATAATCGTCTGCGCCGCTATCGAGGCCACGCACCCGGTCGGTTTCCTCGCCCCGCGCGGTCAACAGAATGATCGGCAGGCTGCGGGTTTCCCGCTTCCGGCGCAATTGACGGCAGATCTCAATGCCGGATAGCCCGGGCAACATCCAGTCGAGCAGCACAAGATCCGGCTGCCGTTCGGCAACCGACATCAGCGCCTCGTCGCCATCTCCGGCCACATCGACCTCGAAATCCGCCGCTTCCAGATTGTAGCGCAACAGCTCGGCAATAGCCGGCTCATCCTCGACCACCAGGATGTAGGGTTTCATCGCTCCATGCCAATCATTCGTAAAGAAATCCAACGATACCCGTTCAGGTGTTTCACAGACGGGCTTGCGGGTCCTCGCTGTCGGGATCGTCCGCATGCCGGTCCGTCAGCCTTTCGCCACGCACCTGAAACACCAGGTTTTCCGCAATGTTTGTGGAATGATCGCCGATCCGCTCCAGGTTCTTGGCGATGATGATCAGGTGCGTGCAGGGGGTAATCGTGCGTGGGTCTTCCATCATGTAGGTCAACAGTTCCCGGAACAGGCCGGTGTGCGCATCGTCGACTTCGTCATCCCGCGCGCGCAACTGTTCGGCTGCTTTCGCATCGCCTGCTGTATAAGCGTTCAGCACCTCATGCAGCATGACCTCTACCATTTTGCTTAGGTGCGAGATGCCGGCGATCGGCCCGGTTGCCGGACTTTTGTTCAGAATGATCGTGCGCTTGGCGATGTTCTTGGCGTAATCGCCGATCCGCTCCAGATCGCCTGCGATTTTCAGGCCGGCGACGATCGTGCGCAGATCGGCGGCCATCGGCTGCCGCAGCGCCAGCATGCGAACGACATAGGCCGATACCTGCTCTTCCAGCGCATCGATCCTGCGGTCGCCCTCGATCACCTGGGCAGCCCGCGCGCTATCGCGCCTGCGCAGCGCCTGCACCGCCTCCGCCACCGCGGTTTCGGCATAGCCGCCCATCTCTGCGATCATCGTGGTCAGATGCTCGATTTCCGCCGTATAGCTTTTAACGATATGCGCGTCTGTGGGCATATGCCGATCCTTCCCTTGAAGGCGTGGCCACCGCAGCCGCGGTTAGCCGAAACGCCCGGTGATATAGCCGTTGGTCCGGTCGTCGGACGGGTTGGTGAATATCTTTTCCGTCTGATCCACCTCCACCAGAACGCCCAGATGGAAAAATGCCGTCTGCTGCGAGACGCGCGCGGCCTGCTGCATGGAGTGGGTCACGATCACGATTGTGTATTTTTCGCGCAACTCGTCGATCAACTCCTCGATGCGGGCCGTCGCGATGGGGTCGAGCGCCGAACACGGCTCGTCCATCAGCAACACCTCCGGATTGACGGCGATGGCCCGTGCGATGCAAAGGCGCTGCTGCTGCCCGCCGGAAAGGCCAGTGCCCGGCTGATCCAGCCGGTCCTTCACCTCGTCCCACAGGCCGGCGCGTTGCAAGCTAGTCTCCACGATCTCATCCAAATCGGCACGGCCTTGAGCCAAGCCATGGATGCGCGGGCCGAACGCGATGTTGTCGAAGATGGATTTGGGGAATGGGTTTGGCTTCTGGAACACCATGCCGACCTTCTGACGCAAATGCACCACGTCTTCGGCCGGTGCCAGGATGTCATGGCCATCCATCAGAATTTGGCCTTCGGTGCGGCAGCCATCGATTACGTCGTTCATGCGGTTCATGCAGCGCAGGAACGTCGACTTGCCGCAACCGGACGGCCCGATCAGCGCCGTTACTTGGTTTTCCGGAATATCCAGGTTGATATCGAACAGCGCCTGTTTCTCACCGTAGAAAACGCGGACATCGTGCGCCACGATTTTCGGCGAGCCCAGATGCTCCGCTTTCGGCACCTGCATGGAAGGGGCCGCGGATTGCCGAACCATCGGGGCCGCCAGTTCGATTTCTGCCATGGCTTTCATACCTTTCATTGTCTACCAGCGCCGTTCGAAGCGTTTGCGCAGGAAAATCGCCAGCGCATTCATGCAGATCAGGAATGCCAACAGGACGCAGATGGCGGCCGACGTCCGCGAGACGAAGCCGCGCTCCGGACTGTCGGCCCAGATGAAGATCTGCGTCGGCAGCGCGGTTGCCGGCTCCAGCAGGTCGCCGGGCGGCGAAGTGATGAAGGCATTCATGCCGATCAGCAGCAGCGGTGCGGTTTCGCCCAGCGCCTGCGCCAGCCCGATGATGGTTCCCGTCAGAATGCCTGGCATTGCCAGGGGCAGCACCTGGCCGAATTCCGTTTGCTGCTTCGATGCGCCCAGGCCCAGCGCCGCCTCGCGAATTGACGGCGGCACCGCCTTAATGGCGGCGCGGGATGCAATAATGATCGTTGGCAACGTCATCAGCGCCAGAGTCAGGCCGCCGACCAGCGGCGTCGAGCGCGGCAGGCCAAGCCAGCCAAGGAACACCGCCAACGCCAGCAGGCCGAACACGACGGACGGGACGGCAGCCAGGTTGTTGATATTCACCTCGATCAGGTCGGTCCACCGGTTGCGGGGCGCAAACGATTCCAGATAGAGCGCCGCCATGATGCCGACCGGGAACGCCACCAGGAAACAGACCAGCAAGGCATAAAAGGAACCCCACAACGCCCCGGAAAGCCCCGCCAGTTCCGGGAACCGGCTATCCGCATTGGCGAACAATGCCGTGTTGAACGGCTTGCTGATCAGGCCCTTGTCGATCAGGACGTCGAAATAACCGATCTCGTCGTTCTTGACCAACCGGCGCGTTTCCGGGGTTTCGCGGTCGACATAGCCCTTGTGCAGCTGGTCGTATCGGTCCGACACCGGCAATGCGATGGTCAAGGTGCCGCCAATCAACTCTGGATTGGCGACCACGCGGTCGCGCAATATGTATTGCGCGCCATTGCTGAGGATTCGCAAGGCATCCCGTTGTGCCCTGCGCCCCGTCACATCCGGCAGTTGGGCCAACAACGCATCGTTCACTGTCGCCCGGTAGTTGCCGTCTGCCGGATTATCGGCGGGGATACGTGCGGGGTCGATGTCGATCTGCAAGGTCACATGCGTCTGCGTGAATGCGGCATAGCCGTTGTAGACCAGCGAACCGATCAGGATCCCCAGCATGGCCATGGCGATCAGGATGGCGGTCAAGCCGGCCCCTTTCAGCCAAAGATCCGTGCGTCCGCGTTTCGCCCGGCGCCGGGCAGCCGCATTATCCGCCAAGGGCCCATGCATCGCAGTCAGTTGGTTTGGATGCGCCATATCCGCGGCCTCAGTCGTAAAGTTCACGGTATTTGCGCACGACATTGAGCGCAATCACGTTCAAAATCAGCGTCACGATCAACAGCATCAGCCCAAGGGCAAATGCCGCCAGCGTTTTCGGGTTATCAAACTCGGTATCGCCGATCAGCAAGGTAACGATCTGCACCGTCACGGTCGTAACCGAATCCAGCGGGTTGATCGTGAGCGTGGCAATCAGGCCGGCCGCCATCACCACAATCATCGTCTCGCCAATAGCCCGGCTCACCGCCAGCAGAATGCCGCCGACAATGCCGGGAATCGCCGCCGGAAACAGAACCTTGATCACTGTCTCGCCCTGCGTCGCCCCCAACGCCAGAGACGCATCCCGCAAGGTGCGGGGAACGGCGTTCAGCGCATCGTCGGCAAAGGAGGAAATGAACGGGATCAGCATGATCCCCATGACGCTGCCGGCAGCCAGAGCCGTGTTCGGCGCGACATCGACACCGATAGACGCCGCAGCATTCCGGATCGCCGGTGCAACCACCAGGATCGCGAAGAAACCATAGACGACGGTTGGCACGCCGGCCAAGATTTCCAGGCTGGGCTTGACGACGGCATGCAGCCGCCGCCCGGCAAACTCGTTGATATAGATCGCCGACAACAGGCCTATCGGCACGGAAACGAACAGGGCAATGAAGGTGATGACCAGGGTTCCGATGAACACGGGAATCCAGCCAAAGGCGCCGAAGCCGGCCACCTGACCTTCGCGGATCGGAATCTGCGGTTCCCAATTCAGCCCGAACAGAAACTCGGAAATCGGCACCCGCTCGAAGAACCGCACCGATTCATAGATCAGCGACGCAACAATCCCCGTCGTCACCAAAACCGCCAGAACCGCGCACACAATCATCAGCCATTTCGAAATGGCTTCGACGCGCTCGCGCGCCGGAAATGCGCCGAACACCCGCCGCCGCGCGATATACAACCCTCCTGCCAGAATGGCGGCGACCCCAACCCACAGGGCAATCGCCGCTATTGTCGAAAGGCTATTGAGATAAGCCGCTGCATCACGCTTCCACGGCTCCGGCTCGCCGAACACGATGCCGTTCGCAATCGAATGAATTTCGGATTTGAGCAGTGACATGCCACTGGCGTCTATCGTCCCGACCGCATCGGCAGGCAGGGATGCGACCAGCACTGCATCCACAATGGCGCCTTGAAACGACAAAAAGAACAGCGCGAACAAAAGCGCGGGCAATCCGGTCAGGAATACCGCATGGACACCATGGTACAGGTCCATGGACCGAAAGCGCTCGACCCCGCGGCGCATTTCACGGCGGGCGGAAAAGCGATTGAAGAAAAATCCAAAAACCGAGGCGACGAGCACCAACAGGAATAAATAGCCCAGCATCGTTTCGCCCAATATCCTCTATTTGCAGCAAGACGGCCGGCGCATCGAACGCCGGCCGTCCGCTACTTTTGCCTCGGCAATTAGGCGCCGGGCGCCATCATGCTTTTGCCGGATTTCACGGCCTCTTGCATTTTTGCGCGATCTGTGTCGCTCAGCGGGGTAAGCCCACGCTCGACCAGATAGCCATCCGGACCCAGCGCACCATCCGAAACGTATTCGGCGATGAACTCGTTCAGGCCCGGAATGACGCCGCGGTGCGCGTTCTTGACGTAGAAGAAGATCGGGCGGGCCACGCCGTAGGAGAAGTCGGCAATGGTTTCCGGCGAAGGCTCGACGCCATCGACCGGGATACCCTGCAGCTTGTCCTCGTTCTCATACAGGAACGAATAGCCGAAAATGCCAATGGCATTCGGGTCGGCATCCAACCGCTGCACGATCAGGTTATCGTTCTCGCCCGCTTCCACGAACGGCCCGTCCTGACGCATACGGGAGCAGTTTTCCTTCACCCACTTCTTATCTTTGGCATAGCCATTCGTCTTCACGAAATCGAGGCGCTTGCAGCCGTCATGCATGGCCAACTCGACGAAGGCATCGCGCGTACCGGAAGTCGGCGGCGGGCCATAGGCGAGAATCTCGACATTCGGCAGTGACGGGTCGATGTCCGACCATTTCTCGTACGGGTTATCCGCCCACTTGCCATCGACCGGCACCTGCGCGGCCAGGGCCAGATAGATCTGCTCTTCCGTCAGTTGCCAATCATGCTGGGTATTGCGGGAGATCGCGATGGTCAGGCCGTCATAACCGATCAGAGCCTCGGTGATGTCGGTGACGCCGTTTTTCGCGCACAGCTCCCACTCCGACGGCTTCATGGCGCGCGAGGCGCCGGTCATATCCGGGTGGTCCGTGCCGACGCCCTGGCAGAAAATCTTCATGCCGCCGCCGGTGCCGGTGGACTCGACCACCGGTGCCTTGTTGCCGCTCGCATTGCCGAATTCTTCGGCAGCAGCCTGGCTGTAGGGGAACACCGTCGACGAGCCGACGATGCGGATTTGGTCACGCGCGGTCGCGCTGCCGGCAAACGCCATACCGGCGATCACGGCGACAGCCGAGGTGGAAATCAGTTGCTTGAGCACGGGTCAATCTCTCTATAATCCATTGCGGAATGCACAAGGCGAACTCCTCAGTGGAGGGGTCAATCAGTTCCGTCCTTATGCAAGGCCGGTCTCTATGCTCGTCGGCAGTCAAAATTATTACGGTTCGGTTAAGGTTTTATGACACCATTGAGCCATGCCGGGCCGCAGGCGGCTCCGCAGCAATCGGCCAAATCGTCGTGAACCGGCTGCCTTCTCCCGGCGCGCTTTCGATAGTCAGGCGGCCGCGATGACGATTGAGAATATGTTTGACGATCGCCAGCCCAAGCCCGGTGCCGCCCGCCTTGCGTGAGCGCGCCGCATCCACGCGGTAGAACCGCTCCGTCAGCCGGTGCAGATGCTCGCGCGGGATGCCATCGCCGTTATCGCTCACCGAGATGGCGACGGTGCCCTGCTGCCGCCGGCCGGCAATTCGGACCACGCCACCTTGGCGGCCATACTTGATGGCATTCTCGATCAGGTTCCGCAGCACCTGCCCCACCTGATCGGCATCGCCAACGATCGGCGGCAGATCGTCGGAAAGCGAGACCTCCAGCATGACAGACCGCTCGGCCGCGATGCCTTTCAGCATCGTCACCATAGAGGCAACCAGCGGCTGAAGATCTACGGTATCCGCTGGCGGATTGTGCTCCTCGAGTTCAATGCGCGAGAGCGACAACAGATCGTCCACCAGCCGACCCATGCGCCCGGTTTGCTCCGCCATGATCGCCAGAAACCGCTCCTGAGCGGCCGCATCGTCCTTTGCCGGGCCTTGCATCGTCTCGATAAAGCCGGTCAGGCTTGAAAGTGGCGTCCGCAATTCATGGCTGACATTGGCGACGAAATCGACCCGCATCTGCTCGGTCCGGCGCAACGCCGTCAGATCCTCGAACACCAGCACCATTCCTGCGGCAACCCCATCGTCACGGACAAGCGGTGCGATGCGGGCCCGCAGCGAGCGCTCGACCGGGCCGGAAATCTCGAAGTCGATATCCTGGGCCTGCCCACCGCCAAACGCGTGGTCCAGGCCTTCAAGAAGGTCTGGGCTGCGCAACACTTCCGCCAGGTTGCGGCCGGTCAGAGCGGAGCCCAACAAATTTTCCGCCGCCAGATTGCCATGCAGGATGCGGCGCCCGCTGCCCACAACGAGAATGGGTTCGGGCAGGGCATCGATCAGCCGTTCCGCTTCCAGTGCCCGCACCTCCAACGCCCGCTCGCTCCTGAAGGCCCGCCGTCGGGCCTCCTCCAGACAGCGGGCCAGCGTTGCGCCAACCGGTGTCAGCAGGGTCGGCACCTGCGCCGGACTGCCGGCCGTGCCGATGCGTTCCGCCTTCAGCCGCAGGGACGCCACGTCCCGCGCCCAAGCCAGCGCGACCGCCCCGGCGGCAAGGACGGTCAACCCGGCGCCGATTGCCAGCGCAGGAACCGCAACCGCTCCCATCACAGACAGCACAACCAGCACGGTGGCGCCAGGCACCGCCACAGCCATGAGGCCGAACAAGAAATCGCTGCGGCTGATTCTAACCCGCTGCACAGGCCCGCACCCCTCCGATTGGTCGGTCTGATGACTCAGGAACCGGGATTATGCCGCGGCCTTGGGACCGGCGCCAGCCGGTCCGCCATCAGGTGCCTCAACGGATCGCAGCATGAGCCGCCATCGCGGCCATGTTGACGAGTTCGGAAACCCCGGCGCCCATCTGGACGACCTGCACAGGCTTCTCCAGCCCCAACAGCATCGGCCCGATCACGGTGCCGCCCGCCATTTTCTGCAACAGCTTGGCAGAGATGTTGGCGGAATGCAGCGCCGGCATCACCAACACGTTGGCCGGGCCGGACAGGCGCGCAAACGGATAAAGCCGTTTCATCAGATCATGGTCCAGCGCCACATCGGCGGACATGTCGCCCTCGTACTCGAAATCGACCGCCCGCTGGTCCAGCTTCGCCACCGCCTGCGAAACCCGTTCGGTCGACGGCAGTGCCGGGTTGCCGAATGTGGAATAGCTGAGAAAAGCCACCCGCGGCTCCAGCCCGAGCGCGCGCGCAGCCTGAGCTGCCTGCACCCCGATTTCCGCCAGTTCGTCGCCCGTCGGCACCTCATGCACCAGCGTATCCGCGATGACCACGGTCCGGTCGCGCGACAGGATCGCGGTGACTCCCATCACGGTGGAGCCATCGTTCGCGGGGCCGATCGCCCGCGTCACCTCGTCGAAGCACACACGAAACGACCGGGTTAGCCCCGTCACCATCGCATCCGCATCGCCCATCGCCACCATGCAGGCGGAGAACACGTTCCGGTCCTGGTTCACCATGCGCTGGCAATCGCGCGCCAAGTAGCCCTGGCGTTGCAGCCGGGAATACAGGTATTCGCGATACCGGGCATTGTTGTCGCTGAGGCGTGCGTTGTGGATTTCCAGGCCCAGTGTCGAATCATGGCCCAGATTGCGCATTGCCTGCGCCACCACATCCTCGCGCCCGATCAGAATCGGGTGGCCAAGGCCATCGCCGCGGAAGGCCAGCGCCGCCCGGATGGCGCGCTCGTCCTCGCCTTCCGCAAATACCACTCGCTTTTGGTTTGCGCGCACATCGGCAAATACCCGGTCGAGCCGGTCCGCCGTCGGGTCCAGCCGCATGGCCAATTGCCGCTCGTAGGTTGGCCAGTCGGTGATCTCCTTACGGGCAACGCCCGACTCGATGGCCGCCTTGGCAACGGCGACCGGAATTCGGGTAATCAGGCGCGGATCGAACGGGGTTGGGATGATATAATCGGGGCCAAAGCGCAACTGAAGGCCGGAATAGGCTGCCGCCACCTCGTCCGGCACATCCTCCCGCGCCAGTTCTGCCAGGGCCTCCGCCGCCGCGCGCTTCATCGCGTCATTGATCGACGTTGCCCGCACGTCCAGCGCGCCGCGAAAGATGAACGGGAAGCCCAGAACATTGTTGACCTGGTTTGGATAGTCGCTGCGCCCGGTCGCCATGATGGCATCGTCGCGGATCGCCCGCACTTCTTCCGGTGTGATCTCCGGATCCGGGTTCGCCATGGCAAAGATGATCGGATTGGCCGCCATCGACTTGATCATATCGGCGGTAAACGCGCCCCTCACGGACAAGCCGAACAGCACGTCCGCGCCACGCACCGCTTCCGCCAGGGTCCGCGCCGGCGTCGGCGCCGCATGAGCGGACTTCCATTGATTCATGCCCTCCGTACGGCCCTGGTAGATGACACCGCGGCTGTCGCACATGATGATGTTTTCGTTGGCAACACCAAAGCCCTTGACCAGTTCGATGCAGGCAATCGCCGCCGCGCCCGCGCCATTGATCACCAGCTTGATGTCGGCGATGTTGCGCCCGGTCATGTGCACCGCGTTGATCAGGCCCGCGGCGGCAATGATTGCCGTGCCGTGCTGGTCGTCATGAAACACCGGGATATCCATCAGCTCGCGCAGCCGCTGCTCGATGATGAAGCATTCCGGCGCCTTGATATCCTCCAGATTGATGCCGCCCCAGCTTTTGCCCAGCAGCTTCACGCAGTTGATGAACTCGGTCGAATCGCGGGTATCCACCTCGATATCGACAGCGTCCACATCGGCGAAGCGCTTGAACAGAACCGCCTTGCCTTCCATCACCGGCTTGGAAGCCAGCGCACCGATATCGCCCAGGCCCAGCACCGCCGACCCGTCGGAAATGACGGCGACCAGATTGCCCTTCGACGTGTAGTCGTAGGCCAGATCCGGGTCCTTCTCGATCTCCAGGCAGGGCGCGGCAACGCCGGGCGAGTAGGCCAGCGACAGGTGGTATTGCGTCGTCAGCGGCTTTGTCGGCACGACCTCGATCTTGCCGGGCCGCCCCATCGCATGCATCCGCAGCGATTCCTGGTCCAGGGCCGAATATTGGGAATGGTCAGCCATCGCACTTTATCTCCCGCCGTTCCGGCCGGCACCCATGGCTGGTGCGTACCGGAATCCACTGTTCGAATTCGGTTCAGTAGTGGTTTGCCGTTTCCGCATCGCCAAGCGCCTTTTCACCCCTCGAAACAATCGGGAAGAAAAAAACACGTTGCGGCGCAATCCCTGCCGCCACTAGGCCGCGCGGCCCAGCCTTTGCTCCACCAGATTGACGAAGTAGCTGGCGCCGATCGGCAGTGCCGCGTCATTGAAGTTGTATCGCGGATGGTGCAGTGCACCCTCGCCGCCGACCTGCCCGCCCTGGCCGAGCCAGATATAGCAGCCGGGTTTTTCCTGCAGCATGTAGGAGAAATCCTCAGCACCCATCACCGGCGGGATATCCCGCACCACGGCCTCATCGCCAACCACGGCCTTGGCGGCATCGGCGGCATATTCCGCATTGGCCTCGTGATTGATCGTCACCGGATAACCCCGCCGGTAACGCAGTTCCGCCGACCCGCCGAGCGCCGCAGCGATGCCGGTCGTCACTGCCTCCATCCGCTCGATGATCATGTCCTGCACCTTCGGATCGAACGTGCGCACAGTGCCGCCCAGCAGCGCGGTGTCCGGGATCACGTTGAACGCCTCGCCCGCATGGAACCGGGTCACGCTGATGACGCCGCTTTTCTGCGGGTCTGTGTTGCGGCTGACAATGCTCTGCAATGCCGTGACGATCTGGGAGCCGATCAGCACCGGATCGACTGAGGTCTGCGGGAAGGCTCCATGGCCGCCGCGGCCCTGAATGGCGATGTCGAACGTATCCGCCGCCGCCATCATCGGCCCGCTCATGACGCCGATCTTGCCAAATTCCATGTGCGGCGCGTTGTGCAGGCCATAGACTTCGTCACACGGAAACCGCTCGAACAGTCCATCCCGGATCATCGCCTTGGCACCTGCAAAGCCTTCCTCCGCCGGCTGGAAGATGAAATGAACCGTGCCCTTGAAATTCGGGTTTTCCGCCAGATGCTTTGCCGCACCCAGCAGGGTGGCGGTATGGCCGTCATGCCCGCAGGCGTGCATCTTGCCGTCGTATTGCGACTTGTAGGGCAGGTCGTTCAGTTCCTCCAACGGCAGCGCGTCCATGTCCGCCCGCAAACCAATAGAGCGGCTGCCGGGCTCCCTGCCCTCCAGCGTGCCGACCAGCCCCGTCTTGCCCAGGCCGCGGGTCACCTTGATACCCCAGCTTTCCAACTTTTCCGCCACCAGTTGCGAGGTCCGCACCTCCTCGAACGCCAGTTCCGGGTGGGCGTGGATATCCTGGCGCCATTCCGCCATTTCATCCTGCATCGCGGCGATGGAGTTGATCACGGGCATCGCGTCTCGGACCTCCGATTCTGACTGGGTTGCTGTTGCCGCGACCCTAGCGCCTTCGCCGCAAGGCGCAAGCGCTTGCTGCGGGCGCCTTTGCCATTTCATCCGCCACCGGAATCGCCTTTCCTGGCGCAACCGCTATGGTAGCGCTGCCTACCCTCTCCACCTCTACCGACAGAGCAAGCCCAGCAGCCGATGAGCTCATCCGATTCCGCCCCCACGCCGATGATGGCGCAATACCTCGCCCTGAAGGAGGCGAACCAGGGCTTCCTGCTATTCTACCGCATGGGCGATTTCTACGAGATGTTCTTTGACGATGCGGTCAAGGCCGCCCCCGTATTGAACATCGCGCTCACCAAACGTGGCCGGCACGGCGGCGACGACATTCCAATGGCCGGCGTGCCGGTCCGCTCGCACGAAGCCTATCTGCACCGGCTGATCAACGCCGGCTTCAAGGTCGCCATCTGCGAGCAGACGGAAGACCCGGCGGAGGCCAAGAAACGCGGCGCCAAATCCGTCGTCGCCCGCGACGTGGTCCGCCGCGTCACCCGCGGCACGCTGACCGAGGATTCCCTGTTGGATGCCCGCCAGCACAACTATCTGGCGGCGCTTGCGGAAGTGGCGGGTGAATTCGGCCTCGCCTGGGCCGATATCTCGACCGGCGCTTTCACCGTTCAGACCCTGTCCGAAAGCGGCCTGGCTGCCGCCCTCGCCCGCCTCGCCCCCAAGGAGTTGCTGCTGCCAGAACGGCTGATGGACCGGGAGGCCTTGTTCGAGCTTTGGGCCGAACACAAAACCGCACTCACGCCCCTGCCCGGCGTCAAGTTCGATACGGCCAACGGACACCGGCGGCTGTTGGATGCCTACAAGGTCGCCAGCCTGGATGCATTCGGCAGCTTCACCCGGCCGGAGATCGCTGCTGCCGGTGCATTGTTCGACTATCTGGACCTGACCCAGGTCGACCGGCTGCCACGCCTCGATCCGCCGCGGCATTTCACCGGTGCTGCGGTGATGGAGATCGACGCCGCCACCCGCCGCAATCTGGAACTGACGGAAGCGCTGTCTGGCGGGCGGCAGGGCACGCTGCTGGCGGCCATCGATCGGACGGTAACAGGTGCCGGCGCACGGCTGCTGTTCGCCTGGCTTTCCGCCCCGCTGACCGATTCCGGCCGTATCGCCGCCCGCCTCGACGCCGTGCAATTCTTGTGCGAGGCGACCAGCACACGGGAAGATCTGCGGGAGCAGCTTGGCCGCTGCCCGGATCTGGCTCGCGCTCTGCAACGCCTCTCGCTGGACCGTGGCGGGCCGCGCGATCTCGCAGCGGTACGGGAGGCCGCGCGTATCGCCGGCGTGCTGCGCGTCCTCCTCGGCGATGCCACCGCCGACCTGAGCGACAGCCGCCCGGAGCTTCTCGCCGATACTATTGCATCCCTCGGCCAATTCAGCCCGCTGGTGAAGCGCCTGACCCGCGCCCTGGCCCCCGAACTGCCGGCCAACCCACGCGACGGCGGCTTCATCGCGCCCGGCTATGCGCCGGAACTGGACGAGTTGCGGACCCTGCGCGATGACAGCCGCCGCCATATCGCCGCTTTGCAGAAACGCTATGCCGATGAAACCGGCGTCGCCAGCCTGCGGGTGAAGCACAACAACGTGCTCGGCTATTTCGTTGAGGTCGGACAGAACCAAGCCGCCCGGCTACAAAGCGACGAGCGCTTCGTGCACCGGCAAAGCATGGCCAACGCCATGCGCTTTACCACCGTCGAACTGTCCGACCTGGAAGCGCGCATCATGCAGGCCGGCGACCGGTCGCTTGCCCTGGAATTGGAACTGTTCGCCGATTTGGTGGCGGAGATCACGAGCCGCGCCAACGATCTGTCCCGCACCGCGGAAGCGCTGGCCCTGCTCGACGTGCTGGCCGGGCTGGCCGAACTTGCGGTAGACCTGCGCTACGCAAGGCCGGTGGTGGACAACACCCTGGCCTTCAAGATCACGGACGGCCGCCACCCGGTTGTGGAGGCGGTGCTGACCTCCGACGGCAAATCCTTCATTCCAAACGATTGCGACCTCTCCGCCGACCGCGAGCCAGCGGAGCGGCTCTGGCTCGTCACCGGCCCGAACATGGCGGGCAAAAGCACCTATCTGCGCCAGAATGCGCTGATCGCGATCATGGCCCAGATCGGCAGTTTCGTGCCAGCCACCGCCGCCCATATCGGCGTGGTCGACCGCCTGTTCAGCCGCGTCGGCGCGGCGGACGATCTGGCCCGCGGCCGCTCCACTTTCATGGTGGAAATGGTGGAGACTGCCGCCATCCTGAACCAAGCCGGCCAGCGGGCGCTGGTCATTCTGGACGAGATCGGCCGCGGCACGGCCACCTTCGACGGCCTGTCGATCGCCTGGGCCGCCGTCGAACATCTGCACGACCAGCTGCGCTGCCGCGCCCTGTTCGCGACGCACTATCACGAGCTCACCATGCTGGAAGGCCGCCTCGACGCGCTGCACTTGGCGACCATGCGCATCCGCGAGTGGAAGGACAACGTCGTTTTCCTGCATGAGGTCACGGAGGGCGCGGCCGACCGGTCCTACGGCATCCACGTCGCCCGCCTGGCGGGCGTGCCGAAACCGGTGCTGGCGCGGGCAGAGGAAGTGCTGCAACTGTTGGAGGAAGGCGATCAGGGCTCTGCCGTGCGCCGGCTGGTGGAAGATTTGCCCCTGTTCGCGGCCGCGAAACCACTAGTGCCCGCCGCTGCCGCCACCCCCAAGCCCGCCGCCGCGCCGGACGGACTCCTGCATGTGCTGGACGAGACCGACCCCGACAGCCTCTCCCCGCGCGAGGCGCTGGACCTGATCTACCGGCTGAAACGGCTGGCAAGTGAGGCTGGAAAGAATTAGCTTCGAACAGAGAGAATAACAGGAGTAACGCCATGATCACCGCCATCGTCCAATTCCAACTCCCCAAAGCCCTGACCCGTGACGAGGCCAAGAAAATTTTTGAAGGCAGCGCGCCTAGCTATCAGGGAATGCAAGGATTGGTGCGTAAGAATTATCTCCTGTCCGAGGACGGCAAGACTGCCGGCGGTGCCTACACATGGGAGAGCCGCGAAGCTGCCGATGCCGTCTATAATGACGAATGGCGCGCACTGATGGTGCAGCGTTACGGAGCGCCGCCGTCCGTGACCTATTTCGAAAGCCCGGTTCTGGTTGATAACGAACGTGGCACGATCGAAAGCAACTAACCCCGCACCGCTATTGCACCGCGCCGCCCAGGCGCTGCAAGCGGGCGATCTGGTAACGGCCGAGCGCACCTGCCGCGGGGTGCTCAAGCATTCGCCGAACCATCCGGGCGCGCTGCACCTGCTGGGCCTCACCGGTGTGCGGGCGGGCCATGTCCAGGCTGGTGTGGACTTGCTGCGCAAGGCGGTAGACGTCGCGCCACACTATGCCGAGGCCTGGGCCAGTCTTGGCCGTGCCCTTGCCGATAGCGGGGATTTTGCCGGCGCCGAACAGGCCTATCGCCAAGCCCTTGCCGCCCGGCCGCACTATTGGCCGGCAGAAAACGGCCTTGCCGCCGTGTTGAAAGCCAAAGGCCAGATTGCCGAGGCGCGCAGCATCCTCACCACCGCGGCCGGGACGCACCCGGACCAAGCCTCTCCCCCCTTCGAGCTGGCAAACCTGCTCCAGGAACAGGGCGACCTGACCGCCGCCATCGCAGCCTATACCGCGGCGTTGGCCCGCAATCCCGGCCTGACCTCCGCCCGCAGCAACCGCGCCGCCGCCCGGCTGAAAGCCGGCGACGCTGCAGGCGCGCTGGAAGATGCAGACGCCTATCTGGCCACCGGGACGAAAAGCGCCAATGTCGTCGCCTACCGGGTGCTGGCCCTGCAATTCCTGGGGCGGGTGGACGAAGCGCGGGAGTGGGCCGATACCGCCAGCATGGTCTACCCGGTCACTCCCGCGGCCGAACCGGGTTTTGCTGCCCGGCTGGAGGCCGATATCCGCGCCCATCCGCAACTCATCCAGGATTGGGACCCGGCGAAGCGGGCCGCGCGCGGCGGCAAGGTGGTGCCAGACCTGACGCGCGAGCCCACACCCGCCATAGCCCAGTTCCTCGCTTTGGTCCGGGCAGAGGTGGATGGGTTGCGCGATCGTCTGCCGGACCGCGCCGGCCATCCGTTTTTCGGCGCGAAGCCAAATGACTATCGTATGATAGTCTGGGCGAACGTCCTCGCGCCCGGTGGCCATCAGGCAGCGCACATCCACAATTACGGCTGGATCTCGGGCGTCTATTACCCCTTGCTGCCAGACGACATAACGGATGCAACCGACGCCGGATGGATCAGCTTCGGCGCGCCCGGCTACAGCCTGCCCAGCCCGCCAAATCTGGAAACCCTCACGCTGCAGCCAGCGCCCGGCGGCATGTTCCTGTTTCCCTCCTACCTCTGGCACCACACCGTGCCGCTGGAAACCGGGGCGGAGCGGATCAGTATCGCCTTCGACATTGTGCCAGCTTGACGCTGGGGTGCTGGCTGGCGCTAGTGTGGCCGCATGGAACAAATGCTTGCTACGCCCACCTGGCCCGACCTGCTCGCCATCGACATCTCCGGCGACCGCCGGACGCGCGCCGACACCCTGGCCGCGCTAAAAGAGGCATTGGCCGAAGCCGAAGCCGATCTGCGCCAAATGTTCGAGAACGGCGGCCGGGCCGAAACACTGATGCCGGCGCGCTCAGCGCTCTATGACAGCCTGATCTGCGGCCTGCTCGACCACGCCAGCCGCCACAAATTCCCGGCCGCCAACCCGACCAAAGGCGAGTTGCTCACCGCGGCTGCCGTCGGCGGTTATGGCCGCGGCGAACTGGCGCCGCATTCCGACATCGACCTGCTGTTCCTGCAACCGGTCAAGACCTCGCCCCGCAGCGAGCAGGTGATCGAATACGTGCTCTACATGCTTTGGGATCTGGGGCTGAAGGTCGGCCAGGCGGTGCGGATGCCGGACGAGTGCGTGCGCATGGCCAAGGACGACCAGACCATTGCCACCGCCCTGCTGGAAGCCCGCCATCTGTGGGGCGATGCGGGCCAATTCGACGAGATGAAAACGGCGTTTTGGGACAAGGCCATCGGCGCCAATCCCATCGCCTTTGTCGAAGCCAAGCTGGCCGAGCGCGACGAGCGCCACCAGCGCATGGGCGACACCCGCTATGTGCTGGAGCCGAACATCAAGGATGGCAAGGGCGGCCTGCGCGACCTGCACACGCTCTACTGGATCGCCAAGGCGCTTTACCATGTGGAAACCATGCCCGAACTGGTGCAGCAGGGCGTGTTCTCGAAGGCCGAAGCCCGGCGCTTCGAAAAGGCGGAGGATTTCCTCTCCGACGTGCGCTGCCACCTGCACTATTACGCCGGCCGGGCGGAGGAGCGGCTGACCTTCGACCACCAGCACGCCCTGGCCGAGCGGATGGGCTATCATGGCCGCCGCAACATGCGCGCGGTCGAGCGGTTCATGAAACACTATTTCATGGTCGCAAAGGATGTGGGCGACCTGACCCGCATTTTCTGCGCCGCACTGGAAGCAGAACACAAACGCCCCGGCATCTTCTCCCTATCGCGCCTGCTGTCTTTTGAAAAGAAGCTGGGCGACTTCACGCTCAGCAACGGCCGCCTGTCGCTGCGGGAGCCCACGGCCTTCCGTGATGACCCCGCCAACATGCTGCGTTTGTTCCACACGGCACAGGAGCATGGCGTGGATATCCACCCGGAAGCGCTGCGGCTGGTCCGGCGCGATCTGCGCCTGATCGATCGGGTTCGGGACGATCCGGAAGCCAATCGCTTGTTTCTGGAGATGCTGACAGCGCGCAAGGACACCATCGTCACCCTGCGCCGGCTGAACGAGGCCGGGCTGTTCGGCCGCTTCCTGCCGCCGTTCGGCCGCATCGTCGCGATGATGCAGTACAACATGTACCACTCCTACACAGTGGACGAGCACACGATCCGGGCAATCGCCGAACTACGGCGGCTGGAGGACGGGCGATTGGCCGATGTCGCGCCGGTCGCCAGCAGCGTTGTCAAACTGCTGCCGCAGCGCCGTGCGCTCTATGTCGCCGTACTGTTCCACGACATCGGCAAGGGCCGCGGTGGCAATCATTCCATCATCGGCGCCGAGTTGGTCGAGGAATTCGGCCCGCGCCTTGGCCTGAGCGCGGCGGAGACGGAAACCGCATCCTGGCTGGTGCGGTATCATCTGGTTTTGTCCGACACGGCGCAGCGGCGCGATCCGAACGACCCCAAGACCATCCAGGATTTCTGCGCCATCGTCCAGTCGCCGGACCGGCTCCGGCAACTGCTGGTGCTCACGGTCTGCGACATCCGCGCCGTCGGGCCCGATACCTGGACCGGCTGGAAGGCCGCCCTGCTGCGCGAATTGTACTGGCGCGCCGACGAACGCCTTTCGGGCTCCGGCAATGTCGAATCCCTGCCGCGCCGCGCCGCCGCCGCCCGCGACCGGCTGGCCGAACGCCTAAGCGATTGGCCGGAAGAGGAGTTGGAGGCGCATTTCGCCAAGGCGCCGGATACCTACTGGGTCGCCTGGGATACGGACACTTTGGCCTATCACGCCGACCTGCTGCGCCGCACCGAAGCGGAGGAGCCAGGCCTCACCATCGAATTTGCCGACGACGAAGAAGGCCAAGCCACCATCGTCACCGTCTGCACCCTGGACCATGCCGGCCTGTTTGCAAGGCTGACCGGCGCGCTGGCGCTGGCTGGCGCTAACATCGTCGGCGCCCGCGCCTTCACCCTGCACAATGGCTATGTCATCGACAGTTTTTGGGTGCAGGCGGGCGAGGGTGGCTTTTATCAGGAACACGACCGCCTGCGCAAACGGGTGAGCCAAGTGCTGACCGGTGACGTGCAACTCACCAATGCCCTGCAACAACCGCCCGCCTGGCTCAGCCGCACCGCCGTGTTCAAGGTGGAGCCGCGCGTCATCATCGACAACGAGGCCAGCCGCTATTTCACCGTGATCGAGGTCAACGGGCGCGACCGGCCCGGCTTTCTCAACAAGGTCGCCTGGACCATGACCCAACTGGGCCTGCAAATCGCATCCAGCCACATTGCCACCTATGGCGAGCGCGCGGTGGACGTGTTCTATGTCAAGGACGTGTTCGGCCTGAAAATCTCCCATGCCGGCAAGCGGGCGCAGATCGAAAACGCGCTGATCGAGGCGATCCGCGAAAGCAACGCCCTCGTCACCAACGAAACCGCCTAAAGGCCCCCATGCCGTTCCGTCGTCTGATCATGGCCGATTGGTCGGCGGCCAGTTCTCCCGGGCCGAAGCGGCCGGCGGCAAACCGTTGCTGGGTCGGCTGTCTGGACCTAGCGGCCCCTCAGCCGGACATTGTCTATTGCCGCACCCGCCAGCTTGCCCTGGAGCAGATCGAGGCTTGGACGGCGGACGGGATCGGCAAAGGGCCGGTGCTGATCGGCTTCGACTTCCCGTTTGGCTATCCTGCCGGAAGCGGCCTTCCGGGCGGCCGGGTGTTGGCGAAGTTTCTGACCCGGCATGTCACGGATTCCGACGCCGACCGCAACAACCGCTTCGAAGCTGCGGCGAACCTCAACCGCCTGTTGAATCCCGGCGGCCAGGGGCCATTCTGGGGGTGCCCGCGCACCGTTGCCATTCCCGGCCTTGCGCCGACCCGGCCTATCCCCTGGCCGGCACACATACCGGAGCTGCGGCAGGCCGAACATCGCCTGAAAGGCACCGGCATTCAAACCGTCTGGAAGCTGGCCTATCCCGCCTCGGTCGGCAGCCAAGTGCTGATGGGCATGCATGCGATTCACCGCCTGTTGGAAAAACCCGCCTTCCGCGATGCCCGCATCTGGCCGTTCGAGACCGATTGGGCCAACGCCCTGGGCGCGGTCACCATCGCCGAAATCTGGCCAAACCTGTTCTTCCCCGCCCTGCGGTCCGACCGATTGGTCGCGCCCTATTCGATCCGCGATGCGGGCCAGGTGGCTGCCACCCTGCTGGCGATCCGCACGGACTTGCAGGCTGGCCGAATCGCAACACTGCTAGGCCCGCCTGCCAGCCTCGATCCCAACGCACTCACCACCGCCATCGCGCAAGAAGGCTGGATCGTCGGAGCTTGAGACGCTCTGCCAATGGCGCTCGCTTGCGCCATCCGGTATTCTGACCGGCCTTTTGTGCAACCGCTTCAGGCGAAAGCTAGCAGTATGACCGACGTGGGTGGAATCACCGCCGAACAACTCCGCAGCTATATCGAACGCATTGAACGCCTTGAGGAGGAAAAGGCTGAACTCGCCGCAAACGTGCGCGAAGTCTATGCCGAAGCCAAGGCCAACGGCTTTGACACCAAGGTAATGCGTCAGGTGCTCAAGCTGCGGAAAATGGATGCGAACGACCGGGCCGAGCAAGAAAGCCTGCTGGATCTGTACCTGCACGCGCTCGGCATGGCGCCGGACTTCGCGCCGGCTGACCCGACGGCGTGAGCCGCAAACGGCGCCCACCGCCGAAAATCGAAATGCCGGGCGGCCGGCCGCCGCCGCCCCGGCGCCGGCCGGTGCTGCGCCTGATGCGTTGGATGCTGCGCTGGGGCACTGTTGCCGGCCTCTGGGCAGCCGGAATCGGCCTGCTCGCCCTCGCTTGGTTTGCCTATGACCTGCCGAACGTGGAAAGCGCAACGCGTCTGCCGCGGGCGCCCAGCCTGACCATCGAGGCCCGCGACGGCAGCTTTCTCGGCGCGGTCGGCGATCTGTACGGGCAGCCGGTCAGCCTGGACGATCTGCCTCGCTACCTGCCGGATGCCTTCGTCGCGATTGAGGACAAACGGTTCCGGGACCATTGGGGCATCGACCTGCCAGGCATTGCGCGTGCGATCTATGTCAATCTGGTCGCTGGCGAGGTGCGCCAGGGCGGCAGCAGCATCACGCAACAGGTCGCAAAGAACCTTTTTCTGACGCACGAACGCACGCTTCGCCGCAAAATTCAGGAAACGCTTCTGGCGCTCTGGCTCGAATACCGGTTTTCGAAGGACGAAATCCTGGAGACCTATTTGAACCGGGCCTATTTCGGCGCCGGCGCCTATGGTGTCGATGCCGCGGCCAGACGCTATTTCGGCAAGAGTGCGACTGAGGTCAGCGTGTGGCAGTCCGCCGTTCTTGCGGGATTGGTCAAGGCGCCATCATACCTGTCGCCGGTCAATAGCGGCAATGCGGCGGAAGAACGGGCTGTCATCGTGCTCGACACCATGGTCCGGGCCGGGGTCCTGTCGGCAGAGGACCATCGCCGCGCCATCCTCACCGCCGCGCCGATCGAGCCGGACCGCAGCGGCCATGCCATAGGTGGCCGCTATTTCATCGATTGGGTGCTGGACCAAGCCCAGGATCACCTCACCACCATCGACCGCGACCTGCTGATCCGCACCACGCTGGACCGCAACATGCAGGACGAGGCCGACGCGCTGATCAAGGCCCAGCTCACGCTGCGCCCATCCACCGCAAAGGCTTGGCCCGGCCAGGCGGCCCTGCTGGCCATGAGCCCGGATGGTGCGGTGCGGGCCATGGTTGGCGGCCGCGATTATCAGGAAAGCCAGTTCAACCGCGCCACCCAGGCCCGCCGGCAACCGGGCTCGGTGTTCAAGACCTTCACCTTCCTGGCCGCGCTGGAAGCCGGGTTCACACCAGACAGCCACATGACCGACGCGCCGATCCGGAATGGCGAATACCGGCCAGACAACTATAATGGGCGGTATTATGGTAACGTGACCCTGGAAACCGCGCTGGCCAAGTCGCTGAACAGCGTCACCGTACGCTTGGCCGAAGCCGTCGGCTATCCAAAGGTTCGGGAAATGGCGCATCGCCTCGGCATTGCCAGCCCATTGACTGAGCGGCCGAGCTTGGTGCTGGGCGCCAGCGAGGTACGGCTGATAGAACTGACAGCCGCCTACGCGGCGCTCGCCAATGGCGGCCACTTGACCCAACCTTACGGCATCACGGAAATTCGCGATCGCGAGGGCCGCGTCCTCTACTCCTCGGCCCCCACACACGTTCCCGCCACGGCGCGCGTGCTATCGCCGCGCGTGATCGAACAGACCAACCGCATGCTGCATGCAGTACTGACGGACGGAACCGGCAGACACGCCGCGCCTGGCCGCCCGGCTGCCGGCAAGACCGGGACGACGCAGGGTTACCGGGATGCTTGGTTTGTCGGCTATACGCCGGACCTTGTCACCAGCGTCTGGACTGGCAACGATAACAATACGCCGGTCGATGACATGACCGGCGGCGGCCTGCCTGCGACGCTGTGGGGCGCATTCATGCGCTCGGCGCTCAAGGATATCCCTGTCACGCCGCTGCCGGGTGCAGATGTGCCAAAACCGCCAGCGCCGCCAGCGGTATCGCAACGCGCATCACCCCGGGACCTGCCCCCCCAGTCTCCTGGGCCCGACACGCCGTCGCCGTCAAGCCGTTTTCAGTTGGATTTCAGAGCCAGCGATCGAAACGATCCCTGAGGCTGTCAACAGGCTTTGCAAGTTTGCCGCACCTCCGATAGGCTTCGACTTAAGCACAATAGTGCCAAGCAAAACCTGGAGGAAACCGCCATGAATGATGTTGCGATCAACAAGGAAAACCTCTGGCGTCTCGAAACCCCTGGCATTGATGGCTGGGGCCGCACGGCCCGCGTGGATGACCCGAAGAAATACTTCATGGTCTCGACCGACTGCCATGCGAACGAGCCGCCGGATCTTTGGGTGCAGCGCGTCGACAAGAAGTATCGGGACCGCGTGCCCCGCATCGAGACGGATTCGAACGGCGTGCAGTGGCGCTATTGCGAGGGCTACCGTCCGGACCGCGTGCGCGTGATGAGCTTCGAGGGCGAGGACTGGATCCGCTCCAAGGCCGGCGCCGACCCGGCCGACCGGCTTCGCGATAACCAGGCCGACGGCATCGACGTTGAGATCATCTTCCCGAACAAGGGCCTCGCCATGTGGGCGACGCCGGACCCGGTGTTCTCGTCGGCCCAATGCGCCGTCTGGAACGACTGGGCGCACGAACAGTTCACCGGCCACGGCCAGGCGATGGTGCCGGTCGCGGCGATTGCCACCGGCGATCTGGGCTGCGCGCTTGCCGAGATCGAGCGGGTGGCGAAGATGGGCTACTCCACCCTTTCGCTTCCCTGCAAACCGATCTGGGGTGCGCATGACGTGGATCACGTCAACTACAACCTGCCGCATTTCGACCCGATGTGGTCGCTGATCCAGGAAGCCGACCTGACCATGACCTTCCACGTCTCCACCGGCCGCGACCCGCGGGCGGCACGGGGCAATGGCGGCGCGATCATCAACTACGTCACCCATTCGCTGTCGCCAACAATCGAGCCGGTCGCCAATCTCTGTGCGTCTGGTGTGTTCGAGCGTTTCCCCGGCCTGCGCTTCGCCACGGTCGAGGCCGGCATCGGCTGGGTGCCATGGCTGCTGGACGCGATGGACGAGGCCTATCTGAAGCATCACATGTGGGTGCGTCCGAAGCTCCAGCAGATGCCGAGCGAATACTTCCGCCAGCACGGTTTTGCGACCTTCCAGGAAGACCCGTCCGGCCTGCATCTGGCAGAGAAATACAACCTGACGGACAATTTCTGCTGGGCCAACGACTACCCGCATCACGAGGGCACCTGGCCGCATTCCTATCAGGCGATCGAACGGACCATGGGCATGTTGACCGACGTGCAGCGCGCCAAAATCCTGGGCCTGAACGCCGCCAAATGCTTCAAACTGGACGTGCCGGAGCACCAGCGGCTGGAAAGCTTCTGAACCCGAAGAATGATCGTTGCCCCGAACGGCCCTGGCCCGACCGTTCGGGGATTCGTTATCGAGAGGCGAACGAGACCATGTCCGACGCGATCCACGAATTCCGCATCGCAATTCCCGATGCCGATCTCGACGACCTGCGTCGCCGGCTGATGGCGACCCGCTGGCCGGAAAAAGAGGTGGTGGACGACTGGAGCCAAGGCACGCCGCTCGCCTACCTGCAGGAGGTCTGCGCCTATTGGACCGGCACCTTCGACTGGCGCGCATGGGAGGCGAAGCTGAACGGCTGGCCGCAGTTCGTGACGGAAATCGACGGCCTCGCCATCCATTTCTTCCACATCCGCTCGCCGCATGCGAACGCCCGCCCGCTGGTCATCACCCATGGCTGGCCCGGTTCGCAGATCGAGTTCCACAAGGTCATCGACCCGCTGGTGAACCCGACCGCCCATGGCGGCCGCGCGGAGGAGGCCTTTCACATCGTCGCTCCCTCCCTGCCGGGCTACGGCTTCTCCGGTAAACCGACGGCCAAAGGTTGGAGCGTCGAAAAAATCGCTGGCGCCTGGGCGCAACTGATGGCCCGGCTCGGCTATGAGCGCTATGTCGCCCAGGGCGGCGACTGGGGCTCCGCCGTGACCAGCTCCATTGGAGCACAAGACCCGGACCATTGCGCCGGCATCCACCTCAACATGGTGACGGTGCGGCCGAAGGAGATCAAACCGCAAGAGTTGACGCACGCGGAAGCCGCCGCCCTCAAGGCCCTGAAGCACTATCAGAACGTGGACAGCGGCTATGCCCGGCAGCAGGCGACCCGACCGCAGTCGCTCGCCTACGGCCTGGCCGACTCGCCGGCCGGCCAATGCAGCTGGATCCTGGAGAAGTTCTGGGCCTGGACCGATTGCGATGGCCATCCCGAAAATGTGCTGTCGCGGGACGAGATGCTGGCCAACATTGCGATCTACTGGCTGACCAACAGCGCCGCCTCCTCCGCCCGGCTCTACTGGCACAGCTTCGGCCGGCGGGAGCAGCCGCAGGTGGACGTGCCCATGGGCGGCGCCATCTATCCAAAGGAAATCTTCCGCGCCTCCCGCCGCTGGGCCGAGGAACGCTTCACCAACATCGTGCATTGGAGTGAACAGCCGAAGGGCGGCCATTTCGCGGCATTCGAACAGCCGGCAGCCTTCGTTGCCGACTTACGCGAATGCTTCGGCAAGATGGCGCTATAGCTGGCGCTGATCCTTTTTCATCCAGTGCGGCGGTGGCAGGCGGACGATGATCGGCTCCTGCTCGCCCTTGCAGAACGCCCGGATGTTCAGCGCATAGTCCTCCACCAGCTTCTGCGAGGCCTCCTCGTTCAGCGGGTCGTCCAGGCCAAACACCCAGACCGTATGGCGGGTGCAAAGCTGTTCGCGGATTTGCGCCAACCGCTGGTTCAATGCCGACCCCAGTTCCGGCACCGTCCGCCGCCGCATGCCGGCACCGACCGCCGGGCTGACGTTATCGAGTAGCAGCACCTGCGCCTCGAACCACGGCCAGTAGAAGATGTTCTTCGGCCCCCAGGAACCGACCGGCGGGAATGGCAGGCCCGGCAAGAACTGATCGTCAATCTCCAGCAGATCATCGAACGACATGTAACGGACCTTGTAGCCCTTAAACGCCAGGTCGGTGCCAAGCCCGGTCACCATCGGCGTTCTGCCCGAACCGATCGCACCGGCAATGATGATCTGGCGCCAGGGCGGCGTGCCCGGATGGGAGTCGACCAAATCTTGAATCTGCTTGGCCTGCGCCTCCGGCACCGGCGAATACAGGTCGGCCATGCGCGAAAGATAGGGCAGTGCCGCCTTCTGCCAGATGATCTTCTGGCGCAGCCAGTACGGCGCGCAGAAAATGCAGAGCAACAGCGCAACGACAAACAGCGCTGCCCCCCACCACCCGGGCAAATGGAACGCATAGCCACCCAACACGCCGAACACCATGTAAGCGGCGGCAATCACCGCATTGTCGCGCAGCAATGTCCGATCCAGGGGAAAGATGCCGCTGCTCGCGCCCTGCGCGGACACGGTGTAGGCGCGATACTCCCAGAACGATACCGCACCGCCGATCCCCAACAGGGCGATGCCGCTGGCCCAGGCATCGGTCATGCCGAAAATGTATTGCAGGACAAAGGCCAAGGCGAAGTGCAGGATAATACCGAGCGCCACATGCCCCATCTGGTCAGCCATCCAGAGATAGGAGTAGGTCGCCGCGCTCTGCACCTCCTTGCCGAAAATGTCCCGCCAGAATTGCACCAACAGGAACTTCGCAGGCACATCCGGCGCCGTGGGCAGAACCCCTTTCGGAGCCTCGAACGCATCCGGTTCGCCTGAGGCTTTGGCCATGGCGCGATCACTCCTCTTCAGGTTGACGCAAATACAGCGCGGCCAGCCAGACCGCCAGCAGAATGCCTCCGCCAACCGGCGAAATGTCCCGACCGAACAAGATGCTGGCCGCCAGCATGGCAACGCCGAACAGGACAGCGGTCGCGGCATGGAGCCACCACAGCGGCCATCTTGCGGACGCGCCGATGACGCTGAATGCCCACAGGAAAAACAAGGCGAAATTGGCGGTTGCGACCACGGCCCCCTGGCCGGCATAGACCGAGGCTGTATCCCAGGCATAGATCGCGCCGAAGCCCCACCACAGATGCACGGCATAGGCGAGCAGACCCCATGCCCACCAGATGCGCCAGGGCGTCGCGTCCAATTCCCGGCCGAAGCCGTGCCGCAGCATCAACGCCACAGCCCAGCCGCCGAGCGCAGCGCAAGGCCAGATCGTATACTTGGCCCGGGCATAATCGGAATCGGCGGCCAGCAGCCCGGCGGCCATGCTGGCGGCAAACCCCAGGGAGAAAACAAGGAAGGCGGCAACCCGGGAGTCGAGCAACGGCCGGGCAACGGCGGCGTGATCCATTACGGCACCTCCTCCCCATCATACCAGCGCAGCAGCAGCGCGCCGGCCACAGCCAGAACCAACAGCCCACCGAGTGCCTGACTCACGATATTCCCCCCTGCCAGCAGCACCGGGGCGAAGCTGAAAAACACGCAGGTACCCACCAGCCCCTGCCACCAAGCATAGCCGCCTTCGGCGCGCGCCCAGTCCAGCCGGTTCCAGGCCATCAGCACATCCACCAGCCAGACGGCTGGCAGCCCCCAAAACATAACCGCGCTGAACAGGCCGAACTCCGCAGCGATCAAATCCGGCCGCCAGAGATGCTGCCAGCCGAGAGACGCAATATTGTGCGCCAGCAGCAGGATCAGGGCGAAGCTCCAGAACAGCCGCCACCACTGCCCCAAGACTTGTCGCCCAAGCCGCCGCACCAATAGAAACAGCGGCGGCGCGGCCAGAACACTGGCGCCCCAGGCATAGGCATTGGTACGGAAGACGTTGGGGTTGGGTTGCGCCAGTGCGTAGAACACGGCGAAGGCGACCAGCGCCGCAAACGGCAGCAAGGTGAAGGCCACATGATACGGGCGAAGACGTGGCGCGGGCTCGGGATGGAGGTGTGCCATGGCCATGGCCGCCCTAGATCGTTTTCAGATAGGCCAGCAGGGCACGCAGGTCTGCCCGCCGCTCGTCATTCAGTTCCTCCGGCTTCCAGGGGTAGTCATGCCCCTGGTTGCCGTTGCCGCGCACGGCCGTATCGAACAGGAAGGCCTCCCGGGGATCATCGCACTTGCCGTCCTCCGGGGCCGGAGCATCATAGCCGAGGGCCTCCGGATCGTAGACATTCTCGCCGCGGCAGAACTGCGCCGGCCGCTCCTCCAGATGCAGCAACTGCGCCATAGTCGGGATCGAGCCGTTGTGCAGGTAGGGCGCGCGCAGGAACGCGTAGGGGATCGGGTTGTTCACGAACGCCTCGAAATCGGTAATCTCGCAGGTCTGCGGGTCGGCATTCAGATCGTCGGCACACGGCGGCGCACGGTCCAGCAGGTCTTGCGGCCGGCAATTTTCGTCACCCGCCGGGCAGGCCGGAAAATACAGCGGGTGCCCCTGGCGATAGGCCCGTTTGGCCTCCAAAAACCGCTCTTTCTTTAAGGTCCAGTAATATGCGCGGGCCGGATCGCCCGCGGCCTGCGCGTCGTTCCTTGCCTTATCGAGCCGGGCTTCCTGCACCTCTGTCACAGCCGCATTGCCGGGCAGCGCGGTCCACAGCGTCAACGGCAGATCGTGTGCATAGCGGAAGGTCACCCGGTCGGCATCGACACCGAGTCCGCCATCGGCCGGTGCCAGTGGCCCTACGCCCTCCAGCTTGTGCAGGCGCTTGCCTTCTGCGACCCAGGGCTCGACCTTGGCCGGGTCGTTCGCGACGGGCCGGTAGCCATGGCAATCGGCACAGTATTTTTTGTAGACCGCGAAGCCGCGCTCCACGTCCGCCGGGTCCGGCGCATGATCGGGGAAATGAACGGCGAAAGGCTGGACGGGAATGGAAATCCCCAACTCCTCCGTATAGGCAGCTGCGGTCTTGATGTCGTGCACCACCTCCGGCTTGGACAGCGCCTTGACGCTGGCACCGCTGGCATAGGCAGCTGTGAAGCTGCGGGTTACCGGATCGCCGAGCGAGCCGTCATACTGCGCCCGCGGCCGCAAGTCCTGCCGCTGCTCGAACACGACGGGAATCTTGGAATAGGCGAAATTATCCTCGCCCGGCAAATCCATCGCCACCCGCACGATGGAGCGGAAGGGCCGGGTCCGCCCCGGACCGGCGGGAATGGCGTCAGCCGATTTCAGTTCCGCACCGTGATAGGGCAGGCCGTATTTGGCTGTCTCACCGCCGATGCTGTCCCGCGCGCCTTTCAACCAGCCGTCCAGCATGAACGCCTCGACCCAGCCGTCGATCAGTCCGGTGTCGTCGTTCGGACAGACCTTCGCATATTCGTCCAGAATCCGGTCCGCGGTCAGGTCGGGGTCGAGCAGTGCATTGCGAACCGCGTCGGAAAACGCGATCACATCCAGTTCCATATTGCCCATGCCGGAGATCGGCGCCGACAGGCTGCCGTCCGCCTTGCGGATATGGCCGGAATGGCAGGAGGCGCAGGTCAGACCGGCAAATTGCAACGGCGTCTGAACCGCCGTTTGCGGCAGGTAGTTGGTGATGGCAAAGCCGTATGGCAGCCAATCGGTGGCATTGCCCTGGCAGGCCTGCTGCCTCAACTCCCCGGCATTTGGGTTGGCGAGGAAGCCGTAGGTTTCCCAGAGCGTCCGGCCATCTTCCAGCGTTGTTTCAAATGCCGCTTCGGAAACGCGGCCCGCGACCACTGCGTATTTGATGGGAAAGGCTTCCAGCCCGAATGCACCGTGCGTGAAGGCAGCATACCCGTCCTCTGCCAGATCCCCCTGCGGCAGCGACCACTCGCTCCAGCGTTGCTCCAGCATCAGCCATCCGGCTGACAGAACCAATGCAATGATGCCGACGGCAATGGCGATGGTGTTGACGGCCCTGCGTATCACGCCAATCCCCTTCCGATAGGAGGCAAAACAGCAACCTATGGTCTAGGGCATTTGCGGCGCGGTCAAGTGCGACTTGCTTCACGCTGCCACGGCAATGGCCGCGGACAGCCAGATCCTATTGCGGCGGCACCGTATGCAGAATCTCATGGTAGATGCGCGTCTCCACGCCCGGTTCCGACAGGCGCTGCTGCAGGAACTCCAAGTAGGAGAGGGCATTTTCCGGCGAAGGGCGGGATTGATCGTACATCGGCACCTCTGACACGGTCACGATTACCATGTCACGGCCAGGTTCCGGGCCAACCATCCAGCGTTTCCGCCCATCGCCCGGCCCGCCGAGCGTCAGACTGGCATCACGGCGCAACACGGCGCGATGGTTCTGAACCGGAGAGGCCAAGTGATAAACCTCTCCCGTGTGCGATACATAATCGACGCTGACGATTCCGGCGAAATCCTGCGCCGGCAATGTCAGCATGATCTCCGTTCCAGCCGAAACGGGGCCAACCGGCACCCCAAGTGCATCCGTTACCTCGGCCTTCAGGCTGCGCGCGGGCGCCGGCAGGCCTCCAATAAACGCCACATATGCGCAGACCGGGCTTGATAACTGCGCCAGAACGGCAGCGATGCGCCGCTGTTTCAACCAGTCACGGTCGGCGTCACCGAAATTGGAGACCTCCCCCGCCTCACGATAGCCCCGCACCACAAACCCGCCATCATTCGCCTGGTCAATGGTCGGCACCCCGCAGAACCGCACGCCCAGACGCTCCTCCAATTCGGCCCTGGTTGGACGGGGGCCAAGATTGGCAATCGTGATGGCCCGCTGCACCGACGCGGGTTGCCGAGGCGCTGCCGCCAGTGGATCCTGACTTGGTGCGAATGCCTGGGCTCTGGCTTCGGCCTGCTCCAGATCGGCTGCCGCCAGCGATGGAAGCAAGCCATCCAGCATTGCCCGCGCGTCCGCGGCCGCTGCCGCATCTTGCCCGGAAATTGCGATCAACAGCCATTCCGCAGCCGCGGCCTGATCGCGATCGACACCTATGCCACCGATGAGAAACGCGGCAAGGCGGAGTTGCGATGGTGGGTGTCCCAGCAGCGCCGAAGTCGCATAGAAGCCAGCCGCACGCTCGAAGTCGACCGGCACGCCGTCGCCGATTTCGTAGGTATACGCGCGGTGAAACAATGAGTCGGCGTCATAAGGCGGGGTCAGCGGCCTGGATGGCAGTGTATCTGCATCGGATGCATAGACCGGGGGCGTAGAAGCGATCGGCGCAATGGCCAGCATCGCCGCCACCGCAATCTGGCTGCAAACAGTCTTGAGCGTTGCAGGCAATAACCTATCCCAACGATTTCCGTCCACTTCGCCCAATGCGGGCCAGCTGCATCCCAATGTCAGGCCATGCAACCTGTCTCGCCATGTCCGGCAGGCCCTTTGCCGGTTCGGTCGGCGTTAGATGTGGATCGCCCGTCCTGCGACAGCGAAGGCCGCTTCCTTCACCGCCTCGTTCAGCGTCGGGTGAGCGTGGGAACTGCGGGCGATATCCTCGGCGCTGGCCTTGAATTCCATCGCCACCACCGCCTCGGCAATCATCGTGCCGGCATCGGCGCCGATGATGTGCACGCCCAGCACCTCATCCGTATCCTTGTCCGCCAGGATTTTGACGAAGCCATCGGTGTCGCCGCTTGCCCGTGCACGGCTGTTGGCCATGAACGGGAATTTGCCGACCGCATAGGCGCGGCCGTCATCCTTCAACTGTTCTTCCGTCTTGCCGACCCAGGCGATTTCCGGGTGGGTATAGACCACGCTGGGAATGAGATTGTAGTCTATATGCGGATGTTGCCCGGCGATGACCTCGGCACAGGCGACGCCTTCTTCCTCGGCCTTGTGCGCCAGCATCGGCCCGGCGATCACGTCGCCGATGGCATAGATGCCCGGAACCCCCGTCTCGAACCGCTCGTTCACCGGAATGCGGCCGCGCTCGTCAACAGCAAGGCCGACATTGTCCAACCCCAGCGCCTCCGTAAACGGGCGCCGGCCAATGGCCAGCAGTACCGTATCGCACTCCAGCGTTTCAGCTTCGCCGCCCTTGGCGGGCTCCAGAGTCAGGCTGACACCGCCGTCGGTTTTCTCCGCATTCGTGACCTTGGTGGAAAGTCTAAAGTCGAAGCCCTTCTTTTTCAGCAGCTTCTGCATTTCCTTGGCGACTTCCAGGTCAACGCCCGGCACGATCCGGTCCAGGAATTCCACCACGGTGACCTTTGCGCCGAGCCGTTGCCAGACAACGCCCATTTCCAGGCCGATAATTCCGCCGCCGATCAGCACCAGATGCTTCGGCACAGCCTGCAATTCCAGCGCGCCGGTGGAGGTGACAATGGTCTGCTCATCCACCGCGACACCCGGCAACGGCACGGATTCCGAGCCCGTGGCGATGATAATATTCTTAGTCTCCAGCGTCTGGTCGTCCGCTTCCACGGCGGCGACCTCCACCTTGCCCGGCGCCGCTATCCGGCCCGTGCCTTTGATATAATCGATCTTGTTCTTCTTGAACAAAAATTCGATGCCCTTGGTCAGGCCATTCACCACCTGGGTTTTGGCCTTCATCATCTGACCGAGGTCAAGCGAGACGCCATCGACTTTTACGCCCAGCTTCGTAAAGCCTTTCTGCGCGTCCTCATAAAGATGGGAGGCGTGCAACAATTCTTTCGACGGGATACAGCCGACATTCAGGCAAGTGCCGCCCAGGCTGCCGCGCATTTCCACACACGCCGTTTTCATGCCCAGCTGGGCCGCTCGGATCGCCGCAACATAGCCGCCGGGTCCGCCGCCAATCACCACAACATCATACATCCGGGGAAGATCCTTCCACTCAAGGGGACGTTCTCGGAAAAAAAACCGAGGGCCAAGTATCGCCCCCGGCCCTCTCGCGTCGTCACATATCGAACAGCAGGCGCCGCGGATCCTCGATACCTTCCTTGATCCGTACCAGCGCCGTCACGGCTTCGGAGCCGTCAATGATGCGGTGGTCGTAGCTGAGCGCCAGATACATCATCGGCCGCGCCTGGATCGAGCCGTCGGGCATCACCATCGGGCGCTGCTGGATCTTGTGCATGCCCAGAATGCCGGATTGCGGCGGGTTCAGAATCGGCGTCGACATCAGCGAGCCATAGACGCCGCCATTCGAAATGGTGAATGTGCCGCCGGACAGTTCGTCCAGCTTCAGCTTCCCGTCACGGGCGCGCCGGCCGAAATCGCCAATGGTCTGTTCCACCTCGGCAAAGGTCATGGTCTCGGCATTGCGCACCACCGGGACAACCAGCCCCTGCTCGGTGCCGACCGCAACGCCGATGTCGTAGTGGTTCTTGTAGATGATGTCGTCGCCGTCGATTTCCGCATTCACCGCCGGCACCTCGCGCAAGGCAGCAATGGCGGCTTTCACGAAGAACGACATGAAGCCCAGCTTCACCCCGTGGCGCTTTTCAAAGCTGTCCTTGAATTCGTTGCGGATTGCCATGACCTCCGTCATGTCCACCTCGTTGAAGGTGGTGAGCATGGCGGCGGTGTTCTGCGCTTCCTTGAGGCGCTCGGCGATGCGTTTGCGCAGGCGCGACATGCGCACCCGCTCCTCGCTGGGCGCGAGGTCGCGCGGCACGGCTGGGGCTGCCGGCGGCGTCGAGGGCCGAGCGGCCGCTGCCTGCACGTCGGCCTTGGTGGCGCGGCCATCGCGGCCGGTCGGCTGGATCTGATCGCCGGAAACTCCGGCTTCCGCCGCCGCCTTCTTTACGGCAGGGCCAGCCGAGGCCAGCGGATCGCCCGCCAGTGCGGCAGCAGGCTTTTCGGCGGCGGGTTTTTCAGCGGCCGGGGCTGGTGCCGGGGCTTCTTCCTTGGACGCCGCGGCAGCAGGCTTCGCGGCAGCAGCCGAACCCTCGCCCTCGCTAATCCGGCCGAGGACGGTGCCGACCGCGACGGTGCCGTCTTCCTCCACCAGCACATCGGTCAGAACCCCGGCCTGCGGCGCCGGTATTTCCACCGTAACCTTGTCCGTTTCCAGCTCTACGATCGGTTCGTCCGCAGCAACCGTGTCACCGGCATGCTTCAGCCAGCGGGCGACAGTCGCCTCGGTCACCGACTCGCCGAGGGTCGGCACAACAATATCAACGCTCATCGGTTCCTCTAGCGCCTTCTTTCTTTCGCCCGCCCGCGCCTGCCTCTAGGCAAGCATCAGAGCCTCATCCACCAGTTTCGTCTGTTCGGCTAAGTGCCGTTTCAACAGGCCTGTGGCCGTCGCCGCACTGTCCGGCCGGCCGATATAGCGCGGCCGCGAGGCCCGCATGTCAACATCTTCGATCGCTCCCAGCAGCTCTTCAAGGCGGCGGTCGACAAAATGCCAGGCACCCATATTGCGCGGTTCTTCCTGGCACCAGATCACCTCGGCGTTCGGATACTTTTTTAATTCCGCCGTCAGCGAGCGTTGCGGAAACGGATAAAGCTGCTCGACGCGTACCAGAACCACATCCTGCACTTTCATTTCCTCTGCCCGTTGCAGCAGGTCGTAATAAACCTTGCCGCTGCAAAGCACCACCCGCTTGACCTCATCGTCCGGCACCGTGTCCCGGTGTTCGCCAATGACGCGATGGAATGAACTGCCGGGGCCGAATTCCGCCAGCGAAGACACGCAGAGCTTGTGCCGCAGCAGCGATTTTGGCGTCATCACGATCAACGGCTTGCGGAAATTGCGGCGTACCTGGCGGCGCAGCATGTGGAAATAGTTGGCCGGCGTCGATGGCACGCAAACCTGGATATTGTCCTCGGCGCAGAGTTGCAGGTAACGCTCCAGACGGGCCGACGAGTGCTCCGGCCCCTGGCCTTCGTAGCCATGCGGCAGCAGCAGCACGATGCCCGACATGCGCAGCCATTTGGTCTCCGCTGCCGCGATATAGGTGTCGATCATCACCTGGGCGCCGTTCGCGAAATCGCCGAACTGCGCCTCCCACATCACCAGGGCGTGCGGCTCCGACTGGGTGTAGCCGTATTCGAAGCCCAGAACCGAATATTCGGCCAGCGGCGAATCGATGATCTCGAACCGGGCCTGGCCTTCCTGGAGATGGCCGATCGGAGTGTATTTTTCTTCTTTCTCCTGGTCGGTCAACACGGCGTGACGCTGGCTGAAAGTGCCACGTCCGCAATCCTGACCGGAAAGCCGGACCGGCGTACCCTCGACCACCAGAGAACCGAAGGCCAATGCCTCACCCGTCGCCCAGTCGATGCCCTCACCATTGTCGATGACGGCGGCGCGGCGGGCTTCGAACTGGCGGACGATCTTGCGGTTGAGCTTGAAGCCTTCGGGTACCGCAGTCATCTTCGCTGCAATCTCGCGCAGCAGGTCCAGATCGACTGCAGTCTCACCGCGCCGGTCCTCACCACGGGCAATATCCAGACCGCTCCAAGCGCCTTCCAACCAATCGGCCTTGTTCGGCTTGTAATTTTTCGCCGCCTCGAAATCTTTCTCCAGACGGCTGCGGAAGGTATCGGACATGCTGTCGACATCGTCCTGCGAGAGCAGGCCCTCGTCGATCAGGCGCTTGGCGTAGATGGTGCGCGTCGTCGGCTGCTTGGCAATGGTCCTGTACATGGATGGCTGGGTGAACGCGGGCTCATCCGCCTCGTTATGGCCTTGCCGCCGATAACAATACATGTCGAGGACGACATCTTTTTTGAACCGGTAGCGAAACTCGGTGCAGATCCGCGCCGCGTGGACCACCGCTTCGGGATCGTCGCCATTCACATGCAGGATCGGTGCCATGACACTGCGGGCCAGATCGGTACAATAATGCCCGCCGCGGCTGTCGGTTGGCGATGTGGTGAAGCCGATCTGGTTGTTGATCACCACATGAATGGTGCCGCCGACACGATAGCCTTTCAGGTCCGACAACAGGAAGGTTTCGGCGACCACACCCTGCCCGATAAAGGCGGCATCGCCATGCAGCAGACAGGCCACCACCTTCTCGCGCGTGTAGTCCTTGCGCTGTTCCTGCTTTGCCCGCACCTTGCCGATCACCACCGGGTCGACGGTTTCCAGGTGCGAGGGGTTCGGGGTCAGCGATAGATGCACCACCTTGCCATCGAATTCGCGGTCAGACGAAGTGCCGAGATGGTATTTCACATCGCCGGAGCCTTGCACATCCTCCGGATTGGCGGCGTTGCCCTGGAACTCACTGAAAATATTGGTAAACGGCTTGCCCATCACGTTGGCGAGCACGGTCAGGCGGCCGCGGTGGGACATGCCCATCACCAGCTCCTCCATGCCCAGCTGCGAGCCGCGCTTGATGATCTGTTCCAAGGCCGGGATCAGCGCCTCACCGCCTTCCAGGCCGAAGCGTTTGGTGCCGACATAACGCTTGTCGAGGAACTGCTCGAACGTCTCCGCCTCGGTCAGGCGTTCCAGAATGGTGCGCTTGCCGCGCGGTGTAAAATCCGTCTGGTTGCGCGGAGCTTCTATGCGTTCCTGGATCCAGGCTTTCTGATCCGCATCCTGCAGATGCATGAACTCGATGCCGATCAGGTTGCAATAGGTCTCCTCCAGCGTCTCCAGAATCTGCCGCAGGGTCGCCGTTTCCATGCCGAGGACATGGTCGATAAAAATCGGGCGGTCCAGATCAGCATCGGTGAAGCCGTAGGTCCTGTAATCCAATTCCGGGTGATGATCCGTATCGGAAAGGCCGAGCGGGTCCAGCTTCGCATACAGGTGGCCGCGCACGCGGTAGGCGCGGATCATCATCAGTGCACGGATGGAATCCAGCGTCGCCGCCCGGATCGCCATCGGATCGGCCGAACCATGAGTCGCTTGCGCCACCTCCTGGGCCGAGGCCGCCGCACGCCCGTTCAGATCGTCGCCGGCCGGTCCATGGCCATTCGCGCCATGACCGTTGGCCTCAATAACACTGGCCCGCATCCGGCCCCATTCGGCCGCGTCCAATTCGTCGACCGCGACGCCATCCCGCTTCATGCTTTCAAAAAAGTCGACCCAACTGGGATCGACCGCCTGCGGATCTACAAGATAGCGCGCGTAAAGCTCCGCCACGAACGTGGCATTGCCCCCCGTCAGGAAGCTCGCGGGATCGATTTGGCTCACCATCAAAACGCCTCTATTGAGCCTGCGCAGGCTGCGCCGCTTGCGTTCAGGCCATCATTTCGCAAACGGCCGCAGCCTTTTGCAAGGTTAACCGTTAATCACTTTCAGCATCGTACTGCCGAGCTCGGCAGGCGATTCGCATACTGCAATTCCCGCATTGCGGAAAGCCTCGAACTTGGCCGCGGCCGTGCCCTTGCCGCCGGCGATGATCGCACCGGCATGACCCATGCGCTTGCCGGGCGGAGCGGTCGCGCCGGCGATAAAGCCGACCATTGGCTTTTTGTTCGGCAAATTCGCATAGAATTCCGCCGCGTCCTCCTCCGCAGAACCGCCGATCTCACCGATCATGATGATGCCTTCGGTCTCGGGATCGTCATGGAACATCTGCAGGCAATCGATGAAATTGGTACCGTTCACAGGATCGCCGCCGATGCCCACACAGGAGGTCTGGCCAAGCCCGACAGCGGTGGTCTGCCCGACCGCTTCATACGTAAGCGTGCCGGAGCGGGAAACAACGCCGATTTTGCCCTTTTTGTGAATATGCCCGGGCATGATGCCGATTTTGCATTCGCCAACGGTGATGACACCGGGGCAGTTCGGCCCGATCAGGCGGGATTTCGAGCCATCCAGCGCGCGCTTTACCTTGACCATATCCAGCACCGGAATGCCTTCGGTGATGCAGATGATCAGGGGAACTTCCGCATCGATTGCCTCCAGAATGCTGTCGGCGGCAAACGGCGGCGGCACATAGATCACGCTGGCATCGACGCCGACCTGTTCCTTTGCATCGTGCACGGTGTTGAACACCGGCAGGTCCAAATGCGTCTGCCCGCCCTTGCCGGGCGACGTGCCGCCGACCATGCGGGTGCCGTAGGCAATGGCCTGTTCGGAATGGAAGGTACCCTGCCGGCCGGTGAAACCCTGGCAGATGACCTTGGTGTCTTTGTTGATCAGAACGCCCATGGTTCAAACTGCCCCTTTCTTTGCCGCTTCGACAACCTTTGCGGCGGCATCGGCCAGATTATCCGCCGCGATGATGGCCAGGCCGGAGTTCTTTAGAATTTCCTTGCCCTTCTCGACATTTGTGCCTTCCAGGCGCACCACCAAGGGCACGTCCAGCGACAGGTCCTTGGCCGCCGATACCACGCCTTCGGCGATCACATCGCAACGGGCAATACCGCCGAAAATGTTGATCAGGATCGCCTCGACCTTCGGGTCGGACAGGATGATCTTGAAAGCAGCCGCTACGGTTTCCTCATTGGCGCCACCGCCGACATCCAGGAAGTTTGCCGGCTCCTTGCCATAGAGCTTGATGATGTCCATCGTCGCCATGGCGAGCCCGGCGCCGTTCACCATGCAGCCAATGGTGCCGTCGAGCGCCACATAATTGAGATTGTATTTCTGCGCCTCCAGCTCCAGCGCATTTTCTTCGGTCTCGTCGCGCATCGCGGCCACATCGGCCTGCCGGTACAGCGCGTTGTCGTCGAAGTTCATTTTGGCGTCCAGCGCCATCACCTCGCCCGCACCCGTCACCACCAGCGGGTTGATCTCCACCATGCTGGCATCCAGCTCGGTGAAGACCTTGAACATGCCGTTCAGAAATTTCGCCGCGCTTTTCACCTGCGCGCCTTCCAGGCCCAGGCCGAAGGCGATGCGGTTGCAATGGTGCGGCATTAGCCCGGTGACCGGATCAATCGCGATGCTGAAGATTTTCTCCGGCGCCGTCTCCGCCACCTCCTCGATATCCATGCCGCCTTCGGTGGAGGCAATGACGTTGATGCGCTTGTTGTCCCGGTCCACCAGCAGCGAAAGGTAGAGTTCGCGGGCGATGTCGCAGCCGTCCTCTACATAGACCCGACCGACTTCCTTGCCTTCCGGCCCCGTCTGATGGGTGACAAGGGTCATGCCCAGCATCCGCTCCGCCTCAGCGCGGACCGCATCCACCGACTTCACCACCTTGACGCCGCCGCCCTTGCCGCGGCCGCCAGCATGAATCTGCGCCTTGACGACCCAAACCGGCCCGCCCAGCGCCTCTGCCGCCTTGACCGCCTCGTCCGGTGTGAAGGCCACGCCGCCTTTTGGAACGGCGACGCCGTATTTGGCCAGCAATTGCTTGGCCTGATATTCGTGAATATTCATCGCGTCGTTCGGTCCCCTCGGGTCAAATACACCTATGAGCCTCACTCAACCGCCCAGGCCGGCGGCGCCGCACTCAGGCAGCACCCCCGCCCCGAGGCGAACGGCACAATGACGAGAGCGCCTTGCTTAGGCGCTCGCCTCATCGCGCAATTTCACTGCAAGACCTGACAATTCGGTTACCGCAGCCACCGAATGCTCGAATGCAGCCTTGTCGGCACCGCTCAACGGCACCTCAACCACTTTCTCCACACCGTTCTTGCCGATGATGACCGGCACGCCGACATAGAGGCCCTTCACGCCGTATTCACCGTTGAGGTGGGCAGCGCACGGCAGCAGACGGCGCTTGTCCTTCAGATAGCTTTCTGCCATCTGCACCGCCGACGATGCCGGCGCATAGAAGGCAGAGCCGGTCTTGAGCAAGCCGACGATTTCGGCGCCACCATCGCGGGTGCGCTGGATGATCTGGTCGATCTTTTCCTGCGTCGACCAACCCATCTTCACCAATTCCGGCACGGGAATGCCGGCCACGGTGGAATAGTTGATCAGCGGCACCATGGTATCGCCATGCCCGCCCAGCACGAAGGCATTCACATCCTCGACCGAGACATTGAACTCCTCGGCCAGAAACAGGCGGAAGCGGGCACTATCCAGAACGCCGGCCATGCCGACCACCTTGTTCGTCGGCAAGCCGCAAGCCTGCTGCAGGATGCCGACCATGGCGTCCAGCGGGTTGGTGATGCAAATGACGAAAGCGTTCGGGCAATGCTCCTTGATGCCCTGGCCGACCGATCCCATAACCTTGGTGTTGATACCAATCAGATCGTCTCGGCTCATGCCCGGCTTGCGCGCCACGCCGGCGGTTACGATCACGACGTCGGCGTCCTTCAGGTCTGCATAGTCGTTGGTGCCGCTCATCGCGCAATCGAAGCCTTCGACCGGCGCGCTCTGCGCCAGATCCAGGGTCTTGCCCTGGGGCAGGCCATCGACAATGTCGAACATCATGACGTCGCCCAGTTCCTTCAGGCCGACGAGGTGAGCCAGCGTGCCACCGATATTGCCGCCGCCGACAAGCGCAATCTTGTTCCGAGCCATGGGGATTCCTTCAACCAGATGCCAATTGTGACCGGGCGCACATGATTGGCGCCACATTGGCGGCGTTCCTACGCCGAACACGGTGACGGGGCAACCCTACGATCGTTTATGTAGCTTTTCCCGGGCTGTTATCGCCTACCGCATCGTCTCCACTCCACGGATCAAGAGCATAGGCCACTGGCGTTGTACTGGCCAGCGAGACAAAGGCCGTCTTGTCGTCGCTGCTGACAGCCCGCTGTACCAGGGTGCGGTAGAGTGTCAGCACCAGTAGGGCCAACCCGATCAGGCCGGTATAGGCAAACAACGCCTTTGCCTCGGCCAGGTCCATCGCCAGCGATGCGACTTGCGGCCCAACGATCGCCCCGCATCCGAACGCGAGCAAAAGGCCCGCGCCCACCGCGATCGCATCGACGCCGCCAACATAGTCGTTCGTATGCGCCACGCCCAGGGAATAGAGCGCCGCCGTAACGCCGCCCATCAGCCCGCCGGCCCAGATCAGGGTCACGATACCCTGATCGCCGAGGCCCAGAACCACACTGGTCGCGACGATCGTCAGGGCCGCCAACGCAACCACATAACGCCGGTCCAGCCGGTCCGACAGCCAGCCGAGCGGCCAGTTCAACACCAGACCGCCGCCGATCACCGCCGACATGAAGGCCGCGATCTCTGCCGCACCCAGACCCGTCGCGCTGGCATAAAACGGAAACAGGCCGAACATCGCGCCGGTCATCGCGCCAGAGACCACGGATGCCGCAATGCCCACGGGCGAAATCCGCACCAAGTCGATCAGGCGCAGGCGGACACTGGGCGGCAGTTCCGGTTGCATCCGCGTTGTGAACGCAAGCGGCTGGACCGCCAGCATCATCGCTATCGCCGCGATCGAGAACGCCTCGTAAGAGCTGACATCGAGAACGCCCAGCAACACCTGCCCGCCGGTCATGCCGATATAGGCGACCACCATATAGGCACCGAATACCGAACCGCGGCTTGTGTTGTCGGCAGTGATGTTCAGCCAGCTCTCCAGCACCAGCATCGCCAGTACAACGCAGATGCCGCCAACGAAGCGCAGGCCGAGCCAGATCAGCGGGTCCGGGAACAGCGGCACCAGCAGAATGCTTATCGCCGCCCCGGTCACCGCCGCGGCAAATCCCCGGATATGCCCGGTGCGCTGCATCAGCAATTTCCCGACGCGCGTGCCGACGACGAGGCCGACGAAATAGGCCGTGGTCATCAGGGCCGCAATCTGCGCCGGGGCCTCCATCTGGGCCAGCCGGACAGACAGAATGGTGCTGGTCAGCCCATGGCCTGTCATCAAAAACAGGGCCGCGATCAGAAGGGGCCGGAAGGGGCCAAGTGCTTGCAGCATCGTGCGGCCTCCTCCGGGTCGATGGGTGCTGAGAACTGTCTACACCTTATGGTGCGCCGCGATATAGTCGTCGGCCTGCATCTCCATCAAGCGCGACACAGTGCGCTGAAAAGCGAATGCGGTCTCTCCCTCGGGGTTAAGGTCGAGCGGGGGGGCGGCAGCAGAGCAAATCAGCTTGGTCTTGGCCTCGTAAAGCGCATCGATCAAGGTGACGAACCGCTTGGCCTCGTTGCGTTTTTCCGGTGGAAACATCGGAATGCTCGACAGGATGACCGTGTGAAACCGCGCGGCAATGGCGAGATAGTCCGCCGCACCCAATGGCCGGGCGCAAAGCTCGTCAAACGAGAACCGCGCCACGCCCTTGGCCGTCACCGGCGCCTGCAATTCCCGCCCGCGCACCTTCAGCGTTTCGGCGTGCGGCGGCGCGTCATCGGTCAGGTCGCGGAAGGCCTGGTCCAGCGCCTCCGCCGCCGCGTCGTCCAGCGGCGTGTGATACGTGCGTCGGCCCATCAGCCGGTCAAGCCGGTAATCGGTGTCCGATGCCAGTTCGTAAATCTCCAGCCGCTGCTGGATCAGGTCGATGAACGGCAGAAAGCGCTCGCGCTGCAAGCCGTCCTTATAGAGGTTCTGCGGCTCCACGTTCGATGTCGCCACCACCACGACACCATGGTCGAACAGCCCCTGGAACAACCGGCCGAGAATCATAGCATCGGCGATGTTTTCCACCTGGAACTCGTCGAAACAGAGCAGCGTGGCCTGGCTGGCCACATCACGGGCGATATCCGGAATCGGATCGCCATCCGCGCCGCGCTTGCGCCGCGCATGCACCCGCTCCTGCACCTCCTGCATGAAGGCGTGGAAATGGACCCGGCGCTTGCTGGCAACCGGCGCGGTGTCGAAGAAAAGGTCCATCAGCATGGACTTGCCACGCCCGACCGGGCCGAAAATGTAGAGCCCTTTCGGCGCGGGTGGCGGTTCCTCCCGCTTGCCGCCGCCGAAACCGAGCAGGCCGAGCAATCCCTTGCGCTCTGGCTCCGGCGGTGCGGGACTATAAGTCCGCAGCGTTTCGTGCAGCGCCTGCAATCGCTCTGCCCCGGCACGCTGCAGGGGGTCTCGCCGCAACTCGCCCTCGGCCAGCAAGGCATCCAGCGCCGCAACCGGCCCTTTTGTCACCCTGTCCTCCATCCTTTGCATCGAAACCGCAGAGTCAGCCGGCAAATGTCCGCTCCATCTCGCGCCGGAACGCCACGGTTGGATCGCCGGCGTCGAAGGTCACATCATTCCAGGAAATCATCTCGCCCTGGCGAATATCCCGCTTCAGCGCAACACTATGCGCCAGGCCGATGGGCAGGCCGCCGATGCGCAGGGAATCCGCCGCCGGCATTAGCTTGCCCCATACCGTATAGCCGCCCTCCCCATCCAGCATCTCGCCCGCCTTCATGTCGAACTTCGCCGTGGCCACCACGTCGCTGCGGAATCCTTCCGGGCAGCCGGTCGGCTCGCCGCGCAGGCCGACGCTGGCGACGGAAATGCCCAATTCCAGCCCGATCAGATGATAGGGCCGCCAGAGGGCCGCATAGCGCCCGCCCGCATCCGTGATGACGCCGTACTGGTGGAAGCATTCCTTCACATAATCGGTCTCGCCGTCGAAGGTGACGTAGGTACCCCAGCGCAGATCGTCCGGCAGCGGCGTGCCATCCCGATCCTCGCTCGCCACCACCTCGACCATGCCGCGGCCTTCCAACAGGCCGCCATCCGCCGCCGGTATCAGCTTCTGCGCGAACTGGCCGAACCCTACCGCGGGAAAGGCCAGACCGTTTTTCGGCGCATTCAGCCCGCACGCATTGGCCACCGCCGCCATTTCAATCCCGGACTTGGTGCCATCCAGGAAGCTGTTGAACATTTGCGGGTTGAGCTTGCCGGACTGCGCCTGTGCTGCGCTCAGCCCGTAATGATCCCAGACCGTCGCCGGGGTCGACTGGTGGAATTGCGGCTGGTAGCGCGTACCCTTACCTGCCGCCACCACCTCCAGCCCGCAAGCCCGGGCCCAATCCACCTGTTCGGCGATCAGGGCTGGCTGGTCGCCATAGGCCAGCGAGTAGACCACGCCGGCCTCCCGCGCCTTCTTCGCCAGCAGCGGCCCAGCCAGCACGTCGGCCTCGACATTCACCATGACGATATGACGGCCCTGCCGAAACGCCTCCAGCGCATGGCGGATGCCGGCAGATGGGGAGCCGGTGGCGTCAATCACGACGTCCAGGCCCGGTGCGGCGATCATTGCCATCGCGTCGCCGGTGACATGGCAACCGCCGGCGGCGCGTGCCTTCTGAAAGCTTCGGGCGGCGTATTGCTCGGCCGGCCAATGCACGCCGGCCAGCGATTCCTTGGCGCGCTCCACATCCAGATCGGCCACGGCCATCACGTGCAACCCACGCGTCCGCCGCGCCTGCGACAGGAACATGGAACCGAACTTACCCGCGCCGATCACGCCGACACGCAACGGGTTGCCGGTTTCGGCCCGCGCGGTGAGGAGACGGAAGAGGTTCATGGCTACATCATTCCACAATGGCTGTCCGTTCGCGGTCCTAAGGCGAACACGGCCGGCAAACAACCCCTCATTTCCCCGCAGAGGGGCGGCGCGCGGCCAGCGCCAGAGCGCCCTTGCCGCCGCCCCGGCGCCCGGTTAAGTCTTTGCAATGCACGAAGAGCCAGACCGCGGCAAGCGCGGCTACCATCATGGAAACCTGCGCGAGGCCCTGTTGTTCGCCGCGATCGGCCTGATCGCCGACAAGGGTCTGCAAGGTTTTACCTTCGCCGATGCTGCCCGCGCTGCCGGCGTGTCTCCAGCCGCACCCTACCGCCATTTTGCCGACCGCGATGCCTTGCTGGCGGAGGTGGCGCGCTATGGCTTCGAACGCTTCGCCGACCGGCTGGAAACGGCATGGGACCGGGGCAAGCCAAGCCCATTTGCGGCGCTGGAGGCGGTCGGCCGCGCCTATCTGGCGTTCGCGCGGGAGGAACGGCCGCTGTTTTCCGCGATGTTCCAGACCGGCCTGCCGGACGAGCCCGGCCTGCGCGCCTCCGCCGACCGGGCGTTCAACGTATTGCAAGGCGCCTGTCAGAGCCTGGCCGAAACGTTGCCGCCGGCCAAGCGCCCGCCCGTGCGCATGATGAGCTATCACATCTGGGCGCTGAGTCATGGCGTTGCCGAACTGTTTGGCGACCGCGCTCCGCGCCGCGCGCCGATTGAGGCGTCCGAGTTGTTGGAGTCCGGGATTTTGGTCTATCTGCGCGGGCTTGGCCTGATTCCGGAAGGCTGAATCGGCCGGCCCGCTCGCCCAGGCCAGCGCACCGGCAAAATTTTCTCCCCGCACTTATTGACCGCGGCCGCGGCCTGCCCATGTATGTAAATGTGAATAACATTCACATTGAAAAAGGGACCGAAAACCGATGGAGCGCGTCACGTATTGGCTGAAGCGGATCGAGCGCAATCTCGACGAATGGGGCAAGGGTGCCTGGATCGCCGCCTTTGTCCTGGGCTTTATCCTGTTCTGGCCGATTGGCCTTGCGATTCTGGCCTATACACTTTGGAGTGGACGAATGGGTTGTTGGAAAAACCGCCGCAGGCACGGCCGCCGCAGCACGGGCGGCACGGGCAACACCGCCTTTGACGAATACCGCGAAGAGACGCTGCGGCGCCTAGAGGAAGAACAGACGGAGTTCGAGGCCTTCCTCGACCGCCTGCGCCGTGCCAAGGACAAGGCGGAGCTGGACGAATTCCTGGCGCAACGGCGCCGCCAGACGGAAGGCGGCCCACAGGCGGCATAACCGCCGCCGCACGCGCCATCTCCGGCCGGCCCCGCCTTGCGCTGGGCCGGCTTTGCGGCATCGGGTGCCTATTGCGCGGTGATCTCCAGCACCCGGTCCAGCGTCTCCGTCCGGTGATCCGGCACGACGAATATGGCATCGTCATAGCCAAGATCGACAATCCGCCTGAAGCGTTCCTGCGCCGTTTTCATGTCACAGCACAGGTGGAACGGCCCGTCGTCCGGCATTTCCCCTGTGGGCTGGGTCAGGTCCACCTTGATATTGGTCACGATGGCACGCTGGCCGCCGTGGGCGCGATAGGTGGCAATGCCATCCTTCAGCTTGTTGAAGGTCGAACGCGCCCCCGACGCAATCCAGCCATTGAATTCCTGCGCCGCCCTGGGAATCCAGGTCTTGCCAGCCCAGGAGCCGATCAGGATCGGCGGGCCGCCCTTGGCCGCGGGCCAAGCGCTGAGGCGGGCGCCAGCGATTTCCTCGTCCCGCCAGATTTTTTGCATCAATGGCAGCGCCTCGCTCAGATCGCGCAGGCGCGTTTCGAAATTCAACCCGGAGAAGTCGAAATCCGTCTTGGTGGAACCCGCCCCGACGCCGAACGAAAACCGCCCCTCGCACATCAGATGGGCCGTCAATGCAGAGCGGGCGAGATTCACCGTCTGCCGCAGCGGAACCTGCAGAATGCAGGTGCCGACTTCCAGGTCCCTGGTCGCGCTGGCGGCAAGGGTCGCGGCAATCAAGGGGTCTGGGTGGATATGGCCGCGCCCGATCGCGTCGAAAAACCAAAGCCCGTTGAAGCCCGCCGCCTCTGCCGCCCTCGCACCGTCCAACAGCCGGTCACGAGTCAGGTTTTCCATGTCGTTGCCCAGATAGGCAATGCCAATGCGCATGATCTTGATCTTTCCCTAGCCTTTGAATGGCACGCCGTCGAAACGTTCCAGCCGGACAATATCCTCTACCGGCCGGCGGCGCAGTTTGGTCAACTGTTTCTGTGGCTTGCCAAGCGGCACAATAGCCGCAACCGCCACATGCGGCGGAATGTTGAGTGCTTGCTGCAATTTCGGCTCCTGCGCCACGGCCAGCGTCGTGATGGTGCCGCCATAGCCCTCGTTCCGGGCAGCGAGCAGCACATTCCAGACGAACGGATAGATCGATCCGCCGCTGATCACGCCCACCCGGTCCAGGTTCTTGTCCGTGGAGGCCACCACCTGGAGATCGACACAGAACACCAGCAGCACCGGCGCCTTCTTTGCAGGGTCGGTCAGGTGCGGCGGCACCGCCGTCGCGGCCTCCACCTCCGGCGTCACCTTGGTCGCATGGATGGTGTTCCAGGGGCTTTCGCCCGCCTTGTTCTGGGCAGTGTAAAGCCTGCCCGCGGGGCGGGCCGCCTCGCCCAGCATATCCTTCATTGCCTGGTCGCGCACGACAATGACGAAGTTGCCCTGCCGGTTGCCGCCCGATGGGGCAAACCGGGCATTGTCGAAAATCCGCGCCAGCACATCGTCCGGCACGTCATCGTCCGTAAACTGGCGGCACGCAAATGTCGTGCGCATGACGTCATACAGGTCCATTGGCGGTATCTCCCTGATCGGTTCTTGTTGCGTGCAGCCGAGTATGGCGCAGCGCCGCGGCAACGGCCAGAACGAAGACCGCGAAGCCGATCTTAGATCCAGCCGAGGGAGTGCAGCAGAATCAGTGCAATGCCGGCCGGCACCGGCACCCGCAGCAGCCAGATCCACACCCAGCCTGCGGCGCCCTCACCCAAACCCGCAGCGGCAACCGCCTGCAATCGCGAGAGGCGCCAACCCAGGAATAGCGCAACGATCAGCCCCGCAAGCGGCAACGCCACATTGGATGCCGCGGCATCGACCGCATCCAGGATAGGGAAACCGCCGAGCGACACCTCCGCCAGAACGCCGTAGCTGAGGGCCGACGGTATGCCGAGCGCGAAGATGCACAGCGCAACCAGCGTCGCGGCCCTCGGCCGGCTCCAGCCGAGGCGATGGCGCGCCACGGCACTGGCCGCATCCAGCAGCGACACCATAGAGGTCAGGGCCGCCGCCGACAGCAGAAAGAAAAATACCGGGCCGACAATCCGGCCCCCGGGCATTTCCAGCAGGATCTGGGGAATCGTAATAAAGGCCAGTTGCGGCCCGGCAGCCGGGTCTCCGCCCAGTGCGAAAACCGCCGGAAAGATCGCCAGCCCCGCAACCATGGCAAATGTCGTGTCGCCCAGCGCAACGGCGACGGCGCCAGCCGGCAGCCGCGCCGAGGGGCTGAGATAGCTGCCATAGGCAATGAACACCGCCATGCCGATGCCCAGCGAAAAAAACGCCTGCCCCAGCGCGGCAATGTAGAGGCCAGGCTCCGAGAGCACAGACCAATCCGGCTCGAACAGAAACGCCACCCCCTCAGCCGAGCCCGGCAGGGTCAGGGCGACAGCCGCCAACCCGATAATGATGGCCGCCAGCAACGGCATCAGCCAGGAACTTGCACGTTCGATACCGTGGTTGACACCGGCGGCAACCACCAATGCCGCCAGCAGCAGCATCACCCCTTGCCAGACAATCGGCTCCCCCGATGCGGCGATGAAGCTTTCGAAATAGGCGCCGTAACCGCCTCCCGCTGCCGCCCACAGCGTGCCGCCTGCCGCGCCCACAAAGTATTTCAGCGCCCAGCCGGCAATCACCGCGTAAAAGCTCAGAATGGCTACCGCCGCCACAATCCCCACCCATCCGGCATGGGCCCACAGGCCGCCCGGCGCCAGCGTGGAAAACGCCTGCACCGGATCGCGGCGTGTGCTGCGGCCAAGTGAGAGCTCCGCAATCATCAACGGCAGGCCGATGACCAGGACGAACCCCAGATAGACCACCAGGAATGCAGCGCCCCCGTTCTCACCAGTGACGTAGGCAAAACGCCAGATATTACCCAGGCCAACCGCAGAACCGATCGTGGCCAGCACAAACCCGACGTTAGACCCCCACTGCTCATGCGGGCGCGGTTCGCTCATCCGTTCTCTCTCTCTCTCTCGTTGCGGTCAGGGCCAAGGGAATATCCGGGCACCAATCTGCGGCGCCCGGGACGCGGCGTCAGTCATCCCCCGCCATGGCGAGGTCCGGCTTTTTCGCCGGCGTAAAGGTGAAGCCCTCATAGCCGTTGGCGGCAACGCCCTCGATCTTTTGCTTGTAGACATGCACGCCGCCCACATAGGGCATGAACACCCTGGGCTTGCCGGGAATGTTCGAGCCCATATACCAGCTCGCCGCCTTCGGATAGAGCGTCTGGTCGGCCACGTGCTTTACGTGCATGGTCCAGTCGTACTGCGATTCGTCCGTCGGCTCGATGGCCGCCTTGCCATGGTCGGCCATGTATTCCAGGCAGTCGACGATCCAATCCACATGCTGCTCGCACGACAGGATCATCTGGCTTTTCACGCCGGGCGAGCCAGGGCCGGTGATCATGAACATGTTCGGGAAGCCCGCGCTCATGATACCCAGCATGGTGTAGGGCCCAGCCTCCCAATCCTCGGTCAAGGAGCGGCCGTCGGTCGTGCGGATGTCGATTTCTTTCAACGCGCCGGTCATGGCGTCGAAGCCGGTGGCAAAGACAATGGCGTCGAATTCGTACTCCGTGCCATCCTCCAGCCGGATGCCCTTTTTGGTCAGGCCCGCAATCGGGTTCTTGCGCGCGTTGACCAAGTGGACATGCTGCTTGTTATAGGTCTCGTAATAGCCGGTATCGAGCACCAGCCGCTTGGTGCCGATCGGATGGTCGTTCGGGCAGAGCGTTTCCGCCACGGTCTGATCTTTGACGATCGCGCGGATCTTGTTGTGCACGAACTCGCGCGCGGTCTTGTTCGCCTCGTCATTGGTCAGCAGGTCAGTGAAGGTATAAAGGAAGCTGATCGAGCCGCCTTCCTGCCATTTCTGCTCATAGAGGCGGTTGCGCTCCTCCTCCGGCACTTCCAGGGCCGATTTGGTTGGTGGCGGATAGCCGGCAATCCCAAATGGGGTGTCGTAGGCAGCCTTGCGTCGCTCGCGGTAGGTCGCCTTGTGCTGCGCTTCTTTCCCCGGATCCATCGGGCCGTTGGCCGCCGGCAGGATATAATTGGCTGTGCGCTGGAACACGATCAGCGTTTCCGCCTGCTGGGCAATGATCGGGATCGACTGCACGCCGCTGGACCCGGTGCCAATCACGGCGACGCGCTTGCCGGTGAAATCCACGCCGTCATGCGGCCACAGGCCGGTATGATACGTTTCGCCCTCGAAATCATCCAGGCCGGGAAAATCCGGCACGCGCGGGATCGAAAGATTGCCGGTCGCCATGATGCAGACCGGCGCCTGGAATGTTTCCCCCGCCGCGGTCTTGAGCGTCCAAAGATTGGTGCCCCGGTCGAAGGTCGCGCTATTTACCCGGGTTTCGAACTGGATATTGCGGCGCAGGTCGAACCGGTCGGCCACGTGGTTTACATAGGCCAGGATTTCCGGCTGGTTGCCGTACCGTTCCGGCCAGGACCATTCCTGTTCGAGATCCGGATCGAAGCTGAACGAGTATTCCAGGCTTTCCACGTCGCAACGGCAGCCGGGATAGCGGTTCCAGTACCAGGTGCCGCCGACGCCGTCCGCGGCCTCCAGCACCTGCACGTTCAGGCCAAGCTTGTCCCGCAGGCGATACAAGGCATAGAGGCCGCCGACGCCGGCACCGACCACCAGGGCGTCAAAGTGTTTTGCGTTGCTCATGGCAAGCACCTCCCGTCAGAAGGTCCGAATATTGGACATAAGTACAGTATGCCAAAGGCGAAGAGCAGAGCGCAATGCAAAGAGCCGGCCCAGGACAATTGGGCCGGCTCTCCTTGTGACGATAGGGGTGGGTGCAGGCTTAGAGCTGCTGCGCCACGAACTCCCAGTTCACCATGTTGTCCAGGAACGCCTTCAGGTAGTCCGGGCGGCGGTTGCGGTAGTCGATGTAGTAGCTATGCTCCCACACGTCGCAACCGAGCAGCGTCTTCTGACCGTCGAAGCAAAGCGGGTTGACACCGTTCGGGGTGCTGGTGACTTCCAGCTTGCCGTTGGCGGTCGAAACCAGCCAAACCCAGCCGCTGCCGAACTGGCCGGCACCCTTGGCGGCGAACTGGCCCTTGAACTCGTCAACCGAGCCGAAGCTGTCGACGATCCGCTTTTCCAACTCGCCCGGAATCGCGCCGCCGCCATTCGGCTTCATGCACTGCCAGAACAGGATGTGGTTCCAGTGCTGGGAGGAGTTGTTGAACACGCCGGCCTTGTCGGCGACGTTGTAGGTCTTCTTGACGATATCTTCGAGGCTGGCGCTTTCGAACTCGCTGCCCTTGATCAGGTTGTTCAGGTTGGTGACATAGGTCTGGTGATGCTTGCCGTGGTGGAACTCCAGGGTCTCCTGGGACATATACGGGTCAAGCGCATCGATCGCATACGGCAGATCGGGCAGTGTATGGGCCATGGGAATTCCCCTTTTCGGAAACTGCAAGGTGGTTGCAATGAATTACGACAAGGCCGCGCACGGCCTCTACAAACTTACTTAAGGCGCGTTCGGTCGCATGTCGAGAGCGGTTCTCACCCCCGCCGCCCTGCATTGCCGCGATCTGATCCGCAAGGCCGATCCGGACCGGCTGCTGCTGGCAGAGCTTGCGCCGGCGGACCGGCGCCCGGCGCTGTGGGCGCTCGCGGCCTTCAATTGGGAGGTCGCGCGCATTCCCGAACGGGTCTCCGAGCCGATGCTGGGCGCAATCCGCCGCCAGTGGTGGCGCGACGCCTGGGCGCAGATCGCGGCGGGACAGCCACGCCGCCACCCGGTCGCCGAGGCGCTGGCGGAAGCCCACGCCGCCACGCCCTTCGACCTTGCGTTGATCGAAACCCTGCTGGAAGCGCGCGAAGCCGAGCATGACGGCCCACCCGCCGACCTGCCGGCTCTGGTGCGCCGGGCGGAGGAAACTGGCGGCGTACTCGCGCAACTGGAGGCCGCAGCACTTGGCCTCGAATCCGCCGCCGGTGCCAGACATGCCGGCACGGCCTGGGCCCTGATCGGTAACCTGCGCGGCCTGCCGCAACACCTGAGCCACGGGCGCCACCAACTGCCCGAGTCCCTGCTGGCCGAACACGCCATCCGGCTCGACCGGCTGGATGCCGCCGCACCGGATGGCGGTTTCTTGGAGATGATCGGCAGCATCGCCGGATACGCCGAGGCCCGGCTGGACGAGACCGGACGGCTGCCGCCCCTGTTCCGTGGCTACCGACGGCTCACCCGTCTTTACGGCAGGCGTCTGCGCCGCGCCGGCTGGAACCCGTTCGACGCCGGCATCAACACCCCCACCGCAGGGCGGGCGCTGCAGGTGTTGGGAGTCCGGCTGGGGCTGTAGGCAAGCCGTACGGATAGTGCTCCCGGCCCGCCATACAGCGATGAGCTGCGGCCGGGCCGAGGTGCCGGAGAATGCAAGGTTTCTAGGTTTTTGCCGTTCGCGCCGCGAATTCGGCGCTGCCGGCGGCGAAGCTGCCACTGGCGTCCAGTAACTGGTTCAAGTGCTTGCCCATGGTCATCGCCTGGTCCAGCGGCATGGCGCGGGCGGCGCGGAAGGTTTCCTTGGTCTGTTTCACGGCGGACGGGTTCAGCTTGAGCAGACGGCCGATAAAATCCTCGGCCAGCGCCGGCAGGGCCGCATCGTCATCGGCCAGCGCGTTGATCAGGCCGGTCTCGTAGAGCCGTTCCGCCGCCACAGGCTCCCCGAACAACGCCAATTCCAGACCCAGACGCGGGCCGAGCAGATGGGCCAGCAATGGGGTGCAGACGGCGGCAGGGAAGCCGTTCGCCATTTCCATCGCGCCGAACTTGGCGCCACGGCTCGCCAGTACGAAGTCGCAGCCCATGGCAAGCGTAAAGCCGCCCGCGACCGCAAAGCCGTTCACGACCGCAACGCTGGGAATGGCGAGGCGTTGCAGCCGCTGGAACACCGTCGCCCAATCATCGTGCTGCTGCAGACTGGTAGCGAGCGACAGCGTTGGCGCCTCCTTCAGGTCCCGCCCGGCGGAAAAACTCTGCCCCGCTGCCTGGATCACCAAAACGCGCGCGGTGCGGTCCGCCTCAGCCGCATGCAAAGCCTCGGCGATCTTCGCCATGCCGGCGGCGTTCAATGCATTGCGGGCAGCAGGGCGGTTCAAGGTCAGGCGGATGACGCCATCCTGGCGGTCTACCTCGATCATACCCGCTGCTCTAGCCTTTAACCGTGTGATCGCGGATCACATCGGCATTCGGCTCGATGCCGAGCCCCGGCCCTTGCGGCAAATCAAACGCGCCATTCTTCGGCGGGAAGATATCGTAGAGCGCCGGTTCCGGGCGGCAATAGAGGAACTCGATCGGGTTGCCGGTCTGCGCCACCACATGCAGGGTCGCGACGAAGCCCGGCCCGAAATACGGCGAATGCGGCGCGAAGCCGACATTGTGACTTTCGCACAGCCGCAGGATTTTCATCATTTCAGTGACGCCGCCCACCTTGGCAACGCTCGGCTGGGCGAAGTCCACCGCGCCGGTGCGCAGCATCTGGGTGAATTCCCAGATGGTGGAGGCATTCTCGCCCGCCGCGATCGGCATGGGCGCAGTGCCGCGCACTTCGGCCAGTCCGTTGAAATTCTCCGGCGGCCAGACCGGCTCTTCCAGCCAGAACAGGTCGCTGGGTTCGAACGCCCAGGCCATTTGTTCGGCCTCCCGCACGGTCCAGGGGCAGTTGACATCGACCATCAGGTCGAAACTGTCGCCGCCGCCATCCCGGGCCGCGGCCACCGCCTCGGCCGTGCGTTCGTGCAGTTTGATCGCGGTAAAGCCTTCCGCCACGGCCTTTGCACACAGGTCCCGCACCACCCCCGGGTCGCCATACCGCAGAAAGCTGGCATAGGCAGGTACCGTTGTTCGCGCCGCACCGCCCAGCAGGCGGTAGAGCGGCAGGCCCGCCGCCTTGCCCACCAAATCCCACAGCGCGGTATCGACGCCAGAAATGGCGAACATGGTCTGGCCGTAACGCCCGAACGTGTGGCAGATCTTCTGCAATTCGGTCATCAGCGGCGTGATGGCACCGGCATCGCGGCCGATCAGCAGCGGCGCGATTTGATGGTCGAAGGCAGCCTTCGTTGCCGGAATGGCGTTGTGCCCGAACGCTTCGCCCCAGCCGACCAGGCCGTCCTCGGTCTCGATCCGGATCAGCAGGGTGGAGACATCGGCCCAGATGGTGCCGCCAAAGCCCGAAGGCGGGCCATCGTGTGTGACGGGAACGCGGACCCAGATCGATTCGGCCTTGGCGATTTTCATGGGAACGGGTCCTTTCGGCTGGAACGCGGCACGCTGCCCAAGCAATCGCCGGTTCGGCCCGCCAAGTCAATCCGCCGCAACCACGCCCGCGCCCGCCGCTATCCCGGAAGTGCCAGGTGCGGGTACCCGTTGGCTTTAGTCCTGCGGGAACACCTCGGTCAGGATGGCGAGGCCGTTGAGGGCGCGGGGGAAGCCGCTATAGGGGCCGGTTTGGATCACGGCTTCGATCACTTCTTCCTGCGTCAGGCCGATATTCAGCGCCGACTGGGCGAACTTGCGCAACTGACCTTCCAGCCCCAGGCCGGTGAAGGCGGCGACCGCCACCAGCATACGCTCGCGGTGATCGAGGCCGGGACGGTCCCACAACTCGCCATAACCGTAGCGGATGGCCGACGGGTAGAGCTGGCCGGTAATGGCGTTGCCGGGCGCCGCATAGCCGCCGGTGCTGCGCTCGCCGTGCAGTTTCGCCATGATCTCCCGTCCGCGCGCGTCCAGCGTCTCGTTGCTGTCCTCGCGCGGCGGCGTCTCCGGCATTTGCACGCCGCGGTCAGTGAACACTTCGCGCGCCGCCTCCACCGCGGTCTCGGTGGTGACGAAGCCGCCATAGAGACCAGCCTGCAGGAACACCTCCAGCATGGCGAGCGGCTGTATGCCGATTTCCAGCGCCGCGCCGATCAGGTCCGCCAGTTGCGGGCGCAGGTAAGGACTGCACACCGCCAGCGTGCACAGCATCCGGTCGTGTTTCGAGAGGTGCGGGCGGTCCCAAATGCCGCCATAGGCGACCTCTGCCATGAAGTCGCCGAAGCCGGGCAGCAGATCGGGGGCTGCGGGGTCCGGAAATCCGAGCTTCCGGCGCACGGCATGGCCGCGCTGGCGCGTAGCTTGGCGGGTGGCGTTGTCGCTCATGGGGGGCGGTTCCTCGGCTGGGGAAAACGCGGCGCACCTGGCCGCTACAGTCTTCAGCAAGAACTTTGCCATAGCGCCAACGGCTTGTCTCCCGCCCCTTGCGGCGGCTGCCAGGGCACCGGCGAATGGCCGGTGCCCTGGCCAGAATGCCGCGTCAGGCCGTGCTGTGAGCCGGGGCTTGACCGCCCGGCTTGGCGGGTCGGGCAAACAGGCTGTCGCCCGCAGTGACAATGACGATCAGGCCAAGGGCGCCGACCGCGAGGCCCAATGCGGGCACGATCAAAGCCGGATAGCCGAACAGCCAGATCGCGCTGGCCCACAACGCCATGAGGTTCACGAAGAACACCAGTCGTTCGGTCTGGTTGCCGCGCCAGGCGCTCCAGACCAGCAACGCTATGACCGGCAGATACAGAAATGCAAAGAATTCCAACGGGTTGATCTCCTTGGCGACGTGGCGCGGCCGAGCTCCATCATGGCCGCTGCCTAACGGCCTGTGACATGGGCACGGCCACGCCGCCGCGGGAGAGGACGAAGCGGCGCGGCCTGCCGGTCGCCGCCGCCGGTATTCGCGGCCTAGCGACCGACCGGCACGTTCCGCGTGACTCAGGACACGACAAAGCCGGACTGGCCGCCCAGCAGGGTCGCGCGCAGCATGTGGCGCGGCTGGGTTTGGTCGAAGTCGGCGAGCGCGAGGTGCATGCACGTGCGGTTGTCCCAGCAGACCAGGTCGCCCGGCCGCCAGACATGGCGAAAGACATTTTCGTGCCGTGTCGCGTGCTGGCAGAGATAGTCGATCAGCGGCCGGCTTTCCTCTTCCGTCATGCCGTGAAAGTGCGAACTGCGCTCGCTAACATAGAGCGCCCGCTTGCCGCTTTCCGGGTGCACGCGCACCGCCGGGTGGGCGATGGGCGGGTTCAGGCGGCGAACCTCCGCCGTTTTGGCCGGGTCGCGCTCGTTGATGCCGGCGGTCAGGCCGATGTCGTAGACCACGTCCAGCACGTCTAGGAAGGCGCGCAGCGGCGCGGACAGGCTCTCATAGGCGCGGACCATGTTGCAGAACATGGTGTCGCCGCCCACCGGCGGCCGCTCCACGCAGAACAGCATGGAGGCCGCGGCAGGGTGGTCGGTATAGGAATAGTCGGAATGCCAGTTGCGCCCGGTGTTGCGCGTTTCCGACGGCTTGCCGCCGATCTGGCGGTTGGTGATCTGCAACAACTGCGGATACCCATCCCTCCGGTAGAACGGCGTGGCGGCGTGATCGTCCAGCGCGCCGAACGCCTCGGCGAAGCGCAGCATGCCATCGGCATCGAACCGCTGGCCGCGGAAGACGATCACGTGATGCTCGTGCCAGGCCGCGCTGATCGCGGCGACAAGCTCGGCCGATGGGGTTTGGTTGATGTCGACGCCTTCGATTTCCGCCCCCAGCGCATAGGCGAGCGGCGTGACGGTCAGGCCGGCGGCGTTGGCGGTGTCGAGTGGGGCCATGGCGCGGTTCCTCCGGTTGGGTCGGTGGGTCTTTGGCCTCGATGCTAGCGCGCCGGTCGGCGAGCGGCTAGCGTGGGCCGACCGCACGCCTCCGGGAGACGCCCGCCCATGCCCGCCATCGCTTTCGCCAAACCCGCCTTCGACGTCGGCTTTGCGACCAACGACCTGGAGGGTTTTCAAAGACTGTGGGAGGGACGGGTGGGCCTTGCCTATGACCATCTGGCGAAGCTCGGCGGCGGCTTTCACCAACACCGCTGGCGCCAGGGCGACAGCATTATCAAGGTGAACCACACCCGCACCCCACTGGCGGATGCGCCGCCCGGCGGCTACCGCGCCCTGACCCTGCCGGCGGCGGAGGCCGCGGACCTGGCGACGCCGGACGGCACGCCGGTCCATCTGCGGCCAGCCCCCGGCGCCGACCTGACGCTGCATGTGGAGACCGCCGATCCGGACGCCTTCGCCCGCTTCTATGGCGAGCGGCTGGGACTGGAGCCGGAAGGCCCGCTGGCCTTCCGCCTGGGCGGAAGCCGCATTGTGGCGGCGGCGGGGCCGAAGCCGGCACAGGCCGGCTGGCGCGAGCGCGGGCTGCGCTACATGACCGTGCAGATTTTCCTCTGCGATGCGCTGACCGCCGCGCTGGAAAGGCAGGGCGTGGAGGTCGGCCAGCCGCCCAGGACAGTCGGCCAAGTGCGCTACAGCTTCGTGCGCGACCCGGACGGCAACTGGATCGAACTTTCCGAACGGGAGACGCTGACCGGGAGGCCCGTCGCGCAGGCGTAGCCGGTATCAATACCCCTGGTATTTCCCCGCCCGCTTCTCCTTGAACGCCGCAATCGCCTCCTTGTGGTCCGGGCCGGAGCGCAGGATGGCGATGTGGCTGCTGACCAGGTCGAAAGCGGTATCCATGTCGGAGCGCAGACCCTGGTCCACCAGCCGCTTGATCAGGCGGACCGAAAGCGGCGGCTGCGCGGCGATGCGTTTGGCCAGTTTCCGGGTTTCCGCCATCAGCGTTTCGTCCGGCCAGACGTGGTTGACGAGGCCGATCGCCTTCGCCGCCGCCGCATCCACGAAATCCGCGGTCCAGAGCAGTTCCAGCGCCTGGGCCTTGCCGACGATCCGCGGCAGGAAATAGGCGCCGCCGCCACCGGGTGCCAGGCCGATCTGGCCATAGGTCTCGGCAAAGCGGGCGCTTTCGCCCGCAACGCGGATGTCGCAGGCGAGCGCCAGGTCCATGCCGCCGCCGACCGCGGCACCGTTGACCGCGCAGAGGATCGGCTTCTCGAACCGGGCGACGCGCTTCGGAAAGGCCTGGATCTGGCGCCAGATCCGCTCCTTGGTCGCGTGCGGCCGGTCCTCGTGGCCCGCGCCCATGCCGCCGATGTCGCCGCCGGAGCAGAAGGCGCGGCCGGCGCCGGTCAGGATCACCGCCTGCACGTCCTCGCGCGCCTCGAAATCGTCGAGCGCCGCGACCAGGCCGAACAGCATGTCGGCGGTGAAGGCATTCAGCTTGTCGGGGCGGTTCAGGGTCAGCGTGCCGATGCCGTCGGCAACGTCTATCAACAGGTGTTCGGCCATTGTATCCTCCCGGGGTGCCGTGTTTCGGCTAGCCTGCTATGGGCCGCCGCAACGCACAATACGCTTCGCCATTTGCCCCGCCGGGAGAGCAACGATGAACGAGCCAGGGCAGGATCGCCGGAAGCTGCTGATCGACTGCGACCCCGGCCATGACGATGCAGTGGCCCTGCTGGTCGGCCACCGCCATTTCGACCTGAAAGCCATCACGACCGTACATGGCAATTCCAGCCTGGAGAACACGACGCGCAACGCCCTGGCGGTGCTGGAACTGGCCGGGATCGAGGGCGTGCCGGTGGCCAAGGGTGCGGCCTCGCCATTGGTCGGCCCGACGCACGACGCGGCGCACGTCCACGGCAGAAGCGGCCTGGACGGGCACGATCTGCCGGAGCCATCGCGCAAACCGGTGCCGGATCATGCCATCGACATTATTATCGAGACGGCACGCGCCCATAAGGGCGAACTGGTGCTGGCCGTGATCGGCCCTGCCACCAACATCGCGCTCGCCCTGCGCAAGGAGCCGCGGCTCGCCGGCTGGGTGCGGGAGGTGACCGTGATGGGGGGCTCTGCCGGCGGCGGCAACATAACGCCCGCGGCTGAGTTCAACGCCTACTGCGACCCGGAGGCCGCCGCTGCGGTGTTCGCCGCCGGCTGGCCCGTGCGCATGGTCGGCGTGGACGTGACCCGGACCGTCGGCATCGACGCGACCGACATCGAAATCCTGCGCGGCAGCGGGCGGCGCACCGCCGGCGTGATTGCCGACCTGCTGAGTTTCTACATGGACCGTCAGACCCACAGCACCGGCCTGACCCATGCGCCGATGCACGATGCCTGCGCATTGATCCCCATGCTCGACCCCGATTCCATGGCCTACCGCGAGACACGGGTGGAGGTGGAACTGGCCGGGCGCTATACCCGCGGCATGACGGTGTGCGACATGCGCGGCAGCCGTATTGCAAACGCCAATGCGCGCGTGGCGGTGCAACCGCAGCGCGAACGTCTGGTTGGCGTTATGATGGATACCGTCTTATCCTACCCCTAACAGCCCAATCTATCCGAAAGCCGAGGAACGCCCGATGAAAGTCGTTGAAGCCATTTGCGAGATCATGAAGCGGGAGGGTATCGAAAATCTTCTCGCCTATCCCGTCAATCATGTCATCGAATACGCTGCCCGTGCCGATATTCGCCCGATCATCGTGCGGCAGGAGCGGGTCGGCCTGCATATGGCGGATGCGATCAGCCGGCTGTCCAGCGGCAAAACCATCGGGGCGTTTGCGATGCAGCACGGCCCGGGCACCGAAAACGCCTATGGCGGCATTGCCCAGGCCTATGGCGAAAGCGTGCCGATTCTTGTGCTGCCGGCGGGCTATCCCCGGCGCATTGCGCATATCCACCCCAACTACAACGCCACCCAATCCATGCGCGACATCGCGAAGTCGGTGGAGCCGGTGATGGCGGCGAACGAGCTTTGCAACATCATGCGGCGCGCCTTCACCCGCCTGAAAAACGGCCGCGGCGCGCCGGTGATCGTGGAAATCCCCACCGATACCTTGATGGAGGAGGTCGAGGGCGAACTGAACTATACGCCCGTGCTGCGAACCCGCACCGGCCCGGACCCGGCAGATGTTGCCCGCGCGGCCGATGCGCTGATGGGCGCGAAGCGGCCCGTGCTCTATGTCGGCCAGGGCGTGCATTACGCCGAAGCGTGGGCCGAGGTTAAGGAACTGGCGGAGCATCTGGCGCTGCCCGTCTGCACCAGCCTGCAAGGCAAGAGCGCCTTTCCGGAGGACCACCCGCAGGCCCTTGGCTCCGGCGGGCGGGCGATTCCGAAACAGTTGCACCACTTCCTGCACAATGCCGACCTGATCTTCGGCATCGGCTGCTCGTTCACGGAAACCAGCTTCGGCGTGAAAATGCCGAAGGGCAAACGCTATGTGCATGCCACGCTCGACCATATGGACCTGAACAAGGATATCGAGTGCGAGATCGGCCTAGTTGGCGACGCCAAGCTGACGCTGCAGGCGCTGCTGGAGGCCGTGAAGGCGAAGGAGCCGAAGGCGCGCGACGCCACCGACGTCGCGACGGAGATCAAGGGCATCGAGGAAGGCTGGATGGCCGAATGGCTGCCGAAGCTGACCTCCAACGAGACGCCTCTGAACCCCTACCGCGTGCTGTGGGACTTGCAGCAGGTGGTGGAGAAGGACAACACCATCATCACCCACGACGCCGGCAGCCCGCGCGATCAGCTCTCCCCCTTCTGGAAAAGCACCAAGCCCTTGACCTATATCGGCTGGGGAAAGACCACCCAGTTGGGATACGGCCTGGGTCTCGCCATGGGCGCGAAGCTCTACCGGCCGGATGCGCTCTGCATCAATGTCTGGGGCGATGCCGCCATCGGCTTTACCGGCATGGACTTCGAAACGGCGGTGCGCGAGCGCATTCCGATCCTCTCCATCCTGCTCAACAACTTCTCCATGGCGATCGAACTGCACATCATGCAGCAATCGACGGAAAAATACCGATCCACGGACATTTCCGGCGACTATGCAGCCATGGCGCGTGCTTTCGGCGGCTATGGCGAGCGCGTGACCGACCCGGCGGAGATCATTCCGGCGATCAAGCGCGGCATCGAGCAGACTAGGAACGGCGTGCCGGCGCTGCTGGAATTCATCACCAGCAAAGAGGTCAGCATCAGTGCGTTTTAATCCGGAATGCCCCGCCCGATGATCGGGCTTTATGGTCTTGTGGCGGGCCTGAACGGCATGATCATGGTGCTGATGGGCGCTTACGGCGCCCACGGCCTTGCCGGTGTCGATCTGGTCTATCACGCCACCTTTCAGACCGGCTGGCAGATCCATGCGGTGCACAGCGTCTTTCTGGCGGCGATGGCGCTGTATGCCCGTCACAACCATTGGCTGCACGGCGCCTTTTGGCTGGGCTTGATCGGCACCGTGTTCTTTTGTGTCCCGCTCTATGGCCCAGCGTTTGACTGGTGGTCCACCGGCGGTTTTGTGACGCCGGTTGGCGGTTTCTTTCTCCTGGCGGCCTGGTTCGCGATGGCGTTGGCCGGTATCAGCCGAATGAAGTCCGGAGCATACAGGTCTTCGGACCCGGACTTGATGCGGCGCTATTACCAAACCATTGCGCATTCCCGCCCGCGGGAGAAATGAGCGAGGGAGATTGGCGGCAATGCCATTCACAATGCAACCGATGGTGCAGAATGATCTGGTGGCCCCGGTCCGCAGGATCGGGTTGTTCGACGATCTGTCGATCGGGGCGGCCGGCGTTTGTGCAATCGGCACCGACCGGCAGACCGGAATCCTCTCCGGCGGTGCGGACCCGCACCGTTCGGCGCGCGCCATGGGATTTTGACACTGACAATGACACTCCTTCGGGCCTGGCTGCTCGGAACCCTTCTGGCCGTTGCCGTGATGACCGCCAACGCCGGTGCATGGGCCCAGACTCAGACTGATACCCAGCCTCAGACCGGCGATGCCGCCCCGCCAGGCAGCGAAGCCGTGGCGATCCAGGCGCTGATCCGCGCACTGGAGGATCCGGAATTCCGGACGCGGCTGGCGGACATGTTACGGGCAGAGGCAGGAAAGCAGGCCAGCGGACCCGCCCAACCTGCACCAGCCCCCGCCAATAGTGCGCCAACCGCCTACGGACCAGGCTTGCCAGGCATGCCGGGCGAAGCGCCGGGGGAGCAATCGGCTTCGCCAATAGAACGGGCCGCGGCGGACTCGATGATCGCCAGACTGGTCACCAGCCTGCGCAGCACGCTATCGGGGTTGGTCCAGTTCGCCGGCAATGCCGTCGATATTGGGCGGCTATGGGGATGGGTAAAGATCCAGGCAGGGGCCGCCGAAACCCGGGCGTTCTGGGTGAATTTTCTCAGTGCGATGGCGCTGGTCACGGTCGTGGCCTCGGGCGGGTACTGGCTGGTGCGAATTGGCCTCGCCGTACCGCATCGCCGCTTGCGCCGGCGAACCGAGGCCGCATCCAGGCGGAACCGGTACCGCCCCGGCGCCCTGCTGACTGCGGTCGAACTTGCGCCGATAGCGACCTTCTGGGTGCTAGGCCTGGGGCTTGTCAGCCTCCTGTATTTCCCGCTCCGAACCGAATTGGTGGCAGCCTCTATCATTACCACCGCGGGCGAAGCGCTGGTACTTGCCGGGCTTGCGCGCATCCTGTTGCGTCCGCACACGCCCACACTGCGGCCGGTCCCGCTAGACGATGATGTGGCGGTGGATCTGTACCGGTCACTGCGCCGGCTGATCTTCTGGATCCTGCTCGGCTATGCGCTGTTCAGCAATATCGGCGATCTGCGGGTGCCGCCCGGTGTGTTCGAGGGGCTGGAGCGTATTTGGGGCTTGGTGATCCTGGGCATGGTGCTGACGTTGGTGCTGCGCTACCGCAGCGACGTTGACGAGGCGATCCGGGGCGAAGGCGGGCGCCTGTCCCTGTTGCGGCGGTTTTTGGCGCAGATCTGGCTGCCTGTGATCGTGCTCTATGCCATCGGTGCCTATCTGATCTGGGCGCTGGAGGTCTATCAGGGGGCCGAGCTTCTGGTGCGTGGCGGCGTGCTGAGCGTCATCATCCTGCTGGCGGTTCAACCGGTGGACATGCTGCTACGGCGCTGGCTGCAGTCGATGCAGGACGCGGAGCTATCCGGGCCGACGGCAATTCTGCAATCGCGCCTGATGCGTTATGCAGCCTTACTGCGCATTGTGCTGTCGCTGCTGGTCTATGCCGCGGCGGTTGTGGCCATCGGCAATGCGTGGGGTTTGGACCCGATCGGCTGGCTGGAATACCATCTGTCCGGCCGCCTCAACACCGTCATCGGCGATATTGCCTTCATCGGCCTGATCTGCTGGGGCCTTTGGGAGGCGTTCGACCTTTGGTTTTCTCTTCATCTCGACTCGATCGACGAGACCGGTGCGCGCGTCCAGCGCAGCGCCCGGTCCCGCACCCTGTTGCCATTGCTGCGCACCTCAGTAGTGGTAGGGTTGGCGATTGCGTTTCTGGTCGCGAGCCTGACCAGCCTCGGGTTGGATGTCGCGCCGTTGCTGGCCACGGCCGGTGTCGTCGGTATCGCCGTCGGCTTCGGTGCGCAGAAACTGGTGCAGGATGTGATCACCGGCCTGTTCATGCTGTTCCAGAACACGATCAGCGTCGGCGATGTGGTCTCGCTTGCGGGGTTTACCGGTGCGGTGGAACGGATCACCGTGCGCACTCTGGAATTGCGTGACCTTGAAGGCTCGCTGCACACCATTCCGTTCAGCGCCGTCACCACCGTCACCAACATGACCCGTGAATTCGCCCATGCGATGATGGATATCGGTGTTGCCTACAAGGAAAACACGGACACGGTGATCGAAGTGCTGAAGCAGGTCGGAGCGGAGTTCGAACTGGACCCGGTGCACGGGCCGGACCTGCTCAGTTCGCTGGAAGTTTTGGGGTTGCAGATGCTGGGCGATAGCTCGGTTACCATTCGCTGCCGTTTCAGGGTGCGCTCGCTGAAGCAATGGGGCGTGCGCCGCGCCTTTCTGGCACGGGTAAAGCACCGGTTCGACGAGCTGGGCATCGAAATTCCCTTCCCCCAGAGAACCATCCATTGGGGTGATGGGCCACCGGAGTCATTGGAAAAGAACAGGGGCGAAACAGGGACTTCGGAGGGAACCGGGTAATGCGCTCCAGTGATCCGAACAAGCGGCAGGCTGCGGATGTCCTCCGCCGGCGGCTCAGCCTGCTGGCCGGCGAAGGGCAATCGCACCGGGCCGATGCGGCGGTGCAGCGTGTCCTGTCCCTGCTCGCTGACGACAACCTGGCAACAGAGGCGGCGAAGATGCATTCCGCCAACGGGATTGAATTGGAATGCGGTGTTCTGGATCAGGTTTGGGAAGATCCCCGTGTCTTCAACCGCCGCAACCAGTTGCAGCGGCAGGGCATTATTGTCGAGCGGGTTCCGGTGGAAACGACCATCGCCGGCCGTACATTCCGGCGCACGCGGTTGCGGGTTCGGTTCTGACGGGCTGCACGTTTCAGATTTGCGGTTCGGCCGCTATAGTGCGCCCATCACAAAGCAACGGGTGATCTATGGCACGTGGATTCCGGGAACAGCGAAAGCGGGAGGCGGCGCGGCGGCGCCTGATCGTCCTCAAATGGCTGCTGCTGATTGGCGGTCTGCTGGGCCTGGGCTTGATCGCCTACGCCGCCGGCTCTGAACTGGCCCGTCATGACGTGCGCAAGCTGCAGGAACAGATCGGCGTGCTGGAGGAGGAACGGACCGCCCTCAGTGGGGAAGTCAGCGCGCTGCGCAGCGAACGGGATGACGCGCTGGCGCAGCTAGGGGAATTGCAGCGCCGGTATGACCAGGATGTACCGGCGGGCGAGGCGAGAGAGATTTTCGGCCTCGTCCGCAAGCAACTGACGGCCGGTGTCAGCCGGGACCGGCTGCGCTTCCTGATCGCCACGGCGGGAGAGGCGGTGCGCTGCGACGGAAACCCGGATCAGAGGCGCTTCATTGTTCAGACCGGTTTGACCCGCGGGCAGAACGATTGGGTGGGATTCGCCGGCAATACGATCATTGTCCGGGCCAGGGGCGAGCCCGCAATGACGGACAACGGCCTGTCACAGGCTTGGTTCGACGAAACCAAGCCTGTGACAGTAACATTCGGCACGATTGATGGCGGCGAAAGCGCGGCAACCGGAATTCTGCCGCTGAACCATTCGGTGCTCCGTGGCGACCACGAATACCGCTTTGTTTTGACGAAAGCGGAGTCTCGCGGTTTCCTGCAGGTGACGGCCGAACGCTGCCAGTTGCCAGCCGGCGGTTAGCTTGGCGCGTAACCAAGCCTTCGCCGGCAAGGGGGGGGCTAGTGCCGTTCGGGCTGGCTGGCGCAGTCGATGCAGAGCGCGGCTTGCGGCACAGCTTCCAGCCGGGCCGGGGCAATATCCTTGCCGCAACTCGTGCAGTGGCCGTAAATGCCCTCGTCGATGCGGGCGAGTGCGGCGCGGATCGCAGCGATTTCCGCCAGCGCTGCGTCCTCCAGGTCGGCCAGCACTTCATCGCCTTCCTGCTCGATGGATTGATCGTCCAACGATTTGCTAACCGGTTTGCGCAATTCTTCCTCGACATGCTCGACCCGGCCGGTCAGTTCGTTCAACCGGGCTTCCAGTTTGGCACGCGCGGCGGCTGTATCCGGCATGACGGAATCTCCTTCTCGGTTCTCATTGAGTTTGTATGCTGCCGATCCCGCGGGCAACCGCCTTGACCGAAATCAAACGCAGCAGGCGCCTTGCGGCCTGTCCGGGTGGGATGGTCATCACGCCCGAATGCGTCGATCATTGCCGCGCGCCACGGCGTAAAGTCAATGCTGGGCATAGATCGAACGGCCATCGCTGCCGAACAGAACCACCTCGTAAGGCTCCTGCCGGTCGCCCTGTTCCATACCGGGCGAGCCAATCGGCATGCCGGGGACAGAGAGGCCGGTGGCCTGCGGCCGCTCCGCCAGCAGCCGCTTGACGTCCGGGGCCGGCACATGCCCTTCGATGACATAGCCATCGACAACAGCGGTATGGCAGGACTGAAGATCGCCGGCGATGCCGAAGTGCGCCTTGGCGGGCGCGACATTCTCCAGGTCCGTGACCTTTACGGTGAAACCGGCCTCACGCATGTGATCGATCCATGCCGCGCAGCAGCCGCAATAGGGGGATTTGTACACGTGCATTTCCGGCCCGCCGGCGGCGGCGGTTCCCGGAGCACCTGCGGCAAGGGCGCTGATTCCGGCGGCGGTGAGCACCGCAAAGGCCCGGCGCGTAAGCCCATTCTTTTTCGTCGTCGCCGTCTTCATTCCGCTGCTACCTTTCGCACAGAGTTTCGGGGGCGAGGAATTGTCTTGAGACCGCCTGTGAACGCCTGCCAGGGAATTGCGACACAAGCGTGTGATGACGGTCTCATTGCTGGCAGTGTAACGCCCACCCACGTCTTGGGGAAATCCATTTGAAGAGGAATTGGCGCCATGGACGATCGGTCTCCCCGCTCCCCCCTGCCAATGGAATCGATCATCCGGATCGAGGTGGGCGAGCCACGCGCCTCCGGCGTTTTGGCAGACGGTCATGGAAGACTGACCGGAAAACGGCTGGCCGATGTGCCGGATTGGTATTATACCTGCTGCGCGAATACCACGAATTCTACCGGGAATCGTCCGCCGGCGGCAGCGCCGTCATCCGCGGGCATCAGCGCGCTGTCCGCACGGCCGTGCGCCAGGTCATGAAGGACAATCCGCCCTTTGCCGACCTCGAGCCGGCAGTGCGGCCGGTAACGGCCCATCTGCGGCGCGCCCTGAACAATGGCCGGCAGGAGCGGCACGCCTCCCTGATCCGCGCGATCCAGACTGTTGGCGAGTCTCTCAGTTGGCAGATCGGCTATGAAAAGCCACCCAAGGGGCTGGAACGGAAATTCGCCTATGCCGAGTTTGCCGGACCGAGCGGCCCGGTGCTGACCGAGCGGGTAATCCTGGGGATCGTGCTGTTCGCCCCTGGCTGCACCTATCCGGCCCATGCCCATTCCCGCATCACCGAGAGCTACATCTGCCTGTCCGGCGCGGTATCGGAGAACCATCAGGGGGTCTACGGTCCCGGCTCGCTCATATTCAATCCGCCAGGGCAGATGCACCGGATCACCGTTTCCGACTGGGAGCCGGCCCTGCTGGCCTATGCCTGGGCCGGCAAGCCAGAGGATCTGGCCCATCACACGCTGGTGTTTAGCCGGCCCGGCAACCGGCGCAAGGCATCGGCCTAGGCCGCACGGGCCGGTGGGGGCTCTGGCTATGTGACGGTTCGCAAAAACTCCAGCACGGCGGCGTTCCAAGTCTCGGGGATTTCGAAATAGGGGGAGTGGCCGGCCGCGGAAAGTTGCCGGAATTCGGCACCTGGAACCAGGTTGGCTATTTCCCGGATCGCGGCGGGCGGAAAAATCGGATCGTTGTCGGCGGTAATCAGCAGGGCCGGTGCCGTGATGCCGGCGGCCTCCCCGGGCGTGGTGGCGGCAGCACTGCGGGAGTGCCAGCCCTGAGCCGTCACCGGATTCTGACCAGAAATCTGCTGGTAGAGATAGCCGAGCGCCGGCGCACGCTCGACAAAGGACGGATCCAGCGCGCTGGCGCCGATCCCTTTTGCGGCCAGTTGTGCCCGCGCCGCCTCAATGGCCGCTCCAGCGGCGGGAGTGGATACGCCGGCAATGGTATTGGAGAGGACGAGCGCGGACACGCGTTCGGGATATTCCACCGCCATCCGCATGCCGGTCCATCCGCCCATGGACTGACAGACCAGGGCGGCACGGGCGATGCCGGCAGCATCCAGGACCGCCGCCAGATCGCTGGCGAAGTGAGCCATATCGTAATCCGTCTCCGCACAATGGGACCGCCCGAAGCCACGGTGGTCGAAAACGACAACGCAATGTTCCTCCAGAAAGGCCGACACCTGCTGAAACCAGATTGCGGTGTTGCCGCCACGGCCATGGACCAGGGCGACGGCGGGCTTGGCGGCATCGCCCAGTACCTCGTAATGAATTGCGGCATTGCGGTTGGTGACGTGAGGCATTGTTGGGCTTCCTTTTCCGGCGCAATGCGTGGCATCCTTCCGCAAAACCCTATTGGAGGAAAGTCTCATGCCCGGTGCCACGGTCGATGCCCAAGGCAACCCAATTCCCGAAGAATACCAGGTCGGTGCGGAAGAACTCGCCAACCTGTCGGCCAAGCTGGCCGATCTGCTGAAGATCCGCACCATGCCGATTGGTATGAAGCGGTTCAAATCGCAGGACGAATTCGAGGCGGTCAAAGGCCTGCGCCGCCCGAAAGAAGGCCGGTTCTACACCACCTGCCAGCTGGTGACGCAGGCCCGCATCGCCGGTTTCACCCTCGGCATCGCGGCGGAGAATGTGCGGCCCGGCGGCAATTGTGGCGGTGTCATGGGGCTGGACGTGCCGGACGAGGGCTGCCTTTCCGGCGAACACATGGACGGCGTCTGGTTCGAGAACCGGGCGGCCGCCAAGGGCCATCAGGATACCATGCCGCGCGCGCCTTACGACGACGGCGCCTGGGTCGGCACGGTGGTTTCGCCGCTGCGCTCCGGCCGGCTGGACCCGCCGGACATCGTGCTGTTCTACGCAACGCCTGGCCAGACCATCCTGTTCGTCAACGGCCTGCAATGGAAGCGCTACCGCCGCTACGACATGACCATCACGGGCGAGAGCGCGTGTGCGGATAGTTGGGGCCGGGCGCTGCTGACCAACGACACCTCGATCAGCGTGCCCTGCTTTGCCGAGCGCCGCTATGGCGGCGTCGCCGATGACGAGATGCTGCTGGCCATGCCGCCGCACGAGTTCGCGCGTGGGGTCGAGGGGCTGCAGGGCCTCGGCAAGGTCGGCCTGCGCTACCCGATCATGCCGTTCGGCCCGCAGGCGGACCCGTCCGAAGGGATGGCGAAGAGCTACGGCTGACACACACGCGCTTCACCCAGAGCCTGCCGGAAGGGCGGTCTGTGCTGGCTTCACCCTTCGGCAGGCTCCGGGTGAAGCCTCATTGCTTGGGATGAGTTGTACCATGCGCCAGGATGCCCGCGGCCTGCCGATGACCACGGCCAGCGATGCCGCCGTTACCGCCTTCGATACCGCCGTCCACCGCTCGCTGGAATTCCGGGCAGATACGGGCAATTACGTCGCTGCCGTGCTGGAAGCCGATCCGGAGTTCGTGCTGGGGCATGCGCTGAAGGGATACATGCTGCTGGCGATGCAAAGCCAGGCGGTGCTGCCGGACGTGCTCGCCATCTGCGACTGGTGCGAGGCGCGGCAAAATGGGCTGACGGAGCGGGAGAAAGGCTGGATCGCGGCGCTGCGGCCGCTGGCGACGGGCGACAAAAAAAAGGCGCTCGCCGTGATGGATCAGGTGCTGGTCGAACATCCGACCGACCTGTTCCTGTTGCGCCAGCAGCACCACGCGATGTTCTGGAGCGGCAAGGCCATGCCGATGCGAGATGCGGTGGCGCGCGCGCTGGAGGGCTGGACCAAGGACATGCCCGGCTATGGCTTTGCCCTCGGCATGCAGGCGTTCGGCTTCGAGGAATCGAACCAGTATCAGGAGGCGGAGCGCTTCGGCCGCCGCGCTGTCGCCATCAACCCGGACGACTTCTGGGCCGTCCACGCCATCGCGCACGTGCTGGAAATGCAAGGCCGTCTGGACGAGGGCGCCGACTGGCTGGAAGGCCCGGTGCAGCGCGGGGCGGACCGCAGCCCGTTCATGAGCCATCTCTGGTGGCACCAGGCCCTGTTCTTCCTGGAGGCCGGCGACTACGACCGGGTGCTGGCGAACTACGACCGCGGCGTCTACCCGAAGCCCTCCACCTTCTATATCGAGGTGCAGAACGCCAGCTCGATGCTGTGGCGGCTGCAGATGTTGGGCGTCGATGTCGGCAACCGCTGGCAGGTGCTGGCGGATCAGGCCGAGGCGATGATCGACGATCATGTGCTCGGTTTTACCGACACCCACGTAACCATGGCCCTGGCCGCGGCGGGCAAGACCCAATCAGTGGCGCGCCAGATCGACAGCTTCCGCGATCACGCGAAAACCGCAGGCGGCAACCAGGCCGAGCTGACTGCGGAGGTAACGATTCCGCTGGCCGAAGGCATCGCCGCCGCGTTTTCCGGGGAGCCGGACAAGGCAGCCGACCTGTTCCTGGCAACGCGTGACGAGTGGGTCCGGAACGGCGCGAGCCACGCCCAGCGCGATCTCTATGCCCTGGCGTTGCTCGATGCGGCCCAGCAGGCCGGCCGCACCAAACTGGCCCGCGCGCTGGCCGCGGAACGCGTGCGCCTGAAGCCGGCGAGCCGGGGCAACTGGCAGAAATACGCCAAGGCGCTGGAAGCCGATGGCCATGATGCCGACGCTGCGGCAGCACGCGCAAGAGCGGCAGCGGTTCATTTGAACTGACGCGCTTTCGCGGCCGGACCGCAGGCAGAGGGCGGGATGGCGGCTGCCGCTGCCTCCGAGACTAAACCTCAGCCGCGGCCCGCCGCAGCCGGTCGTTGATGGCACGGCCGAGGCCGGTTTCCGGGATCGGCATGACGGCGATGCCGGCGGGCTTCAGCGCGTTCAGGGCATGCAGGTGGCGGAACAGGTTGGCTGCGGCCTCCACCAGGTCGCCAGCCTCACTGAGATTGCATACGTGCTCCGCCGCCGGCGCGCCCGGCCCGAAAGCCAGCAGCGCCTCCCCTGGTTGCACGCCGCGCGCCTTCAGGCGCAAAGGGCAGTCCGGCGCGTAATGCTTGGCCAACATGCCGGGGCTGGCAATTGCGGCATTCGCTCCGGGCGAGCGCAGATCGGACAGATGGGCCAGCAAAGCCTCGCGCGGCAGCCCGCCCTCGCGCAGCAGCAGCGGCACGCTGCCGGAGAGATCGACCACAGTCGATTCCAGCCCCACGGCGCAAGGCCCGCCATCCAGGATCAAATCGACCGCATCGCCCAGCGAGGCCAGCACGTGCGCCGCCGTTGTCGGGCTGAGCGCGTTGGAGCGGTTGGCGCTGGGAGCGGCCACCGGCAGGCCCGCCGCCGTCAACAAAGCCTTAGCCACCGGGTGCGCCGGCACACGCAGCGCCAGCGTCTCTAGCCCAGCGCTGGCCAGCGGCGAGACCGGACAGTCCGCCGCGCGCGGCAACACCAGCGTCAGCGGCCCCGGCCAGAAGGCGGCGGCCACCGCCTCGGCCCGCGCATCCCACGCCACCAGCGGCCGCAAAGACTCCGGGCTCGGCCCGTGCACGATCAACGGGTTGAACGTCGGCCGCCCCTTGGCCGCAAAGATGCGCGCGACCGCCCGGTCGCAGGTTGCATCGGCGCCCAGACCATAGACCGTCTCGGTCGGAAACACTGCCAGCCCGCCCGCCTTGAGGCAGGCGGCGGCAGCGGCGATCCCCGCGGTATCCGCTGGCAAAACCTTAGGCAGCGCCGACCTCCGGCCCGCCCCAGGCAACGAAATAGGGGTTGCGGAACTCGGACTTGCCATAGCGCAGTTCCGGTCCATCGTTGATCTCGCAAACGCGGCCGCCGGCGGCGTTCAGCACGGCGTGCGCCGCCGCCGTATCCCACTCCATAGAGCCGCCATACCGCGGATAGACGTCCGCCTCCCCACGGGCGATCAGGCAGAACTTGATGGAGGAGCCGGCATCGACCTGCTTTTCCACCGTAAACCGCTCCAGGAAATGCGACAACTCCACGCTTTGGCCATAGGTCCGCGACAGGCAGATGATAATGCCACCGGCATCGACCGGCCGCACGCGCAGCGGTTCGCGCGGCTGGCCATCGCGTTCCTGCCACGCCTGGCCCAGCACCTCCGACCCGGCATACAAATCGTTGGCGGCGGGCGAATAGACCACGCCCAGCACCGGCCGGCCATTACGGATCAGGCCGATATTGACGGTGAATTCCGGGATTTTCTTGATGAATTCCTTGGTGCCGTCGAGCGGATCGACCAGCCAGAACTCCCCGCCGGAGATATCGGGCACGTGGCCGGTGGACATCTGTTCTTCCGCCACGATCGGCACATTCGGGTTGATCGCGGCCAAAGCCGGCAGGATCACGGCCTCGGCTTCCGTATCCGCCAGGGTCACCTGGCTCTTGCGGGCGTCGTCCTTGTTTTCGAACGCCATGCCTTCCGCATCGAAATGAGGCATGATCACCGCACCGGCCTCATGGCAGATTTCCGCGACCCGCTCCAGCACCGCGGGGGTCAGCCATTCCTGCATCGGGAAACTCCTGTTCGGCTAGACCGCCGGATTAATAGGGATTGCTAAAATCCTAGGCCAGACTCCGCAGCCAGCCCATTAGGGAAATCGCCGCGCTTCGCTCTGGGCAGAATGGCCATGGTCCGTTAGCATTCCGGGCCAAGACACGCTAATAATAGAGGAACGGCCCCATGCGCATCACCGGCTGCGAGATTCTGCACTGCAACGCGGGCTGGCGGGATTTCTCCTTCCTGAAACTCGCCACCGACGAGGGCATCACCGGCATTGCTGAATACAATGAATGCTATGGCTCCCCCGGCCTTTCCGTGGTCATCAAACGGCTGGTGGAGCGCGTGGTCGGCATGGATGCGATGGCGCACGAGCGGGTGCACCAAATGCTCTACGCCATGACGCGCCAGGCGCCGGGCGGCGTCAACCAGCAGGCCATCGCGGCGATCGAAAACGCGCTGCTGGATATCAAGGGCAAGGCCCTGAACGCGCCGGTCTACGACCTGCTGGGCGGGGCGATGCGCACGGAAATTCCGGTCTATTGGAGCCATTGCGGCACCTACCTGCTGAACCCGGAGATGGCGAACATGATCGGCCAGCCGGCCATCCGCAAGGTGGACGATCTGGTAGCGATGGGCCGGCGGGTGCGCGATGCGGGCTTCCGCGGCCTCAAGACCAACATCTTCCTGTTCGATCCGGATACGGAGAAAGCCAGCCTGCACATGCCCGGCTTCGGCCGCTCGCCCGGCTGGCCCGCCCTGAACGCGACGCCCGCCCTGGTCGATGGCCTGCGGGAGCAGATCGCGGCCCTGACCGAGGGCGCCGGGCCGGAAATGGGCATCCGGCTGGACCTGAACTTCAACTTCAAGCCGGAAGGCTACCGCCAGATCGCCATGGGCCTGGACGATATGGGCCTCACCTGGATCGAGATCGACCTTTATGATCCCAAGGGCCTGGCCGATATTCGCGACCGGGTGGCCACGCCCATCGCGTCCTGCGAATCCCTGTTCGGCCTGCGCGAATTCCGGCCGTTCTTCGAGCAGGCCAGCATGGACGTGGCTATCATCGACCTGCCCTGGAATGGCACATGGCTGGGCGCGAAGATCGCGGCGATGGCGGAGGCCTATGAGATCAACTGCGCGCCGCACAATTTCTACGGCAACCTGTCCAGCCTGATGAGCGCGCATTTCTGCGCCGCCATCCCGAATTTCCGGGTGATGGAGATCGACATCGACGACATTCCCTGGAAAGACGACATCATCACCTGGAAGCCGGATATCCGCGACGGCGCCGTGCAGCTGCCACCAGGGCCGGGCTGGGGTGCGGAATTGAACGAGGACGTGATCCGGGAGCATCCGCCCAAGTTCGTGAAGACAGACTGAGTGCCGGGCCGGCGCACCGTCATCAAACCGTCAACACTCTGCAACGGCAGCGTAGCGAACGGCGGCTAAAGGGCTTGGGTCTTTCCACGTCCCTCGGCACGGAGTTCCGCCTTATGTCCCGTATCGTTACGACCCGCCGCCGCCTGTTGCAGACCGCCGGCGCCGGCCTGACCCTCGCTGCCGCTGGCGGTCTTGCCCGCCCGGCCTTTGCCGTTGCCGGCCGCCCGGTCATCACGCATGGCATCCAGTCCGGCGACATCTCCGCCAATTCCGCCGTGGTCTGGAGCCGTGCGGACCGCGCGGCCCGGATGATGATCGAGGTGGCCGCGACCGAGGATTTCAAGAACGCACGCATGATCCGCGGGCCACATGCCCTCGCCAACAGCGACTTCACCGCCAAGACCGTCATCAACGGCTTGGAAGGCGGCCAGGACGTATTCTATCGCGTCCACTTCTCCAGCCTGGATGACGACAAGGCCACCAGCGAGCCGGTGACCGGCCGCATCCGCACCGCGCCCGTAACGAAGCGCGACATCAATTTCGTCTGGTCGGCCGACACTGCGGGCCAGGGTTGGGGCATCAACGAGGCCTGGGGCGGCATGCGCGGTTACAAGGCCATGGCCGATCAGAACCCCGACTTCTTCCTCAATTCCGGCGACTGCATCTATGCCGACGGCCCGATCAAGCCGGAAGTGACCCTGACGGATGGTACCGTCTGGAAGAACATCGTCACGGAAGAAAAGTCCAAGGTCGCCGAGACGCTGGGCGAGTTCCGCGGCAACTACAAGTACAACCTGATGGACGCCCATTACCGCGCGATGATGGCAAACGTGCCGATGATCGCACAATGGGACGACCACGAGACCGTCAACAACTGGTACCCGAACGAGATCCTGACCGACGACCGCTATACCGAGAAGTCCGTCGCCCTGCTTTCCGCCCGCGCCAACCAAGCCTTCCACGAGTTCATGCCGACCGCCCAGACCTGGGCCGAGCCGGGCCGGGTTTACCGCAAGGTCTCTTACGGCCCGCTGCTGGATGTGTTCGTCATCGACATGCGCACCTACCGCGGCGACAACACCGCCAACCGTCAGAACAAACGCGGCGCCGTGACCGATTTGCTGGGTCGCGAGCAGTTGGATTGGCTGAAGCGGGAACTGGTCAACAGCCGCGCGACCTGGAAAGTGATCGCTGCCGACATGCCCATCGGCATCATGGTGCGCGACGGCGAGAACGCGATGGAGAATGGCGCCAACGGTGACGGCCCGGTGCTGGGCCGCGAGTTCGACATTGCCGAGCTGCTGTCATTCATCAAGGCAGCCAACATCCGCAACACGGTCTGGCTGACGGCGGACGTGCATTACACCGCCGCCCACTACTACGATCCGAACCAAGCTCAGTTCCAGGACTTCAACCCGTTCTGGGAGTTCGTCAGCGGCCCGATCCATGCCGGCAGCTTCGGCCCCGGCGATATGGACAACACTTTCGGCCCGCAGGTGAAATTCTCGAAAGACCCGGCGGGCGAGCGCAACCTGCCACCATCCGCCGGCCTGCAATTCTACGGTCACGTGAAGATTGCCGCCGACAGCGGCGTGATGACGGTGGACCTGCGGGATATTGCAAACACCTCGCTCTACAAGGTCGATCTGGAGCCGCAAGCCTAAGGTACGCGGTTTCGGTATGGAACGCCCCGGAAGCGGTCCGGGCCGGGTTGCGGAGCAGGGTCAGCCAGCCCTGCTCCGTGCGGCCGCCAGATAGGCACCGGCGCCCGCTCCCAATAACCGGGGCAGGTGGTTGTAGATGTAGAGGCAGCCACTCGCCAGCGCGGCCGGCAGGGCCTCTGCGGTGGCGGGCATGCCGGGGGCCTTGCCCGCGGCGCGGATTTTGGCCAGCGTTGCGGCGATGGCCTCTGCCACCGGCGGGGCTTTCGGGTTGCCCGGATAACCCAAGGATTGCGACAGATCGGACGGGCCGACGAAAAACACATCAATTCCCGGCACCGTCAGAATTTCATCGACATTCGCCAGCGCTTCCGCATCCTCGATCTGCACGCAAACCAGCGAGACCGCATTCGCCTGCTGAACGAAATCCGGCATTTTCGCGCCAAGGCCCCACCGATCCGGCCGGGTGCCGGCGGCGAGGCCGCGCTGCCCCTCCGGCCCGAACTTCACCGCGCCGACCGCCCGTTCCGCATCGCCGCGGGTGATGACGTGCGGCACCTGCACGCCCTTCACGCCCCGGTCCATCACCGCCTGGATGTCGGCGGCGGCATTGCTCCGCGGGCGGGCGATAGCCGTGATGCCGGCTGCATCCGCCGCCATCGCCATCAGTTCCAGGTCGCCAAGACCGATGGACCCGTGCTCGCAATCCAGCAACACCCAGTCGAAACCCGCGTGGCCCAGCATCTCGACGGTTTGCGGCGATGGGAACATGAGCGAAACGCCAAGCGCGGGCTCGCCGCGGGCGATTTTGTCTTTCATCGGGTTTTGCATGGTCGCTAGATCCTTGTCGCGGCGCGGGCGGGAAAGTCTGGCAGCATTCGTCCGGCGCGGTTACAGTTTTTGCCAACGATCATCAATATCCCGAGGAAACCGCCAATGGCAGACGCCCGTGTCCTGCTCGATGTCGAGGACGGCATCGCGACCCTGACCCTGAACCATCCGGAAGCGCTGAATGCCTTCGGGCACAAGCTGCGCCAGGATATGAGCGCCGCGCTCGACCGGCTGGATGCCGCCGTTGCTGACCGGTCCGCCCGCTGCCTGGTGATTACGGGGGCGGGCCGCGGTTTTTCCTCTGGCGCGAACCTGAACGACCCGGACCGGCCGCCGCGCGACCGCGAGGCAGAGTTGCGGGGCGAAGCCAAGACCGATCTGGAGGACTGGTACAACCCAACGCTCATGCGCCTGCGCGAACTGCCGATTCCAACCGTCGCCGCCATCAACGGCGTCGCCGCAGGCGTCGGCATGAGCCTGGCGTTGTCCTGCGATTTCAAGGTGATGGCGCGGTCGGCCTTTTTCCTGCAGGCCTTCGCCCGCATCGGCCTCGTGCCCGACGGCGGCTCGTCCTGGATCCTGCCGCGGCTGATCGGCATGAACAGGGCCATGGAATTGTCCATGCTGGCCGAACGCCTGCCAGCCGAAAAGGCCGCCGAATGGGGCATGATCACACGCGCGGTCGATGACAATGCGGTGATGGAAGACGCCATGGCTCTTGCCCGCCGTCTGGCCGATGGCCCGGCCTCGCTCGGCATGATCCGGCAGCTTTACTGGGCCGGCCTGGAAAACGGCTATGCCGACCAGATGCAGCTCGAATCCGACCTCCAGAAAAAGGCCGGCCTGACCAAGGATCATGAGGAGGGCGTCGCCGCCTTCCGCGAAAAACGTGACGCCAAGTTCACAGGAGCATAAGGAAACGCCCATGTCCCGAGGTATACGCGGAAAGGTGGCCATCGCCGGTGTCGGCGAGACCACCTATTACAAACATGGCCAGGCGCCGGACAGCGAGTTCAAGCTGGCGTTGCAGGCCATCCTGGCGGCAGCCGAGGACGCCGGCATCGACCCGCGCGAGATCGACGGCTTCTGCTCCTACTCCAACGACCGCAACGAGCCCTCGCGGCTGGCAGCGGCGCTGGGCCTGCCGGACCTGAAATATTCCGTCATGCAGTGGGGCGGCGGCGGTGGCGGCGGTGCCGCGGCGGTCGGCACGGCCGCAGCGGCGATTGCCGCCGGTTACGCCAATTGCGTCGTCGTGTTCCGCGCGCTGGCCCAGGGCCAGTTTCAACGCTTCGGCGCGGCCGCGCCGGCCAAGACCGTGCAGGGCGACAACGCCTATCTGTTCCCCTACGGCATGTTTTCGCCGGCACAGCGTTTTGCCATGAAAACCATGCGCTTCATGCACGACCACAAGATCGAACGGCCGGCACTGCGGGCGCTGTCCATGGCCAGTTACCATCACGCCCAGGCCAACCCGCGCGCGGTGATGTACGGGCGGCCGCTGACCGAGGACAAGTACGACAACTCGCGCTGGATCGTCGAGCCGTTCCGCCTGTTCGACTGCTGCCTGGAGAATGACGGCGCCGCCGCCCTGATCCTGGTCGCGGCCGAGCGCGCCAAGGACATGAAGCAGAAGCCGACCTATCTGCTGGGGGCTGCCCAGGGCTCCGAATACCGCAACAACGCCCCGGCCCACAACGCGCCCACCTATGGCAGCAGCAGCTTCACCACCGTGGCGCCCCGCCTCTATGAGAATGCGGGAATCAGGCCGAGCGACGTGGACGTGGTGCAATCCTACGAGAACTTCACCGGCGGCGTACTGATGAGCCTAGTCGAGCACGACCTGGTCAAGGCGGAAGAAGCGAACGAGTTTCTGAAGCTGGAAAACCTGATTGCGCCGAACGGCAAGCTGCCGCTCAACACCTCGGGCGGCAATCTGGCCGAATGCTACATGCACGGGCTGGAATTGCAGGTGGAAGGCATCCGGCAATTGCGCGGCACGTCCACTAGCCAGGTGCCGAATGTCGATGTTTCGCTTGTCTGCGCCGGCCCGATGGTGACGCCGGTTTCCAGCTGCGTGTTCGGATCGGAGGCAACCCTATGAGCAAATACTACCTGCCCGAAGGCCTGCCTGCGCCGGTGCCGGAAAATGACGGCCTGTCTGCCCCGTATTGGGAAGGCCTGAAAAAGGAAGAACTGTGGGTGCAGAAGTGCAACGGCTGCGGCACGCACCAGTTCGGGCCGGAATGGATCTGCCACAAATGCCTGTCGTTCGATGTCGGCTGGGTGCCAGTGGAAGGCAAGGGCCGCATCTATTCGTGGGAACGGGCCTGGCATCCGGTGCACCCCGCACTGCGGGCGCTGGAGGGCGAGCCTTACATCACCGTGCTGGTGGAACTGCCGGGCGCCGGCAATGTCCGCATGGTCGGCAACCTGCTGGGCGACCGCCATCAGGACGTTGTGATCGGCTCGGAGGTAGAGGTGGCCTTCGAACACCACACCGACAACGATCCGCCGTATAGCCTAGCCCACTGGAAGGTGGTGTAGCAAGCCACGGCCCCGGATCGCCCGCCGGTCCGGGGCCTCGGCTGCCCCCCGCCAGGGGCGAAACCACGGCAAGGAACCATCCGTCATGTCCATTGGCACCCAACCCGACCTGCCGGCCGACGTGCAGGCTGCCATTCAGAACGCGCTTGGCGTGGTCGATGCGCACATGGCCGGCCTGAATGCCCGCGACCCGGATGCCATCGCCGCCACCCTGCACTTTCCGCACTACCGGCTGGCGGGCAGCACGATGAAAGTGTGGCAGACGCCGGCGACCTATCTGGACGACTTTTTTGCCCGCGCCGGAGAGGGCTGGGCCCGCAGCCAGTGGAACCGGCAGGCGGTGATCCATGCGGAGGCCGAAAAGGTTCATCTGGACATGGAATTTACCCGCTTCCATGCCGATGGCTCCGCACTCGGCACCTTTCGCTCGATCTGGGTGATCACATGCATCGGCGGGCGCTGGGCGGCGCAACTGCGCAGCAGCTTCGCGCGGTAGCCCAGCCCTGGACATCGGCACCAGCCCGCGCCACCATCGCGGCCCCGCCCAGACTTGCTGCCGAAGGACCGCCGCCCATGCCGATCATCAACCGCATCGCCGACCTGCATGAGGAGATGACCGCTTGGCGGCGCGACCTTCATGCCCACCCGGAAACCGCGTTCGAGGAGCACTGGACCAGCGACTACATCGCGGAAAAGCTGGAAACCTTCGGCCTCGATGAAATCCACCGCGGCATCGCCAAGACCGGCATCGTCGCCGTGCTGCGAAACGGGAACAGCGACAAATCCATCGCGCTCAGGGCAGATATGGACGCGCTGGACATTACCGAGGCCAACGACCTGCCCTACAAGAGCCAGATTCCAGGCAAGATGCACGCCTGCGGCCATGACGGCCATTCCACCATGCTGCTGGGCGCCGCCCGGTATCTGGCAGAAACCCGCAATTTCGATGGCACGATCTATTTCATTTTCCAGCCGGCGGAGGAGAACGAAGGCGGCGGCCGGGTGATGGTAGAGGAAGGCCTGTTCGAGTGCTTTCCGGCCCAGGCAGTCTATGGCATGCACAACGCGCCGGGCCTGCCAGTGGGCGAGATGGCGATGCGGCCCGGCCCGGCCATGGCCGGCTATGACATTTTCGAGATCGTGGTGGAAGGCTACGGCACCCACGCGGCACGGCCGAACCAGGGCGTCGACCCGGTGGTGGTGCAGGCGCAGATCGTCCTTGGCTTGCAAACCATCGCCAGCCGCAACGTCAATCCGGTAGACAGCGTGGTGGTGAGCGTCACCCAGGTTCACGGTGGCGACACTTGGAACGTCATCCCGCAGCAGGTGGTGCTGCGCGGCACCGTGCGCTGCTTCAAGCCGGAGGTACAGGACCAGACCGAGGCACGGATGCGGGCGCTGGCGGAGAGCATCGCCGCCGCCCACGAAGCGACGGCGACCGTCCGTTACGAGCGCCGCTACCCGCCGACCGTGAACGACGAGGCGCATATGGAACGCTGCGCCGCCGTCGGCCGGGCGCTGCTGGGCGAGGACAGGGTCGCGACCGATGCGCCGCAAGGCATGGGTTCGGAGGATTTTTCCTTCATGCTGAACGAAAAGCCGGGCTGCTATATCCGCCTCGGCAATGGCGAGGCGGGCGCCAAGGGCGGGGTCGTGGTGCACAATCCGCGCTACGATTTCAATGACGAAGCCCTGCCGCTTGGCGCCAGCTATTGGGCCATGCTGGTGGAGCAGGAGCTTGCCCGGCGCTGAGAACCGCGCTAGGCGAGAGCGCGTGACGACAGCCAGCCCCCCCAACAGCCCCGGCGACAACGGCCCTGGCCCCGATACGGTCGGCCCCGACAGCTTGGGCCCCGGGAATGCAGACGCCGAGACATCGGCGCCGCCGTCAACCGCGCGCGGACGCCTGCAAGCCCTGTGGAAGCGCTGGCGCGTCGGCCAGCGTCTGGGCGTGGCGCTGGTGGTGGCCGCATTTATCGCCTCGCTGCTGACCTATGCGGTGTTTAGCGGCTCCGCCAGCTTCCTGCCGGCGACGCCATCGGTGCTGCTGGCGCTGCTGAATCTCGACCTCGTGCTGTTCCTGGCGGTGGCCGTGCTGGTGATCCGCCGGGTCGTCAAGCTATGGGGCGAGCGCCGGCGCGGCATGGCCGGCTCCGGCCTGCACGTTCGCCTGGTGCTGCTGTTCAGCCTCGTCGCCGCCGTGCCGACCGTGATGGTGACGAGCTTCAGCGTCGTCTTCCTGCATTTCGGCCTGCAAAGCTGGTTCAGCCAGCAGGTGGACGAGGCCCTGACCGATTCGCTCACCGTCGCCGAAGCCTACCTCAAGGAAAACGGCCGGGCGGCAGCGCGCGATACGCTGGCAATCGCTGTCGACCTGCGGCGCGATTGGGCTGAGATCAGCGAAACGAACGAAAGGCTGACAGCGTTTCTGGAACGCCATTTGCGCTGGCGCGGCTTGCAGGCGGCCATCGTTTTTTCGGCCGACGGCAATGTGGCGGCAAGGGTTGGCGATATCGCGTCCATGGCCAAGGAATTGGTGCCGGACTGGGCGATGGAGGAAGCCCGCAGCGGCGAGGTTGCCGTCGTCATCGGCCGGTCCGGCGACCAGCTGCGCGGCTTGGTTCGCCTGGATGGCGATCCCGAACGGTTCCTCTACGTTGCGCGTGCCGTCGATCAGGAAGTGCTTCGTCATGTCGATGACATCCGCGCCGCCGTCAGCCGATTCCAACGGCTGCAAACCGAACGCAGCGATATCGAACTGACCTTTGCCGTGATCTTCGCACTGCTGACCCTGCTGCTGGTCATGGTGGCCACCTGGGTCGGCCTGGCGTTCGCCGGGCGCATGGCCCGGCCGATCTCAGCCCTGGTCGAAGCCGCGGAACGGGTGCGCGCCGGCGACCTGGAGGTCAGGCTAGGCCATATGGGCGCCCTCGGCGAATTTCAGACACTGGGCCGCACCTTCAACCGCATGACCGCGCAATTGCGAACCCAGCGCCAGGAACTCATGGAAGCGAACCGCCAGTTGGATCAGCGCCGCCTTTTCACCGAGGCAGTGCTGGCCGGCGTCGCCGCAGGCGTGGTCGGTCTGGACAATGCAGGCCGCATCCGATTCCCCAACCGCATGGCCGGGCAGTTGCTCGGCATCGATCTGGAGCAGCACCGCGACACGCCGCTGGCCGATCTGATGCCCGAGGTTGGCCCGCTGATCGACCGCGCCCATCGCTGGATGGCCGGAACGACCGAGGGCCAGATCACTCACGAAACGCCGGACGGTCCCCACACCTTTTTGGTGCGCGTCACCGCGGAAGCGGGCGGGGAGGAAGGCACGGTGGTCACCTTCACCGACATTACCGAACTGCTGGACGCTCAGCGCAAGGCCGCCTGGTCCGACATCGCCCGGCGCATCGCCCACGAGATCAAAAATCCGCTGACGCCGATCCAACTATCGGCGGAACGGCTGAAGCGGCGCTATCTGTCCCAGGTCACCAACGATCCGGAGACCTTCCAGCTTTGCACCGATACCATCGTGCGCCAAGTGGAAAGCCTGCGCCGGCTGGTCGATGAATTTTCCGACTTCGCCCGGCAACCGGCACCACAATTCGCCCGCTGCAACCTGGCCGCGATCGCGCGCGAGGCGGTTGCCCTGCAGGAAAACGCCGCCCCGGCCGTCACCTTTGCCCTGGAAGCCGAAATGGACCCGTTCCCGGTGGTTTGCGATGCCAATCAGATCGCCCGCGTACTCACCAACCTGCTGCAGAACGCGGTCGAAGCGATCGCGCGGCGGCGGGAACAGGAGGGCGATGCCGCGCCGCCCGGGCAAATCACGCTGACGTTGCAACGCGCGGACGACGCCACGCTCCTGTCCGTCAGCGACAACGGGCCAGGCCTGCCAACGCACTTGCGGGGCCGCCTGGCCGATCCCTATGTCACAACAAGGGCGAAAGGAACCGGGTTGGGTTTGGCGATCGTTCAAAAAATCGCATCCGATCATGGCGGAAATCTGCTATTCCAGGACCAGCCAGGGGGTGGCGCGCTGGTGAGCGTGACCATTGCCGATAGGTTGCCGGCTCAGGGCCCACACGATGGCGCATGATATTTTGGTGGTCGATGACGAAGCCGACATCCGGCTTCTGATCAGCGGATTGCTGGAAGACGAAGGCTACGAAACACGGCTTGCAGCCGACGCAGATGCGGCGCTGGCCGCAGTTGCGGCGCGGCGCCCCAACCTTATCGTTCTGGACGTCTGGCTGGAAGGCAGCCGCCTGGACGGTATCGAACTGCTGGCGGAATTGCAGGAAGCCGCGCCAGAGGTGCCGGTGGTGATGATCAGCGGCCACGGCACCATCGAAATGGCCGTGTCGGCCATCCATGCCGGCGCCTTCGACTTCATCGAAAAACCGTTCAAGGTGGACCGGCTGCTCCTGGTGCTGGAGCGCGCGATCGCCGATGCGCGCCTGCGGCGGGAATTGAGCGAACTGCGCCTGAGGGCGGGTGTGGATGCCGAACTGATCGGCGGTTCCGCCGCGACCAAGGCCATACGACAAGCCATCGCCAAGGTTGCGCCCACCGGCAGCCGCGTGCTCATCACCGGCCCTTCCGGCGCCGGCAAGGAGGTGGTGGCCCGCCAGATCCACAGCGCCTCTCGCGAGGCCAGCGGGCCGTTCGTCGTCGTCAACTGCGCCTCCATCGCGCCGGACACGATGGAGATCGAGCTGTTCGGCGCGGAAGGCGGGCCGAATGGCGGGCCGCGCCGCATCGGCGTGTTCGAACAGGCCCACGGCGGCACGCTGCTGCTGGACGAAGTGTCGGACATGCCGCTGGAAACCCAGGCCAAGATCCTGCGGCTGCTGCAAGATCAGTCGTTCGTTCGGGTCGGCGGCGGCGCCCGGGTACAGGTTCAGGTCCGTGTGCTGGCTACCACCAGCCGCGACCTGCAGGCCGCCGTCGAAGCCGGGAACTTCCGCCAGGATCTGTTCTACCGGCTGGCGGTGGTGCCGATCGACGTGCCGCCGCTCAACGCCCGACGCGAGGACATTCCGGAACTGGCCGCGCATTTCCTGGAGCACGCCGCCCGCCAAAACGGACGGCAGACAGGGCATTTGACGCCGGATGCACTGGCGCAGTTGCAAGGCTATCACTGGCCCGGCAATGTGCGGCAGTTGCGCAACACCATGGAACGCATGCTCATCATGGCCGGCGATACGGATGCGATTGGCACCGATGCCTTGCCGCCGGAAATCACCGGCAAGCTGTCGGAAGAAAGCTCCCAAATCGCGGCGGAAATGCTGGGTCTGCCGCTGCGCGAGGCGCGCGAGCACTTCGAGCGGGAATATCTGCTGGCCCAGGTCGCCCGCTTCGGCGGTAATATCTCCCGCACGGCAGGGTTTGTCGGGATGGAACGGTCCGCCTTACACCGCAAGCTGAAATCGCTTGGTCTTTCCATCGGAAACGAGCGTTGATGGATACACGGTCATGAAAGTCATTGTCTGCGGCGCTGGCCAGGTGGGAACCACCCTGGCCCGCCACCTGTCCAGTGAAGAAAACGACGTCGTCGTCATCGACCAGTCGGAGGAGTTGATCCGCCGGCTTGACGACAGCCTCGACGTGCGCGGCATCGTCGGCTACGCCTCGCGCCCCAGCGTGCTGGAACACGCGGGCGCTGCGGATGCCGACATGATTATCGCCGCCACCGTGTCGGACGAGGTCAACATGATGGCCTGCATTGTCGGCCACACCCTGTTTCATATCCCGACCAAGATCGCCCGCGTCCGTGACCAGGAATATTCGGCGGAACGCTGGTCCGGTCTGCTGTCCAAGGATGGCGGCCTGCCGATCGACGTCATCATCTCGCCGGAACAGGAGGTGGCCCGCGCCATCATGCGCCGGCTGCATGCGCCCGGCGCGATCGAGATGATCGAAATGGCCGACAACGCTATTCGTCTGGTTGGCGTGCGGCTTGGCGAGGAATGCCCGATCATCAACACGCCGTTGCGCCAGCTGACCGCCCTGTTCCCGGACCTGAACATTCAGGTGGTTGGTGTGGTGCGGGACGGCCGGGCGTTCGTGCCCAGCGATCAGGATCAACTGTTCCCGCGCGACGAGGTGTATTTCGTCGCCGATACGTCCCACGTGCCCCGGGCCATGGCAGCGGTCGGGCAGGAAGTGCCGGAAAGCCACCGGGTCATCATCGTCGGCGGCGGCAATATCGGCCAACGCCTCGCCCGGATCATCGAGGAGGAGGACCGCGACATCTCCGCCATGGTGGTCGAGCTGGACCCGGCCCGCGCCCAGGCCGTCGCCCAGCGCCTCGCCCGCACCACCGTACTGAATGGCGACGCGATGGATCCGGATCTGCTGGAAGAAGCGAACGCCCGGCGGGCCGATACCATCATCGCCGTGACCGACCATGACGAAACCAACATTCTGGCCTCGCTGCTGGCGAAGCGATATGGCGCGAAACAGGCCATCGCGCTGGTCACCCGCCCGGCCTATTCCACCCTGCTGCAACAGCTCGATATCGACGTGGTCATCAACCCGCGCGCCATCACCGCCTCAATCATTCTGCAGCATGTCCGCCGCGGCAAGGTACGGGCCGTGCATTCCATCGGCGAAAATTTTGGCGAGATCATCGATATTGAGGCTATGGAATCATCCAGCATTGTCGGCAAGCCACTGTCTGCCTCAAAGCTGCCACACGGCGCGGTGGTCGGCGCGGTCGTCCGCGAAGGCAAGGTCATCATTCCGCGGTCCGATACGGTGATCCAGCCGGGCGACCGAGTTATCCTGTTCGCGGTCGAATCCGTTATCAAACGGGTCGAGCGCATCTTCGCCGTCAGTCTTGAACATTTCTGAGAGTCCAGCATGAGCCGCGTCGCCTATGTCAATGGCCGCTACTGCCCCCACGCCGATGCCAGCGTTTCCATCGAAGACCGCGGCTTCCAGTTCGCCGACGGCATCTATGAAGTGATTGCCATCGACGGCGGCCGTTTCGTCGACGAAATTCCGCACTTGGACCGCTGGGACCGCTCGCTGGCGGCGCTGCGCCTGCCGCCCGCCATGCCGCGCAACGCCATGCGCCGGGTGATGGCGGAGATGATGCGCCGCAACCGGGTGCGTGAGGGCATTATCTACATGCAACTGACCCGCGGCCGCGCCCGGCGCGACGCGCCGTTTCCCCGCCAGGCGGCGCCGTCCCTGGTCATGACCTGCCGCCGCCAATCCCTGCCATCCGACGCACAGGTACAGGAAGGCACCGCCGTCCTCAGCGTACCGGAAATCCGCTGGCAGCGTTGCGACGTGAAATCGGTGGCGTTGCTGCCCAACGTGCTGGCCAAGCAGCGCGCCCGCGAGAACGGCACCTATGAGGCTTGGTTCACGCGCGAGCGCGACGGCGTCGTGACCGAAGGAGGCTCCACCAACGCCTTTATCGTCGATGGCGACGGCCGGCTGGTCACACATCCGGCCACCAACGCCATTCTGGGCGGCATCACACGCGACCGTATCATCAGCCTGGCCAAAGCTGCCGGCATGACGGTGGAGGAACGGCCGTTCACTTTGGACGAGGCCAAAAGCGCGCGGGAGGCGTTCCTGACTTCAACCACCACCGGCGTCTATCCGATCGTGCGGATCGACGATGCCAGCGTCGCCAATGGCAAGCCCGGCAGCCTGACCCTGGCGCTGTCCCAGCATTACCGCGCCTTCTCCGCCACGGGAGCGATGCCATCATGACCGCCCGCCTGCCCAAGCCTCGCGCGCTGCTGTTCGACTGGGACGGCACCCTGGTCGACAACTGGGACGCCATTATCGCCGGCATCAACGAGGCGCTGACGGCCTTCGGCAAGCCCGCCTGGAGCCGCGGCGAGGCGATGGACCGGATCAGCGCGTCCCAGCGCGACAGCTTCCCCGTGCTGTTCGGTGACGACTGGCAGGCGGCGCGGGACATCTTCTATGCCGGCTTCGAGCGCAGCCACCTGGACATGCTGAAAGTGCTGGACGGCGCCGAAGCGCTGCTGGATTCCATCGGCCCGATCAGCACCGGCCTGGTGTCGAACAAAAGCGGCCGGCACTTGCGCAAGGAAGCGGTGCATCTGGGCTGGAGTCCGCGCTTTCATGCCATGGTCGGCGCGACGGATGCGGAGCGTGACAAGCCGGACCCGGCACCGGTGCATCTCGCCCTGCACGGCACCGGCATCGCTGCCGGTCCGGATGTCTGGTTCATCGGCGATTCCGGCACCGACCTGCTGACCGCCCGTGCGGCGGGCTGCACCGCCGTGATCGTCCGTCATGCCAGCGCCAACCCGGCGGCGCTACCGGCCGGTATTTCCCCCGATTTTGTCGCAGAAAACCTGACAGTTTTGCAGCAGGCCCTTGTCGAATCCTTAAGCCGTTCTTAGGTTCTAGTCGGCTTTGGGGCTGGCGATGATTTGCTTGGGCCCCTTTGCCGTCTCTCGCCCTCTCGGATGCAGTCCGTACCGACTCGACTGAGCAACAAGAAAGGGAAGCTGCAATGGCGGCCCCAAAACAACAGAACCTTCAGGACGTTTTCCTGAACTATGTTCGCAAGAATAAACTCCCTGTCACCGTGTTCCTGATGAACGGCGTGAAACTTCAGGGCGTCATTACTTGGTTCGATAATTTCTCTATTCTGCTGCGCCGCGACGGTCATTCGCAGTTGGTTTACAAACACGCGATTTCTACCGTCATGCCGTCACAGCCCGTCATGCTGTGGGATGGGCCCGATGAGGCGACGGTCGAGGAAGAGGCTTCCGCTTGACCGAAGACCGCGACGGCACGCGCTTTTATAACCGGGAACCTGTTCCGGAGCGCGCGCTGGTCGTCCATCCTGATATTGCAGGCCAGCCAGCGTCGCGGCCTGCTGACGCGGCGCTGGCCGAGGCCGTGGGCCTGACGGCAGCCATCGATCTGGACGTTCGGCATTCCATGGTTGCTGGCGTCAAGAAGGTGCGCCCGGCCACGTTGCTCGGCGCCGGTGCCGTGGACGATATCAAGACGATCTGCGAGATGGAGGAGATCGACGTTGTCATCGTCGATTGCCAGCTCTCGCCCGCCCAGCAGCGCAACCTGGAACGCGCGATCGACGCCAAGGTGATCGACCGCACCGGGCTGATCCTCGAAATCTTCGGTGCCCGTGCACGGACATCGGAAGGCCGCCTGCAGGTGGAACTGGCGCAGCTCACCTACCAGCGCACGCGCCTTGTCCGGTCCTGGACGCACTTGGAGCGGCAGCGCGGCGGCGCGGGCTTTATGGGCGGCCCGGGCGAGCGGCAGATCGAAATCGACCGCCGTCTGATCGACGACCGCATCGTGCGCCTGAAGAAGGAACTGGCCGACGTGCAGCGCACGCGTGGCCTGCACCGCTCCAGCCGCAAGAAGGTGCCCTATCCTGTGGTAGCGCTGGTCGGCTATACCAACGCCGGCAAATCCACACTGTTCAATCGCCTGACCCATTCGGCCGTTATGGCCGAGGACATGCTGTTTGCCACGCTCGACCCGACCATGCGGTCGGTGAAGCTACCGGGCGGCCGCACGGTGATCCTGTCGGACACGGTGGGCTTCATCTCCGACCTGCCGACCCAGTTGGTCGCCGCCTTCCGCGCGACGCTGGAGGAGGTGACGGAGGCTGACCTGCTGCTGCACGTCCGCGACGCCGCCGACCCGGACTCCGCCGCACAGAAACGCGACGTGGAGCAGGTGCTGGAGGAATTGGGCCTTGCCGGCGACAATGCCAAACCGATGATCGAGGTGCTCAACAAGGCCGACCTGATCCCGCCGGACGACCTCGCCTTTCTGCGCGAGCGGACGGACGGTCAGCGCTGGGTACTGGCCTCCGCACTGACCGGCGAAGGCTGCGATGCGCTGATGCGCGCCATCGACCAGGCGCTAGCGGCTCAACGGACCGTGGTCGAACTGGACATTGACCTCGCCGATGGCAAGACACTGGCCTGGCTCTACCGCCGCGGGCAGGTGCTGTCGCGGGAGGATCGGGAAACCGCCGCCCACCTGACCGTGGCGCTGGACCCTGCGGACCTGGCCCGGCTAGAACGGGGCCTTCAGGCCCAATAGGTTCCATCTTATGACACCCGATCCCGACCGCGTCGCTCAGATCATCCGCGAGATCGCGGCGCGCGAACTCGTGCCGAAATTCATCACGCTCACCACCGCCGAAATCGGCGAGAAAACGCCCGGCGATTTTGTCACCGCCGTCGATCTCGCCATGGAAGCGGCGCTGGCCAAGGCCTTGGTCCAATTGCTGCCCGGCTCGCTGGTGGTGGGCGAGGAAGCGGTGCACGACGACCGGGGCGTGCTGGCCGTGCTGGACGGGGATGCCCCGGTCTGGGTAATCGACCCGCTGGATGGAACCGGCAATTATGCCCAGGGCCTCCCCATTGTCGCCGTCATCGTCGCCCTGGTCATCAAGGGCGAGACCGTGGCCGGCTGGATCTATGACCCGCTCTCGGACCGCATGGCGATTGCGGGCAAGGGCGCCGGGGCATTCCTGGGCAACCGCCGCCTGAAAGTAGCACGGCCGGCGGAGGACCGATCGCTCAACGGCTCGATCTATGGCCGCTTCGTGCGCATGTCGGAACCGTACCAGCGCATCTGGGGCAGAGGCCGCGGCCGGCTCGGCAATGTGTTCAACGCGCGCTGTGTCGGCCAGGAATACTTGGCGCGGCTCAAGGGTCGCATGCATTTCGGCGTCTACACGCGGATGAAACCATGGGACCATGCGGCCGGCATCCTGCTGCACCAGGAAGCGGGCGGCATTGCGCGCATGGGCGACGGCTCTGCTTACCGACCCGCGGAAAGGGGGCATGTCTGCCTGCTGACTCCGGATGAGGAGTTGTGGCAAACCATGCACCGGGAGTTGATCCTGCCGGCGCTGGCGGAAGAAGCCGAGCGAACCAAGACATAGGGAACAGAAGCCATGGCAAACGTCGCATTTCTCGGCCTGGGCGTGATGGGGTACCCGATGGCGGGCCATCTTGCCACGAAGGGCGGCCACACGGTCACCGTCTACAACCGCACCGCCGCCAAGGCCGAGCAATGGGCCGGGGAATTCGGCGGCAAGACCGCGGCGACACCGGCGGAGGCCGCCAAGGGGCAGGACATCGTCTTTGCCTGCGTCGGCGCAGACGATGACGTCCGCGCGGTCTGCACCAGCGCGGACGGCGCATTTCAGGCCATGGGCAAGGATACGATCTTCGTCGACCACACCACCGCGTCCGCCGAAGTCGCGCGTGAGATGTATGCAGAGGCACAGAAGGCCGGCCTGCACTTCATCGACGCGCCCGTATCCGGCGGCCAGGCCGGCGCGGAAAACGGCGCGCTGACGGTCATGTGCGGCGGCGACCAGGCCGCATTCGACCGCGCCAAGCCGGCGATGGATTGCTATGGCCGCGCGGTGACGCTGCTGGGCGAGGCCGGCAGCGGCCAGCTGACCAAGATGGTCAACCAGATCTGCATTGCCGGGCTGGTGCAGGCGCTTTCCGAAGGGTTGAACTTTGCCGTCAAGGCCGGGCTTGACCCGGATCAGGTGCTGGAGGTGATCAGCAAGGGCGCAGCGCAATCCTGGCAGATGGAAAACCGCGGCCGCACCATGACCCGCGGCGAATTCGAGTTCGGCTTTGCCGTCAACTGGATGCGCAAGGATTTGAACATCTGCCTGGCGGAAGCCAACCGCAACGGTGCCCGCCTGCCAGTAACGGCGCTGGTGGATCAATTCTATGCCGCCGTCCAGGCCCGCGGCGGCGGCCGGTACGATACGTCGGCGCTGATCCACCTGTTGATGAACGATTGAAATCATCGCGTGCCTCGCGGATGGCCTGGCCATTTGCGGGGACCAAAGGATGTGCAGATGACCAACCCCACCCACATCGTCGGCGGCGGGCTCGCCGGGTCGGAGGCGGCCTGGCAGCTGGCGCAGGCCGGCCAGCCGGTCGTCATCCACGAAATGCGGCCGGTCCGCTCAACGGATGCGCATGTGAGCGACCGGCTGGCGGAGCTGGTCTGCTCCAACTCCTTCCGCTCGGACGATGCCGACGGCAACGCGGTCGGCTTGCTGCACGAGGAATTGCGCCGCTGCGGCTCGCTGATTATGGCCACGGCAGACAAGCACCAGGTGCCCGCCGGCTCGGCACTGGCCGTCGACCGGGAGGGCTTTGCCGCCCAGATTTCGGCGACGTTGGAGGCGCATCCGCTCGTTACCATCGCACGTGAGGAGGTTACCGGCCTGCCGCCAGCGGACTGGGGGCCAACCGTGATCGCCACCGGACCATTGACCTCCGAACCTCTTGCGGATGCGATCCGCGCGGCCTGCGGCGAGGATGCGCTCGCCTTTTTCGACGCCATCGCGCCCATCGTCCACCGCGATTCCGTCGATATGGGCAAGGCTTGGTTCCAGTCCCGCTACGACAAGCCGGGGCCGGGCGGCGACACCGCTGCCTATCTCAACTGCCCGATGGACGAGCCGCAATACAATGCGTTCGTTGCGGCGCTCTGTGCGGCAGATGTCACCGAATTCCGCGAGTGGGAGAAGAATACCCCGTATTTTGAGGGCTGTTTGCCGATCGAGGTCATGGCGTCTCGGGGACCGGAAACCCTGCGCTATGGCCCGTTCAAGCCGGTCGGCCTGACCAACCCGCACGCGCCGGATGTGAAACCCTACGCCATTCTGCAGCTGCGCCAGGACAACGCGCTGGGTACGCTGTTCAATCTGGTCGGCTGCCAGACCAAGATGCGCTACGGCGCCCAGGCGGAGGTATTCCGCATGGTGCCTGGCCTGGAGAATGCCGAATTCGCGCGCTTCGGCGGCATCCACCGCAACAGCTTCCTGAACTCGCCTATCGTGCTGGACACCGAGCTTCGGCTGAAGGCGGCGCCGCATCTACGCTTTGCCGGCCAGGTAACCGGCGTAGAGGGATATGTCGAGAGCACGGCCATCGGCCTGCTGGCCGCACGCTTTGCGCTGGCCGAAACCAATGGCAGCGTTGCCGTCACGCCACCGCCACCGACCACGGCGCTCGGTGCGTTGCTGGCGCATGTGACGGGTGGCGCGCTGGGGGCGGAGACGCCCGGCGCTTTTCAGCCGATGAACGTCAATTTCGGCCTGTTCCCGCCCATCGACCTGCCGCGCGAAAAGGGCCAGCGCAAGCCCGGCAAAAAAGACCGCCGCACTGCCCTGGTGGCACGCGCCCGCGCTGACCTTTCGCAATGGCTGGCGCAGAATACCACGGTCGAAATGGTTGCCTAAGTCCCGCCTCCATAGCAGAATGACATTCTGACAAAGACACGCATTCAAGGAGACGTTTCCATGGGCTACACGCTTGAGCAGCTTGCCGCCGATTGCCACGATGCATTGAAAGCCGACCCGGGCGCCGGCGGCCGCGAAAAGGTCCGGCAATACGTTGCCAAGGCCCTGAAAGACAAAGAGCTCTGCGCCAAATACCTGAACGACGATGTCGAGAAAGAGCGCACGGTTCTTTATGAGGATCCGGAGCTTGGTTTCTGCATCTGCGGCCATGTTTACAAGGACGCCAAGCAGGGCTCGCCGCACGATCATGGCCCGACCTGGGCGATCTACGGCCAGGCTGAGGGCGAGACCGAGATGACCGACTGGGACGTCGTCAGCCCGGCGCAGGGTGACAAACCGGCCAAGGTCAAGCTGTCCCGCAAGTACAAACTGGTGCCGGGCGATGCTCACGTGTACCCGGAAGGCGCGGTGCACGCCCCCTACCGCGACGGGCCGACCCGCCTGATCCGCATTGAGGGTGTGGACACCATGAAGGTGAAGCGCACCCCGATCGAAGCCGTGGAATAAAAGCGCGGACTCATCGTTCCACCGATGGGCGCCTCCGGGCGCCCATCATCGTTTTCAGCCTCACCCCACAATCGCATGCGGCATAAACCTGGATGTATCGCGTGTCACCGGCGTTGAGTCCTCGCGAATGCCCAATCCCGCCGGTACGCCCCGCACCACCCACGAACCGATGACTGCATAGTTGCCGGCAAGGCAAGGCAACGGCTGCAACGCTTGCAGCACATGACCCTCCGCGCCATACGGCCCGTCAATGGCATAGCGCTGGCCATCCGGCTCCACCCACTCCACATTCGCCCCCTCCCGGCCGAACAGCGGTTTGCGCACGTAGCCGCCGGATAGGTCCGCCGCGGCCGGGTCGGCCTCGAAAAATGCGGGCAGCAAGTTCGGATGGCCGGGGAAAAAGCGCCAGAGCAGCGGCAGCAGCCCCTTGTTCGACAGAATCGCCTTCCATGGCGGCTCCAGCCAGCGCACGCCTGCGCCGGGCACGAATTCGCCGAACCGATCCGCGAACACCTGCTCCCACGGATACAGCTTGAACAGCGCCTCGATCACATAATCGTTGGTGTCGGAGAAGCGGCCTGCCGCATCCACGCCGATCTGCTCCAGCGCCACATAGTCGGTAGCGAGGCCCGCCTGCCGGGCACAATCTTCCAGATAGGCGACGGTGCCGCGGTCTTCCGCATGGCCGTCCGCCGACGAAAAATGCAGGTAGGCGCCAGGATTGAAGGCCTCGAAGGCAGCGACCAGCGCCTCCTGGATGGAATTGTACTGGTCGGCATCGTTCGGCACCCGCCCGAACACCCGCGCCTGCTCTAGCCAGAGCCATTGGAAAAAAGCGCTTTCGTAAAGCGAGGTCGGCGTGTCGGCATTGTATTCGTAAAGCTTGGCCAGGCCGTGGCCGTCATAGGCGAAATCCATGCGGCCATAGAGCGGCGGCTCGCCCCGGAACCAGCTTTGCGCGATGAAATCCCAGAATGGCTCGGGAATCGCGAGTTGACGCAGCAATTCCCCGTCGCGGCAGGCGCGGTCGACCACGTCTAGGCACATCGCTTCGATCTCGGCGGTGGGCGCCTCGATGTCGTCCTCGATCTGCCGCAAGGTGAAACGGTAGTGCGCGCTTTCGTCCCAATAGGGCTCGCCGGCGATGGTGTGGAAGTGAAACCCCAGTGCCGTCGCCTGTCCGCGCCAGTCCGGCCGCTCCAGCGAAGGAACGCGCAGCAACTAGCGCACCAACTCGCGCACGGCGGCGACCAGCTCCGGCGCGTCCCATTCGGCCGGTCCGATATATTGGGCCACGATTTCACCCTCCCGGTTCAGAATATAGGTGCTTGGCAACACGCGGCCGTTCAGCGAACGGGTAAACGCGCCTTGCGGGTCCAGATAAGGGGCGAGCCTGTCCAACCCATGTTCGGCCAGGAACGGCTCGACTTTTGCCATACCTTCCCGGTCAGAGGAAACCGCGACGACGCGGATACCATCGTCCGCCACCATCGCTTGCAACCGGTTCAGCGAAGGCATTTCATGCACACAGGGGCCGCACCAGGTTGCCCACAGGTTCACGACCACGCCCTGACCGCGGAAATCGGCCAGCGTCATGCTGTTTCCCTCGCCATCGGCGAAGGCCACCGTCGGCGCGGCCTCTGCAGGACGCAGCCGCTCCAGAGCCGCCGTCCAGTCCGGCACCGGGCGCACCGTATTGCCGTGCGGCGCGGGCTCGGGGCCTGCGGCGACGCTGAGAGGCGGCCCCGCTTCCCCTTCGTCCGTCACCATGCCATACAGAACAGCCGCAACCGCTATCACCGCCACCAGCAGTATCAGAGCAATCCACCGCATGTCTCAGTCTTCCTCCGATGCGACCGCCAACCCGCTCTGGGGTGGCCGTTTTGCCGCCGGCCCCGCCGCAATCATGGCGGAGATCAACGTCTCCATTGGTTTCGATAAACGCCTGGCGCCGCAGGATATTGCAGGTTCCCGCGCCCATGCGGCCATGCTGGCAGATCAAGGGATTATCACAGCCGAAGACAATGCGGCCATTCAACAGGGCTTGAACCAAGTGGAAGCGGAGATTGCTGCCGGCAGCTTCCCCTTCCGCCCGGAACTGGAAGATATCCACATGAATGTGGAATCGCGCCTGCGCGAACTGATCGGCGAACCCGCCGGCCGCTTGCACACGGCGCGCAGCCGCAACGACCAGGTCGCCACCGATTTCCGCCTCTGGGTCCGCCAGGCGTGCGCGGAGACGGACCGGGCCCTGACCGACCTGCAGGCCGCGTTAGTGGATCAAGCAGAGAAATCGGCAGATATGGTCATGCCCGGCTTCACCCATCTGCAGAACGCGCAGCCGATCACGTTTGGCCACCACCTGATGGCCTATGTCGAAATGTTTGGGCGCGACCGGAGCCGCTTCGCCGACGCCGCCCACCGGATGAACGAGTCGCCGCTTGGCGCCGCCGCGCTGGCCGGTACCCCTTTCCCGATTGACCGCGGCGCCACGGCGGTGGCACTGGGGTTCGAGCGGCCCACCGCAAACTCGGTCGATAGCGTTTCAGCGCGCGATTTCGCGCTGGAATTTCTGTCTGCCGCCGCCATTTGCGCCACGCACCTGTCGCGGCTGGCGGAAGAAATCGTGCTGTGGTGTTCGGAAGGCTTCGGCTTCGTCAAGCTGTCGGATGCCTTCACCACCGGCTCCAGCATCATGCCGCAAAAGCGCAACCCGGACGCAGCCGAACTGACCCGCGCCAAGGCCGGGCGCATGATCGGCTCGCTGAACAGCCTGCTGGTGACCATGAAGGGCCTGCCGCTCGCCTATTCCAAGGACATGCAGGAGGACAAGGAGCCGACGTTCGAGGCCGCGGATGCACTCATGCTTTGCTTGGCTGCCACGGCGGGCATGGTGCGCGACTTCGCCCCGCAGCCGGACCGCATGCGCGCCGCCGCCGAACGGGGTCATATCACCGCCACCGATCTGGCGGATTGGCTGGTGCGCGAGTTGGGCCTGCCGTTCCGTGATGCCCATCATGTTACCGGCACCCTGGTGGCGGAAGCGGACCGGCAGGGCTCATCACTGGCCGGGCTTTCCATCGAAACCATGCAAGCGGTGCATGCCGGCATTCATGCCGGCGTCTATGATGTACTAACCCTGGATGCCTCGGTCGCCAGCCGTACCAGCGAGGGCGGAACTGCGCCCGCGCGTGTGCGGGAGGCGATTGCCGAAGCCCGCCTGCGTTTTGGCCTGAACCATGAGAGTTAACCTGCCGATGGGCCGCCTCGTCATGATGATGTTCGTTCTCACCGTGATCGCCTTCGCCGTCACCGCATGCGGCAAGAAGGGCGATCTGGAGCCCGCAGAGGGCACGCAACCCACGTATCCGCGGACCTACCCGGCCAAATGACGCCGTTCCATTACCAGGATCACCGCCTTTGGGCGGAGGACGTGCCGCTGGCGGAGATTGCGGCAGCCGTCGGTACGCCGGTCTATGTCTACAGCAGCGCGGCCTTCCGCGATGCCTACCGCAGCTATGCCGACGCGTTCGTTGGCTTGCCGGTCACCATCTGCTATGCGGTGAAGGCCAACGACTCGCTGGCCGTCCTGCGCCTGTTGGCGGCGGAGGGCGCGGGCGCCGATGTCGTCTCCGGCGGCGAGTTGCGCTATGCGCTGGCCGCCGGCATTCCGGCCGGCCGGATCGTGTTTTCCGGCGTCGGCAAGACCAGGGAAGAACTGGCTTTCGCCCTCGACGAAGGCGTGATGCAAATCAATGTGGAGGTGGCAAGCGAGCTGGACCTGTTGAGCGAGATCGCCACGAAGCTGGGCAAGCCTGCGCGCATCGCCATCCGCATCAACCCGGATGTGGATGCCGGCACCATCGCGCAGATTTCCACCGGCAAGGCCGAAAACAAGTTTGGCATTGCCTACGATGCCGCGCCGGCCTTGTTCCGTCACGCGCAAGACCTGCCTGGAGTGGAGCCGGTCGGCCTGGCGGTGCATATCGGCTCTCAGATCACCCGGCTGGAGCCCTACCGCGACGCCTTCCACCGGGTCCGCGACCTTTACACCGCGTTGCAGGCGGAAGGGCTGCCCCTGCAACGGCTCGATCTTGGCGGCGGCCTTGGCATCACCTATCACGAGGAAGCACCGCCCAGCGTTGCTGCCTATGCCGCCCTGGTGCGGGAGGTATTTCACGGTCTCGGCGCCACCTTGGTGTTCGAGCCCGGCCGCCGAATCGCCGGGCCGGCGGGTGTGCTCGTCACCCGCGTCATCACGGAAAAGCAGACGGCGGCCAAGCGCTTCGTCATCGTCGATGCCGCGATGAACGACCTGATCCGTCCGGCGCTCTACACCGCCTATCACCCGATCCAGCCGGAAACCGCGCCAGGGCCGGAAGCGGAATGGAGCGAGGCCGACCTGGTCGGCCCGATTTGCGAGAGCACCGATACGTTCGCAACCGGCCGCGCCCTGCCACCGTTCAAACCCGATGACATGATCGTGATCGGTGCTGCCGGGGCCTATGGTGCGGTGATGGCTTCGGAGTACAATGGGCGGCCGCGCGCGCCGGAGGTCATGGTGAGCGGCAAGGAATGGGCCGTGGTCCGCCGCCGCCCGACCTATGAGGAGATGATTGCGGCGCAAAGCCTGCCGCCTTGGCTGGAGGAGGCCTGAGCCCCTGATCCGAACCCGCACCCTACCCATCAAGTCCCGGATCGCCCTGGCCTGGGCCAGTTTGTGGGCGGAGCGGGTTTGGAACGGACTCTGGCCGGCACAGGCTGTGGTGCTGGCCCTGCTGGCGCTCGGCATTTCCGGCCTGCTGCCGGCGCTTGGCCCATTGCTGCACAGCCTGGGCCTCATCGCCGCCGCCGCATGGCTTGGCTGGACGCTCTGGCAGCGGCGGTCTGCCTGGACGCTGCCCACCAGGGACGAGGCGGTGCGGCGGCTGGAGCGGGACAGTGGCGCCGAACATCGGCCCCTGCAGGGCCTTGCCGACAAGCCTTTGGATGAAGGCCCAGCCGCCCAGGCCCTCTGGGCGGCGCATCAGCGCCAGTTGGCCGCCCGCCTCCAGACGCTGCAGCCCCGGCCCCCGGTCAGCACCCTGCCGCGCCTCGACCGGTATGCCTGGCGGGCCGGAGCCATGCTCGGCCTGGCCGTTGCGGTGGCCATCGCCGGCTATGGGTGGCGCGACCGGCTGGCCGAAACCCTGACCCCCCGGTTTGCGGCAGCCTCCCCCGCGCCATCGCCCGCCGTCAATGTCTGGGCGGAACCGCCACCCTATACCGGCCGTCCGCCGATTTTTGCGCCAACTCCTGGCGAGCCGTTGCGACTGCCGGCCGGCAGCCGGTTGATTGCGCAGGTGAGCAATGCGGACGAGCCGAGCCTCAGCCTCGACACCCAAACCTATCCGATGACCGAGGAAGCGCCGGGCCAGTATGCCCTGAACCTCGATCCGGGCGATACCACCCGCATCTCTGTTATCAGCAACGGCGATCCTCTCGCCACGTGGCCGGTAACGATCGTCCCGGACATGCCACCCGCCGCCGCCTTTACCGAAGCGCCGTCCGCGACCCAGCGCCAAGCGCTGCGCCTCGATTACGCCCTCAGTGACGATTATGGCGTGGTGGAGGCCTGGGCCGAACTTCGCCTGGCACCGAACCAGCCGCAAGTCGGCTGGGACGAGATTTTGCGCCTGTCCTTCCCACTGAGCCGCACCGCGCCGGCGGAAGTGCGGTCCAGCCTCTTCCATGACCTGACACCGCACCCCTGGGCCGGCCGCCAGGTGCTGGTTCGGCTGCACGCGCGCGACGGCGCCAATCAGGATGGCAGCAGCGAAGCCATGGCCATCACCCTGCCGGAGCGCACGTTCGAACACCCGGTGGCGCAAGAGATCATCGCCGCGCGCAAGAAGCTGGATTCCGGCGCTGCGCCGGTGAAGGTCGGCCGCTCTTTGGCCGAAATCGCCAGTTTCCCCGGCCGTTTCGATCATGACACCGTTGTCTACCTGGCGATCAGTTCCAGCTTCCATCGCCTGCGTCATGACGATGGCCATGCGGCCAGAACTTCGGTCCGGGACCTGTTGTGGGATACTGCGTTGCGGCTGGAAGATGGCAATTTGCCGGCTTCCGAGCGCGATCTGCGCGCCGCCCAGCAGGCATTGCAGGAGGCGCTGACCCGCGACACCCCGCCGGAAGAGCTTCGCCAACTGGTGGAGGAACTGCGCGAGGCCATGCGCCGATTCGCAACGGAACTTGCCAAACGCAACGGCGATCGACCACCACAGGCGCGGGCCGCCGACCAAGACCGTACTATCACCGACGAAGACCTGGAGCGTATGCTCGACCGTATCCGGGATCTGGCGGAAATGGGGTCGCCCGAAGCGGCGCAGAAGCTGTTGTCGCAATTGCAGCAGATGCTCGAAAACGTGCAACAGGCACAGCCCATGACGCCGGAACAGCGTCAGCAGGCGGAAGCGATGACGCAAATGCTGAACCGTCTGCTGGAAATGCAGCGACGCCAGCAATCGCTGATCGACCGCACCTTTGAGCAGAGCCAGCAGGCGCAGCCCCCGCCGGTGGGTCCGCCAAACCCAAACGCAGGCCGCCCGGACCTGCCCTTCCGCCTGCCAAATTTCGGCCTGCCCGACTTCGGCCCGCACAACTTCACTATGCCCGGCGACTCGCAACCACAGGACCGGCAGCGGCCCGGCCCACCCATGCCGGAGTTGGCGCAGGACCAGGACGAACTGCGCCGCAACCTGGGAGAATTGATGCATCAGATGGGCGAGCAATTGGGCGCCATTCCGGGCGCATTGCAGCAAGCGGAGCAGGCAATGCGCGGCGCCCGCGACAGCCTGCAACAGGGCGCAGGACAGCCGGCGCTCGATGCCGAGACAGAGGCGCTGGAGCATCTGCGCCAACTCGGCCACGGCATGGCGCAGCAACTGTCAAACCAATTCGGCATGGGCACTGGCGGCCTGCCGGGGGGGCAACAGACCGGGGAGAACGGCAGCCGGCCCGGCCGCCGTGACCCGCTGGGCCGGTCTGGTCAGGCATCGGAAGACGGCCCGCGCATACCGGCCGAAAGCGAGATGCAGCGCGCGCGCCGCATCCGCGACACCCTCTATGACCGCAGCGCCGACCCCAACCGGTCTGTGCCGGAGCAGGACTACCTGAAGCGGTTGCTGGACCAGTTCTGACCGACCGCAGCCTTTGGAAAAGCGCGGCTTACCCCCGCGGCGCAACCACTCGGCGCGGACGCCCTCGTTTGCGCGTTACCCCGGCAATCGTCGCCCGGTAGACGCTGACATCCTCCACCAGCCGGGGCATTTTCCCGGCCTCGGCCAGACTGACATGGCCGGACTCCGCCACGACGACATGATCCAACACCTGGACCCCCACGGCCCGGCAGGCCTGGTCGATTTGCAAGGTCATGCTGATATCCGCATGCGACGGTTCCGGATCGCCGGTCGGGTGGTTATGCACCAGCACGATGCCCGCCGCTCCCAACCGCAACGCCCGGCTGGCGATCTCCCGCGGGTGCACCGGTGCCGTGTTGACGGTGCCGCGGCTCAACACCTCGTCCCACAACAGACGGCGGTCATCGGTCAGAAACAGGGCGTGCAGGTGTTCCACCTCGGCATAGGCGAGTGCCGCCCGGCAATAGCGGACCAACGCCGCCGTATCGTTCAACGGCGGCGCATCCAGGATCTGGCCGCGCAGGTAGCGCTGACAGCCCTCGCCGATCACGCCGAGATGCACCGCCGCCAGTTCCGGATTGTCCGGGCGCTGGCCAGTGGGGCGGGTAGTGAGAAAATGCATGACCTCGTCCACCGGCGCGGCCAGCACGCGGCCAAGATTGCCGAACCGGGCAATCAGCCCTTCCGCCAGCACCGCCCGCCCTGCATCGGCCACGGCGCGGCGCAACAGCAACGCCAGCAGCGCCGCATCGTCCAGGCGGTTCACCTCGCCCGCGATCACGGTCTCCTGCAGCACCGCCAACCGCTCCTCCGGTGCGGCAAACCGGCCGTCATGGATATCGCCGGCGGCATCTGCCTCGGCATCGTACAGCGCGGCCACCTCCAGCACGCCCATGCTGCGCAGGCTGAGGTACTCATCGCCGGCGACGACGATGAAATCGTGCATCACTACAGATACCGGCGCGCCGGTGTCGCGCAGAACTCTGGCCTGCGCCTCGTCCTGGCGCTGTTCGGCGAGCCCTCCAGGGCCAGCCAAGCGCACGGCAATCACACCCGACGCGCCGTGCCGCAGGGCCGAGCGCACTGTCTGACGGGCGGTATCCTCCGGTGGTGCGTCGGGGTCAAAACACAGCGGTGCCGCCAGCAGACGGTGGCGATAGTCCAGCAGCAGCACGAACAGGGCCGGCGGCGGCGTCTTGCGAAATGCTTGGCGGCAATAGGTGCCGACGGCATTCCAACTCCCCAGAACCGGAGCATCCGACTGACCGGTTTCCGCCACACGCAGCGCTGCGGCTTTGACGGCCATCAGATGCGCCGCCATGCCAGGGCCGAAGCCGGGAACACCGCTTTCGCTTTGCAGCAACAGCGGGTCGCATAGCACTGCCGCCACCGCCCGCCCCAGGCCGGGACGGTAGGTTGGGCCATTGCCAACACTGCCGGCCGCGTCGATCAACCCATAGGCCAAGCCTTTGGTATCACCCCGCGGCACCACCTGGGCCAGGAGCATCTCAAGGATTTCATGATCCAGAAACGCCCGTGCGCCCGCGGCAAGAAACCGTTGCCGCAGCCGCGCCCGGTGGCCGCCACCGCCATTCACCATGCAGACACCCGCCCGCTGTTTCCGCAAAGCCGCATGACCATAGCAAAGCGCGAGTCGGGTTAACCGGACGTAAACACGCGAAAATCTGTTCAGAAGAAGTTAAGTATCGCCATCGGCCGAGCTAACGCCCGGTGGTCAGCCGCCCGCGATCTTCGGAATCAGATGCACGTCACTGTTGGGCGGAATCGGATCGATCAGCGAATCCTGAAATATCTCGCCATCAATGGCGATTGCCATGCTTTCGTCAATCTGCTGGCCGAGACCCGGAAAGCGGGCATCGAGTTCGCGGATCAGCTGCCCGATGGTGGAAGCCTTGACCTCCACCTCCCGGACATCGCCGCAATAGGTGCGGCAGAGCGTGGCGCTAAGATGAACCTTGGCCATTGCCCTGCCGCCAACCCTATCGCTTACTTGCCGGCTGCATCCATCGCCGCCAGCAATTTCGGCGGCGACATCGGCAGGCTGGTCATGCGCACACCGGTCGCGTCGTAGATGGCATTCGCGATTGCGGCCATCGGCGGCACGATCGGCACCTCACCGACACCCTTGGCGCCGAACGGATGGCGCGGGTTCGGCACTTCGACCAGAACGGTATCGATCTGCGGCAGATCGCTCGCCACCGGCACGCGGTAGTCGAGGAAGCTGCCGTTATCGAGGCGGCCATCCTTGTCGTAGATGTACTCCTCGTTCAGCGCCCAGCCGATACCCTGCACGGCGCCACCCTGGATCTGCCCTTCGACATAGGCCGGGTGGATCGCCCGCCCAACATCCTGGGATGCGGTGTAGCGCAGGATTTTTACATGGCCCGTTTCCGGATCGACCTCGACATCGACGACATGCGTGCCGAAGCCAGGGCCGGCGCCCTGGGCGTTGACAGCGCCCTTGGCCGTGATCGGGCCGCCCGTGCGCGCCGCCTTGGCGGCAATATCCGCCAGGGTCAACGGCTCGAACTTGCCGGCATTGTCACCAGCCGGATAGGCGGCACCGTCGCGCCATTCGACCGCTTCCTCGTCGATTTCCCAGATCTTCGCCGCACGGCCGCGCAACTGCTTCACCACCTCATTGGCGGATTCGCAGACCGCCATGCCGGTGGCGAAGGTCACGCGGCTGCCGCCGGTCAGGAAGGTGAAACCAACGGAGGCGGTATCGCCAACGATCGGGCGGATACGCTGGACGTCGATTCCCAGGATTTCTGCCGCCATCATTGCCATGGAGGCGCGGGAACCGCCGATATCCGGGCTGCCCGAAACAAGCACCAGCGTGCCGTCCTCGTTCACTGCCAGCGAGGCGGAGCTTTCGCCGCCGATGTTGAACCAGAAGCCGGAGGCTACGCCGCGGCCCTGGTTCGGGCCCAGCTTTGCCTGCAGGTTCGGATGGGTCTTCACTGCTTCCAGTGTCTCGACATAGCCGATGTTCTGGAAGGTCGGGCCATAAAGCGCCTTGGTGCCATCCTTCGCCGCGTTCTTCAGGCGGAACTCAATCGGGTCCATACCGATCTCGCGCGCCAGCTCGTCCATCGCGCTCTCGGTCGCAAACGTCGAGATCGGGGCGCCCGGCGCGCGGTAGGCCGCGACCTTGGGACGGTTGGAAACGACGTCGAAACCGACCGTGCGGGCGTTCTCCACATCGTACATGGCAAAGCATGTCATGCAGGCCGGGCCCATGGGCGAGCCCGGATACGCACCGGCTTGCAGGATGATTTCGGCATCCGCCGCCGTGATCGTGCCATCGTTCTTGGCGCCGATCTTGACCTTGATGGTGCCGCCCGAGGTTGGCCCCGTACCGCGGAACACATCCACCCGGTCCATAACCATGCGCACCGGCCGGCCGGACTTCTTCGACAGCGCCAGCGCCAGCGGCTCCAGATAGACCAGGGTCTTGCCACCGAAGCCGCCGCCAATTTCCGCCGGAATCACCCGCATGTCGGAAATGTCGATGCCCAGCAGTTTGGCGCAGTAGGCGCGCACCATGAACTGACCCTGACTGGAACAGATCACCAGGCACTGGCCATCGGCATTGTAGGATGCGACGCAGGCGTGCGGCTCGATATAGGCTTGGTGTACGGGCGCGGTCTTGTAGGTGCGCTCGACAATCTTGTCCGCTGCGGCAAAGCCGGCATCGAGGTCGCCTTTGACGAACTCCATCCGCTTGGCGACGTTCGAGGGTTTGGTCGGCTTCGGCTCGACGCCACCGGTGAAGATGTCGTCATGCAGCAGCGGCGCGCCGTCTGCCATCGCTTCCATCTCGTCGATGACGTGCGGCAGCACCTCGTACTCAACCTCGACCGCCTCGGCCGCGGCCCTGGCGATGCTGTTGGAAGTTGCGGCGACCGCAGCGACGACGTGGCCGTCATACAGCACCTTGTCGCGCGCCATCAGGTTGCGCGACAGGTCGCGGAAGTTCATCGGGCCTTCGCCGACAAAGGCTTCCTCCGACGCGATGTCCGGGAAGTCGGCAGCGGTCACCACCGCCTTCACGCCCTTCATCGCCTCGGCCTTCGAGGTGTCGATCCGCTTGATCCGCGCATGTGCGTGCGGCGAGCGGACGGTGGCGCCAAAGATCTGGCCCGGCATGGCGGCATCGCCGCCAAACTGGGCGCGGCCAACCACCTTGTCCACCCCATCGGGGCGGACTGGGCGGGTGCCGACGACCTTCAACGCATCCTTCATCGAGATGTCGTTCATCTAGGCAGCCTCCCCTCGCATCTCAGCGGCTGCCGCGTGCACGGCGGCAAGGATTTTGTCGTACCCGGTGCACCGGCACAGATTGCCGGCCAGCCAGTACCGCGCCTCCTCGTCCGTCGGGTTCGGGTTGGCGTCGAGCAGCGCCTTGGTGGCGACGATCAGGCCCGGCGTGCAGAAGCCGCACTGCAGGGCGGCATGCTTCAGGAACTGCGACTGCACGGGGTGCAGATGATCGCCCTGGGCAATGCCTTCGATCGTGGTCACTTCCTTGCCCTCTGCCTCCGAGCCCAACATCAGGCAGGAGCAAACCAAGCGGCCATCGACCAGAACGCTGCACGCGCCACAGTCGCCGGAGCCGCAGCCTTCCTTGCTGCCGGTCAGGCCCAGGTCGTCGCGCAGCACATCCAGCATGGTCTGCTGCGGCTCGCAGAGGAATTCGGTCTCTTCACCGTTCACGGTGCAGGTGACGTGTGTTTTAGCCATAACTTGTCCCCGCTGTAATCTTAGCGCGCCAGGGCGCGTTCGAAGGCGATGGCGGCAGCCCGTCGGGCGAGCACACCGGCCACTTTGATACGGTACTCTGCAGTACCGCGCTTATCGGATATCGGCTTGGCGATGGCGCGCGCTGCCGCGTCCACCTTGTCCAGAACCGCCTGGTCCAGCTTGCTGCCGATCAGGGCTTTCGCCGCATCCGGCACGACCAGGACGGTCGGCGCGACTGCGCCGAGCGAAACCTTGGCCGCGGTGCAAACGCCGTTGGCATCCAGCGTGACGCAGACGCCGGCACCGACGACGGCGATGTCCATTTCGGTGCGCGGAATGAAGCGCAGATAGGCGTCGCCTGTCTTGCCCTCGCATTTCGGAATGATGAACTCGTAAACGAACTCATCGGCGGCCAGGGTCGTCTTGCCTGGCCCAGCCGGCACGTCCTCCACCGGGATTTCGCGCTTGCCATTCTTGCCGACGATCACGGCCTTGGCACCGGCGGCAACCAGGCCCGGCACGCTGTCGCCAGCGGGCGAAGCGTTGCACAGGTTGCCGGCAAACGAGGCACGGCCCTGAACCTGGGTGGAGCCGATGAGCTGCACCGCCTCCGTCACACCCGGCCAGGCCGCGCAGAGGCCGGCATGCTCGCCGACCACGGCGCCCGGCGTCGCAGCTCCGATGTGCCAGCCGTCGGCTTCCTCGCGGATGCCGATCGTGCCGTCGATCTTCTTGATGTCGACAATCAGTTCCGGGCGCAGGCGGCCGGAACGCATTTGGATGATAAGGTCGGTGCCGCCGGAAAGCACCCGGGCAGCGCCGGATGCGTTGGCGAGCAAACCAACGGCTTCGTCCACCGTCTTAGGGGCGGCATAAGTGGGCGAGTACATCGTCACTCCCTGGTTTGGATAGGGCTACGGGCTAGCCGCCGCAGAAAGGCGGAATCGCCCTTTGGAATATGTAGGTTCGACTTTCGCCCATGGCGAGAAAAACTGCAAGCCCCGCACTCAGGTCGGCCAGCCATCGTTTCGCGCCATGGAAGATCGGCCTAATGCCAAAGTCATGACTCACCAGCCCTTGGCAGGTTTCAATTCGAATGGACAGAAGCGGCTTTCACTATTAGATCGCCTTTCAGCTTGCCGCTGCCACCGCGCGCCGGGTCATGACCGTGATCAAGTGCGCCCGGTATTCGGCATCGGCATGCAGGTCGCTGACCAGACCATCTGCGGCGACGGCGGCGTCAGCCACCGCGTCCGCCGAGAAATTTGCCGCCAGCGCGCTTTCATAGGCAGGCACCCGGAAAACGCCGCCGTCGCCGGCACCCGTCACCGCGACACGCACGCCGCCGGCGGTCTTTGCGACGAACACGCCGACCATGGCATAGCGGCTAGCCGGGTTCGGGAACTTCACATAGGCCGCCTGTTCCGGCACAGGGAACGCAACCGAAGTCACGATCTCGCCCGGCATCAGTGCGGTTTCGAACAGGCCGGTGAAAAAGTCGTCCGCCGCGATCTCGCGGTTGCTGGTCTTGACCGTGGCCCCCAGGCCGAGCAGCGCCGCCGGATAATCCGCCGCCGGGTCGTTGTTTGCGACCGAGCCGCCGATGGTGCCGCGGTTACGCACGGCCTGATCGCCGATGCCGCCCGCCAACGCCGCGAGCGCCGGTATCGCGGCGGCCACCTCGGCCGACGCCGCAACATCCGCATGCCGGGTCATCGCGCCGATGGTGACAATGCCACTGCTGACACTGATGCCGTTCAGCTCGGCAATGCCGCCCAGATCGATCAGATCGCTGGGGCTGGCGAGACGCTGCTTCATGGTGGGCAGCAGCGTCTGACCGCCGGCCAGGACGGTGCCGTCGTCGGCGCCCGAAAGCGCGGCGGCGGCCTCGGCGAGGCTCGTGGGCTTCACATAGTTGAATGCGTACATGGCTTTATCCTCTGCCTCCCCTTATTTCGCCGCTTGGATGGCGCGCCAGACTTTGCGCGGCGTCGCCGGCATCTCGATATGCTCGACGCCGTACTCGCTCAACGCATCGACGATGGCGTTGATCACCGCCGGCGGCGAGCCGATCGCCCCGGCCTCGCCGCAGCCCTTCACGCCCAACGGGTTGTGGGTGCACGCGGTCACCTGATGATCCACCGTGAAGTTTGGCACATCGTCGGCGCGCGGCATGGCATAGTCGTTATAGGACGCTGTCAGCAGCTGGCCGTTCTCGTCATACACAGCCTGCTCCAAAAGCGCCTGGCCAATGCCCTGCACAAGGCCGCCATGCACCTGGCCCTCAACGATCATCGGGTTGATGACGTTGCCGAAATCATCCGATGCATGCAGCGAGCAGATTTCGACCACGCCCGTCTCCGGGTCCACCTCTACCTCGCAGACATAGCTGCCGGCGGGGTAGGTGAAATTGGCCGGGTCGTAAAACGCGGTTTCCTCCAGCCCCGGCTCCAGTTCCTCGAACGGGAAGTTGTGCGGGACATAGGCGGTCAGCGCGACAGAGCCGAAATCAACCTCCTTATCCGTGCCGGCCACCTTGAACATGCCATTTTCGAACACGACGTCGTCGGCGCTCGCTTCCATCAGATGGGCCGCGATCTTCTTGCCTTTGGCGATGATCTTGTCGACTGCCTTGACGATGGCCGCACCGCCGACCGCGATGGAACGGCTGCCATAGGTGCCCATGCCGAACGGGATGCGCGCGGTATCGCCATGGACGATATCGATATTGTCAATCGGTTGGCCCAGTTGTTCGGCGACCACCTGCGCAAACGTCGTCTCGTGACCCTGGCCGTGGCTGTGCGAGCCGGTCAGGACCGAGATCGATCCGGTCGGGTTCACGCGGATCGTCGCCGCCTCATACAGCCCGGCCCGCGCGCCGAGCGAGCCGACGACGGCGCTGGGCGCGATGCCGCAGGCCTCAATATAACAGGACAGGCCGATGCCGCGCAGTTTGCCGCGCGCCTTCGCCTCCGCCTTGCGCTGGGCGATGCCGTCATAGCTGCTGGCCTTCAGCGCCGCGGCCAGCGTCGCCTCGTAATTGCCAGTGTCGTAGACCAACGCAACCGGCGTCTGGTACGGGAACTCGTCCGGCTGGATGAAATTGCGGCGGCGGATTTCCGCCTGGTCGAGGCCCACCTCGCGCGCGGCCTTGTCGATGATGCGCTCCAGCAGATAGGTCGCCTCTGGCCGGCCGGCGCCGCGGTAGGCATCCACCGGCACGGTGTTGGTAAACACCGCCTTGACGTTGGCATAGATCAGCGGCGTCTTGTACTGGCCCGCCAGCAATGTCGCGTGCAGATAGGTCGGCACACAGGGTGCGAAGGTGGAGAGATAGGCACCCATGTTCGCCATCGTCTCGACCTTTAGCGCCAGGAACTTGCCGTCCGCATCAAGCGCCAGTTGCGCCTTGGTGACATGGTCACGGCCGTGCGCGTCGGAAATGAAGGCCTCCGTCCGGTCGCTGGTCCACTTCACCGGCCGACCGATCAACTTGGAGGCGACGGTAACGATGGCCTCCTCCGCATAATGATAGATCTTGGAGCCGAAACCGCCGCCGACATCCGGCGCATAGACCCGCAGCTTATGCTCCGGAATGGACAGCACGAAGGCGCCCATCAGCAGGCGGATTACGTGCGGGTTCTGGCTGGTGGTGTAGAGTGTGTAATCGCCGTTCGACGTGTCGAAATCGCCGATGGCGCATCGTGGCTCCATCGCGTTCGGGGACAGGCGGTTGTTGGTGAACTCCAGCGTCGTCACGTGAGCCGCACTGGCAATCGCCTCGTCAATCGCCGTCTTGTCGCCCAGCGCCCAATCGAAACAGATATTGTTGGCCGCTTCGTCATGCACCAATGCAGCCGGGTTGCTAATGGCATCGGGCATCCGCACCACCGCCGGCAGTTCGCTATAGTCGACCAGCACCGCGTCGGCAGCGTCGCGCGCCTCCGCCCGGCTGTTGGCAATGACCACGGCCACCGGGTCGCCGACATGGCGCACCTTGCCGTCCGCCAGGATCGGGTGTTTCGGCTCCACCATCGGGTCACCGTTCTGGCTGTGGACCTGCCAGCCGCAAGGCAGGCCGCCGAACGCCTCGAAGTCCTTCGCGGTCAGCACGCGGATGACACCCGGCATGGCCGCGGCTTCGCCGGTGTCGATGCCGTTGATGGTTGCGTGCGCATGCGGGCTGCGCACGATGGCGGCATAGGTCTGGCGCGTCAGCACGATGTCATCGACATACTTGCCGCGGCCCTTGATGAAACGGAAATCTTCGCGGCGCAACACGCGGGCGCCGATGCCGGATACGCTGTCGTTCATGACTGTCTTCTCCGGTAAATGGGGTTAGCTGCGCATCGCAGAGGCGGCCTGGGCGACCGCCTTGACGATGTTGTGATAGCCGGTGCAGCGGCAGATATTGCCCTCCAGCCCCTTGCGGATTTCCGCCTCGGACGGGCTGGGGTTGCGCTGCAACAGATCGACTGCACTCATGATCATGCCGGGCGTGCAGAAGCCGCATTGCAGGCCATGATTGTCGCGAAAGGCCGCCTGCATCGGGTGCAGGTCGTCACCGTCCGACAGGCCCTCGATTGTCGTCACGTCGCAGCCATCGGCCTGGGCGGCCAGCATGGTGCAGCTTTTTGCAGCCTCGCCGTTCACGTGCACCACGCAGGCGCCGCATTGGCTGGTGTCGCAGCCGACATGCGTGCCGGTCAGGGCGAGTTGATCGCGAAGGAAATCCACCAGCAACGTGCGGCCGTCAACCTCCACCGATACCGCCTGACCGTTCACGGTCATCGATACTTTGGGCATGCCATCCCTTTCTTGTTCTGAGCCTCGCCGCGATGCGTAATCGCCGCAAAATTGTCGCGCCGACAGTTTCCAGCATTTGGCCACGGACGCAAGGGCAGAACGCACAAACCCGCCGCCGGCGGGCGTTTGGGCTTCCACCCCTGGTTGAAACCTGCCAGCATGGCCCGGTTGCGACTGCGGGAAAGGGAACCCGATGCTGACCAGAACCCTCGCCGCCGGCCTTGCCATCCTTGCATCGGCCGGCGCCGCCTTGGCTGGCGGGGACTGCCCCGACCTGCAGCCCGCGGCCCTCACCCCCACCGATCCGGCCCAGTGCACCGCGCTCCGCCCTATCGTCGGCGCGCCTGGCGGGCTGCCGTTGAACGAATATCAGGCGAAACTGCAAACCTTCTTCAAAAACTTCTGCCACCGTGATCAGGCGGCGGGCTGGGTGCGCGACAAGTCCGTGCGCGACACCGGCCCCTACACCAACACCTTCGTCGATGGCGAATGGCAGGGGCAGTATTACGGCACGCACCAGCCGGTGGTCATCTGGTACTCGCCGGATTTCTACGCCTGGCTGAAGGAAAACCGGCCGGCCGATGGCGCGCCCGGGTATCCGGCGGACTCACCGGTTCCGGACGGCGCCATGATCGTCAAGGAGATGATGACCGCCCCCGCCGCCCGCTGTGCCGCCGAAGACCCGCTGAAGCTGCTGCCATCGTCCGGTGCGGCCTTCATGGTGCGGGACAGCCAGGCCAGCCATGATGGCTGGTACTGGGGCTGGTTCGGGTGGACGGCGGACAATATCGACTGGCCGCCGCGCCCCTCCAACAGCCTGCCGTTCCAGGGCTTCGGCCAGTATTGCACGAACTGCCACGCATCGGCCGCAAGCCACCTGACCTTCTCCGCCCTGAACAACATTCAGGGCGAGCCTGGGCGGCCGCTGACCTTTCTCAGCCAGGACTACGCGCTGGACCCAACGCCGCCGACCACGCATCACCGCCAGATCACCCTGCCGAAAGGCCCGGCACCGCGCCTGGGCGAGCCGCTGCTGGCCTATGATGGCGCGTTCATGGCGACCTTCGGCAAGACCGTCACAGACCCGCCGACCTGGGAATCCGTCAGCAAATTCCCCTCCGCCTCCTACGACAATGTCTGGGTGAAAAAGGGCAAGAGCGACGTTGCCGGGCTGGACAGCCAGTACATCACTGCCGATCAATGCGCCGGCTGCCACGATGCGGGCGGCACCGGCCTGCAATTCGATATGACCAAGCCGCTGCCGGTCAGCGAGGCACACGGCTACCGGCTGGAGAACCTGTCACCCTATGGCACCTGGCGTTCCTCGCCGATGGGGCTGGCCGGGCGCGATCCGATCTTCTTTGCCCAACTGGCCAGCGAGGTGCAGACTTTCCACCCGGCCACGCAAGACCATCCAGACACCCCGGCCATGGTTGAGAACACCTGCCTCGGCTGCCACGGCATCCTCGGTCAGCGCCAGTTTGAACTCGACAACGTGTTGGCGGGCGGCGACCCCACGGATCAGTCTGCCTGCGGTGATTTCACCCGAACGATGGTCGGCGCCGTCCCCTATCCGCCCGGCAACCCTGGCGCCAAGCATGCCGATTATGGCGCACTCGCCCGCGACGGCATCTCCTGCGCCGCCTGCCACCGTGCCGTGCTTGACCCCAAGACCGTGGCGGCCGTGCGGGACGACCCGCAGAATACGTGCGTCAAGGCCAGGCAGGACTTCCTGAACAAGGATCTGACCGGCTTCGCCAAGACCTTCACCGGCAGCTTCTTCGTCGGTCCGCCGGATACACTCTATGGCCCGTTTCAAGATCTGAAAGCGGTGCCAATGCAGCACGCACTCGGCATCACGCCACAATATGACAGCGGCTTCGCCTCATCGGAATTGTGCGGCTCCTGCCACACGGTACACCTGCCTGTGCTGCACAAAGGCGAGACCATCGGCCATGTGTTCGAGCAAACCACCTATCCGGAATGGCTCTTCAGCGCCTTCCGTACCGACGCCGAACCGGCGACGGGCCTGACCTACACGGCGGGCACCCAGCCGAGGAGTTGCGGCGATTGCCACATGAAAACCCATGGGGCGGACGGCAAGCCGTTCGTCTCCAAGATCGCCAGCATTCAGGAACACTCGAACTTCCCGGCCGCCGAAAACGCCCTCGGCCCCGATGAGATCGACCTCCAACCGCGCGAGGGGTTTGCCCGACACACGCTGGCCGGCCTGAACGTGTTCCTGGTGAAGATGGCGCAGCAATTCCCCGATGTGTTCGGAATCGCCACCAGCGACCCGATGCTGACCGACAAAGGCCTGCCCTCGCTGCTGCGCACCGAACAGGCCATGCTCGATCAGGCGGATACCGAAGTCGCGGGAATCGATGTGGTCGCAAGCAAGGTGACCGACGGCACACTGACCGCCACGGTCGCCGTCAACAACAAGGTTGGCCACAAATTCCCCTCCGGCGTCGGCTTCCGCCGCGCCTTCATCGAGTTCCAGGTACTGGACCGGCTGGGGCAGACGCTTTGGGCGAGCGGGCGCATCAACGGCGCTGGTGTGATCGTCGATCAGGACGGCCAGCCCATCGCCGGGGAGTTGTGGTGGGCCGACGATTGCAGCGCCCGCCTCTCGCCCGGCAAGCCGCAGTTCCAGCCGCATTACCAAACCGTCACGCGGCAGGATCAGGCGCAAGTCTATCAGGAATTGGTAACATCGCCTGCCCCGGCCGACAGCCCGCAATGCGGCAAGCAAGCGACGCCCGGCGGCGACCTGACCACCAGCTTCCTGTCGATCTGCAGCAACGTGAAGGACAACCGCCTGCTGCCGGATGGGTTTCTGCCGCTGGACGACCGCATCGCACTTGCCAGGTCCATCGGCGCCAACGCCGAACTGGCGGAGGAAAGCGGCGCTCATCATGTCGGCGACGATCCGCATTACAGGAACGGCGGTGGCGACGCGCTCGACTACGTCATTCCGCTGGCGGATATCCCCGGCGAGCCGGCAGCCGTGCAGGCGACGCTGCACTATCAGGCCACGCCGCCATTCTATCTGCAGGATCGGTTCTGCACCGCCAAGGGGCCGGACCGCGACCGGCTCTATTTCCTGGCCGGCCACCTGAACCTGGCGGGAACGGAGGCGGCAGGCTGGCGTCTGCAGGTCGTTTCCAGCGGCGCGCGGCCGATCGGGGAGTAAATCTTCCGCAGATTGGCGCTGGACTCATTTCGTTATTTCACGTAATGACGAATTATTATGGATGAGTCTCTCGACCCCCCCGCCGAACGCCTTGCCGCCCTGGGCCACCCCGCCCGGCTGGCTGTCTTTCGCCTTTTGGCGCGCCGGGCGCCGCAGGGTGTACCGGCGTCCGAAATTGCCGCGGCGCTGGGCGTCGGCGCCAGCACGCTTTCCGCTCACCTGGGCCAGTTGGTCGGCGCCGGCCTGATTTGCCGCCGCCGCCATGGCCGCTCGATCCATTACATGCTCGACCTGGGCGGTGCCGGCGATCTGGTCGCCTATCTGCTGGCCGATTGCTGCCGCGGCCGGCCGGATATCGCACACGGTGCCCTGCCGCCGGAGATCACCCCGCCCATGCCCGCAACCGCTTTCAACGTGCTGTTCGTCTGCACCCGCAATTCGGCCCGCTCGCTGTTCGCCGAGGCGATTTTGCGCCGGGATGGCGAGGGCCGGTTCAACGCCTACTCTGCCGGCACCCACGCCTATTCGGAGCCCAACCCGCGCGCGCTGGCAGTGCTGGAGGCCAACGGCTATCCGACCGCTGGCCTGTACGCCAAACACGTCTCCACCTTCGAAGGGGCGGACGCGCCGCGCTTCGATTTCGTCTTTACCGTCTGCGACCGCTCCGCCAACGAGGATTGCCCGCCCTGGCCCGGTCAGCCGATTTCCGCCCACTGGGGCGTGCCGGACCCGGTTGCAGTCGAAGGCACGGAGGCCGAGAAGGCGCTAGCCTTTAACCAAGCATTCCGCATGCTGCGTCAGCGCATCCGCGCCTTCATCGCGCTGCCCATGGCCTCGCTCGGCCGCATTTCGTTGCAACGCCATGTCGACGACATCGGCCTGGACCGGCCGCTGCCGCCACCGCTCGCCTGACCCGTCAAGGACCTGCCACCAATGCCCCGCATCGCCATCAACGGCCTCGGCCGCATGGGCAAGCTGCTGATCCGCCGCATGGCGGACGAGGGGCTTGCCAGCCAGCTTGTGCTGGTCAACGATAAGGCCGGCGACCCGGCCACGCATGTGCACCTGCTGGAATTCGACAGCGTGCATGGCCGCTGGCCCGGTGCGGTCACTCACGACGCTGTCGGCCATGACGAGCCACACCTGGAAATCGCCGGCCACCGCATCCGCTGCACGACCGAAAGCACCATCGAGGCGCTGCCGCTGGCCGAACTCGGCGTCGATCTGGTGATCGATTGCACCGGCACCTTCAAGACGCCTGGCTTGGTCCAGCCCTATTACGACGCCGGCGTGCGCAAGGTCGTGGTCTCCGCGCCCGTCAAGGAGGAGCCGGCCCTCAATCTCGTCTACGGCGTCAATCACACGGCCTACGATCCGGCCCGGCATCATCTGGTAACGGCGGCAAGCTGCACCACCAATTGCCTGGCGCCAGTCGTGAAGGTGCTGCACGAGGCCATCGGCATCCGGCACGGCTCGATCACCACCGTGCACGACGTCACCAACACCCAGACCATGGTGGACCGGCCGCACAAGGACCTGCGCCGCGCCCGCTCCGCCCTCAACTCGCTGGTGCCGACGACGACCGGCTCCGCCACGGCGATCACCCTGATCTACCCGGAGTTGAAAGGCCGCCTGAACGGTCACGCCATCCGCGTGCCGTTGCTGAACGCCTCGCTGACTGACTGCGTGTTCGAGTTGGAGCGAGCAACGGACGCGGCGGAAGTCAACAGCCTGTTCGCCGCCGCGGCGGAGGGCGAACTGGCCGGCATTCTGGGATACGAGACCCGGCCGCTGGTCAGCCAGGACTATGTCAACGACCCGCGCTCCGCCATCGTCGACGCCCTCAGCACCATGGTCGTGAACGGCACCCAGGCCAAGGTTTATGCGTGGTACGATAACGAGTGGGGCTATGTCTGCCGCCTCTGCGACGTGGCGCGGATGGTGGCGGAACGGATGTAACGTCATGACCGACACCAGCCAAAGCATCCGGGACCGCAAGAGCGCGATGGCCGCATACATGGCCGTCACCGCCGCCTACTGGGCATTCATGCTGACCGACGGCGCCTTGCGCATGCTGGTCCTGTTGCACTTCCATACGCTCGGCTTTTCGCCGATCCATCTTGCCTATCTGTTCCTGCTCTATGAGTTCATGGGCGTGGTCACGAACCTATCCGCCGGCTGGATCGCGGCGCGGTTCGGGCTAACGACGACGCTCTATGCCGGCCTCGGCTTTCAGATCGCGGCGCTGGTTGCGCTCTCGCAACTGGATGCGGCCTGGCCCCTGGTCACGTCGGTGATCTTCGTCATGGCGGTGCAGGGCGTCTCTGGCGTCGCCAAGGACCTCGCCAAAATGAGCGCCAAGAGTGCCGTCAAGGTGCTGGCGCCGGCCGATGACAACAGCGCCCTGTTCCGTTGGGTGGCGGTCCTGACCGGCTCCAAGAATGCGGTGAAGGGCTTGGGCTTCCTGCTGGGCGCCGCGCTGCTGGCGATTTGGGGCTTTCAGGCCTCGGTCCTCGGCATGGCCGCCGTGCTGGCCCTGATCTTTGCCGCCGTTGCGGTGTTCATGCCGGCGGGGCTGCCGCAGGGGAAGAAAAGTGCGAAGTTTCGGGAGGTGTTTTCGAAAAACGCCAACATCAATCGGCTGTCGGCCGCGCGACTGTTCCTGTTTGGCGCGCGCGACGTGTGGTTCGTGGTCGGCATTCCGATCTATTTCTATGGCGTGCTGTCCGATGGTTCGCCGGCGGGCGACCGCGCAGCCTTTTTTGCCATCGGCACGTTCATGGCCGTCTGGATCATCGGCTATGGCGTGATCCAGGGCTTTGCGCCGAAAATCCTGCGCGCACGGCAGAAATCGATTGCAGACGCGGTCGGCATGGCGCGGCTCTGGGTTGGCATCCTGTTACTGATCCCGGCGGTTCTCGCCGTCCTGACTTTCGCCACCGCTGGCGCCACGGCGGACTGGCTGACAGCGGTTCTGGTCGCCGGGCTGCTGGCATTCGGCGCGGTGTTTGCGCTCAACTCCTCGCTGCACTCCTACCTGATCCTGGCCTTCACCAAGGCCGAGCGGGTGACGATGGACGTGGGCTTCTACTACATGAGCAACGCTGCGGGCCGGCTGGTCGGCACGTTGTTGTCGGGCCTCAGCTATCAGGCAGGCGGGTTGCCGGCCTGCCTCGCCACTGCGGCGCTGATGGCGGCAGCAAGCTGGTGGTGCGCGCGTCGGCTGGAGCGCGGAGTGGCCTAATCTGCCCCCCCTAGCCACCCGCCCTCTAACCTCCCGCCAAAGAGTTGTCCACGCACGCCGCAAACGGCACGTCACCCTTGATCGTGCCCGTGGTCAGCATGGCGCGCTTCAGCCAGCCAACGCCCTTCTCCGGCAACACGCCCGTGGGGTTGTAGAGCTTGTGGCGCAGATAGCGCCCAACGGCGGCTTCCAGCAGATCTGCCGGCTCATCCGGGAAATAGCGTTGCAGCGTCGGCAGCGCCGCCCCTGCACCCTCCGCATAAAGCTGCTGCACTGCGCGCTTGCAGGCCGCAGCCATGGCGCGAAAGTCTTCCCGCCGCCGGGTGATCGCCTCCCGCGTCGTGTAAAAACAAGTGTAGGCCGCCGGCCCGCGGTCGGCCGCGGTGTAGATCACCCGCGCGCCTAATTGGCGAGCGGCGCGTTCGGCAAAGGGTTGGAAGGCCATGAAGGCGTCGATCTCGCCCGCCGCCAGCGCCGCCTCGTTCTCGGCCATGCTGCGGCCCTCGACCACCTCGATCGCCGCCGCATCGATGCCGGCATCAACCAGATCCTGCCGCAGGCAGACCCAAGGCGTCGGCACCTCGCTGACCACCGCCAGACGCTTTCCCCGCAGATCGCCCAGCGTGAAATTCTCGCCAAACCCCTTGCCGGTCAGAAAAAATGGATCGCGGCCGACGACCTCGCCGAAACAGACCAGCCCGCAATCCGGCTGTTGGTCGAGCGTGCGCATGACCCGCAGCGGCCCGCCCCAGCAGACATCGACCTCACCCGACAGCAAGCGGGGCAGCGTATCGCCGGGATCTGGCGACTCGACAAAGCGGACCTCAACACCCGCCTCGGCAAAATAGCCACGGTCCACGGCCATGTAGAACGGCGCGTAGAACACGGCCCGCAGATTTTCCAGCAAAGTGATGGGTTCGGGCATGTTCGGCACTCCCTAGGCAAACGCCGCCTTGATCCGCGCCCAGTCCTCAATCGCCTCCTCCGCGCCGGGAATCAGCTGGATGGTGAACTGGCTGTAGCCGGCATCGCGCAACTGGCCGATCTGTTCGATCAACGCCTTCTCCGTACCGGTCCACGACGTGTGGCGGATCAGGTCGGCCGTCACGAAAGGCCGTTCTTCCGGCCGCACAAACATCAAATGGCCGCGGTGGTTGACCAGATAGCGGTCCTTCTCCTCCGGCTCGAAGCTGGCGGCGGCCTGCACATAGCGGTTGCAGATATCCTGCAGCCAATCGGGCAGCTTGCCCGTGTTCGGCAGGCCCTGCACCGCCTCGTCCACCGCCCGATGAAGTTGCACGGTGGCGCGCGGACCGGCCTGGACGATGGCGCGCTCGCTGTCCGCCGGCTCACCGTCCTGCAGCACGCAGCCAAGTGCAAAATTGGTGCTGTAGAGATCGCTGGCGGCGCGCCCCGCCTCGGCCCAGCTTTGCTGCATGCCGGCCAGATGCGCATTGGCGGTCGGCACGTCGCCTGTAAACGTGATCCAGCGCGCGCCCAATTCCGCCGTCAGCCGCCGGCCACGGGGGCCGTAGGCAGAAATGTTCAGCGTCACCGGGTCCTTGGTATTGATGCATCCGGCCTCCGGATTCAGGAAGCGGATGCGCGAGCGCTTGCCCTCGAATTCGGCCTCGACCGTTTCCTCGTTCAGCAGCGCCATGGAAACGCGGATATAGTCTTCCATATCCGCCATCTTCATCGCGCCGAAACCCATCGCCCGCCGCCCTGTGAAGCCGGTGCCGATGCCGTAGTCGATACGCCCCGGCGCAAGCTGGTTCAGGGTGGCGAAGGCATTGGCCGTAACGGCCGCAATCCGGTTCGACGGGATCAGCACGCCGGTGCCGAGCCGGATGCGCGACGTGTTCACCGCAGCCGCCCCCATGGCGACGAAGCAGTCGCCGGAGAGCATTTGCGTGTCATAGAACCAAGCGTGGCTGAAGCCCAACTCCTCCGCCCGTTTCACCGTCTTCCAGGAAGCCGCCGGGGTGGCGAGTGCAATACCGAAATCCATTATATCCTGCTTTCCTCCCGATGCAACGCCAGTGCCGGGCGCCCGTCAGTCAACCGTCACCTCGACCACGCCCAGGTCCGGATACTCGCTGCGGATGGTATCGCCCGGCTGGATTTCCAGCGCGCCGGTGCAGGAGCCGGTGGTGACGAAAACTCCCGCCGGAATTGTCCGCCCAAGCCGCGCCTCGCGGTTGGCCAGCGCGGCGGCGACCGCAAGCGGGTTGCCACCCATGGTCTTGGCGCTGCTGCCCTCGGCATGCAGTTTGCCGTTGCGGAACTGCGTAACAGCCAGATTGGCGAGGTCGAGATCGCGCCAGTCTTCCCGCCAGTCGCCCAAAATCATGCCGGCATGGCCATTGGCATCGGCCTGATACAGCAGCGCCGTTTCCGGCCCGCCCGGATTGGTGACGCGCCGCCAGACCAATTCGATCCCCGGCGCCATGGCGTCGATATAGGCGGCGATGGTCAGCGGCGTGTGCGGCGCCTTCTCCGGCATCACCGGAAAACCGAAGCGCAGCACAAACTCAGACTCGACCAGCAATGGCCTGCCCGGCGCCTTCACCACCGCTGGCGACGGACGGGTCCATTCCGCGGCAAGCGGCGCGCAGCCGGTATCCTGCATGCCATCCGGCGGCGGACCCGCCTTCCAACCGCTGGCATGGCGCCCGGCGAGGCGGAACACCTCGTCCTGCACCGCCACCACAGCGGCTTCGTCCTTGGGGAAATCGGCGGGATCGACTGCAATCGGATTGCCACTCAACTCGGCAAGGCGCAGACGTTCGGCGAGGGATGACATGAGGGCTTCCTTCAGCAGGGCAACCAGGATTGAAACATCGGGCGGCTCCTCCGCACACCTGTGCCGCGTTCCGCGCGGTCACTGTATGGTGTCCTTGAGCCAATGCTGCACCATTCGGGCGATCAAGTCGCTGTTTTTGTCCATCATTGGAAAGTGCGAGTTGCCGGCAATCCCCATTTGCGGCAGGTCCCATTCGGCCCAGTGGCCACCGGCCGCCGCGACCTGTCTGCCATAGTCCTCCACCTGCCCGCGATAGACTGCCCAGCGCTCATGCCCCTCGAAATTGTCGCCCCATAGGACGAGATGCCGGGTGCCTGCCGCGGCCAGCGCCGCCAGTTGCGCGGCCTCGCCCACGCCACCGGCAGACGGCTCCAGGCTCACCACCGCCTTGACACAGCCGGGATTGTTCGCCGCCGCTTGGAACGAGAACGCGCCGGCCTGGCTGTGGGAGACGATCACGCACGGGCCGACCTTGGCAACCAGTTCATCGTAGGCTTTCTGGGTTATCGCCTCATGCCCGGCCCAGCGTGGCACCACCTGTTTCTGGTATCGGTCGGTCGCTTCCACCGGCCATTGGGTGTTGGCAAAGTAGGTACGTCTCTCTTGTTCCACGTGAAACCTATCCAGCGGTCCAAAGCGGAACATGGCCCAGGCGTCCTGTTGCGAGCGGAATATCGGCTCTCCCTGGAAGATTTCCGGATATTTCGCCCAACCGGCCCGGCCACGCTCGACCGCATCGGAGCAATAGACATCGAAGCCCGCCTCCAGAAAACGCTGCTGCCACCCGGGCCGCCCGTCCGGCGTATCCTCCCAGGTGACGCCGGTCTGGCCGCCGCCGTGCCACAGCAGCACCGGATAGGGAAAGGAGGGTTCCGCCAGCAGGGTGTATTGCACATACATCTGTTCGACGGCGAAGCGGCCGTTCGGGTCGATCTCGATCTCCGGTCCGCCCTGGGTGATGCGCGCTATGCGCTTCGACAGGCCGGAGAGATCGGTCATACGGCCGCCGATGTGAAAGCCGCCGATGGCTTTGACGGTGAAGGTCATGGGCTGCTTCCTCAACCCCCCGCCGCCTGGATTGCCTGCCAAACTGCCTCCGGCGTGGCGGGCATGTCGATGTGTTCGACGCCCAGCGGCGCCAGCGCATCCAGCATGGCGTTGATCACCGCGGGTGGCGCGCCGGTCGCCCCGGCCTCGCCGCAGCCCTTGACGCCGAGTGGGTTGGCCACGGTCGGTGTCTCCACCGGCAGAAAGTCGAAGGCCGGAAAGTCGGAAGCGCGCGGCAGGTGGTAGTCCATGTAGCTGCCGGTCAGAAGCTGCCCGTCCTCGCCCCACACCACCCGCTCGAACAGCGCCTGGCCGATGCCCTGGGCGATGCCGCCATGCACCTGGCCTTCCAGCAGCAGCGGGTTCAGCGCCCGGCCGAAATCGTGGACGACGGTGTAGGCATCCAGCGCGTAGGCGCCCGTCTCCGGGTCCACCTCCACCTCCGCGATGTGGACGCCATAGGGGAAGGTGTGATTTTCCGGCACGAAACGGTCGAAGCCGCCAAGGCCCGGCTCCTCTCCTTCCGGCAGGTTGGCGGGGTCCTGGGCCAGTGCCGCAGCCTCGCCCAGCGACAGGCGCAGATCGGTCCCCGCCACGGAAAACACGCCGTCGCTGAAATCGATGTCGCTCTCGCCCGCCTCCAACTTCTGCGCGGCGATGCGCCTAGCCTTTTCGATCACTTTGTCAGCCGCCCGCGCAATCGCGCCGCCGCCCATCGGAATCGACCAGGAACCGCCGGTGCCGGTGCCGGTCGCCACCTCATCCGTGTCGCCCTGGATCACCACCACGTCTTCCGGATCGACGCCCAGCCACTCGTTCACCACCTGGGCATAGCTGGTACGGTGCGCCTGGCCGTTCGCCTGGCTGCCGATCCGCACCTCGACCGAGCCATCCGGCTGCACCCGCACATCCGCCGCCTCGCTCAAGGCCGGGCCGCCGCCGCAGCGCTCGATATAGAGGCAGACACCGATGCCGCGGCAGAGCCCCTGCGCGGCGCTGGCGCCCTGCCGTTCGGAGAAACCGTCCCAATCCACCCGCGCCTTCGCCTGTTCCAGCAGCGCGCCGAAATCGGCGCTCTCATAAGTCAGGCCGGTCGGCGTGGTGTAGGGAAAGACCTCGGGCGCCAGCGCGATGCGGGCACGGTAGGCGATCGGGTCCTCGCCCAGGTCACGCGCCGCCTTGTCCACCAGCCGTTCGATCAGATAGGTGATTTCCGGCCGCCCGGCGCCCCGATAGGCATCCACCGGCGAATTGTTGGTGAAAGTACCGGTGACGCGGATATAGACCGCCGAAATACGATAGGCGTTCGGCGCCATGTGCATGTTGGTGGGAGAGATCGCGCTGCCATTGGCGTTGTAGCCGCCGAGGCTGGCATAGGTCCGCACCCGGAAGGCCAGCGGCTCGCCCGCCTCATCCAGCGCCAGTTCGCCGGTGGTGACGTTGTCCCGTCCGCCGGTGTCCGACAGGAACGCCTCGTCCCGGTCGCTGACCCATTTCACCGGCCGCCCCAACTCTCGTGCCGCAAACGCCACCAGGCAATTCTCTGGATACAGGCCATTCTTGCCGCCGAAGCCGCCGCCGACATCGCCAACCAGCACCTGCACCCGGTCCGGCGGCACCTTGAGAACGTGATTCGCCAATTGATCCTTGTGCCGGTGCGGCATCTGTGTGGTGGCGTGGACGATAAAGCGCCCGCCCTCATAGCGCCCCAGCGCGCCGCGCGTCTCCGCCGCGTTCAGGATGACCCGGTTGTTGATGACGTCGAGCTTCACAACGCGTGCGGCCTGGGCAAAGCCCGCGCCGGTCGCCGCCGCATCGCCCAGGTCAAACTCGAACGAGCGGTTTTGCGGTGCGTCCTCCCACAATTGCGGAGCATTCGGTTCTGCTGCGCCTTTCGCATCGGTAACGGCGGGAAGCGGTGCATAGTCCACCTGAATCGCCTCCGCCGCATCACGCGCCTGCTCGCGCGTCTCCGCCACCGCGAACGCGACCGGCTCGCCCGCATAGCGCGCCCGCCCACGCGCCAACACCGGCTGGCCGTGATGGTGGAAGTCCGTGCCCTCGATCATCTTCGGAAAGGCCAGCGTCGGGATATCGCCCAGTTCCCGCACATCCGCCGCGGTATAGACCGCCAGCACGCCTGGCATCGTCCTTGCCGCCGCTGTATCCACGCCGCGAATCTCTGCATGGGCATGCGGGCTGCGCAAGACATAGCCGTGCGCCATGCCAGGAAAGGTGAGGTCGTCGAGGAAATGGCCCTGGCCGGTCAGCAGCGCCGGGTCTTCGAGCCTCAAGAGCGGTTGTGAAATGCCGAATTGTGCCATCAGGCGGCCTCCGTCTGCGGTCGCGACCTATTCCAGCACGCCCAGCGCCGGAACGGAAGCGAGTCCGAACCGCTCGGCCCCGGTCGCAGCGCACAGCCGCCGGGTGATGCCGCATCCTGCCCCCGCGGCGGTGTCGCCGGAGATTCACAAAACCGCAAAAAATCTGTCATGCCCCTATTGCTATGAGAGCCTCGACCACGACGGAAGCGGAGAGTCGCCCTCTCCGTAGCCGCCCGCTTTGTGTCTGTCACCAGGAGACATGCCGTGAAGACAACCGAAAAGCCCGAAATTTCGTTCGACGAGTTTGACGAACTGCACTACCCGCGCCCAGCAGAGACCGAATTCCAGCGCGTCACGGAAAAATTCCTGTCGCGCCGCGGCTTCCTGAAAGGGTCGGCCATGGTCGGCGCCAGCGCGTTCGTGCTGGGTGCAGGCGCCAACATGCTTGGCGGCCGCGAAGCGAAGGCCGCAAGCGGCGGCTGGCTGAAGTTCGAGCCGGTGGCCGCCAACACGCTGGACGATATCACCGTGCCGAAGGGCTTCCGCTGGAACATCGTCGCCCGCTGGGGCGACCCGATGTGGACCCAGGGCGTGCCGTTCGACCACGCGAGCCGCGGCACCGGCGCCAGCCAGGCGTTGGCCTTTGGCGACAACAATGACGGCATGGAACTGTTCAAGGCTCCGGACGGCCGGTTGGTGCTGGCGGTGAATAACGAATACACCAACCGCAGCGTCATGTACGGCAACCGCGAGAGCAAGCTGCCGGAAACCGCCGACGATGTGTTCAAGGGCAAGGCGGCGCATGGCATCAGCGTCGTTGAGTTGGCGCAGCAGAACGGCGAATGGCGGATGGCCGTGGACAGCCCCTACAACCGCCGCATCACGGCCGATTCCGCGATGGAGATCACCGGCCCGGCCCGCGGCCATGACTTGCTCAAGACCGAAGCGGATCCCACCGGTACGCGCTCGCTCGGCACCATGAACAATTGCGGCTCCGGCAAAACGCCGTGGGGCACCTATCTGACCTGCGAGGAAAACTTCAACGGCTACTTCTCCTCCAGCGAGGCGATGCAGGACCAGAAGCCGGTGCAGATGGGCGAGAGCTACACCCGCTACGGCATCGGCCCGAAGGACTGGGGCTATGCCTGGGCGATGGCGGACGAACGCTTCGACGTCGCCAAGCACCCGAACGAGCCGCACCGCCTGGGCTATATCGTCGAAATCGACCCGCTCGACCCGACCGCAACGCCGAAAAAGCGCACCGCGCTCGGCCGGTTCAAGCACGAGAACGCATCCGTCGTGGTCGCGGCGAACGGCCATGTCGTGGTCTATAGCGGCGACGACGAGCGCGGCGAATTCCTCTACAAGTTCGTATCCGCCGGCAAATATGTCGAAGGCGGCAACAATGCGGACCTGCTGGAAGATGGCGATCTCTATGTCGCGAAATTCCACGACGACGGCACCGGCGAATGGGTGCATCTGACGCCGGCGTCCACCGGCATGGCCTCCAAGGCGGAGATCTGCATCTTCACCCGCCAGGCGGCCTCTGCTGTCGGCGCGACCACGATGGACCGCCCGGAATGGATCGCCTCGCACCCGGCAAAGGCGGAATCCTATTGCTGCCTGACCAACAACAAGAACCGGGGAATCAAGACCAACGCCGGCGGCGACGAGCAGCCGGTCGGCGGCCCCAACCCGCGCGCCGAAAACCCCTATGGCCAGATCGTGCGCTGGCGCCCGGCCGGCGGCGATCATGCCGCGGCGGCATTCGAATGGGATCTGTTCGTCATGGCCGGCAACCCGACGGTGCATGATGACGCCTATGCGGGCTCCAAGAACATCACCGCCGCCAACATGTTCAACTCGCCGGATGGGCTGATGTTCGACAGCCAGGGCGGGCTTTGGATCCAGACCGACGGCAATTATTCGGATGCCAAGGGCTTTGCCGGCATGGGCAACAACCAAATGCTGTTCGCCGATACCGAAACCGGCGAGATCAAGCGCTTCCTGGTCGGCCCGAAAGAGTGCGAGGTGACCGGCATCACCTGGACTCCGGACCGCAAGACCATGCTGGTCGGCATCCAGCACCCGGGCGAGAAGGGCGACAGCCACTGGCCGGAAGGCGGCGACGCGGTGCCCCGCTCGTCCGTCATCGCGATCCGCCGTGAGGATGGCGGCCCAATCGGCTGATCGTTTCCTTCGGGGCTAGCGCAAAACGGGCGGTCCAGTGCAAACTGGCCCGCCCGTTCCGCATTTCAGCCAGGGAGCCGCGATGACCGACGACGCCAACAAGAAACTCATGGCCGATTTCGGCCGCGCCTGGGTCAAGGGCGATGTGGACGGCATCCTTGCCTGCGTGACAGACGATTTCGAGTGGCGCCAGGCGACGGGTACCGACAATCCGGCCGGCCGCATCGTCAGCGGCAAGGCCGCGCTACGCGAAGCACTGGCAGAGCGCGATGCCAGCTTTGCCGACCTGAGCTATTCCGAAAACAGGGTAGAAGTATTCGGCGACCGCATCGTCCAGACCTTCCGCATCTCCGGCAAGACCTCGGACGGCCAACCTGCCGACTGGCGCGGCTGCGACCTCTATATGGTCCGCGATGGCAAGCTGGCCTACAAGGACAGCTATTGGAAGCAGATCACGCGGTAAGATCCAGTACGATCTTGCCGGCGTGCTTGCGGTCCACCAGCATGGCATACGCACGGGCATAGTCCGCCGCCGGCAACACCGCCCGGATCAATGGCTTCAGCTTGCCGGCCTCGTGCATTGCCGACAGATCAGCAAACGACTGGCGCAGCAGGTCCGGCGTGTGGATGAAGTGGGCGTTCCAGAACACGCCGACCGCCGCCACGCCCTTGACCAACAGCAGGTTGGCGGGAATTTGCTGAATGCGCCCGGCCGCGAAGCCGACGATCAGCAGGCACGCGCCCCAAGTCACGCACCGCAGCGCCTGATCGAACAGATCGCCTCCAACGGGATCGTAGACAACATCCGCGCCCTTGCCGTCGGTCAGCGCCTTCACCGCATCGCGCAGGGTTTCCGTGCCCGTATCGACCACGGCATCGGCGCCAGCAGCCAGCGCCGCCTCTCCCTTTGCGGCGCCGCGAACCTGGGCGATAACGCGGGCGCCCAGCGCCTTGCCGATCTCGATTGCGGCCAGGCCGACACCGGAGGTTGCCCCCAGCACCAGCAGCGTTTCGCCCGCTTTCAGATTGCCGCGGGCGGTCAGAGCGATGTGGGAGGTGCCATAGATCACCGGCCAGGCCGCCGCCGTTTGAAAATCCATGCCTTCCGGCATCGGAAACACCCGTTTTTCGGGCGCGACGATGCGGCTGGAAAGACCGCCATTCTGCAACGCGCAAAACACCCGGTCGCCCGGTTGGAAGGCGCGGACGCCGGAACCGACGGCCTCAACCGTACCTGCCGCCTCGAATCCGGGGACGAAAGGGAACGGCGGCTTGACCTGATACTTGCCTGCAACCATCAACGTGTCAGCAAAATTGAGCGCCGCAGCCTCCGCCGCCACGGCGATCTCGCCCGGACCGGGCGCTGCCGTATCTGGCTCCCCCACGCGCAGCCCCGAAGGCTCGCACCAGTCGTCGCAATACAGCGCTACCATCTGTTCTCTCTCGCCGGTGATGAATTTGGGAACGCCGTTGTGGCGGGCGCAGGCGGGACGGTCAAGCACCGGCGACGCAAACGGAAGGGCGGCAGCCCCGCGTGTGGCTGCCGCCCGATTCTGGCGGTTTCCGGTGGTGAAACGGCGATGGTCACATCGTTTCGACCGTGACCTCCACCGGCAGGGAGTTGGAGACAATGTCATAGACCGGCGAATACTGCGCCAGCGCCTTCAGCGTCTCTGCATCCGCATCCGAACGGACCCGCATACGCACCCGCACGGTGTGGAACCCCTTGCGGACCTTATTGCTCATGCCGAGGAAGCCGCGCAGGTCCAGATCGCCCTCCAGCTCGGACTGAATGTCCTCGATGACGATACCACGCGCGGCGGCATGATAGGCCATTGTCGTGGTCAGGCAGCCGGCCAGCGCGTGCAAAACGTATTCCACCGGGTTGGCCGCCACACCGGCGCCCAGCAGGACCGGCGGTTCGCCGTTTTCCATCTCGAACGGCCCCATGGCGTGGGTTTGCTCCGCACAGGCACCGCGAAAGCCGGTGATCGTCGTGCGGTTGCAATCCGCCCCCATCCAGCGGTTCTTCACCCGGAACCGGAAGTCCGCAATGGCCGGCGTTGCCTTGACTGCGTCGATGGTTTCATAGAGCGCGGTAACATTAACGCCGTTGGTCATTGTGGGTTTTGTTTCAGTTATCATTTGCGTCGTCATGGCCTTTTCTCCTTTCGATATTTGCGCCACTCTTGTCAGCGGCGACAATTCGAAAGTAAGATTTTCAGGAAACAAACAGCAGTGCAGTTCGTGCCACAAAGGATTCGAACGTGCCAGAATGCGCAGAGCCGATGCAAAAGCAGGGTTCCGCCCCGCTGGAGGCGCTGATCGTCGCCGTGCCAGAAACCGCAGGGTCTGCGCTCTATGGCATGATCGACGTGCTATCCTCGGCCGGCCATCTCTGGCAGGAACTGGCCGGAGCAGAGCCGGGCCTGAAGCTGATCCGGCCGCGTATCGTGTCCGAAACGCGCGCGCCGTTTGCTTGCGGCAATGCCATCCCCGTCGTCCCGCACCTCAGCGTTGCGGAAAACCCGGCCGCGCCGATCGTCATCCTGCCGGAACTCTGGCTTGGCCCGGCAGAGGATTTTTCAGGCCGCTATCCGGCGATCATGGCGTGGATCCGACAGTGTTACCGTGGTGGCGCCTCAATCTATTCCGCCTGCTCCGGCGCGATCATGCTGGCGGAATCCGGGTTGCTGGACGGGCGCAGTGCCACCTCGCACTGGGGCTATGCCCACCTGTTCCGCCACCGGTACCCGCGGGTGCGATTCGAGCCGGAACCGAACCTGTGCTTTGCCGACCCTTCCGGGCGCATCGTCACCGCCGGCGGCACCAGTTCCTGGCATGACCTTGCCCTGCACATCATCGCCCGCCATTGCAGCCCCGGCGAGGCGTTGCGCGTGGCCAAGGTTTATCTGATGAAATGGCACAGCGAGGGGCAGCTGCCGTTCGCCAATCTGGTTTGCAGCGTACCGCACGCGGATTCCGTCGTGCGCGCCTGCGAGACCTGGCTTTCAGCCCACTTTGCCGAGCCAGAGCCGGTCGCCCGCGCCGTGCGCCATGCCGGCATTCCGGAACGCACACTCAAGCGCCGCTTCAAGGCCGCCACCGGCACCAGCCTGATGGAGCACGTGCAAAACCTGCGCATTGAAGAAGCAAAGCGCCTGCTGGAAACGACAGACATGCCTTTCGATTCGATTGCCGCCGAAGTGGGTTATGAAAACCCCGGCTTTTGCCGCAGCCTGTTCAAGCGCCGCACCGGCCTGAAGCCAGACCAGTACCGCCGCCTGTTCCAATCCATCGCCAGCGTCCAGGCTCGGGCCCCGGCGATGGCCTGACCCTCGCCTACGCCGCCTGCGGAAACAGCCCTGCCACCACGGTGCCGCGGCGGTGCAGGTTGGCGGCAAATTCCTCCGGAAAGCTTTCGTGGACCGAGCCGGTAACGGTCTCGGTCGCCATCAGCGCCTCCGCCCAGGCCTTGACCAGCGGGAAGGCATCCAGAAGCCCGCTCTTGAGCCTGGCCTCGACGAACAGGAACCGCTGGAAGAAGGGCGCGTAAGCGGCATCGACCAACGACAGGTCCGGCCCGTTGAAATAGGGCCCGTCATTGCCGCGCTCCTCGGCAATGGCCCGTTCCAGTTTCGCCAGAACCTCCCTCGCCTTTTCAAAGCCTTCGGCCTGCTCGTCCGCCATCTTGGCATAGTAGCAGGCGGACAGGCCGCTGGAGAAAGTGGGCACATAGTCCGTCCACGCGCGGTTGCGGGCGCGTTTCAGCGGGTCGGCCGGATGCAGCGGCGGCGCCACGGTTTCCTCAATGAATTCGGCGATGGCGTTGCTCTCGAACAGCGGCTGATCGCCGACCTTCAGCACCGGCACCTTGCCGTGCGGCGAGATTTCAGGGAACCAGCCGGGCTTGTCCCGCAGGTTGATATACGTCACGTCAAACGCGACCCCTTTGGCACGCATCACAATCACGGCGCGCTGGACCCAGGGTCAGGTGACGGAGCTGATCAGGTGATAGCGCTCTGTCATGGGGTGGATCCTTTCGATTGCCGGCCCATTCTGCGGACCGGACGGCGAACGCTATCGCAAATCGCACGCTGCGCAAAGGCCGTTGACGGTCAGGCGGCCCGTGGCAACGCCGCTGTCCGCTTGACCAGCGAACCGACATAGATGGCGAGGAAATACACCAGGAACAGCTCGTTGCCTTCCTTCAACTCCTTCCAGTTGTCGATGACGGTGTAGGCAGGCTCGATATTAAACCAGACCAGAATCCGCTCCCACAGCCGGAATGCGAGCCCCAGCACGACAGAAGGGATGACGGCAACGGTCGGCATCAGCCAGTGCAGCCAGTCCGGTGCCGATGGCCAGCGCCGCGCGAGAAACAACGGCCAGAGCAGGCCGCCGACTATGGCTGCAATGTGCAGGACAGCCTTCGGCAACTGCTCGAACACATTGGTCAGGTTGTGCAGGTTGGTCTCGCCCATGGTGTTGTGGTCGGCAAAATATCCCCTGGTTTCCCAGCCGATATAATGCTGGCCCCAGCTTGCCTCCTCGCCGAACAGAAAGAAAAATCCGGCAGCGAACACAACCATATAGAGGCGGAAAGCGGTGCGGTACGCCATGGCCGGCCAGCGCCAGGCGAGTTTCACCGACAGCACGAAGCCGGCAACGCAGGCTGCCAGCGTCGCAATCTCTATGACGCCGTATTCGCTGCGCAAAAGCAGCTCGTAAGTATCACCGGACGGCAGTAACGCCGCCAGCAGGCCGATCACCAGGGCGCTCGCCAGCGGCAGCCCCCAACTCCAGACCGGCGAAACGTCGGGCGTCACGCCGGCTCGCGGATTGTGCTTGTGCATGAACCTCTGCTGTTTCCGATACCGTATGTCACAAATCCGAAACACTAGAAGGGGAGGCGCGGTCTTTCAATCCGGGGGGAGGCTGATTACCTGCACCTCAATCCCTTAACTTCTATTCCAGCTTTTCCGACAAGCCCTTCGCCGCTTCCGTGATTAGCGGGCTGGCGGAAAGATGACGGCGGCAGCGCAAGCACAGCCCTGGCGGCGGCAGGACGAATGCCAATAGACTTCCGGCAAGGTTCGCCGTTACGAACGCGCCGCGAGAAAACCGCCGGCGAGACGCACCAGGTCGCTGGTCCGGGTCTCTGGCAGCATATGGCCGCCGCCGTTCAGTTCCTCGTAGCGGGCATGAGGCAGACTTGCGGCAATGTCCCGCCCGAACCAGCTGGGCATGAGTTGATCGTCGGCCGCGGAGATCACCAGCGTCGGCGTTTGGACCGCCGGTGTCAGCGGGCGTGTGTCGAACGCCAGGATGGCATGCAAACGGCTTGCGATATGATCGGCATTCTGTGGCGCAGCAACCGCTGCCTGCCGCGCGAAACCTTCCGCATGCTCCCGGCGATAGCCGGGTGGGAACAGCAGGCTGGCGTTGAAGGTTGCGTAGTCCTGCGGATTCAAGCCGCGGGCAGCGGCAACGCGCAGGTTTTGCATGGTGACGAGGTGCGCATCGGCATACTGCCACGGCGCAGCCAGGACCAGCCGCCCCACCCGTTGCGGATAGGCGGCGGCAAACGCAATGCCGATGCCGCAGCCGGTGGAATGGCAGAACAGGTGCGCCTTGGGAATGTCCAGCGCCTGCAGCAATGCCGCCACCTCGCCGGCCCGGTGCTGCATGGTGACGGCCGCCGGATCTTGCGGCGGCGGGCTGCCGCCCGTGCCGCGCTGGTCGTAACGGATGACGGAGAACGTCTCCGCCAGCCCTCCCACAAATGGACCCACGCCGACAGGGCCTGACGATTGCGGCAGGCAAAGCACCAGCGGCTCGCCGGAGCCAAACCGGGTGCAGGCGATGGGGCCGGACGGAGTGTCGATCAGGGACAAGGAACCGGAATTCCGTCCCTATCCCGCATACCCCAACTGCTTGTTCAACTGATCCAGCAGCCCCTTCGCCGCATCGGCAATGACCGTGCCGGGCGGGAAGATGGCGGCGGCGCCGGCGGCGTACAGTTCGTCATAGTCCTGCGGCGGCACCACGCCGCCGACGACGATCATGATGTCCTCGCGGCCTTCCGCCTTCAGCGCATCGCGCAGTTCCGGCACCAGGGTCAGATGGCCGGCGGCAAGCGAGGAAGCGCCAACAATGTGCACGTCGTTTTCCACCGCCTGGCGCGCGGCCTCCGCCGGGGTTTGGAACAGCGGGCCGATATCCACGTCGAAGCCCAGGTCGGCGAAGGCGGTGGCGATGACCTTCTGGCCGCGGTCGTGGCCATCCTGGCCCATCTTGGCGATCAGGATGCGCGGGCGGCGACCCTCGTTCTCCGCAAATTTTTCGACCAATTTGCGGACCTCGTTGACGTTGTCGGCATTGTTGCCGACCTCGGCCGAATAGACGCCGGAAACGGTGCGGATCGTGGCGACATGCCGGCCCCAGACCTTTTCCATCGCCTGGGTGATCTCGCCCACCGTCGCCTTGGCCCGGGCGGCATCGACGGATAGCGCCAGCACATTGCCTTCGCCCGTCTCCGCCGCCTTCGTCAGCGCCGCCAGCGCCTTGTCCACCGCGCCCTGGTCGCGCTCGGCCCGCAGGCGCTTCAGCTTATCGATCTGGGCGCCGCGCACGGCCTTGTTGTCGACCTTCAGGATCTCAATCGCCCGGTCGTTTTCGGCACGGTATTTGTTGACGCCGACCACGGTCTGCCGGCCGCTGTCAATCCGCGCCTGGGTGCGGGCGGCGGCTTCCTCGATCCGCATTTTCGGAACGCCGGCCTCGATGGCCTTGGCCATGCCGCCCATGCCCTCGATCTCCTGGATATGCTCCCAGGCCTTTGCCGCCACCTCGTGCGTCAGCCGCTCCACATAGTAGGAGCCGCCCCAGGGGTCGATCACCTTGGTGGTGCCGCTTTCCTGCTGCAACACAAGCTGCGTGTTGCGGGCGATGCGGGCGGAAAAGTCGGTCGGCAGCGCCAGCGCCTCGTCCAGCGCGTTGGTGTGCAGCGACTGGGTGTGGCCCTGGGTGGCCGCCATCGCCTCGACACAGGTGCGCACCACGTTGTTGAACACGTCCTGCGCAGCCAGCGACCAGCCGGACGTCTGGCAGTGGGTGCGCAGTGCCAGCGATTTCGGGTTCTTCGCCCCTTCCGCCTGCATCATCTTCGCCCAGAGCAGGCGGGCAGCGCGCATTTTGGCCACTTCCATGAAGAAGTTCATGCCAATGGCCCAGAAGAACGAGAGCCTGGGCGCGAACGCGTCGATCTCCAGCCCGGCCTTCTTGCCGGCCCGGGCATATTCCAGCCCATCCGCCAGGGTATAGGCCAGTTCCAGGTCGGCCGTCGCGCCGGCTTCCTGCATGTGATAGCCGCTGATGCTGATCGAGTTGAAGCGCGGCATTTTCTGGCTGGTGTACTCGAAAATGTCGGAGATGATCCGCATGGAGGGCTGCGGCGGGTAGATGTAGGTGTTGCGGACCATGAACTCCTTCAGAATGTCGTTCTGAATGGTCCCGGTCAGGTGTTCCGGCTTCACGCCCTGTTCTTCCGCCGCGGCAATGTAGAGCGCGAGCACCGGCAGAACCGCGCCGTTCATGGTCATCGACACGCTCATCTCGTCGAGCGGGATGCCGTCGAACAGGGTGCGCATGTCGTAGATCGAGTCGATGGCGACGCCGGCCATGCCCACATCCGCCGCCACGCGCGGATCGTCGCTGTCATAGCCGCGGTGCGTCGCCAGGTCGAAGGCGATGGACAGGCCCTTCTGCCCCGCCGCCAGATTGCGGCGATAGAAGGCGTTCGAATCCTCCGCCGTGGAAAAGCCGGCATACTGGCGCAGCGTCCAGGGCTTGTTGACATACATGGTCGGGTAAGGCCCGCGCAGATAGGGCGCAATACCCGGCATGGTGTCCAGAAAATCGAGGCCTTCCAGATCCTTGGCCGAATACATCGGTTTGACGGCGATGCCTTCCGGCGTCTGCCAGGGCTCCGGCTTGTGCCCCAGTTCCGCCTCCGCAGCTTTTTCCCAGGCCGCCAGATCGGCGGCTGGCGGCGGCGCATTCGCGGGTTCGAGGTGAACATCGGCAAAGCTGGGAATGGCGGACATGACAAAGCTCGCAGCGTTGGTGTGGCGCCAGTCGGCGCGATATGGGCGGAAATTAGGGGAAAACGTGCGCGTGGTCGAGTCTGACAGCAACAAACCTGGACAATCCCGCCGCCGCGACTAGCCTCTACGTCCAAAGTATGGACACGCATCAGAGGGAGCGGCGCTCTGCCGTGGAGCGCCGGACGCCAAACATGGCAGACACTTTCGACTACGTCATCGTCGGTGCAGGCTCCGCCGGCTGCATTCTGGCCAACCGGCTGTCGGAGGATGGCAAGTATTCGGTCTGCATTCTGGAGGCGGGACCGCCGGACCGGAACATCTACATCCACATCCCGGCCGGCTTCATCAAAAACCTGGCCAATCCCAGCATCAACTGGATGTACCAGGCGGAAAGCGGCCCGCACATCAACGGGCGCAAAATGCCGGTGCCGCGCGGCAAGACGCTGGGCGGCTCGTCCTCCATCAACGGCATGATCTACAACCGTGGTCAGCGCATGGATTACGATTCCTGGTCGCAGATGGGCAATCGCGGCTGGGGCTATGCCGACGTGCTGCCCTATTTCAAACGCTGCGAGCAACGGGTGGGCGAGGGCGACGACACCTATCGCGGCCGCGACGGCGGCATGACGGTCGAGACCATCCCCTACCGACACCCGCTCTGCGACGCCTTCATCCAGGGCGCGGCGGAAATCGGTATTCCGCACAATCCGGACTACAACGGCGCAACACAGGAAGGCATCAGCTATGTGCAGCGCCATGTGAGCGGCCGCCGCCGGGTCAGTACTGCTCGGGCCTATCTGCACCCGGCCAAATCGCGCCCCAACCTGACCGTCATCACCAACGCCTTTGCCACCAAAATCCTGCTGGAGGGCAAGACGGCCGTCGGCATCGCCTATGCCAAGGGCGGCAAGGGCGGCGCACCGGCGGAGGTGCGGGCGAACAGGGAGGTGATCCTTTCGGGCGGCGTCATCAACTCGCCGCAACTGTTGCAACTCTCCGGCATCGGCCCGGCCGGGCTGCTGCAAGACCTGGGCATTCCGGTGCAGCAGGAGCTTGCCGGCGTCGGCGAAAACCTGCGCGACCACTACGCGCCCCGCTTCGTCGTCCGCGTCAAGAATGCCGAGACTTTGAACGAGCGCGCCCGCGGCCTGCGCCGCACCTGGGAGATCGCCAAGTACCTGGCCGGCGCCAAGAGCATCGTCAACCTGAACCCGTCGCTGGTCTATGGCTTCTGGCATTCTGACCCGGCAACCAAAAGCAACGACCTGCAATTCATCTTCACCCCCGCCAGCTATGACGAGGGCAAGCATGGCGTGCTGGCGGACTGGCCAGGCTTTACGGTGGCGGCGTGGCAGCACCGGCCGGAAAGCACCGGCTATGTGCGGGCAAAATCGGCCGATCCGTTCCAGAAGCCGGCGATCCAGCCGAACTATCTGGCGCACGAGACGGACCAGCGCACGGTCGTCGCCGCCATGCGGCTCGCCCGCAGCCTGATCCAAACGCAGGCGATGGCGCCCTATTACGATGGCGAGGAATTGCCGGGCGAAAACGTACAGACCGACGACGAGTTGCTGGACGCCGCCCGGCGCATCGGCGCCACCACCTACCACCCGATGGGCACCTGCCGCATGGCGCCAGCGACCGACCCGACGGCGGTGGTCGACGACCAATTGCGCGTCTATGGCCTGGAAGGGTTGCGGGTGGTGGATGCCTCGATCATGCCGCGCATGATGTCGGCCAACCTCGCCGCCGGCACCATGATGATCGCGGAAAAAGCCTCCGACATGATCCTGGGCAAGCTGCCGCTGGAGCCGATTATCACGCCGGAGTGACCGCAGGCCGGCATGATGACGGCGCCCGCCTCAGGCGATCCCTGCGCCGCCGCAGACATCCAGCACCTGGCCGGTGACATAGGCGCCCGCGTCGCTTGCCAGGAACAGGGCCGCGCCCGCAACCTCGTCCGGATGGCCGAACCGGCGCAGCGGCACGCGGCTGTTGGTTTCCTCCACCCGCGCCGGATCGCTCCACAACGCCTTGGCAAAGTCCGTCTTGATGACGCCCGGCGCAATCGCGTTGGCACGAATGCCCTGCGGTCCGTGCGCCACCGCCAGATTGCGGGCGATCTGATGCTCCGCCACCTTGCTCATGGCATAGAAGGCGATCGGAACGTTCCCCCGCAGGCCGGAAACGCTGGCAATGATGACAATGCTGCCGCCGCCCTGTTCGACGATGTGCGGAATGCACATGTGGCAAAGCCAGTAGGTCGACTTGATATTGATCTCGTAGATCTTGTCCATGGCCGAATCCGGCATGTCGATGCTTGGGCCGTAATAGGGGTTCACACCGGCATTGGGCACGCAAATATCGATGCGGCCCCATTTTTCCTTGGTCGCATCGACCATGGCCTGCAGCCGCTCCTTGTCGCCGACATGACAGGGGAAAGCCCACGCCTCGCCGCCGCGGTCGGCATAGTCGCGGTTGATTTCCTCCACCACCTCGTCGCACACATCCGCCTTGCGCGAGGAAACGACGACCTTGGCGCCGTATTGCGCATAGCGGGCGGCAATGGCCTTGCCGATGCCCTTGGTCGAGCCGGTGACAATGGCGACCTTCCCGGAAAGATCGAACAAATCGTTGGCTGGCATGGAAACCGCTCCCTGACGAAAACTGCGTGAAGATGGCGCCGTTGTAACCGGGCCGCTGCCGTTATGCCAGACGGTGCCGCAACGGCAACAGCAGCAGCAGCAAGCCGCTCATGACCGCTGCCAGCAGGATAAGCGCCGGCGAGAATGTTCCGGTGGCATCGTAAACCGCGCCGAGCGTCAACGGCCCCAGCACGCCGCCCACCTCCGCGGCAGAGAAGAACAGGCCAGAGGCCGCGCCAGCATAACGGCTGCCGACATCCTTCAGCTCCACCAGCAACAGTACCATCACCGTCATCATGCTGGACCGCGCGATGCCCTGGGCGACCAGCCCGACGGTCATCGCCGCACCCTCGCCGGTCAGCAGCAGCAATGCTGCGAGCCCGGCGCTGGCAAACAGGGCTGCCAGGATCGCCAGCCGCCGGGCCGGCAACGCCAGCCGGGGGATGATCAGCGCGCCGGCAATGCCCACCGCCGTCGGCACCGCCGCCCAGATGCCGGCCTCGGCCGCGCTCATGCCGCCGTGGCGCAGCAGTTCCGGCAGCCAGTTGTTCAGGCCGTGGTTGAAGAAGAAAATGCCGACGCTCATCACCAGCATCACCTGCACCGATGGCAGGGCCAGCAGCTTGGCGAACACGGCCAGTTGCCGCTCCCGCGGCTGCGCCTGCAAATCCCGCTCCACCGCCCTGGCCCGCGGATGCGCGGACAGCAGCAGCCAGACCACGCCGCAGGCAAGCGCCACGCCAGCGAACAGCAGCAGCACGCTGCGCCAGTCCTGGCCGAACCAGGGCATCAGCAGGGCGTTGGTCAGCGAATAGGAAATAATGCCGCCCACCGCCGGGCCGGTCACATAGACGCCCATGGCAAAACCGCGCTCCGAGCCGCGGAACCAGAGGCTGATCAGCTTCGGCGCGCCGATCGACACCATCGGCCCGCCGACGCCGAACAGGCCGACAGCCAGCATCAGCGTCCAGAAATCCACGGCATTGGCGCGCAGCAGACCGCTCAGCGCGATGAAGCCGGCGGACAGCAGCAGCCCGGCCCGCGGCCCCAGCCGGTCGATCACCGCGCCGCAGGGTGCGGCGGTGGCGATGTAGACCAGCTGCCAGCCGCCCAACACCAGCCCCATCTCGGCGTGACTCATGCTGAGGTCGCGGACAATCGGCGTCACCAGCGGCGCCATGGAAACCGTGGTCAGGCCAAACGCAAAGTACACCAGCCAAACGCCGAACAGCATTGCCCAGCGGTAGGGGTGAGCCGGGGCATCGGTGCTTTCGGCAAGCGTCGCTGCGTCTCCCTCCGTGCCCGACCCGGTGGTCACACCACCTTGCCCGGGTTCATCAATCCGCCGGGGTCGAGTACGCCCTTGATCGCGCGCATCAGGTCCATCTCCACCGGGCTTTTCACCTCGGCCAACTCGTCCCGCTTCAGCTTGCCGATGCCATGCTCGGCGCTGATCGAGCCGTGCAGGTCCAGAACGATGGCGTGCACGACATGGTTCAGCTCTTTCCACTTCGCCAGATATTCGGCCTTGTCCATGCCTTCCGGCTGGGTGACGTTGTAGTGGATGTTGCCGTCGCCGGCATGGCCGAAGGCGCAGGGCCGGCAGCCGGGGATTGCCTCCGCCACCGCCTTGTCGGCGCGTGCGATGAACTCCGCCACCTTGGAGACCGGGACAGAGATATCGTGCTTGATGCTGCCGCCCTCCGGAATCTGGCCCTCGACGATACCTTCGCGGATGCGCCAGAAATCTTTTGCCTGCTGTTCGCTTTCGGCAATGGCGGCATCCAGCACCAACCCATCCTCCAGCGCCTGGCCCAGCGTCTCCTCCACGCACTCGCGCAGGCCGGCATTCTCGCGGCCGGCGGAACAGCGCATCAGCGCATAGTGCTCGTAGCGGTCCGAGAGCGGGTCGCGCACGCCGTGGACATGCTTGATGGCCAGGTCGATGCCGAACCGCTCCATGAACTCGAAGGCCGTCACTTGGTCGCCGGTGGAAAGCCGCAGCCGCGACAGCAGTTCGATCACGCCTGGCACGTCGCGCACGGCGGCGATGGCGGTCACCTCCTCCCGCGGCTTCGGGAACAGTTTCAGCGTCGCGGCCGTGATGATGCCGAGCGAGCCTTCCGCGCCGATGAACAGGTGCTTCAGGTCATAACCAGTGTTGTCCTTGCGCAGCAGGCGCAGGCCGTTCCAGATGCGCCCGTCCGGCAGCACCACCTCCAGCCCCAACACCAAATCGCGGGCGTTGCCGTAGCGCAGCGTGTTGATGCCGCCGGCGTTGGTGGAAAGATTGCCGCCGATCTGGCAGGAGCCCTCCGCCCCCAGCGACAGCGGAAACAGCCGGTCCGCTTCTGCGGCGGCCTGCTGGATGGTCTGCAGGACGCACCCGGCCTCCACCGTGATGGTGTAGTCGAGCGGATCGAGCGCGCGGATGCGGTTCATGCGGGCCAGAGACAGGATCACCTGGTCGCCGCTGCCATCCGGCGAGGCGCCGCCGCAAAGCCCGGTGTTGCCGCCCTGCGGCACCAGCGCAATGCCGGCCGCCCGGCATTCGGCCATGATGGCGGCCACCTGCTCCGTCGTTTCCGGGCGCAGCAGCAGCGGCGAGGCGCCCTTGTAGAGGCCGCGCGGCTCCACCAGCAGCGGCGCGAGGGTATCCTGATCGTCGGACCAGCCTTTCGGCCCGACAATCGCTTTCAATGCAGCCAGATCGGTCATGACCCGTCCATTGGGCTCACGTGTTCGATAATGATTATACGATAACGCCCCTTTGACGGATTGGGTCAAGTGCGCACCGACGCATGACAGCTGCCCGAACGCCGCATAACCGGAATTCAGGCGCGGATCAGCCTTATCGGCAAAAAATGGCGTCTCAGGAAACGAATCACCTGTACAATATTTGCGTTAACCATCTCCAATAAAATGTTGAGGAGAACGCATATGGGCACAGTCGCAGACGGAATGATTGCTGTTGAACTATGGTGGTTAGGCGTTATGGGCATTGTCATGGCCGTAACGTCGTTGCCCTATGTCCTGAACCGCATTGCCACTGGTGGCCTGTGGGGCGCGCTCGACAATCCAAAGCCGGACCTGCCATCCCTCTCGCCCTGGGCCGAGCGGATGAAGGCAGCCCATTACAACAGCGTCGAAAATCTCGCCGTGTTTGCACCGCTGGCCGTCGCCGTTGTCCTGGCCGGGGTAACGGACGAGACCACCGCCGTGGCGGCCATGGCGTTCACGCTCTCGCGCATTGTCTACATCGTCGTCTATGCGCTTGGCATTCCGGTACTGCGCACGCTGGCTTTTTTGGTCGGCTGGCTCTGCATCGTAGCGCTGGCGCTGCGTCTGCTGGGCCTCGCCGACGTCCGCCTGCGGGGCCGGGTCGAGG
>JAWLBX010000002.1:0-255992 GCA_041687435.1 Alphaproteobacteria bacterium
GGCAGCGGGACCGGCACCGCCGGTCTCGCTGCCACCGCGATGATGCCGCGCCGGGCCGGTCACCCTTGCCAGCCCGGCTAAAGGCATTAGAACGGCCCCGTTCACCCGGAATCCGGAAACGATCCGTCATGACCGAAAGCACAGCCCTTCTACCCAGCGGCCTGCGGGATACGCTGCCACCCGAAGCCGAGCATGAGGCGCTGGTGACGGAGCATCTGCTGGGCGCGTTCCGCCAGAACGGTTATCGGCAGGTATCACCGCCCCTTATGGAGTTCGAGGCGTCGCTGCTGACTGGGCCGGGTGCGGCCATGACCGACCGCACCTTCCGGCTCGTTGATCCCGCCTCGCACCGCACCCTGGCGGTCCGGGCCGATATCACCCCGCAGATCTCGCGCATTGCCGCCACCCGCCTCAGCCGCTGGCCACGGCCATTGCGGCTTTCCTATAACGGCACCGTGCTGCGCGTCACCGGCGACCAGTTGCGGCCCGACCGGCAATTCCGACAGACTGGAATCGAGTTGGTGGGAAGCAGCGCCATTGCCGCCGACGCGGAGGTTGTGGTGATCGCCGTGGAGGCGCTGACAGCGCTGGGCGTGCAGGGACTGACCGTTGATTTGACATTGCCGACGCTGGCGCCGTCGCTGGTGCCAGCCCTGGCGAAGGACGGAAGCCAGGCCGGCGAGTTGCGGGAGGCGCTGAACCGGAAGGACATGGCCTCAATTCAGCGGCTGACCGGAAATGCAGCGCCGCTGCTCGAGGCCGTCATGGCGACCGCTGGGCCGGCGGATGCGGCATTGGCCGGACTCGCAACGCTCGACCTGCCAGAGGCCGCCCGCACAGTGCTGGCCCCTGCCCAGGCATTGCTGCCGCTGCTGACGGAAAGCCTGCCGAACCTGACCGTGACCCTCGACCCGGTCGAGCATCGCGGCTTCGAATATCACAGCGGCATCAGCTTCTCGCTGTTTGCACGCGGCCAGCATGGCGAATTGGGCCGCGGCGGGCGCTATTGGGCGACGGCGGCCGGCTTCGCGGGGGAAACCGCCACCGGCGTCACGCTTTATATGGATATGGTCATGCGGGCGATGGAGCCGGCGGCAAGGGCCAACCGGCTCTACCTGCCCGCCGGAACGCCGCCTGCCGCGCGGCGCGCACGCCAAGCTGAGGGCTGGTGGACCGTCGCCGGGCTCGATACCAGTCAGCCCCCCCTGGCCGAGGCGAAGCGCCTGGGCTGCACGCATGCCTGGATCGACGGCGCGGCCAGGGAAATCATCTGAGAATCAGGCGAAATCGTCGGCAAGCGAGGCGCGGGTCGCTTCGGGGATGACGGCAATATGACCGTACTGTTCGTGCGCGACGCCGACCAACACCTGGGCGCCCGGCTTTTTGAACGCCGCAATCTGTTCCGGCGTAAAGTCAAAATGGACGAACTGCACCGACGACGCCTTGCCGGCTGCCGTCGTACGGTCCGCGTCGGCCTCCGCCCGGGACATGATACGCTCGCCGCTAACCTCAATGAACATGGTGTCCTCCACGCCGCCGAGACGGCCCAGGATGGACTTCCGCCGCACCTCGTCGTCAATTTCGAACATGACCGTGGCGACCAGTTCCTGGCCCTGCGGGATTAACGGGTTGTAGGCTTCCAGTTCATCGGGTATTTGCTCCTCGCCGCCCTTTTCGATCGCCAGCATCTCGTGCACCTGATGCCACATCGTGTCGTAGCTTTCGAAATAGAAGGTGCAGAACGGCCCGACCTCCATCCGGCGGGTTTTCTTGACCGCCGCCATTTTCGTGCGCTGCTCTTTGCGAATGGCCTCATAGTCGGCGAGCGACATGATGTCGGCCCGGGTGATCTGTTTCCGCGACATGGCGCAGGTACCTTCTCTGTTATATCGGTTCAGGCAAGCCCATAGGCGCGGGCGAACAGTTCGACCGGGTGCGACGCGTCCTCGACGCGGGCCCCCGCTTCGATCAGGCCCATGCCCTGGGCGATGTGCATACCGGCGAGCGGGCATTCGGACACGACATAGTGTTTGCCTTGTGCCTCCTTGGCGTTCTTGACCGCCTGCCGGGCCACCGGTTTCCCAACCTTGTGCGCTACCTCGTAATGATCTTTCATGATGCCCCAGGAACCGCCATGGCCGGAGCAGCGCTCGATCACTTTCAGGTCGATATCCGGGATCAGGCGCAGCAGTTCCGCCGCCTTCTGGCCCATGTTCTGCGCGCGGGCATGACAGGCAATGTGGACGGTCACGCTGCCGTCGAGCGGTTTCAGGCCGTCGGCCAGCCCTTCATTCTTGGCGATATCGACGAGGTATTCGCTGATATCCTTGGCTGCGCCTGACAACGCCTTCACGTTGTCGTCGTCCGGAACGAGCAACGGCCACTCGAATTTCAGCATCAGCGTGCAGGAGGGCACCAGAGAAATGATCGGAAGGCCGGCATCCACCTGCGGCCGCAATTGCGCCGCCACCTTGCGCGCCCGGTCGGCGACATTGGCGATATCGCCATGCTCCAACTGGGGCATGCCACAGCACATCGGATAGATCAGTTCGGCGTCGACACCGTTCTTGGCCAGGATCGACAGGGCCGCGGTGCCGGTCTCCGTCCGGTTATGCTCGGCAAAGCAGGTGGCGAAAACCAGCGCCTTGCGCGCTGCTGCCGGCGCGGACGCATCCCGCGGCTCAGGCTTGGCCTTGGCTTGCGCGGTCAGCGGCTTGGCGGCGTATGTCGGCAGCGCCGCGTCGCGATGCACGCCCATCGTGCTTTCGAGCAGCGGCCGCGTGAGGCCGTTGCCCTCGCGGCTGGCCCAGTTGCAGAGACCCGGCGCAATCCGCGCCAATGAGGCGTTGCGGTCGGTTTCCGTCAACTGTTTCTCGCCGAACGGCACCCCGTTCTTCTCGAACTCCGCATAGCGGTAACGCAGCATCAGGTGCGGGAAATCGATGTTGAATTCGTGCGGCGGCACATAAGGGCACTTGGTCAGAAAGCACATATCGCAGAGCGTGCAGGCGTCGACGACCGGCTTGAAATCCTTGCTCTCAACCGTATCCAGCTCCAGCGATGGCGCTTCGTCGATCAGGTCGAACAGCCGAGGGAAGGAATCGCAAAGGTTGAAGCATCGGCGGCAACCGTGGCAGATGTCGAACACGCGGCGCAATTCATCGTCGATCGCCTTGGGGTCGGTAAAATCCGGCTCGTTCCAGGGCACGGGATGACGAATCGGGGCTTCCAAACTTCCTTCAGCCATTGCACGCTCCTTCTAGGCGCACAGAACAGCGCCGGGATTTGCCAGCTTCCAAGCAAACGAATTGTCAGAAAATAGGGCGGGGCGCCGGAATTGGACGCCCCGCAATATCAGGCCCGCTGGCCCTAGGCCAGATCGGCCAGAGCCTTCTGGAAGCGGCCAGCGTGGCTGCGCTCGGCTTTTGCCAGGGTCTCGAACCAATCGGCGATTTCGTCAAAACCTTCCTCGCGAGCGGTCCGCGCCATGCCCGGATACATGTCGGTATACTCGTGAGTCTCGCCGATAATCGCAGCATTCAGGTTCTTGTCGGTGGAACCGATCGGCTCACCGGTGGCCGGATCGCCCACTTCCTCGAGAAATTCCAGATGGCCGTGCGCGTGGCCGGTCTCGCCCTCGGCAGTGGAGCGGAAGACAGAGGCAACATCGTTGTAGCCTTCCACGTCCGCCTTTTGCGCGAAATACAGATAACGGCGGTTGGCCTGCGATTCGCCGGCGAATGCAGCCTTCAGATTGTCTTCGGTCTTGGTGCCCTTGAGCGACATGGGTGACCTTCCTTCAGGATAAAGAGCCAATTCCTACGCGGAACCGGGAAACCCCGTTCACGCTATCACAATTTGAGCTTTTCCTTGCCGGTTGTCAAGTTTCGAATTAATCCAAAAATTACTGTATCTTATTGATTTCTCAAGTGCGAGATCGCACGCGGATGACAATATCCACGCGGTCGATCTCAGTTCCGTCTGGCGGCAATGGCAGGGACGCGACGTTGACGTCAGCTTCCGGAATGTCGGATAGGCCGCCATCTTCTACATTGAGAAAATGATGATGGGCGCTGGTATTGGTATCGAAATAGGACCGCCCCGGCTCAACCACTACTTCCCGCAACATGCCGACATCACGGAACTGGTTCAGCGTGTTGTAGACAGTCGCCAACGAGACGGAGAGGCCGGCCCGCTCGGATTCCGCGTGCAGCTGATCCGCGGTCACATGACGGTCGCCATTGGCGAACAGGATCTTTCCCAGCCCGACACGCTGCCGCGTCGGCCTCAGGCCAACGCGCCGAAGCCGGTCAATGATAGCCGTGAAGTTTCTGTTCGTCATAACCTGTGCTGACCACCTGACGGCTCGCAACGGCGAGCATCGCCGTTACAAAGAATGTATATACACCGATAGCCGAACGCCACAATGACAAACACGAGATTTGACGATCAACCGACTGTTTTCTGGCCTCAAGCGCCGGTCTTGATCCGCTCCACCAGGGCATTGACGGTCGGTATGTACCCATTGGCATAAAAGGGATCGCTGGCGAACCGGAATGCGTTATGGCCCGCAAACATCAACTGCGAATCCGGTTCGCTGCCATGGCCGATATTCTGAAGCGTCTTCTGAATGCAATAGGACCGCGGGTCGGTCTTGCGCCCCGTCGTGCCGCTCTCGTTTTCTGCCCAATTGGAAAAACGGCAGGCTGACAGGCAGCCCATGCATTCGATCTGGTCGGTCAGGATTTCATTGCGTGTCTCCATCGACACGAACATCAAGGTCGAGTCCGGTGTGCGCATCGCTTCGACAAAACCCTGCGCCTGCCATGCTTCAGCCCGGTGCAAATCTTCCGCCGTCACATAGACCTTGCGGCCGCGCGGCCCCATGGCAAAAGGGGTATCGTGGTCGCCGACAGGCTCGCTGGAAAATGCGATCTGCCGTTCGGTCCGGCCCTTCAGTTCCTCAAGAAACTCGTTATGCACGGCAGAGGAATAGAAACCGGTCGGGCTGAACCGATTGAGGTAGATATCGCCTTCCTGCAGTGTCAGCAGCCGCTGCTTCCACTTGTCCGAAATCGGGCTTTCCTGGGTCAGCAATGGCCGGGTGCCGAACTGGAACGCAACCGGTGCAATTTCCGGATCCTCGATCCAATCCGCCCACTCGTCCAACCGCCAGACGCCGCCGGCCATGATGACCGGCGTATCGTGCAGGCCAGCCTCGTTCAGCACCTTGCGCAATTCGCGCACCCGCGGTTTTGGATCCTCGGGATGTTCCGGATCCTCGCTGTTAGACAGGCCGTTGTGCCCGCCGGCCAGCCAGGGGTCCTCGTACACGACGCCGCCCAGCAGTTCGGGATATTTGTGGTAGGCGCGCTTCCACAGCGCCCGGAACGCCCGGGCGGACGATACGATCGGATAATAATACACGCCATACGAGGCCGCGATCTCGGCAACCTTGTAAGGCATGCCGGCACCGCAGGTAACGCCGTCGATCAAGCCGGCTGCGCCTTGCAGCGTTCCGTGCAGCACCTGCTCGGCCCCGCCCATTTCCCATAGCACATTCATGTGGATCGGGCCGGCGCCCTCGGCACGTTCGTAAGCAACACGCGCCTGATAGATGGCACCACGCACGGCGTGCGCCACCAACTCATCGTGCCGGTCCCGGCGGGTTTTGCCCAGATAAAGCTGTGTAACGAGATTGCCGTCGTCGTCGTAGGAATCCGCATTCACACCGGAAAACGTCCCGACGCCGCCGGTTGCGGCCCACGCACCGGAGCTTTCACCGTTCGACACCGCAATGCCCTTGCCCCCTTCCACCAGGGGCAACGCATCGCGGCCAGACAACCTAACCTCTTTCAACAAAAAGCCCACTGGGCAAACCCTTTCCCGGTCAATTCCGAACGAGGCCTAAGCGTCCGCTTCCGCGTCCGTTATTTCCTCGCCGGTTTCCTGGTTAACGACTTTCATCGACAGCTTGACCTTGCCGCGATCGTCGATGCCCAGGCATTTCACCTTGACCATTTGGCCTTCGCTCAGGACATCGCCAACCGATTTCACCCGCTCGTTTTTCAACTCGCTGATGTGCACCAGGCCGTCGCGCGGGCCGAGGAAGTTCACGAAGGCACCAAAATCCATGATTTTGACGACCTTGCCTTCGTAGATCACGCCGACCTCCGGCTCCGCGACAATTCCGCGGATCCAGTCCACCGCGCGCTGCGCGGCTTCGGGGTCGGTGCTGGCGATTTTGACGGTGCCGTCATCCTCGATATCCACCTTGGCGCCGGTCTTCTCCACAATCTCGCGGATCACTTTACCGCCGGTGCCGATGATATCGCGGATCTTGTCCTTCGGCACTTTCATCGTGGTGATGCGCGGCGCATTCTGGCTGACCTCGGTCCGGGCGTTGCCAATGGCCCGTTCCATCTCGCCCAGAATATGCATCCGGCCATCGCGCGCTTGGTCCAGGGCGACCTGCATGATCTCCTCGGTGATCGAGGTGATCTTGATATCCATCTGCAACGAGGTCACACCTACCGCGGTGCCGGCGACCTTGAAGTCCATGTCGCCCAGATGATCCTCGTCGCCGAGAATGTCGGACAGCACGGCAAAGCGGTCGCCTTCCTTGATCAGGCCCATGGCGATGCCCGCAACCGGCCGCTTCAGGGGTACGCCCGCATCCATCAATGCCATGGAAGTGCCGCAGACAGTGGCCATGGAGGACGAGCCATTCGATTCGGTGATCTCCGACACTACACGCATGGTGTAGGGGAAATCATCCTTCTTAGGCAGCAGCGGCCGCACGGCGCGCCAGGCAAGCTTGCCATGGCCGATTTCGCGTCGGCCCGGCGGTCCGAACCGGCCGGCCTCGCCCACCGAATAGGGCGGGAAGTTATAGTGCAGCAGGAAGTGCTCGCGGTAATCGCCGCTGAGCGTATCCATCATCTGCTCGTCCTGAGCGGTGCCAAGCGTGGCAACCACCAGAGCCTGCGTCTCGCCACGGGTGAACAGTGCCGAACCGTGGGCACGCGGCAGGACACCAATTTCCGGGACAATTGGACGAATGTCCGTCGTCGTGCGGCCGTCAATGCGCTTTCCCGTGTCGAGAATGCTGCCACGAACAATGTCGCTTTCCAGCTGCTTGAACAGGCCGCCGACGGCTTCCGCATCGCCATCTTCATCAGCGATCGCGGCGACCGCTACCGATTTGACCGCGGAAATTGCATCCTGGCGCTCGGTCTTTCCGGCGATCTGGTAGGCATTGCGCACGCCTTCGCCAGCCAGTTCCGCCAAACGCGAGCGGAGCGCGGCAACACCATCAGCCTCTGCCGGCAATTGCCATGGCTCCTTGGCGGACTCTTCCGCTAGGTCGATAATGCAGTCGATCACCGGTTGGAAGCCCCGGTGGCCGAACATCACGGCCTCCAGCATGCGGGCTTCCGAAAGTTCGTGCGCCTCCGACTCGACCATCAGCACGCCGGCGCTGGTGCCAGCGACGATCAGATCCAGCGCCGTTTCCTTCATCTGGTCCAGCGTCGGGTTCAACACCAGTTCGCCATCGATCTCCGCAACGCGGGCGCCACCGATTGGCCCCATGAACGGAATACCCGAAATGGTAAGGGCCGCACTGGTGCCGATCATGGCGACGATATCGGGATCGTTCTCCATGTCATGCGCAACAACGGTGCAGATCACCTGCGTTTCGTTGCTGAATCCCTTGGCAAACAAAGGGCGGATCGGGCGATCGATCAGGCGGGAGGTGAGAACCTCCTTCTCGCTCGGCCGCGCCTCACGTTTAAAAAAGCCGCCGGGAATCTTACCGACAGCATATGTTTTTTCCTGATAGTGAACGCTCAACGGGAAAAAATCGATTCCGGCACGCGGCTTCTTTTCCGCAACCGCGGTGCAAAGCACAGAAGTGCCGCCATAGGTCACAAGAACTGCACCATCGGCCTGGCGGGCAATCCGCCCCGTTTCCAGGGTGAGGGTGCGCCCCGCCCAGGTTATTTCTTTTCGAACAATATCGAACATGCGTTCGTCTTCCTTACATCAGACGGCGCCAAGCCCATTCCTGACGCCGGTTTCAAAAAATTAGCGGCGTATGCCAAGGCGCTGGATCAAACTGCGATAGCGAGCCTCTTCCTGGCGGCGGACATAGTCCAGCATGCTGCGACGCTGGCCGACCAGCATCAACAGACCGCGGCGGGAGTGCACGTCTTTCTTGTGGTCCTTCAGGTGCTCGGTCAGGTTCTTGATCCGCTCGGTCAAGATCGCGACCTGCACCTCCGGCGAGCCGGTGTCGCCCTCGACACGGCCGTATTCCTTGATCAACTCTTGCTTACGCTCAGGCGTGATCGACATCGTCTGGTCCTTCCATCAATGGATCTACCGCGACCGGAATGTGGCGCGGCTGGTGGATGATCCGCATGGGCTTGGCCTGACCTTCTTCGAGACGCACGAGCGCGATCGTGACCCCGTCACAGGTGGCCCGGAGGACGTCGCCGTCCTCGAAGGCCGAAACCCGGTCGAGATCGCTTCTGCGGAACAGCGCCACGGATCGGCCTTGCCGAAGCCCGGCGGCTTCACTTCCGGAAACGGCCAGTGCCGGGATGTCGGCCAGCGCGGTCTCAACCGGAAGCAATTCTGGTGTATTTTGGTCTATATGACCCACGTCTTCTAGTTTTGCCAGAGCGTGGGCTTTGTCTTCGTGAAATGGGCCAACGGCTATTCGACGCAGCGCCGTGACATGGCCGACAGTGCCGAGGGCCAGCGCGATGTCGCGCGCCAGGCTGCGCATGTAGGAACCCTTGCCGCATTCCACCAAAAACACGGCATGGTCGGCATCCGGCATCGATTCCAGTTCCAGCCGGTCGATCTCGATGATGCGCGCGGCCAGTTCCACAGCCTGATTTTCCCGCGCCAGATCATAGGCGCGCACGCCGTCGACCTTGATGGCGGAATAGATTGGCGGCACCTGCTCGATCTCGCCGACGAACTGCGGCAGCACTGCCTCGATTGCCGCCCGGTCGGGCCGCACATCGCTGGTGGCCGTGACGGCGCCTTCGGCATCGTCGGTATCCCGCGCCTCGCCCCACTGCACGGTGAAGCGGTAGGTTTTCTGCCCGTCCATGACATAGGGAACGGTCTTGGTCGCCTCGCCGAACGCAATCGGCAGGACACCCGTGGCCAGCGGGTCGAGCGTACCGCCATGGCCCGCCTTGGCGCCATTGGCCAGCCGTTTGACGATGTTGCACACACCGGTTGACGTGATGCCGGACGGCTTGTCGACGATCAGCCAGCCGTTCACGTTTGATTTCTGCTTCCGCCGCCTGGGCGCCATCAGCCCCGCTCCTTCGACAACAAGGCTTCGATCCGTTCGGCCGCCGCAAACGACGTATCCGCCTTGAACGACAGGTTGGGGGTGAATTTCACTTCGATCATGCCGGCAATCTGCGCGCGCAAATAACCGCGGGCGTGCTGCAAAGCATCGACGACAGCATTGACATCGCCGCCGCCAAGCGGTGTTACGAACACGGTTGCGTTCTTGAGATCGGGCGACGGGCGGACCTCGGTCACGGTGATGGGGGTACCCGCCAGCGTCGGGTCCCGAAACTCGCCGCGAGCCATGATCTCCGACAGCGCATGGCGCAACAGTTCGCCCATGCGCAATTGCCGCTGGCTGGGCCCTTTCGCCCCGCCAGCGGAACCGCTGCGGCGGCCCTTTGTCATCGGCCGCCGCTCCCGCCCTGCGGGCTAAATCGTGCGGGCAACCTCTTCCACCTCAAAGCATTCGATAACGTCGCCGACCTGGATATCCTGGTAATTCTCGAACGACATACCGCATTCGTACCCCTCGCGCACCTCAGCCACATCGTCCTTGAAGTGTTTGAGGGTCGCAAGCTTGCCTTCATGGATCACCACGTCGTCGCGCAACAGACGCACGCCGGATCCGCGGCGAACAATACCGTCGATGACACGGCAACCGGCGACCTTGCCGGTCTTGGTGATATTGAACACCTCCCGGATCTGCGCATTGCCGATCTGCCGCTCGCGGATCATCGGCGCCAGCATGCTGCTGAGGCCGGCCCGGATATCGTCAAGCAGCTCATAGATGATCGAGTAGTAACGGATGTCGACGCCATCGCGGCTGGCCAGATCCCGCGCCTGCTTGCTGGCACGGACATTGAAACCGACGACAAAGCCCCCGGAAGCAGCGGCCAGCGTGATATCCGACTCGTTGATACCGCCAACGCCGGCGTGCAGCACGCGGACGCTGACCTCATCATTGCCCATCTTCTCCATCGCGCCGACAATCGCTTCTTGGCTGCCCTGCACGTCGGCCTTGATGACGATGGCCAGTTCCTGAGTCTCACCCGCCTTGAGGCGGTCGAACATCTGGTCGAGCGAACCGCGCGCGGCTGCCGCCGTGCGCTTGTCGCGATCGAGCCGCTGCCGGTACTCGGCAATCTCGCGCGCCCGGGCCTCACTTTCGACCACAACCGCCTCGTCACCCGCCATCGGCGTGCCCTGCAGGCCCAGAACCTCCACCGGCATGGATGGGCCGGCTTCGGACAATTGCTGGCCGCGCTCATCCACCATGGCGCGCACCCGGCCCCACTCGCTGCCGACAACAATCGAATCGCCGACGCGCAGCGTGCCGCGCTGCACAAGGATGGTGGCCACGGAACCGCGGCCCCGGTCCAGCTTCGCCTCAACGACAAGGCCGTTGGCCGGGCGGTCCGGGTTGGCCTTCAACTCCAGGAATTCCGACTGCAGCAGGATCGCTTCTTCAAGCGTATCCAGGCCGATTTTCTTCAGGGCCGAAACGTTCACGAACTGCACGTCGCCGCCAAAATCCTCGGCCACAACCTCATGCTGCAGCAGATCCTGCTTGACCTTTTCAGGGTCGACGTCGGGACGGTCGATCTTGTTGACCGCAACGATCATCGGCACGCCGGCCGCCTTGGCATGGCTGATGGCTTCGACCGTCTGCGGCTGCACACTGTCGTCTGCCGCGACCACCAGAATGACCAGATCGGTCACCGATGCGCCGCGGGAGCGCATGGCGCTGAATGCGGCGTGGCCAGGGGTATCCAGGAAGGTGATCCGGTCCCCAGAGGCCAGTTGCACCTGATAGGCACCGATATGCTGGGTGATGCCGCCGGCTTCGCCGCCGGCCACGTCGGTAGCGCGCAGGGCGTCGAGCAGCGAGGTTTTGCCGTGATCGACATGGCCCATGATCGTGACCACCGGCGGACGCGGCTTCAGATCGGCCGGGTTGTCCTGCGGACCGGCCAAACCTTCCTCGACATCCGAATCGGCAACCCGGCGCATATTGTGACCGAATTCCTCGACCACCAGTTCCGCGGTATCCGCATCAATGGTTTGGCTGAGAGAGGCCATGACGCCCATTTTCATGAGCGCCTTGACCACGTCGGCACTGCGCTCTGCCATACGGTTGGCGAGATCCTGGACAGTGATCAGTTCCGGCACGACGACATCACGCACGATTTTCTGCTGCTCTCCGCCAGACTGGCGCTGGCGCTGGCGTTCACGCTCGCGGGCACGGCGGACCGAAGCCAGACTGCGCTGCCGCTCCTCCACCGTCTCCTCGTCGAGCGCCTGGGTGATGGTCAGACGGCCAGTACGGCGGCGCGGCTCGCCCTTGTTCCGTGCTGGGGCCGGGCGCTTCGTATCGCGGCGGCCGCGTGCCTCTTCTTCCTCCTGCGCTCCGGGAGGACGGCCGCCGCCAAAGCGAAGATTGGCGCCCGGTTCGGGCGGTGGCATCTGAACGACGGTTTCCGGCTCGGCCTCGGTCGCCCCGCGGCCGCGGGTCCGCTCGCCCTTGTCCTTGCGCCGCGGCGCGGTTTCCGCCTCGTGCTTCGCGGCATCCCGGGCCCGGCGTGCGGCGTCAGCCTCCAGCTTGCGGCGCTCTTCGGCCTCCGCTTCCTGCAGCGCGCGGAGTTCGACCTCTTCCTGGGTCAAATCCTGAGACTCGGGCTCCGCCTTTGCGGAAGCAGGCTCGCGGACGTCTTCCGCCGGCTGTTCCTCGGCCACTGGCTCCGCCGCGGCCTCGGTCTCGGCTGCTTCGACGGCTTCCGGCTCTGCTGCTACAGGTTCAGCCTTGGCCTGGGTTACAGCCTCGGCTTCAGGTGCCGGCTCGGCTTCGGGCGCGACCTCTTCCGGCTCGGCCGGGGCACGAGCCGCAGCTTCCGCGGCGTCGATTGCTTCGGCTTCCTCTGTCTCGCGGCGGGCGCGATCCTCCGCCAGCTTGCGGCGGCGTTCGGTAGCGTCAGCGGCAGCGCCGGCTTCCGGTTGCGCTGCAGGCTTCTCCGCCGGAGCTTCGGCCGCAGGCTCCTTCTGCTGCGAACGCAGCGCCCGGATACGCGCGGCGCGCTCTTCCTCGCTCAAACCGGCCGCAGACTTGCCGCGTCCGCCGGCATCCGCGCCAGCGGCACGCTTGCGTTTGACCTCTACGGTCACCGTCTTGGTGCGGCCGTGCGAAAAACTTTGCCGGATTTTGCCAGAGTCTCCGCCCTTCGAAAGGCCAAGCTTGCCTTTCGACAGCGACAGTTTCCCGGATTCGCGCTCGATCGTTTTGTCTGCCATGATTTGTTTATTGCTCTCCACCGGCGCTTTGCAGCCTGCCGCCTATCAATCCCGCATAGCGTTGCGCATCCGCCAGGAAACGCTCGCTCAACTTGCCTGGCGCCAACGCCAGATGAACCAAATGGTCCCGGCCAAGGGCCTCGCCCAAATCTGCAGCCGTAAACCAATCGACCAGCGGCAAGCCCCTTGCGAGACCCGCCAGCTTGGCTTTGCCGTTTGCCGCCCCATCCATCGCCTCGATTAGCACTGCTACGCGCTCGCGCGCCAGGGCTTCCCGCACTTGAAAGAATCCGGACTGCACCTGACCGGCACCGCGTGCCTGGCCAAGCCAGAGCAGACAGCGTTGTTTCAACAGCGATTCCACGGAGTCGACAAGACCTTCCGGCACCGTCGCCGGCCCGCGCGCAGCCTTGGCGAACGTATTGGCCTTGCACGCTTTGGTCAGAATGTCCCGGTCTGCCGAGACCCAGAGCCCGCGCCCGGGAAGCACCTCCGCCAGATCGGGCACAACGACCCGGTCCGGATCCAGAACGAACCGGATCAGGCCATAGCGTGGCCGTGGCTGACGGCTGACGATGCAGCGCCGGGTCGGCCCGCCGGCCTTTGCCGGCGACGCCGGCTCAGCCCGCGCATCGGTTTGTTGATGAACTGCCGCAGTCATGCCCGCGTTCTAACACCTTTCTATTCCGCCGCCGACTGGGATTCGGCGGACGATTCTTCGTCTGCCGTTTCCTCGTCGTCGAACCAGTGGGCCCGCGCTGCCATGATGATCGCATCGGCATCCGGCCCGTTGATGGGGCTGGTATCCGCACCCAGGCGCTGCGCCGTCTCGTCCAGTGCAGCGATTTCGTCCACGGTCGCCGTTTCCGTCGCCGGGTTCACAATATAACGCAACTCGTCGCTCGCCAAATCGGCCAAGTCGTCCAGGGTACGAACCCCAGACTCGCCCAGACGCACCAGCATGGCAAGGGTCAGCCCCTCGACCTCCAGCAAATCCTCGGCAATCTCCAATTCCGCGACGCGCTGCGTCAGACGTTCCTGCTCCGCCAGGACGTAATCCTGTGCCCGGCGCCGGAGCTCGTCGGCGATTTCCTCGTCGAAGCCTTCGATTTCGGTCAGCTCGTCCAATTCGACAAACGCAATTTCCTCGACCGAGGCAAAGCCTTCCGCCACCAGCAGATGGGCAATGACGTCGTCGACATCAAGCGCCTCGATAAAGGCCTGAGTCCGCAGGCGCGCCTCTTCCTGGCGGCGTTCGGATTCCTGGGCCTCGGTCATGATGTCGATGGACCAGCCGGTCAATTGGCTCGCCAGCCGCACATTCTGGCCGCGGCGGCCAATGGCGAGGCTCAACTGATCGTCAGGGACGACCACCTCGATCCGGTTGTCCTCCTCGTCGATCACGACCTTGGCGGCTTCGGCTGGGGCCAACGCATTGACGATAAACGTGGCCGGATCGTCCGACCAAGGCACGATGTCGATCCGCTCACCCTGCAATTCGTTGACAACCGCATGAACACGGCTGCCGCGCATGCCGACACAGGCGCCGACCGGGTCGATCGAGGAATCATGCGACAGCACGGCAATCTTGGCACGGCTACCCGGATCGCGGGCGGCGGCCTTGATCTCGATAATGCCATCATAGACCTCCGGCACTTCCTGCGCGAACAGGCGGCGCACGAAATCCGGCTTGGTGCGGGAGAGGAAAATCTGCGGCCCACGCGTTTCCTCGCGCACGTCGTAGATGATGGCCCGCACCCGGTCGTTGCGACGGAAATGCTCGCGCGGGATGATCTCGTCCCGGCGCAAAATCGCCTCCGCCCGACCAAGATCGACGATGACATTGCCGAACTCGACGCGTTTGACCACGCCGTTCACGATCTCGCCAACGCGGCCGATATATTCCTGATACTGGCGCAGCCGCTCGGCCTCGCGCACTTTCTGAACGATGACCTGCTTGGCGGTCTGTGCCGCGATCCGGCCGAAATCCACCGGCGGCAGGCGGTCGGTCAGCACGTCGCCTACGGTCGCGTCTTTTTTCTCACGCCGGGCGATGGCCAGGGGAATCTGAACGGCCTCGTTCTCGATATCCGCCCCGTCCTCCACCACCTCGCGGTAGCGGGTCAGGCGGATGTCGCCGGTTTTGCGGTCGATTTCCGCGCGGATGTCGTGCTCAAGGCCGTATTTGAAGCGGCCGGCGCGTTGAATCGCCTGCTCCATCGCCTCCAGAACCTCCGCCCGATCGATCCCTTTCTCACGGGCGGCGGCATCGGCCACTTGCAACAGTTCGGCGCCGAGAATTTGCACCATCGTTACTGAACTCCCTCATCCGCCGTCTGGGCGTCTGGACTGGCCGCCTGGTGGGCGGCGATCAGGTCATCGGTCAACACCAGTTTGGCGGATTGAATTGCGCTCAAAGGCAACTCGACCGTTTGACCATCCACGTCAAGGCAAACGCAGTCAGCGTCGTTGAGCCCGAGCAGTACGCCCTTGAACCGGCGCCGGCCATCGCGGCCTTCCGCCATCTCCACCTTGGCATCAAACCCTGCAAAGCGTTGAAAATCGTTTGACCTCGTCAACGGCCGGTCGATCCCTGGCGACGAAACCTCCAGCGCATAGGCGCCTTCGACCGGATCGAATACATCGAAAATCGGAGCAAGTGCGCGGCTAACTGTGGCGCAATCCTCAACGTTGACATCGCTGCCGTCCGCACGCTCGATCATGATTTGCAGCACCTGGCGGCGGCCGCCGAAAAATCTGACCCGCACCAGCGCAAAGCCCAGCGCTTCAATCTGCGGCTCGATCGCGTTTTCGATGTGTCGCGGCCCGCGTTCCACTCAGTCTCCAATCGGCCAAACCATTAGCCGGCCAATACCAATTCCACCAACAAAACAGGGCGGGACCCGTGGGGGACCCACCCTCTCTATTGCTCAACAGAGAGCACCATCGACTACACGACAGTGCCCAGTAATTATCCGTTGTTGAGCGGAAATTCAAGTGCAATCGGCCGCGGCGTCGCGTCTTAAAATCAAATAGGTCGAGGCCCGGCCCGCCTCCCGGCCTTTTTCTTCGAACCGTGTCTCGGGCCAATCCAGCGGCCGCCGGCGCCAATCGTCCGCACACCGCGGGGCCCAGCGAAAATCGGAATGCGCCCGCAAGACGCGCAACATCCAAACCAGGTAACCGACATCATCAGTGCCGATCCGCAACTCGGCCCCATCCGGCATCAGACGCGCCAGTTGATCGAGCACGGGCGCGGCAACGATGCGACGGCGCCAATGCCGGCGCTTCGGCCACGGGTCGGGGAACAGAATGAATGTCCGGCCTATGCTGCCAGCGGCCAGCCGTTCCAGCAGCGGCCGGGCATCATCATCCAGCACGCGGAGATTGCGGAGGCCTGCCTCATCGGCTGCCGCCACAAGCGCCGCAACGCCGTTCACGAACGGCTCGACCGCGATCACCCCGACATCGGGATTGCGCCGGGCCTGCCAGAGCGCATGCCCGCCATTGCCGGACCCGATTTCGAGCCAGACATCGCGAATGGGGTGATCGAACAGGCTTTTCGGGTCAAGCGTCCCCGCCTCCGGCAAACGAATGCGCAGCCGCGGCAGAACTTCGTCCACCGCATGCTGCGCACGTTTGCGGAGCGGCCGGCCAATTCGCCGGCCGTAAAGGCCCCGATCGCCGGCGATCAGATCCCTTTCAGGATCTGATCGACCAGATCGGTCTTCTCCCATGGGAAGTGACCTTCATCCGTAGGCTTGCGGCCGAAATGCCCATAGGACGAGGTCGGCACATAGATCGGGCGGTTCAGGTTCAGGTGCTGGCGGATGCCGCGCGGCGATAAATCGAACAGCGTCGGCAGCACTTCTTCCAGCCGCGTCTCGGTGACGCCGCCTTTGATCGTGCCGTGCGTGTCGACGTAGAGCGACAGCGGCTTCGAAACGCCGATGGCATAGGCGACCTGAATCGTGCACTTGTCGGCGAGACCCGCGGCAACGACGTTTTTGGCCAAATAGCGCGTCGCATAGGCCGCCGAACGATCGACCTTCGACGGATCCTTACCGCTGAACGCGCCGCCGCCGTGCGGACTGGCGCCGCCATAGGTGTCGACGATGATCTTCCGGCCGGTCAGGCCCGCGTCGCTATCCGGGCCGCCAATCACGAACCGGCCGGTCGGGTTCACGTAGAAGTCGTCTTCCGGGCACATCCAGCTTTCGTCAGGCAGCACGTCCATCACGAACGAGCGCACCATTTCCCGAACATCGCTGGTGCTGAGCTCTTCGTCATGCTGCGTCGATACCACGATGGAAGTGCAGCGCACCGGCTTGCCATCGCGATATTCCATGGTGAACTGGCTCTTGCTGTCCGGCTGCAAGCCTTTCACCGCGCCAGACTTCCGCGCGGCCGCCATGCGCCGCAGCACTTCGTGGCTGAAGTGGATCGGCGCAGGCATCAACAGGTCGGTCTCGTTGCAAGCATAGCCGAACATCAGACCCTGGTCGCCAGCGCCCTCGTCCTTGTTGCCGGCGGAATCGACGCCCTGCGCAATGTCGGCCGACTGGTTGTGAACCAGCACATCGACCTTGGCGTTTTTCCAGTGAAAGTTGTCCTGCTCGTATCCGATATCGCGGATCGCTTCGCGGGCCAGTTTTTCCATCAGCGCATGATCGACGCTTTTCGGACCGCGTGTTTCGCCTGCAATGCAGACATAGTTGGTAGTAACCAGCGTTTCGACACCGCAACGGATGGAGTCTGCCTGATCGGTGCTCAGATAGGCATCGACGATCGAGTCAGAGATGCGGTCGCAGATCTTGTCCGGATGGCCTTCGGACACAGATTCGCTGGTAAAGATGTATGAAGAACGTGCCACAGGTTTTTCCCCTTGTGTCATTTTTGCAGTCAGAGGGCGCAGCCCCCGAACGGGACGCGCGTCACTCACGCGGCGCTTGTTCTGCCCAAAGAGAGCAGGCGCCGTCAAGCCCGAGCCAAGATGCCTCACCGCATCAATCGGCCCCGGGAGGGTCAGAAGCCCTATTCACCGTCTCGAGTATAACCGTCAGCCATGGAGCGCATCAAGTCCAGCATTCGCCGGCGAACCGCCGGGTCCGGGATGGCGTAATAGGCCCGCACCAGCAGCAGCGTTTCGCGCTGCGTCATCGGATCCGCCTGATAGGATTGTGCCGCATCTTCGTTCACGGACCGCGTCGCCTGATAGTGCGTATCGTCCATATCCTCGAAGAAATAGGTGACCGGCACATCCAATGCGCGGGCCAGTTGATAGAGACGGCCTGCGCCGATCCGATTCGCCCCGCGCTCGTACTTCTGTACCTGCTGGAACGTCAGGTCCAACGCCGAAGCCAGACGTTCCTGGCTCAGCCCCAACAGTGTGCGGCGCTGGCGCACGCGGTTGCCGACATGGATATCCACCGCGTTCGGTTTACCCCTTGTCTTTCTTTGCACTTTCCGCTCTTGCGCTTCGGCCACCGCCATTCCCCTATCACTCCTAATCTGCAACCCATCACTCATTATCGCTGCGCCGGGGGTATACGGTTGATCAGCCCCGGGCATCTACGGTTGAACGCATAGTATAAGCATACATTTGTATGGGTCAATTGATATTCCCTCATTGGGCGAGTTTATACACATAATCTCGACCGAAAGAGGGGGAAGTGTGAACCCGAAATCGGGCATTTTCACGGCATGGTTACTGATCGCCTCCGCAAAACACCCATAACGGGTTGCGATCTGCCATCGCCGGCCTTGCCGGCAGGTTGAGTTGTATTCGACAAAGTTACCATCGTAACCGCGGGAGCGTATAAGTCGGATAAGCTCCCACTCCTTGCGCCTCCGCCATCACCGCAGCGGGTTCCGGCGGGGTATCGCCCAGCGCATCGATGTGGATGCCCGCCGACAGAAACGCCGAATCCAGCCCCATATGGTTCGCCCCCATGATATCGGTCCGCAGCCCGTCGCCGATGGCGAGCAGACGGCTCCGGTCGGCAATGCCGGTCAGGCGGAAGCATTGGTGATAGACCGAGGGATAGGGCTTGCCATGATATGAGACCGCGCCACCCAATTCCTGGTAGCGCAGCGCTAGGCTGCCGGCGCAGATGGTCAGCCGCTCGCCGATATGCACCACCAGGTCGGGGTTGGCACAGACCATCGGCAGGTTCCGGGCCAATGCGGCCTGCAAGAGCGGCTCGTAATCAGCAACGGTCTCGCTATCCTCGACAATCCCGGTGCAGAGGACGAAATCCGCCGCCTCGATGGCGTCGACCAGGACCAGGCCATTATCGGTGTGGACGCTGGCATCACGCGCCGGCCCCATCCGGTAGCAGCGCGTTCCCAGCGCGGCATGGAACGGGTCGGCCCGCTCGGCCAGCGCCGCCCAGGCTGCCTCTCCCGATGACATGACGTGGTGATAGGCCTCGCGCGGAACGCCCATGCCATCCAGCCGCGCGATTAGCACCGAACCGCGCCGCGGGCCGTTCGACAGCAGACACACCTGCTTGCCCTGCCGCACGGCATGCAGCAGCGCATCGACGGCTTTGGGGAACGGCTCAATGCCATTGTGGACGCAGCCCCAGAGGTCGACCAGCAGGCCGTCATAGGCGTCTATCACCTCGGACAGGCCAGCGATGATACGGGTTTCGGGGTGGGTTGTCTCGGTCATGGCGCCCTATGGCTCCGGCAATGCAGGGGTTGGGAGGTTGGATTGTGCGACTCAACGGCAATCGGCGCCGACTGCATCGGCAACCGAGGCGAAACCTTCCCGCGCCAGCAGCTCGCCCAGTTCCGCCTGAATGCGGCCGATCACGCCCGGCCCGTCATAGACCAGGGCGGTATAGAGTTGCAGCAGCGATGCGCCTGCCCGGATCTTCGCCAGCGCGGTCGCGCCATCGCTGACACCGCCGGCGCCGATGATGAAGCCGCCGCCGCTGGCCCGCCAGACCACCCGCACCAGCGCGGTCGAGCGCTCGAACACCGGCGGGCCGCTCAACCCGCCGGCCTCGCGGGCGTTGGGGCTTTTCAGCGTTTCCGGCCGGGCGATGGTGGTATTGCTGACGATCCAGCCGTCCACATCGCCGGCCTCCGTCATGCGCTGCACCAGGCTGGCCACGGCCTCGTCGCCGAGGTCGGGCGCCAGTTTCACCATCAGCCGGCAGGCGCCCGGCATACCGGCCAGCGCGGCGCGCGCGGCGCGGGCGATGGCCAGCAGGCTTTCCTCCTGCTGCAGATCGCGCAAACCGGCGGTATTCGGGGAGGAAACGTTGATGGTGACGAAATCCGCATAAGGCGCAAACGCCCTGACGCCGGCTTCATAGTCCGCCGCGGGGTAGGCGCTGTCCTTGTTCATGCCGAGATTGACGCCGACCACGCCGCCCGCATGGCGGGAATAGCGGCGGAATTGGGCCAGCCGTTCGGCAACGGTTGCATGGCCAGCGCTGTTGAAACCGAAGCGGTTGATGACAGCGCGGTCCTCCGGCAGGCGGAACAGCCGCGGTTTCGGGTTGCCCGGTTGCGGCTTTGGCGTCACCGCGCCGATCTCGACAAAGGCCACACCCAGCGCCAGCAAGGCCGCCATGGCCTCCGCATCCTTGTCGAGACCGGCGGCAATGCCGACGGGCGAAGTCAGCTGGCGGCCGAAAGCGGCTGTCGCGAGGTTTGCGGGCGGCGACGGCAATCGCGGCACCAGCCCGCACCGCACCGCCTGCAAAGCCCAACGGTGCGCCGTTTCCGGGTCGCTCAGGCGCAGCAACCGCATCGCCCAGTCCTGAAGAAGATGATCCGCCATTGGCCTGCCAATTCGTTGCAACCGCCCCCCTTTAACAGGCGGTTTCCCCTGCCGCCATCGCACCGGGCGCCGCACGGTAAAAAACCAGCTCCCCCAGGTGGGCAACCGGCTTGCGGCGGCTGGCCCAATCTGGCAGATCGCCATAGCGGTGGAAGCAGTCTGCCCCCCGGGACGGGTCGTCTATCGCCCCTGCCAGCGCGCGCCTGGCAGTGCGTTCGGCCATGCGGTGGCTGCGGCTGCCTGGCACCGGCAGGCGGCGGGCGCGCTGTTCGCTGCCCAAGAGGGCATCGGCGACGGCCTGCATCTGCGCACCGGCCCGCACCAGCACACAGGCTGCCCCCTCCATGGCGCGGACGTTGCCGTCGAGGACGATGGCATCGAGCAAGCCGGCCAGGTGTTCGGCCGGGCTTTGATAGGCGTTGGCACAGGCAACGGTTTGGCCAAGGCGGCCGGTTGCCGGCTGCATGGTTGCGGCCAGGGTCATGCGGCGATTCCTTTCGCTGGAGATATCGGTTTGGTCAGATGGAAAAATCGGTTGCCGCCTGCACCGTGCCACCGCCCCACCAGCCAGCGGGCCGGGTTGCGGGGGCATGGTGCGGCAGCCGCACCGGTGCGGCAGCGATGGCCCCGGCGACGGCATCGAGGCCGTCATCACGCCGGTTCGCTCCCATCCGCCATTCCCGCATTTCCTGCGGGAACGGGGTTTCGAGCACGCTGCGGTGGACATGCAGCAGCTGCGCGGCCAGCGGCACCTCCAGCGCCGCCAGAATGCGCTGGTCCTTGGCCTGCCGCGCGGTCGCGGTCAGGACGCTGACCGGCAGGCGGCAGCGCGCCAGTTCCTGCCGCAACAGGCCGGGCAGGAACGCGCCGATGCCGTTGGTCTCGATGGCCACCGCCGGCAGGTGCAACTCGCCCGCGTGCGCCGCCACTGCGCGGCATTGCTGCCCGGCCGGGTCGAGATCCGCCGCCGGGTCGATGTGCAGATAGGCGACGCGGTGCAGCCACAGCCCGCCATCCGCATCGGTGAACAGCACGGCCAGGACGCTGCTGTCGCCCCGGTCGGCCCGGCCAAAGGCCGGGTCCCACCAGGCGCTGGCGGCAACGAGGCGCGTGCTGCCGACCGTCAGGTCCGCCCTGCCATTGCGCACGGTCAGCACCAGCGGATCGTCGTAGGCCGGCATCCGACCGGGGTCGAGGCGGGCCACGTCCGGCGCGGTCGGCTGCAACAGCATCTGGCTGGCAAAGGCAGACGGCCCGATGCGCGCCTGCATCGCCGCAATGGCATCCGGCGGAAAGCGCTCCGGCCAGGCGCTGCCGCCGCCCGCCGTCTGGATCGGTACGACACAGCGCCGGAATCCCGCCAGGAACGGCGCCTCCTCCCCCACTTCGGGCCGGGCCTGCTCAGCGTAGATCGAATAGAAACTGTGCGGCGTGCCCGCGTAGATCTGGGTGCCGTCTGGCGAAACGATATGTTCGATCTCGCCCAGCCGCTCGCGCAGCCAGGCCCGGCGGGATGCGGTGGCGGCGGTGTTCGGCACCTCGACATCGTCGCAAATCACCGTGTCTGCATGCGCGCCAGTGATGTTGCCGCCCAGCCCGCGCGCCAGCAGCGACGGGTCGCGCCACGTGGCGATGCGGGCAACGGTAAAGGCCTCGTCGGTCCAAAGCCCCGCCCCCTTGCCCCGCAGCGGCGCGCAGACCGGATGGCGCTCGACCACCTGCCGGGCATAGCGGCTGAGCTTGGTCGCCAGCGCCTGCTCTGCCGCCAGCACCAGAATGCGGTGGTCGGGGTCACGGTGCAGCAGCCAGGCGGCCAGCAGGCCCAGCAGGGTAGACTTGCCGCAATTGCGGAAGGCGAGCAGCAGCAGCCGCTGCTCACCCTCCGCCAACCGCTGCCCGAGCCAATGGATGATGCGCCGGTGCACCGCTGGCGTGACCTGCCCCTGCCAGCGTTGCCACAACAGCGCAAATTCGGCGAAAGAAAGCGCGGTCATGCCTCGGCCTCCCCTGCCCCGTCCTCGCCCTCGGCCAGTTCCCGGCGCACATCCGCCAGCATCCGCTCCAGATCGCCGGCATCGCTGCCCTCCCGGCCCAGACATGCCTGTACCATGTCATGCACCCGAATCAGCGCCTGCAAATGCGCGAGCGCCGCCTTGCGCGCATTTTCCCAGGCCGTGACCTCGCGGGCGCCGTCGCCGTCATCGCCCCCCAACGCCACCAGCCGCCGGTAGGCCGCGAACTGGCCGCGCACCAGCCCCGGCAGGTTTTCTGCCAGCGCCGGCCAAGGTTGCGGATAATCGCCGTCCCCCATCGGCCTCAAGCCGGCCCGGCGGAGGCTGTAGCGCAGAACGCGCCAAGGCGGGCCCGGACGACCAAAAAGTCTTCCGCAGCGCCGGGCAACCGGCTGAGCCGCAGCAGCACCGGCTCACCGGCAGACGCACCCAGCACCGGCCCGAGACTGCCGGCAAGCGCAGCCTGATAGGCCGTGGCAGCCGCAGTCATGTCACCGCCGCCGGCCGCTGCCGCTTGCATGCCAGCCACGGCGGCTTTCAATGCACCGGCCGGAACCGCCGGATAGCGGGCGAGCAGGCGCCCGGTCAGCTGCTCCGCCCGGTAGGCCCGGCTCTGCGGCCCGCAGTCTGCCCCCAGCAATGAGTCGGCCACGCCGGTCGCCAGCACCGGCACACGCCCCCAGCAGCAGCGCAAGGCCAACCGCGCCGAAACCGGTCCAGGCCGTGCTGCGCAACCGCACTTCGGCACCTGCCCCCGGCCCCGGGGGCGGCAGGTTCGGCACTGCCCAGACGATGGCGGCGGTCAGCACCACGCCCAGCGCCTGCTCCAACTCCGGCTCGAACGGCACGAAGGCGGCGGCAAGCTGAATCACCGCCTGGGCGAACGCTGCCGCCCAGGCTTTGTTGTAACGCGACATAATTGTTCCCTTTTTGTTCACGTAAAAAGAGCACGTGTCAACATGTTGGTCAGCGCCCCCAGCAGGCTGACCACCAGCAGGCACAGCACGCTGATGACCCAGCGCCAGATCGAGATCAGACGCACGTTGATGCGTTCGGTCTGGCGCTCGATATGCGCCATGAAATCCCGCAAATTGGCGTGTCGTTCGTCACAATGCCGCTCGTGCGCGGAAAGCCGGCCAGCGGTTTCGGCGATGCGCTCGCGCGCTTCGGTATCGACCTCGCCCATACGCCCTACCCCACCTTCTCGACGGTGAGCGAGCGGCCAGGCACCTTGCTTTCAAGCGTATGCGTGCCGGATTCCGACATCCATTGCAGGGCGAAGATGTTGAGCCCCTGTGCCAGCGTCACCGGGATCTGCGCCATGGCAATCACCGTGCCACGGCTGTCGGTAGGCGGCAGATATTGCGTGGTCGCCGCGATCGGCGCGCCATTCAGGGTGACTCGCGCCACGCTGGCGTTGGTCGAAGGTGACTGGTTGACCACATGCAGGTTGAAGCTGACCAAGGCCAACTCACCGGCCTCCGCCTGGATACTGACCTGCTCGCCCGTGTTGGCGAAGCTGGTAGAGGTCGTGGAGATCGCCGTATTCGAACTGCCATGCTCAACGGCACGCGGCTTCGGCAAGGCCCGCAGCAGGCTGACGAATGCGCCGAACGCCGGCGCATACATCAGGCAGTGCCCGGCGGTGCTGGGGTGATTCAGACCGTTGCCGCCGGCGCTGTCGGCATTGCTGGCCCAATCGCCGAGGCCGATCAGGTCATCCTCGTGCAGCAGCGGCCGGGCATAGCGGGCGGGATAGCCTGCCTTTAGCGTGCAACCGATCTGCGGCGAACCGGTACCGCCCAGATAGGCGCGATAGGCACAGCCGCCTTCCGACAGGCTCTCGAAGTCGATGGCGTCCAGCTTCAGCGCGCCGTTGATCCAAACCCGGTGCCGGGCGCCATCGCAGCGCACGCGGACATGGTTGTCCGCGCCCACGGTTGCCGCATTGTCCACCACATGCACCTTGGAAACGCCCTTCCAATACAGCCGCAGGTTAGGGCCGGACCATTGGAACTCATAACGCTCGGTCGGCGTATCCGGATTGACGCGATAGTTGAAAGCCAGCACGTCGCCGCCTTGGGCCGGACGCCAAGTCAGATCGGCCTGGAAGTCGGCAGCCACCAGCTTGCGCCGCGGCCTGGCCGTGCCGCCGAACACCAGCCGGCCGCTGTTCAGGCTGACCTGGCCGGAATCCCCTTCCAGGAAATCCCACCAGTTCGTGCCAAACGCGCGGAAGGCATCCTCGCGGAACCACATGCGCCGACCTTCGTCCACGCCGTCGCGCAGGAAGTGATGCACACGGTTCGCATCGATCAATGGCAGCCGATGCAGCGCCGCAAAATCGCGCAGAATACGGTAATGTGCGTCATGCGCCGCCTGCTGCGCCCGGAAGGACGGGTCCAGGCGGGTCGGCAGAAAGGTCGTCACCAGCGCCACGGTCGGCGGTTTGGTCCAGGTCCGCGTGTAATCGTAGAACCCCTGCACCGCCTCGGCGTAGTCCTGACCGGTCATGGTGAAGTTGTTCATGCCGTGCGCCCAGACAACCAGGTCCGGCGCTTGGTCCTGAACGTGCTGACGCCAGGACACGCCGAGTTGCGACCCACCCGACCAGGTATCGGATGGGAACGGCCCGGGCGGCGCACGGTGGAACCCCTGGTCCTTGTCGCCCGGCTCCGCCGCCAGCGCCAGATAATCCGGGTCGGCTAGATGCTGCGCATCCCGCTGGCCGAGCGAGAGGTTCTCGAACGTCCAATCCACATTTGGGAAGGCGCGCTCCAGCGATTGCCGGAACAAGGCGGCCCAGGCGTTTTCCGGCTCCACATCGTGCCCGCCCTCGGTGATGCTATCGCCGACAAAGACAACCTTGGCCGCCCCCGCCACCATCGCGCGGGCCAATGCGGATACATCCGGCGTCGGGCCAGGCAGATCGGGCAGCAGGCCCGCAAGCATGGCGACCGCGCGGCCGGTGCCCTGGTGGTTGAACAGGTCGTGCCGGGCCCGCAGCGGTGTCTCGGTCGCTGTCGGGTCCAGCAGCGCGCCGGCGCCCTCCAGCCAGTAGGGACGGATCGCCGGCAGTTCGTCGGGGCTTACCGCATAGTCCGCCTTCGGCAGCGCGTGCGGCCGGTCGAGCGCGGCCAAGGCCGGCCCGTCGCCGGTCACACCATCGCCCGCCGCGCCCCGGTCCAGAACCGTCGGCATGGCGGCAAAGCGGTCGGCCAGGGTGCGCGGCGAGACCAGGCCGGTGCCGGTCACATAGCGATCGCTCGCATCGTCCGGCAGGTTTGCGCTCGGCGCCAGCGTGACCGGCGCGCCGGCCGCATCGAACGCCAGCACCTTGCCGGCGCGGCTCTGGCTATCGGGCAGGGTGGTATCGACATCCGGGTCCGCCGGCGGCAGGCGCAGGCCGCGGATCACGTCGCTTTCGATTTGCTGCATGGCCGCGGTTTGATAGTCGAGCTCGTCGTTCAGGGTCTTGGCCCGGAAGTCGCCGCCTTCCTGGAAATCGCTGGTGCGCTGCACCGGCAATTGCCGGCGGATGGTGATGCGCGCTCCCGCGGGTGGCGGGGTCAGGAAGCCGACAGAGCCGCCATGGCTCGCGCCGACCCCGGCGGTGGTGTAGGTGCCGGATTGCAGAAGTCCATCGACGAACACTTGCAGGTTGTTGGCGTCGAAGATCGGAAAGGGAAAGACGAACAGGCTCTGCACGCCGTCGGCAATGTATTGCACCCTGGGCGGCGTGGTTGTGATCTGGATGTGCCCGCTGTTAGCCATGCGGCTGGTCCTCCATTCGGGTCAAAGCAGGTCGAGCCTGCGGGAAAGGCCAAGCCCATCCCGTAGGCTGTCGAGTTGCGCGCGGCGGCGGTGTTCGGTGAGCCGCAGCAGGTCGCGTTCGCGCGCGCTGTCGGCGCCCAGGCGGATGCTGTCGGCGCGTATGGCGAATTCCTCGCCGGCAAAGGCCGCATCGCGCGCCGTTTCGGCGGCAAGTCCCTGCAGAACCGCCACGCCGGAGCCGGAGGCGGTGCCAGTGCCGCGCGCGCCCAGCAGCGCCCGGGCCCGCGCCTGTGCCCGCCGCAGCGCGTTGCGGCGCTTCGCGCTTTCGGCCGCCTGGTCCGCACGCAAGCCGTCCAGGCGCAGCGCGGCCTCGGCTTGGTTCGTTTCGGCCCGGCGGCGGGCCTCGGTCTCTGCGGCCTGAAGTTCCTGCGAGCGCTGCAGCAGGTTCAGGCCAACGGATGCGCCGGACAGCAAAGCCGGTCCGACGGCGGAAGAAAGGGCACCCATCAGTCGGTCACCTTGATTTCGGTTGTTACGGAAAGAACGGTGCAGGGCACCGGTGCGGCCTGCTCGATCCGCCACGGCCGGTCGATCCCGGCCCGGCGCCAGCCGAGCGCCCGCAAGCGCTTGTCACCGCTGAAATTCGGGGTCGGTGCGCCGAAAGTCATGTTGCCGCCGACCTGGCGGAACGGCGTTGCCTTCGGCCCGTTGCCGAGATCGGCGACCAGCGCCCCGGTCTCGTGCAGGCGGAACGTCACCTCCACCAGCCGGTAGGATGCGCCCTGCGCCGGCCCGCGCGGCAGGTTGGCCGCCACCGGCAACGACTCGATCACATGCCGGAACGGCAGGCCCACGGCGATCCGGGTGGAGGCCGCACCGATCGGCACGATACCGCTGTCGACCGCCGCATCACTCCGCAGCGTGCCGTCGGCGATAATGGTCACGGTCTGGCCTTCCAGCCGCTCCAGCCCGGCGGCAAATGTGGCGGGCGTGTGCAGGCTTTGCACCTCGCCACTGTCAACGCCGAGCGCATCGTCGAATGCTTCGATGAACAGTCCGTGCCGACGCTGGACCGTGACAAAGGTCTGGTCGCCGACCACGGCAATATCGCGGAACGCCCCTTCCGTTTCCTGCCGGCTCCAGGCCGTGACCTGCTCCGCGCGGTAAAGGGTGAGCGTCGCCAGGCTGCCATCGCCCAACACCACATGCAGCAGCCGTCGCTCCGGGTCGAAATCCTGGCTCACCGGCTGCTGGAAGAAGTGGCGGGCCAGCAACGCCAGATCGGCGGCCTGGTAGGCCTGCTCGATATCGCCGAACAGAAACTCGCGCAGCTCGCGGCCGGTCCGCGCAATGAACAGGGTCGCACCGTCCACGTTTTTGGGCGGGATATAGCGGCTGACGACCGAGCCGATCCGCGTCTGCCGCCGCACCTGAACCGAGGTCGGGGTCAGCGGATCGCCGGTCACCATCCATTCCGCGCCGGAGGTGAACACCTGCAAATGCCGCCCGCTGAACACACCACGGATGGCGTTAACCTGGTCGGAGAGGATCGGAAACTCGATGGCCTCGTCATCCAGCCCCTCGCCCAGGTCGAAATTGTAAAGATTGCCCGCTTTCGACAGCCAAAGCCGATTTGGCAGGTCGCGGCTGCCGCCGATCACGAGGCGATCCTGATGAAACGCCACCGTCACCGGCCAGCCGCGCAGGGCGGAGAATGCCGGTTCCTCGAAATCCGGCGTCGGGTCGGTGGCCGGCAATTCCTCCAACACGGTCGCGGCCGCTTCAGTGCCCGAAGCCACGCTGTCGATCCGCACCTGCTTGCCCGCCACTCGCCAGGTCTGGCCGGCGTGCGCCGCATCGAATACCGGCGCGGACGCGGTCAGCGTAATCGCGCCGGTGAGAGCGTTTGGCGTCACCGATACGTCAGCCGGGGCGAACTTGTAGAACGGATGGAACCGCAGATCGCCACTGGCTGCGAACGGCCAGGTATCGACACTCCAGGCGCCGGGCCCCGTGCGGGTGATGCGCCGCGGCTCGACGTCGGGGTGCGTGACCAACAGCGTGTCGGCGCTCTGTGTCCACGCGATCTGGGCCAGTTGCGCCGCGGTCCACGGCGTCGCGACCGAAGCCGCCAGCGCCCCATCCTGGTAGACATCCAGCATGCCGCCGCTGAACGCCAGCAGGTAGGTCTGTTCGGTATTGAACTCGAAGCTGACCAGCCGGCCCGGCCCCCGCGCCGTCGCGACATAGCGTAGGCCAGGCCGGCGGTGGACGCCGCCGGTCGGGTGAATGAAGACGTTGCGCAAGGCGGCGGCGCCGTTGTCGTAGGCGCGCAGGTCGCCACGCCCGAACAGCAACGGCGAGATCTCGCCGGCCGTGAAGTTGGTCTTCAGCAGGTTGACCCGCGTCATTGGCCGCGCACCTCGACCAGCGGAAAGTCCTCCAACGCCGCTGGCGTATCCTGTTGGGCGTCGATCAGACGCGCGCGGCGGAATTCCGCCTCGGCCACGCGATAGAGCATTTCCGCCCTGGACGTGCTTTCGGTGATCGGAATGCAGAATTCCGCCGCCAGCCGCGCGATCAGCAGTTGGTCGAAAAACGGTGGAAAATCCTGCTCCGCCGGGCGGAAGACATAGGTCAGAAACGCCTCGCTGCTGGAGGTGTGCAGCCGCCGGTCGATGATGCGGTAGCTGAGCCCGCGCCCGCGCGCGGCCACGCCGGCGGAAATCGCCCGCAAAAAGTCGGCGGGCAACTGAAAGGCGCTATGAAAATCGGCCACCGGCGGCGCCTCCAGCTGCGGCAGGCGCAGTTGCGCGGTCGCAAACGACCAGGCGTGCGCGGACAGCAGCGCATCGCGCACGGACGGGTAGAGATTGGCTGCGACTTCGGCCTCGGCCGTGCCTTCGTCGAAACTGGCAATCGGCCGCGCGCCCAGCTTCAACAGCGCGCGCGAGCACAGCGCGATGGCGCTGATCGCCATGGCAACACTCCTTATATATGAAATCCGAAACGGAAAACCCCGCCTTCCCAGGGGGAAGGCGGGGTTCGTTCGGCCCAGCCGGGTCGGGTTACTCAGGCCAAAGCGGACGTGTTCACCTGCATCCCGGTATGCAGCGAAACCTGCCGCATGCCCATCACCTCCGTCTTGTCCTGAAACAGGATGACATCGCCCAGCTTCATCAGGCTGGCCGCGCCATTGAAGTATCCATTGCCCTTCATCGTCGCGTTGCTATCGGCCGCGCTGCGGTAGTGCCACAGCGTAAAGCCATTGCAGTAGCCAAGCACGCCGAGGCCTTCGGCATCATATGCCATTGCGGTCCTCCTTATCGCTCGTTTGAAAGGGTCAGGCTTCGAAGCAGCGCAGGGTGACAACGCCAGCCGGCTCGATCATCACCGCGCCCTGGCTCATCATATTGGCGACGAACCAGGCAGCGCGGTCACCGTGCCAGGTGATATCGGTCTGCACATCCGCGCCGGAGCCATGACCGACCGAGGTACGGTGATACCAATGGCAAAGCCGGGCGCTGCCAGACAAACTCAGGCCCGAATGCGGCACCCAGGTCGTGCCCAACCAGCGCTTGGCCTGGGTATCGCGCCAGGGCAGGGCATCCGGCCCGACATACTCGGCATTCGCAAACTCGGGAATGTCGAGCAACTCGGCCCACTGTTTCCAGCCGACAACGGCAAACCGCTGGCCATCGTCCGGCACATCCACGGCGCCCATCATCTCGAACGCTGTCAACACCTTGGCCTTGGTCAGGCCATCGGTCGCCAGGCCGGCATAGTTGGCGGACGCATCCAGCGCCGTAATGATCAGCTCATCGGTCTTGCGGCCCAGCGCATAGGCGCCGGCATTGGCGATGACCTGGCGCTCGTCGATGTTGATTTTCATCTCATCGAGCTTGTCGATCCAGTCGCCGGCGTAATAATCGGTCAGCACGCATTCGACCGCCGTGTGGTCGATGGACATGACCGGCACCAGGCCATGCCGCGACTTGGTGGAGGCCGCGCCCTGGCCGACCTTCTGGAACGTTGTGGAACTGCCCTTGACGTCCCCCTTGGAGCGGACAGTCTGGCGCAGCTTCGAGCCCATCCGCTGATAGGCCTCATGCACCTCCGCCTCGAACTGGCGCACAAAAGATTGGTCGATCGATATCGACATACGGTGGTTTTCCTTGGAAAGAGGTTGGGTTGGACAGGCGCTCTGCGATGCGGTTCCCGCCACCTTTCGACCGGAAGACGGCGGCCGCAGCAAAGCATCGGCCCGCCGGGCTGCGGCGCCGGCGTCCAAGCATCCGGCCCGAACGCGTCGCCCGGCAGTTTCCCGGCGGACCGACCATCACGCCACCCGCAAGCCCTGGCCTGATGCCAAGGCGCGGCGGCGCGATTGCGGACCGGAAGCGTCAGCCGCCCTGATAGGCGCGCTCGAAGCCTTCGGTAACTTGACGGACGAAAGCGGGGTCGCGGTCGCGCCAATAGCGCGGATCCCGCATCATCGAACGCAGTTGGTCGAGCGACCCGCGGTCAGGCGCCTCCCCGCCGCGCATCAGCGGCGGTTCGCTGTTCTGCATCATGGCATGCAGCGCCAGGCACCCCTCATAGGTGGTGGCGAGCGCCTGCAGGGCTGGCGCCGGCAGGTTCGCCTTGCCCCAGTCCAACATCTGCCGGCTCATCCGCTCCCATTTGTCGGCGCCGCCGAAATGCTGCACCAGCCGTTCGGTCTGGCGCTCGGCCTCGAATTCGACTGCAGCCTGCTCGACCAGCGGCGCCACATACTCCTGTGCTAGGTTATAGACCAGCCTGGCTTGGTCGTTGGAGAAGCCAGCCGCGTGCAACCGGCTGTTGACCTCCGGATCGACCGGCAATCCGCCTTCCGCTTCGGCATCGCCGAAATCATAGGCATCGGGGGCATCCGGCACGCCCAGGGCGCGCAAAAACCGCTGCCGCTCTTCCGGCGGACTGTCCTCGCCCGGCAGCCGGACCATGCCGCTCATGTGCCTTTCCAACTCGCGGTAGGATTTGGCCAGCGCATCGACCCGCACCGCACCCGCGTCGGCGTCCCAGAACTTGTCCGGCACATCCGCCGGACGGTCAGGGACGGTTTCCATGGGTTCGGCGACCTGCGTGTTGCTATTTTGTTCCATTCAAATTTCCCTCAGATATGGCCGGCTGTCGCCAACCGTTCGATCTGCGCGACCAAGCCGCGCTGCCCCTCGACAAACCGCAGCAACGCGTCCGGCGCGTCCGGCGGCAGGCGGCGCTCAATGGTAACCTGCCGCAGATGCGCCAGAACCTGCCGCCCGGCGCCGCTCGCGAAAGCGCGAACGAAGGCGTCCCGGACTGCGGATTCGTCCGCGCCGGCGGCGGCCGGCTCGAACCAGCCCCAACCGTCCGGCTCCCTATCCGTCATGGCCGGTCACCCCTGCCAGCACTGGCGCCAGCACATCCGCCACTCCGCCGAGCCCCAGCGGGTCCGGCGCCGGCAGCGGCCGGATCAATTCCGCCGGTACCGCCATCTGCTCGCCGAACCAGCGGGCGAATGCCGGCAGATCGACCGCACCCATCGCCTCCGGCCCCAGCGCGGTCACGGTCTGGATCCATTGCAGGGCCGCCTGGGCATCTGCCCGCCGCTGTGCCTCCGCCAGGGGCGAGCGGTAGCGCAGGTCGATCGCGCCCCCGTCGACCCTGACATCGCCAACCTCGCCCCGCCGCCGCAGGATGGCCAGGCCGCGCGCCACCAGCGGCCCCAGCAGCTCCGCCTGCAACCGGCCGTATGTGGCGCCCAGAATGCGCGCCATCTCCGCCGCACGTTCCAGCACCTCGGTCGCGGTCATCCGCGGCCCCTGCACCAGCCCCAGCCGATCCACCAGCAGGGCGTGGCGTATGCGCGAACGCAGGTCGCTCAGCACCAATTCCGAAACATCGAACCGTCCCGGCGCCTCCAGCGGTGCCAGCCCTGCCGAGCCGACCGCCTTGGGGATGATCGCCCCGGGCACCAGCTTGACCGCAGCCGGGTTCAGCACACCGTCATCATCCGCCTGCCAGATGCCGGTCACGGCAATGGACGCGTTCTTCAGCACCAGTTCCACCACCTTGTTGGCGGTCTTGATGTCCGGCAGCGCCTTCATCACCGGCGACCGGCCATAGCCTTCGCCCGGCGCTTTCATCCAGCGGAAGTTGATGAACGGGCTGGAGGCGAACAGTCCTTCCGCCAGCACCGCATCGTCACCATCTGGCAATTCGCGGACTGCCATGTAGCGATAGCCATCCGCCACCGGCTGCACCGTCTCCAGCACGCCGATGGGCGGCGCCCCCTCGCCTTTCGCGTTTTCCGGCGGCTCCACACCATATCGGGAGCGGAACTGCTCGGCTGTCAGGCACAGTTTCCGCCAGGTCCGGTCCAGGCGGCCCGTTGGCCCTTCCTCCAACACCACACCGTGAATTGGCACGGCGGTGAAGCGGAAGGCGCTGGCCTCGCCCAACGGTGCTTCTTCGAACAGCAGGCAAGCCGTGCCGGCCGTCACCAGGTCGAGGAAGCACTGGTGCACCTCCACCGCAAAGTTAGAACGGTCGAAATGCGATTGCAGCACCGCGCTGGCCTGGTCGAGCGCCGGCGCAATATCGGCGCGCTCGGCCATGGGCACATCCGTGCCCGGGCAAAGCTCCAGCCAACGCACCCAGGGCGGGGTCAATTCCGACAGCAGGCTGGCCGCCAACTGGTCGACCGCATCGGCTGCGGTTGCATCGAACAGGCGGTCATCCGCCCGGCCGCCCTGGCCGCCTCCCTCTCGCTGCGGCAGGGCATAGCGGTAGCAGTCGCGCCAATGCGCCTCCCAATCCTGGCGGGACTGAAAGGCCCGGCGGAAGCCGGCGCGGACTTGTTCCGAACTTTCCATAAGCTAGCCTCCCAACAACGAACGGCGGACCACTGCCGACTGGCCAGGGCCAAGAACCCCGCGGGCGCTGGTTGCGATCGTGCCAAGCCGCCCGCCGGCCAAACGCACCAGCGCAGCCCGGCGGGCGGCTGCCTCCGCCTCCACTTCCGACCGGGCGGCTTCCGCGGCAGCATCGACATCGGCCGATGATTGAGACGATGGCATAGCCGGGCCCGATGGCGCAGCGGGCTTTTCGAGCAACAGGGAACTGACTACGGCAGCCATGGACACTCCTTTCCTGAAACCCCCGACGGCACGATGGCCCGGGCGCAATTCCGGTGTCTTGAATAGCTTTATATTCCTATTTTTTGGCTGTGTCAAGATTTATTATTCGCGTTATGTTCTAAATACTGATGCAACTGCCATGGCGTCTGAACCCGCAGCGCATGCACGCCAAGCCCGCGCTTGACCGTTTCAACGCAGGTCCACAGCCCCAGCGGCGCAACGCTGCCGCCAGGCGTCATCAGGGCCGTCTCCACCACCGTCAGCCCGGCCCGATTCAACCGTGCCCGCAGATCAACGGTCGCGAGGCCCAACCGGCGCACTTGCAACCTTGCCGCAAGCGGCTCAACCAGAAGCCATTGATCGCCGTCCTCCAGAATCAGGCTGCAATGACGAAACCCAGGGCGCAGCAACCGCTGCCACGGCTTGTCCGCCCGGCCGCTGAAAACCACCAACGCCCTAGCTGCCATGGCGGCAACCCTTCACCGAAGGCTCTATGATCCCTTTTTGTTCCATTATTTCCGCCAGCAAACCCATGGCACGCTCCCACACCCGCACCGCAGCCCGGTGGCGCCCGCCCAGCGCGCAAGGCGGCATGGCGTACCGGCCATAGAGGAACAGCACCCCAACCTCGGTCCGTGACAGGCGGCGGTCGCGCTGCAACCTGGCCGCGCAGTTGATGATATCCGAGGCTTCGCACGGGCGCGCGTGCCGCGCCATGCCTGGCAACACCCGCGCACCGGCCAAGCGGCTGCTCATGCCCTGCACCCCCCAGAACCACGCCTCCTCCGCAGAGGAGAACAAATCAAGGCAATCATCTGCGGGCACCACGGCGCCAACATGCGTCCGAACCATAAAAATCTCCAGAAATCTGCCTAATTTCTGCCGTATTATGAATATGTTCTTAGTGTACGTCAAGAGATTTTATGAGATAGTGTTCCCATGTTACGGCATTCAGACATCTGGGCGGCAATCGACGGCTTGGCGGCACGGCACGGCATGTCGCCTTCCGGTCTCGCGAAGCGGGCCGGCCTCGATGCGACCACTTTCAACAAAAGCAAGCGTGTGACCCGTGACGGCAAGCTGCGCTGGCCGAGCACGGAAAGCATCGCCAAGGTCTTGGAGGCAACGGGCGCCTCCATGGCCGAGTTTCTGGCCGAACTGCCGAACCAGGTGGCGCGCTCGACACAACGCATTCCGGTGATCGGCTGCGCCCAGGCCGGCCATGAAGGCTATTTCGACGACGCCGGCTATCCCACCGGGTCCGGTTGGGATGAAATCGTGTTTCCCGATGTCGGCGATCCTAACGCCTATGCCCTGGTCGTGAGCGGCGATTCGATGGAACCGCTCTATCGCGATGGCGACCGCATCATCGTCTCTCCCGCCGCCAACATCCGCCGCGGCGACCGGGTCGTCATCAAAACCAGGGAGGGTGAAGTGATGGCCAAGGAATTGGTCCGGCGCACGGCCCAATGGGTCGAGCTGCGCAGCGTCAACCCGGACCATTCGGACCCCCTGCTGCAGACCAGTGATGTGGAATGGCTCGCCCGCATTCTCTGGGCCAGCCAGTAGGGCGCCTGCCCTACAACGGCCGGCGTGAGCGCATTGCCGCCGAGAGCGTGCCGTCGTCCAGATACTCCAGCGCCCCGCCAACCGGCACGCCGTGCGCCAGCCGCGTAATGCGGACATCCGCATGCGCCAGCGCGTCAGAGAGATAATGCGCCGTGGTCTGACCATCGACGGTCGCGCCAAGCGCCAGCACCACCTCCTCGACCTCCGGCGCGTCCGCCCGCTCGATCAGCCGGGAAATGCCCAGATCCTCCGGCCGGATATTGTCGAGCGCCGACAGCAACCCGCCCAGCACGTGATATTGTCCGCGGAACGAGCCACTGCGCTCCAGCGCCCAAAGGTCGGCCAATGTTTCGACGACACACAACGAGCGCCGCTCGCGCGCTGCATCCTGGCAAATGCTGCACGGGTCGGTCAGGTCCAGATTGCGGCAGATGCTGCAGGTTCGCACCGATTGCGCGACCAGATTGAGCGAGGCCAGCAACGGTTGAAGCGCCGTCTCGCGCCGTTGCAGCAGATGCAATGCCAGCCGGCGAGCGGAGCGCGGGCCCAGGCCGGGCAGGCGCGCCAACTGCCGGATCAGGTGGTCGATGGCGCTTTCGGCCATGCGCCGCGCCCGCGTATCAGAACGGCAGCTTGAAGCCGGGCGGCAGCGGCAGGCCCTCGGTCAGCGCGCCCATGCGCTCACGGCTGACCTCTTCCGCCTTGCCGCGGGCGTCGTTAACCGCGGCGACGATCAGATCTTCGAGAACGCCGATCTCATCCTTGTCGACCACTGCCGGGTCAATGTGCAGCGCCCGCACCTCGCCTTTGCCGCTGACCGTCACGCGCACCATGCCGGCGCCGGACTGGCCTTCGATCTCCATCGCCTGCAATTCTTCCTGAATCTCGGCCATGCGGGTTTGCATGTTTTGAGCCTGTTTCAGGATATTGCCCAGATTTTTCATCCTATTCGTCCTCGTCTTCCGGCGGCGCTTCCACCGCCTCGTCTGGGTCCACCGCAATTTCGCGGGACCGGATTTCCCGAACCGATGCGCCAGGGAATGCATCCAAGGCCGCCTGCACCAGCGGGTGCTGCATCACCTCCGCCCGCGCCGCGGCATCGGCTGTTGCAGCCTGCTCCGCCACGGTTGGCGCGTCAGAGGATTCGGCAAGCATGACTCGCCACGCGCCGCCATAGAGCCGCTCCAGTAAAACCCGCAGCGACGTTGCCAAATCCCGATCCGCTCCGGGTACCAGGGCAATCGTTACGGCGCCACGCTCGAACCCCGCCGGCCGCACCTGGTTGCGCAGGCGGGCGGTGAGCAGCGGCTCAATCTTGCGCGCTTCCAGATAGGCGATAAACTCCGGGAAGCTATCCAGCAGCGGGTGCTGATCGGCCATCGGCTCATCATCGGGTGCGCCTGCGGCCACCTGTTCCGGCCCGCCGGGCGGCCAATTCTCCTCCGGTGGCAGCATTTCCGCCGGCACGGGCGCCTGCTCGCGGGCGGGCGATGCTGCGCCGGCCGGCGCAGCCGGCAAATCCCCCACCGGCATCGCGCCCACCGCCGGAGGCCGCGGCGGCAGCACGGGCGCAGATGCGGCAGATGTCGGCGATCCGGCCGGCGCAGCAGCGCCACCGCCCTCCTGCAACTGGCGGACCAGATCGGCCGGGCTCGGCAGGTTCGCCATATAGGCGGTGCGGATCAGCAGCATTTCCAGGGCGAGGTTGGGCGATGGCGCCTGATTCAATTCACCGACGCCCTTCAGCAAAGCCTGCCAAAGCCGCGCCAGCACGGGCAGGGTCAACGGCCTGGCCATTTCGGCTCCGCGCGCGCGCTCCGCCTCCGGCATCAGCGCGTCATCCCCGGCTGTGGGGTCAATCTTGAGCCTGGTCAGCCAGTGCACCAGTTCCAGCAGGTCGTTGAGAATAACCGACGGATCAGCGCCGACTGCATGCATCCGCTCCGACACGGCAATGGCCTCGCCGGCGTCACCACGAATCACCGCTTCCGCCAGATCGAAGATCACGCCGCGGTCCGCGAGCCCCAGCATGTCGCGCACCTGCGCTTCCTGCACGGGGCCATCAGCCAGCGCAATCGCCTGGTCCAGAATCGATAGCCCATCCCGGACCGAGCCATCGGCAGCGCGCGCTACCAACTCCAGGGCAGCCGGCGAAGCCTCCACCCCTTCCTGCGCTGCGATCTGGGCGAAATATGCCGCCAGTTCAGCCGCCTCCACCCGCCGCAAATCGAAGCGCTGGCAGCGGGACAGCACCGTCACCGGAACCTTGCGGATTTCCGTGGTTGCGAAGATGAATTTCAAATGCGGCGGCGGCTCCTCCAGCGTTTTCAGCAGCGCATTGAACGCTGCGGTGGAGAGCATGTGCACCTCGTCCAGAATATAAATCTTGTAGCGGGCCGACGACGGGCGGTAGCGCGATGCCTCCACGATCTCGCGGATATTGTCGACGCTGTTGTTGGAGGCCGCATCCATCTCCACCACATCGACATGCCGATCCTCGGCGATGGCGCGGCAGTGTTCGCAGACGCCGCACGGCTTCACCGTCGGGCCGCCATTACCATCCGGGCCGATGCAGTTGAAGGCGCGGGCCAGAATTCGGGCGGTCGAGGTTTTGCCGACGCCGCGAACGCCAGTCAGCACATAGGCCTGGGCCAGACGTCCCGCCGCAATGGCGTTGGAAAGCGTCCGCACCAAGACATCCTGCCCGATCAGCCCATCGAAATCGACCGGTCGATATTTGCGGGCAAGAACGCGATAGGCGGGATCAGACATCCAGCACCAAAGGTCATGGACGAGGGGAGAGGGTGACTGGCGAACGACCCAGACCGGAGCTCGTTGCGGCTGCTTCCTTCCGGACCTGACCGGGTTGGCGAGGGGTCCGCCCGCCGCCAGTCACCTCCCTATATAGCACGTGCGGCGGCAAACGAAAGGGCGCGGATGCCGCTAATCCAAAACGCCGGCCATGTCCTCCCTGATGCGGGCCTCCATCTCCCGGTCGAACTCCGCCAGCGCGGTGGCCTGCAGGGCTTCCAGGCCGGCGCGGCGCTCGGCCGGACCGGTTTTTTCCGCAAAGGTACGGTGCGCGCCCGCGCGCGCCGTGGCCGATGCGATCAGGCTATCGTCATTGCGCCGCGCTTCCAGACGACCGGCGAAGGTGATCCCCACCCGCTCTGCCTGATCCCGCGTGAACCAGCCCTTGATCCCCGGCGTACCCACCAGCGGCGTGCGGACAGCCTCGGCTGCCGTCATGTGGAATCTCAGGATTCCCGGGCGGCCACCCTGCCCGTGCAGACGCGTTGCCGCCCAATTGCGCAGCGCCTGCTGCGGCGGCACGGAAAGCGCGTCGTCCAGATTGGCTGCCGGCGCGCCGCCTCCGGTTTCGTCCACAATCTCAACACCGCCCAATCGGAACACCAGCGGCGGCTTGGCCTCACCGGCGACAGGTGCGCGCGGTCCGGCCGGGTGGTTGGCACAGCCGGCGACCGCCAACCCCAATGCCAGAATCAGCAGATAGCCTCGCCACGTTGCATCGGACCGTCGCGCGCTCATCATTCCAACCCCATCTCATCCAGCGCCGCATCGTCGAATTCGCGCGCACTGGTGCAGAATTCGCAGGTTACGGTCACGACGCCATCGACCTTAAATTCCTCAACCCGCTCGCGCCCGAATTGCCGCAAAACTTCCTCGATCCGGTCCAGCTTGCAGCGGCATTGGTCCGCCAGCGGGCGCTTTTCGTAAACGCGGGCGCCGTCCTCATGAAACAGACGGTAAAGCAGCTCCTCCGCGGAAAGGGCCGGATCGGTCATCTCGTCTGCCGTAGCACTGCCCATCAGGATCAGCGCCCGCCGGAAGCCTTCGTCGGCCTCCACCAGTTCGGCGACGTCCTCGGGCGCAGCCTGCCGCGCCACTTCGTCCGGCAGTTTCTGCACCAGCAGCGCCCCGGCTCGCCAACGCCCGTCCGCCCCCCGCTGGCACGCCAGTTTCATTCCGCTGCCGATCTGTTCGGATTGGCGGAAATAGTGATGCACGGCCTCCGCCAGCGATTCCCCAGCCAGTTCGACAATTCCCTGATAGCGGTCGAAATCGCCACCCGGATCGACGGTAAACGCCAGATGCCCGCCGCCGAACAGCCGGGCCGCGGATGCCGTTTCAGACCCGAGAGCCTCCATCGCTTCGGCATCGAAGCCGGCATAGCCACGCAGTGCGCCCTCGCTGGTCACGTCTGCCACCAAAAGGCGCACCGGGCCGCTACCGCCTTTCGCCTGCAGAGTGAAGACGCCGTCCTCGATCTTGACCGTGGAGGCCAGACAGGCCGCCAACGCCAGCGCCTCCCCCAGCAGGGCCGCTACCGTGGGCGGGTAGTCGTGCCGGGACAGGATGGAATCGACACTGTCGCCAAGCCGCACCACACGGCCGCGAAGGCCGGTCCGCTCTATCTCGAAAGGTAACGCAAAATCATCGTCAATTGCCGTCATCGCCAGGCTCCCGCCAGGGCAAGAACTCGTATAGTGACGCAGCCCGCCCCAGGGCAGCGGGCTAGGTCAGACACCAAGCCAGGATACCCTTCTGCACGTGCAGCCGGTTTTCCGCCTCGTCGAACACCACGGACTGCGGGCCGTCGATCACCGCGGCATCGACCTCCTCGCCGCGGTGGGCCGGCAGGCAGTGCATGAACACGGCATCCGGTCTCGCCGTCGCCATCAGTTCCGCCGAAACCCGATAGGGCGACAGCAGGTTGTGGCGGCGCCCGGCGTCCTTGTCGTGCATTGAAACCCACGTATCGGTGACCACCGCATCGGCATTGGCAACCGCCTCCGCCGGGTCTTCTGTCACACGCAGGCGCACCTTCTGCATCACAGCCCATTTGCGCAGCGCCGCATTCGGTTGCAGTTGTTTCGGCGAGGCGACATCCAGGCGAAAATCGAACTTCGACGCCGCATGCACCCAGGAGGTCAGCACATTGTTGCTGTCGCCCGACCAGGCAACCTTGCGGTCGTGGATCGGACCCCGGTGCTCCTCGAACGTCAGCACGTCCGCCATGACCTGGCAGGGATGCGACAGGTCGGTCAGGCCGTTGACCACCGGCACGGTTGCATGTTTCGCCAGTTCCAACACCTTGTCGTGCTCGCCGGTGCGGATCATGATGATGTCGACGTAGCGGGAGAGCACACGCGCCGTGTCGGCGATGGTCTCCCCCCGCCCCAGTTGCATGCTGGCGGGGTCCAGCATGATGACATCCCCGCCCAACTGGCGCATCGCCACTTCGAAGGAAACGCGCGTTCGGGTTGACGGCTTGTCGAAGATCATCGCCAGCGTTTTGCCAGCCAATGGCTTGCCGAACTTGCCGTTAGCGCGCTTCATCTCCGCACTGGTGTTCAGAATAGCGCGCAGAGCCTCGGCCGGGATGTCGGCGAGGTCCAGAAAATGCCGCGTTTCGGTCATGGGCTACCTATGCTGCAGCGGCCATGGCGGCGGCAGTCTTGTCGAGGATCGCAATCGCCTCGTCGACTTCCGCACGATCGATGGTCAACGGCGGCAGCATGCGCACGACATTGTCGCCAGCCGGCACCAACAGCAGACCGTTCTCAGCCGCCGCCGCCACAACGGAACCGTTCGGCGGAACGGCGACAAAGCCCAGCATCAAGCCCGCACCGCGGATGCTTTTGAAGATGCCGGGATACTTCGCCACGAGCCCCTCGGACTTCTCCCGCAGATAGGCGCTGATTTCCTGGACATGGTCCATGAAACCGTCGGCCAGAATGACGTCCAACACAGCGTTGACCGCAGCGGTCGACAATGGGTTGCCGCCATAGGTCGAGCCATGCGTGCCCGCCACCATGCCAACCGCGGCTTCCTTGGTCGCCAGCACCGCACCCACCGGCACGCCGCCACCCAGGCCCTTGGCCGACGCCAATACGTCCGGCTCAATGCCGGACCACTGATAGGCGAACAGCTTGCCAGTGCGGCCGATACCGCACTGCACCTCGTCCATCGCCATCAGGATGCCGAATTCGTCACAGGCCTTGCGCACTTCTCGCATGTATTCGAGGTCCATCGGCCGGATACCGCCTTCGCCCTGGATCGGTTCGATCAGAACGCCGGCGGTTTCCTTGGTGATCGCATCGCGCAGCGCGTTCATGTTGCCGAACGGCACCTGATCGAAGCCCTCGACCGGCGGACCGAAGCCTTCCAGATGCTTTTTGTTGCCGCCGGCGGCGATGGTTGCCAGCGTCCGCCCGTGGAACGCACCCTCAATCGTGATGATCCGGTAGCGTTCCGGGTGGCCATGGTGGGCGTGGTATTTGCGCACCAGCTTGATCAGCCCCTCGTTCGCTTCCGCGCCGGAATTGCCGAAGAACACGACATCGGCAAACGAGTTGGCACAAAGCCGCTCCGCCGCCTGCATTTGGCCGGGGATCAGGTACAGGTTCGAGGTGTGCAGCACCTTCGCCGCCTGTTCCTGCAGCGCCTTGACCATGACCGGGTGGGAATGACCGATCGACGTCACCGCGATGCCACCGCCGAAATCCAGGAATCGTCGCCCATCGGCGTCGAAGAGGTAGGCCCCTTCGCCCCGCACAAAGGTCATCGTGCGATCGCCATAGGTGGGCATCAATGCCTTGGTCACGACATTTGCTCCGCAGTTGCTAGTGAAACCGGAAACCGCCAATATCGTCGTGGTATGCAAAACTGTCAACGCTTGAACACAAGCCGAAAAAAACAGCGGCCGAAACTGGATTTGGTGCCGGCTGCATTGGCGTATCTGGCCCGCTATTCCGCCAGCACCGCACACCTGCGGCAGGTACTGAACCGGAAGGCCGAGCGCCGCATCGCCCGCTGGGAAGAAACACCCGATCCGGCAACGGTGGCGGCCGCCATCGATGCTGCCGTAGACCGCGCCACCGATCTCGGCCTGCTGAACGACCCGGAATATGCGGCATCGACGGCACGAGCCTTGCGCGCCCGCGGCGAGTCCCTGGCCAAGATCCGCGCGCGGCTGCTGGCCAAGGGGCTGGAGGCGGAAACGATAACGTCAGCACTCGCACTGCTGGAGGATGACGAGGAGGCAGCCGCAGCCCGCTATGCCCAGCGCAAGCGCCTGGGGCCGCATCGCACCCGCCCGGGAAAGCCTGATCAGGCCCGGCGCGATATCGCGGCCATGTGCCGGGCCGGCTTCCCGGTGCGCATCGCCCGCGCTGTCATCGAGCAGAAGGCATAGGCCGGTGCGGCGCAAGCAGCCCTGGCTCATCCCGTTCCGCAATTAGGCCGAAGTTAATCGCTCTCTGCGAACACTTGGCGATCAAGCAACCGTTACGACGCCCCAAAAATCGCAATAGGTTCATTGGCAGCAGAGAAGGAATGGGCCCGACCGTGCAGTGGCTTGCAAGCTATCGCCTGCCGCTCGGCATATCGCTGGCGGCCCCGGCAGCCCTGACCGTAGCGCACTTGACTGGCCACCTTTCCATGACCGGCCTGGCGGCCGCTGCGGTTGGCGCCGGTTTCGCCGCAAGCACCGGCTGGATCCTGTTGAATGCCCGTCACCGCGCGGAGACGGAATGCGACCGGCATCGAATCTTCGGCCAGATCGCCGGCGCCACCCGCGGCGCCATCTGGGAAACCGACTGCGCCCTCCGCATCGCTCAGGTCGTTGACCGTTCTGGCGTGGATGCAATGCCTGCGCCCAGTTGCCTGATCGGCTTGAAACTGTCCGAGAGCCGGCACGGCCAGGGATTCAGGCCCGGTACCCCGGCCTTGGACGCCATCCGCAGACACGAACCCGTGCAGAATGCCGACTGGCATTGGCCCGCCAGTCATGGCGGCCCAATACGGCTGCGTCTCAACGCGTGGCCCAAAGCCGGCCGAGACGGCGATTTTGCCGGCTATATCGCTCATGTTCGGCCGTATGCCGACCGCGCTGATGCGGATGAATCCGTCATCCGCAGCGAACGCGCCTTGCGCGCACTGATAGAGAACCTGCCCGCTGCCGTCTGTCTGAAAGATGCCGCCGGCAACGTCCTGTTCACGAACCGCAATTTTGCCAGGGTCAGCGGCTCCCTGGTCGCCGGAGGCAACGCGGGGTCCGGCATCTCTCAGGACGTCATGGAACAGGCAATTCTGACCGGCCAGGCTGCAGCGGAATACGACCTGACCGCAGGCGACCATATCTTCACCGTCGTCAATTTCCCGATCCACTCCGATGGCCCGGAACCGGATGGCGTCGGCACGTTGATTACAGACGTAACGGAACGCCGCCGCGAGCAGACCGAACTATCGCAATCGCGCGACCGTCTGCGCCGGTTCATCGAGAACCTGCCAGCCGGGGCAGCCCTGGTCGACGAGACTGGCAATATCCGGATCAACCGCGCGCTGGAAGAGCTTACCGGCTACAACCGAAACCAGTTGCGCACCATCGGCGACTGGTTCAGCCACGCCTACGAAACCCGGTCACAAGAAGCCTGGCAGCGCTACCGGACAATCAGGCAGCGCCGGGAACCTGCCCGCTTGACCGCCACGGTCAAGCGGGCCGATGGCGCAGTCAGGACCTTCCGGCTTTCCGTATCGTTCGGCGACGGTGCCGAGGTATGGCTGTTCGACGACATCACCGAGCACCAGGAAATCGAGCAATGGTTCAAAACCCTGTTCGACAACGCCGCCGACCCGCACCTGATCATCGGCGAAGACCGGATCATCGCCTGCAACGCCGCCACCATTGCATCGCTGCGCGCTGCGGGGCCGGCGCAGGTATTGGATTCGCAACTTTCGCAATTGGCGCCAGAACGTCAGCCGGACGGCAGCCCCTCCGCCATTGCCGGCGCCAGAATGCTGTCCGCCGCCGCTGCCGGCGAAACACAGCGCGGAGAATGGCTATTGGCCCGCTTCGACGGCACGACCTTCCCGGCCGATGTCAGCGTCACCGCGATCCCCTCCAACACTCAACACCGCTGGCTGGTAGAATGGCACGACATTTCGCCGTTGAAACACATCCAGTCGGAACTGGAGCAGAGCCGCAATGCGGTGGAGCGCGAACGCCAACTGGCCGAAGACCGCATGTCGGATATGGCGGAGGCCATGGGCGGATGGGTCTGGGAGACCGATGCGGAGGGCCGCTTCACATTCCTGTCCCGCAGTGTCGAAAAATTCGCCGGCACGCCGCCCGAATGGCATTACGGCAAAACACGGCGCGACCTGATCGGCGACACGGTTTCGGAACAGGAAATCCGTGCGGTGGAGTGCCTGTTCGAGCAGCGGCTGCCGATTCGGGGGTTTGAATTCCAACGTGTCGGGCCGGCATTCTGCAACTGGATGCGGACGACCGGCATCCCCTTTTTCGGCAACGACGGCAGCTTTATCGGCTATCGCGGCGCAGCGTTCAACATCGACCCCGAAAAACAGCAACAGGCCGAACGAGAGCGGGCAGAGAAGGAGCTGGCCGAAGCGCAGGAACGTTTGCTCTATGCCATCGCCTCACTCGATTCCGCCTTTGCGATCTGGGATGCGGACGACCGGCTCGCCCTGTTCAACGAGCGCTTTTGCGAATTCAACCCGGAAATCCGCCACCTGATCGCAACCGGCATCCGGTTCGAAGAGTTGCTGCAGGCGAAGATCGACCATGGCTTTGTGCCGAAGGACACGTCGCCGCAGGCCTGGAAGCAATCCCGGCTGGAAGCCCATCGCGCCGCGGACCGCCCGACCGAAATCACCTCCGCCAACGGTCAGACATTGCTGGTTCACGAACGCCGCACCGGCGACGGCGCCATCGTCGGCATCGCGACGGACGTAACCGACATCCGCAATGCCAGCGAGCAAGCGGAGGCCGCAAACCGGGCCAAATCCGAATTCCTGGCGACCATGTCACACGAAATCCGCACACCGCTGAACGGCGTACTGGGCATGACCCACCTGCTGGCCGACACCGAACTGGACGCGCAGCAGCGGTCCTACCTCGAAATTCTGACCCAATCCAGCGACCTTCTGCTCTCGATCATCAATGACATCCTGGACTATTCGAAGATCGAGGCCGGGCATCTGGAACTTTACGAGGCACCGTTCGATCTTGCCGAAACCGTCAACAGCGTCGTCGCGCCGCTCAATGTCCGCGCGGCGGCACAAGGCCTTGCCCTTACCGTTTCGGTGGACCCGGCGCTGCCTGCCACCTGGAACGGCGATGCCAGCCGGTTCCGGCAGATCCTGTTCAACCTGATCGGCAATGGCCTCAAATTCACCAAACGCGGCGGCGTGGAATTGCAGATCGGCGCGCTGAACGGCTCAGCAGAGTGGGGCATTCGCGTGACCGTGGCCGATACCGGCATCGGTATTCCGGCGGAATTACAGCCCCGGCTGTTCGACCGTTTCACCCAGGCGGATGTCTCGACCACCCGCGAATTCGGCGGTACCGGGCTTGGCCTCGCCATCTGCCGTCAACTGGTGGAGTTGATGCAGGGCCGTATCGGTGTCGAAAGCACCGTTGGCACCGGCAGCACATTCTGGTTCGAAATCCCGATCGCTCCGTTTGCGGACCAGGGCCCGGCCGGCCAAACCATCGCTCCCACAGCCGGCACCGCAGCGTTGCACCTCCTGCTAGGCTCGGGCAACCCATTGGTGCGCCGCTGGTTCGAAACGCAAATCAGCCCCCATGCAGGCAGCGTGCGGACGGTCGGGACAGTGCAGGCTCTGCAACGGGCCATCGTCACCGCGCGAAACAGCGCGCACCCGATCGATTTCGTTTTCGTCGATGACGGCCTCGCCGCAAGCGATGGCCTGCCTGCCATCGCCTTGGCCCTGCAAGCCTTCCGCACACCGCCGACGGTATTGCTCATTGCCCATGGCGCTTGCAGCGAGTGCGGTGAAACGCTGGAAGCGGGGTACAATCACTGCCTGAACAAGCCCCTGCGCAACTACGAGATCCTCCGCTTCCTCACCTCTACCATCGCGGACGATACCGGCCTGCCCCCAGGCAGGGCACCGGGCACACCCGGCAGCCTCCCCCTCCCCGAGCCACTGACCGCGGCTATCGCAGACACGGAACGGGCAGCGTTTGAGGGTGGCAAAATTCCACGCCTGCTCCTGGTGGAAGACAACGCGGTCAATCAGACCGTTGCGCTCGCCATCCTGCAGGCCAGCCTTCGCTGTACGGTCGACGTTGCCGACAACGGCTTTGCTGCCGTCCAGAAAACATCCGCGGGCGGTTATGACCTGATCCTGATGGACGTGCAAATGCCGGAACTTGACGGCCTGGAAGCAACCACGCAGATTCGCGCCCTGCCAGGATATCAGGCCGCAACGCCGATCATCGGCATGACGGCCTATGCCTTTGCCGAAGACCGTGAGGCTTGCCTTGCTGCTGGCATGAACGATTATATTAGCAAACCAATCGACCGCGCAGAACTGATCCGCAAGGTCCGGCATTGGACGCCTCCCCGCAGCCCCGATGCCGCGGGCCGACCGACGGAGACGGCGCGGCCTTGAACCTTGCATGGAACAACAGGAGCCGCCTGCCATGTCCCTGCCTCCGTTTCTGCCACGCTATATGGGCCTTGCCACTTTCATGCGCATGCCGCTCTGGCAGCCGGACGAGGCCGCGAATATCGCTATGGTCGGTGTACCGTTCGACGGCGGTGTCACCAACCGGCCCGGCGCGCGGCACGGCCCGCGGGAGGTGCGCAATAGCTCCTCCCTGATCCGCCGTTTCAGCCAGGCGACCGGCCACAACCCGTTCGAGGCCACCCGCGTGGTCGATGCCGGCGACGTGCATATCGAACGCCCCTACAACCTGCTGGATGCGCACGAGGATATCGAAACCGCTTTCCACGGCTGGCGCGAAACCGGCCTGCGCATGCTTGCGGTCGGCGGTGATCACTCCATCTCGCTGCCGATCCTGCGCGCCGCTGCGAAAGACCGCGGCCCGCTCGCCCTGGTCCATATCGACGCCCATTGCGATACGGGCGACGACTATGCCGGCTCGCGTTTCCACCATGGGGCCCCGTTCCGGCGCGCGGCGGAGGAAGGGCTGATCGACCCGAAACGCACCGTGCAAATCGGCATTCGCGGATCGATTACGGAGAAGGATCACTGGCAGTTCAGCTATGACAGCGGCATGCGCGTGATGATGATCGAGGAGGTTTACAGGCTTGGCATCGCCGCCACCATTGCGGAGGCCCGACGCATCGCTGGCGACGGCCCCTGCTATGTCACCTTCGATATCGACAGCGTCGATCCCGCCTTCGCCCCCGGCACCGGCACACCGGAGGTCGGTGGCCTGACCTCGCTGGAGGCACTGCTGCTGGTGCGCGGCCTGTCCGGCCTGGATGTGGTCGGTGCCGACGTGGTGGAGGTCGCCCCGGCCTACGACCCGACCAACAACACCGCCTTTTTGGCGGCCAACATCATGTTCGAACTGCTGTGCGTGATGACCGGGCAGAAACTGCCAGAGTAGGGCTCACGGTCCCTTCCGCCGCCGCCCCTTGTTGCCGGAAGACCTGCCGGACTTGCCACTGCCACGCCTGGAAGATACCGCGCCCGCCGAAATTTTCTCGATGGCGGTGTTGCCGGTGCTGGGCCGGCCGCCTTTCTTGTGGCCGAAGCCGCGATCCTCCACGCCCAGGTCCAGCTTGCGCAGCCGCTGGAGTTCGTCGCGGTAGCGGGCCGCGTCCTCGAATTCCAGATCGGCGGCGGCGGCCCGCATCTTCTTTTCCAGGTCGGCAATCATCGCTTCCAGGTTGGCGCCAACGCGGTCCCCCTCGCCCAGCACGCCGGTATCGACGTTCAGGTGATCGCGGCTGTAGACGCCTTGCAGTATGTCGCTAATGCCCTTCTTCACGCTTTCCGGCGTGATGCCGTGCGCGGCATTGTAGGCCTGCTGCCTCTCCCGCCGCCGGGAGGTCTCCTCCAGCGCTTTCGTCAGCGACTTGGTCATGGTGTCGGCATAGAGGATCACCCGCCCGTCCACATTCCGCGCCGCCCGGCCGATGGTCTGAATCAGAGAGGTGGAGGAGCGCAGATAGCCTTCCTTGTCCGCATCCAGAATGGCCACCAGCCGGCATTCGGGAATGTCCAGCCCCTCGCGCAGCAGGTTGATGCCAATCAAAATATCGAACGCGCCAAGGCGCAGGTCGCGGATGATTTCGATCCGCTCCAGCGTGTGCACTTCGGAGTGCATGTAACGCACGCGCATGCCCAGCTCGAACAGGTAGTCGGTCAGGTCTTCCGCCATCTTCTTGGTCAGTGTCGTCACCAGCACGCGGCCCCCCTGTTCGACCACCTCCCGCGCCTCCGCGATCAGATCGTCCACCTGGGTCGCAACCGGGCGGACGATGCAGACCGGGTCTATCAGGCCGGTGGGCCGCACCACCTGCTCCGTCACCACACCCTGCACCCGTTCCAGCTCCCACGGGCCCGGTGTGGCGGAGACGTAGACCGTCTGCGGCCGCATGTCGTTCCATTCCTCGAACTTCAACGGCCGGTTGTCGACGCAGGACGGCAGCCGGAAGCCGAATTCCGAGAGAGTGGACTTTCGGGCATAGTCGCCGCGGTACATGCCGCCTACCTGCGGCACGGTCACGTGGCTCTCATCGATGAACAGGATCGCGTCGTTCGGAATGTATTCGAACAGGGTCGGCGGCGGCGCGCCCGGCGGCCGGCCGGTCAGGTAGCGGGAATAGTTCTCGATGCCGTTGCAGGAACCGGTCGTAACCAGCATTTCGATATCAAACGTGGTGCGCTGTTCCAGCCGTTGCGCCTCCAGCAGCTTGCCCTGGGCGGTCAATTCCTCCAGCCGTTCCTTCAGTTCTTTCTTGATGCTCTCGACCGCCTGCATCAGCGTCGGCTTCGGCGTCACATAGTGGCTGTTCGGATAGAGCCGCACCCGGTCCATCGTGGCGATCTTCTCACCCGTCAGCGGGTCGAACTCGTGGATCGCATCCACCTCGTCCCCGAACAGGGAGATGCGCCACGCACGGTCCTCCAGGTGGGCGGGATGCACTTCGATCGTGTCGCCCCGCACCCGGAACGAGCCGCGGTAGAAGTTCGCATCGTTGCGCTTGTATTGCAGTTCCACCAGCCGGCGCAGGAACGCGTCGCGCTCCAGCGGCTTGCCGGCGGCGACATCCACCGTCATTTCCGCATAGGTCTCGACCGCGCCGATGCCATAGATGCAGGAGACCGAGGCGACGATGATCACGTCCCGGCGTTCCAACAGCGCCCGTGTCGCGGAGTGGCGCATGCGGTCGATTTCCTCGTTGATCGACGCCTCCTTCTCCACATACGTATCCGAACGGGGCACATAGGCTTCCGGCTGGTAATAGTCGTAGTAGGAGACGAAATACTCGACCGCGTTATCCGGAAAGAAGCCCTTCATCTCCGCATAGAGCTGTGCCGCCAGCGTCTTGTTCGGCGCCAGCACCACCGCCGGGCGCTGCATCTCCTGAATGACATGCGCGGCGGTGAAGGTCTTGCCAGAGCCGGTAACGCCGAGCAGCACCTGATCGCGCTCGCCCGCCTGAAGGCCGGCCACCAGTTCGGCAATCGCCTGCGGCTGGTCGCCAGCGGGCTGATAGTCGGATGCAATACGGAACGGCGGCGAATCGCCCGGCTGCCCAAGCGCCCCGCGGCTCGCCGGGTCGTACAGCGCGAGGCGGTCGAGGATCGAGGTATCCATGGGCATGGGCGGGCGTCTCCGGTTTGCTGGAGCCAGAAAAGCGGCAGCGGCGTCTCCAATGTCTCCAATATAGCAATGGAAACGCCGCCGCCCAACCTCAGCCCGGCTTCCGGCGGGCTGCGTCTAGCCCATCACGGGCCGCACATTACCCAGCGCCCAGCCGGCCAGGGCCGTCATGCGCGCATCCTGCCCATGCTGGCCGACGAACTGCACGCCGACCGGCATGCCATCCACCCGCAACAGCGGCGTCGTCACGGCTGGCGCGAACAGCAGAGAGCTGGGATAGTTGAACACCGCGTCTCCCGTCGGCCGCGGCCGTAACGGCTCGCCCGGCACGTCGGTGAAATAGGGGTTGGCCGGCCCAGGGCAGGCCAGCATGACGATGCCGTCGGCCAGGCTGGCAAGGCTGCCGTGAAGCGAGTGCGCCGCCGCCCGCACCTGCAGGGCCTGGTGATAGTCGGCCGGCGTCATCGCCTCCGCCATTTCCAACGTGCGCTGGGCGCGCTGGCTGACGCCGTCCGGGTGCTCGTTCACCAGATTGCGCTGGGCCCAGCGGTTTTCCCAGGCGGTGATGCGCGAACAGGCATCGCCGGCACCATCCACCGCCTGCTCCAACGCCTCGACCAGCGGCGAGGTGCTGCGGCGCAGCAGTTCGACTCCCGCCGCCTCCAGCCGGGCGAGGATTTCGCCGAACGCATCCTTTGTTTCATTGTCGAGCCCGGCCCAGCCCTCGCTTTCCAGCACGATCAGCCGGTCCGGCTTCGCCGGGGCGGGCGGCGCGTCCGGGCCCATCAGCGCCGTCATGCCGCGGTCGCCGCCGGCGCGTTTGCTGATCTCGATCGCTGTCCGCCACATATCCTCTATAGAATTGGCGTGGACGCCGTGCGTGCTCATGCTGGTCGCCTGCCGCTCGCCGCGGTTGATGCCGCCCTGCGAGGGCTTCAGCGCGATATTGCCGCAATAGGCCGCCGGCCGGATGATCGAGCCGCCGACTTGGGTGCCGATGGCGGTCGGCATCATGCCCGCCGCCACCGCCGCGGCCGAGCCGGAGGACGAGCCGCCGGGCGTGCGCTCCAGGTCGAACGGGTTGCGCGTCGGCCCCGGATAGGCGCCGCCCAGCTCCGCCGTCACCGTCTTGGCCAGGATCACCGCGCCGGCCTCGCGCAGCGCCCAGACCGCCGCGTTGTCGCGCTTCGGGAAATTGCCGCGATAGGCCTCGCAGCCCATCTCGGTCGGCATGTCCCTGGTTTCCAGCAAATCCTTGATGCCGATTGGCATGCCGTCAATCGGCGAAAGCGGACGCCCGTCCTGCCAGCGTTTCGTGCTGGCATCGGCAGCGGCGCGCGCGCCCTCCGGGTTTACCGACGGCAGTGCCTGGATCTGCGGCTCCAGCGCCTCGATCCGCTCCAGGCAGCGTTCCAGATAGGCTCGCGGCGTGTCGGCACCGTCGCGGAACTTGGTCGTGGCATCGGCAAAGGTGACGCCCTGGGGCTTGGTCGGGTCGTAGGCGAGCGGCAGTTTCATCGGCATCAGCGCAAATCTCTCAACGTCGGTGTGGATGCGCCCATTGGATCGCCGCCGCCGGCGTATGGCAAGGCCCGTTCTGAATACCTCTTGGCAGCGCTGCGCATCCGCCGCAATATCCGGCACCTGCTTGCCCAGTACCCCGGAGTTGCCCTGATGCCGAGCATCCCCTTCACCCCGCTCGAAGGCCGTTTCGTGCGCCTGGAACCGTTAGAGGCAGGCCACCGTCAGGCGCTGGAGGCGATCGGCGCGGAAGACCGCATCTGGGAATTCACGCCGCGCGGCGGCACGATTCAACAATACCTGGACACCGCCTATGCCGCGGTCGTGCAAGACAACCACCACCCCTACGTCGTCCGCTTTCTGGCGGAGGACCGTGTGGTGGGCATGACCCGGCTGTTCGACATCTCCCCCCAGCACCGCGGCGCGGAAATCGGCTCGACCTGGTACCATCCGGACTATTGGGCCGGCAAAACCAACCCCGAATGCAAGTTCCTGCTGCTGTGTCACGCGTTCGAGACTTGCGACCTGATCCGCGTGCAGCTCAAGACCGACTTCCGCAACAAGCGCAGTCAGGCGGCCATCGCCAAGCTGGGCGCCAAGCACGAGGGCGTGCTGCGCAACCACATGATCCTGCCGGATGGCCGGTTCCGCGACAGCGTCTATTTCTCGATCCTGCCCGACGAATGGCCGGGCGTGAAAGCGGGGCTGGAGGCACGCCTGGGGGCCTGAGCGTGCACTCTTGGGCTGGTTTTTGCGCAGAACCCGGTAATATTTGCCGCGATGCCGGCAAATATTGCCGCTTATTGTTGCCCTCCGCGGGCAAGGCTCCTAGGGTCCATCGCGGTCACAACTCCCAACCCGCAAGGATTTAACGCTATGTCGATCGTCGCCGATCGCCTTTCCGTCATCCGCCCGTCACCGACGGTTGCGATGAATACCAAAGCGATGGAAATGGCTGCCGCGGGCGAAGACGTGATCGGTCTCGCTGTTGGCGAGCCCGATTTCGATACGCCCGACAATGTCAAAGAGGCCGGCATCCAGGCGATCCGCAGCGGCGACACCAAATACACCGCGCCGGACGGACGGCCGGAGCTGAAATCCGCGATCTGCCGCAAGCTGAAGCGCGAGAACGGGCTGGACTACACCAACGCCCAGATCACCGTCGGCAATGGCGGCAAGCACGTTCTCTATAACGCCCTGATGGCAAGCGTGAATCCGGGCGATGAGGTCATCATCCCCGCCCCATACTGGACCAGCTACCCGGATATGGTGTTGCTGTCTGAGGGAAAGCCCGTCAGCGTCGCCTGTACGGTCGAGAGCGGTTTCAAGCTGAAGGGCGCCGATCTGGAAGCGGCGATCACGCCCAAGACCAAGTGGCTGATCTTGAACTCGCCCTCCAACCCGACCGGTGCGGCGTATACGTGGGACGAAATGAAGGAAATCACCGACGTGCTGCTGCGGCACCCACACGTCTGGGTGATGACCGACGATATGTACGAGCACATCGTCTACGACGACTTCCAGTTCTGCACCCCGGCGCAGGTGGAGCCTAAGCTGTACGAGCGCACGCTGACGGTGAACGGCGTCTCCAAGGCGTACGCCATGACCGGCTGGCGCATCGGCTATGCCGCCGGGCCGAAGGAACTGATCGACGCCATCCGCAAGGTGCAGTCGCAAAGCACGACCAATCCCAGCTCGATCAGCCAGACCGCCGCGGTCGAGGCCCTGGACGGGCCGCAGGACTACCGCGCCGAATGGATCAAAGCCTTCCAGCGCCGCCGCGATTTGGTGGTGGGTATGGTCAACCAGGCAAGCGGCCTGACCTGCAATTCGCCGGAAGGCGCGTTCTATGTCTATCCGTCCTGTGCGGGCCTCATCGGCAAGAAAACGCCGGATGGCAAGGTGATCGAGAGCGATGACGACTTCGCCTTCTATCTCCTGGAATCGGAAAAGGTGGTGGTCGTGCCGGGGTCGGCCTTCGGCCTGTCGCCCCACTTCCGCATTTCCTACGCCACCAGCGAGGAAAAGCTGGAGGAAGCCGGGCGCCGCATCCAGCGCGCTTGTGCGGCCCTGCGCTAAACATCCGGTTCGGTATCCCCCGCTCTGCTCAGAGTGGGGGCCGTCCTCTCCCAAAAGGCCGGTTTTTGAACGGCACCCCCTTGGCAAACCCGCTACAGGTTTGGTAACTCTCAATTAACGATGACGCTTCGATAACAGCAGAAGCGACAAAAGCGAGCGGGATCAGGACATTCCCCTGTAACAGCTAAAGGGTCGGAGAACATGGCAGATACGGCGGGCAACCTAAGCCGACGTGCCGTTCTGGGGGGGCTGCTGGCCGCCCCATTCATCATCAGGCCGGCAGAGGCGGCCAGCCGCGCCCGTGGCTTGGCGATGAGACATCTTCATACGCACGAGACCATTGCAGCCACCTACTGGCGGAATGGCAAGTACGACAAAGGCGCCTGGAAAGAATTAAATCACTTCCTGCGCGACTGGCGCACCGATGACATGGTGCGAATCGACCTGGGCACCCTCGATATCATTCACGACATTTGCGACAAACTTGGCGCAAACGGCAAGGCGGAGATTCTCTCCGGCTACCGCTCTCCCAAGACCAACGCCATGCTGCGGCAGAATTCGGGCGGCGTTGCCAAGAAATCCTACCACCTGAAAGGCCAGGCGGTCGATTTCCGGATTCCGGGGCAAAACTTGCACAAAGTCCATCGCGCCGCGCTCTCACTGAAATCCGGTGGTGTCGGGCTCTACACCCGGTCCAATTTCATCCATATCGACACCGGCCCGGTCCGCAACTGGGGCCGCTGATGACACCCGCCACGCCGGAGGATCTGTTCCGCCATCTGGACGGACTGGGCATCGCCCACCAAACCCATTGGCACGATCCGGTTTTTACCGTCGCGGAGAGCCAGGCGCTGCGTGGCACCCTCCCCGGGGGCCACTCCAAAAACCTGTTCCTCAAGAACAAAAAAGGCGACTTGTGGCTGGTCACGGCTTCGGAGGATGCCGCCGTCGATCTGAAAGCGCTGACCAAGACGCTGGAAGCGGGCCGCCTATCCTTCGGCAAGCCCGACCTGTTGATGGAGGTTCTGGGCGTGGAGCCGGGCTCGGTCACGCCGTTTGCGCTGATCAATGACCGGGATCACCGCGTTACCTTCGTGATCGATCAGCGGCTGATGACTATCGAACCGCTGCACTTCCACCCGCTCACCAACCGGGCGACAACGGCGGTGAGCGCGGCGGATTTCCGCAAATTTGTCAGCGCTTGCGGGCACCAAGCGATCGAACTCACCTTCCCCGCCAGCGCGGACGCGCCTGCCTAAGCGTTATTCCTTCACCCCAAGGATCGACCGGCTCACCGCCCGCGGGTCGCGCTGCGGCCAGCGCCCGGCATCGACCTGGGCCAGAAAGTCGCCGACGATGGCATTGAACCGGTCCGGTTCCTCGATGTTGATGGTGTGGCCACAATTGGCCATGGTAATCAGCGCGGCGCCGGGAATGGTCTGTTTCATCATGATGCCCGGCAACAGGCAGGGCCAATCCTCGTCGCCGGTCAGAACCAGCGTTGGCACCGTCATCCCTGCCATTTGATCCTTCAGGTCGAACAGCGAAGGCCGCTCCGCCTGGACACCCCGCATGGTGTTGGCAGAGCCCAATGCCGAGTGACTGGCCAATTGATCCCGGAATTCCTGCCAGCCGCGCGGGTTCTTGTTCTGAAACTGCACCCGCGTTGGGCCGAGCGAATAGGTATCGGCAAAGGCTTCAATGCCGTCGCGCTCGATCAGGTCGGCGGTGGCGTTGGCTTCGGCGCTGAATTGCGCCCGCTTGTCGGGCTCCGCGCCGTAGCCACAGCCGGCCACCGTCAGCGATAATGCCCGGTCAGGGTGATGCAGGCCGAAATGCAGGGTGGCGAAGCCGCCCATGGACAGGCCGACAATATGCGCCTTGCGAATGCCGAGCCCATCCAGAATCGCCAGGATGTCGAGCCGCGCCCGGTCCTGGTTGTAGCTGGCAGGCGTTGGCGGCACGTCAGAGGGCGGATAGCCGCGCGCATTGTAGGAGATGGCCCGGTACCGCTGGCCGAAGGTGCGCAACTGCGGCTCCCAACTGGCCATGTCGCCAGCAAATTCGTGCACGAACACCACGGCCGCGCCGCTGCCCGTCTCCTCATAGGCGAGTTTGATGCCGTCGTCGGTTGTCACAAAGGGCATCGGAGGCCTCCCGGAAGCGGATTGTCGTCACAGGACCGAAATCATGCTGCCGTAGCGGCGCGCAACGCAAGCCGTGTTTCCGCTAACGCCCCAGCATCGCCATCAATTCCCGCCACTCGCGCGGGCTGAGACCGCTGTCCTTCTGCTCCACCGCCTCGCCCGCCAGCAGGCGTTTGACCACCGCGAGGCCGGGCGCGGACAGGTCCACCGCACCCATGCGGTAATCGGCGAAGGCTTGGTAGGCCAGCGGCACCCAGCGCCGCACCGTGTTCAGCATGACGTCGGCATAGGCGCGAATCTCATACTGCGCGTGACTGTCCGCCCGAAGCGCCAGGAAATGGAAAAGGTTGTGCAGATTGCATTTCCAATACCATTGCGTGTAGGTCGAAAGCGGCAAGTTCATCCGCGCCAATTCCCGCGCCAGCCCCTGCCCCTCCGGCTCATAGCCTGCCGCACTTTCGTCTTCGTTCAGCATCGCTTCGTAGTGATCGAACGCCTGCATCGCGTCCTCGCGCAGCCACCGCAGCGCCCTTGCCGCTTCGGCGCCTTCCAGCACGTCACCGCGGCCCTGTCGGTTGCTGGTGGACTGCGCCGCCAGATGCTCCGGCGCCGGCACGTAGAACTCCCGGTCCAGCACGCTGTAGCGCGCGGAATACTCGTTCACGTTGGCGGTGCGATGCCGAATCCACTGCCGCGCGACAAATACTGGCAATTTGACGTGAAACTTGATCTCGCACATTTCGAACGGGGTTGTATGGCGGTGCCGCATCAGATAGCGGATCAGCCCCTCGTCCTCGCGCACCCGCTTGGTGCCGGCGCCATAGGAGACCCGCGCCGCCTGGACGATGGCCGCATCGTCGCCCATGTAATCGACGACGCGGACGAAGCCGTGATCGAGCACCGGCACGGCCTCGAACAGGATTTCTTCCAGCGCCGGCACGGTGGCACGGCGGGTTTCGGAACGGACGGCGCGGGCCTCTGCCAATTCCTGGGCTTGTTCGGGCGTGAGCGGCATTCGACACCTTCGGCGCTTCTCGATCTGAATACGCTTTCCTAGCGCAAGGAGCGCCGCAAGGCCATTGCCGTGAAGCGAAGTCCCCCTTCCAATTTGGGCACTGCTTCCCTATATAGGCCGTGTCAGGTCGCACCTGACTATGGCGATAAACGGTGCGTGAAATAAGCGTTGCGGACCCGGGGGCAGTACCCGGCGCCTCCACCAAAATCTATTCGGCGACGTTGGCCGTTGGATATGGGGGCGAAACAGGATCGACGTGCGTGGTAAAGACGTATCTTTTGCTCGGCATGGTACCACCGTCATCGGGCCGAATCCTACGTGCGAATGATAACGAAATCGCACTCGCTGCTTAAAATTTAGGCAAGCGCGGTTCGGGAGGGCACCGGGCAACAGAAGCCCTCCCACTATCGGTTTGGCATCTGGCCGGCTATGCTATAGCCTTTGAACCTCTGAGTTTCCCGCAAAAGATCGCGAACCAATGGCAGGCCCGCCCGAGCAACACTCCCGCGAACATTATGACGAAATGGTCGAACGCGCGCTGAAAGGCGTTGTGCGCGATGCCATTCAGGAGGTCGCCGAAAAAGGCTTCCTGGGTGACCAGCATTTCTACATCTCTTTTATGACCAAATACCCGGGCGTGATGATCGCCGACGTTCTGCGCGCGCAATACAATGACCAGATGACCATTGTATTGCAGCACCAATTCTACAATCTGGAAGTCTCGGAAGACCATTTCGAGGTAACGCTCAGCTTCAACAAGAAGCTGGAACGGTTGTACGTCCCGTTTGATGCAATTGTCAGCTTTGCCGACCCATCCGTCGGGTTCGGCCTGCAATTCCAACCGGACGAAGACTCCATGGCGGACGATGATGACCAGCAGCCGGATGACGATCCGAACGGTCCGCCGGATACACCGGATGGCGGCGAACCAGGCGGCCAGGTGATCCGGCTGGACGCGTTCCGCAAGAAGACCTAAACCGTCCCCACGCAGTCCCTGACAGCTTCAGACCAGACACCTTTCAGACCGGAGCGCCCCGCCATGGCCGACTTCGCCTATCATCCCATGTTCGATGCCCCGCACGACGATACGCCCTGGCGTAAGCTCGACGGCGACTATGTGGCGGTCGATACCTTCCGCGGCCAGGAGGTCGTGGTCGTGCAACCGGACGCGCTGGCGGACCTGACGCGCGAGGCGTTCAAGGATATCAGCTTCTTCCTCCGCCCCGGCCACCTCGCCCAGTTGCGCGCGATTCTGGACGACCCGGAAGCGAGCCAGAACGACCGCTTTGTCGCTCTCGATCTGCTCAAAAACGCCAACATCGCCGCAGGCGGCGTCCTGCCGATGTGCCAGGATACCGGCACTGCCATCATCATGGCGAAAAAAGGCGACCGCATCTGGACCGAAGGCAATGACGAGGAGGCACTGAGCCGCGGCGTCTTCCGTACCTACGATCAGGAAAACCTGCGCTTCTCGCAGCTCTCGCCCATTTCGATGTTCGAGGAGAAAAACACCGGCACCAACCTGCCGGTGCAACTCGACATGATGAGCAAGCCGGGCGGCGAATACGAATTCCTGTTCATGGCCAAGGGCGGCGGCTCGGCCAACAAGGCGTTTCTGTATCAGGCGACGCCGTCACAACTGCATCCCGAACGGCTCGTCAAATTCCTGGACGAGAAAATCCGCACCCTCGGCACTGCGGCCTGCCCGCCCTATCACCTGGCCATCGTCATCGGCGGCACTTCGGCCGAGATGAACATGAAAACGGTCAAACTGGCGTCCGCCCGGTATTACGACCACCTGCCGACCGTCGGCGGCTTGCATGGCCAAGCAATCCGCGATGTGGAGATGGAGCAGACCATTCTCGGCCTGACTCGCGAGATGGGGATCGGCGCGCAGTTCGGCGGCAAGTATTTCTGCCATGACGTGCGCGTGATCCGCCTGCCGCGGCATGGCGCCTCCCTGCCGATCGGGCTCGGCGTGTCCTGCTCGGCTGACCGGCAGGCCTTGGGCAAGATCACCCGCGACGGCGTGTTCCTTGAGCAACTGGAATATCACCCGGCCCAATACCTGCCGGAGCCCTCGCAACAGGAATTGGGCGACGACGTTGTCAGCATCGACCTGAACCAGCCGATGGACCGGATCCTGGCACAGCTTTCCGCCCACCCGATCAAAACCCGCCTGGCGCTCACCGGCCCGATGATCGTGGCGCGCGACCTCGCCCATGCCCGCATCCAGCGGGAAATGGCCGAGGGCAAGCCGATGCCGGAGTATTTCAAGAACCACCCGATCTACTATGCCGGCCCGGCCAAGACCCCGGCGGGCTATGCCAGCGGCTCGTTCGGCCCGACCACGGCAGGGCGGATGGATTCGTTCGTGGACGAGTTCCAGGCCAAGGGTGGCAGCATGGTCATGCTGGCCAAGGGCAACCGCTCGCGGCAGGTGGTGGATGCCTGCAAGAAACACCACGGTTTCTATCTCGGCTCCATCGGCGGTTCGGCCGCGCGGCTGGCCCAGGACCATATCCGCAAGGTCGAATGCCTCGACTTCGAGGAGTTCGGCATGGAAGCGGTATGGCGGATAGAGGTGGAGAACTTCCCGGCCTTCATCGTCACCGATGACAAGGGCAACGACTTCTTCGGCACCTGACCGGCACAAAAAGCCACACGCGGGTTGGCGAGCGATCCGGCTAAAGTCGTAGCCAACAGACCCCAAGCGGCCCGCCGGTGAGCCCGCGAACGAAAGAAATTGCCCGCAATGGATAACGCCAAGCGGAACGTCTTGATTCTGGCCGCCTGCCAGACGCTTTACATGAGCGGCACGTCGCTCATGATCACCACCAGCCCGCTGATCGGCAGCATGCTGGCGCCGGACAAGGGCATGGCGACCGTGCCGCTGGCCCTGCACCATGCCGGCGTGATGGCGGCCACCATTCCGGCCTCGCACCTGATGCGGGCGATTGGCCGGCGCAACGGTTTCATGCTGGCGACCTTCTTCGGCATGGCCGGCGCCGGCATTGCCGGCCTTGCCATCATGGAAGCTTGGTTCTGGGTGTTTTGCCTGGGCGTGTTCATCGTCGGCTGGTTCAATGGCTTTGCCGTGTTCTATCGCTTTGCCGCGGCTGACGCATCCGACCCGGAATTCCGGCCGAAGGCGATCAGCTGGGTTCTGACCGGCGGCCTGTTCGCGGCCATCCTGGGGCCCGAACTGGCGAAACACACCGTCGACCTGCTTGCCCCCGTGATGTACGCGGGCAGTTATTTTGCGCTGATCGGGCTTTATATCCTGAATCTGCTGCTGGTCAGCCGCGTGCGAATCCCGCCGCTGACGGCAGAAGAAAAGGCAACCTCCGGGCGGCCGCTGCTGCAGATCCTGAAACAGCCGAAATGCATGGTTGCAGTCTCCTCCGCCTTCGTCGCCTATGGCGTGATGAGCCTGCTGATGACCTCCACCCCGCTGGCGATGCAGGCGTGTGGATTCACGTTCGATGCGTCGGCGACGGTCATTCAGCTTCACATCCTGGGCATGTTCCTGCCCTCCTTCTTCACCGGCAATCTGGTCAAGAAGTACGGCAGCATCCGGGTGATCGTCGCCGGCATTGCGATCAACATCGTCTGTGTCGGCGTCGCGCTGGCCGGCATTGACTTCCTGAACTTTGGAATCGGGCTGTTCCTGCTGGGAATTGGCTGGAACTTCATGTTCATTGGCGCCACAACCCTTCTGACGGAAACGCACGAGCCCAGCGAGCGGGCAAAAATCCAGGGGTTTAACGACTTCCTGATATTCGCAACCATCGCCACGGCGGCGCTCTCGTCCGGCAATCTGCTGCACTATTTCGGCTGGGAGGTGGTGAACTACGGCGTGTTGCCGTTCCTGGCTGCGATCCTGATTTTCGTCCTGTGGCAGGCACGGGCAGAGGCGCGCCGCGCTTCTGCGGCTTAACGGCGCGCACACCTACCGCTGAACTTGGCGCGCCACCGCTGCCCCTCTAAGGTCCGGCGCTACTAAAGGTTTCGGGCATCTCCTGCCAGTGGTGGGGGTGTCTGGAATACTTGCGCCTTATCTTTGGGGCATTCCGCCCTTCGATACTCTCACTCTGCGCCAACATTAGGGAGCACAGCCGATGTGGTTCGCGTATCTCTTTGTTCTCGCATGCGGCCTGGCCGCGGTGCTGTATGGCATCGTTGCCTCCAAGAAAGTGCTGTCGGCCAGCGCCGGCACCGCCCGCATGCAAGAAATCGCCGCTGCCATTCAGGAAGGCGCAAGCGCCTATCTGAGGCGCCAATACACCACCATCGCCATTGTCGGCGCGGTGATGTTCGTCATTATTGTCATCTTTCTCGGCTTTGCTGCTGCCATTGGCTTTCTGCTGGGCGCCATTCTATCGGGCGCGGCCGGCTACATCGGCATGTTCATTTCGGTCCGGGCGAACGTGCGGACGACCGAAGCCGCACGAACCAGTCTGGCCGCCGGTCTGGATATCTCGTTCCGCTCCGGCGCCGTGACCGGCATGCTGGTTGCCGGCCTCGCACTCCTGGGCGTCGCCATCTACTATATCCTGCTGCAGGCGTTCGGCTTTGAGGGCCGGGAACTGGTGTTCCCGCTGGTAGCGCTCGGCTTCGGCGCCTCGCTGATTTCGATCTTCGCCCGTCTCGGCGGCGGCATCTTCACGAAAGGTGCGGACGTCGGCGCGGACTTGGTTGGCAAGGTCGAGGCCGGCATTCCAGAGGATGACCCCCGCAATCCGGCGGTGATCGCCGACAATGTCGGCGACAATGTCGGTGACTGTGCCGGCATGGCAGCGGACCTTTTCGAGACCTATGCCGTGACCGTGGTCGCCACGATGGTCCTGGGATCGATCTTCTTCGCCGCCGACGCCGCACACGCCTCCGCCTCGATGATGTACCCGCTCGCGATCGGTGCGGTCAGCATTCTGGGCTCGATCGCCGGCACCTATTTCGTCAAGCTGGGGCGGTCCAACAACATCATGGGCGCGCTCTACAAGGGCTTCATCGCCAGTGCGGTGATCTCTCTGGTTGGCATCTTTTTCGTCACATGGTTCCTGATGGGCCTGGGCGAGACCTACACCGCTGCCGATGGCACCTTCACCGGGTTTGCGCTGTTCGTCTGCGCCCTGGTTGGCGTTGCCGTAACCGGCCTGATCATCTGGGTGACCGAGTACTATACCAGCACGGAGTACCGGCCGGTGCGCAGCATCGCGCAGGCATCGACCACAGGGCATGGCACCAACGTCATTCAGGGCCTCGCCATTTCCATGGAGGCAACCGCCGGTCCGGCGATCATCATCTGTGCGGCGATCATCATCTCCTACGGCCTGGCTGGCCTGTTCGGCATCGCCATCGCCACGACAGCCATGCTATCGCTGGCCGGCATGGTTGTCGCGCTCGACGCCTATGGCCCGGTGACGGACAACGCCGGCGGCATCGCGGAAATGGCGGAGCTGGACGAAAGCGTCCGCAACACGACGGATGCGCTGGATGCGGTCGGCAACACCACCAAGGCCGTAACCAAAGGCTATGCCATCGGTTCCGCTGGCCTGGGCGCACTGATCCTGTTCGCGGCCTATTTCTATGACCTGGACTATTTCGTCGCCGATCCCGAGGCCTATCCCTTCTTCACGGATGTGACGCTGAACTTCAGCCTGGCCAACCCATACGTGGTCGTCGGCCTGTTTATCGGCGGCCTGCTGCCATTCATGTTCGGCGCCATGAGCATGACCGCGGTCGGCCGTGCCGCCAGCAGTGTGGTGGAGGAAGTGCGCCGGCAATTCCGCACCATCCCGGGCATCATGGAAGGCACCGGCAAGCCGGAATACGGCACCTGTGTCGACATGCTGACCAAGGCCGCCATTCGGGAGATGATCATCCCATCGCTGCTGCCGGTGCTGACGCCGATCATCGTGTTCTTCTTGGTCTGGTGGATCGGCGGCAAGTCCGCAGCGTTTTCCGCCCTCGGCGCGCTGCTGCTGGGCGTGATCGTCACCGGCCTGTTCGTGGCGCTGTCCATGACCGCTGGCGGCGGTGCCTGGGATAACGCCAAGAAGTATATCGAGGACGGCAACCACGGTGGCAAAGGCTCCGAGGCCCACAAGGCCGCGGTGACCGGCGATACCGTCGGCGATCCCTACAAGGATACCGCTGGCCCGGCCGTCAACCCGATGATCAAGATCACGAACATCGTGGCGCTATTGCTGCTGGCCATGTTGGCGCACTAGCAATCGCGAAATCGTTGATCCGACGATGCAGAGGGGGCGCTGGCAACGGCGCCCCTTTTCTTTGCGCGGTTATCCAACGACAGCACAACGGTGCAAACACACACACCTTGACGGACCAGCCCGCGCCAATCGTCGGCCGCCAGTGCGATCAATCCGATACGATCATTACAGCCTTACACCGCACCGACTGAAGGTCGGGGCTGCGCTTGTTACAAGGAATTGGAACCTGGGGGGGGTATTGGTCGGAGCGGCGGGATTTGAACCCACGACCTCCAGCTCCCCATGCTGGCGCGCTACCAAGCTGCGCTACGCTCCGCCGAAGTCCGGCACCATAGACGTGCCGTACCGCGCTGGCAATCAATCCGAGGGCCGGGGCGGCGAATTGCCGGCTGCAACGCTGACGCATTCTGCCGCAAGGGATTCCAGCACGTTGCGGATCGTCTCTACCCTGGAATACGCCGCTGCCGGCAGGGCTTCGGCACCTAGTGATGGCAGCGGCAGTTCCGGCGCGTCGGAGGACTGAATTACCGCGGCAACCGTCGGCTGCTCTGCCCCATCCAGCCCCGCGGGCGCCATTGCGCTGCCCGTGCGCAGCGCCTTCGCCGCGCCTTTGATCGTGTATCCTTCGTCATGCAGCAGATGCTTGATCTGGTGCAGCAGTTCGATATCGCGCGGTCGGTAATAGCGGCGGCTGCCGCCGCGTTTCAAGGGGCGCAGCCCTGAAAACTTGGTTTCCCAAAAGCGCAGGACATGGGCCGCAACGCCGACTTCCTCTGCGGCTTCACCGATGGTGCGAAAAGCATCCGGTCCCTTTTCCCGCGCAGGCCGCCCCATCAGTCGAGGTCGTCGTCATCGCCAGAGGAATGCATGCCATTCATCCGGTCTTTCAAGACATGGGAGGCACGGAATACCAAGACCCGCCGCGGGTCGATCCGCGCCGGCTCGCCAGTCTTCGGATTACGGCCCCAGCGTTCGCCCTTCTCCCGCACAGAAAAACTGCCGAATGAGGAGATTTTGACGGTCTCCCCACGCGCCAACGCGTCCGAAACCTCTTCCAAGACGGACTCCACAAGTTCCGCTGCGTCCACCCGCGACAGGCCAACTTCATGGCACACGGCGTCACTCAAATCGGCACGTGTAATCGTTCGACTGGCCATAATGGCTTTACTCCCCATCCATACGTCGATGTCTAGACCGTACTGACAAGGACAATAGCCCGTCAAGGTACAAACATTTGAATAGTGAGAGAAATCAAACTGACGATTCAGCCTGTCTTCACCAGCGGACCAGACAGGCGCCCCAGGTAAAGCCGCCGCCCATCGCCTCCAGCACCACCAACTGCCCGCGCTTGATCCGGCCGTCGGCCACGGCAGTGGACAACGCCAATGGCACGGAAGCCGCCGAGGTGTTGGCATGTTCGGCAACGGTGCTGATCACCCGCGCAGAATCCAAATTCAGCTTGCGTGCGGTCGCATCCAGGATGCGCTGGTTGGCCTGATGCGGAACCACCCAGTCCACCTGGTCCGGCGTGACGTTATTGGCTTCCAACGCCTCGTTCACAACGTTGGCCAGGTTGGTAACGGCATGGCGGAAAACCTCGCGGCCCGCCATGCGAAGGTAGCCGGTGCTCTGGGTCGAGGACGGGCCACCATCCACATACAAATGATCCTTGTACCGGCCATCGGAATGTAGGTGGGTGGAGATGATTCCGGGCTGGTTCACATCCGCCGCACCATCCTCGCGGCGCAGCACCACTGCGCCGGCACCATCGCCGAACAGCACGCAGGTGGTCCGGTCCTTCCAGTCGAGGATTCGCGAAAAGGTTTCGGCACCGATCACCAGCGCGGTCTTGGCCTGCCCGGCTTTCAGGAAGTTGTCCGCCACCGCCAGCGCGTAGATGAAACCGGAACAGACGGCGTGCACGTCGAAAGCCGCGCCACGGGTCATACCAAGCCGCGCCTGCACCTCCGTCGCGGTCGCAGGAAAGGTGTTATCGGGCGTTGCCGTCGCCAGCACAATCAGATCCAGATCGTCGGCCTGGATATCCGCATTCCGCAGGGCCGCCACCGCGGCGGCATGCGCCAAGTCGCAGGTGGTCTCGCCTTCCGCGGCGATGTGGCGGCACCGGATGCCGGTCCGCTCGATGATCCACTCGTCCGTGGTATCGACCTGCTCCGCCAGTTCCTGGTTCCATACCACGCGCTCCGGCAGATAGGAGCCGCAGCCAATGATTACAGAATGATAAGCCATTCCAGCTCCTATGCCGGCGCCGCCGGGGTGGCGGTACCGGGTTCCCAATTCAACCGTTCGCATTCCTTGCGGATGTCTTCCATGAAGCCCTGCTGCACCATATCGGCCGCGACGCCGATGGCGTTGGCAAAGCCGAACGCATCCGTGCTGCCATGGCTTTTGACGACAACACCGTTCAGCCCCGCAAACACGGCGCCATTGTACCGACGCGGATCGACCCGGCTGCGCAATTGGCTCAGCGTCCGCTTGGCAAGCAGATAGCCGAGCTTGGCCATCCAAGAGGCATTGAAAGCCTCCCGCAGAAAATGGCTGTAGAGCTCGGACGTGCCTTCCGCCATTTTCAGCGCGACATTGCCGGTAAAGCCGTCGGACACGACCACATCGACCGCCCCCCGCCCGATCTCGTTCGCTTCGACAAAGCCGTGAAACTTGAAGGGGAATGCCCCCTCGCGCAGTTGTTGGGCGGCGGCGCGGATCTCGTCATTGCCCTTCATGTCCTCGACACCGACATTCAGCAGCCCCACCGTCGGATGCGGCAGGCCAAGGACGCTGCGGGCAAACAAAGCGCCCATCAACGAGAATTGCACCAGTTGCTCGGCATCGCAGTCAATGTTGGCGCCCAGGTCTAGCATCGCTGTCTCACCGCGGGCAGTCGGGAAAAAGGAGATGATCGCCGGCCGTGCGATTCCGGGCGGCGAACGCAGAATGAACCGCGCAATCGCCATCATTGCGCCGGTGTTGCCGCCGGATACGACGGCCTGCGCCCGGCCTTCCTGCACCGCCTGGATCGCCAGCCACATGGAAGACTGACGGCCCGAGCGCAGGGCAACCGATGGCCGTGCGGTATCGGCCACCTGGCTTTCGGTGTGCAGCACCTCCACCCGTCCGGCCAGACGCGGCAGATTATCCAGCACGGGGCGGATCTTCGCCTCGTCGCCAACGACCAACCAATTCAGATCGGGAAACCGTTCGGCGGCGGTGTCGGCGCCATGGAGCACACTGGCCGGCGCATGATCGCCGCCCATTGCATCCAGCGCGATTACACCTTTGCTTGCCATACGATTATTCAACCTTTCAGGGTGGCGTCATGTGGCTGGGCCGGCGAGCGCCGCGCCAAGCCGCCTTGATAGCGCCTGCCGCTTCGGGCGGCAACGGCCTAGGAATTACCCCGCAGTTTGCCCAACGCCGCAAACGGGCCAGCCGGGTCTATCGCATCCAGTTCTGGCGCTTCCAGGCTGGCGAGATCGGCCTCTGGTGCGCGAGGGTGCGGGTCGATTTCCAACGCCAAACACTGCACGACCACTTCACCCACGTCCAGAATGTCGCCGGCCAAGGGCTCGGGCGTTTCGATGTCGATCTCGACCTCGCCCGCCTCGTCCATGTCATCGACCTCGGTATAGGTTTCGTCGATCTCACCTTGCAGGATGGCCGTGAACGGCTCCAGCGTGACGACGCACGCCTGGCAGAGCCGCACTTCGAACAGCCCGGTCACGGAGACAACGCCGCGGCGCTTCGCCACCGTCACCTCCGCCTTCAGGCCGGACAACATCTCGACCCCCAGCCGGGCGGCGAGCGCAGATTCTTCCGCCGGCAACGCTTCGATCCGGCGGGTGACCGGACGCCGGTCGATCTCGGCCAGCGGAATGGGACGCGAAAACTCGGTCATCCACCGCGCCTCCTAGTCTTGGGTTGGGCCGGGACCGGCCGCCAGTGGCTCCGGGAACTGGCCGGTACCGGCCAGAATCACATCGAGCGGAACGCCGCGCAAATGCGCATCCGCAGCACGGATATAGGCGGCTGCTGCAGCGATGGTTGCATCATCCACGTCCTGCACCGTGCCATAGAGGTTACGGCGCACCGCCCCCAGCAGCACCGTCGGATCTTCCGCATCCAGCCCTGCATCGTAGGCGGACAGCCGGCCATAAACCGCGCTTGTCATCGTCTTGACCCGTTTGCCCACCGACATATCACCGACGCCGATGGCCCGCAACGCCTCGTCGAAATGGCCGGTCAGCGCATCGAACAGCAACTGGCCGATCTCGTTTCCGGCCTCGCCATCCTGCCGCAACCGGCGGATCATCAGCTGCGCATGCAACACCAACAACTCGAAACGGCCGTCAAAGCTATCGGGGACCGCCAGAGTCGTGTAGAAAATAGGATGGCGCGCGGCCGCATGGACCGCCGCCGCCAAAGCCGATACATCCGGCACACGCTGTTTGAACCAAGACCGAAACACGCTAAACATCACTTCCCGTTGACTGCCAGCCCAGGAATTTAGGATGCAAGACCGCCGCCCGCTGCGTGACACGTGCGCACGATGGCTCGCCGCAGCACTGGCGCTGGCGGCTGTGGCCGGGTGCACGGTGAAGGAAACCCATCACGGCCACCAGATGCCCCAGGGTATCGTTGCCGCCCTGCAGGAGCCGAACGTCACCCAGAATAGGGTGGTTCAGTTGCTCGGCACGCCGTCCTCCGAATCCGCCTTCGACCCAGGCACTTGGTATTATATCTCCGAAGTTCAGCAGGGTGTCGCCTTTTTCCAGCCGGACGTGGTCGAACGCTCGGTGCTGATCCTGCGGTTCGACGGCAACCGCGTGCTGGAAAGCATCTCGACCTTATCGAAAGAGGATGGTGCAGAGGTCACACTGGTGAGTCGAGAAACCCCGACCGAAGGCCACCAACTCACCTTCCTGGAACAGCTGATCGGCAATATCGGCCGGTTCAATACAGCCGGCGGCTAAACGAAGAAAGGGGCCCGATGCCGAGCCCCTTCCAAACACTTCCGGACAATCAAGTACCGCAACCGGCTACAGCCCCAGCGTGCCCTTGCTGACGATGTTGCGCTGGATTTCGTTGGAGCCGGAATAGATCGAGGCGGCACGCAGGAAGGCGTAGTTCGGCATCAGGCCGTTGAAATACTCCGCCCCCACCGGCTCCTCGTTCCAGCCGAAACGCAGCGCTTCCAGGTTGAACGGCTGGCTGTAATAGGCGCCGGCCTCCGTCCCGATCTCGGTCACCAGCTGCTGCACTTCCGAGCGCCGCACCTTGATCATGTTGGCCGCAGCGCCGATTTCGTTGTTCGCGCGGTAGGCGGAAAGCGTGCGCAGCACGTATTGCTCCACCGTCATCAACTGCGCCTCCGCATCCATCAGTTTGCGGCGGAAGGCCGGGTCATCGATCAGGCGGGTGCCATCGCCGTCTCGCTCCTGTTCCGCGATTTCCTTTACGCGCTGCAGCGCCACCTTCACCTCCGCGCAGGAGCCGCCGCCCATGCGCTCGTGCCCCAACAGGAATTTGGCAATGGTCCAGCCCTTGCCTTCCTCGCCGACCAGCGAGCCTTCGATCGGCACGCGCACGTCCGTATAGAAGGTCTCGTTGGTGTGGTGCAGGCCGTTCATGGTGATGATCGGCCGGATTTCGACGCCCGGCGTCTTCATGTCAAAGATCAGGAAGCTGATGCCCTCCTGCTTTTTCTTCTCCACGCTGGTGCGTACCAGGCAAAAGATCCAGTCGGCGTGATGGGCGAGCGAGGTCCAGATCTTCTGGCCGTTGATGACGTAATGGTCGCCGTCGCGCACCGCCCGCGTCTTCAGGCTGGCGAGGTCCGAGCCCGAGCCCGGCTCGGAATAGCCCTGGCAGAACACCCGCTCGCCAGAGAGGATTTTCGGCAGATGCTCACGCTTCTGCTCCTCCGTGCCGAAGGCCATGATCACCGGCCCTGCCATGTTCAGGCCGAAGCCCGAGAGACGCGGCGCGCCGGCGAGCCCCGCTTCCTCGTCGAAAATGTAGCGCTGCACCGCATCCCACTCGCAGCCGCCGTATTCCTTTGGCCAGTTCGGCGCGATCCAGCCTTTCTCGTGGAGGATCTTATGCCAGCGCATGTAATCCTCTTTCTGCATCTCCATGCCGGCCAGATGCTTTTTGGCGATGTCCTGCGGCAGGCTTTCACGGATGAACGCGCGCACTTCCTGGCGGAAGGCTTCTTCTGCTGGTCCGAACGGCATGGGCGTATTCCTTCTGCATGATGCGCCTGGGCGGCGGCTGATTTGGCAACAAGCTTACGCCATCTTCCCCGGCTGGCCCAAGCGGAAACGTGCGGCTATGCTCGCTGGCGATTCATTCCGGCAAGTTGAGGAGCGACGGCCCCATGGCCTTGCGCGTTGGCGTTGAAATCGGTGGAACCTTTACCGACCTGGTCGCGTTCCGCGACGGCGGCGTGCAGGTCGCAAAAGTGCCCTCCACACCCGCCAGCCCCGATATCGGCGCATTCAACGCGATCGATGCGACCGGCCTGAACCCGGCGGAAATGAGCGATCTCGGCCACGGCTCCACCGTGGCGACCAACGCGGTGCTGGAGCGCAAGGGCGCCCGCGTTGCCTTCGTCACCACGGCGGGCTTCCGCGACATCCTGTTTTTGCAGCGCCACGACCGCCGCAACATCTACGACCTGCATTACAAGAAGCCCGCCCCCGTCGTGCGTCGCGCCGATTGTTTCGAGGTGGGGGAGCGGATGCTGGCGGATGGCTCCGTCGATACGCCGTTGGACGAGGCCGCGATCACCGGCCAACTGCTGCCGGCCCTGCAGCAAGGCCGCTATGACGCTGTCGCCATCTGCCTGCTGAACGCCTATGCCAACGACGCGCACGAGCGCCGGGTGATAGACCTGATCCATTCCTCCCTGCCGGGCGTGTTCGTCACCGGCTCGGCCGATGTGATCCGCGAGTTCCGCGAGTTCGAGCGCGCATCGACCACAACGCTTGCCGCCTTCGTGCAGCCGGTGATCGACCGCTATCTCTCGCGGATCGAGGACCGGCTGGCGAAGGGCCGGTTCGGCGGACGCTTCACGGTGATGCAGTCGAACGGCGGCCGCCTGCCTGCCGCCGGCATGCGCCGCAACGCCATCACGGCGCTGTTCAGCGGCCCGGCCGCCGGCGTCGTCGGGGCCGTGCGGCAGGCGGAGCGCTCGGGCTTCCGCGACCTGATCACCTTCGATATGGGCGGCACCTCCACCGATGTCTGCCTGGTGGACGACGGCCAGCCGGCCACCACGCCGGAGACCGAGATCGACGGCCTGCCGATCCGCACGCCGGTCCTCGACATCGTCTCGGTCGGCTCGGGCGGCGGCTCCATCGTCTGGGTCGATGACGGCGGCATGCTGCGCGTCGGCCCGATGAGCGCCGGGGCCGATCCCGGGCCGGCCTGCTATGGCAAGGGCGGCCGGAACCCGACCATCACGGATGCCCAGGTGATCGTCGGCGCGGTCCGGCCTGAAGGGTTCCTCGGCGGCAAGATGGCCATCGACGTGTCGGCCGCCCGCACTGCCTTCCAGCCCGTGGCCGAGCATTTCGGCATGAGCATCGAGCAGGCCGCCGATGCCGCCATCCGCCTCGCCAACAACGCCGTGGTGCGCGCGATCCAGTTGGTCTCAACCGAGCGCGGCCGCGACCCGCGCGATTACGCGCTGGTGCCGTTCGGCGGCGGCGGCCCGCTGCACGCGGCCAAGATCGCGGAGGAGTTGGGGATCGAGCGGCTGGTGGTGCCGCCCAACCCCGGCGTGCTTTCCGCCTATGGGCTGCTGGCGAGCGACTTCACCAAACACGACTCGCTGACCCGCAAGACCGGCACGGCCGAGGCGGCCCGGGAGGCGCCCGGCATCCTCGCCGGGCTTGCCAAGGGTTTGGCCGACGAGTTCGCGGCGCTGGGCCTGGCGGGCGCGCCGGCCTTCACCTTCTCCGCCGACATGCGCTTCGTCGGCCAGGCGTTCGAGCTGCCGGTGCCGCTGCCCGCCACCGCCGCGGACGGGCTGACCGAGGCGGAACTGCGCGAGGGCTTCGACCAGGCGCACCGCCTCGCCTATTTTCAGCCCGCCGACCCGCGCCGGGCGGTGGAGGTGGTGGCGCTCCGCTGTCAGGCGACGCTGCCGGCGGGCGAAATTCCCTGGCTCGCCATCGCCCGCGACCAGGCGCAGCCGGCCATCGCCGCCCGCCTGTTCGACGACGGCGACTGGCGCGACGGCTCGCTCCTGGATATCGCCTCGGTCGAGGCGGGCAAGTCGCTGCACGGCCCGATGATCCTGGCCGGCCCCACGTCCACGACCTACCTGCCGCTCGGCTGGCAGGCGGAGTTGGACGCTAACGACAACCTCATCATCTCGCGGGAGCATTGAACCATGGCCCTCGATCCCATCGACTACGCCGTCATCAGCCAGGCGATCCAGGCCGCGGCGGATGAGGCGGGCGCCAAGCTGATCCGCTCCGCCTATACCCCCATCCTGCGCGAGGCGCGGGACGGCTCCGCCGCCATTCTGGACGCAGCGGGCAACGTCATCGCCCAGGCGGACCTGATCCCGATGCAGCTTGGCGGCATCTCGGCCACGGCTAAGCCCTGCCTGGAGGCACACCCGCCGGAAACGCTGAGGCCTGGCGACTTCCTGATCAACAACGACCCCTACCAGGGCGGCCAGCACCTGCAGGATATCTTCATCTTCACGCCGGTGTTTTATGAGGGCCGCGTCATCGCCTTTGCCGCCAGCGTCGCGCATCACCTGGACCTGGGCGGCGGCGCGCCCGGCCTGAACATGGATGCGCCGGACGTTTATGCGGAGGGCATTCGCCTGCCGCCTTCCAAGTGGAACTGGCAGGAGGATTGGAACGGCGGCCGACTCGAATCGCTGATGCGCCTGAACGTGCGCGTGCCGGACCTGACCATGGGCGACCTGAACGCCCAGTTCGCCGCCAACGCCATCGCCGAGCACCGCCTGCAACAGCTCGCCGCCAAGTACGGCGCCGCCAAGGTCGAGGCCGCGATGAGCGAACTGCTGGACTATGCCGAGCGCCGGGTCCGCGCCGGCATCGCCGCCGCGCCGGACGGCGTCTATCACGGCCAGGCCGCCATGGATGACGACGGCGTGGGGGAGGAGCCGGTCTGGATCCGCTGCACCGTGACGATCGAGGGCGAGACACTGGCCGTCGATTTCGAGGGCACCGACCCGCAGGTCGCCACCAACATCAACTGCCCGTTCGCCTCTACCCTCGCCTCGGCGCTGTCTTGCGTGAAGTCGGTGCTGACCGCGCCGGACATTCCCTTTAACGAAGGTTGCAAGCGGCCGATTACCGTGACGGCGCCGTTCGGCAGCATCCTGAACCCGCGCCCGCCGGCGCCGGTGCGCGCGCGGCTGCTGCCGGCCTACCGCGCCTATAACGCGGTGATGGACGCGCTCGCCAATGCCGTGCCCGATCTGGTGATTGCCCCCGGCTTCGACGCCACCACCAGCTTCTGCCTCAGCCATCTGGAGGAGAAGGGCTACAGCGTTTATCTGGAAATCTTCGGCGGCGGCTATGGCGCAGGCAAGGGTTCGGACGGCTGCGACGCAGTCGACTCGCCGCTTTCCAACTGCTCGAACACGCCGGTGGAAGCGCTGGATATCGACTACGACTTCTTCCGCGTGGTCGACTATTCGCTGGCGCCGGACAGTTTCGGCGATGGCGAGCATCGCGGCGGGGCAGGCTTCCGGCGGCGCTATAAAATCCTGAAGGATGGGGCGAAGCTGCAAACCTATTCCGACCGGCATCGGCTGGCACCCGATGGCCTGTTCGGCGGCGGCAGCGGCCAGGCCGGCCGCACGCTGCTGCACCGCGACGGCGAGGTTCGCGTGATCCCGGCCAAGGCCAGCCTGACCTTCCGGGCCGGCGACGAGATCGAGATCGCGCCCGGCGGCGGCGGCGGCTACGGCCTGCCCGCCAAACGCCAGCCAGCGGCGCGGGATGAAGACGCCGCCAACGGCATGGTGACGGGCGGCCACCAGCGCGCGGCAGCGGAATAGCGGCCGTGGCCGTGCCGGCGTGACATCGGCAGCCGCGAGCGCCTGGGCTGCCGGTGAGCCATAATACCGCCCCCTTACAGCCCTGCCTGCCTCTCGCCTCACCATTGCGTTCGCGATAACCTGCCCACATCTTCCGTTCTGGGCTGTTGCAAATGGGCCTGCTGGCCATGCTTCGTCGTCACCGCCGGGCCATTATGGTTCCGGTTGCGACATGGCTGCTTCTGCAAGTGGTCATGGCGACGGGTGTTCGCGCCGGCACCGGAATGCTGCCGAGCGAAGGCGGGGCCGAAGCGCGGCTGCTTCGGGATCTGGCGACCGTCATCTGTCTTGCCGGACAGCCGGCAGACGACGGCCAGAAACAGCCGTCCCTGCACGACCGCTGTTCCTGGTGCGCCGCTTTCGGGCAGTCGGCCTTGCCCGCCATGCCGGCGGTTTTGCTGGCCGCATCGGCTCCTCCCCTATATGTGGCGCAGCCTGCCCTGCGCATGCCCGCGCCACGGTTGCCGCCGCGATTTACGCTGTTCCTGACCCGCGCGCCGCCGGTCTGATCTCTCACACCGCCAAACCTTCCTGACCATCGACCGGATGCCGGACGGCCACGCAACCGTCCGCATCGCCCGTTTGTGTGAGATGACAATCGAGATGAAACACTATCGCAACCACGGCGGCTTGCGCCCCAGCCTCTATTGCGGCACCGCCCTGCTCGCCCTCCTAACCCCGCTCGCAACCACGGCGGCTGCGGACCTGGAACCCAGCGAAACGGAAAGCCCGGAGGTTCCGACCATTTCCGTCGTTGCCCCGCGCTTTCCTTTCCTGCCAGACATTGCCGGCGAACCACCAGAAATGAGCCCGCGCCCCGTGGCCGATGGCGGCGATTTCCTGCGCAGCGTGCCCGGAATTTCCGGCTCCCGCATGGGCGGGCATGGCATTGACCCGGTCATCCGCGGCATGCAGGGCAACCAAATCAATATCACCACCGACAACATTTACACCTACGGCGGCTGTCCCAACCGCATGGACCCGCCCAGTTCCTTCGTGCCGGTGGAAACCTTCGATCTGGTCACCATCAGCCAGGGCTACCGCACCGTCACCAAAGGCCCGGGCGGCTCCGCAGGGCATGTTGCGTTCGAACGCCTGGCACCGGTGTTCGGCGAGGGCGAGTGGATTCAGGGCATGGCCGGCGGCGGCATCGAATCGAACGGCCTGACACGCGACGCCTTCGCGGATGTGGCTGTCGGCCACCAGGGTTTCTATCTGCGCGGCATCGTCGCCGCCAAGGAAGCCGGCGATTATGAAGACGGCGCGGGCGAGGAGGTGCGCAGTTCCTTCTCGCAACGGTCGGCCGAGTTCACGGCCGGATACCAGGCGCCCAGCGGCCTGGAATTCTCGCTCTCCGGCGGGCTCGCCAGCACCGAGGACGCCTTGTTCGAAGGGGCGCAAATGGATGCGCCGTTAGACGACTCGCAGAAATTTCGCGGCATGGCCACCATCCCGATCCATGATTCGCTGTTCCGGGAGGTTCGGGCCGAGGCCTATTTCTCCGGCGTCGATCATGTGATGGACAACTATTCGCTGCGCACCCGCAGCGCCCCCATGGCCATGCGGGTCGATTCCGACTCCGACACCTATGGCGGCAGTGTGGCTGCGGATGCGGAGATTGCCGGCATGCAACTCACCCTTGGCGTCGACCTCCAGCGCAACCAGCGGCTGGCGCTGCGCTATGCCGGCATGATGGACACCAACGTCAATACGCTGAACTCGATCATGTGGCCCGGTACAGAAATCCGGAATATCGGCCTGTTTGCCGAAGGAAAACGGAGCCTGACCGACGATCTGCGCCTGCTGGTGGGCGCCCGCTACGACCGTGTCGATGTCAGCCTGGACCGGGCGAATGAAACCGTGGCGGCCACGGGCCGGAGCCCCAGCGACCTCTATGCCCTGTATTACGGCGCCGACAGTGGCAACCGCTCCGAAAACAATTTCGGCGGCCTGGCGTTTCTGGAATACGACCTCACCGGCACCGTCATGCTGACCGCCGGGGTCAGCCGCAGCGTGCGCACTGCCGACGCGACCGAGCGGTCGATGGCATCCGACCGGGGTGCGGGCAGTTGGGTCGGCAATCCCGCCATCGCGCCCGAAGCGCATCATCAGGCCGAAATCGGCGTGGATGTCTCCCGAACGACCTGGTCGGCCTCCGCCAATGTCTATGCCAACTGGGTGAACGATTTCATCCTGCGCGACACCGCCCGCGGGCAGGATGGGGTGCTGCTGGCGAACGGCGCCACCATCTACCGCAATGTCGATGCGTTTCTGACCGGGGCCACGGTCGCGGGACGCTACCGGTTGATGGAGTCCTGGGTCGTGGACGCCAGCGCCACCTACACCTTCGGCCAGAATGTGAGCGATGGCGGCCCACTGGCCCAGATTCCGCCACTGGATGGCAAAGTCGCGCTGACCTATGAGGGTGAAGGCTGGTCGCTGGGCGGCACAGTCAATGGCGCCCTTACCCAGACCCGGGTGGACGACGACCCCACCACCGGCTCAGGCCTCGACACAGGCAAGACCTCCGGCTGGGTGACGGTCGATCTGCATGCGACGGTGGACCTGGTCGCGCCGTTCAAGCTGCGGGCCGGCGTCACCAACCTACTCGACAAGGAATACGCCTACCATTTGAACCGCGCGAACGCGTTCGACCCAACCAATGTCCAGGTCAACGAGCCCGGGCGTTCGGTCTATCTGCGGGTCAGCGCCAGTTTCTGACCCAACCCTGCCGGCAGCCGGAACGGATCGAACCGCTCCGGCTGCCGCAAGACCGGCGGCAAATACCTTAAACCGGGTTCCGCTGGATCAACTGGCGGGCGATAATGATGCGCTGCAATTCGTTCGTCCCCTCGCCAATACACAGCAGGGGCGCGTCGCGGTAGAGCCGCTCGACGTCGAATTCCTTGGAATAGCCATACCCGCCGTGAATGCGCATGCTCTCCGTTGCGTTGAAAAGGGCGGTTTCGGTGGCAAACAGCTTGGCCATGCCCGCCTCCATGTCGCAGCGTTCGCCGGCGTCATAGGCCGTGGCCGCGGCGCGCACCAGATGGCGGGACGCCTCCAGCCGGGTCGCCATGTCCGCCAGCTTCAGCTGGATTGCCTGATGATTGGCGATCGGCTGGCCGAAGGTCTCGCGCTGCTGGCTGTACTTGACCGCCAGGTCCAGCGCCGACTGCGCCACGCCGACACCGCGGGCCGCCACATTGATCCGCCCCAGCTCCAGGCCGCCGAGCGCGTGTTTGAGGCCCTTGCCTTCTTCCAGACCGATCAGGCGGTCGGCAGGGATGCGGTAGTTGTCGAAGATCAGTTCCGCCGAATCGATGCCCTTGTAACCCAGCTTCTCCAGCTTGCGGCTGACGGTGAAGCCCTCGCCCTTCTCCGCCAGAAACAAACTTGTGCCCTTGTGGCGCGGTTGCGCTTGCGGGTCTGTCTTGACCAGCAGGGCGAAGCAGGTGCCGTAAATCCCGTTGGAAATCCACGTCTTGGTACCATTGATCACATAATGGTCGCCGTCCCGCTTCGCCACGGTGCGGATCGCCTGCAAGTCCGTGCCGCAGTTCGGTTCGGTTAGTGCCAGACCGCCGCGGATCTCGCCGGATGCGAACTTCGGCAGCCATTGCCGCTTCTGCTCTTCCGTCCCGAAGCGCGCCACGGCCGAGGCCATAATCAGGTGCGAGTTGAATATGCCGGACAGCGACATCCACACGGTCGCAACCTTCTCGACGATCTTGGCATAGGTCGTCGCCGGCAGGCCGAGACCGCCGTATTCCTCCGGAATGATCGCGCCGAACAGGCCCAGCGCCTTCATGCCCTCGACAATCTCGTGCGGGTATTCGTCCGCATGTTCCAACGGCATGACATGAGGACGCACGTCCCGTTCCAGAAACTTGTCAAGCGCGTCCAAAATCTGGGCTTCGGTCTCGGCGGAAACCGCGGCTGGCTGCGCGTTCATTGGCGAAAAACCTTTCGTTCAGAGCGGTTGCTGTAGCAGGTCGGCCGGCAACATCGGGCGTACGGTCGCGCCCGTCAAGCAAGCGCAGTGAAGCGGTTGCATTCCACCGAAAGGGCAGGTAAAAGGCGGCCTTCAATCGCTGGTCCCATCGTCTAGTGGTTAGGACATCAGCCTTTCACGCTGAAGACACGGGTTCGAGTCCCGTTGGGATCACCAATTCGGCTATGCAAGCTGCATGCGAAAAGGGCGCCGGTACAAACAGGCGCCCTTTTCGCGTATGCCCAATCCCAAAGACCGGGCGCGGGCCTAATAAATGCCGCCCATCCGCCTGCGGACCCTATCCGTGGCATCGCGATTACCGTCCGCGTCGTCATCGGCCTCGGACGTGGTCTCTCCCCGATCGGCGCCGGGCTCCGTTCCGGGCCGGAACGCTTCCATGATCAGATCCGTATCGCCCGGTTGCGGCAGCTTCCCGGTCTTGCGGCTGATCTGCACGAACCGAACCCCTTCCGGCGCGCGGAACGGATGGGCCGGATAATATTCCAATGCCTGCTTCATGAAATCGCCGAAGATCGGCGCGGCGACGCGGCCGCCGGCCTCGTTCGGCCCCAGGCTTTTCGGCTGGTCGAATCCGACAAACACGCCCACGGCAAGGTCTGAACTGAAACCAACGAACCAAGTATCGCGTGCATCATTGCTGGTGCCGGTCTTGCCTGCCAACGGCACGCCCGGAATCCGCGCGCGGGTTGCCGTACCGCGGTCGATCACACCCTGCAACATCGAGACGATCTGATAGGCCGAGATAGGATCGTCCACCTGTTCGGTCTGCCATTCGGGCAGCGGTACCGTATCGAGCGAGGCCGCTTCGCCGGAACAGCCAGGACAAGGGCGCTGGTCATGGCGGAACTGGGTTTGGCCGAACCGGTCCTGAATGCGGTCAACAAAACTCGGGTCAATGCGCTTGCCGCCGTTCAACAGCATTGCATAGGCGGTGGTGAGTTTGAGCAGAGTGGTCTCGCCACTGCCCAGCGCCATCGCCAGCACCGGAGCCATGTCCTCGACCACGCCAAAGCGCTCCGCCGTCTCGGCGATTTTCGGCATGCCGACGGCGTTGGCCAGACGGACCGTCATCAGGTTGCGAGACAACTCGATGCCCAGCCGCAACGGCGACGGGCCATAAAAACGGCCGCTGCTGAAATTCGCCGGTTTCCAGCCACTGCCCAGCACAGTCGGGTCGCGCATGACGAATGGCGCATCCTGAACGATCGTCGCCGGGGTGAAGCCGTTGTTGAGCGCGGTCAGATACACAAAAGGTTTGAATGCAGAGCCCGGTTGCCGTTCCGCCTGCACCGCACGGTTGAATTCGCTGCGCCGGGAGTTGTAGCCGCCGACCATCGCCAACATCCGGCCGGTGTAGGGATCGACGGCAATCAAGGCGCCATCCGCCTTGGGTGCCTGGGTCAGGGCGAACTGGCCATCGGGCAGCGCCTGCCCGTCGGCATCGGACCGCCGCACCAACACGACATCGCCAAGCGCCGTCACATCGGCCGGCCGTTTCGGTTCCCCGACCCTGCGATAGTTTTCCTGAAAAGCACCGGCCCATTTCATTTGCTCGAAGGCGATGGAGCCTTCGCCGCCATCGGCAAACGCGATGGATACCGACTTGCCGCCAACCTCGCGGACCATCGCCAGCCGCGTATCCTGGCCCGGATCGGGGTGTTCGATCGCGGCAAGCGCCTCCCGCCAGCCATCCGCAGGGTCTATCTGCGCGATCGCCCCCCGATAGCCGTGGCGCTGGTCATAGGCTTCAATCCCCCGCCGCAAGGAAGCCTGGGCGACCGCCTGTAACCGCGGGTCCATCGTCGTCCGCACCGACATGCCGCCTTCATAGAGCCGCGTGTCGCCGAAGCGGGACGCCAGTTCGCGGCGCACCTGTTCGGCGAACCAGGGCGCTGGCTGTTGGCCGGCCTGGTCCAGCCCGGGCGCCAGCAGGGGGGCCGCCAGCGCCGTTTCCAGCACCGGTCCGGAAATCAACTTTTCTTCCGCCATGCGCCGCAGCACGATATTGCGCCGGCTCACGGCATCCTCGCGGTTCCGCACGGGGTGGTAGGTGCTGGGCGCTTTCGGCAGGCCGGCCAGATAGGCGATTTCCTCTGGATTGAGTTCGTCCAGCGCCTTGGCGAAATAGCGCATGGACGCTGCCGCGACGCCATAGGTGCCCGCGCCCAGATAAATCTCGTTCAGATACAGTTCCAGAATGCGGTCCTTCGGCAATGCCCGCTCAATGCGGAACGCCAGGATCGCCTCCTTGATTTTGCGCTCGTACGATATCTCGCCCGAAAGCGAGAAGTTCTTCGCGACCTGCTGGGTGATCGTAGAGCCGCCAACCAGCCGGCGATCCGTTCCGATATTGCGAATATTGGTGACCGCAGCCCGCAGAATGCCGCGGAAATCCAATCCGCGATGCTGATAGAAATTGCCGTCCTCTGCCGCCAGAAACGCATTCTTGACCAGGGGCGGGATTTCCTCGATCGGCACAAACACGCGGTTTTCGATCGCGTATTCCGCCATCAACTCACCATTGCCCGCGTGCAAGCGCGTGGTGATCGGCGGGACATAGGCCTCCAGCGCCCGGTTGTCCGGCAGGTCGCCGCTGAAATGATAGACGGCAGCAATACCACCTGCGAGGCTGATCGCCGTCAGCACCAGAAAGGCCACCAGGCCGCGCAATAACCACCGTTTCATTCGACCGCCTTCGCCTTGGGCATACGATTCTGCAATACGTAGGCCCGGAACCCGCTGGCGTCGACCCCGCCGACCCGCGGCCAGCCGCAGCGGTCAGCCGCCGGCTGCCGCATTGGCCTGATGCCGGACGACAAAAAAATTGTCCACCGCAGCCACGATACCATCGATGATTGCAGCCCGATGATCGGCCGACAGCAGCAACCGCTCCTCCTCCGGATGTGACAGGAAGCCCAGTTCGATCAACACGGCCGGAATGTCCGGCGCCTTCAACACGGCGAAACCGGCCTGGCGGTGCGGCCGGTCGAGCACGGGAACGCGCAGCACCATTGCCTGCACCAACTGGTTGGCAAGCCGCATGGACTGGTTCCTGGTCTCGCGCTGCGCCAGGTCGATCAGGATCGAGACAACATCCGCGCCCTCGTCCGACAGGTCGAGCCCGCCGATCACATCCGCCTTGTTTTCCCGCACGGCCAGCGCCGCCGCCTCCTCGTCAGAGGATTTGTCGGACAGGGTATAAACGGAGAGACCGCGGGCATCGCCGCGCAACGCCGAATCTGCATGAAGGGACAAAAAAAGATTCGCACCATGCCGCCGTGCAATGCGTGTGCGTTCTCGCAACGGCAGAAACCGGTCGTCATTCCGCGTCAGAAACACCTTGTAGCGGCCGGTCACCTGCAATGACTTTCGCAATTGCCGCGCCACTGTCAGCGTCAGAGTCTTTTCCAGCGTCCGCTGCCGGCCGATCGCGCCCGGATCGACACCGCCATGCCCCGGGTCGAGCACAATGACCGGCGGCGGCAGGGCCTGCCGGCGAGAGGGACGCGGCGGCGGCACCGGAACCTTTGGCAAACCGCCAAAATCCTGGCTCCTGAAATCCGGCGCAGCTTGCCATTCCAACACCAGCGCGGTGTTGCGCCCACGCGGCTGCAGCGCCGCGTTGGTAACGCTGATCGGCCGGTCCAGGTCGAAGACGATGCGCATGGCGCCAGAGCGGAAATTGCCCCGCCGCACCCCGCGCACCAGCCGGCTACGATCAGCCACCCGTTCCAATTGCGCCGTCGGCACGCGCCAGTCCACCGCCTGCAGGTCCAGCACCAGCCTTAGCGGCGACGCCAAAGTGAACACATGAAAATCGGCAGGCCCATCCATCATGAATTGCACTTGCCCCGAATCACCCTCGCGCAGCAATTCAATATCCACAACCTGCGGGCGGGCCATACTGTCGGCCGGGCCGGCTGCGACTGCTGCCAGTACCCCAAGGCACAGCGCAACCAGCTGGCAGGCTAAGCCAGCTCGGCGCGACAGGCTGGCTGGCTTGAGGGGGGGCGTTGGCAAATCGCGCATGGTTTCGGGTGCAACCGGCTCCCGACCGGACAAGGACAAATGTAATCATAGCACGGACAGTCTGCTGCACACAGCGCGGCGAGGCGAGGCGCGGCAACCAGCGCGAACATCAAGAATTGTAAGCACAGGAAAAACAGTCTATGTAACCCTGTCAACGGATGGTGCGCGGCGTGCCATCTCACGCGTCCGGTCAGCTTGCCGGGCGAGGGGCCGACGGCAGCAGTCATTTTCACTGCCGCCGGCGGCAATCGTGAGCCGCCCGAACCGCGCGATCCCCGTTGCAATGATCTTGAAGGAGGCTGGAGCCCTGTTGCGCTCACCTACCGCGCCAACCAACAACCAAAGCGCGATTTTCGTGACGCCACCGGCTTGCCCCAGCCATCGCCCCCTACACCAAACCGAACGGCCCTGCCGGATCAGTTCGACGCATGCGCGCCGGTCGCTGGCCAGCCTCCATTCCGCTTTTTGCGGCATCGGAGTCCGCCACCTGGCCATACGCCTTCAAACGCTTAACCGCGCGCCACCAACACGAACGCCCCCCGGCACCCTATCGGCCGTTCGCCGATCGGAGACCATCGTTTATGACCAAACGGATGTTGATCGATTCCAGCCACGCGGAACAAACCCGCGTGGTGATTATGGAAGACAACACACTCCTTGAGTACGACTCGGAAGTCAGCAGCCAGCGGAACCTCAAAGGCAATATCTACCTCGCGAAGATCACCCGCGTAGAGCCCTCGCTTCAGGCGGCATTCGTCGATTACGGCGGCAACCGCCACGGCTTCCTGCCGTTCAGCGAAATCCATCCGGATTATTACCGCATCCCGGTGGCCGACCGTGAGGCATTGCTGGCCGAACAGGCGCGCGCCCGCCGCGCGAACGACTTCGACGACGACGATGACGTCGAGGCCAGTGGCGCTTCGGGTGACCTTGAGTCGAACGGCGACAGCAGCGATGCCCGACCGGCCGACGACGAGGACGGCGAAACTGCCGCGCTGGATGCCGATGGCTCGCCCGTCGCCTATGCCGACACCGATGACGACGGCGACGGCGACGATGAGGAAACCGACGACGATACGGATGGCGAGGACGAGGACGGCAAACCCCGCCAGCGCCGCAGCAGCCGTGGCCGCAGCAATGGACGCAGCCGCCGCAGCGACAACCGATCGGAGCAGGACCGCCGCCGCGGCGCCCGCATGCGCCGATCCTACACCATTCAGGAGGTGATCAAGCGCGGCCAGATCATGCTGGTCCAGGTAGTTAAGGAGGAACGCGGCACCAAGGGCGCGGCCGTCACCACCTATCTCTCGCTTGCCGGCCGCTATTGCGTTCTCATGCCGAACACAGCGCGCGGCGGCGGCATCAGCCGCAAGATCACCGTCGGCAAGGACCGCAAGCGGCTGAAGGGCATAGTCGACTCGCTGGAAATTCCAGGCGGCATGGCCGTGATCGTACGGACCGCAGGCATTGGCCGCACCAAGACGGAAATCAAACGCGACTTCGACTTTCTGGCAAAGACCTGGGAACAGATTCGCGCCGTCACCCTCCAATCCCGCGCGCCCGCGCTGATTTACGAGGAAAGCCAGCTCATCAAGCGGGTGCTGCGTGACACTTACAGCCGTGAGATCGAGGAGGTGCTCGTTCAGGGCGATGCCGCCTATCGTGAGGCCAAGGACTTCATGAAGACCTTGATGCCCAGCCACGCCAAGCGTGTACAGCCGTACAAGGATAGCTCGCCGCCCCTGTTCCATCGCTTCCGCGTCGATGCGCAGCTGGAACACCTGCACTCGCCCATCGTGCAGCTGCGTTCCGGCGGGTATCTGGTCATCAACCTGACCGAAGCGCTGGTCGCCATCGACGTCAACTCGGGCCGAGCCACGCGCGAGCGGCATATCGAAGAAACCGCGCTCAAGACCAATCTGGAAGCGGCGGAGGAAATCGCCCGCCAATTGCGCCTGCGTGACCTTGCCGGTCTGATCGTCATCGACTTCATCGATATGGAAGACCGCCGCAACAACAGCGCGGTGGAACGCAAGCTGAAGGATGCGTTGCGCAACGACCGGGCGCGGGTGCAGACCGGGCGCATCAGCTCGCTTGGGCTGTTGGAACTGTCGCGCCAGCGCCTGCGGCCGTCGCTGCTGGAAACCATGATGCAGACCTGCCCGCATTGCAGCGGCACCGGGCGCATCCATTCCACCGCCACCAGCGCCCTGCATGTGTTGCGCGCGCTGGAGGATCACGGCCTGCGCGGCAATGCCGGCATTGCCCGCGTGACCCTGGCACCGGACGTGGCGTTCTATATTCTGAATGACAAGCGCGATGAACTCACCCGGTTCGAACGTGACTACAACCTGTTCTGCCGCTTCGAGCCGGACTCCAGCCTGATCGCGCCCGACATGCGGGTGGAGATGCTGGAGCGCACCGAGGCGCCGAATTTCATCGTGGCACCGCTGCCGCCACCGCTGCCGGTCGAGGTCGAGGAGGACGAGGTCGAGGAAGAAACGGCCAAACCCACGACCGAGGCGAAGCAGGCCCGCGGCAACGGTCAACAACGCAAGAGCCGCCGCTCCACACCGGAGGCCGAGGAAGAGGCCGAAAGTGGGGACGACAGCAACCGCCGCCGCGGGCGACGCGGCGGCCGCCGCCGCCGCCGCGATGGCGAGGACGAAACCTCGGTCGAGGCAAGCGGCCCGATTGCGCCGCCCGCAGCCGAGCAGGCCGAAACCGCCACCGACAGTGACGGCGATCAGGATACCGGCGGCGACACGGGCCGCAGCAGCCGCAGCAATCGCCGCCGCCGCCGCCGCAAGCCGCGTCCGGAAACACGCAACCTGCCGGGCGTCGCCGTGTTCGCCCGCGCCGCAACACCGCTGGCCTTCCATCTTGCACCGACGCCGGACGTTGATTCCGAAGCCGAGGAGCAGACTGACAGCGGAAGCGAAAGCCAAAGCCCGGCACCATCCGGCCCCGTCAAGAAGAAACGGCCCAACAGGGCCAAGCGGTCCGGAATAAAGAATGCCCCGCCCGCGCCAGCGGCGGAGGAGACCGGGACGGTGGCGGAAGCGCCCGCAACAGTGGCAGAACAGCATGCCGCGCCTGCAACAGTGACAGCCGGCAACGAGCCGGCGGAAACCGAACGCAGCGAAACCGTGCCGGCAGCTGCCGAATCTTCTGAGCCTGCTCCCGAATCTGCTGCCACGTCTTTGCCTCCCGCGGCAGAAACCAAGACGGACGAAGAAGCAGAGCCACAGCCGCGCGTCGAAGCGGAAGCCACTGAGGAGAAGGCCGAGGCAAACCCCGCGACAGCAGAACCTGAGCCTGAACCCGAACCTGAACCGGCCCCGGAGCCTGAACCGGAACCGGCGATGGCAGGGGACACAGCAGCAGAGCCTGAAGCCAGAACCTCGCAGCCGGCGAACGATCGTCCGCGGCGGCGCGGCTGGTGGCAGCGTCTGCTCGAATAGGCCTGGACGATGGCCTTACGTCACGGCAAGATTCCTGTAACGGTAACAGGAGCTTGCCGATGACGGTGCTGACTCCGGCCCTGGTGTTGCGCGCCTACGCCATGGGCGTGTTCCCCATGGCAGAATCGCATGATGCGGACACCCTGTATTGGGTCGATCCGAACATGCGGGGCGTGCTGCCTTTGGACTCGTTCCATGTGCCGCGCCGTCTGAAACGCACGGTTCGCCAGGGCCGGTTTCAGGTGCGTTGCGATACGGATTTCGCGGGGGTGATCGACGGCTGCGCCGCCGCTACCGACATCCGCAAGGACACCTGGATCAATGCGGAGGTTCGGGCGCTGTTTCGCGCGCTCTATGGCATGGGTGTGGTCCACACCGTCGAGTGCTGGGAGGATGGGGCGCTGGTTGGCGGGCTCTATGGCTTGCAACTGGGCGGCGTCTTTTTTGGCGAAAGCATGTTCAGCCGCGCCCGCGATGCCAGCAAGGTGGCCCTGGTCCACCTCGCGGCACGCATGGTCCATGGCGGCTTCACCCTGCTGGATACCCAATTTATCACCGACCACCTGAGCCAGTTCGGCGCCATCGAAATCCCGCGTGACACCTACCGCGCATTGCTTGATGCAGCCATTGGCGTTCAGGCGGAATTCATCGCCGATCTGCCGGCAGACGCCCTCAACGCCTTCCTCGACCGGTCCGACGGCGCCCGGGCGGATTAAACGAGGCCCGCCCCCCCGGCGGCCGCCTGCCTACTCCGCCGCCGTTACCCGGCGTTGCTCAAAGGTCTCAAACCAGCGCCGGCCGCTGCCTTTCTGGTTCTCGTAAATCGAGCCCTGGTGCCTGGCTGCTGGCAATGGCAGACGCACCGGCACCGGCTCGACCCGCGGCTCGCGCGTGCTGACGCCGCGGGCCATGCGGGCCTCGTAGGCTGCGAAATCGCCTTTCAGATTGACCAACGGAAACGCATCTGCTGCCGCATACTCCGTCAACAACAGACGCCGCTGCCGGTTGGAGGTGTTCAGCGCCGACCCGTGCACCGCGCGCACATGATGAATGGTCATGGAACCTGCTGGCCCGGTCAGCATCTCCGAAGGGGAGACATCCAAACCAGCCGCATCCGGATCGAACGCGCCGCAGAAAAAGCCATCGGCGTGGTGGTCATACACTGGCCCCTTGTGGCTGCCGGGCAGCACCATCAGCGGGCCGTTGCTCTCGTCGCAATCGTCCAGCAGCAGGCCGGTGGCCAGAACGTCGTCGTTGGTGTGGGGATAGAAGGCCCAATCCTGATGCCATTCCACCGGCGCGCCATAGCCGGCCGCCTTCATGTTCATCTTCGCGCCGTAGATCCTGATGTTTTCGCCCAGCAATGGCACCAGAACGTCGGTGATGTCGGTGTCGCAGAACAGATCCCAGAAATATTTGAAGTGGTTGTGCGGCTCCTTGATCCGGCGCACGCGCGGATTCTGGGCGGTGTGGCTGTCCTCCAGATCGTACACTTCGTTATGCGCCGACACGCTAGCCGCCGCGGCGATGATCCGCTCCGTCTCCTCGCGCAGTCGCCGCAGCTTTTCCGGGCTCAGCACGCCTTCGACCACGACATAGCCTTTTTCATGATACTGTTCGATCTGTTGCTTGGTCAGTTGGACGGGCATGGCGGGTATCCTGCGGTGAATGACATTGTTCGGGAACTCTGCCTCTTTACCTGGCAGCCCGCAAGCACCACTACTGACAGCCCCGTCCCACCAGGAAATACTCGCGCCCATGGCAGCGCTTGCCCCTTTTCTGTTCATCTGCCTGTGGTCCGGCGCGTTCATCGCTGTGCGCGCCGGGCTGCCTGATGTTTCGCCGCTGTTCTTTCTGGCGACCCGGTTTGTCATCGCCGGCACTCTGCTTGCCATCATCGTAACCGTATGGCGGCCATACCGCTGGCGGGAGTTGAAGGGCAAGTGGGCGGTGACGGCACTGGCCGGCGTGTTGATCAACGGCGGCTATCTCTCCGCCGCCTATATCGCGATGACGGAGATCACGGGCGCGACCATGGCCCTGGTCGGCTCGCTGCAGCCGATCCTGGTTGCGGTGCTATCCGGCCCGATGCTGGGCGACCGGTTCCGGCCGGCGCAATGGCTCGGCTTCGCGCTGGGCACAGCGGGGGTGGCGCTGGTGGCAGGCATCAATATCCTGCAACTGGATACCGGCCCCGGCATGGCCTGGGCCATCGGTTCGGTCAGTTGCATGGTGCTCGGCACGTTGCTGTTTTCGCGCTACAGTAGGGGCGTACCGGCGGCCCATGCCAATGCCCTGCAACTGCTGGCCGCCGCCGTGTTCTGCACTTTCCTGACCCTGGCGTTCGAGGACGTGCATGTCGCCTGGACACCGGCAAGCATCGGCACACTGGTCTACCTGATCTTCGGCGTCTCGTTTGGCGGCATGGGGTTGTATCTCTACATGCTGAACAGCGGCACCGCCGGCAAGGTGGCAGCGAACTTCTACCTCACCCCGGGCCTGACGGCGATTTTCGGATTCGTGCTGCTGGGCGAGACGCTGCCGCTTACGGCCCTGGCCGGTTTCGCCATGGCGATGCTGGGGCTATGGCTGATCCAGGGGCGGCGGTCTTAGGGCCGGACCGCGCGCCGCTGCGACTCGCGCCAGATCACAAACAGGCCGCTACCGATGATCACGGCGCCGCCGATGATGGTATAGACGTCGGGCAAGTCGCCGAACATGAAATAACCAAGCAGCACACTGGCCACGATCCGCGTATAGTTGATCGGCGCCAGCAACGAGGCGTCGGCTAGGCGGAAGGCGTTGAACATGCATATGTGCGCCGCCAGGCCGACAAACCCGGCCAGAAACGCATAGCCAAATTGATGCAGCGTGATCGGCGTCCAGAAAAACGGCGCGGCCAGCACCGCACCCGCGGCCGCCACCACCTGCGTATAGAGCAGCGTCGTCATGGTGCCGTCCTGCCCGGCCAGCTTGCGCGTGATCAACTGGAACAGCGCGAAGAACAGGGCGGAACCGATGGGCAGCAGGGCCGCCCATTGAAACACCTCGCTGCCGGGCCGCACCACGACCATCGCGCCGGCAAGGCCGACCAGAACCGCTGCCCAGCGCCGCCAGCCGACGTTCTCGCCCAGCATCGGGCCGGCCAGCGCCACCATGAACAGGGGGCCGGTGAAGTTGATCACCGTCGCCTCCGCCAATGGCATGAACTGCAATGCCGCGAAGATAAAGGTCAGCGAGCCCAGAATGCTGAGCCCGCGCAGAATCTGAAGGCCGGGGCGCTGCGTTTTGGCGAGCCGCCGCAAATTCTGCCGGGTCAGGGCGAAATACAGCATCAGCACGATCAGGACGCAGACCAGATACAGCCAGACCACCTGCGGGGCCGGCATGCTCTCGCCCAGCACCTTGGCCATGGCGTCGGCCAGCGCGATGAAGGACAGGCCCAGCGTGAAAATCAGAACGCCTGCGGCCGTGGGCGGGAGGATCAAATGAAGCGTCTCCCCGTCACGTCCTGCCTTGCAGTGCGGTTAGCGTCGTCTGCGAGGTGTTGAGCTCCAGGCTGGTGCGCACTTCGATCACTACCGGCCCATCGGTCGCCATTGCCTCACGCAGCACCGGCTCCACATCCTCCGGGTAGAGGATGCGCAGCCCTTTGGCACCGAAGGCAGCAGCGTAGGCCGCAAAGTCCGGATTGCGCAACGTCGTCACCGGGTGGGCACGGTTCGGGAAGTGCGTTTCCTGGTGGAACCGGATCGTGCCGTAATGTTGGTTGTTGGCGACGATGATGCGCGGCTTGGCGCCCGTCAGCATCGCGGTGGCCAGTTCCGAGCCAGTCATCAACGCGCCGCCATCGCCGCAGAAGCTGAACACCTGCCGGTCCGGAAATCGCAGCGAGGCGGCGACGCCAGCCGGAATGCCCATGCCCATCGCACCGATTTCGGAGCCAATCAGCAGCTGGGTGCGGCGGAAGCGGAAACGCTGGTGCAGCCAGCTCATGAAATTGCCCGCGTCCGAGGTGACGATTGCATCCGGCGGCGCCAGGCTGCTGAGCGTATCGACGACATGGGCAAAGTCGATGCCGTCATCGGCCTCCCGCGGGGCCACGGAAGCGCCGGCGATATAGGCATCGTGAGCCCGTTTGGTCCAGGCGGCACGGCTTGCGGGCGGCGGCGGCGCGTTGCGCCCGGCCAGGGCTTGCAGGAAGGCCGGTGCATCGGCCACCACAGCCCGGTCCGTGCGGTGACGCACGCCCAGCTCCGCCGGGTTCGGGTGGATGTGCACAAAGGTCTGGTTTTCGCCCGGAATGGTGTAGGCGAGGTTGGGGGCGCCGGTCAGCCGGGTGCCAATGGCAACGACCACATCGGCATCCCAGGCGGTGCGGCGCACATCCATCGGCGGGCGCACGCCCAGCTCGCCGGCATAGAGGGGGTGCTCGTGGTCGAACACATCCTGATGCTCATAGACCGGCATCACCGGCACCTGAAATGCCTCCGCCACCTGGGCCAGCACATCCTTGGCGCGACCGGTGTGCTCACCGGCGATCAGGACCGGGCGTTCGGCGTTTGCGAGGAGTTCGGCCACCGCGGTCACGTCCTCTTCCGCCGCGCCCGGCCGGGCGACAGTCAGCGGATCGAGCGGCTTCGCCTCCGTCATCGCCTCCAGCACATCGGTCGGCAGCGCGACGATCACCGGGCCCGGCGTGCCGGATTGCGCAACCTGGAACGCGCGGGCCGTGATCTCCGCAATGCGGTTCGGGTCGTTCACCTGCTCCACCCGCTTGGCCATGTCGGCAAAGGTCTTGGTGAAATCCATTTCCTGGGTGTGCGTCTTGCCGATGCTGCGGGTGCCGACCTGGCCCAGCATCACCACCAGCGGCACGCCGCCCTGATGCGCCGAATGAATGGCGACGCTGGCATTGGTAGCGCCTGGTCCGCGGCTCGCGAACACAACGCCAGGGCGTCCGGTGCATTTCGAATCCGCCACGGCCATGAAAGCCGCCCCGCCCTCATGCCGGCACGAGACAATCTCCATCGCCGGGTCGTCCACCAGCGCGTCCATCACGGCCAGATAGCTTTCCCCCGGCACACAGAAAGCGCGGTCGACGTCGTGACGGCGCAAGGTTTCGACCAGAACTTGGGCGGCGGTTTGCGGCATCGTTTTCCTCACATTTGACAAAGCGGCTGGGTGCGCGAAGGCTGGAAGATTAGCTACCATGCCCCTATCTTTGGGAGTCCGCAACGGCTGCGCCCTGGCGAGCCGATGGCATATCCGGTACACTGGCGCCGATTACGCCGGTATTCGAAAAATTAAGGAATCATCATGGAGGCGCGGAACGCAAAATTTCAAATCGGGCAGGTGGTGCGCCATCGGCGCTTCCCTTTCCGCGGCGTGATTTTCGATGTCGACCCTACATTTTCCAACAGCGAGGAATGGTGGCTTTCTATCCCGGAGGAAGTCCGGCCGCGCAAGGACCAGCCCTTCTATCACCTGTTCGCGGAAAACTCCGAGACCACCTACATCGCCTATGTCTCCGAGCAGAACCTGCTGGTGGATGACAGCGGCAAGCCGGTGCGTCATCCGGATGTCGCCAGCGTGTTTTCCGGCATGGAAGGCGGGCACTACATCCTGCGGGCCGAGCACGCACACTGAGCCTCGCGGGCCGCAACTTTGCGGCATAGCCCTGCAGGCGCATCGCGGCTAGAATCGCCACCAATTATCGAATCTGTACAAGGAAACGCCATCACGATGCGAGCGTTTGAAGGTATCCGCGTGTTCGACGCTACCCAGGGCGTTGCAGGGCCCCATTGCGCCATGCTGCTGGCCCAACATGGCGCCGACGTCGTCAAGGTGGAACCCATCGCCGGGGATTGGGGCCGTGCCATCGGCAAGAAGCATGGCGAACATTCGGCCTATGGGCTGTCCGTCAACCGCGGCAAGCGCTCCATCGCGCTGGACCTCAAACACCCGGAAGGCATCGAGATTGCACAGAAACTGGCGTTCGAGGCCGACGTGGTGCTGGAAAGCTTCCGTCCCGGTGTCATGGGCCGGTTCGGGCTGGACTATGCCAGCGTCAAGGCGAAGAACCCCAGCGTGGTGTATCTCTCCGTTACCGGCTACGGCCAGCAAGGCCCGTACAGCAACCGCCCGGTGACCGATTCGGTGATCCAGGCCTACAGCGGCTGGATGTCGATCAACCGGGACAAGGACGGCCTGCCGCAGCGCATCTCCATCATCGCCATCGACGTGATGACCGGCCTTTATGCCTTCCAGGCTGTCGCTCCGACGCTGTTCCTGCGCAGCCGCACCGGCGAGGGCCAGTATCTGGACGTGCCGCTCGCCGCCGCCGCCGCTGCGTTCCAGGCCGGCAAGATGATCGAATATAGGCTGGAAGGCGCGGAGCCCTCGGTGCTGGGCGCACCGCTCGGCACGTTCAAGACCAGCGACGGCTTCATCAACATGAACGCCCGGCGCGATGCGCATTTCCTGGCGTTCTGCGACATGATCGGTCAGCCGGAATGGAAGAACGACCCGCGCTTCGCCACCCAGGAAAGCCGGATCGCGAACGAGGCCGCGCTGATGGCGGTCATCCGCCCGGCCATGGAAACCAAGACCAGCGACGAATGGCTGACCCTGCTGGAGGCCGCCGATATTCTGGCCGCCAAGGTCAACGACTATGGCGACCTGTTCGAGGATCCGCAGGTGAAGGCGGTGGATCAGATCGTCTGGCTGGACCAGAAAGGCTTCGACCACCCGCTGCCGGTGCCACAGATTCCCGGTCAGCCGCAAATCGAACCCGGCAGCTTCCTGGCCCACGTGCCGGTGCCGGGCGAACAGACGGACGAAATTCTGGCCGAAATAGGCTACGACGCCAGCCGGATTTCGGCATTACGTGCAGACAAAGCGATTCGCTGAGCCCTGCCGGCAACATGAATGCCCCGGCATTCGGCCTTGGCCCGAATGGGGCCGCAAACCCCAGAGGGAGAATGACCGATGCGCAGGATCATAGCAGCCGCCCTGGCTGCCATGGCCGGCATTGCCGTCGCCACGGCGGCCAATGCCGCAACCAAGCTCTCCCTGCAAACGGCCATGCTGGCCGACAGCTTCTCGCTCACCTATCTGAACGAGGTGTGGGTGCCGAAGCTGGAGCAGATGACCGATGGCAATCTCAAGATCGAGATTCTGCCCTCGCAGGCCGTTGCCCCACACCATGAGACCCCGGGCGCTGTCGCCGCCGGCATTCTGCAGGGAGACCTGAATGCCATCGCCTATTTCACCGGCAAGGATAAAGGCTTTGCTTTGCTGGGCGACCTGATCGCCGGTTACGAAACCACGGAGCAGGCACAGATGTTCTGCCGCTTCGGCGGCGGGCGTGAGGTGCTGCAACGCCTCTACGACAAGCTGTTCCCCAGAAACATTCACGTCGTCGGCTGCGGCCCCTTCGCGAGGGAGGCGCTGGTATCATCGGTGCCGATCCGCAGCCTGGACGATTTCGAGGGGCTGAAAATCCGCGCGCCAGAGGGATTGGCGGCGGCGCTGCTTGCCCGGCTGGGTGCCCAACCGGCCATCATGCCCTTGCCGGATGTCTATGGGGCGCTCGAACGGAAGGCCATCGATGCCGCCGACGCCTCCAGCTATGCCAACAACAGCCGGCTGGGCTTGCACCGGCTGGCCAAATATCCTCTGTTCCCGGGCATTTACTCAATGCCGGTGTTCCAGTTCACGATCAACCGGACCATCTGGGAAAACATCGGCCCGGAAGGCCGCGCAGCCCTGGAAACCTGGTATCATGCTGCCTGGACGGATATGACCCGCGCGGCCACGATTGAGGACCGCAAGGCGGTCTCCAGAGACTTGGCCGCCGGCCACGGCATCGAAGTGATCGAGTGGCCGGAGGCAGAGCGCGCACGGCTCCGCCAGATCGCGGCGGAGGTTTGGGCGGATGCCGCCAGGGAAAGCGAGTTCGCCAAGGCCGCCTATGACGCACACCTTGCGTTTATGAAGGAATACGGCCTGCTCGATTAGGCCGCCGCCCGGCTCAGGGCAGCCCGCCGGCGATGCGCAGATTGGCACCGCTGGTATAGCTGGCCTCGTCCGACAGCAGGTAGGCGACGCCGTGGGCGATTTCCTCCGGCGTGCCGGCGCGCTTCATCGGCAGTCCGGGCACGCGGCGGGCCAGTTCGTCCGGCCCGGGCATGTCGGTGGCGATCAGGCCCGGCGACAGCGTGTTGACGCGAATGCCGTCCGCCACCAATTCCTGGCTCAGACCGACGGTCATGGAATTGACCGCCCCCTTGGTCATGGCATAGAGGATGGAATTGTTCGGCGAGCCACGGTGCGCGGCGCCGCTGGAAATATTGCAGATCACACCACCCTTGCCGCCGTGTCGCGTGCTCATGCGCAGGATTGCCTGCTGCGTCGGGTAGATATAGCCCTTCACGTTGACCGCCAGCATCCGGTCCACGGTCTCTTGGCTCATATCCTCGAACCGGCCGCGCTCGGTAATCACGCTGGCATTGTTGACCAGGTGCGTAACCGGACCCAGTTCGCGGTCCACCGTCTCGAACATCGCGCGCACCGCGTCCGGGTCGCCGATATCCGCCTTGACGGCGATCGCCTTGCCGCCCGCGTTCAGAATATCGGCTGCGACCGCGGCCGCAGCCTCCGAATTGCCGGCATAGTTGATGGCAACGTCATAGCCCTTGCCGGCCAGCAGCCGGGCACAGGCGGCACCGATGCCGCGGCTTCCGCCGGTGATCAGAACGATTTTGGTCATGGAAGAACGGCACCTTGATTGCAGCGGGAACGGAAACACTCTAATCCTGACAGCCAACCGCCCACAGCCTGCGGAGGCAAGCCCCATGTCCCATTATTTCATCGAAAACCCGCGTGAGCACGGCCTGAAGTTCAATCCGTTCAAGGCGCTGGTGGCGCCGCGGCCCATCGCCTGGGTTTCGACCGTCAGCGCCAAGGGCGTGGTGAACCTGGCTCCGTACAGCTTTTTCAATGCCGTGTCGGATGCGCCGCCGATGATCGTGTTCGCGCCGAACAATCCGCGCCCGGGCGGCGGCGCCAAGGACACGCTGGCCAACCTGGAGCAGACGGGCGAATTCGTCGTCAATCTCTGCAATTACGACCTGCGCGAAGCGATGAACGAAAGCTCCGCCCATGTCGACCCGGACGTGGACGAGTTCGAACTGGCAGGATTGACCAAGGCCGACTGCCACCATGTGAAAGTGCCGCGCGTTGCGGAAGCTCCGGCTGCGCTGGAATGCAAATTCCTGTTCCGCACCCGCCTGCCCTCCTGGCATCCGAAGGTCGAAAACAATGTGGTTTTTGGCGAGGTGAAGGGCATCCACATTGCCGAAAACATTCTGAAGGATGGCCTGGTCGATATGGCGGCCTATCAGCCGCTCGCCCGGCTCGGCTACATGGATTACTCGGTCGTGCGCGAGGTGTTTTCGATGGATCGGCCGGATGGCGACCTCGCGTCCTATGAAAGCTCGAAAAAGGCGCGCCGCGCGGCCGAGTGAGCCGCGCCTGTTACGAAAGTTTCATGCAACGCAGCATGGACAGGCGGCGAATCCGCTGGCCTCATGACCGTATTGTCATTGCAAACGTCGTGAGGGAAGCCGCTTGCCTGCACCGCCGCTGACCGCAGACTTGGCCATGCCCTGGCCGCTGCTTCCGGCCTTGCCCCTTGCAGCGCTGTCCCTCCCATCCGCTTCTTGCGCCGCCCGGCCCCTGGCCCGGCGGCGTTTTTCTTGGGGCAAGGCCCCTTTCCAGCAGGAGAAGCCTTCATGGGTAAGAAAGCGGCGCGTCAGCAGGTGACCCATCTGGACGATGTGCGCGAGCACCGGGAATTCCAGGAAACCCGCTTCCTGAAGCGCACCGGCTGGGACCCCCTGGCCAGCGTGGACGAGCAACGTGACCGGCGCTATGTCCGCCATGTCCGCCCCATGTCCGACAATCAGCGCCTATTGATGGAGGCGGTTGCCTCGCACAGCCTGACCTTCGCCATCGGCCCGGCCGGCACGGGCAAGACCTATCTGGCCATTGCACAGGCGGTGGAAGCGCTGGAGAAAGGCTCGGTCGGCCGTATCGTCCTGACCCGCCCGGCGGTGGAAGCGGGCGAACATCTGGGCTTCCTGCCCGGTGCGCTGGAAGACAAGCTGGATCCCTATATGCGCCCGCTCTTCGATGCGCTGGGCGAGCGGCTGGGCGGCAAGCGGCTGCGGCAGATGATGGGCGACGGCACCATCGAAATCGCACCGGTCGCCTACATGCGCGGGCGCACGCTCAACAATGCCTTCATCGTCGTGGACGAGGCGCAGAACTGCACGTATCAGCAGATCAAAATGTTGCTCACCCGCCTTGGCTGGCACTCAACCATGGTTGTGACGGGCGACCCGGAACAGACCGACCTGCTGCCGGAATTGTCCGGTCTGGCGGATATCGCAGGCCGCATGGATGCCCTGGACCGGGTTGCCGTCGTCCGCATGACGCGCGAGGACGTGATACGCCACCCCCTGGTCGCGGAGATGCTGGAGATTTTGTGATCCGCCCGGTGCCGCCTCACCCCGTCTCCATCGGCAAATCGCTCCGCGCCCATTCCTGCAGGCTGGCGTCGTAGACCTGCACGTTGTCCTGGCCCAGCAGGTGCAGGATGAAGGCATCACCGGAGGCCGCAATGCCTCCGCCGCAATAGGTGATGACCTGCGGCTTGGAGAGCGCACCCGCCGCCTCGAATTCCGCCCGCAGTTCATCCAGCGGGCGGAAGCGGTGGTTGGCCACCGGATCGGTCAGGCTGCGCGCCGCAACGCAAACGCTGCCGGGAATATGACCGGGGCGGCCGTAATGAGTACCGCCGCCGGCGTGCTGTTCTTCGGTCAAGGCGTTGATCGTCAGGATGTCGTCCGCGCCCATGGCATTGCGGATCGTCGCCATGTCGCAAAACAGGCCGCGGTTTTCGCTCAATATCAGGGACTTGGCCGCCACCGGCTTGGCAGGCCCCTGCTCCAGAGCGCGGCCTTCGGCCTTCCAGGCGTGCAACCCGCCATCCAGCAGGGCGGCGTTGTCGAAACCGTAATGGCGCAGCATCCACCACAACCGGGCTGCCCAATGCGCGACGTCGGCATAAAGCACCAAATGCGTGTCGTTACCGACGCCCAGCCGGCCCATGGCCGCGGCAAACGCATCGGCGCCCGGCAGTGTGAAGCGCAGTGGGCTGGAGGTGTCGCTCAACTCCTGAATCAGGTCGGCAAAACCGGCGCCCGGAATGTGCGCCTGCTCGAACGCTGCCAGCCCGCTTTCCGCCCGCATGTCGCCACCCGGCAGCGGGTGCAGGGTCACGGTGCAGTCGAGCACGCGGACACTCGGCTCGTTCAGGTTGGCCGCCAGCCATTCGGCGGAAACGAGGGGGCCGAAGCCGGTTAGAGTTGAGGGCATGAGGTGCCTCCGTTCGGGATTGTGAGTTCAAAGCTTGGAGATCATGCTAGCGGCTCCGCTCGCAATGAACCACCACCGTGCACCGGTGAGCCAGGGTGCGCATCAGAAAGCGTGCGCGCGTGCCCACAAAGAAAAATGACGCGGCTGCCAAGCCGCGTCATCACGTTATCGCCGGAACTTGTCCCAGCGCATCAGGACTTGCTGGCAATGTTCATCAGTTCGTCCGCGCAGGCTTCGGCGACATTGTCGTTCGGCCCGTCTGCGCCAGGGAACGTTGCCCAGCCGTGTTCCTCAATATAGTCGCCCCTGCTCCAGGAGCTTTCATCTTCGAGAGCGGCAAGCTGGGTAGACTGCGCCGATGCGGACAGTTGCTTGAACTGCTCCACGCAGATCGGCGTCAACGCCGCGAGCACGGCCTTGTCCCCTGCGGACTCTGCCATTTCCTGGGCATTACTATTGGTTACGACGTATCCGGTACCGAAACCGACAATCGCCAACGCAGCCGCGCCAACAATACCGCCGATAATACCGGGCTTAATCCATACTGGAGTTTCTATTTTCATTACATTTCCCTGTTTTGTTTATAAATTTTATAACCAGTATTATTTCTTATAATGAATGTCAATCATAATTATTAATCATTCATTAGACATTTAATAAATCGTGCCGCAAGAATTTCCTCTTCATTTCCACATTGTCCACACCAATGAAAGCGTGGCATTGCTATGCCAAACGGTGCCGTGTACGCCCGCCAAGGCGTTAGCCATCAGTTCGGCAGACCGATTCCAGGACCACAAATTCCAAGGCAGCACCATGAACACTGACAAACAAAAGCCCTTCCACCCGGCCCAGGACGCAACGGCCGCACTGTCTTGCCAATCGGTTCAGAGCTGGCAATGATGCAGCCTGCAAAATGGAAGGCCCGTCGAGCCGATGGTTCAAGGCAAAACAACGATTTCATCCGAACACCCCGCGAGTGTCAGCCGATATGAAAATTCATGCCTGTCCCGCTTGCGGCGCCCCGTTGACCTTCACCAATCTGACATGCGGGTGCGGAACCGAGGTTTATTTCGACATCGTTGGCGACCGGTTCGTGAGCGCCGCCACCGGATGCAGCAATCGATCGGTGATCGCCTGCAATTGGTTGGCGTCGGGTGCCGCCGGATACTGTCATTCCTGCACGATGACGGAGGTCATCCCCGACAAGTTTCATAACGAGAACCTGTCCCTGTGGGCAGCCTCCGAGGAGGCCAAGCGCTGGGTTCTGGCGACCCTCGGCCGGTGGGGATGGTTCACGCCCGGCGATCCGGGGCAAAAGCCCGTGTTCCATCTGCTGTCAGAGGACACGCGGGCCGGCGAAGCCGAGGTCATTATGGGTCATCAGAAAGGGTTGGTTACGATCAATGTGACGGAGGCGGACCCGGGCGAGCAAGTTGCCCGCCGCCTCGAATTGGGTGAGCAATACCGGACCATGATCGGTCATTACCGGCACGAGCTTGCCCATTTCCTGTTCGAACGCTTGAAGGAACAGCCAGGCTTTCATGCAGAATTCCGCATGATCTTTGGTGACGAGTCCGCCGACTACGGCGAAGCCTTGCAGCGTTACTATGGACAAGGACCGTCGGAAAACTGGCGTGAATGGTTTATAACACCCTATGCATCCAGCCATTCTCATGAAGACTGGGCGGAGACCACGGCCCATCTGTTGCACCTGACCGACATCACCGACAGTTTTGCCGCCGCCAGCCTTGTCTCACCGTCCTTGCCAATCGCACTGTACGACGCCTACGCGGAACAAGACGCGCAAAAGCTGATCAGCATCGGTGCCGAACTTGGGCTTGCGCTCAACCATGTGAACCGGTCCATGGGAATCGGCGATATTTACCCTTTCGTCTTGACGCCGGCTGTCCGGGAGAAGTTGATGATGGTGCACAGGTGGCTCAGCGCGTCGCCTCAAATGACGCCTGGCGGTTGAGCTTTCGATCATCAACGCATTGAAGTTCCGGAAACAACGGCAGATCTATGCCCAAAACCGCGCAAAAGCCCTTTCACTTGGCCCAATTTCTGGTGCATGGGCCGACCTATCATTCCATTGCCATGTGGCGGCATCCGCTGACAGACCATGCGCGCTTCGACTGGCGGCGGCCGGAACTGTATCAGCACATCGCACGGGTGTGCGAGCGGGGCGGATTCGACATGGTGTTCTTCGCCGACCTCAACTACATCTCGGATACCTACGCCGGCTCCATGGCTCCGGCGCTGCGCAACGCCACCCAGGCACCGGAGCATGACCCCCTGCCGCTGCTGTCCTATATGGCGGCAGCCACGAGCAGGATCGGCGTCGCGGCGACGTTCTCGACCAGCCACTCGCACCCGTTCTACGTCGCCCGCCTGTTCGCAACGCTGGACCATCTGACCGGCGGGCGGGCGGGCTGGAATGTGGTCACATCAATCAACCATAATCTCGACAACAATTACGGGACGGAGCGCCAGCCCGCCGACCAACGCTATGACCGCGCGCACGAATTCATCCAGGCCTGCCGCGCACTGTGGCAGTCGTGGGAGGAGGGCGCCGTGGTGATGGATACCGCCAACGCCGTGTTCGCAGACCCTGACAAGGTGCATCGTGTCGATTTCGAGGGCGAGTTTTTCAAGACTCGCGGCCCGCTGAACGTCACCCGCTCGCCGCAGATTGGCCCCGCCATCCTGCAGGCCGGCACTTCGCCCAAGGGCCGGGATTTCGCTGCCAGACACTCCGACGGCATTTTCGCGATCCAGCCGCGGGCGGAGGATGCAGGCGAATATCTGCGCAGCATCAAGGACCGCATGCACGAATTCGGCCGCGACCCGAATGCCTGCAAGATCCTGTTCGGCGCACAGCCGATCATCGGCCGCGACGAGGCCGATGCGCGGGCAAAGCAGCAGCAGCACAACGACCTGGTGCCGCTGGAAGGCGGCAAGGCCATCCTTTCCGCCCATCTGGATTTCGACCTGTCGCAATTTCCCGACGACGCCATCATGCTGGAACGCCCAGAGCCCGAACTGGAACGCCACCGCACCCGCTACCGCGACAAAGACGGCCGCCCGATGACCCTGGCGGAGGTCGCCAAGCGCCACGGCCAGAGCGTCGGCCTGCCCCAGATCGTCGGCACGGCCAAAAGCGTCGCCGACCAAATGGCGGACTTCATGGCAGAGGCTGGCGGCGACGGCTTCATGCTCACCCCGATCCATTCCCCCGGCGCGATCGAGGAGTTCGTCGACGAGGTCGTGCCGATCCTCCGGGCGCGCGGTCTGGTGCGGACGGAATACACCGGCCGGACGCTCAGGGATCATCTGACCCAGTTCGATTGACCTCCACCGCCAGCACATCGCGCCGCTTGCCGCGCCCGGCGGAACCGCTAAAGTCCGCCGCAAGCAGAACACCCTCCCCTGGTTTAAGAGGTTCCAGCCATGGCACAGCCGCTGAAGGGCGCCAATCCGTTCGAGACCGATCTGGACAAAACCCCCGCCAATTACGAGCCGCTGACACCGCTGGCGTTCCTGCAACGCACCGCCTGGGTGTTTCCGAACCATACCGCCGTCATTCATGGCAGCTTGCGCCGCACCTGGCGCGAGGTGCACGACCGCGCGCACCGTCTGGCGGGCGCGCTGTCGCGGCGGGGGCTTGGCCTGGGCGATACGGTGGCGGTCATGCTGTCGAACACGCCGGAAATGCTGGAATGCCATTTCGGCGTGCCGATGACCGGCGCGGTGCTGAACACGCTCAACACCCGGCTGGACGCCGCCATCATTGCCTTCACGCTGAACCACGGCGAGGCGAAGATGCTGATTTGCGATCGGGAGTTCGCCCCCACGGTGAAGCAGGCACTCGATCAGCTTGGCCGCGACATCACCGTGATCGACGTGGACGACCCAGAATACGATGGCCCGGGCGACCTGCTGGGCGAAAAGACCTATGAAGACCTGCTGGCAGAAGGCGACCCCAATTTCCCCTACGCACCGCCCATCGACGAGTGGCAGGCGATCAGCCTGAACTATACCAGCGGCACCACCGGCAACCCGAAGGGCGTGGTCTACCACCACCGCGGCGCCTATCTGAACGCCGTCTCGAACGTGCTGTCCTGGTCGATGCCAATGCATCCGGTCTATCTGTGGACACTGCCGATGTTCCACTGCAACGGCTGGTGCTTTCCCTGGACCGTCACCATGCAGGCCGGCACCCATGTCTGTCTGCGCCAGGTGCGGGCAGATGCGATCTATAAAGCCATCGCCGACCACAAGGTCGACCATTTCTGCGGCGCGCCGATCGTGCTCAACATGGTTGTGAACGCGGAAGACAGCGTGAAACGCAGCTTCGACCACACGGTCAAAATCATGACCGCCGCCGCGCCGCCGCCCCCCTCCACCCTGGAAAAGATGGAGAATGCCGGCTTCCGCATCACCCATGCCTATGGCCTGACCGAGACCTATGGCCCATCCGTCGTCTGCGCCTGGAACAGCGAGTGGGATGCGCTGTCGCCGGCCGATCAGGCGGCGATGAAGGCGCGCCAGGGCGTGCGCTATGCGATGCTGGAAGGGCTGCAGGTGTTCGACCCCGAAACCATGGCCGAAGTCCCCGCCGATGGGGAAACGCTGGGCGAGGTGATGATGCGCGGCAACATCGTCATGAAAGGCTATCTCAAAAACCCGCAGGCGACGGATGAAGCCTTCGCCGGCGGCTGGTTCCATTCCGGCGACCTGGGGGTGATGCACGAGGACGGCTATATCGCGCTGAAGGACCGGTCCAAGGACATCATCATTTCCGGCGGCGAGAACATTTCATCGGTGGAGGTGGAACAGACGCTCTACCGCCACGATGCCGTGGCCGAGGCTGCCGTCGTCGCCAAGCCGGACGAGAAATGGGGTGAGACCCCCTGCGCCTTCATCGAACTGCGCCCCGGCGTGGCAGAGCCGACGGCCGACGACATCATCGCGTTCTGCCGCGATACCATGGCCCACTACAAATGCCCGCGCCATGTCGTGTTCGGGCCGTTGCCCAAAACCTCCACCGGCAAGGTTCAGAAATTCGTGCTGCGCGAGCGGGCGAAGGATCTTTAATCGGGCGGGTGTGATCCAGTTCACACTTGGGAAGGATGAAATCCTGGATAGTGAGGCGTCGCCGGATTGGGGCACGAAGTGTTGGGGGAATCCGGCGGCGCTCTTCTCCCTCCCTGTTGGGACTGGGGCGGGGCCTTCATGCAAGGCCCCGCCTCTTTTTTTTACACAGAGAGCTGCCCGGCAGCGGTAAATGGCTCAGTCGCCGACGAAGGTCAGAGTCCAGCGGCCGCCGGTACGCTCGAATTTCAGCGGGGTTGCATTGCCGACGGAGCCTTCCGGCAGTTCGGTGTCCAAACTGGCGGCAAGAACCCGCAGATTGCCGCCGTGGGCGACGATGGCCGGCACGCCACCCGCCGCGCAAATCTCTCGCACACCGCGGCGGGTGCGCTCGATGAAGGCTTCCATGCTCTCGCCGCCCGGCGGGTGATGGGCCCAGTCCAGGTCATGGTTGGGCCGGCCCATGCTGGTGCCGAAGCGGCGTTCGACAATGTCGAGACTGACGGACAAATGCGTGTGCGTCGCCCGCGACACGGCCTGGCCGGTCTGGAACGCCCGCATGAACACGCTGGCAACGGTGCGGTTCACCGGCTCGTTCCGCATGCGTTGCCCGGCGCGCCAAGCCTGGGCCATGCCGGCAGTATTCAGCGGTGCGGTCGGGAACTGGACGATGCTACCCGCATTGCCTGCGGTCTCGCCATGGCGGACGAAGTAGAACAGGTCGACCGGCAATTCCAGCCGCTCCCGCCCGGCCACCTCCATCATGAGGTCGAGATTGATGGACATCGATCAGTTTTCCTTGGTGATTTCGTCATTCCGTTGCGGATCTGCCACCCTAGCTTTGCCAGCGCAGCACGCGGGCGTCGACCGGGTTTTCGAAAGCGCGGCCTTCAGCCCTGGCCTGCTGCCATTCGCGTTTCAGGCGATAATACCATTTTGCCTGCACATCGGCATCGTTCACCAGCATCAGGTCCGGCTCATCCCGCAGCCCTTCCGCCTGCATTGCGACCATGCTGCGGTCTTGCCCCAGGAAGGTATTGGCGAAATAGGGCAGCATAGGCTTGACCAAGTTTAGCAGCGGCCAAGTCCAGTAGATGGCGTGATGCACCACAGTCTGCCGCTCGTCCACCGGCGTTAGGGTGGTCACACCAACGAAATGTTCCGCGCGTTTGCCCTGGCGTTCCATCTGCACATGCTCGATGCGCACGCCCGGAAGCCGGAATGCGATTTCCGTCGAAACCTCGCCGCGCAGAATTTTATAAGCTGCCGAGTTGGCCGACGGCTTATGCCGCACCATGGTGAAGCCCAGTTCCGACGGTGCGAACGCCTTTTGCTTTGCGTGGATCGACTTAGGCGCCCGCCACCACCAGGCACGATGCACGAACGCGCCATGTGCGGGGTCAATCAGGCCGATCACGGCATGGTCGATGCCGCAGGGGAACAGCATGCGCTCCACATGCCGGGGCTGTGCGTCCTGCGGCAGGGCTGGGAAGGCAGGCGGTTCCGCCGCATCGGCATTGTCGGCAGGCCGGGCATCTGGCCGGGCACCGAGATAGACCCAGATCAGTCCGTATTGCTCCCGCACTGGATAGGCGCGCACGCGAATGCGCTCCGTCTGGAACGCCTGCTCCGGCAGCAGGCTGGGGATCCGCGCGCAGTGGCCATCCGGCGCGAAGCGCCAGCCGTGATAGGGGCATTCGATGGTGCCATCCACCATCCGGCCTTTTGACAGCGGCACGCCGCGATGCGGACAGATATCGCGCAGCGCAAATGCCTTGTCCGTCGCCGCATCGCGTCCGAATACGATGGGCTGGTCCGCCAGCCGCTTATGCACCATGCGGCCGCGGGCCAGATCACGTGCGGGAAGGGCGACATACCAGAGATCGGTCAGTGCCATGCTCCGGTTATTCCGCCGCCGCTTCGGATGCGCCGCCGATCCGCCACCAGTCCGGGCGCGAGGGCGTCAACACCGCCTCGCCGCAGATCAGCGGCACATCCTTGTCCAGCGCCTCCAGCTTCAGCATGGCGAGACCGATATCATCATAATGACTGCGCAGATCGCCAACATCGCGGCCATCCTGCAACACCTTGCCATCGTCAGCGGGCACACCGCCATTCAACGTTACCGGCGTCAGCCGACGGCGCAGCAGACCGCGGTATTTGGTGCGGGCCGTCACCTCTTGTCCGACATAACAGCCTTTTTGCCAGCCGATACCGTTCAGTTCGTCAAAGCCGCTTTCCAGCAGGAATGAACGCTCAACCTGCAAGTCCTCCGGCGCCGCCGGCACGCCCAAGGCCATGCGGTGCTTTTGATAGGCATTTACGGCGCCTTCGGTCAGGCCGGATGGCGCTGCCGCAGAATCCACCGGCACAAGCACGCGCACGCCCAACGCCGGCAGGCGCGGGTCGGCATAGGCCACCGCGCCCTGACCCCAGGCCTGGCCGGCCTGCTCCGCACCCTCGCCCCAGATCAGGGCCACGCGCCAGACGCCGGACTCGTCCTCCAACGCAATTTTCGAGCGCAGGCGATAGCGTTTCAGGCGCTGCATGAGGTCCGCCCGCCGCTCGCCCTCGCATTCCAGCAAAAAGGCCTCTCCCTGCCGCAACACGAAGAAGTCGTGGAGAAACTTGCCCTGCGGGGTTAAAAGGGCGGCGTAGACAGCCATATCCGCCCTCGCATTGCCAATATCGTTGGAAACCAGGCCTTGCAGAAACGCCTCAGCCTCCGCGCCGCCGACGCGCAGCACGCCGCGGTCCTCTGCCCAGGTCCAATATGCCATGTGATCCTCCTGAAGGGGGTTTGCAGTAAATATAGGGATAAAGCCGGCAAAGGTCAGCAGCGGAGGTTTACCCCGTGCGCCTGATGCAGGTCATGGCCGGCGGCCCGCAGGGCGGTGCGGAAGCCTTTTTTGAACGCCTCGCCATCGCGCTGACCGCACCTGATATGGAGCAGTTGCTCGCCATCCGGCGCGATTCCGGCCGGGCCGCACGGCTGCGCGCTGCCGGGCTCCAGGTGTCGGAACACGCCTTTGGCGGCCGGCTCGACCTGATGACGCCCTGGCGGCTGCGGCGGCTGGCGCAGCGCTTCCAGCCGGATATAACGCTTTCCTGGATGAACCGCGGCACCCGCATGGCGCCCGCCAAACCCGGCATTTTGGTCGCGCGCCTGGGCGGTTACTACTCCCTCAAATACTACAGGCATTGCCAGCATCTGATCGGCAACACTCAGGACATTGCCGATTACCTGATCCGCTCCGGCTGGCCGGCAGAGCGGACGCATTACCTGCCAAACTTCGTCAGCGCCAGCGAGGATGAGCCCGAAAGCCGGGCCGCCCACGACACACCCGCCGATGCGCCATTGCTTCTGGCGCTCGGCCGGTTCCACCGCAACAAGGGGTTCGACGTGCTGCTGGCAGCGCTGGCAGACGTGCCTAACGCGATCCTCTGGTTGGCTGGCGCGGGGCCGGAGGAGACCAAATTGCGCCAGCAGGCCCTATCCCTCGGCGTCGATGACCGGGTGCGCTGGCTTGGCTGGCGCCAGGATGTCGGCCCGCTCTACCGCGCCTGCGATGTGTTTGTCTGCCCGTCACGGCACGAACCGCTGGGCAATGTGGTGATCGAGGCCTGGGCCCACCGCGCCGCCGTCGTCGCGGCGGATGCCAGCGGTCCGGCCTCCCTGCTGACCGACCGTGAAACCGGCCGGCTGGTGCCGCGGGAAGATGCTGCCAGCCTGGCGGCGGCGCTGACCGAGGCGCTGGCACATCCGGCAGAGGCCGCAGCCATGGCCGAAGCTGGCCACCAGGCTTTCACGACGCAGTTCAGCGAGGCCGTGGTTGTGCGCCAATACCGCGATTTCTTTCAAAGCGTGCTGCGGTAGGGGCAAATCATGTGTGGCATAGCAGGCATCATGCGCCGCGGCGGCCAGCCGCCGGACAGCCAAACGCTGGCCCGGCTGGGCCAGGCCTTGCAGCATCGCGGGCCGGATGGCACCCGGCAGCACATTGCCGGCCCTGTGGGCCTGGTGCACACGCGGCTTGCGATCATTGACCTGGAAACGGGGGATCAGCCGCTGCATGGCCCGGATGGCCTGACCCTGATCGCCAATGGCGAAATCTACAACTACCGCGCGTTGCGTGCGGCGCTTGGGCCGCATCGCTTCCGCAGCCAGTCCGATTGCGAGCCGCCGCTCTATGCCTATGCCGATGCGCTGGAAGCGGGCCTGGAGCGGCTGCGCGGCATGTACGCCCTGGCCCTGCACGACCCGATGCGCGGGCGGCTGGTGCTGGCGCGCGATCCGTTCGGGATCAAACCACTTTATTATTGCGAAACCTCGGATGGTCTGGCCTTTGCCTCCGAAGCGCAGGCCCTGATCGCAGCCGGCCTGGCAAGCCCGGCGCTTGTCTCCGAAAAGTCGGTTGAGTTGCTGCAAGCCCAGTTCACCAGCGGCGTGCAGACAATCTTCCGCGATATCCTGCGGGTCCTGCCCGGCGAAACGCTGACGGTGGATGATGGCCGCATCGCCGCCCGCAGACACCGTCATGCCCTGCCCGCCGGTGGACCGCGCATACAAACCGAAGCGGATGCGCTCGCCGGTCTGGAACAGGTGCTGAGCGATAGCGTCCGGCTGCACCTGCAAAGCGATGTCGGCTATGGCCTGTTCCTGTCGGGCGGCATCGATTCCGGCATCCTGCTGGCCCTGATGAGCCGCGAAGCCGGGCGGCCTGTGCAGGCCTATACCGCGGGTTTCCCCGGCACCGGCGCCCATGACGAGCGCGACAGCGCCAGGGCGATCGCGGAGCATTTCGGCGCAGTGCATCACGAAATCTCCTTCACCGAAGCGGATTTCTGGTCCCTGCTGCCGCAGGTTGCCGCAGCGCTGGACGATCCGGCCGCCGATTATGCCACCCTGCCAACCTTCAAACTCGCCGCCACTGCTGCAAGAGACCAGAAGGTTGTGCTGGCCGGTGAAGGCGGCGACGAACTGTTCGCCGGCTATGGCCGCTACCGCGCCGCCATCCGGCCGTGGTGGCGTGGGCGGAAACTGCCATTGCGGCGCGGACTGTTGCGCAATACCGGCATTCTGCGCGCGGATACCTGGAATGGGCACCAGCAACTGGCCCTGCTGGAACAGGCAATTCCGCAAGGCGCACGCTCCCGGCTCCAGCATTTTCAGGAGCTGGATTGCGCGGAATGGCTGCCGAACGACCTGCTGATTAAGCTGGACCGCTGCCTGATGGCGCATGGGTTGGAAGGGCGGACGCCCTTTGTTGATCCCGAGGTTGCAGCCTTCGCGTTCACGCTGCCGGATGATCTGAAAATCCGCGGCGGCAAGGGCAAGTGGCTGTTGCGCACGCTGCTGGAGAAACTCGCGCCCGGCATGGGGGCGTTCGCGCCCAAGCGCGGGTTTACGGTTCCCGTGGCCGAATGGATTGCCGGCCGCGGCGGGAGCCTGGGCGATCTGGTCGCCCGGCAGCCGGGCGTCGCCGAACTCTGTTGGCCGGATGCGGTCCGTTCGGTGTTCCGGACAACGGGCAAGCGCCCCGGTCAGGCCGCATGGGCGCTGCTGTTCTATGCGCTATGGCACGAGATCCACGCCTGCGGAAAACGACCCGCCGCCACGCCGGAGGAGACGTTGGCGCAGCCCTAAAACAGTTTGTCCAGCGGCATGGAATAGCTGACCGTGGCAATCTCTGTACCCGGGTTGCGGTCCCCCAGGCCGGCATTCGAAAGGTGATGGAAACCCACGCCGATCTGGCCTTCGTTCGGCAGCACGAATACCAATTCCACGCCAGAGCGGAATTCGACCACATGCCCAAGATCGCGGTCCTCGCCCTCGCCATAGGCGCCGACCGCGGTGTTGCCGCGAATCAGTGCCCAGTCGGTGATTCGCAAATCAATGCCGACGCCGGCATAGCCATAGACAGCGCCACGGTGGGTGACAAAGCCGCCGCCTTGCGGATACAGCTTCCAGAGCATTGGCGCGCCGCGCAGTTCAAAACCACCGACGGCGCTGCCCTTGCCGTTGATCACGTTCGCAATGCCAAGATTGACGCCGGCATAGGCCTTTTCCGTCGAATTCTCTTCGGCCAGTGCCACCGGCGCCTGCATGGCCGCTGCGGCCAGCATCAAGCCGCCAAGGGCTGTCGAAATGAAGGATTTGTTCATTATTGCCACTCCGGCAAAAGGGTTTGTCCGATCCGGTCCGTCGCCCGCACCAGGGCCGCGCGGATACCGGGTTCCAATGCCGAATGGCCGGCGTCCTCAATCATTTCCAGTTTAGCACCTGGCCATTGCGCGACCAAGCGTTGTGCCGTCGCTGGCGGGCAGATCACGTCATAGCGCCCTTGCACCACATGGCAGGGCAGATGCCCAATGCGGCCAAGGTCGCGGAACAACTGGTCCGGCTCCAGAAAGCAGCCGTGGCGGAAATAGTGCGCCTCCATCCGCGCCACGGCCAACGCAAACCGGTCGGACCCCAGGCGAATATCCCGGCCGCGGGCGCGCAAGGCCGCGCAACTGCTTTCGTAGGTGGCCCAGGCATGCGCCGCTGCCAGATGCACCTCCGGCTCCGGATGCATCAGCCGCTCGTAGTAGGCGTTGAGCAAATCCTGCCGCTCGCCCGGCGGGATCAGGCGATGGAAGGCGGTGCCCGCTTCCGGAAAGAAATGGGCCATGCCGGTCATGAACCAGTCGATTTCCGGCGGCGTTCCGGCAAATATACCGCGCAGGATGAAGCCCAGGCACGTCTGCGGATGGGCCTGCCCATAGGCGAGCCCCAACGTGCTGCCCCAGGAGCCGCCGAAAACCAGCCAGCGCTCCACCCGACGCTCGGCCCGCAATGCCTCCAGATCGGCAATCAGATGCTGGGTGGTGTTTGCCTTCGTGCAGGCTGCCGGCTGCGACCGGCCGGAGCCGCGCTGGTCCAGCAGGATCACACGCCAGACCTTGGGATCGAAAAAGCGCCGATAGGCGCTCATGCAGCCGGCGCCGGGGCCACCATGCAGGAATACAACCGGCACGCCCCGCGGGTTGCCGCATTCGCTCCAGTAGAGGACATGGCCGTCGCCCACCTCAAGCCACCCGTCGGCATAAGGCTCGATCGGCGGGTACAACTCGCGGCGGGTGAGGCCGGAAGAGGTCAGGTCAAGGCTCAAAACAGGAATCCGGCGGCGGGCACTGCTACGCTCATCACTGGCGGGATTTGAGGCGTCTATCAAAGCCGGTATAGTCGCTGCATGCAATGGTCATCCATCCCGATGCGGCGGCAGTTCGCGGCTCTGCTGCTCTTCAGTTTCGCAGCGCTGTGCGACCGGTTCGGGGCTGCGGCGGCAGAATTGCCATGGGATCACCTGCCCGCAGGCCGGCAGGCCATGGTAACCGCAATTGCCGGCGCGGACCGGCTGCTGCTTGACGACGGCACATCGGTGGTTCTTGCCAGCCTGCGGGTGCCGCGTGTTGCAGCAACGGCAGACGGCAGCGCCGAACCCGGCTTTGCCGAGGCTGAGGCGGCACTTGCAGCGCTTACCCTGAACCGGGCGGTCCAGCTCTACGGCCCGCCCGGGGCCGTTGACCGGTATGGGCATCACCGCGCGCACATTGCGCTGATCAGCCCGGACGGCGCGCCCAGGGCATGGCTCCAGGGCATGCTGCTAAGCCGCGGCATGGCCCGGGCCTATCCGCCGGCGGCGGAACAGCCAGACCTTGCGGCCGCCATGCTGGCGCTGGAGACGGCTGCCCGCAGCGAACGGCTGGGCCTTTGGCGTCAGAGGGACTATACTATCCGCAGCGCCGCAGCCCCGCACCAAATCCCCGCCAGCTTTCAATTGGTGGAAGGCCGTGTGTTGGCAATCGGCGAGAGTGGGAATAGCCTGTTCCTGAACTTCGGCGCAGACTGGCGGCAGGATTTCACCGTGGTTGTCGAACGCAGCGACCGGAATGGATTTTCAAAGGGCCTGCGCCGTCTCCGGTCATTGCAGGGTCAGCGCCTGCGGGTGCGCGGTCATGTGTTTCAATATGGCGGCCCGGCGATTCGTGTTCGGCACGATTATGCAATGGAGCGATTGGAGGAGGAGGCGCGATGACCAACCAGCGGAACCGATTCGGCTTGCGCACGCTTGCGGCCGCAGCCGCCCTGGTGGCACTGCCCTGGCTGCAGGGCTGCACCACCAACCCCGCCACCGGGCGGGACAACCTCACCTTCGTCAGCCAGGAGGAAGAGCGCCGCCTGGGCGCCGAAGCGCACCCGGAGGTTTTGGAGCAATTCGGCGGCGAGTACCAGAACCCGGCAATCCAGGCCTATGTGCGCAGCATCGGCCAGTTGCTGGCCAAGTCATCGGAAATGCCGAACCTGGACTGGCACTTCACGGTCATCGACAGCGACATCATCAATGCCTTTGCCTTGCCCGGCGGCTATATCTACATATCGCGCGGCCTGATCGCGCTCGCAGACAACGAGGCGCAATTGGCCAGCGTCATCGGCCACGAAATCGGCCACGTCACCGCCCGCCATTATGCCACCCGCCAAAGCCAGGCAATCGGCGCGCAGGTGGGCGTGGCGTTGTTGAGCATTCTGACAGGCGCGGCCGCCGGCGGCGAAGCCGCCCAGTCTGTTGGGCAGATTGGTAGCGTGGTTGCCCAGGGATACTTGGCCAGCTACAGCCGCGGCCAGGAGCTTGAGTCCGACTCCCTCGGCATCCGGTATTTGAGCCGTACAGGCTATGATACGGGCGCCTCGGCCGATTTCCTCGCGAAAATGGAAGCGTCCAAGAACCTGTTGGCCCAGTTGCGGAACGAGGCACCGCGCGGCTACAGCTATCTGGATACGCACCCACCGAGTGCCGAACGTGTGCGCGAGGCCACCGCCCAGATCCGCCGCCCGCCACCGGCCGGCGCGGGACACGCCCGGGAACTGTTTTTAGGCAAACTCGACGGCATGATTTACGGCGACAGCCCATCCCAGGGCTTGCGCAAGGGCCGGGTCTTCGCCCATCCGGAAATGATGTTCCGGTTCGAAGTGCCGGAAGGTTTCTACATGCTCAACTTCCCGAACCAGGTCGTGGCGACCGGATCGGACGACGCCGTCCTCGCCTTCACCGGCGATGCGGAAGGGTGGCAGGGCGACATGCGCTCCTATCTGACCCGCAAGTGGGGCGCTAAGGCCAATTTGCAGAATGTGGAGGCCATCACCGTCAATGGCCGACCGGGCGCAACCGGCTGGACCCGGGGGCGGACCAACAGCGGCACGGTCGATGTGCGTTTGGTGGCCGTGCGCTGGCCCAACGGCCAGATATACCGCTTCCAGTTTGTCGCGCCACCGCGGACCATGCAGCGGTACGAGCAGCAATTCCGCGAGACCACCTACAGCCTGCGCTCCATGACCCGGGCGGAAGCGGCCGGGCTGAGGCCGGACCGCATCCGGATTCACACAGCGCGCAGTGGCGAAACCTTCGAGAGCTTGGCGCGGCGCACGCCGTTCGACCGTTTGGCAGCGGATCATTTACGCGTGCTGAACGGTTACGGACCGGGCGAACAGCCACGGCGCGGCGACCTGATCAAGCTGGTGGTGGAAGGCGGGCGCTAGCCCCCTTCCCGACGGCCCCTATTCCTCGGGCGTCAGCTTGAGCGAGAGCGAATTCATGCAATAGCGCTCGCCCGTGGGCGCCGGGCCGTCCGGAAAGACGTGGCCCAGATGGGCGTCGCACTTGCTGCACAACACTTCGACCCGGACCATCCCCAGGCTGGTGTCCCTGTGCAGCGTCACCCGGTCCGGGCTGATCGGCTGCCAATAGGATGGCCAGCCGGAGCCGCTTTCGTACTTGGTGTCGGAGTGGAACAGTTCCTGGCCGCAGCAGGCACAGTTATAGGTGCCCTTGCGCTTCTCGTCATTGTACTCGCCGCTCCACGGTCGCTCGGTGCCATGCTGGCGGGTGACCGCGTAGACGTCGGCAGGCAGGATTTCGCGCCACTCGGCGTCGGTTTTGATCACTTTGTCGCTCATACGGAAACAGCCTCCGGCATTCGGGTTGGCGGCACGATGTGTTGTTCGGGAGATAGCCTGACCGTCGTGCGTTTCAAGAGCCGCGGACGGGATGGGTCGATCACGCCACGGCGGTGCAGGGTAAATCCATTGTCCCACATCACCAGATCGCCCATGCGCCATTCGTGGCGATAGACAAAGGGTGGCTGGGTTGCGTGCTCCGTCAGTTCCTGGATGAAGCCGCGGGCCTCAGTCTCCGGCATGCCCTCGACACCGGGCATGGTGCCGGGGTCGAGATAGAGCGCGCCCCAGCCCTCGGCCGGGTGGCGGTTGACCAGCGGGTGCAGCACGTCCGGCGATTTTGCCCTGGCCCTGGCCGATGCCTCCGGGCTTTCGTCATAGGCTGCGGTGCGGTGGGCATAGCTGAACACGCCCCAGGCCCTATCCGCCAGCGCCCGCAACTGCGCCGGCAGCGCGGCATAGGCGAGGCGCAGGTTGGCGAACTCGGTCGCGCCATGGTCGTTCGGCACCTCCACCGAATAGAGGAAAGAGCCCGTGGCGGGGTTCGCCTGGTAGGACTGATCCGAATGCCAGGTGATCTCCCCGGCGCCCAGCCCGCCAATGGCGACACCGTTCCGGTCCAGCAGGTTGGAGATGTAGATCACCTCTGGGCGCTGCTTGGAGGCCCAGTCCTCGCGCACGATCCGGTCCGGCTCGCCAAAGGCTTCGGAGAACGCGACCAGCGCATCCTCGCCGAGCAACTGCTTGCGGAACACCAGCACACCATGCTGCGACCAGGCTTGCTGCAGCGCCTGCCGGTCGGCCTCGGAGAGTGGCTCGGCACAGTCCAGCCCGCGGACTTCCCGGGCAAAGCTGCCGGCGATGGGGAGGAGTTCCATCACGCGCCCTTTCTATGACTTGAGAAACCGTGCCACCGCGTCGGCGACCGCGTCCGGCCGGTCCAACTCGGCCATGTGTCCGGCATCCGCGATGGTCTCTACCATCACTGGCCCCGCAATGCCGTCCTTCAGCGTCTGGGCATAGGCCGGCGGCTGCACCTTGTCCTTCTCGCCCCACAACACTAGCGTCGGGCACTGGATGCGCGACAGCCGGTTTTCCACATGGGTGGCGCTGTTCGGCCAGAGATAGCGGGCCGATGCCTCCCGCGCGCGGGTCATCTCGATCGGCCATTCGACCTGGTCGGCATTGCCCGGCCGCTCGATCAGGGCATTGTACGCCCCCTCGGTCTCGCACATCAGCGCATCGACCTTGTCGCCCCGCTGGGCCCAGGGGTCGGCGGGCGGATTGCCGTCGTCATAAAGGCCGAACGGCGCCAACAGGATCAGCCGGGCGACGCTCTCCGGCCAGATCGCCGCCACCTCCATCGCCAAGGCGCCGCCGACCGAACACCCCATCAGCGCCGCGTCCCGGCAGCCGGCCGCGTCGATCAGGTCGTGCGCGGCCAAAGACCATTCGAACAGCGAGTCCAGCTGCAGATGCCCCCGCCCGCCACCGGGAAACCCCGGCAGGGAAATCGCCGAGACCTCGCAATGCTGCGCCAGCAAATCCATGGCCGGCGTCCATTTCGGCAGGCCGGCGAAGCCCGCAAAATAGGCCAGCTTCGGCCCGCCGCCCGTGCGCCAAACCCTCGCCTCCACCCCGTGGGCGGAGACGGTGCTTTCGCTGAAATCCATCCGCCCTACTCCGCCGCCATCATCTTCGGAGCGCCAACCTTCGCCCGTTCGGCATCCGGCAGCGGATTCGGCCACCAATGGTCCTCCCACTCGTCGTCGAACAGGTCCTTGAGTTGTGGCATCACCTGCTCGGCAAACAGCCGCGTGTTGTACTGCGTCAGTTGCTTGGACATGTTGCCGAACTGCAACAGCAGCATCAGATGGCCGACATTCATTTCCTTGGCGATGGCGCGCAGCCGCTCCGCCACCTGATCCGGCGTGCCGGTGATGACATAGCCGTTGTCGAGGATGGCGTCGTACTCGCGCGCGCTCTTCGAGACGGCGATGTTGGTTTTCTGCTCGCGCGCCGCCCGGCCAACCTGGCTTTCGACGCCGGCGCGCTGCGTGTCCTCCGTGGTGTAACCCGGCGGGCTGGCAAAGCGCGGATCGACGTGCAGGCAGCGGCCGTAGAAATACTCGGCCGGCTCGCGGTAGAGGTCGTAGGCCTCCTGCTCCGTCTCGGCCACGCCGACGAATTGCAGGAAGCCGGCGCGGTAGGGGTTCATGTCCTTGCCGATACGCCTCATCTCCTCCCAAAAGCCCAGCATGGTCTGCATGCCGGCCTTGTAGCCGTAGTAGGAGAGGTAGCAGTAGACGTAGTCCATCTCCGCACACCAGCGCCAGGTCTCGACGCTGCCGCCGCCCGGCACCCACACTGGCGGGTGCGGTTTCTGGATCGGGCGCGGCCAGATGTTGACATAGCGCTGCTGGTTGAAGCGGCCGTTGAAGGCGAAGGTGTCCGGCTCCGTCCAGGCCTTGATGATCAGGTCGTGCGCCTCGTGATAGCGCTGCCGCAACATGCTGGGGTTCTGGCCGAAAGCGAAGCAGGTATCCATCGGCGAGCCGACCGGGAAACCGGCGATCAGACGGCCGCCGCTGATGCAATCCAGCATCGCGAACTCTTCCGCCACCCGTGTCGGCGGGTTGTAGAGGGCGATGGAGTTGCCCATCACGCAGAGCGCGGTATCCGTGGTCCGCCGCGCGAGGCTGGAAGCGATCAGGTTCGGGCTCGGCATCAAGCCGTAGCCGTTGGAGTGGTGCTCGTTCACGCAGATCGCGTCGAAGCCCATGTCCGCCGCGAATTCCAGCTCATCCATGAAATCGTTGTACATGTGATGGGCGCGCTGCGGATCGAACAATTTGGAATGGATATCGACCCAAACGGAGGGATGGTTCTCCCGGAAATCGTCCGGCAATTCCGTATAGGGCATGAGGTGGAACCACATCAGCTTCATCGGGCAGGCTCCTCTGACACTGGTTATTGCATGCCGTGCGGCATGTTTGTCGCAACCATTGTACGGGGATTGGCCTTTGGTGCAATGGCCGCAGCGTTTACGGCAACCCGGCCTGCCCATAGAGAAACCGCCGCTTCGCCCCCTCCAGCGCCACCGCCGTCAGCCGGCTGGTCATGAAGGCGCCAGTGTCGATGGCGATGCGGTTGCGGTATTCTTCCGGCGAATGAGTCGGCGTATGGCCATGCACGATGACCTTGCCGAAGTCTTCATCCGAATAGAGAAAATCTTCGCGGATCCATAGCAAATCCTCGGGATCCTGGCTTTCCAGCGGCACACCCGGACGCACGCCGGCATGGGCAAAAAAGTAATCGCCCTCCACATGGCTGTATCGCAGGCCCTTGAAAAACGCGCGGTGATGCGCCGGCAATGCCTTGTCCAGCCTGTCCCGCAAGCCTTGCAGCCGCGCGCCCAGCGTTCCGCCGGCCACGTCGCGAACGCCATAACTGGCCAGCGTCGCGCGCGCGCCGTTCGTCAGCCATGCCTGCCCCTGGCTGGCATCGTCAAGGAAATCGAGCAGCCAGCGGTCGTGATTGCCCATCAGGTGCACGCTCTCGCAACCGGACAGCGGTCTGGTGGTCAGTTGCTCGATCACGCCGCGGGGATCCTGGCCACGGTCGATATAATCGCCCAGATACACAACAACCCGCCGGACCGCCTTGCGACGCGCCATGTCCTCGACGATCTCCTGCTGCAACGTCCGCAGCAGGTCAAGACAGCCATGCACGTCACCGATGGCATAAACTACGGTGCCGTCCGGAACCCTCGGGGCGCTGGGATCGTCTTTCCAGCAAAACAAGCCGAAGACCATCGGTCCTCCCGCCCTTGCCGCGGGCCCGCTGCTACTCGCGCGGCGCGTGCTTGGCCAGGATGCGTTGCAGGGTCCGGCGGTGCATGCGCAGGCGGCGCGCGGTTTCCGATACGTTGCGGTCGCACTGCTCATAAACGCGCTGGATATGCTCCCACCGCACCCGGTCTGCCGACATCGGATTTTCCGGCGGCGGCGGCGGGCCCTCGCCGGTCTGCAACAGTGCCGCTTCGATGGCGTCGGCATCCGCGGGCTTCGGCATATAGTCGATGGCGCCAGCCTTCACCGCCGCCACGGCGGTGGCGATATTGCCATAGCCGGTCAGGATGATCGCGCGGATGTCCGGCCGATGCTCACGCAGGGTCGCCACCACGTCCAGGCCGCTGCCATCGCCAAGGCGCAGATCGACGACCGCATAAGCCGGCTTGCTGCGCGCGGCCGCCGTACCGGCCGCGGCGCTTTCCGCCACCTGGACCTCGAAGCCGCGGCGTTCCATGGCGCGCGCCAGCCGCCGCAGGAATGGCGGGTCGTCGTCCACGATCAGCAGCGATCGTTCTTTCAACTCGGCAACTGCTGGGGACATATCATTCATGGCTGGTCCTCCTGTTCAAGGCGATGGCGCGGCCAGGTCACCACCACCTCCGCGCCACCGTCGACGCGATTATCAAATTCCACACGCGCGCCCGTCCGCTCTAGCAGGGTCTGCGCGATAAACACACCCAGTCCCATATGTTCACCCGATTCGCGCCTGGTCGAGACATAAGGCTCGCCCAATCGGCTCAAAATGCTCGGGGCGAAACCCGGACCGTCATCATGTACCGTAATACGGCATATTTCCTGATCCCAGTAAATGGTAACCACAACCTCGGTTTGCGCGAATTGCCGGGCGTTCGAGATAAAATTACCGATTCCGTGCACGATTTCCGGCCGCCGCATCACCCGCGGCTCTGGACTGGACTCCTCGCTGTCCGGGTCGCGCACGATTCGCACCGGCATATCGTTGCGGCCCCGACTTTCCGTAACCGCATCGACCAGCGAACTGATCGGCCCTTTGTAAAAACTTTCGCCCGTATCGCCACGCGGCCGGGCCGACAGTTCCGCCAGGATATCGCGGCAGCGTTCCGCCTGACTGAGCAGCAAGTCCGCATCCTCCGCCCACTCGCTGTCTTTCGGCAGGTCGCGCACCAATTCCTTGGCGACGACGGAGATGGTGGCGAGTGGCGTGCCTAATTCATGTGCAGCCGCCGCCGCGATCGCGCCCACAGCCGAAACCTGATGTTCCCTTGCCAATGCCGCCTGTGCTTCCGCCAGGGCATCCTGCATCCGGCGCTGTTCGCGCGCTACGCGATAAACATAGCCGGCCGTGAAGCCGATGGCCAGGATCATTGCGGTCCACAGTGCAAATACGAACACCGGGTCCGGCTGGCCCATCGGATGCAATGTCGGCAGTGGCAGGTGCCGGAACGCCAGGAACGTCACCGTTCCCATCGCCAGCAACGACAAAATCACGGTGCTGACCGCAGAGAGAACCGTGGCCGACACCACGATTGGCGCCAGAATCAGCACCAGGAACGGGTTGAGGATGCCGCCGGTCAAATAGAGCAGCGCCCCCAACTGCAGAATGTCGAAGCCCAGGTAGAGGGCGGCATCGCGCTCGCCGATATGCGGACGGGCCCAATGGCGCACAAGCACAAACAGATTGAGCGCGGCAGACGCCGTAACGGCCGCGATGGCCGGCACAATGGGGAACCCATAGCCAAGCCCATAATAGACGATCAAGAGGGTCACACCCTGGCCAACGACGCCTACCCAGCGGATCGCCACCAGCGTATGGGAGCGGACACGGATTTGCGAAGGGCGGCGGGACAAGCGGCGTTTCCGATCGTACTGTGCAACTGCCCACGCGGCATGCAGGCCCTTGGACATTTTTTCAACTGTTTTTATCTATCGGCCCGACTTTTTATCTATCGGCCCGACAATGACCTCTGCAAGCGATGAACGGCGCATCATAGCCGAAAGGCCTATCACCCCCCTTTGCCCGCGTCCGCGCCGGTCAGCGCTGTTTGTTATCCTGTCTTGGTTTTGCCCGAATCGGTCCAATTCATTGCATGGACTCTGCCAACCGCCTACGTCTTCGAGGGATTGCGGGCCTTTATGACCAACGGTGCCTTCCGGTTCGACCTGTTCGGGAGCGCCGTGGGGCGGAACCTGGCCGATCCGGCTGGGCCGATGGCCCTGTTTCCGTCCGCATTCCGGATTGCCCGCACACGCGGGCTTTTGCTGCAATCGGCCGAACAGGCCGGACAAGGAGCTTTGTTCATGGCGACAGTGTTCACCCGTTTCCTGGCGGTGCTGATGATGTTCGGCATCACCGTTTCGGCCGCCACCGCCGCAGACCTCACCACCCAGCGCGAATTGCTGTCGAAGGCACAGTTCACGCTGGAGCGCTTTGACACCTCCCCCAAAATGGCGGACGCGCGGGCGCTGGCGAGCCGGGCGCGCGCCATCATAATCTTCCCCAGCCTGCTGAAAGGCGCATTCTTCGTTGGTGGCGAGGGTGGCAGCGGCGTGCTGCTGGCCCGGAAGGAGGACGGCAGCTGGTCCTATCCCGCCTTCTACACCCTCGGCTCGGTCAGTTTCGGATTTCAAATCGGCGGGCAGTCGTCCGAAGCAATCCTGCTGATCATGAACGATGGCGCGCTGCGGGCCGTCATGGCCGATCAGGTCAAGCTTGGCGCCGGCGTCAGCGCGGCGGCAGGCCCCGTCGGCACGGGTGTCGAGGCGTCATCTTCCACCGACGTTGGCACCGACATCTATACCTACTCCAACACCAAGGGCCTGTTCATCGGCGCATCGCTCGAAGGCGCCGTACTGGCGCGGCGCGAGGATTGGAATGGCGAGGTCTATAATGGCGTCGTCGATCCGCAGCAAATCGTGTTCGAAGACAGTGTAAGCAACCCGATTGCCGACCCGCTGCGGCAGGATCTGGCGACTTTCGCGGCGCAGTAGGGAGCGCCCCGGCCGGTGCGGAAACACTATCGCCGCACCGACCAGCTTTCCCGATTGTTGAGCGTGTCCTTGTCGAAACCCGCCAGGGCCTTGTAGTGATCGGCTGTCGCCTCCAGCTCCTCCTTTGAGACGATGGCAGACAGGTCGGAGAAGCCATCCGGCGCGCGCTCATGCACCATTTCCATGGCCTGTTCCGGCCCATTTTGGCGATTGGCTAACACGATTTTGGCCGTGGCCGGCCGGCGCTCGGCATCGTAGGCGCGCAGGCCGGCGGCAACATCCGGTTCTGTGGCCAAATGCCAGGCGAGCCGGCGCGCGTCGAGAACGGCCTGGCTCGCGCCGTTGGAGCCGATCGGATACATCGGATGCGCCGCATCACCCAACAGCGTCACCCGCCCGAAGCTCCACGCATCGACCGGGTCGCGGTCGACCATCGGGTATTCGAACACCGCTTCGGCGCCGCGGATGATATTCGGCACTTTGAGCCAGCCGAAATCCCAATCCTCGAACGCGGGCAGGAAGTCGGCTAGGTCGGCGCGGCGGTTCCAGTCTTCCTGCCGCCAGGTCTGGCGGTCGGTAAAACGAATTTCGGCGATCCAGTTGATCAGCACCTCGCCACGTTCCTCCGCCTGACGCGAGATCGGGTAGCAGACGAATTTCTGGGCCTGGTGCCCGGACATCACCATGCTGCGGCCGGAGAGATAGGGCGCGGCCAGCGTCGTGCCGCGCCAGAGCACGTTGCCGTTCCAGATCGGTCCGCCCTCGTCCGGATAGAACTGCCGGCGGACGAGGGAATGAATGCCATCGCAAGCGATCAGCAGGTCCCCCTCGACCTCTACCAGGGTGCCATCGGCCCGCTGGAAGCGCGCCGTCACCCGATCCGCGGCCTGCTCGAAGCCTGTCAGACGATAGTCGGTCATAATATCTGCCGCGCCCAGCCGTTCGATCGCCTCCCCCAGCAGGGCCATTTGCAGGGCGCCGCGGTGGATGGAAAATTGCGGCCAGAGATAGCCGGCGGCCTTGCCGCGCGGTTCCTGCCAGATCTGCTGGCCGTGGCGGTTGGCATAGATCAGTTCGGCGGTGGGAATGGCAGTCGCCGCCAGCCGCGCCTCCAAACCCAACTCCGTCAGTTCGCGCACCGCATGCGGCAGCAGATTGATGCCCACGCCCAAAGGCTGGATTTCCGGCACTGCCTCGTAAACACGGCAGGAAATGCCGGCGGCATGCAGGCTGAGCGCAGCGGTCAGCCCGCCAATGCCGCCGCCAACGATGAGTGCGTGCATGGCCGGCCTCAGGTTGGCGTGAAAGTATTGATGCCGTCCGTGCTTTCCACCCGGCCCTTGGCGCCCAAATAGTCCTTCTGCTCCATCTCCGCCAGCAATGCAGGGTCGGCCGGCGGATTGGCGATGAAGCGTGAACCGTCGTCAAGGCGGCCGAACAGAATGCCGAAGCTCGGGCCCTTGCGGTCGTGAATCACGGTATAGGTCTCGATCTCGGCCGCGCCGTTGGCGTGTTCCGTCACTTTCGGGCCTTTGGCGTCGTCTATTTCCTTTTGGTAGACTTTCGGGTCTTTCGGCGCGAACGGCTTGGCCGGCGGCTCGGTCGCGTAGATGCCGACCGCCTGCTTGGTCACATAGTTGCCGTTCGCCGTCACCATGCCGCGGGAGCCCGGCTGCGAGCGGACCTTGTTCATCATTTCCGCAATCGAGTGGGTGACGTAGTTGTTGCCCGGCCCGCCGAAATACGGCAAGCCGCCGGTGACGGTCAGGCCGCGCGGGTCGTCCTCCGCAATGTTCATCTCGCGGCAGGCAATCTCCACCGCACTTGGGAAGCAGGAATAGAGGTCGAAAAAGGCCATGTCGCCAACGCCGCATTCGGCCATCTCAAACGCCTCCCGCGCGGCGATGCGCATGGCGGGCGACGTGTAATAGTTGATCCGGTCCGACATAAACCAGTGGTCATAGGTATCGGCGCAGCCGTGCAGAAACACCCACTTCTCGCGCGGGATGCCCAGTTCCTTGGCGCGTGCGACGCTGGTCAGGATAACGGCGGCAGACTGGTCGATGAAGGCATTTGCGTTCATAAGTTTCGGATAGGGGAAGCCGATAAAGGGGTTTTTCTCGTTGACCGTGGCGAGTTGCGCCGCCGTGAAACCATCGCGCCGGTCGGCCAGCGGGTTGTCCGCCGCCACTTTCGCAAACCGCTCGAACAGCTGGCCCATGGCCATCATGTGCTCGGGAATACTGTGGCCCTTGGCGCCGCGGATGGCGTTTTCGATCATCGGATAGGCGAAAATCGCACCGGCCATGCGGTGCCGATCCTCACAATCATTCCAGCCGCGGGTGGAAACGCCCCAGGTCTCCGGCTCGCCGCCCGGATCCTCGTTCCAGTCCAACTTCAGGCCGGCGCGCTCGGCCGCCTTCTGCGTTCCCAGCGCCTCACCGCCGCAGACCAGCGCCGCCTGCACCTCTCCACGGGTGATCATCTCGCAGAAGCGGTTGATCAGGTATTGCGGCATGTTTCCGCCGGGATGAGTGTAGAGCTTGCGCGCAATCTGATCGGCGCCGAGGCGCGCCGCCAGCGACTTCGGCGGATGCTTGGAACCGCCGAAGGGCGAGGCGAAGCGCCAGCTCGTATCCGAGAACGAGCGCAGCAGCGCCATGGTATCGAGCGATTCCAGCAGGCGTTGGCCGGGTCCGGCATCATTCGCGGCCTCGCGGCAAGCCTCCGCCGTCAGGTCCAGCGGCGACAGCGCCTTGGCCGGGTCCGGCTCGCGCTGGGTGATCTGACCGCAACCGACGAGAATCGGGGTGTGGGCGTCGTTCTGGCGCATGGGGCGGGTTCCTCTGTAAGGCGTTCGAGTGATTGCGCCCAACTTAACGGCCCACATCCGCCGCGGCTAGCCGGCAGGCTCAGCTTTTGGCGTGCGGGTGCGGCCGCGGCTTGATCAGCCTTTCGCCCAACTGGTCGCGCAGCATCTTGCGCCCGACTTCCTCGACCGCGCCACGGGGCAGTTGGCCGAGTTGGAACGGGCCATAGGCAACGCGGATCAGGCGGGCGACCGGGTAGCCCAGCCAGCGCATGACGTTGCGGATTTCCCGGTTCTTGCCCTCGCGCAAGGATACCGTCAGCCAAGCGTTCGAGCCCTTCTGCTCGTCCAGCACCGCCTGGATCGGGCCGTAGGGCACGCCCTCGACCGTCGGTCCCTTGGCCAGAGCCACCAGCCGTGCCGGCTCGACCTCACCGTGCACGCGCACGCGGTAGCGGCGGATCCAGCCGCGGGTCGGCAGTTCCAGCTCCCGCGCCAGCCCGCCGTCATTGGTGAGCAGCAGCAGCCCCTCGCTGGTGAGGTCGAGCCGGCCGACGGTCATCACACGCGGCAGTTCCGGCGGCAGGCGCTCGAACACGGTCGGGCGGCCCTGGGGGTCCTTGTTGGTGGTAACGAGGCCGGCTGGCTTGTGATAGCGCCAGAGCCGGGGCGGCTCGGCCGAGGGGATCGGCTGGCCGTCGACGGTGATCAGGTCTGCCTCGGTGACATTGACCGCGGCAGAGGTCAGCACCTTGCCACCGACCGCGACGCGGCCGGCGGTAATCCACCGCTCCGCATCCCGGCGGGAACAAAGGCCCGCGCGCGCCAAGCGCTTGGCGATCCGCTCGCCTGGTGGCGCCGGGGACCGGGTCTCAGGCTGGGCGTCAGCCATGTGCGGCACCGTCTGTATGGGCGCAAAGGGAAACAGCAACGGCACGCATGGCAAAGGCTCCTGTCGAACAGCCGATTTCCGTGTAGTTTAGGCGAATGTCCGCCGCTCCGCACCCCTCCCCGCTATTTGCTGGCCACCCGATGCTGGAGGCCATGGCAGAGGCACGGCGCGCGTTTGCAGCAGGCGAGGTGCCGGTGGGGGCGGTGATGGTGCAGCGCGGTGCGGTGCTGGCCCGCGCTCACAACAGAGTCGAGACCGACCGCGACCCGACGGCCCATGCCGAAATCCTGGCCATTCGCGCGGCGGCAAAAGCACTCGGGACGCCCCGTCTAGTGGATTGCGACCTCTATGTCACGCTGGAGCCCTGCGCCATGTGCGCCCAGGCATTGAGCCTGGCCCGTATCCGCCGGCTGTACTTCGCCGCCTACGATCCCAAGGGCGGCGGCGTCGAACACGGCGCCCGAGTGTTCGCGCGCGAAACCTGCCATCACCGCCCGGAAGTCTATGGCGGCGTCGGCGAGGTCGAAGCGGCGGCGCTGCTGCGCCGGTTCTTCGAGGAGCGGCGGTAGATGGCCTGTCTTGATTAGCGCCGCCAGATCGTATTACCTGCTCCACTATCGTCTCTTTCCAAACAGTGACGCAATGACTGGCACACCAAGACTGAATCAATGGCGCAGGGATTCCGGTCGCGCCATCTGGGAAAAACAGGTGGAGACCATCGGCGTCCTCCAACGCGGCGTATTCGATGTCGCAATGTTGGCAATGAAAAGCCTGCTGGTCTTTAACGGCGGCTCGGTCATCGCGCTGCTAACCTTTTTCGGCAACTTCATCGCGCACAACCCGGACCGCAGTTCCAGCATTGCCGCATTGGGCGATTCGATCCTGTTTTACGTGATCGGCGCGGCGCTGGCGCTGTTCAGCATCATGCTGACCTACGTGACGTTGGAAGTGATCCTGCGCGTCCGGGTGAAAAAATTGCTGATCGAGAAGGCGCCGATGACAGTTTTCGGCAGCAGGCCCGGCCACGTTATGCGGGTACTTGCTGCGCTGTCGGGATTGAGCAGCTTCGGGTTATTCGTGGCGGGGTCGCTTACCGCAGCCGATGCACTCATCGTGCTGGCAAAGTAAAAAAGTCCAGAACGATGGCGGCGGCGGAGAGTGTCTTGATGAACAGGGATCGAGAGCGCATATCTCGCCAGCCGCAGCGATGGCCCGAATTCGGCCCTGTCGTCTTTAAGCGGTGCGTTGAGGTTCGCTCCCCATGTATCTTTTGGAAATAGCCCTAGGGCTTGCCGGATTGATTGCCGGCGGCGAGCTGCTGGTGCGCGGTGCCGTAGCGGCGGCGAACCGGTTCGGCGTCTCGCCGTTGCTGATCGGCCTGACTCTGGTCGGATTCGGCACGTCCTCGCCGGAACTTGTCACAAGCCTGGAAGCCGCCCTGGCGGGGTCGCCGGGCATCGCTATCGGCAATGTCGTCGGCAGCAATATCGCCAATATCCTGCTGATTCTGGGGTTGGCCGCTGCGGTCGCGCCGATTGCCGTTGCACCGAAGGCATTCCGCAGGGATGGCGCAGTGCTGGCGCTGGTTTCGATCGCGGCGGTCGCTGTCCTATTGGGTGGCAGGATCGACTGGCTAACCGGACTGGCGGCAGTGGCCGCGTTGGCCGTCTATGTAGTCCGGACCTATGTTGCAGAACGACGTCACCATACTGCCGCAGCCGCCGTCTACGAAGCGGAAGCCGAGAGCCTGCCGGCCCCGCGGATCCGTCTGTCGGTGGCCTTGGGTCTGGTAACCGGCGGACTGGTGCTGACGGTGTTCGCCGCCCGGTTCCTGGTTTCCGGCTCGGTCACGCTGGCGACGGCGCTGGACGTTCCGGATACGGTGATCGGCCTGACCATTGTCGCGGTCGGCACCTCCATGCCCGAACTGGTCACCTCGATCCTGGCGGCGCGCAGAGGGAACAGCGATGTGGCCCTGGGCAATATCGTCGGCAGCAACATCTTCAACCTACTGGGCATTCTGGGCGTAACCGCCATGGTGCAACCGCTGGCCGTGCCGGCGGCAATCCTCGCGCTGGATGCCTGGGTCATGCTGGCGGCCACCGCCGTTCTGCTGGCGGTTGCGGTCTCCGGCTGGCAGATCTCGCGGCTGGAGGGTTCGGCGATGATCGCAGCCTATGCGGCCTACACGGCGTGGCTGATCGTGCAGGTATGAGGAGTGGAACGCCGGCGGCTTTCCCGATTGCCGGCATTGCCCGCCTCTGATTGAATACCGGTTCACGCCACCGCTCCCGCGCCGAGGATCACCCCGATGAACGACAGCACGCCCGCTTTATCGAACGAGGCGGCCCTGAAAGAGTCCGCGATTGAACACCTGTTCATGCACAGCTCACCCTACCGCGCCATGGCAAACGATGCCGGCAAGCGCGTGCTGGTGCAGGGTGACGGCATCTGGGTGACGGATATCGACGGCAACCGTTTCATCGACGCCATGGCCGGCCTTTGGCTGGTCAATGTCGGCCACGGCCGCAAGGAGATCGGCGAGGCGATCGCCAAACAGGCGGGGCAGCTCGCCTATGCCAGTTCCACCACGGCCACCACCATTCCGGCCATCCAACTGGCAGAAAGGCTGGCGGCCATCACGCCGGGCGACCAGAACACCGTGTTTTTCACCTCCGGCGGTTCGGAATCGGTGGAAAGCGCGCTGAAGATTGCGCGGCAATATCATTACCACCGGGGCGAGCCGAAACGGCAGAAGATCATCGGGCGGCGCGGCAGCTATCACGGCGGCACCTATGCCGCCATGAGCGTGAGCGGCACACGGCCGGTGACGGACCCCTATCATTCGCCCTTCATGACCGGCGTGCTGCACGCCTCGCCGCCCTATTGCTACCGCTGCGATTTCCGCCAGACCTTCCCCGGCTGCGATCTGCTCTGCGCCGACCAGATCGGCCAGATGATCGAGTACGAAAACCCGCAGACCGTCGCCGCCGTCATCGCCGAGCCTATCAGCGCTTCCAACGGCATCGTCGTGCCGCCGGATGGCTATTGGCAGCGCGTGCGCGAGATCTGCGACAAGCATGGCGTGCTGCTGATCACGGACGAGGTCATCAACGGCTTCGGCCGCACGGGCAAGATGTTTGCCAGCGAGCATTGGGGACTGGTCGGCGATATGATGACCATGGCCAAGGGGCTGACCAGCGGCTACGTGCCGATGGGCGGCGTCATGTGCCGGCCGCATGTGGTGGAAGCGTTCGAGGGCGGCAACAGCCTGTCGCACCTGCTGACCTATGGCGGCCACCCGGTCGCTGCCGCCGCAGCCCTCGCCAACCTGGACATTATCGAGCGCGAAGGGCTGGTGGATAACGCGGCGAAGATGGGGGCGCTGCTGCTGGAAGGGCTGAACGGCCTGAAAGACAAGCATCCCTGCATCGGCGACGTGCGCGGGCTGGGGCTGATTGCCGGCGTAGAGGTGGTGAAGGACCGGTCGACCAAGGCGAAATTCGCCGAAAACGGCCCGGAATTGAAGGCGATGAACCAGGGATTGGCCAAGCGCGGCCTGATCACCCGGGCCGGCACGGTCCTCAACCTCTGCCCGCCGCTCTGCATCAATGCGGACGAGGTGCAGCAGATCGTCGATATCGTCGATGGCGCGCTCGGCGACCTGGAACAGGCCGCCGGCACGGCCTGAGCCTCACCCGGCAGCGCTGGCGGCTATGCCCTGGCGGGCACCGGTGTTGTAGCGGTTGGCGAAGGCATCGGCCAGCGGGCGGCCGGCGCGCAGGTTGACCCACAGCCGCAGCAGCAGCCGCTTGTGCTCCGCCGTATCGCGGAAGGCGCTGCGCATGTGGATGGTGGCGTGATTGTTCAGCAATTGCAGGTCGCCCGGCTCCAGCCGCATATCCAAACGCAGGCGTGGGTCGGCCGCCAGTTGCTCGACCATCGCCACCGCCTCCTCGGCCTTGCCGGCCAGCGGCGCACCCTGTTTTTCCGCGCCGGTGCGGATGGCGCGGGCATTGAAGCGGCAGGACAGCCGCCCGGCGTAATAGCTGAACACCGGCACCTTGTTCTGCGTGACCTCGTTCGGATCGCCGGAAACGCCCTCGCCGCGCACGTCGTACTGGAAGCCCTGCCACAACGGCTCCAGCAGGTCGGGCCGGTTGGTCAGGATCTCGTTGAAGATGGTCATGGCGGAGGTAAAGCTGGAAAGCCCGCCTTCCGCCGCCTGCCGCACGCACAAAAGCCCGACCAGATCGGCGGAATCGTTGTGCGGGTGCAGGCCGGCATTGGTGCGGTAGCCGCGGGCGTTTCTGGCGGCGAAGTCCGCGCCGGTGTCCTCCACCCGCGCCAGCAGCTCCCCTTTCGCATTTTGGGAGATCATCTGGCCCAGATGCGTGCCGATGCCCCAGTAGAGAGTGTGCAAGGTCGGCTCGTCGTAGCGGTCAACGGGCAGGCCTTTCAGCAGGGCAAAGCCGCGGCCGTCCTCCAACTCGTCCACCAGCGCGGCCAGCTTCGGCCCCAGGGTCGGCAGGGCGAAATCCTCCCGGCTAACCGCCAAGGGCGCCAGCCCGCGTGAGAGGACCGCGGCGGCGGCCTCTTCCAGTTCCGCAATTTCCGTTGCGGACAGGCGGATGACCCAGTCGTCCGACTGCATCATTGCCGGCCCATACCAAGTGGAGGCGTCAGCGATGGGGGTGGTCAGCCGCTCGCTCATGCCAGTCTCGCTCCTATTCTGCCGGAACCGCTGCCGGCCGGCCGCGCGCTTCGTCCGCCGGGGTCGGCAGCAGGGCGATAGCGGTTATGGCGATTGCCGCAAACACCGACAGCACCAGGAACAGATGGAAGAAATCGCCGGTCGTATCGAACACCAGTCCGACCAGCGGCAGCGCCGCCGCGCTGGAGCAGAGGGAGATGGCAAAGCGCAGGCCGAAGGCCGTGTTGATCCAGCGTTGCGGCACGTACTTGCCGAACAGCGCGTCGGATACCGGTTGCGTGCCGACGGTCACGGCCATCACCATAAACAGCGAGAATACCATGGTGCCATTCGCAGCGGTTGCACAGAGCAGCAGCGCCGGCGCCATCAGGCCATAGGTCAGCAGGAACAGCCGCTTCAGCGGGTATTTGTCCGCCAGCACGCCGCCGATCAACTGCGCGCCGCCAGCCACCGCCAGAATCATGGAGGTCAGGCCGCCCGCACCGACCAGCAGCACCAAAGGCATGTCGACCCGAAGGTCGACCACCTGGGTCAGCGAGACGGTCATGGCCTGGAACACCATGCCCATGCAGAAGGTGAGCAATGCCAGCAGCCCCATCAGCCGCAGAAACGGCGCCAGGCCGAATTCGGTCACGAAATCCTTGAGGCTCGCGTGCTCGTTCGCCTTGGCGCGGGAAACATCCAGGTTCAGGCCGCGGCAGCGAAGGTAGAACCAGATGCCGACGAGAACCGAGGCCGCGCCGGGCACAATGAAAGCCGCGCGCCAGTTGATTGCGAATGTCAGCACTTCGGCAATGATCGCAGCGCTGGCCATACCGAGCGAGCCGAATACACCGTTGACACCCAGCATCTTGCCCCGGTGCTGCCCGGCCGCGCGGATCACCATCGGAATGCCGACCGGGTGATAGATGGAGGCGAACAGGCCGATGGACGACAGTGCGATGCCGATCTCCCAGGCCGATGTCGCCATGCCCGCCATGATCGCCGAGGCGCCGATGCCGACAAAGAACACCGTCATGGTGCCGACACTGCTCCACCGGTCCGCCAGCCAACCGGCCAGCGGCGCGCCTGCCCCGAACAGCACGAAGCCCAGCCAAGCCAGCCCGATCAACTGGCCGTAGCTCATGCCAAAATCGGATTGCAACGGCCCGACGACGATCACGGTCGCAAACAGCAGGATCAGCATGTGATCGAAGCTGTGGCCGATACAGAGGAAGGGCATGGGCCCGCGGAAAAACTCTTTCATGGCGCTAGGGCGTTCCTTCTTGGCTGCCGGACTCTTCGGTTTCAGCAGCGATCCAGTCGATAAAGTCCCGGTTGCCCCCTTGGATCGGCAAGGCAACGACGCACGGGCAAGTGTAGCCGTGCAATTGCTTGATGCGGGCGGTGACCGCGTCGGTCAGGTCGGCCCGGGTCTTGGCGATCAGCGCGGTCTCGGCTCCCTGCTGCACCGCCCCTTCCCACCAATAGAAGGAGGTGATGCCGCCTAGGATGTTGACGCACGCGGCCAGCCGTTCTTCCACCAGAATCCGGCCGATAGAGGCTGCCTCCTCCGGCGTGTCGGCGGTGATGTAGAGAAAGACGGGTTGCATGCGTTCTGGCCACGGTCGTCGAGACTAAAGTTGCACCCTTATACCACAAATCCCGCCGGATGCCGCCATACCGTTTCCGCAGGGCGGTCAATCCGAAGGCAATCAGCGCGGCGCGCGCTCGAAATCCAGCACCTCGTCCACCGGCTTGCCGGTCAGCAGGCGGCGCAGGCTGTCGAGCGTCATCTCGATCGCGCCAACCCGCACGCGCTCGGCATTGCCGACCAGGTTGGAGCCGCGGCGCACCACCTGCCCGGCGGTTGCGATTGCAATCTCGATCTGCGGGTCGCGCGCACCCGACGTATCGACCAGAACGGCAAGGCCATGCGTCGTGCCGGTCTGCACCCGCACCGCCGTCGCCGCATTTTCCGCCAGCGCATCATCCTCACTGGCGAGGTCGAGGAGGGTGGCAAGGTCGTGGCGGCGGTTGGTGACGGCGCTGCGGCGGAACACCGTGCCCGCCGGATCGGCGGCGGCAAGGCGCATGCCGACATGCCCGAAAGTGCCAACCTCCGCCACCGCGACGCTGCCGCCGATATCGGAAAGCGCCGACAGGATCACGCCTTCCAGCGTCTGGTCGTCCTCTGCCATGATGACATTGTCCAGCCGCTGGCGGACCTCGTCGGCGACCGGGGCAACGATCGCCTTTGCCTCCTCCAACGTCGGCGCTTGCACGGCCAGTTTGGTTTCCAACTGCGGATAGTGCGCCTGGAAGCCCAGCTTCACCACCCCCGCCGGCGCCAAATCCTCAACGCCGGACAGCAGGTTATCCACCCGGCTTTCGCCCATGCCGAAGGAATGAAAACGCTTCAGATAATTGACCTGGCGCACGCCGAACAACGCCCGCAGGCGGGGAATCAGCTGATCCTCCAGCATCCGATAGATTTCCCGCGGGACACCGGGGGTGAAGAAAAAGCGCGCCTTGCCGATATCGATCTGAAAACCGCAGGCGGTGCCGACCGGGTTGTCGATCAGGTCGGCGCCTTCCGGCAGCATGGCCTGTTTGCGGTTGTTCGGCGGCATGGCGCGCCCGCGCTCGGCATAAAACGCCTCGATCTTGACGAGCCATTCGGGCCAGAGCTTCAGGCCGACGCCGGCAACGTCCGCCGCCACTTCCTGCGAAAGATCATCCTTTGTCGGCCCCAGACCGCCGTTGACGATGACCGCATCCGCCCGCGCGGCGGCGGCCCGAAACGCCTCGATCAGGGACGGGCGGTCGTCGCCGACCGTCGTTTCCCATGTGACCGGCAGCCCCTCCTCCATCAGGCGGCGGGAGATGTGGCTGAAATTGGTGTTGACGGTCTTGCCGCTCAGCACCTCGTCGCCGGTGCAAATGATTTCGATGCGCATGGGGTTCCGATCCTGGATATGGGAAAGGCCTGGGGTCGCCCTGTTATGCCCGAAAGCGCCCCGTCCCGGAAGCGAAAGCATGGCAGACGGCCAGACGCTTGGCCAACGCCCGGCAATGGCCTATTGCCTGTCTGCCGACCATCCATGCCCTCCATGCCTTGCTCACCGTCTGCCGCATGACCGACCCCGCCACCCTGATCGCCTATCTGCTGACCGCAGGCGCCATCGTCGTCTCTCCGGGGCCGGACACGACGCTGATCGTGCGCCACACCCTGACCAGCGGCCTGCCCGCCGGGCTGGGCACGGTGGCCGGTACGCTCCTCGGCCTATCCGGCCATACCGCCGCAACCGTGCTGGGCTTGTCGCTGTTGATCGCCGCAAGCCCGACCGCGCTGGCGGTCATCGCCGTGATCGGCGCGGCCTATCTTGCCTATCTGGGCGTTCAGGCGTTCCGGGCCGGGGTGATTTCGTTCGGCACTGCGACGGCATCGGTCGGCGCGCCCTATGTCTCCGCCGGACGGGCCTTGCGCGATGGCCTGGTATCCAATCTTTTCAACCCAAAGGTCATCCTGCTGTTTCTTTCGCTGATGCCGCAATTCATCCGGCCCGAGGCCGGCAGTGTGCCGGTGCAACTGGCGATCATGGGCGCCCTTCTGATTGCCATGAGCCTGCTCTGGAATGGCGGCCTGGCGCTGGCGGCCGGCAGCATTCGCGGCTGGCTTGGCCGGGCCAGCGTGCAACACGCCATCAACTGGGCCACGGGCGCGATCCTCTTGGGTTTTTCTGTCCTGATGCTCTACGATCATGTCCTCTGACATGTGCAAGCGGAAAGGGCATTCCCCATGCTGAAGAATGACGGCCGCATCCTGACCACCCATGCCGGCAGCCTGCCCCGACCGCTGGACCTGACCCGCCTCTACGCCGACCGCTCCCGCGGCGAGGCCGTGGACGAGGCCAAAATCGCAGAGCTGGGCGAGCAGGCGACGCGGGCCAATGTGCGCCGGCAGATCGAGGCCGGGCTCGACCTGGTCAACAATGGCGAGCAGCCGCGCGAGGCGTTCTTTCTCTATCTGCAACGGCGCATGAGCGGTTTCGGCCCCGGCGGCTACCGCCAGCCGTTCAAGGACATCCGCGACCACCCGGATTTCGCGCCGATCCGCGAGGCGATCTTCGACGGCAAGCCGGTGGTCTCCAACATGACCCCGCCCAAGGTTATCGGGCCGCTAAAATACCTGGACCCGGACGCCGTCGCCACGGAATGCCGCCAGTTCCAGCGCGCGCTGGAAGGCCAGAACCCGACCGGAACCTTCTTCACCGCGCCATCGCCCGGCATCGTCGCGACCGCCATTCCGAACGAGTATTATGACAGTTTCGCCGCCTATCTGCGGGCGATCACCGATGCCATTGCCATCGAATACCGGACCATCATCGACCACGGTTTCGACCTGCAGATCGACGCGCCGGACCTGGCGCTGGAAGGCCACGGCCATTTCGCCGACCGCCCGCGCAGCGAATTTCTGGCCTTCGTCGAACAGGTGATCGACGAAATCCGCCGCGTCACCGCCGAGCTGCCGAAAGAGCGCATTCGCCTGCATGCCTGCTGGGGCAACTATGAAGGCCCGCACGATGCCGACGTGCCGATTGCCGAAATGCTGCCGATCCTGACGCGCGCGCATGCGGGCGCGGTACTGCTGCCCATGGCCAACCCGCGCCACCAGCACGAATACCGGGCCTTCACACCGCAAAACATCCCGGATGACATGAGCGTGATCGTCGGCTGCATCGACACCACCACCAACTATGTGGAGCATCCGGAAACCGTAGCCGACCGGCTGGAGCGCGTCGGCCATACCCTGGGCGATCCAGCGCGCGTGCTGGCAGCGACGGATTGCGGCTTCGATACGTCTGCCGGCGCCGGCCGGGTGGCGCCCAGCGTCGTCTGGTCCAAGCTCGCCAGCATGGTCGAAGGCGCCAGGATCGCCTCGCAGCGGCTGTTTTAGGCGGGGCGGGCTGTGCAGCAGGGCATACTCTCCGGCATCACCGTCATCGACATGACGGAAGGCGTGGCCGGCCCCTACGCCGCCATGGTTCTGGCCGATCAGGGCGCCAGGGTCGTCAAGGTGGAGCGGCCGGCCGGCGACTGGTCGCGACCGGCCGACCATTTCAACGTGGATGGAGAGGCAAATGCCCAGTTCATCGCACTGAACCGCAACAAGCGGGACATCGGGCTCGACGTAGCCAGCCCCGGCGGCAAGCGCATTCTGGAACGGCTGGTCGGCAAGGCCGACGTATTGCTTTCGAACTACCGCCCGGGCGTGATGGCGAAGCTGGGCTTCGATTACGGCCGCTGCCGCGCGCTGAAGCCGGATCTGGTCTATTGCACCATTTCGGGCTTTGGGCAGGATGGCCCTTATGCCGAACTGCCGGCCAGCGATACCATCATCCAGGCGATGAGCGGCGTGATGAGCCTGGTCGGCGAGCCGGACGGGCCGCCGCTGCGGGTCGGCTTTCCGTTGGTCGACATGGCCGCCGCCAACTCCGCCGTACAGGCGATATTGCTGGCGCTTTACGGCCGGCTGACCGGCCATGGCGGCGCCAATATCGACATCAGCCTGATGGCGGCGGCGCTGGCGCTGATGAGTGCGGGCTACACGCGCTATCTGGCATCCGGCAAGGTGCCGCTGCGTCAGGGCAACCAGAACACCAACCTGGCCCCGGCGGGTGCCTTCCAGGCCCGGGACGGGCGTTATCTGAGCCTCGCCGTGTTGCGGAACGAGCACTGGCTGAAATTCTGCAAGGCCATGGGTTTGGAACACCTGACCGAAGACGCCCGTTTCGCCACCAACGCGCTTCGGGTCGAACACCGCGCGGTTTTGGACGAGATCATCGTGCCGCTGTTTGCCTCGCAACCGGCGGCCTACTGGCTGGAACACCTGCGGGCGGCGGATATTCTCTGCGGCCCGATCAACACCTTTGCCGACATCGCGTCCGACCCGGATTTGGCGGCGGCCCTGCCGCTGGTCGATGCGATGGCCGGAACGGTACGGCAGGCGGTCGGCGTTCCGATCCGCCGCGATGGCAGATACGGCACCACCGAGCGGCCCGCGCCCGCAAAGGGCCAGCACACCCGGGAAATTCTGGCCGAATTCGGCTTTTCCGAGGAAGAGTGCGGGCAGTTCTTGCGCTCCGGCGCGGCGTTCGCGGCGAAGCCCTGATCCCCTACTCCGCTGCCGCCTGCCCGGTCTGGATCAGGTCGAACAGGGGCATGAAATATTCGGGCTCCTGCGCACCGCTGACGGCATAGGCGCCATCGACGATGAAGCACGGCACGCCCTGAATGCCCATGCGGCGCGCCGTGGCGTCCTCCTGCACGACGGCGTCGTGATGCAGGTCGGTCGCCAGGAACGCCTCCGCCAGTTCGCGGTCGAGGCCGGCGCGCTCCACCGCCGCCAGCAGAACCGCGGTCGCGCCCAGGTCCTTGCCTTCCGTGAAATAAAGCTGGAACAGCGCCTCGACCGTCGAGTCCTGCGCATCGCCCTCCTGCTCGCCGGCCCAGGCGATCAGCCGGTGCGAGCGGATGGTGTTCGGCGTCCGTTGCATCAGGTCGAAGCGGAAATCGATGCCCTCCGTCAAACCGACATCCCGGATGTTGGCATAAATCCGGTTCGCATCGCTTTCGCCGAACTTGGCGCGCAGATACTCCTCGCGCGGGACGCCGGCCGGCGGCATCCAGGGGTTCAGTTGGAACGCGCGCCAGCGGATCGTCGGCTGAACGTCCGGGCGCGCGCTCAAGGCGCGTTGCAACCGCCTCTTGCCGATGTAACACCAGGGGCAGATTGTATCGGAATAAATGTCGATATGCATGGGTTGCGGCCCTCCGGCCAGTCTTGCAGGTCTGGCGGACCATGCGGGGCAGAGGCCGGCCCGGTCAAGCCCGCCGTTGCCAATGCGCTGCAAAGGAGTTGCCCGCCATGCCTGCAGATACCGCCCGCCCGGCCGACCCGACCCGCGCTTTCCGCCTGGACGGCAAGGTGGCGATGATCACCGGCGCCTCGCGCGGGCTTGGCCGCGGCTTTGCCGAGGTGCTGGCCGCCGCCGGCGCCACCGTCATCCTGGCCGCGCGCGGGACCGAGCAGCTGGCGGTGGTCAGGGAGGACATCGAGGCCGCAGGCGGCAAGGCCATCGCCGTGCAACTGGACGTGCGCGACAAGGACCAGGCGGAGGATGCCGTGACCGCCGCGGTGGAGCAGGCCGGCGGCATCGACATTCTGATCAACAATTCCGGCGTGGCGGTGACGCGGCGCCTGCTCGACGTGAGCGAGGAGGATTGGTCGAGCGTGCTCGACACCAACCTGACCGGCGCCTGGAACGTCGCGCAGGCGGTGGCGCGGCAGATGGCGGAGGATGGCGATGGCGGCACCATCGTCAACATTTCCTCCCTGCTGGGCATCCGCACGCAGCCGGGCGTGGTCGCCTATTCGGTCGCCAAGGCCGGGCTGGACCATCTGACCCGGGTGATGGCGGTGGAACTGGCCCGCCAGAACATCCGCGTGAACTCGCTCGCCCCCGGCTACATCCTGACCGACCTGAACCGCGCCTTCTTCGAGACGGAACCCGGCAAGGCCCTGATCGCCCGCGTGCCGATGCGGCGCCTAGGGCTGCCGGACGACCTGACCGGCGCCCTGCTGTTCCTCGCCAGCGACGCGTCCCAATACGTGACCGGCCAGGTGCTGATCGTCGACGGCGGCCACGCGGTGGCGGCGATTTGAGGTTTGCGGGCTGGCCGCCTGTGTTACCGTACCCACCAGAGCGATGGCGGAAAACGGCGGGACGATGGCAACCGGCGCGGAGAATGAGGCGGCGACCTGGATTGGCAGGGCTTGGAATGGCCTGATCGCTGCCGATCCGGCGTGGGTCGGTGTTTGGGTTGCTGTAGGTATCTTTTTGTTCGGTGGTGTTTGGTTCGTCCTGAAACTTCTGTTTCGGGGAAAGCAAAACGGTAACGATCAGACCACTGCCACCGCAGACAACGGCCACGCCACTTCATTCCAGGGCAACGGCAACACCACCACGCAGGTCGGCGGTAACCAGACGAACAACTATGGTTTCACGCAGGAGCACTACGACAAGCAATTGTCGGAGATCATCCGCCACAAGGATGAGCATATCAAAGACCTGCGGCAGCAGATCGCAGACAAGCGGGCCGGCGCTCGCGGCGGGGATAACGCCATAGCAATAGAGGGCCTTGCCGAAGCCCTGCGTCTGGCGGAGGCGGGCCGGGCGGACGCGGAGGCGAAGCGCGCCGACCTGGAAAACGCCTACAAGGCGCAGGTCGAGGAACTGGACCGGCTCAAGGCGGAGTTGAAAGCACTCCAGGAAGACGCGCCCGGCATAGACGCGGAGCGCCTCAACGCGGCCCTGGCGGCGCTCGACGAAAACCGGACGGAGGAAGCGGACGCCCTGCTCGCCGAGTTGCAGCACAGCAACTCCGACACCGCCGCCATCGCCCGCCAGGCCCGCGTGCGCTATGAGCGCGGCCGCCTCGCCGAAGACCGCATCGACTACGCCGCCGCCAAGGAGCACTTCATCCGCGCTGCCCAACTGGCGCCGGAGAACGAGGATTATTTGTTCAAGGCTTCCAGCCTCGCCAACAAGGCTGGCGACTACGCCTTAGGTCTTCGCTACGCGCAGGACCTGCTGAAATTGGCAAAAAGGGATGGTGAGAACACGCTTGCCTATGCCCGCGCGTCGAATGAAGTCGCCTTCAACCTGAACGCCCAGGGACGCTATGCCGAGGCGGAGCCGCTCTACCGAAAGGGCCTTGAGTTATACGAGCGCGTGCTGGGGACGAACCATCCCTCCACCGCCACCAGCTACAACAATGTCGCCGTCAACCTGAACGCCCAGGGCCGCTACGCCGAGGCCGAGCCGCTCAACCGCAAGGGCCTGGACATCCGCGAGCGCGTGCTGGGGCCGGAGCATCCGGATACCGCCCAAAGCTACAACAATGTCGCCTTCAACCTGAACGCCCAGGGCCGCCACGCCGAGGCCGAGCCGCTCTACCGCAAGGGCCTGGAGATCAGCGAGCGCGTGCTGGGGACCGACCATCCCTCCACCGCCACCAGCTACAACAATGTCGCCGTCAACCTGAACGCCCAGGGACGCTACGCCGAGGCCGAGCCGCTCTACCGCAAGAGCCTGGACATCAGGGAGCGGGTGCTGGGGACGGACCATCCCTCCACCGCCACCAGCTACAACAATGTCGCCGTCAACCTGAACGCCCAGGGACGCTACGCCGAGGCCGAGCCGCTCTACCGCAAGGGCCTGGACATCCGCGAGCGCGTGCTGGGGACCGACCATCCCTCCACCGCCACCAGCTACAACAACGTCGCCTACAACCTGAACGCCCAGGGCCGCTTCGCCGAGGCCGAGCCGCTCTACCGCAAAGGCCTGGACATCAGCGAGCGCGTGCTGGGGACGGACCATCCCGATACCGCCGGCAGCTACAACAATCTCGCGACAAACCTGTTCCGGCAGGGCCGGGTAGCGGAGGCGGAACCCTAGCTGCGCAAGGCGGTTGAGATTGTGGAACGACGGCTGGGGCCGGAACATCCAAACGCACGAACCATGCGTGAGAACCTTGAGATACTGGAGCAAAAACTCCGCGGCGAGGGCGGCTGATGGCGGATCGTGCCGCAACCGCGGCGGCCCGAAAAAACAACGGGCGCTGCCATCCGCAGTGCCCGCCGCTTCTCCGGCTACCCTAGTGCCATTTGTTCGACGGCTCGAAGCCGGATTTCTCCGCCACGCGCTCGTTGCGGACCCAGAGTTCGCGGTCGGGTTGCATGCCGCCGCCCTGGATCGCCGGCAGGCCGGACCGGCGCATGCGGTGCAGCAGGCGCGTGTCGGCGACGCCGCAGTTCGGATGCAGGCCGCCGTTCGCGTCCACCGTCTTCTGCCACGCCGCCATGCGCGCCTTGAACACCGCCGGGTCGGCCAGCACGGTGCAGTTCAGCTCGTTCGTGTTGAGGTCGGCCACGATCTCGTCGCCGTTCTCGATCAGCGCGATCGGGCCGCCGAGCGCGGCTTCCGGCCCGACATGGCCGATCACCAGCCCGACCGAGCCGCCGGAGAAGCGGGCATCCGTCATCAGGCCGACGACGATGCCCTTCTCCCGGCAAAGCGTGGTGATGCGCGAGGTCGAGTCCAGCATTTCCGGCATGCCGGGCGCGCCGGCGGGGCCTTCATACCGCACGATGACCATGTCGTGGTTCTGGAACACCTCCGGCGTCTTGTCGAGCGCCTCCAGCAGGTCCGCCTCGCCCTCGAACACGCGGGCCTGGCCCTTGAAGATGTTATCCTCAAGCCCGCCTTCGACGCCGGCCAGCTTCAGGATGGCGCTGTAGTCGGGCGAGAGGTTGCCGCCCAGCAGCCGCAGGCCGCCGGTGGGCTTGTAGGGCTTGGCGCAGGTGTGGATCACGTCGCCATCCGGCGTGCGGGTTGCTAGCCGCGCCACCTGCTCCGCCAGCGTCTCGCCCGTGCAGGTCGGCACGTCGCCGTTCAGCATGCCGGCATCCATCAGTTCCTTGACGATCACCTGCACGCCGCCCGCGGCGTCGATATCCACCATGGAGAAGCGGCCATAGGGCCGGGCGTCGGTCAGCACCGGCACGACGTGCTGGGAGAGGTGGTTGAACTCCTCCGGCGTCATGATATCGCCCCAGAAATTGCGGAACCCGGCGGCGCGCGCGATCTCCGGCGCGTGCAGTACCACGTTGGTGGAGCCGCCGACGGCCATGGCGACGATCACGGCGTTGCGGAGCGAATCGCGGCCGACGATGTCGCGCGGGCGGACGCCGTTCGCGATCATCTGCTTGAGGTAACCGACCAGCTCCTCCGGAAACTGCTCCGTCCGGCGCGGGTCGTCGGAGGGCGGGGCCACCATGTGCAGCGGCTGCATGCCGACCACGCCGATGAAGGTCTGCATGGTGTTATAGGTGAACATGCCGCCGCAGGAACCGATGCCGGGGCAGGCATGGCAGGCGATGCGGAAGCGGAATTCCGGGTCCGGATGGCCGGCGACCTGATAGGACGAGACGATATCCAGCGGCTCGTTCGACTCGGGGTCGTGGCCGGGGTGGATCGAGCCGTCGGACATGATGATGGCCGGTGCGTTGTGCTCCAGGAGGGCCGCCAGCGTGCCAACCGGCGGCTTGTCACACGCGACGACGGCGATGCAGCCGGCCAACCCGCTGCCGCTCAGATGCTCGGACAGGCTGTCATGGGTGATTTCGCGCCCGATCAGGGAGTAACGCATTTCGCGCGTGCCGTTGCGGATGCCGTCGGACACGCCAACCGAATATTCCGGCTGCACCAGCCGCAGGCGCATCTGATCCGGGCCGTGGCCGATATGGCGCAACAAAGCTTCGTGGATCGCCTCCACCTTGCGCTGCACGCCGATATAGCACTGGCTGTCGCCCTTGTTACCGACCACGCCGACCGATGGCTCGTGAATCAGGTCGATCTCGGTGCCAAGCTCCCGCGCGATACCGATGGTCTGGGAGGAGCGGCCGGGATGGTTGTCGATGATGACAGGCTTGGAACTGGACACGGGAACGATCTCCTGGGAACGATTTCGGAGCGCCCGGGGCTCGGCAGAGCCTGCATGACCGGACGGTCCCAATAAACATCATCTTCTTATGGCTTGGAACCGTGCGCGCGTTCAAGGGAGAAGAGGCGAAAAGCCGCCGCCTCAACGCGGCAGGACCACCTCGATCCGGAAGGTGCTCGCCGGGGTCGCCGTGCCGGTAAGCGTACCGCCGTGCAATTGCAGGAACGACTTGACCAGCGACAGGCCGAACCAGCTGGACGCGCCGCTCGCCTCCGACGGGTTCAGGCCGCGGCCGAGCGGGTCGGCAATGGCGCGCTCGATTTCCCGTTCCAGGCCAAGGCCATCGTCCTCCAGCCACAGCATGACGTGCCCTTCATCTGCCGCCCGGGCGCCGATGGTTATGGTTTGGGCGTCGCGCCCAGGCCGGGTCGCGAATTCCAGCAGGTTGACCAGGATCTGCCGGAGCCCCCGCTCCTCACCCCAGATGGTGACGCTGTCTCCCGTGGGCGGCGCCGCGGCAAGGCGCAGATTGCGCTCGGTCACGCGGGGCGCCATCAAGTCCACCACGTCGCCCACGATCTGATTCAGATCGCACACGGTCTTGGCCAGGGAATAGCGCCCGGATTCGAGCCGGGTCAGGTCGAGGATATCGTCCACCAGTTCCAGCAGCCGCAGGGCGCTGTCATTCACCGCCTCGATGCTTTGGGCATAGTCCGCGGACAGCGGGCCATAAATCTGGTCGCGCATTGCCTCGCCAAAGCCGAGAATGGCGTTGAGCGGCGTCCGCAGCGAGTGGTTCATCAGATGCAGAAACGCTTCCTTCGCCCGGGCGGCATCGCTGGCCGCTTCCCGTGCCAGACGCAGTTCCTCCTCGGCCCGGCGCAGTTCGGTCACGTCCTGATCGACCCGGACGATCCGCTCGACCCGGCCCTGGGCGTCGATATGGCGGTTGCCGATGCTGCGGACATACCGCACCTCGCCATCGGTCCGGACAACGCGCACCTCGTTGCTGTCGGTCAACACCTTGTCGCGCTCACCATCCTGAGCCTTCGATTCCAGGTCGGTAGGATGGATCAGCGCCACCATGTTTTCGAACTCGCGCTGGGAATAGGCTTCCGGCACGGTCCAGATGCGGGCCATGCCGTTGGTCCAGATGCCGCGGCGCTGATGCGGCCAGAAAGCGTAATGGCCGAAACCCGCCATGCTTTCGACCTCGTCGATCAGGGTCCGCCCGTCCGCCTCCTCCGCATCGGAGTCTGGCCGAAGATCGTCGATCAGGCAGGCGCTGACCAGCAGGCGCAGCGGCGACGCCAGATTGACCGGGGAAAAGCTGAGCCGCCACCAGGCCCGCGCACCATCCGGCCCGATCTGGTGGTCCCTCGACAAAGGGGCCTGTTCCGCCGCCCAAGGCCGGCCGGTCCACGGCAGCACATCCAGGCCCACCGCGGCCAGATCGTCCGGATCGACAGAAAACCAACGGCCATTCGCAGACAGGCCCAAAAACTGCGCGTGCGCGGCAGCGTTCAACAGGACACGGTCGACCAAGCCGGGGTGCGACGACTCGGCGATCAGGATCGGCACTGCCATGCTGGCAAGCGCGTCGAACCCAGCCGGTGCCAGGATGCCCTGGCTCAATGGAATGCGCGGCGATGCAGTCACGTCAGCTTCGCCCCTTGCGAGGGCCTCCCAAGGTCTGGAGGTGATGTCTGGGCGCCACGCCGACCGCACAACAAATCAGCGATGCATCCGCATGACGACCTCAACCAACGGTTACGCCAAACGTATCCATACCGTTGTGCTAAATCAATTCTTTCAGATTGCTTAAAATTATAAGTGGATTTATACATTATTTACTCAATCTTAAATAGTTAATGAAGTATTAACAACCAGCGCAGAAGGAGCAGTGTTATGACCAACTGGCACCACCACAATATCCGTTTGCCCGATGCCGTCACCGTTCAGGATGGACCGGTGGAGGATATCGCGAAGTTTCTGCTGCTGGCGGACCAGACCGCGCGCGATCGCGGAATCCGGCTGCGCGTGCGGCGGGATATCGACGCATTGGTAGACCTCAACCGGCGCGAGACCGCGGCGGGCAACTGGTATCCGTTGTTTCCGGTTTTCGACCCCGCCCGGGACCAAGTGGACGCCAGCAACTTCTACTGGATCAGCGGCACCGCCGAAAACGGCGAGACCGTGGTCGCGCAAGCCGGCCGCCTGTTCCAGTGGGAGGACACGGGCGTCGCGCCACTGATCGCACGCTTGCTTTACCCCAACCAGATGCTGCACCCGCCCATCCTGTTGGAAGGCGGGCCGAAACGGGGCGTGTCCGGTACGGTGTGCTTCAGCGGCAGCACTTGGTTTCATCCGAATTATCGCCGTCTGGGGCTGTCCCGCATCCTGCCGCGGGTGAGCCGGGTGTTCGCTTTCGGTCAGTGGTCGACGGATTGGACTATCAGCGTGGTCCGGCGCGAACATGTCGAACTCAACATCGCCAACGCCTATGGCTATTCCGATGTTCAGCTTGGAATTCACGCGCCTGGGCACCCTCTCGGCGATCTGGATATCGCGTTAGTGCGCATGCCGCGCAGCGAGCTTCTGACCGATGTCCAAAGGTTCGTCGCCGAGCGGACCGCCGCCGCCCTCCAGGTTGCCTGATGGCGAAATCTCGGGCTGGAAGTCGCCATTCTCAGCGGCTTCCGTCTCCGACGAGATCAGGATGGATGCGCAGGTAACCAGCAGCCTGTTGTCGGCCGTCCGCCAGGGCAGCAGCAGCCGCTCGTACCGGCTGCGGCGGCCAGGCCCCTGGTCCGACCGGATGCAGGCGGTGACGTAGTCGAGACTGGGCTTCCCGGTCTCGACCACCTTGCTGTATTGGCTGGCAAGCCAGCGGCCATAATCGGAATCGGGCTGATGGTCGATCGGTGCGCCAATGATGTTCGCCTTCTGGCGGGCGTCGTAGAACTTGAACCCCTCCCCCATGAACTGGAACCGCAGCGGATCGCCGGCGTCTTCGGCGGTCATGACAATCAGCCGGTAATCGAGCCCGTAGCCGATCAGGAAGGGCATGGTCGTATCGTCGAACACGCTGGCCGACACCCGCCATTTCTGGAACAGCGGGCGCAGCGGGTTGCCGTCCGTATCCGCCAGACTATCCAGTTGCAGCGCTTTGGCGCCGAAGCGCGGCTCGGCCGGGGCATGGCTCTTTTCGCAGAGTTCGACGAGCCGGTGCAGCATGGCCGGGTCGTTCGGCCAGACCTCCGACGTCCATTCCCGGCCATAATGTTGAATTTCGCCCTGGGCGAATTCCTGACCCACCAGAACGCGCAACGCACTGTTGAGCGCCGCGCCGCTGACAAGACTGGGGCGCAAGCGCACCATCATGCGTTCCCGCGACCGGCGGGAGATCGCGACGAAGCCCAGATTGCGGACCACATAGTCACCCGCGTCGAAGTCCGGGTTGGAATACCCGATCCGCTCAAAGAACGCCTCCGTTCCGGGCGCGTAGATGGCTCCTTCGGGAGAGACACTGACTTGCATCTTCCTTGGTCCCCCGGTCCTGCGCGCACCTCGGGCCAGTTCGCTTGCGAACATCTAACAATCCTTATTCAACTATCGATATTTCCTTTCAGGAATCTTAACAACCATAAACACAGTGCGATTCAGCCATACTGGTGCGGCTTTACCTTCAGCCCGAACAACTCCGCCGCGTTCAGGCCAAGGATGCGGCGCTTCTGCATTTCGGTCAGGAACGGCATGTCATAGATCACCCGTGGCGAATCGAAATCGAAATGCGGCCAGTCGGTTGCGAATAGCAATTGCGTTTCCGCGTTGATCATGTCGAATGTCGTTTCCACCGCCTTCAGATTGCCTTTTTCGAGCGGCTGGGACGTGTAGAAGCAATTGGTGTTCATGTACTCGCTCGGCAGGCGCTTCAGCAGTGGCGCTTCCGACTGGCGCATCAGAAACTGATCGTCCAGGCGTTGCATGAGGAACGGCACCCAGGCAATACCGCTTTCGATCCAGAGCGAATTCAGTTTGGGGAACCGCTCGGGAATGCCGTTCAGCACCCAGTTGGTCATATGCACCATGTTGGACCAGACAAAGCCCAGCGCGTGCATGCCCAGGAACGAGTTGCAGGTGGCAAGCGACGGATCCTGCCAGTGATAACCGGCATGGAAGCCCAGCGGCTTGCCGGTCTCTTCGATCATGGCGTAGAGGCGCATGTATTCGTTGGCATGCACCGGCTTGTAGCGGGTGGAGGTGACGGAGAAACCGATGACGCCCGGCCTGTCGCCGAAGCGTTCCACCGTTTTGCAGGCTTCTTCCGGCGTGTTGAACGGCAACACCACCATGGCCGTCAGGCCCGGATCGTGCGGCAATACCCGCTCGCACAGCCAACTGTTGTAGGCGTTGCAGAGCACCACTTCCATATAGGCCTGCGGATGCATGCCGAGGAACAGCATCGGCGTCGGAAACACGACCATATAATCCAGTGCGAAGGCATCCATGGCCCGGCGCGACAGGATCACGTCACGATGCACACCCGTATCCTCCACCGCCTCGCGCAGCCCCGCCTGGTGCGGGATGCGCCCGCCAACATCCTGGTAGCGCAAACCTAGGTCGCCGTTCAGCCCATAGGGCGGCGCGCCGATCTTCTCAGCGTGGAAAAATTTGGCCTGATCCCGCAACACGGGATCATCGATATGGGTGACGATTTCGTTCCAGCTGGCCGTTTCCACATGGTGGGCGTCGATATCGACAATCAGCCAGTCGGCATAGCCCGCCCGCTCGGCATGCTTGCGGGAATGCGCCAGGATCTCGCGCGTGTCCGTTGTGGTGTCGATTTCCTGAACCGGCATCGGCTGGCCGGGAAGGATTGGCGCATCCATGGGCTGGCTCCTCTATGGTGTGTGTCGCTTAAACATTCCCCGTGCCCGGCTCGGCGGGAATTGGCGGCGCTTCCGGCTCCAGGTCGTGATAGTCCTCCGGGCGGCGGCGCGACCAGAGCCCGAATTCCATCGGGCCAAGACGCAATGCCCGCAGCATCTCGGTCGCCGCGGTCAGCGCCTCGGTCGGGCTCACCACTTCGTCGTACCGGCCAAGCAGCGCGCGCGGGCTGCGTTCGCCCCGGTCGGCCTTGGCGGCGTAGAGCTTGACGGCTGCGGTAAACAGCTTCGCCACCGCTTCGTCCGAAATGCGGTCCTCGTCGCCATCGGCGACCGCCTGCGCGGCCAAGCGCCAAGCCTCGTCCGCCAGACTTTCCGCCTCAATGTAGGGATCGTTGCGCCGGTCGGCCGGCAGGTCATTCGACAAGGATATGCACCTCCTCATCATGCACCTGCACCTTGACCGGAGTGAGCGCGATACCGGGCGTGCCCGGGTGCTCGCCCGTGCGCACATCGTACTCAAACCCATGCCAGGGGCAGACGATGTGCAGCGTGCCGTCCTCATAAGTGCGGCCATGGCTGGACTGATCCTCGCCCAGCACCTCCAGCACCTTGGTGAACAGCCGGCCCTGGCACACAGGGCCGCCCTGGTGCGGACAATCGTTGACCCAGGCAAAGAATTCGCCGTCTAGGCGAAAGACACCGACCTCGGTATCGCCAACAGCGACCACCTTCCGGCCGGGATCCTCGAAGTCATCGACACGACCGACACGAACCGTTTGCATGAGCGGCGGCACCTCCTCACAAGGGCGGCTGGCCGGTTGATCCGGCCTGTTTTCAACCTGCCGAAAAGCATAACTGCGGCAGAGCGTCCCGGCAATCCGCACAAAGAAAAAGCCGGCTTCCGGAAACGGAAGCCGGCCTTGGCTGGCCTGTATTGTGCGACGGGGGCTTAGATGCAGTGGGTTTGCAGCGGCGGCAGCCCGTTGAATCCGACAGAGCAATAGGTCGTGGTATAGGCGCCGGTCGAGAGGATCTCGATCTTGTCGCCAACACTCAGCGCGTCCGGCATCTCGTAACCGCTGTTGCGGTAGAGCACGTCCACCTCGTCGCAGGTCGGCCCGGCGATAACCACGGGCGACGTGCGCACGTTCCCGCCATCGTAAGGCGTGCGAACACGGTACTTGATTGCCTCGTCCATGGTCTCGATCAGGCCGCCGAACTTGCCGATGTCCAGGTAGACCCAGCGCTTTTCGTCGTCGTAGCTCTTCTTGCTGATGAGCACGACTTCGGCCTGGATGATGCCGGCATCGCCAACCAGCGAACGGCCCGGCTCCACCACCACTTCAGGCATGCGGTTGCCGAAATGCTTGTTCAGCGCCTCGATCACCGCGTTGGCATGGTCCTGCTGGTCCGGCGCATCGACCTTATAGCGGGCGGTGAAGCCGCCGCCGATATTGACCATGCGCAGCTTCACACCGGCTTCCGCCAGATTGGTGAACAGCATGGCGGTCCGCGCCACCGCACCGTCCCACTGGCCGACATCACGCTGCTGCGAGCCGACGTGGAAGCTGAGCCCGAACGGGTCCAGCCCAAGGTCGCGCGCCTTCAACATCAGGTCAAAAGCCATGTCCAACTCGCAACCGAACTTGCGGGCCAATGGCCAATCCGCGCCGGCACCGTCCATCACCAAGCGGCAATAGACGCGCGCGCCAGGCGCGGCGATGGCCAGCTTTTCCAGCTCTGCCTCGCTATCGAAGGCGTACATGTTCACGCCCAGGGCCCAGGCTTTGGCAATATCGCTCTGTTTCTTGATCGTATTGCCAAAAGACAGACGCTCCACCGGGGCACCGGCGGCAATCACGTCCTGGATCTCATAAATCGAGGCGCAATCGAACGACGAGCCCATGCCGGCAAGCAATTCCAGCACCGGGCGGGCCGGATTCGCCTTCATGGCATAGTAAATCGTCGCCATGGGCAGCGCGCGCTGCAGGCTCTCATAAGCCTCCGCCACGGCTTCGAGATCGACGACCAAACAAGGGGTCGCCGGTTGAACTTCGTTCAGGTAACGAGAAATGCGTGCCGTCATACCACGGGGCCCTTTCCACCAATCGAGACAGACCAGCAGGAATGCCGGCGCAATCCGAGAGGGACTTGCCACGAGCGTGCCGTAACACGCGCCACAAGGCCGACCCGAACGCCGACACCAAGAGCGCACATGTTACCTCGTTACCGGGTCACCAGACCGTCCTCGCGAGACGGTGGGGATAGGCTCCCCCGGGGCATTGCTGAGACCCGCCGGCACGTGGGCTTGCGTGCGAGCGGCGCATGTAGCGTCATGGCCCCTGCGGCGCAAGGAAAAACTTGGGTGCGGCCCGAAATTAATCCGAAAGTGCCAGCACGTTGTAGCCTATAGGCTGAGGGTTGGAGATTTGGTTGAAGAACGCCCGGTCCGGGTCTGGAACCAAGCCCGGCAGATCCAGCACCTCGAACGACCAGCCGCGCAGCGTCAGCAGCCAGCGCAGGATATCGCTTGGGTCCTGGCCGATGCGATCCGCCTGTCGGACATGCGCCTCGAAAATGACAGCGGCGCGCGGCGCCTGCCGCAAGGTTGCCTCCGCCCCTTGCAGGGCATCAAGCTCGCCGCCCTCGACATCCAGCTTCAGCAGAACCGGTCCGGACAAGCCCAGATCGTCGATCCGTTCGACGGGAAAGTCGTCCCCGTCGCTGACAAAGGCGGAATGGGCGTGGGCGCTGAAACCCGGCTGGCGCAGCGCCCCGCGGCCCGACTGCCTGCCGACGCCGGCAAGCCGGGCTTCCGCCAGCACCGGCAGACGGGCGAGATTGCGGGCGAGGACGGCATGCGCCTCCCGGTTCGGTTCATAGGCCACGATCCGGGCGACAATGGCACCGGCTGCTACACTCTGCGCACTCACCGTGCCAATATCCGCGCCGGCATCGACCAGAGCCGGCGGCGAGGGCATGGCGGCTGCGGCCCGCACCATGCCGGCGATCAGCGGCGGATCATAGGCTACAAAATCGGCCGCATCCCAGGAATTTTCCCGCCGGCCCACCGGCACCTCGAACAGCACGCCGCGGCCCAGGTCGAACACCGCAGGCCGGCACAACAGTCCGGCACGGCGCAAGGTTTCCTGCAGGCGATAGGCGCCCGGAACATTCGCACGGATCAGGCGCCGGGCGATACGAAAGCCCAGTGGCGGCGGTGTGGCAGCCTGCATCGCGATGCTCTTTCCCATAGATGACATGGCCGAGGCATCATTCTTGCGCGGCTGCCTCCGGTCCCCTAATGGACGGATACTGGTTCTACCGACAAGGAACATGCCCCATGGCCAAACCGATCTTCATCCTCAACGGACCGAATCTTAACATGCTGGGCTTACGCCAGCCAGAAATCTATGGGCACGAGACATTGGCCGACATCGAAGCCAGTTGCACATCCTATGGCGAATCGCTTGGTCTGGAGGTCGATTTCCGGCAATCGAACATTGAGGGCGAGTTGGTGACCTGGATTCAGGAGGCCCGCGCCGCCGCCGATGGCATCATCATCAATGCCGCCGCCTACACTCACACCTCTGTTGCGATTCAGGATGCGCTGATGCTGCTGTCTGTGCCGGTGATCGAGGTGCACCTTTCCAACATTCACAAGCGCGAGGCATTCCGGCACCATTCCTATGTGGCCGCAGCGGCGCAGGGCATGATCTGCGGCTTCGGCTCCCGCGGCTATCTGATGGCGCTGGATGCGCTGGCGGGGCAACTTCGCGCCAACTGAGGCAGAAGGAGATACGAGCCATGACCCAGGAAATCGCCCTTATCGTCGGCGTCGGCCCCGGCCTAGGCGCGGCGCTCGGCCGCCGCTTCGCCAAGGCCGGGGCCAAGGTGGCGCTGGCGGCACGCCGGCTGGAGCCGGTGCAGGAGATCGCCCGCGAATACGGCGCCAGGGCCTATGCCTGCGACGCTACGCAAGAGCAGTCGGTGCTGGACCTCTACGCCGCCGTCGAGCGCGATTTCGGCGCGGCCCCCAGCATCGTTGTCTACAACGCGTCGGGCCGGGTACGCGGCTCCGTCACCGACATTGCGGTCGATGATTTCGTGAAGGCATGGGAGCGCGGCTGCCTCGGCGGCTTCATCGTCGGGCGCGAGGCGGCAAAGCGCATGCTGCCGGAGGGCCGTGGCACTATCCTGTTCACCGGCGCCACCGCCAGCGTGAAAAGCTATGCCAAGTCAGCGGGCTTCGCCGTCGGCAAGTTCGGCCTGCGCGCGCTCTCCTTCGCCATGGCGCGGGATTACGGGCCGCAGGGCATCCACGTCGCGCATGTGGTGGTCGACGGCGGCATCCACGGCCCCCACCACTCGGCCGAAGGCGACAAACCAGAGCATCACCTGCTGGAGCCGGACGCCATCGCCGAGACCTACTACCAACTCCACGCCCAGCACCGCAGCGCCTGGGCCGCCGAAATCGACGTGCGGCCCTGGGTCGAGCGGTTTTAGAATCAAGAACAGCCAGAATCCAGAACAGGAGGGAATGGGAGGGCTAGGTAATGGTTACGCGCTCAATCGAAGGGGTTACATGATGAATTGGGAACTGATTGCGATTCTCACTATTGGGGGCTCGCTGGCGCTAATCATCGGCTTGAGAATGTGTCGTTCAGGTAAAGGTGAGACTTCTTCTGCTCCTGAGCAGACAGCCGCTAAGAAAGCGATTTGCAGACCTCAGCGTGCCGGGCACGATTTCGAAGGACAGGAATGGCGCGATCTTGAAATTGAGCGGCGGCACCCCGGTTCTGATTGGGTCTACTTGCCAAATTTCGACAAGGACAACGAGTGCAAGTTGGTCTACATCTCTTATCTGGGGCACCGGGAAGCGGCGAAATCCCTTATTGAGAGAGTGGTGGAAAAACAAGAATATTCCCTTGCGCTTGAACGGGAGCCAACGAACGAACACGATCCCCATGCCATCCAAGTAGTTGACAAAACAAACGACACTGGATCTATCATCGGGTACCTTCCAAAGGCCGTTTCGGCGGTTTTCGCTGAAAGATATGATACTGAAATGCCTATTTCGGTGATGGTGAAGCGTGCAATCATGGCGCCTGATGGGGAAGTTTACTTGCGGCTCGCTCCCTTGATCCCAAAGAAGGCACTTCGAAAGCAATACGAACGAAGCAAGGCCTAAACGACGATGGCAGACACCCACAAAAAGCCCGAAGACCTGCGCTCTCACCGGTGGTTCGGTGTCGACAACATGCGCGCGTTCGGGCACCGCTCGCGCACCATGGAGATGGGGTTCGCGCGCGAGGATTTTGCTGGCAAGCCGGTAATCGCCATCGTCAACACCTGGTCCGATACCAACACCTGCCACAGCCACATGCGGCAGCGAGCGGAGGAGGTGAAGCGCGGCGTCTGGCAGGCGGGCGGCTTTCCGGTCGAACTGCCGGCCATGAGCGTCGGCGAGCAGATGACCAAGCCGACCAGCATGATGTATCGCAACTTCCTGGCGATGGAGACGGAGGAGTTGCTGCGCTCCCAGCCGGTCGACGGTGCGGTGCTGATGGGCGGTTGCGACAAGACCACGCCCGGCCTGCTGATGGGCGCGATCAGCATGGGGCTGCCGGCGATCTATGTGCCGGCCGGGCCGATGCTGCGCGGTCATTTCAAGGGGCAGACGCTGGGCAGCGGCACGGACGTGTTCAAGTATTGGGCGGAGCGGCGGGCCGGCAATCTCTCGGACGAGGATTGGTTCGGCCTGGAGGAGGGCATCGCGCGCTCTGCCGGCACCTGCATGACCATGGGTACCGCGTCGACCATGACCTCCCTGGCGGAGGTGCTGGGCTTCACGCTGCCGGGCGCGTCCTCGATCCCCGCAGTGGATTCGACCCACCAGATGATGGCCAGCCGCTCCGGCCGGCGGATCGTGGAGATGGTGTGGGAGGATCTGACGCCGGAGAAGCTGGCGACGCCCGCCGCCTTCGACAACGCCATCACCGTGGATATGGCCTTGTCCGGCTCCACCAACGCCATGATCCATCTGGTCGCCATGGCGGGCCGGGCCGGTGTTGACCTGCCGCTGGAACGCTTCGACGAGATCAGCAAAAAGACGCCGGTCCTCTGCAACCTGAAACCGGCCGGCACCTATCTGATGGAGGATTTCTACTATGCGGGCGGCCTGCGCGCGCTGCTGGGGCAGATCGGCGACCTGCTGAACCTGGATTGCCCAACTGCGAACGGCCGAACGCTCGGCGATAACATCGAGGGCGCGGAGATCTATAACGACGAGGTGATCCGCCTGCGCTCCAACCCGCTTTCCGGCACCGGCGGCACGGCGGTGCTGCGCGGCAACCTCGCACCCGATACGGCGGTGATCAAGCCGACGGCGGCGGAGCCGCACCTGATGCAGCACACCGGCCCGGCGGTGGTGTTCTCCAACGTCGACGACATGTATGCCCGCATCGACGACCCGAACCTGGACGTGACCAAGGACTCGGTGCTGGTGCTGCAGAACGCCGGGCCGAAGGGCGCGCCAGGCATGCCGGAATGGGGACAACTGCCGATCCCGAAAAAGCTGCTGGAACAGGGCGTGCGCGACATGGTCCGCATCTCCGACTGCCGGATGAGCGGCACCAGCTACGGCGCCTGCGTGCTGCACGTGGCGCCGGAAGCCGCAGTGGGCGGACCGCTCGCGCTGGTGCAGGATGGCGACCTGATCACGCTGGACGTGGAGGCGCGCGTGCTGCGCCTGGAAGTCTCCGATGAGGAACTCGCCCGGCGCATGGCCGCCTGGATCCCGCCGGAGGAGCCCTACACCCGCGGCTACGGTCGGCTGTTCCTGGATCACATCACCCAGGCCAACAAGGGCTGCGACTTCGACTTCCTTCACGCCGGCGGCGCGACGCCGGAGCCGAAGATATATTGATGCGGGGCCGGCGGGATGGCAGACGTCGCGGCTCGGCATCGGTTCCGGTTTTCCTCCTGGCCACGGCGCTGGCCATGACCGCCCCCGCCGCAACCGCCCAGGAAGGGAGTGCCGGCGGCCGGATGGACTTCCCGCTCGCCGATTGCGAGACGCTGCAGCGCCCGTCCTCGCCCAACCACTGGCTGGCGGCGTCCGAAGGTGCCTGCGCTGCGATTGCCGACGAGGCCGCGCCGGTGTTCGCGGCGTCCGCGGCGGAGCAAGCCGCAGTCTGGCAAAGCTGGATAGCTGCCCAGCCGCGGGCCGAAATCACCTGGCGGTCTGCCGACGGGCTGCACATCCAGGCCGCCGAGTGGACGGCCCTGTTCGGCTTTACCGACCATATCAGCATTGCCGTGCTGCCGCTTGCCGGCGACCGCTCGACCGTCGCGATCTACAGCCGCGCCGAGACAGGGTATTGGGATTTCGGGGTGAATCGGGCCAGAGTGCGCGACTGGTTGCGTGGCGCTGGCCAAATCCTCTCGGGCCGCCCGCGCTGACGGCGCCGGGAGACTGCGAGCCATGCCGGACATTGCGACCGCCCAAAGCATGCTGGGCCTCCTCGCCTTTGCGGCCATTGCCTGGGCGCTCAGCGAAAACCGCCGCGGCGCCAGCCTGCGCGTCGCCGCGGCTGGCCTTGGGCTGCAACTGGCCATCGCGGCACTGCTGTTCCACCTGCCGGGCAGCCGCGCGGTATTCGCCGCCATCAACGACGGCGTGCTGGCGCTGAGCGAGGCGACGACGGCGGGGACCAGCTTCGTCTACGGCTATCTGGGTGGCGGCCCGTTGCCATTCGAGGAACCCTATCCCGGCGCGGCCTTCATCCTGGCGTTCGAGGCGCTGCCGCTGATCCTGGTCGTCAGCGCGCTGACGGCGCTGCTGACCTATTGGCGGATTCTGCCTCTGATCGTGCGCGGTTTCGCGTTCGTGCTGGAAAAGAGCATGGGCGTTGGCGGCGCGGTCGGCCTCGGCACGGCGGCCAACATTTTCGTCGGCATGGTGGAGGCGCCGCTGTTCATCCGGCCCTATCTGGCCCGCCTCAGCCGCTCCGAACTGTTCGTGTTAATGACCGGCGGCATGGCGACCATTGCCGGCACGGTGCTGGTTCTCTACGGCGTCATCCTTGGGCCAACCCTGCCGGATGCGCCGGGCCACCTGCTCATGGCGTCGGTCATCAGCGCGCCCGCGGCGGTAACCATCGCGCTGCTGATGGTGCCGGGCGACGGCAGCGGCACGGCTGGGGATTTCACCCCGCACCCGGATGCCGACAGCAGCATGGATGCCGTGACCAAGGGCACGCTGCAGGGGCTGACCTTGCTGCTGAACGTCACCGCCATGCTGATCGTACTGGTAGCCCTGGTGCATCTGGCCAACGCCATTTTGGGCGGCTTGACCGGTTGGGCGGGCGGCGAAGCGCTGACGGTGCAGCAGATTTTCGGCTGGGTGTTCGCGCCGGTCTGCTGGCTGATGGGCATACCGTGGAGCGAGGCCGCGAGCGCCGGAAGCCTGATGGGCATCAAGACCGTGCTGAACGAGCTTCTGGCCTATCTCGAACTCTCCAAAACCCCGCCAGACGCGCTCGGCGACCGGTCGCGCCTCATCATGACCTATGCGCTCTGCGGGTTCGCCAATTTCGGCTCGCTCGGAATCATGATCGGCGGGCTCGCCACCATGGCGCCGGAGCGGCGGGGCGAGATCGTCGGGCTTGGCATGAAAAGCCTACTGGCCGGCACGCTCGCCACCTGCATGACTGGCGCAGTGGTCGGGATACTGGGTTAGGACTGTGTGAGTTCCGCCAGAGCCACCGCGATTTCCGCGGCACGGGCGGCGTTGTTTTCCAGCAGCGCAATGTTGGCGTCCAGCGTGCGGCCACCGCTCAGCGCCGCCAGGCGTTTCAGCAGGTAGGGCGTAATCGCCTTTCCGGTTATGCCGTCGTCGCGCGCATCCGCCAGCGCCTCGCCCACCCAAGTTTCGACCTGGTCTTGGTCCAGGGCCTCGCCGGCCGGAACGGGCACACCCACAACCAGCCCGCCGCCGCCCAACTGCTGCTGCACCCGGATGATGGCTGCGGCCTCTGCCGCCGTATCGCAGCGCCGATCCACCGGCAGGCCGCTGGATGGCACCTGAAAGGCCGGGAAGTGATCGCAGCCCAGGCCAAGCACTGGCACGCCCAGCGTCTCCAGCATCTCGACGGTTTTCGGCAGGTCCAGAATGGATTTCGCGCCGGAACACACCACCGCAACGGGTGTACGCGCCAGTTCGGCCATGTCGGCGGAAATATCGAGGCTTGCCGCAACCTCCCGATGTACGCCGCCGATACCGCCGGTGGCAAACACGGCAAGCCCTGCGGCATGGGCCAGGATCATGGTGCCCGCCACCGTGGTCGCGCCGGAACGGCCGGCGGCGAGAAGCGGGGCAATGTCGCGGCGCGAGACCTTGGGCAGGTCCGCATCCTTGGCGAAGCGCTCCACCTCCCCAGGGTCAAGCCCGACCCGCAGGCGCCCATCCAGAACGCCGCACCAGGCGGGCGTGCCACCGCGGCTGCGGATCGCGGCCTCCAGCCGGCCGACGACATCCAGGTTCTGCGGATAGGGCAGCCCGTGCGCAATGGCTGTGGTCTCCAGCGCCACCGGTGCGGCAGCGGCAGAGACGTCTTTAGCGATCATAAGGAAATCGGTCAACGGCATGCGCAAACGCTAGCATGCGCGCAAGCCAAGACGAAGGGGCTTGTCCGGCGAACCGCGGCCGCTACACCCGCCTTCGGTCAGAAGCCCCACCCCCGGATGCCTGCGCTGCAGGCTCCGGGGGCAGGCGGGGCCCCCCTGGTTAGGCTGCCTCCTGCACCTCGTCCTTGCCGGGACGGGTGGCGTCGTCGGCCAGGACCGGCGACAGGCGGCGGGCGGCAACCTCGACGGAGACGCCGGTGTGCTCCGCATAGCGCAGCAGCTGGTCGCGCTCGACCCGGCCGATGCCGAAATAGGACGCGTCTGGATTTGCGAAATACCAGCCGCTGACCGCTGCGGTCGGCGTCATCGCATAGCTTTCCGTCAGTTCGATGCCGGTCTCCGCTTCCGCATTCAGCAGCCGGAACAGGGTTGGCTTCTGGCTGTGGTCCGGGCAGGCCGGATAGCCGGGCGCCGGGCGGATGCCGCGGTATTTCTCGCGAATCAGGTCTGTGTTTTCCAGCGCCTCGTCCGGCGCGTAGCCCCAGAACTCGCGCCGCACCCGCTCGTGCATGCGCTCGGCGAACGCCTCCGCCAGCCGGTCGGCCAAGGCCTTCAGCAGGATCGAATTGTAATCGTCGTTCTGCTTCTCGAATTCGGCCAGCGGGCCTTCGATGCCGTGGCCGGTGGTGACGGCGAAGCCGCCCAGATAGTCGGTCTTGCCGCTATCCTGCGGGGCGATGAAGTCCGCCAGGCAGTAGTGCGCCCGGCCCTCGCTCTTGTTCACCTGCTGGCGCAGGAAGGTCAGCGTAGCCAGCGGTTCGTTCACCCGGTCCGGGCCGTAGAGCATCACGTCCTCGGCGCCGTCGCTGTTCGCCGGCCAGAAGCCGATGACGCCACGCGCCTCCAGCAATTTCTCGTCAACGATGCGCTTCAGCATTTCCTGGGCATCATTGAACAGGGCCCGGGCATGCTCGCCCACAACCGGATCGTTCATGATCTTCGGATACGTGCCAGCCAGTTCCCAAGTACGGAAGAACGGCGTCCAGTCGATCCGCTCCACCAGTTCGTCCAGCGGATACTGCACGAAGGTCTTGGTGCCGAGGAAGGTTGGCTCCGGTGGAGTATAGGACACCCAGTCCAGCTTCGGCTTGTTGGCGCGGGCATCTTCCAGGCGCACGGCCTGGTGGGTCGAGCCGGTCTTGCGGCGCTGGCGCAGCGTCTCGTACTCGTCGGCAATACCCTTGGTGTAGTCGCCGTAGGTTTCCTTCGACAGCAACTGTCCGGCAACACCAACCGCACGCGAGGCGTCGAGCACGTGGATGACCGCGCCCTCGTAAGCTTGGTCGATCTTCAGCGCCGTGTGCAGCTTGGAGGTGGTGGCGCCGCCGATCAGCAACGGCGTTTTCAGGCCCTTGCGCTGCATGTCTTCCGCCACGTGCACCATCTCGTCCAGCGACGGCGTGATCAGGCCGGACAGGCCGATGATGTCGACCTCCTCCTTCGCCGCCGTATCCAGGATCTTGGCGGACGGAACCATCACGCCCAGGTCGATCACGTCATAGTTGTTGCACTGCAACACCACGCCGACGATGTTCTTGCCGATGTCGTGCACGTCGCCCTTGACGGTGGCGAGCAGGATCTTGCCCTTTTTCTGCTGCACCTCGCCGCTGGCCTCGGCCGCCGCCTCGATATAGGGGATCAGGTGGGCAACGGCCTGCTTCATGACACGGGCGGATTTCACCACCTGCGGCAGAAACATCTTGCCGGCGCCGAACAGGTCGCCGACGCGGTTCATGCCGTCCATCAGCGGGCCTTCGATCACGTGTAGCGGCTTCTCCGCCTCCAGGCGCGCTTCCTCGGTGTCATCGACGATATAGGCGTTGATGCCGTGCACAAGCGCATGCTCGATCCGTTTGATGACCGGCAATTCGCGCCAGGATTCGTCCTTTTCCGTGATCTGGCCGCTCTGACCGCGGTACTGTTCCGCCAGTTCCAGCAGATTTTCCGTGCCGTCCGGCGTGCGGTTGAGGATCACGTCCTCGACCCGCTCGCGCAGGTTTTCCTCGATATCGTCGTAGACGGCAAGCTGACCGGCATTGACGATGCCCATGTCCATGCCCGCCTGGATGGCGTGGTAAAGAAAGACCGAGTGCATCGCCTCGCGCACCGGCTCGTTGCCGCGGAAGCTGAACGAGAGGTTGGACACGCCACCGGAGATCTTGGCATGCGGCAGCGTCTGCTTGATCTCCCGGCAGGCTTCGATGAAATCGACGCCGTAATTGTTGTGTTCCTCGATGCCGGTCGCAACCGCAAAAACGTTCGGATCGAAAATGATGTCTTCCGCCGGGAAGCCATTCTCTGTCAGCAGCTTATAGGCGCGGGTGCAGATTTCGACCTTGCGTTCCTTGGTGTCCGCCTGGCCCTTTTCGTCGAAGGCCATGACGACAGCCGCCGCGCCATAGCGGCGGATCAGGCGCGCCCGCTCCAGAAACTCCGCCTCGCCCTCCTTCATCGAGATCGAGTTGACGATGGGCTTGCCCGCGACGCATTGCAGGCCGGCCTCAATCACCTCCCATTTCGAGGAGTCGATCATGACCGGCACGCGGGCAATATCCGGCTCCGCCGCGATCAGGTTCAGGAACGTGACCATCGCCTCCTTCGCGTCGAGCAGGCCCTCGTCCATATTTACGTCGATGATCTGGGCGCCATTTTCGACCTGCTGACGCGCCACTTCGAGCGCCGTGTCATAGTCGCCGCCCATGATGAGTTTCTTGAAGCGGGCGGAGCCGGTGACGTTGGTCCGCTCGCCGATGTTGATGAAGGTCGCCTGTTGTTGGGTCATTCTGCTGATAATTCCTTCCTCGCTCTGGCTGCGCTCAGGCTGCGACCGCAAACGGGTCCAGGCCCGAGAGGCGCAGGCGCGGATTGAGTTCCGGCACCTTGCGCGGCGCGACGCCCTGAACGGCCTCGGCGATGGCTTTGATGTGATCCGGCGTCGTGCCGCAGCAGCCGCCGACAATGTTGACCAGGCCTTCGTCCGCCCATTCGCGGATCAGTTTCGCGGTCATTTCCGGCGCCTCTTCATAGGCACCCAGTTCGTTCGGCAGGCCGGCGTTCGGGTAGACCACCAGCGGCACCTCGCACTCCCGCGACAGTTCCTCGACGAACGGGCGGAGCTGTTCCGCGCCGAAGCCACAGTTCAGGCCGAAGGCGAGCGGGTTGGAATGGCGTACCGCATACCAGAATGCCGTAACGGTCTGGCCAGACAGGTTGCGGCCGGTCAGGTCGGTGACCGTGCCGGTGACCATGACCGGCACCTTGACGCCGGTTTCCTCGGCCAACTGGTCGATGGCGAAGAGAGCGGCCTTGCAGTTCAGCGTGTCGAACACGGTTTCGACGGCGAAGCAATCGATGCCACCTTCGAACAGACCGCGGGCCTGCTCCAGATAGGTTTCGCGCATCCCCTCGAAGGTAACGGCGCGGTAGCCGGGCCGGTTCACGTCCGGTGAGATTGAGCAGGTCCGGTTGGTCGGCCCCAAATTGCCGAGGACATAGCGCGGCTTGTCCGGTGTCTGCTCGGTCCATTTGTCGACGGCGCGGCGCGCAATCTTAGCGCCTTCCACGTTGAGCCGGTGGACATGGTCTTCCGTATGGTAGTCGGCCTGACTGATGGTCGTCGAATTGAAGGTGTTGGTCTCGACAAAATCGGCGCCGACTGACAGATAAATATCGTGAATGCGTTCGATCAGGGCGGGCTGGGTCAAATTGAGCAGATCGTTGTTGCCGCGCAGATCATGGTCATGGTCCTTGAATTCCTCCCCGCGATAGTCGGTCTCTTCCAGCTTTTCCGCCTGGATCATGGTGCCCATGGCGCCTTCGAGCACCAGGATGCGCTCCGCCAGAAGCGTGGCAAGTGCGGGCCGGTTGTCTTTGGGCATGATTGAATCCTTATTCGTTGGCGGGTAACTTAATAACTATATAAAGATATATTTATATTGTCCAGACTTGTCTCCCATGGCGTTTCCGCGCGGCCGTTTCCGCCGCTGGCGTTGTGTGTCATCCGGCCTATAATGATTGCCGCCCGTTCGACCCGAAGGAACAGCCATGGCTGCCGCCCCACCCGAGGAGACCGTCGTCACCGCTGCCATTGCCGTCATCGGCAACGAAATCCTATCCGGCAGCGTGCAGGACGAAAACATCGGCTACATTGCCCGCGGCCTTAACGAAATCGGTATCCAACTGCGCGAGGTGCGGGTGGTGCCAGACATTCATCAGGAAATCGCCGACGCCGTTAATGCGCTGCGCAGCCGCTGGGACTATGTGTTCACCACCGGCGGCATTGGGCCAACCCATGACGACATTACCGCGGAAGCGGTGGCACTCGCCTTTGGCCGCAAGGTGGAATACCATCCCGAGGCGTTCGCCCGGCTGGAGGCATTCTATGCCTCGCGCGGGCAGGAATTCACCGATGGCCGCAAGCGTATGACGCTGGCGCCCGAAGGCGCGGAATTGGTCAATAACGAGGTGATGATCGCGCCGGGAATCAAGATTGAGAACGTGTTCGTGCTGGCCGGTGTGCCGCGCATCGCCCACGCAATGTTCGAAGCAACCAAACCCTATCTGCGCCGCGGCCGTATTGTTCAATCGCGCTCGATCACCACGAATCTGATGGAAGGCGAACTGGCCGGCCCTCTGGAGACCATTCAGAACCGCTACCCGAACAGCGATATCGGCTCCTACCCGTTCTACAACACGCCGCGCGGCAATGGCGTCAAACTGGTGGCGCGGGCGACCGATACCGGCCTGCTCGAGAGCATCGGCAGCGACATCCGCCAGATGATCGCCGATCTGGGCGGTGAAATCATCGAAGACGACCGCAGCTGGTAAGGAACACCCTGCAACATGCGCGCTTTCTTTTCCGAGGCCCATCTGGGCCATCAGCCGCCGGAAATCATCAGCCGCGGCAAAGCCATCCCGCATTGGGAGGTGGCTCGCCGCGCCGACGTTCTGCGCCAGGCGCTGAGCGATGGCGGCCACAGCATCGAAAAGCCGGAAAGCTATGGCTTGGCGCCCGTCGCCGCCGTGCATGACCCCGGCTATCTGGAATTCCTGGAGACCGCCTGGCAGCGCTGGCAAGAATTGCCGAACCCGCCGCCGGCGGTGCAGCCGAACGCGCACCCGGGCCGGCACATGACCGGCCGGCCGGCGGACGTGCTGGGCCAAGCGGGATATTACATCACCACCAACTCCGCGCCTATCGTAGCCGGCACCTGGGAGGCCGCGCTCGCCGCCGCGGATACGGCCATTACCGCCGCCCGGGCCGTGCTGGACGGGGAGGACGTGGCCTATGCCTGCTGCCGGCCGCCGGGCCATCACGCCTACAGCGATACCGCGGGCGGCTTCTGCTATCTGAACAATGTCGCCATCGCCGCCAACGACATGCTGCAGGAACTCGCGCGGGTCGCGATCCTGGATATTGACGTGCACCATGGCAACGGCACCCAGGGCATCTTCTATCGCCGGCGCGACTGCTTCTTCGTCTCACTGCACGGCGACCCGGCGGAGTATTTTCCCTTCTATGCCGGCTATGCGCATGAGCGCGGCGAGGGCGAGGGGCTCGGCTACAACCTGAACCTGCCACAGGCCCAGGGTACCGGTGACGAGGATTACCTGTCGGCGCTGGAGGACGGCCTCGCCGCCATCCGCCGCTATGCGCCGGACGCGCTGCTGGTTTCGCTGGGTTTCGATGCCTACGAGGGCGACCCGATCGGTTTCCTCTCGATCTCGACCGAAGGCTTCGGCCGCATTGGCGAGGCGATTGCCAGGCTGGGCCTGCCGACCGTGCTCGTGCAGGAAGGCGGGTATAATGTGGAGGCGCTTGGCGCCAACCTGACCAGCTTCCTGAATGGTTTCACCGAAAACCGGTAGGCCAAGTCTGAACCCCGCCCCGCTCAGGCAGTATCCGCAAAAGAGCGTCAGGAAGTTTTACACTTACCCCGGATATCCAGGGTAAGTGTAACCAATTCAGCCGAAGGCACCCTGGCGCTCGTTGCAACCAAACCCTTACTATAGTATTAATATATTGATTTTTATAATGAAACCAGGCCTGGCATGGAATTTGCTTCCTTTTTGCTGAAAAGGCGGGCGCACCTCGCCCCGTCGACAATCCATAAACAGACGAAGGAGGAGCCATCCAATGAAGTCCCTGAAAGCTTGCATCTCACTGGCGGCGTTTTGCGTATTGGGTATGGGCGCGGCAACGGCAGCCCCGATTGGTTATGCGATTCAGTCGGACGGAGACGATCAACTTTATAGCATCGACCTTGCAACCGGTGTCGCGACGGCGATTGGCGCGGTTGGTTTCACCGACGTCGAAGGCCTGACCTTCCAGCCGGGAACCGGGGTTCTGTTCGGGGTTGACGACATCAGCGACCAGTTGATTACCATCGACCTCGCAACCGGCGCCGGCACTGCGGTCGGCAGCTTGGGCGTTACGTTCACCGACATGGGGCTGGCATTCGATGCGGCTGGCAATCTGTGGATGGCGACCGACATTCCCGAAACTTTCTACTCCATCGACCCGTTGACCGGCGCGGCAACCGCCGTTGGCGCGCAGGGGCAGCGCGTGACCGGTCTTGCCGCGGACGGCCTGACCCTTTACGGCCTGGGCGGCGACCGTGCCAACAACCTGGTCGAGATCGACCCCACCACAGGTGCAGCGACAAGCATCGGCGCGCTGGGCGCCGGACTGAACATCACCGATGGCGGCATCGCATTCGACGGTTCGGGCGTGCTCTGGGGCTTGGAGGACAACGGCAATATTTTCTCGATCGATGTTGCGACCGGCGCTGCAACCGTTCAGGCGTCGACCCTGTCCGACTTTGAAGGCTTGGCGATCCAGGCAACGCCGCAGGTGACAGAGCCTGCCGTGCTGGGCATGATCGCCGCCGGCATTACCGGCCTTGGCCTCGCCGGATGGCGCCGCCGCCGGCCCTGCTGACGCCCGAGGGCGGCACAATCCTTACCCTGCGGAAACGGCGGCTTTTCAGAGCCGCCGTTTCTCGTTCGGTGCCCGGGATAACGCGCGCGATCAGGCAAAGTTCAGCAACGGCCGCACCTCGCGGCCGAACTGCTCGATCTGGGCGTCGCGTTCCTCCGGCGTGCCGAGGAATTCCAGTTCGAAATGGCGGACGCCGGCCGCGTGGAATTGCTCCAGAAACGCCGCGATATCCGCCGGCGCGCCCAGCGCGGCATAGCGTTTGGTCGCCCGCGAGAAGTCCATCGCGTAGCGTTTCGACAGAAGCGCATTGGCGGCATCGAAGGCTTCCTCGTAGCTCTTGCCAAGCCGCATGAACAGCAGGTGCGAGGTGCCGTACTCCGCCAGCGTCCGTTTCGACGCCTCGAAATGGCTTGCGATGCTCTCCATCGCGGCCCGGTACTGGTCCGGCGTCACCACATAGCTGATATAGCCGTCGCAGAGCGTTCCGGCGCGTTTGAACGCCGCCTCTGTCCGGCCGCCAACCCAGATCGGCGGGCCGCCCGGCTGGGCTGGCGTCGGCAGCATCTGCGTTTCCGGGAAGGAGAAGAACCGGCCTTCGTGCGCCACCCTCTCCCCGGTCCAGAGCTTGCGCAGCACCTGGATGCCCTCGTTCAGGCGGGCGCCGCGCTGGTTGTGCGGCACGCCGGCGGCGGCGAACTCGCCCGGAAACTCGCCGCCGACGCCCAGGCCAAAGACAAACCGGCCGCCGCTGACCCGATCCAACGTCGCGGCCTGCTTGGCGACCGGCACCGGATGGCGCAGCGGCAACAGATAGACCGAGGTCTGCACCTTCAGTGTGTCGGACAGGGCCACCACCTGTGCCAGCTGCACGAACGGATCGAGGATCGGCAGCGCGAAGGCCAGATGGTCGCCGACGGCGATGGTGGAAAAGCCGCCCTCTTCGGCGGCGCGCACCAGCTTGCGCGTGTCAGCGACGGTCGGCATCTGCGAGTGCAGGCCGAAGGTGACGGTTTTGGCAAACGGCAGGGGCATGAGTGCGATCCTTTTCGCGAAACGTCTCGATCACCCCGCCATTCAACGCCATCGGCAGCGGCTTTGCCAAGCGGGTCGGCCGTGGTACTGATCCTGAGCACAAAAACACCGGAGGAACCGCCATGGCCGCCGCGCCCATCGACCTTTCCAGCCAGAATATTTTCGACATCATGCACACCATGCGCGCCATGCGCCGGCTGAAGCCGGACCCGGTGCCGGACGACCTGATCGTCAAGGTGCTGGACGCCGCAATCCGTGCGCCCAGCGGCGGCAACAACCAGCCCTGGCACTTTGTCGTGGTCAAGGATATGGCGATCAAGAAGGCGGTGCAGGTCTGGTACAAAAAAGCGCTGGATGAGGTGATCGGCCCCCGCTACGCAACCAGCGCGCCGCCACCCGGCTCGAACGCAGAGAAATACCACCGCCAGCACCTGGCCGTGGAATACCTGACCGACCATTTCCACGAAGCGCCGGTCTGGATCGTCTGCTGTCTGAAAAGCGGTGACAGCCTGCCATCGCGGATGTCCGGTGCCTCGATCTACCCGGCGGTGCAGAACATCCTGCTCGCCTGCCGGGCGCTGGGCCTGGGGGCAAACCTGACCACACGCCACCTGATCTATGCCGAGGAGACGGAGAAGGCGCTGCAACTGCCGGAGGGCTGGCTATCCTACGCCATCATCCCGATCGGCTATCCCATGGGCAATTTCGGCCCAGTCGGCCGCGGCGACCTGAAGGACTTCGTCTCGCTCGACCGCATCGGCCAGAAGTGGGACGTTCTGGGCTGACCAGCCCTTCCCCTCTCTTTAGGATCAAAACATGGACTACGTCGGCCTCGGCCTGCACTGGAACGATCTGGCGGTCGGCCAGCAATTCCGCACCATCAACCGCACCATCACGGAAGCGGACCTGGTGAACTTCATCAACGCCACCGGCATGGTGGAGATGATATTCACCGACAAGACCTTCGCCGAACAGGGCGCGATCAAGGGGGCCAGGCCGGTGCCGGGCGCGCTCTGCTATTGCTTTGCCGAGGGGCTGCTGGTGCAGGCCACCATGCAGCACACCGGCCTTGCCATGCTGGAAAGCAACCTGAAGGTGCTGGGGCCAACAAATGTCGGCGACACCATCCATGTGGAGGTGGAGGTTCTGAGCGTACGCGGAACTTCCAAGGGCAACCGCGGCATCGTCAAAACCCGCAACGACATCGTCAACCAGAACGGTGAGACCGTGGCGACCTATGAGGCGATACGGATGATGGCCGGGCGCTGAGCCTGACCGCCTCTTCTCTCGCCTGAAACGATTGCACCGGCTGCGGCGCCTTGGCAAAGTGCGCCACAGTCCACCCGCACAACAAAAGCCCAAGGAAGCGCGCCGCCATGCCCCAGGTTCCCACCGAACAGATTCCCGGCGTCTACCGCCGCAAGATCAGCGACATCGTCGTCACCGCGGTAACGGACGGCTACCTCGACGGTGCGCTCAGCGTGCTGCACAACATTACGGAGGAGCAGGGTCAAAGCCTGATCCGCGAGAATTTCGGGCCGGACCAGGGGCGGCGCACCAGCGTCAACACCTTCCTGATTCAAAGCCAGGGCCGCACGGCCATCGTCGATACCGGCTCCGGATCCTATATGGGGCCAACCGCCGGCTGGCAGTTGAAAATGCTGGAAATCGCCGGGGTCAAGGCCAGCGACATCGACACCATCATGCTGACCCACATGCATCCGGACCATTCCGCCGGCCTCAGCGACCGTGAGACCTGGAAGCCGTTCTACGAAAACGCTGAACTGGTCTGCCACGAAAACGAACTGCCGCACTGGGAAGACGACGCGGCCATGGCCAAGGGCACGGACCGGGAAAAAGCGCTCTATTTCCAATGCACGCGCGAGCAGGTCGGCCCCTACAAGGACCGCATGCGGACTTTCAATAAGGAGCAGGAGATGTTTCCGGGCGTCGTCGCCTTGCCCGCGAACGGCCACACGCCGGGCCACACCATGTATCAAATCCAGTCCGGCAACGAGCAGTTGCTAATCTGGGGCGACACCGTGCACGTGCCGGAAATTCAAGCGCCGCACCCGGAAGTCTGCATCGACTTCGACACCGACAAGGACAAAGCCGCCGCCAGCCGCCGCCGTGTGTTCGACATGGTGGCAGCCGACCGGCTATTGGTCGCCGGCATGCACCTACACTTCCCCGCCTTCAGTCATCTGGTGAAGCGCGGCGGCGGCTATCACATCGTCCCGGAAACCTGGAAATTCCAGATGTAGGGAGGGCCCGGTCCATGCCTTGGATCGAAGTAAACGGCGCCAGTCTTCATTACAGCCTGGATGGGCCGGAGACCGGCAAGCCGCTGGTACTGGTACACGAGCTTGGCGGAACTCTCCATAGCTGGCAGCCGCTGATTCCGAAGGTGGTGCTCGCCGGGCACCGCGTGCTGCGCTGGGATTGGCGCGGCTCTGGCCTCTCGGAGAAAATCCGCGGGCCTTTCTCCATCGACGACATGTGCGCCGATCTGGCTGCGTTGATGGATGCGGTTGGCTTCCCGCAGCCGGCGGATATGGTTGGCACGGCGCTTGGCGGTGGCATTGCCATCGCCTTTGCCGCACGCCACCCGGCCAAAGTGCGCAAGCTGGTGGCCTCCAGCCCCGCCACCGGCGGCGGCAATGCCTCGCGCGACATGCTGCTGACCCGCGCGGCCGGCGTTGAGAAGGACGGCATGCGTGCCTTTGCCGACCAGAGCATGGCCCGCTCCTACCCGGAGGCCTACCGGACGGACCCGGCGGCCTTCGCCGAATACCGCAACCGCTGGATCTGCAACGATCCCGCCAGCTTTGCCGCGCACAACCGCATGCTGGCCGAGATGGACGAGGGGCCAAACTTCGCCCGCATCGCCTGCCCGGCACTCATCCTTTCCGGCACCGACGATCCGCTGCGGACACCCGCCGCGGTGCAGGAAATCGCCAACGCCATTCCAGGGGCTAACTACCGGGAACTGCCGACCGGCCATTTCCTCCCGGTCTATTCTCCGGACCTGTGGGCGGAAACCGTGCTGCCGTTTCTGAAAGACTGACCGGGGGAGGCTGCATCATGGCCTGGATCGAAGCGAACGGAGTCAGCCTCGAATATTTTCTGGATGGGCCGGAAGGCGACCGCCCGCTGGTGCTGATCCACGAGTTGGGCGGCAGCGCCTATAGCTGGGACGCGATCCTGCCCGATTTGGTCGCCGCAGGCCGCCGTGTGCTGCGATGGCATTGGCGCGGAACCGGCATGTCGGAGAAGATCCGCGGCGAGCTGGCGGTCGATACCCTCTGTGCCGACCTGGCCGCCCTGATGGATGCCCTCGGCTTTCCGCAGCCCGCGGATATTGCCGGCACGGCACTTGGCGGTGGCGTCGGCCTGGCGTTCGCCGCCCGCTATCCGTCCAGGGTTCGCAGGCTCGCCGTATCCAGCCCGGCGATCGGCGGCGGCAGCGGGATAGAGGCCATGCTGCGCGCGCGGGCGGACGAGGTGGAGCGGCAAGGGATGCGGCCGCTCGCAGATCAAAGCCTCGCGCGTTCCTACATGGAAAAATACCGCACCGATCCGGCGGCGTTCGCGGCTTACCGCAACCGCTGGATCGCCAACGATCCGGTCAGCTATGCCAGCCACAACCGCATGCTGGCTGCCATGGACGAGACTGCCCGCCTCGCCGATATCGCCTGCCCGACCCTTGTCATCGGCGGTACGGACGACCCGCTGCTGACCCCGGCGATGATGCAGCCGATTGCGGCGGCAATTCCCGGCGGCGAATACCGCGAATTGCCGACCGGCCATTTCCTGCCCGTCAACACGCCGCGGCTGTTCGTGACCGAGGTGCTGCCCTGGCTGGGGGCCTAATCGCGCCGCACGCGGAACAGAAAGGTTAGCGGCGCGGCAAGCAGCGGCACCACTGTCATGAAGTGGAAGGCGTTGATATAGCCGACCATTGCGGCCTGCTTGCGCACCTGCTCGCCGGCCAATGCCTCGAAACTGGCGGTGCCGATTTCGCCAAAATGGGTGACCCAAGGCGCCAGCGCATAGTCGTTGAAGATTGTCACGAAGGTGATGAGGTAGGACCGCGCCTCTGCCGACGATTGCACCAGCACCATCAGAATGACGGCGATGAACAGGCTGCTGCCCATCATCCGCATCAGCGAGAAAATGGCATTGCCTTGGGTCATCAGGTTCGGCGCCAGCGTGGAGAAGCTGAGCACCGCCATTGGCGTATAGGCCAAACCAAAGCCAAAGCCGTGCAGCAGGTTGGTCAGAACCACGTCCTCCATCGTCATGTTCATGTCCAGCGCCCCCATCCAGGCGCCGGCACCCGCCTGGATCAGCAGGCCGGCGCAAAAGGTGGCGCGCGCATTGATCCGGGTCAGGGTGGCGACGATGAAAAAGCTCAGAAAATTGCCAACCCCGCGCATGGCAATCAGATAGCCGACGATGCTTTGCGGGTAACCGCGCAAATCCTGCAACAGCGACGGGAACAGGATCATCGGCGTGTATTGCAGCATGCCCATGATCAGCGCAAACCAGATACCCAGCATGAAATTGCGATCGCGGAAAGCCGCGGCATCGAACAGCGGTTCCCGTGCGAACCTGGCATGAACGGCAAAGAAATAGGCAAAACCTGCCGCGATAATGCATTCGATGATGATTTCGGGCGACTCGAACCAGTCCTGACGCTGGCCGCGGTCGAACATCAACTGCAACGCGCTGATGGCACCGGCAATGAGGATAAAACCGATAAAATCAAAACGACGCGCGGTACCGCGCTCCTCATTGCCCAGCGAGAACATCACCGGGATGGTCGCGGCCAGGCCCAGCGGCAGGATCATGTAAAAGGACCAGCGCCAGCCCAGTAACTCGGCGATGAGCCCGCCGAAGGTGGGGCCGAGAATCGGCCCCATGACGCCGCCGACGCCCCAAAGCATCAACGCCATCGGGTGCTGGAACTTTTCGAACCGCCGCAGAATGATCGACTGGCCCATGGGGAAGATTGGCGCGCCGAATATGCCCTGAATGACGCGGAAAACCAGCAGCATCTCGAACGAATCCGCCAGGCCGCAGGCTACGGAAGAAAAGGTGAAGCCCAGCACCGAACCCAGCACCAGCCGCCGCCAGCCAAGCTTGGATGCGAGCCAGCCGGTCAGCGGCGTTGCTGCCGCGGTCGCGACCAGATTCAGGGTCAGAACCCAGGCGATCTGATCCTGGGTCGTCGACAGCGCGCCCCGCATTTCCGGCAGGATGACGGTAACGCTGGTAATGGTGACGCCAAACAGCACCGTCACCATCTGCACAGTGACGAGCGTCAGCCATTGTTGGGCGGTAAAGGTGCGGATCATTGGGCGGCCGGGCTGGCGGAACCGCCCACTATGGCCGCTTTCGCACCGGTGGCAAGCATGCTGTCACCTCAGTTGCCAGACCACCAGCCTCAGGACGGAGTGAAGCGGACTTCAACCGTTCCCAGAACCCCGAAATCGCCGACATGCACCTCCCCCGCCCGTGGCGGGATCATCCGAGTACAGGTACCGGTGCTGATCACATCGCCCGCCTTCAGGCCATCGCCGAAGGCGGCGCGCGCATTGGCAAGCCAGTGCAGCACGTTCAGCGGGTGCCCCATGGCGTCGGCGCCCCTGCCCTCGCGCCGCAAACGGCCGTCCGTGTAGAGCGCTACCGGCGCCGCTGCCAGGTCGAGCGCGCGCCAGTCTTCGCAGCCTTCGCCCAGAATCAAATGCCCGGAGGCGCTGCCATCGGCCAGCACCCCTTCGATCGGCGGCAGATCAGCGTCGCGGAACCGGCACTGGGCCACCTCAATCGCCGGACGAACGGCGGTGACGGCATCGGCCACCTCCTCCCGGCTATAGGCGGACGGCCGCGGCGGCAGCGACTGCCCCATGACCATGGCGAACTCGCATTCCACCAGCGGCGTCACCAATGCCGCAAACGGAAGCGCTGCCGGACTGGGAAGGATGAACTGGCGGAACACCCGGCCATAGATCGGCTCTGCCGAGCGCAGCCTTTGCTGCATATCGGTATTGGTTGCAGCCACTTTCCAGCCGCCTTGCTCCCACCCCAGCAGCTCCGCCACGCGTTCGGCAACATTGTAAGCCGTAGCCCGGTCGGCCGGCACCAGGGCCGGAGGCAACGCAGCGGCATTCCGGCCTTCGCGCCGTGCAGCCGCCAGCAATTGGGCCAACTCCTCCTGGGCCGGTGTCAGTGGCGGATTCGATATCATGCCGATAGCCTCACATACTCAAAATCACCGCCCTTGTTATCGATGCCAACCCGCGGCGGGGCGATCCATCTGGCATATTGCCCGGGCTCGGTCACCGGCTGCATCAGCGATTGGATGAATTCGGCATCGTCGGCGGTCGGCAGGAAGGCTGCCTTGCGACGACCCCAATCGCCTTCCCCCAGAATGTCGCCCGCGGGCGACACCAGCAGACCGGCAAAGCCGCCGATCTGGCGGTAAAAGGCTTGGTGCGGCAGCGTGATTTGGAAGTCGATGCCGCGGTCAGCCAGGATCTTGTTCCAGCGGGCCACGCCCTGGGCCGCATCCTGCACGTAGTCATCGCGCAGCCGCATGTTGAGCGCCTGCAATGCTGGCTCCTGCACCTCCCGGAAGCTGCCGTCGACATGGCGCAGCACCGGGTAGGCGTCGTTCAACAGCCGATGATCGTCCTCGATGTGGGGCTCGCGGAAACGGCCCTTGATGCCGGCGTTAAAGGCGTTGGCGGCGTTGGTCGAAAGCTCGTTGCCGAACAGGTCCAGCGTCAGCGCGTAGTGCAGGTTCGCCTTGCGCTGGATCGTCGGCAGGTCGATCACGCCGAGCGCGCGGATGCGCTCTGCATCGTAAGGGTCGGCGATGCCGGCCTCGTTCATCGCCTCCGCCGTGCGCTGGATGATGCGGCCGATGCCGCGCTCGCCCACATGCATGTGATGGGCCTCCTCCATCAGCATGAAACGGCAGGTGCGCGACAGCGGGTCGAAGCCGGACTGGGCCAGGCTCTCCAGTTGCATCTTGCCGTCGCGGTCGGTGAAGAAGGTGAACATGAAGAACGACAGCCAGTCCGGCGTCCGCTCGTTGAAGGCACCCAGCATGCGCGGGCTGTCGGCATCGCCAGAGCGGCGGCGCAGCAGGTCCGCTGCCTCCTCCCGCCCATCCGCGCCAAAATACTTCTGCAGCAAATAGACCATGGCCCAGAGATGCCGGCCCTCCTCCACGTTCACCTGGAACAGGTTGCGCAGGTCATAGAGTGAGGGCGCGGTCTTGCCGAGGTGGCGCTGCTGCTCAACACTGGCCGGTTCCGTATCGCCCTGGATGACGATCAGGCGGCGCAGCAACGCGCGGTATTCGCCCGGCACCTCCTGCCAGGCAGGTTCGCCGTAATGCTGACCGAAGGGGATGGTGCGCCCCTCCTCCCTGGGCGCCAGCAGGATGCCCCAGCGGTATTCCGGCATCTTCACATAGTCGAACTTGGCCCAGCCGTCGCGGTCGACATTCACGGCGGTGCGCAGATAGACCAGCGATTCCTGAAAGCCTTCCGGCCCCATGTCCTTCCACCAATCCAGATAGCCCGGATGCCCAGCTCTCCAGCGCACGCAGCACGCGGCGGTCGCTGCCGAGGTCGACATTGTTGGGGATGGAGGTCGAATAATCGACGGCGCCGATACCGGAGGCAATGGTCATGGGCAGGCTCCCTGGAGGACTGTCGCTTTGCCTGCCGACTATAGCCCGGATGCCCGTGCGTTTCACTGGCAGTTTCACGCCGCAGCATGAACATGGAAAACCCCGCCGCTCCGGCTGGAACGGCGGGGCTGGAATACGGGCTTGGCCCGGATACCGGCAGCGCTTAGCTGCTGTAGTACATCGCGAATTCAACCGGATGCGGGGTGTGCTCGAACCGGTAGACCTCTTCCATCTTCAGGTCGATATAGCCGCTGATCTGGTCGTCAGTGAACACGTCACCGGCAGTCAGGAAGCTGCGGTCGGCATCCAGCGCCGCCAGAGCGTCGCGCAGCGAGCCGCAGACGGTCGGGATGTCGGCCAGTTCTTCCGGCGGCAGATCGTACAGGTTTTTGTCCATCGCCTCGCCCGGATGGATCTTGTTCTTGATGCCATCGAGGCCGGCCATCAGCATGGCAGCGAAACCCAGGTACGGATTGCCGGCCGGATCCGGGAAGCGCACCTCGACGCGCTTGCCTTTCGGGCTCGCAACATACGGAATGCGGCAGGACGCCGAGCGGTTGCGGGCGGAATAGGCCAGCAACACCGGCGCCTCAAAACCGGGGATCAGGCGCTTGTAGCTGTTCGTGGTCGAGTTGGTGAAGGCATTCAGCGCACGGGCGTGCTTGATGATGCCGCCAATGTAGAACAGCGCCGTTTCCGACAGGTCGGCATAGAGATTGCCGGCGAAGGTCGGGGTGCCCTCTTTCCAGATCGACTGGTGAACGTGCATGCCGCTGCCATTGTCGCCCAAGATCGGCTTTGGCATGAAGGTCGCGGTCTTGCCATAGCCGTGCGCAACCATCTGCACGACATATTTGTAGGTCTGCAGTTCGTCAGCCGATTTCACCAGCGTGTTGAACTTCAGACCCAGCTCATGCTGGGACGGCGCAACCTCGTGGTGGTGCTTTTCGACGTCCAGGCCCATCTGCGCCATGACGGATACCATTTCCGAGCGCATGTCCTGGGCGCTGTCGACCGGGGGAACCGGGAAATAGCCGCCCTTGATGCCCGGGCGGTGGCCAGGGTTGCCGTCGGCAAATTCGGTGCCGCTGTTGTACGGGCCTTCGTTCGAGTCGAGCCTGAAAAAGGTGTGCTGCGTGTCGACGGCGAAACGGACGTCGTCGAACACGAAGAACTCAGCCTCCGGGCCAAAGAAGGCGGTATCGCCCACGCCGGTCGACTTCAGGTATTCCTGCGCATTCTTGGCGGTCGACCGCGGGCAGCGTTCATAGCGCTGGCCGCTGATCGGATCGTGCACGTCGCAGGTGATGATCATGGTCGGCTCGGCCGCGAACGGGTCCATGCACGCAGTCTCAACGTCGAGCTGCAGGCTCATGTCGGACTCGTTGATGGCTTTCCAGCCGGCGATGGACGAGCCATCGAACATGAAACCGTCTTCGAAGCAGTCTTCGTCGATGGTCGTGTGCCACTGGGTCAGATGCTGCAACTTGCCGCGCGGGTCGGTGAAGCGCAGGTCGACATGCTTGATGTCGTTGTCGGCAATCGCCTTCAGCACGTCTTCCGGCGTTTTACAGTTCAGCGTCATGGGGCAAGCTCTCCTCAAGAGGGATATTAACGGTGAATAACGGTTCTATACAGCTTCGCTGCCGGTCTCGCCGGTGCGAATGCGGATGGCCTCGTCGACGGTGGAGACGAAAATCTTGCCGTCGCCGATACGGCCCGTATGGGCGGCCTGCTGGATCGCCTCGATGGCGCGGGGCGCCATGTCGTCGTCGACCACAACCTCGATCTTCACCTTCGGCAAGAAATCGACGACATATTCGGCGCCGCGATAGAGCTCCGTATGGCCTTTTTGCCGGCCGAAGCCCTTGGCCTCCAGCACGGTCAGCCCCTTGACGCCAACCTCATGCAGGGCATCTTTGACGTCGTCCAGCTTGAAGGGCTTGATGATAGCCTCGATCTTCTTCATGGGGCGTCAGCCTCGGTAAGAGTGCAAAGGGGTGCCGTTGAAAGCATCGAATTGCAATTAGCGTGCCATCCCCCGGACCGCAAGAAACTCTTGCCTTCCGGGCAGGCAGTTGCCGCAATTATGAATGCCAAAGGGGCATTTGATTATTTCAAAGGCATATAGCGCCTGAATTTCAGGCTATGGTCAGGATAGCATACGCTGCACCTTTGCGCACGCCCGCTCGATGTCCTCGATACTGGCGGCATAGCTGAAGCGGATGAAGCCTTCGCCCTGCGCGCCGAAGCTGGTGCCGGCGACGGTCGCAACGCCGGCCTCGTCCAGCATTTTGTTCTGCAATTCTTTTGCAGTCATGCCCGTGTCCTCAATGTTCGGGAAGGCATAGAAGGCGCCGCCCGGCTCAACGCAGCGGAAGCCGGGTATCTGATTCAGTGCGCGGACGATGATGCGGCGGCGCTGATCGAATGCCTTGCACATCTCGTCCACCGCATCCTGCGGCCCCTGCAGCGCGGCGATGCCAGCGTATTGGGTCGGCGCGTTGACGCAGGAATGGCTGTTCACCGCCAGCCGCTCCGCATAATAGAATAGGTCTTTCGGCCAGACGCTGTAGCCGAGCCGCCAGCCGGTCATGGCATAGGTCTTGGACCAGCCGTCCAGCAAAATCACCCGGTCGCGGATTTCCGGATACCCCAGCAGCGTCACGTGCTCGCGCCCGTCATAGAGAATGCGGGCATAGATCTCGTCGGCCAGGATGACTACGTCCGGCCATTTCTCCAGGCCCGCAACCAGCTTGTCGAACTCTTCCCGGGGCACGACGCCGCCGGTGGGGTTGGCGGGCGAATTCAGGATCATCAGGCGCGTCGCCGGTGTGATCTGCGCCAGCACTTCCTCTGCCGAAAAGGCGAAGCCATTTTCCTCGGCCAGGCGCATAGGCACCGGCGTGGCGCCGGAATAGCGGATCATCGACTCGTAGATCGGAAAGCCGGGGTTCGGATAGATGATCTCCGCGCCGGGCTCGCCGAACATGAGGATGGCGAAGAACATGGTTGGCTTGCCGCCCGGCATGATCATGACCAGGTCCGGGTCAATCTCCACACCGCGATATTTGGCAATGTCGGCGGCCACCGCCTCGCGCAGCGCCGGGATGCCGTTGGCAGGGGTGTAGCCGTGATGCCCGTCGCGCATCGCCTTGATCGCCGCCTCGACGATATGCGGCGGGGTTTTGAAGTCCGGCTGGCCGATGCCGAGATTGATAATGTCCTTGCCCTGGGCCGCCAGGCGGCCGGCGCGGGCCAGTACCTCAAAAGCGGTCTCGGTGCCGAGGTGGGAGAGATTGGCTGCGAGTTTGGGCACGGGATGAAGGCTCCGGCAATGATGGAACGGTTTGGGCAGGCTCAAGCCCGAGACGATCCACACGCGGGACAGGCTGTCAAGCGGGAAGCCGTTGCCGGAGGCGGCCGCGTAAGTCTGCGAACCGGTTGGCGGCCTGAAATAGTTGACAAATGGTTAACAGATTGACCCATAATCCTCCTCAATGAAGTGCCGCCGCATCGCTGTGCGGCGGCACTGATTGGGGAGGATTTTCCCCGGTTAAGGTAACTCCCCCTCGCGCCCTGGCGGTCCCTCGCGTCCTGGCGGTTCCTCGCGTCCCAGCGCCCCACCGCGTCCAGCCAAGCCGCTATGCCCGCACTGGCAATTATTCTCCCAGCTGATACCAGATAGGCGTGTCCTTTCGTTGTTAATATACTTTGGATGTGGCAACTTATTGCCATGATCATCATAAAGTCCGCGCTTGGGTCTGCGCCGCTCCTCTGCCGCCACGGGCGGCTTCTCTGCCGACTTTTCGGTAGCTTTCACCGCAGCCTTTGGATCGGGGATCATTCCGGCCTCCACCAGCAGCGTATGCGCGATGGTACCGGCGCGGTCGGCAAAGGCCCGTACCCGTCCATCAGGAAAGGTTGCCATGTCGGCGGCCAGATACAGCAGATCAGCCGCCATCACCGCAGACTGGGGTGGCTCGTCCGCGGAATGCGACTTCTTGCCAATTCCAAATACGCCCATCAGCATAACGCTCCCTTCGCATGCACAGGCATGACCATCGCAGCCGCTCGGTCATAAACGCCACCCAGCAGCACAGACCATAGCGGGTCGGTTTCTATCGTTAGTTGTACTCGCCGTACATTCTCCAGGGTCATTCGGGGGTCGGCTGTTTTGCTGGCCTCTTCGGCCAGCCATTGGGCTATCGCCTCTAAAGATGCCGCCAAGCTGTGGGTTTCTTCGGTCTCCATGGCATTACCTCGTTCGCTATCGCCAAGTTATGCCCCATTCACACCATAATGATGCCACGATTCTAGTTAACACAACCTTTAGAAGAAATTTCTCTTTAAAGTTGCGCTCATCATGTTTCCGAACGGTGGTTTCGCCGATTTGATAAAATTTCCACACGGACCGGATCCCCACGGCCAGGATTCCGATTGCCGTTGGGGAATCACCATCCACGCCGATGATTACTGCCAATCCAGCGCCGGCGGGCGAAAGGCTGTCATCGACGCCCTGAATTACACCAACAGGCGCCTGGGCTATAATTTCGAGGTTCAGGGTAGCGGCAGGACCAGTTTCGAAGGCTGCAAGGACAAATTCCGCCCTCCCGCCTCCATGGCCGCAATCGACAGAATGGTGAATTAGGCGCGCAGATGGGCCATAATCCCTGGCTGCAGAATGCCTGTACCCGCTGCCGCCCGCCTGCTACGCAGGCGGCTATGACGACCGCAATTGGCAGGGACCGGAATCCATGAACCTCGGCAAACTCGGCGTTTGGTACGCCTCCGACAAACTGAAACCGCTGGAGATGGCGGCGCTGGTGCAGCAGGTGGAAAGCCTTGGCTTCGGCTCCTACTGGTATCCGGAAAGCCGATATTACGAGAGCATCGCCACCGGCGCTTATCTGCTGGCGAATTCCAAAACCATCAAGGTCGGCTCGTCCATCGCCAACATCTATGCCCGCGACGCCTTCACCTCGGCGGCAGCCAGACGCTCGCTGAATGATATGTACGATGGCCGCTACATCTCCGGCCTGGGCGTCAGTCACATTCCCATGGTGGAAGGGTTGCGCAAACACGACTACGGCAAGCCGGTCACCACCATGCGCGACTATTTGGATGCCATGGCGGCAGCAAAGCAGGGTGACGAAGGCGATTGGCCGGTCGCCATCGCGGCGCTGGGCCCGCGCATGCTGGAACTGGCGGCGGAAAAATGCGACGGCACCTTGCCCTACAACGTCACGCCCGAACACACCGCCCGCGCCAAACAGGTGATGGGCAACGGCAAGGCGCTTGTGGTGGAGCAGAAATTCTGCCTGGAAAGCGACCCGGCCAAGGCTCGTGCGATCGCCCGCAACGAGCTGAAGCGCTACATGGCGCTGCCCAACTATTGCAACAACTGGCTGCGCCTTGGCTTCACCCAGGACGATATCAGCGGCGAGGGTTCCGACCGGTTCATGGATGCCATGGTGGTCTGGGGCGACGAGGCGGCGATTCACGCCCGCATGCGCGAGCATTTCGACGCCGGCGCCACCACCGTCGTCATGCAGCCGCTGCACGCGGAGGGCGACACCGGCACCCGCACCCGTGGGCTGGAGGCGGTGGCGCGCTACGGCGCATAAGCCCCGTTCACCTGTCCGCCAGCAGCGCCCTGACCTCGTCCTCGCCATAACCGGCTTCGGCGAGGACGGTGGCGCCATCTTCGCCCAGCGTGCGGGCGCCGAAACGGTATTCCGGCGCTGTACCCTCGAACCGGGCAGCAGGGCGAGACTGGCGCAGGCGGCCGGCCTGCGGATGGTCGTACTCGCGCACGATTTCGTTGGCGACCACCTGCGGATGGTGGATCGCCTCCTTGCGGTGCAGCACGGGCGCGCAGGGCACGCCGGCCTCATCCAGAATCTGCATCCATTCGTCCGTGGTCTTGGCGGTCATGGCAGACTGGATCAGTTCCAGCCGGGCGTCGATGTTAAGATCGCGCAAGGCCGTGGTCGCAAACCGCTCGTCGTCGATCCATTCCGGATTGCCGGAGGCGCGGCAGAACGCCTGCCACTGGCCGTTGGTCATGGTCGAAACCGCCATATAGCCATCCGCCGTCTCATAGATCAGGTCCAGGAAGCTGGCCGCCCGCTGGATCGAGATGTCCTTGCCTACGTAGGTTTGCGAGCCCATGTCGCTGGACCACAAGAAGGCAATCACCGCGTCCAGCATGGAGAGGCGCACGTGCTGCCCCTCGCCTGTGCGGGAGCGGGCCAGCAGCGCGGCGGTGATGGCCTGGCTTGCAGTCAGCGCCGTCACCTTGTCCGGCACGATGGTGCGGATCAGCCGCGGTCGGCGTTCGTCCGCCCCGCCCTGCACCGAACAGAGGCCCGAAAGCGCCTGGATAATCGGGTCATAGACCGGCTTGTGCGACCAGGGCCCGACCTCGCCAAAGCCGGAGATCGAGACATAGACCAGGCCCGGATTGACCGCCTTCATGTCCGCGTAGCCGATGCCGAGACGCTCCACCACACCGGGGCGGAAGTTTTGCACCATGGCGTCGCAAGTGGCGGCGATGCGCTTTAGCGCATCAACATGGTCGGCGCGTTTCAGGTCGAGCACGACAGAGCGCTTGTTGCGGTTGTTGTTAAGGAAACTGGCCGAAAGTCCGCCCTGCTGGTTGCCGGCGGTGCGGGTGAAGTCGCCGGCGCCGGGCGGCTCGATCTTGATCACGTCGGCGCCCTGGTCGGCCAGGATCATGGTTGCAAACGGGCCGGAAATCACGGCGGACAGGTCAAGGATACGGAAGCCGTCGAGTGGGCCGGGCATGGGCAGGAAACCTCGGGCTGAAGGTGCGCGAATGAGCGGCACGGTAACCCTTGAGGCTGCGCGAGGCCAGACCCGCCGCACGGGCAGGTGCGTTGCGTCGGCCGGAGGATTGCCTTGACGGTTGGAGTCAGTAGCCTAAATCCTGCAGGGGATGCCCGTTACAGAAAAATCTCAACATGTCTGACTCTCATGCGCCGGTTCTGCACGGCACCACGATCCTGGCGGTGCGCAAAGGCGGCCGGGTGGTGATCGCGGGTGACGGCCAAGTCTCGCTCGGCAACACCGTTCTGAAAGGAACGGCGAAGAAAGTTCGCCGGCTTGGCAAGGACGGCGCGGTGATTGCCGGGTTCGCCGGTGCCACCGCCGACGCCTTCACCCTGTTCGAGCGCCTGGAATCGAAGCTTGAGCAATATCCGACCCAGCTGACCCGCGCCTGCGTCGAGCTTGCCAAGGACTGGCGGACCGACCGCTATCTGCGCCGGCTGGAAGCGATGATGGCCGTGGCCGATGCCCGCGTCACCCTGGTGCTGACCGGCACCGGCGACGTGCTGGAGCCCGACGACGGCCTGATCGGCATCGGCTCCGGCGGTGCCTATGCGCTATCCGCCGCCCGCGCGCTGCTGCCGCTGGATGGCCAGGATGCGGAAACCATCGCCCGCCGTGCGCTGGAAATCGCCGGCGAAATCTGCATTTACACCAACAACCAAATCACCGTTGAAAGTCTGGACGCGGCCCCATGACCTCCTTCAGCCCGCGAGAAATCGTCTCCGAACTCGACCGCTACATTGTCGGCCAGAACGAGGCCAAGCGCGCCGTCGCCATCGCACTGCGCAACCGTTGGCGCCGCCAGCATTTGGAAGGCCAGATGCGGGAGGAGGTGCTGCCAAAGAACATCCTGATGATCGGCCCGACCGGCGTCGGCAAGACCGAAATCGCCCGCCGTCTGGCGAAGCTGGCGCAGGCGCCCTTCCTGAAAGTGGAAGCAACCAAGTTCACTGAGGTTGGCTATGTCGGCCGTGACGTGGAGAGCATCGTCCGCGATCTGGTGGAAAACGCCATCCATATGACGCGCGAACGCATGCGGGAAGAGGTGAAGGTACGGGCGGAATTGGCAGCCGAGGAACGGGTGATCGACGCGCTGGTCGGCAACAGCGCCAGCAAGGAAACCCGCGCAAAGTTCCGGCGCATGCTGCGCGATGGCGAATTATCCGACCGGGAAATTGAGTTGGAACTCCAGGATTCCGGCGGAATGCAGTTGCCCACCATGGATGTTCCCGGCATGCCCGGCGCGCAGATGGGCATGATCAACCTGAACGACATGTTCGGCAAGGCCTTCGGCAGCCGCACCAAGACCCAGAAACTGCCGGTTTCGGACAGCTATGACGTTCTGGTCGCGGAAGAAAGCGACAAGCTGCTGGATGACGAGAAGGTCGTGCGCGCCGCCATCGAAACGGTCGAAAACAACGGCATCGTCTTTCTGGACGAGATCGACAAGATCTGCGCCCGGGCCGAGCGGGCGGGCGGCGACGTGAGCCGCGAGGGCGTGCAGCGCGATCTGCTGCCGCTGATCGAGGGCACGACGGTCAGCACCAAGCATGGCGCGGTTAAGACCGACCATATCCTGTTCATCGCCTCCGGCGCCTTCCACCTGGCCAAGCCATCGGACCTGCTGCCGGAATTGCAGGGGCGCCTGCCGATCCGGGTGGAGTTGGATGCGCTGACGCGCGACGACTTTGTGCGTATTCTGCAGGAGCCGGAATCCTCGCTGATCAAGCAATACATCGCGCTGATTGGCACGGAGGACGTGCGGCTGGTGTTCGAGGATGGCGCTATCGAGGAAATCGCCTCGCTCGCGGCGGATATCAATGGCTCGGTCGAGAACATCGGCGCACGCCGTCTCCAGACTGTGCTGGAAAAGCTGCTGGAGGACATCAGCTACGATGCCTCCGACAAGCCCGGCAGCGAGTATGTCGTGACCGCCGACATGGTGCGCGAGAAAGTGGGTGTGTTGGCGAAAGACGCCGACCTCTCCCGCTTTATCCTCTAGTCGCGGGCGCGGTTCGCAGAACGGTTTCCTGGACCCAGCAATGCGGCGCGTGCTGGCGCAGCCACTGCACGGCCGTCTGCGCGGCCGCTTGGTCTGGAAACAGACCGAAACAAGTGGCGCCGCTGCCGGACATGCGGGCAAGCAGAACGTCCGGCGCGCCCGCCAGTGCGGCAAGCGCCGCACCGATGGGCGGGGTTGTCTCCATTGCCGGCCGGGTCAGGTCGTTGCGATGAGACGCCAGCCAGGACGCAAAGTCCCGGATGTTTCGGGTGCCCGGCGGTGGCAGGGGGCTGGTGGCAGGCTGGCCATAGCGGGCGGCGAGTGTGGCAAACACGGCGCCTGTCGATGACGGCACGCCCGGGTTGATCAGGACTGCCGGCAATTCCGGAATGCCATCGACCGGCGTCAGCCGCTCCCCCATGCCTTCCACCAAGGCCGGCCGGTTCAGCAGGCAGACAGGAACATCGGCGCCAAGATCCGCCCAGGCCGCCGGCGGTCCGACGTCACCGCCCCAGGTGCGGGCGAGCAAGCGGATGGCTGCCGCAGCATCGGCCGACCCGCCGCCAATGCCGGCCGCGACCGGCAGGTTTTTGGTCAGGCGCAACGCCATCGGCGACGTATTGCCGATCCGGCCTGCAAGCCGCCGGGCCGCGCGCAGGACGAGATTGTCGGATTCGGCAGTTCCGCTCAGCCCCTCCGCAAACGGGCCGTCGATCGCCAGCGTCCAGTCGCTGGCGCGCCCGGTCACCTCCACCCGGTCGCCACAATCGGCGAAAGCAACCAAGCTTTGCAGCTCGTGATAACCGTCGTCACGTTGGCCGAGGATATGCAGATAAAGGTTGATCTTGGCCGAAGCCAGCTCGGAAGGCGTTTTCGGCAAGCGGTCAGTCCGTTTTGCCGGCCATGGCGCAACGGTCGATGCCACAGCGAAGTTTTTCCTCCAGCACCGGGATCAGGTCTGCCTCGGGCTCCAGGTTGAGCGCCCGGCGCCATTGAAACCGGGCTTCGGTCTTGCGCCCGACCTGCCAATAGGCATCGCCCAGATGCTCGTTAATGACCGGATCCAGCGGCTCCAGAGTGACAGCCCGCTCCAGTTCGGCCACAGCCTCCGCATAGCGGCCGGTGCGGTAGTACACCCAGCCGAGGCTGTCGGCGATGAAGCCGTCCTGCGGCCGCAGTTCGGCCGCACGGCGAACCATTTCTTCCGCCTGTTCCAGGTTTTCGCCGCGGTCGATCCAGGAATAACCCAGATAGTTCAGGACATAGGCCTCATCCTTGTTGAAGGCCAATGCCGCCCGCAGGTCGCTTTCCGCACGCGCCCATTTGCCGGACCGCTCCAGCGCGATACCACGGGAATACAGCAGCCGCCAATGATCGGCGGTGATCTTGCCGATGCGGGCTGCGGCTTCGTCATAAGCGGCCACCGCCTCCTCGAAGCGGGCCTCGCCGCGCAGAACGTCGCCCAGCAGTGATGCGGCTTCTGCCTTGGAAGAGTCCGCATCGCTCAGGGCGCGCAGCACCGACACGGCCTCTTCCACCAAATCGGCGCGGGCCAGATTACGGGCGCGGGCAATCTGCGCGTCATAGCGGTGAGGCGATCCCTCCGGAAAGGTCGCGAACATCGCCGCGGCATCCGCGTATCGGCCTTGGCCGGAAATCACCTCCGCCACCAGCAAGCGCAACAGGTCGTTTTCCGGGTCGATGTTGAGCCCAATCTGACCATAGATCAGGGCCGACAAATCCCGGTCGCCCTGGTTCAGGGCGGCGGCGATGCTGAAAAATGCCTCGCCAAGGCCATCTTCAGCAGTGCGGACCAAAGGCTCCACGGCCGAGCCGGATTGGCGGGCGCGGAAGTTCGCAAATAGCGCCGCAGCGCGGGCCGATTTCACATCCCCGCTTTCCGCCATGGCGGAATAGGCGGCCAATGCGTCGCCATCGCCGACATCCTCGATCAAGGCCTGATGAATGGCTATCAGACCGCGCCATTGCGCCTGATCGGCGCTGAAACCGAGAGAGGCACGGGCGGCCGCGATATCGCCCTTGCCAACCGCGGCCCATGCCTGGCCCAACAGGCGGATAAGGCCGGCGACCCCCGCATTGTCGAGGCTGCCGAAATGCTTGAGCGCCGCCTCATAATCGCCCTCCCGCATGGCCGCGGCCGCCTGGGCGATGGCCGGCAACATCGGATCGGAGCCATCCCGCGCCAACGGATAGGCATGCGGCAGCGCATCGCCAAGGCGCCCTTCCGCCAGCATCAGCAGAAAAACGCGGCGGCGCAGATCCAGATTGTTCGGATCCCAGGACAGCGCGCCTTCCAGAAAGTCGGCGGCATTGCCGTAATCGCGTTCGGTTTGCGCCAGACGGCCCGCAAGATACTGGCCGGCAGCCGACGCCCCCCATTCCTTGCCGGCAAGTTCGCGCGCCTGCTGCGGCGAGATCAAACGCTGGTCAACCGCGGCCCCGGCCGCCTGTGCGGGCAGCCATGCGACGGCACCCCACAACGCACCCGCCACGACGAGGGCGAGCCAACCGGTCCTCATGGTGCGCTGCCTTTAACGAATGCGATCAGGGCCCTACTCCTTCCCTACATATTCGGATAATTCGGGCCGCCGCCGCCTTCCGGCGTGACCCAAACGATATTTTGGGTCGGGTCCTTGATGTCGCAAGTTTTGCAGTGGACGCAGTTCTGGGCGTTGATCTGCAGCCGCGGCTGTCCGTCTTCCTCTACGATTTCGTACACACCAGCCGGGCAGTACCGCTGTTCCGGTGCATCGTACCGCGCGAGGTTGATTTTCACCGGCACGCTTTCGTCCTTCAGGGTCAGATGGACCGGCTGATCTTCCTCGTGATTGGTGTTTGAAAGGTAAACGCTGGATGGCTTGTCGAACGTGATGACGCCATCGGGCTTGGGATACTCAATCGGTTTGGCTTTCGACTTCGCCACCAGGCTTTCATGATCCGTGCCGTGATGGCTGAGCGTCCAGGGCGCCTTGCCGCGGAAAATCAATTGGTCGATGCCGGCATAGAGCGTACCGCCGATCAGGCCCCATTTGAACGCCGGCCGGACATTGCGGGCGCGGTACAGTTCATCGTAAAGCCAGCTATTCTCGAACGCTTTCGGGTATTCCTCCAGCACTCCATATTCGTCGCCACGGGAAAACGCAGCGGCGATGCTTTCGGCAGCCATCATCCCGGATTTGATCGCGGCGTGGCTGCCCTTGATGCGCGGCGTGTTGAGGAAACCGGCCTCGCAACCGACCAGAAGGCCGCCGGGAAATACCAGTTTCGGCAACGATTGCAGGCCACCCTCATTCAGAGCACGGGCACCATAGGCGATGCGCTTGCCGCCCTCGAACACGCCGCGGATGTAATTGTGCGCCTTCCAGCGCTGGAACTCGTCGAACGGCGAAAGGTAGGGGTTCTTGTAATCGAGGCCGACGACGAAACCACAGGCGACCTGATTGTCTTCCAGGTGATACAGGAACGAACCGCCATAGGTATCCGACTTCATCGGCCAGCCGGCGGTGTGCATGACAGTGCCGGGCCGATGCTTTTCGGGATCGACCTGCCACAACTCCTTGAGGCCGATGCCATAGGTCTGCGGCTGCACGCCCTTCCGCAAACCGAATTTGTCCATCAACTGCTTGCCGAGCGATCCACGGGCGCCTTCCGCAAACACCGTGTACTTGGCGCGCAATTCCATGCCGGGCTCGAAGGATGGCTTCTGTTCGCCAGTTTTGCCAACGCCCATGTCGCCGGTGGCAACGCCGCAGACCCGGCCCTGATCGTCGTACAGAACCTCCGCCGCGGCGAAGCCGGGGAAGATTTCGACGCCCATGGCCTCCGCCTGCTCTGCCAGCCAGCGGGTCAGGTTGCCGAGCGAGATGATATAGTTGCCGTGGTTCTTCATCGCCGGCAGCATCATGAATTCCGGCCACGGCAGCGACGAGTTCTCTGTCAGGAACACGAACTTGTCCCGCTTCACCGGCTGGTTCAGCGGCGCGCCGAGATCCTGCCAATTCGGCAGCAACTCGTTCAGCGAGCGCGGGTCGAGCACGGCACCGGACAGGATGTGGGCGCCAACCTCGGAGCCTTTTTCGAGCACGACGATGGCGAGCTCGTCGCCCGTTTCCTCCGCCAATTGGCGGAGGCGGATCGCAGTCGCCAGCCCGGCCGGGCCGGCGCCGACGATCACGACATCAACTTCCATGCTCTCGCGTTCCATGACACCCTTTTTCCTTGCGTGTGGTCGAACGTCCGCTCGTGTATAACGAGCATAACCGCCAATGGCTAGGCAGACCAGGGGCGGGCGGATGGACGCTATAGCGCGAATTTTGCGGCGCGCGGCTTGAAGAAAGCCACGGGACAGGCACATTGTTGCAATGAATCTCTTGCTGGCAACACTCGATTGGTACGCAGCGATGGGTGTCGACGAGGCGGTCGGCGAAACGCCCTGGGACCGCTTTGCCGTGCCGCCGCAAACCGCTGCGCCGGCGCAAGCCTGCGCACCCGATCCCGCCGCACGTCCGACCGCGCCGCTGCCCCCGCCGGAACGGCCCGCGGCGATGCCGGCTCAGCACGACGCTGCGATCGCTACCGAGTTGGCCGCCCTGAAAACGCTGGAATCCCTGCGCGAACGGCTTGAACGGTTCGACGGGTGTGCGCTCAAGGCCACCGCAACCAGCACCGTGTTCGGAGAGGGCGCTGCCGATGCGCGCTTGATGATCATCGGCGAGGCGCCGGGCGAGGAAGAGGACCGTCAGGGCCGGCCGTTCGTCGGCCCTTCCGGCCGGTTGCTGGACCGTATGCTGGCCGCCATCGGCATGACACGCGAAGACGCCTACATCACCAACACGATCTATTGGCGCCCGCCCGGCAACCGGACACCGACCCCGGCAGAGGTTCAAGCCTGCCTGCCTTTCCTGCGACGGCAAATTGCGATCATTCAACCCAAAGTCCTGCTGTTGGTCGGCGGAGCGGCGGCAAAGACAATGCTGCAACGCAACGAAGGCATCATGCGTTTGCGCGGCCGCTGGGCCGAGTACGACCCCGGCTCCGGCGCGCCGCCGATCCCGGCACTTGCCACCTTCCATCCGGCCTACCTGTTGCGCTCGCCGGCGCAAAAGCGTGAGGTTTGGCAGGACCTGCTGGCCATACAGGAGCGCCTTCTTGCCGCCCAGTGCTGACAGGTGTATTCACACACCCTATGTTTCCTATGTTTCGGCAAGCAATTGCCGGTAAATCCGAGTGTGCCGTTAACCTTAGCCCCAACATGATGAAGGCCCCGTGCTGGTTGAACATGTCATAAGACGCGCTGCGTCCGCAGCGCGAAGGCTGGCCTTTACCGGCGTCGGAGTGCTGTGTGGCGCGACAATGGCGTGTGCGGGGCCCGGCCAGGACGCAGGCGCCGCGTTGTCGTCGATGACGGCTGCCACCGGCCAACACATGGCAGGCAGAGGTTTGCTTGCAACACCGCTGAGCAAGGATGACGCCGACCGCTACCAGCGGATTTTCGCCTTTCAGGAAAAGGGCGATTGGCAGCAGGCCAACCAAGAAATCGCGCACCTGGACTCGAAGCTGCTGCTGGGCCATGTGCAGTTTCAGCGGCATATGCACCCAACCGCCTATCGCGCCAGCTATCCAGAATTGTCGGCATGGTTGAAGCGCTACAACGACCATCCGGGCGCCTATCGGGCTTACAGCCTCGCGAACCGACGCCAGCCAGCCGGATCTCCCGCGCTGACCGTTCCGGTCTTCGGTCAGGAACATTTGCGCCACCTTCTCGGCGAGCGGACCCGGTCGGTCCGCCAGGTGCAATCGGCCGCGCACAGGCAGATTGCTCAGACGATCCGCGCCAGGATTGCGCGCAACCATCTGACAATAGCAGCCCAGATGATCGATCGCAGCGAGCTTCCGGCTGCCTACGCCGACCGCTTGCGGGCGAACGTGGCACGGGGCTGGCTGGCTCTGGGCAAAAGCGGCAAGGCCACGGAGCTGGCTGCCAAAGCAGCGGAACGGTCCCGCGACCGAACCTCTATACCGGATTGGATCGCCGGCCTGTCGGCCTTCCAGAGCCGGCAATTCAGCCGGGCCGAACGGCATTTTGGACTGCATGCGGAATCGAAGCTGGCTGGCGATTGGAACCAGGCTGCCGGCGCGTTCTGGGCGGCAAGGTCCGCCACCGAGCAAGGCCGGGGCAGGCAGGCAACCCAATGGCTGAAACTGGCGGCGAAGCATCCCTACACATTCTATGGGCAACTGGCGCTGGAACAGCTTGGCCAAAGCATTACCCCAGCCCGCTACCTCACACCGGCCACCGCACTGGATGTCGGCCGGCTGCAGAAGCTGGAGGCAGGACGGCGGGTTTTTGCCCTGGTCCAGGCAGGGCAGATCCGGCTGGCCGACGAGGAGTTGCTGCAGCTCCTCAGCAACGCATCGCCGCCGCTCGCCCGCTCGATCACTGCAATCGCAGAGGCTGCAAGCCTGCCGCAAGCCGCGATGCGTGGCGCATTCTATTTGGCAAGCATGCAGGAGACGCCAGCGACGACAGCACTCTATCCCAGGCCGGACTGGCAGCCTCAAGGCGGGTTCGCGCTCGACCAAGCGCTGATCTGGGCATTCGTCCGCCAGGAATCCGTGTTCAACCCAAGAGCGACCAGCGGCGCCGGCGCACGCGGTCTTATGCAGTTGATGCCGACGACAGCCAACTATGTCGCCGGGGAGGAGCGCTTTCAGGGTGCACATCGCGACGTGCTCTATGATCCGACGCTGAACCTTTCGCTCGGCCAGCAGTATCTGCGCTATCTGATGGCCAAGGATCTGGTGGCGAACGATCTGTTCCGGCTGACCGTGGCCTACAATGCTGGCATCGGCAACCTGAACAACTGGCAGCGCGAAGGGCTGCTGGCGAGCGACCCGCTGATGTTCATCGAGACGCTGCCGCTGCTGGAAACACGCTTGTTTGTCGAGCGGGTGATGGCCAATTATTGGATATACCGCGCCCTGATGGGTCAGCCGCGCCCGTCGCTGCAGGCGCTCTTGAGGGGACAATGGCCCAAATACCGCAGCCAGGAACTGGCGCAGGTCGAACTTGCAGAAGACAGAAGCCATGGCAATCGATGAATCCCGCCCGTTCGTACCGGTCAGTATTGCCGTCCTGACCGTCTCCGACACCCGAACCATGGCGGATGATCGGTCCGGCGATACACTGGTCGGGCGGGTCGAGGCTGCCGGGCACAGGGTGGCGGACCGGGCCATCGTCACGGACGACGTGGACAAGATCATCGCGAAACTCAGAGAATGGATTGCCGATCCGACCATCGACTGCGTGATTTCCACCGGCGGCACCGGCGTGACCGGCCGCGACGTGACGCCGGAGGCCTTTGCCCAGGTCTATGAGAAGGAAATCGCCGGCTTTGGCGAGGTCTTCCGCTGGATCAGCTACCAGAAGATCGGCACCTCCACCATGCAATCGCGGGCGACCGCAGGCGTGGCGGGTGGCACCTACCTGTTTGCCCTGCCCGGTTCCACCGGCGCGGTGAAGGATGGCTGGGACGATATCCTGGCCTACCAGCTCGACAACCGCTTTCGCCCCTGCAACTTCGTCGAGATCATGCCGCGCCTGCAGGAACACGTCCCGCAGCGCGGCTCCTGACCCCCCCCCTATTCTGCTGCCGGTTTCGCCTGAAGTCGGGCGTCCGTCCGACCTTTGACGCTGGGGGCAAGCCCGGTCGGGTCCAGCGCCATGTTGTGCACCTGCATGTTATGGCTATGGCAGAGTTGGTGCAGGGCAAAAGCCGTTGCCATTTGTTGCTGAAAGCCGGCTGCATCCTGCGCCTTGTTCACCGCCTCCTTGGTCGTGCGCAGCGCGAATAGCGGCTTGGTGGCGATCTTCGCTGCCATCGCAATGACGAAATCCTGCAATTCCGCCCTGGGAACCACATGGTTGACCATGCCCAGGCGGTGTGCCTCCTCCGCCGTGAAGAAATCGCCGGTAAAAAGCAATTCCTTCGCCTTGCGGTAGCCAAGCTCGTGCGGGTGCGCAAACCATTCGACACCGCAAACACCCATGGCGACGACCGGGTCGCAGAAGGTGGCGTCATCGCTGGCAACGATCAGGTCGCAGACCCAGGCCAGCATCAGCCCGCCGGCGATGCACTTGCCCTGGACCGCGGCAATGGTCGGCTTCGGCAGATCGCGCCACCGCTGACTCACATCCAGGTAGATTTCATGCTCGCGCGACAGGCGGCCTTCGGCACCGGGCGCCGCGTGGCTGCCCCAGGTGGAAATGGGCTTGAAGTCGTCCTGGGTCTTGCCCGCCTTGCCGCGCAGGTCATGGCCGGCGGAGAAATGCGGATCGCTGCCCGCCAGAATGATGACCTTGGTTTCCGCATCGTGCGCCGCAAAGTCGAACGCCGCGTTCAGGTCGTAGGTCATCTGCAAGTCCTGCGCATTGCGTGCATCGGGCCGGTTCATGGTGACCCGCAGGACATTGTCGGCCGGGCGGTCGAGCAGCAGGGTTTCGAACGTGGGCAGGGTGGGCTGGACGGACATGGCGTTTGCTCCTTGCAAAAGGCTTTGAATGCAGAAAGCCTAGCGTGCCCCACCTTTCTCGAACACATCAATGGTGAGGGTCACGCTGCGGACCCCGGAGCCCGGGTCCGGCTGGCCAATCGCGGCGATACGGCTGCCGTAATCATAGCCCTTGGCTTCGCGAATGATCTGACTGGAGACCTCGCGCGGCAGATAGCCAAGCTGCTCGCCATTTTCGGCCAGAAAAACCGCGGCCAGCTTCAAAGCTCCCATTTGGGCGACAAGAATGGTTTCCGCGCCAACCTGCGTGCGGGCGATGATTTCCTGCCGCTGCGAACCGTCCGGGTTCTCCAGGTCGACGCCGGAAAGCATCGCTTCGAACGAATGCACGGGCACGCGCTCGCCCTTTTCGACGATCTGCGGAGTGTCATCCTGCGGCGCCTTTTTGCGCCGCCCCAAGATCCAGCCAAGCAAACTCATATCCAACCCATCCTAACGGTCTGCCGGTTCCGAAGGGGCGCTCGTATCATCCGGCACTTCGTCCGTCTCGGCCCTGTAGCCCTCTCCCAGCCATTTGTGCAGGTCGACATCGGCGCAACGCTTGGAGCAAAAGGGCCGGTAGTTCGCCGCCGATGGCTGCGCACAGATCGGGCATGGCGCGGCGCGGCGGCGCGGGCGCAGCGGCACCACATTGGTTGGCCGGTCGGTCATCATCTCTCCTTCACTCCACCGCCCGCACCGCGTAACCGGCGCGTGGCAGCACCGGATCCGCCACGATTCGCGGCGCCTGCCCCAACTGTCCCTGCGCCTCGGCCATCGCCAGCGGCAAGACTTCGCTCGCCGAGGCTGCTGCGGGAGAAAGATGTAATGCCAAGCGGCGGTGCGGTTCGGCAAGGGTGTTGCGCACCAACACGCGCAAGCCGGCCAGAACCGCCTGGCAGAGGCCGCCGCTCTCAAGCCGGCTGGAGAGCGGCGGTGCGATATGGCTTCGGGAAAATGCGTACAGGCCGAGAGGGTCGAACCCTGGGTTGAAGTGCAGGGTCGCGGGGTCTTCGGCGAATGCTGCCCGCAGATGCTGAATGACCATCGCCTGCTCCGCCCGCCCATCCATGCGCAGGAAATCGGCGACAACGGCGCCGGCCGCCTGGCGCAACCGCACCTGCCGCGCCAGTTCCACCGCGGCCTCCTGGTTTGCCAGTTGGCGGATGGCGCCGGCACGGCCATGGGCGCGGCCTGAGTCCACATCCGCGGTCCAGCAGGCACGGGTGTGTTCGAGCCACAGCGTGCCGCCGGACGCCAGCGGCAATTCCGGTCCAAGCGCCAAGGCCATGGCTTCATCGCCGCCATGGGCAGCAAAAGGGTCGGCGGTGTCGAGCAAAACCGTGATCGGTTCGGAGGGCACCCAGTTCTGTACCGCAGCGCGAACGGCCGCGTGTGCCCGCGCATCGCCGGCGGTCACGGTCAACGCGTCCGTACCAGGACGTTGCAGCAGCAGGGCTTCGGGCAGGGGCCGGGCATCGAGCAAGAGACCAAGGCCGCTTTCCTGACAGAGCGCCTGCCAGACAGCGCGGTGCCGGTCCAGTTCGCCCAACAGCAGGTCCGGAGTCGCGGCAAGATGGCTGGCTGCGGCGCGCACAATCATGCCTTCGCCTGGCTGAAGCGCCCGCACGACGATGCCTTGCAGTGGGCCCGCCGCAGCGCTCGGCAACTGCCGCGAGGCGCTGACACCTGGATAGGTGGGCGTATAGATCAGATAGCGGCCGACCAGACGGATGGCCGGAGTCAAGGTCAGGCGCTTGCCATCTTCCGGCATGCGCTTCACCTGGGCGAGCAGGCGCTGTCCTTCATTTGGCGCGCGCCCGCGAGCCCGACTGAGGTCCAGAAACCCTTCGCTGCCCTGATGATCGGTAGCGACGAACGCCCCACGCAGTTCGGGCGCCAGGCGGATAATCCGCACGGCAAACACTGCGCCGACCCGGTTCGGGCGGTCCGGCCAGTGCCAATCCAGCCCCCAGACCTTTCCGCCGCGCAGCGTCGCTGCCCGCCATTCGCCCGGCGATGCCGTCAGAACGATCGAGTCCGCTGGCGGCAGGCGGAAGGGCTCGCCCTCTACCACCGGTAACCAGCTCCGCGCAACAGTGCTGCCGTCTCGAACAGCGGCAGGCCGACGACGTTGGAGTACGAGCCGCCGATCCAGGCGACGAACGTGGCGGCGAGGCCTTGAATGGCATATCCACCCGCCTTGCCCCGCCACTCGCCGCTGGCGAGGTAGCGGCGGATTTCATCCCGGTCCAACCGCTTGAACCGCACATCGGTGACGACCAGACGTTCGGTCAGGCTGCCATCCGGCGCGATCAGGGTGACGCCGCCATAGACGCGATGCCGCCGCCCGCTCATCAGGGCGAGGCACCGCTGCGCCTCCTGCTCCGTCTCCGCCTTAGGCAGGATGCGGCGGCCGACACCGACCACGGTGTCGGCTGAAAGGGTGAACGCGCCCGCCTGCGCCACCGCCCGCCCTTTTGCCACCGCAAGACGGGCCGCAAGCTCGCGCGGTTTCTCCTCCTTCAGCGGGGCCTCGTCGATGTCGGCAGGGTGGATCGCATCCGGCGCGATACCGATCTGTGCCAGCAGGTCGACACGCCTGGGCGAGGCGCTGGCCAGGATGAAAAACGCAGAAGCTTCACTCATCGAATTGGGAATTTTTCCAGAATGCGGTCGCGCAGGTAATCGCGGACAGAGCGGTAGGCATCCAGCCGCCGTTCGCGATTTCCGTATTCGGCGGTGGCGTCGGTCGTCGGCCAAAAGGCAACCTTGATGGCTTGCGCGTGGGAAAACTCAATGGCCCGGAACTGCGCCGCGGGGGCCAGCGCGACGATCATGTCGAAATAGCTATTGTCCAACTCGTCAAACGTCTTGGCCTTGTGACGCGAAAGGTCGATGCCGACCTCCCCCATCACCGCAACTGCGAACGGATCGGGTGTGCCAGCGCGCAGGCCGCAGGAATCCGCATAAATCCGCCGACCGCAAAAATGCTTCATCCAGGCCTCCGCAATCGCGGAGCGCACCACGTTCCTTTCGCAGGCGAACAGGACAGCGCTAACAGGAAAATCCGTGGGCAACCGCGCCTCCCTCTCACGCCTTCAAGTGCAGAACGCTGAGCAGCGTGAACAACCGGCGACCGGTGTCCAGATCGACAATGGCCTTGCCGGCAAGGCGGGCGAGCAATAACTGAGTCCCGTCATTGTGAATGCCGCGCCGGGCCATGTCGATGGTCTCAATCTGCGAAGGGCTGAGGCTGCGGATGGCATCGTAATAGCTTTCGCAGATCGCGTGATAGTCCCGGATGATCCGGCGGAACGGGCCGAGCGCCAGGCCGATGATGCGCAAATCCTCGCCCGCCGTGTTCTGCACGCGCAACACCAGCCGGTTGTCGGCAATTCCCAGGATGATTTGGTACGGTCCTTCCGGCCCGCCGTCGAGGGCGAAGCTGTTTTCGTCCAGCAGGTCGTCGATAGCGACGGCGCGTTCCTGCTCCAGCTCTGGCCTTCGGCCGCGGCCAAAGGAATCATCGAGAGTCAGGCCGGTAATCCGGGCGCGATCATCCATGCCGCGCCCCAGTTCAGTTGCCGCGCAACCGCAACGCAACAGACAGTGCGTGCGCGCCCAGCCCCTCGGCCTCGGCAAGGGTAACGGCGGCGGGCCCGATCTGACGGAGCGCCGGCGCATCGCAGCCCAGCAGCGTTGTCCGCTTCAGGAAGTCATGAAGGCCGAGACCGCTGGAGAAACGAGCGCTGCGGTTGGTCGGCAGCACATGGTTCGGGCCGCCGACATAATCGCCCACCGCTTCCGGCGTATGCGCGCCCAGAAAGATTGCGCCGGCATGGCGGATCCGGGCAGCAAAAGCGTCGGGCTCCGCCAGCACCAGTTGCAGATGCTCCGGCGCGATGGCATCGACCAGCGGCAGCGCGTTTTCCAGGGCTGGCACCAGAATGAGAGCGCCATGGTCCCGCCAACTGGCAGAGGCGATTTCGCGCCGAGGCAATTCCCCCAGCGTCGCCGTCACCGCCGCTTCGACTTGGTCGAGGAGCGCGGCATTGTCCGATATCAGGATGGACTGGGCCGCGGCGTCATGCTCGGCCTGGGCCAGCAGGTCGGCGGCAAGCCATTCCGGCTGCGCCTCGCCCGCTTCCGCCACCACCAGCACTTCGGACGGCCCGGCGATGGTGTCGATACCGACGCGGCCGAAGACGATGCGCTTGGCCGCAGCGACATAGGCGTTGCCGGGGCCGACGATTTTATCGACCGCCAGCACGCTGTCCGTGCCATAGGCCAGGGCCGCGATGGCCTGGGCGCCGCCGATGCGATAGGCCTCGTTCACACCCGCAACATGGGCGGCGGCCAGCACCAACGGGTTTAGCGTGTTGTCCGGCGTCGGCACGGCCATGGCAATGCGTTGCACACCGGCCACCTTGGCCGGAATGACGTTCATCAGCACCGAGGACGGATAGGCTGCCGTACCGCCCGGCACGTAGACGCCGACGCTGTCCAGCGGTGTCCAGCGCAGGCCGAGACGGACGCCGGCATCATCGGTCCAGGCCAGATCCGCCGGCCGCTGCGCCTCATGGAACGCCCGGATGCGGGCGGCTGCCAGTTCCAGCGCCTCGCGCTGCTCGCGCGGGGTCGCGGCAAACGCCGCCGCCATCTCCTCCGGCCGGATGCGCACCGTGTCTGCACCCACGCGGAACCGGTCGAAGCGTTCAGTGTAGGCGAACAGGGCAGCATCGCCCTCCGCCCGCACGGCGGCTACAATATCCGCAGCGGCGCGGTCGGCCACGGATTCCGTATCGCGCTTGGCGTTCAGAAATTCGGCGAAGCGGCACGCAAAATCAGGATCGGAAGCATCAAGCCGCAACGGCACGGATCGCCTCCCGAAAACGCTCGATCCACGCGTTGATCTCCCCAGGCCGGGTCTTCAACGCCGTGCGGTTGACAACCAGCAGCGACGTGATGTCCGCGATATCTTCCACCACTTCCAGCCCGTTGGCCTTCAGCGTTGCGCCGGTCGAGACCAGATCGACGATGCGGCGGCACAGGCCAAGACTCGGCGCCAATTCCATCGCACCGTTCAACTTGATGCATTCCGCCTGCACACCGCGCTCGGCAAAGTGCCGCTTGGTGATGTTCGGATACTTGGTCGCAACCCGGATATGGCTCCAGGTCTTGGGATCGTCGCGGGCGACCAGTTCCGCCGGTTCCGCAACGGCCAGCCGACAATGGCCGATCTTCAGGTCGAGCGGCGCATATATCTCCGGGAAATCGAATTCCATCAGCACATCGCGGCCGCAAATGCCGATATGGGCGGCACCAAAGGCGACAAACGTGGCCACGTCAAAGCTGCGCACGCGCACGATCGAAAGACCGTCCTGATTGGTGGCAAACCGCAGCGCACGGCTTTTCGGATCGTCAAAGGCGGCCTCCGGTTCGATACCGGCGCCGCGGACCAGCGGCATGGCTTCGTTGAGTATGCGCCCTTTCGGCAGGGCGAGGATAAGAGGCTCGCGCCCGCTCATGGTGACGACGGTCATGGGACCATCCTTGTCGTTTAACTTTAAAGGCCTTTACCTAGTCAGCCCGACGCGCCGGGTCTAGCCCAGCTTCGCCGCAGCCATGAGACGATTGAGCGCCACTTGCCGCCGATCCAGATATACCGCCTCGGTCCGGTCGAACAAATGCAGCGTGTCAGACCACAGCGCATCCCAGACGGGACCACCCCCGGCAGCACGTGCAGCATCGACCAAGTGCCGGCAAAATCCCTCGGCAAAATGCGCGAAACGGCCGGCATCCTGGCCCACCATACTGGCCAGCGCCGCGACGGCTTCACCCGAAGCGCGGGCGGGCGCCTGCCAGAACTGATGCAGGGCTTGATGAATTGCAATGCCGTCGCTTTCCAGCAACGCCATGCCACGGCCCGGACTGCCATCCGCCAGGGCCGCGGCATCGGCTAGCGCCTGCGGCGTTTCCATCGGCAGCTGCTCGGCCAGCACGGCTTCCACCTCCGCCACACCCAGCGGCGCAAGGCGCAGCAGCCGGCAACGCGAGCGGATCGTGGGCAACACGCGGGCCATGCTATGGGCGACCAACAGCAGCACCGCCCCGGGCGGCGGCTCCTCCAGCAGCTTCAACAGCGCGTTGGCGCCGGTCGGGTTGAGGTCGTCGAGCGCGTCGACAATCACCACGCGCCGCCCGCCCTCGCCAGCCGTCTGATGCAGGAACGGGCCAAGGCCGCGAACCGCATCGGCCGGAATTTGCGAGCTGCGCCCCGTCGCGCTGTCGGCGTCGAGCACCAGCAGGTCGGCATGGCCTTTGGCGGCAATGCGCCGAAACACCGGATTGGCGGCAGGCATGGCCAGGGAGGCGGGAGCCGATGGCACCTCCGCCTCACCAAACAGTGCGGGGGTTTCGGCCGCGACCGGCCCGCCGCCGCCGGCCAGCAGGAAGCGGGCAAAACGGAAGGCAAGCGTCGCCTTGCCCACACCTTTCGGCCCGGTCAGCAACCAGGCATGCGGCAGGCGCTCGCCCGCCACCGCGCCAAGAAGCACAGCCTCGGCCGCGGCATGGCCGATCAGACCGGGGTTTTGACGTGGCGTCAGCATGCGCCAAGCTCCGCAAAGCGGCTTGCCGCCTCCCGCCAGATCGCGGCGGCGACCGCATCGACCGGCTGCATCGCGTCCAGCACCCGGCAGCGCACCGGCTCCCGTGCGGCAATCGCCAGGAAAGCCTGGCGGATGGCCTGGTGCCGGGCCAGCGGCCAGCGCTCATACCGGCCGGCGGCACTGCGCGCCTTGGCGCGGGCCAAGCCATCCGCCGGGTCCAGATCCAACACCAAGGTCAAACCCGGCTCAAGCCCCGCCATCACCGGCGCGGCCAAGGACTCGATGACGGCGGGTGGCACTGCCTGCCCGGCGCCCTGATAGGCACGGGTCGAGTCGAGAAATCGGTCGCAGAGCACCCATTCGCCGCGCGCCAATGCCGGGCGCACCTTGCGGACGAGATGCTGGCGGCGGGCCGCCAGATGCAGCAGGGTTTCGGCGACCGGATCCCACCGCCCGGCCTCGCCTTCCACCAGCAGGCCACGGATTGCCTCCGCCTCCGGTGTTCCTCCCGGCTCGCGGGTGACCAGGACAGTTTGACCCGCATCGCGCAGGCGATCGGCGAGCAGGGCGATCTGGGTGGTTTTGCCGGCGCCCTCGCCCCCTTCGAAGGTGATAAACCGGGCCGGGCCGGGCATCAGGGCAACACGCGGGAAAGCCAGTGCTGCGTAACCGAAAGCACACGGCCGACTGGCCCCAACGCACCGACATCCGCCCCGGCGATCAATGGCCGCTCCACCGGCTCGAACCCCGGAGCGGTCACCTGTAGCGTGCCGAGCGTATCGCCCTTGCGGACCGGTGCCGGGATCGGCGCGTCGTAGCGGATCGTCACCTGCATTTGGCTGCGGGATTGCCGCGGCATGGTCACGGCCAACTTATCCGCCAGCACCAACGGCACGCTTGCGCGCTCGCCCAGCCAGACCGGCGCTTCCTCTACGAGGCCCTGGGCATTGAAGAGCGTCACACCCTCGAACGAACGGAAGCCCCACTCCAGCAGACGCTCCGCTTCCCGTGCACGCTGGCTGACGCTATCCAGGCCATTGAGCACCAGCACCAGCCGCCGGTCACCGCGTTTGGCCGACGCGGTCAGGCCATAGCCGGAAGCCTCCGTGTGGCCGGTTTTCAGGCCATCCGCGCCGATTTCCGCCGACAGGACAGGGTTGCGGTTCTTCTGGGTGATGTCGTTGTAGGTAAACGTATCTTCCGCAAACAGCGGGTAATATTCCGGGAATTCCTCTATCAGGATCTGGGCCAGTTTCGCCAGATCGCGCGCTGACATGAGATGGTCTTCCGCCGGCCAGCCGGTTGCGTTCACGAACCGGCTGTCGTTCAGCCCCAACTCGCGCGCGCGGGCGTTCATGTCGGCCGAGAATGCCTCCTCGCTTCCAGCCAGCCCTTCCGCAACGACAATACAGGCATCGTTACCGGATTGGACGATGATGCCATGCAGCAGGTCGTCCACGCTGACGCGGGTGTCGACCTTGACGAACATCTTGGAGCCACCCTTTTGCCACGCCTTCTTGCTGACAGGAAACGTGTCATCCAGGGCCAGAGTGCCGGCCTTCAACCGCTCCAGCACCATCAGAATGGTCATCATTTTGCTCATGGAGGCCGGCGCGGTCGGCACGTCGGCCTGTTTTCCCATGAGAACGGTGTTGCTCGACAGATCGATCAGATAGGCGAACGGCGCCGGCGTATCGATGCCCTGGGCGCGCACCGGCGCCGGCAGTGCTGCAGCCAGGATTGCGAGGAACAGTGAAAGCCAGAGGCCTGATCTAACCTTGTGCCAACAAATGTGCACCTTCAAAACCCACCTCGCGAACTCGCTCCAAGGCCGTCAGTGCCTCGTTGCGATCAGCATAGGGACCGACACGGACCCGGTACAGCGTACGATCGCCGCGCGCGTATTCGGTAATCAATACAGGGCCCACACTGCGCAGCATGGTGCGCGCCCGTTCGGCATAATCCTCGCTGGAGAATGCCGCCGCCTGCAGGAACAGCGTACCCGGCGCCCGGGCTTCCGCCACCCGTACCGGCGGCCGTGGCGGCTCCACCGATAGCGGCTTCACCGATTGCGGATTCGTGTTGAGCGCGCCGATCAGATCGTCCATCTCGCCAACCGAAGCGCCGCTTCGTGCCATCAACGCAATGCGGCGGCTGTGCTCCGGCAGCACCGTCACCTGCACGTTTGCGAGGCCCTTTTCGTGCACATCCAGGGCTTCCGCTGCCTTGCGCGAAAGATCGATCACGCGGCCATCGATATAAGGCCCGCGGTCGTTGACCCGAACGATGATCGCCTTGCCGTTTTCCAGATTTTTCACCCGAACGACGCTAGGCAGTTGCAAAGTCCGGTGCGCGGCGGTGAAGGCGTGCATGTCATAACGCTCGCCATTCGCCGTCAGCCGGCCATGAAATCCGGGGCCATACCACGATGCCACACCGGATTGGACCAGATCGAACTGCTCCTTCGGCTTGTACCATTGGCCGGCAATCCGGTAGGGGCGACCGATCTTGTAGCCGGGCTCCAGAGCACGGGCGAGACGAACTGCCGTGTCTTCCGAATTTTCGGCAGAACCGGCGGGCTTTTGTGGCGGCTGCGAGCTGCATCCTGCCAGCAACAGCGCGACACACACCAACGATACAATCGAACGAAGCAGGGCTAGATCTCCCTATTGCCAAAGGTAGCTATTGCCGCGATTCGATCCGGTCAGACAAGATACTAACGGCCAAAGCGTAAAGATGTGATGGGTTATAGTTTAATATCCGTTTGTAATTTGGGTATGTGGCAAAGATGGGGCCCTTGGCGCCGTCGGGTGCCACCAGCATCGTCGGCAAGGGCCGCGCAGGCAGAACCGTGCCATCGCTGCGCCGCACCCCGAAATCCCCCCATGCCGGCAATGGCCGAGAATTGGTTTTGTTGGCATCCGCCGCAATCGACGGCCACCGGTCGCGCAAGGTCTCCGGCACCTGCACCGGCCGGCCCCAGGTGTGGTCGGGGGTCCAGCCATGCTGTGCCAGATAGTTGGCGATGGAGCCAAAGACGTCCGGCAGCGAATTCCAGATGTCGCGACGCCCGTCCCCATCCTCGTCCACCGCATAGGCCAGATAGCTGGTCGGGATGAACTGCGGCTGCCCCATGGCGCCCGCCCACGATCCCTTCATGGTCTCCAGATCGATATAGCCCTTGTCGGCCATGCGGAGCGCAGCCAGCAACTGCTTCTGGAAAAAGGTGGAGCGCCGCCGGTCATACGACAGGGTTGCCAGCGAAGCAACGATCGGATCCTTGCCCGTGTGTGTCCCATAAAAGCTCTCTATCCCCCAGATCGCCAGGATAAAGCGCTGCTGCACGCCGTATTTGCGGCTGATGTCCGCCAGCAATGGCCCATGCGCCGCCGCCATTTCGCGGCCGCGCTCGACCTTGCCTTCGGTCACGACCCGGTTGATATATTGCGGGAATGTCATGGTGAATTCGGCTTGGCTGCGATCACGGTCCAGAATGGACTGGACCGGCGCCAAACCATCCAGCGCCGCATGCACGGTCGCCTCGCTGATCCCGTCTTGCAGCGCCTTGGCGCGGAAGTCGCCAAGCCATTCCGCCCAGCCTTCAGGCGTGACCGCAGCGGCCGGGACGGCAAGGGTTGAGACTACAAGCCCCAACAATCCAGCAATGATCCGGCGCATCGAGGTCAGTCCTTCCGCGGGTCGGGAAACAGAGTATTGCTATAACCCGCCAGATAGTAGCCCAGCAAGCCGGCATACTCATGCGCAGCCAACCGCAAGTCTCGCCAATGAGCCGCAGGCGCCAGTACGGGCCAGCGCTCCCGCCCCGATACGAGGTAATCCACCGGATAGGCCACCGGGTCCCATCCGGCAGCGCGGAATACCCCCATCGCGCGCGGCATGTGAAAGGCGGAGGTAACGAGCAGCCACCGCGCGCCAGACTCAGGCCTGATTCGCAGCCGGCTTTCCACCGCATTTTCGTAGGTATTCCGGGACACGGGCTCCAGGGTGACCCGCGATGGCGCAATTCCTAGTGCGTCGAGATAGGGCGCGATCGCCGCGGCTTCGGTGGCCCGTTCGCCACGGACATCGCCCGAACCGGCCGCAACAATGATGGGAATGTCGGGAAAGCGGCGCGCTAGCATGGCCATTTCCGCAATCCGCTCCGCATGGCGGTTCAACGCCAGGGCTTGCCGTGCCTCCGCAATATCCGGCTGGGCGGCGCCGCCCAGCACGATGATCCCCTCTACCTCCGCCAACGTCTCCGGTCCGGGGCGGGAGAATCGGTTTTCCAGCGGCGCCAGCAGCCAGATGCCGACTGGCAGGAACGAGCCAACAACCAGAACGGCCGCGCTGACCGACACCAGCCACCGCCCGAACCGCGGCCAGCGCCACAACGATGTAGCGCCGAGCGCCAGGGCAAGAACCAGCAGCGAATCCGGCTCCACCAGCACGTGCGCCAACTTGGAGGCTATGAAAACCAGGTCGTTCATCGCCGGACACCTTGCAGGGCGCGGCCTGCCACCTCAGGATTCGGAAATGCCACGGCGCATCAGGTCGGTGAATGGCTGGATGAGATAGTTCAGCAAGGTGGTCTCGCCGGTGGTGATCATCACCTCGACCGGCATTCCCGGCGACAGTTTCAGATCCTTGATCTTCTCCAGTTCGCCCTCATGAAGCCGGATGCGCGCATCGTAGTAAGACACGCCGGTATTCTCATCGATAAGCCTGTCTGCCGATACCGTGACGATCTCACCTTCAAGTTCGGGCGTGGTGCGGGCATTGAAAGCGGTCAAGCGCACGTGCGCTTGCAACCCGGCACGGACAACATCGATATCGATCGGATTGACACGGGCACGGATAACCCGGCCTTCGCTGATCGGCACGATCTCCATCAGCGGCTCGCCGCGCGTGACGATGCTTTTGGGCGTATGAACCTTCATGTTGACCACAATGCCATCCACCGGCGCCACGATATCGGTTCGTTGCAGCACATCATTGGCGGCAGACAGCCGCTCCTGCAGATCGGCGATTTCCCCCTGAACGTCACGCAACTCGCGAATGGCCTGCTCGGCAGCTTCCGTCCGCAGGTTGGCACCGCGGAGATCGGCCTCGGCGATGCTTTGCCGGGCACGGGCAATCTGGGCGATGATGCGCCCGCGCCGGCCCAGAATCTCCGCCTCCTGCCGCTGCAGGGAATAGAGACGCGCGCGGGGGGCAAGCGCCTTGCGGACCAGCGATTGCACATCTCCGAGTTCGGCCCGGATATGCACGATTTCCTGATCGATCGCCTCGACCTCCGCCTGCAGGCCGATGATTTCCTCACCAAACTGTTCCTTGCGGTTCTCCAGAATGGCCAATTGACTTTCGATCGTCTCCGCCCGGCTTTTCAGGATGTTGCGCTGCGCATCAATGACCTTGCGCACTTCGGGGTCCGTTTGCGCACGCTGTTCCAACCAGCCGGGCAAATCCAGAACTTTCGCTCCGTCCCGCTCGGCAGTCAGCCGAGCCTCCAACGCAGCTGCATAAGTCATCCGCGTGGTCAGAACGCCGGCGCTGGCCTTGGCCTGGGTATCGTCGAGACGGATCACGACATCGCCAGCTTCTACGATATCCCCATCCCGCACCATGATCTCGCCAACAATCCCACCCTCAAGATGCTCAACCGTGCGGCGATCGCCCTCGACGACAACCTCGCCCTGAGCGATGGCAGCGCTTTCCAGAGGCGCCAGCGCAGCCCAGGCGCCCAAGCCGCCGATGAAGACCAGGATAATCAGCAGGCCGAAGCGCAGCGTGCCGGTGAAGCCCATGTCGCGGGCGGTCGGTTTCGGGTCCGGCGCAACACTGAACGGAACCGGCTGGCTGCCGCCAGGACGCGGCGTAATGGCTTGTCGTGCCATGGCTCAAGCCTGCCCATCGGGAGGGGGATCGGGTGCGTGCGGCCCGGCCTCCGCCTGCGGTGTTGCCGGCCGGCCCGGCTTGCTGTCTGGCCGTTTTCCGCCCGGCCGCAGGACGATGCGCGATTCGCTGCCGGGGCTTAGCGGCTGAACCGCAACGCCGCCGCCATTATGGCGCGACGGCGAAGGCGATGGCGGCACTTGACCGGCTTCCGCTTGGCCGGCCTCCCCCTGACCGGCTTTCCCTTGACCGGAAAGCGCCGACGCAGGCTGGGTAGGCACCCTACCCTCTTGCGGCCCGTCGAGTTGTTGGTCGGTGCCGGACATCAGCTTCGCCAGAACCTCCTCGCGCGGGCCTTTTGCCTCGACCCGCCCCTGGTTCAGCACGATCACGCTGTCAACATAGCTGAGGATGCTTGGGCGGTGCGTGACAATGATGACGGTGCTCCCCAGTGTCTTGAGTTCCTTCAGCGTCTCCAGCAGGGCGATATCGCCGTCACGGTCCAGATTGGCATTAGGCTCATCCAGAACCAGGAACCGCGGCTGTCCAAAAACCGCCCGCGCCATGGCTATGCGCTGGCGCTGGCCGCCTGAAAGCCATACCCCGCCTTCGCCGATCTGGGTGTCGTAGCCATCGGGCAGGCGCAAAATCATATCGTGGACCCGGGCAAGACGGGCGGCGGCCACCACCTCCGCCGGGTCGCAGTCGGTCAGCCGGGCAATGTTTTCCCGAACGGTGCCGTCGAACAGTTCCACATCCTGGGGCACATAACCGATGTGCCGGCCGCGGTCGGTTGCATGCCAATAGGCAAGATCGGCCCCATCGAGCCGGACAGAGCCCGCGGTCGCAACCCAACTGCCAACCAGGAGGCGGGATAGCGTGGTCTTGCCGGAAGCCGACGGGCCGATCAGGCCAACATGCTCGCCCGGCTGCACCTCGAAACTCACCTGCCGCAGCACCGGTTCCCGGTGGCCGGACGGGACGAAGGTCACGCCTTCCACCCGCAAATACCCGGCAGGTTCCGGCAGGCTCATCGGGTCGGATTGGTCGTCCTGACGCTGAATCAGCCTACTGATCGAGCGGTAGGCATTGCGCGCCCCGGTGAAACCGCGCCACGCGTTGATGGACTGTTCAATTGGCGCCATTGCCCGGCCAAGAATAATCGAGGCGCCAATCATGCCGCCGCCGGTCAACTCGCCCAAAATCACCAGATAGGCGCCGGTGCCGAGAATGCCGATCTGAACCACCAGCCGCATCATACGCGCAAGCGCCGAAATGAGGCCCGACGCATCGCTGGCTTCGGCCTGAAAGCCGAGGCCGGCCTCGCCCGCCGTACGCCAGCGGTTGATCATCGCGGGCGCCATGCCCAAGGCCTCGATCACATCGGCATTGCGAACCGCTGCATCGGCTCTGTAGAGGGATTGGTTGATGCTGTGCGAAGCCTTCGACAGGCTTGACCGCGTCACCAAATCATTGGCGACGGCGAACAGAAAAACGACGACCGCGCCAGCCACCGAAAGCCAGCCCAGAACCGGATGCAGGAAAAAGATGATGGCGATGTAGATCGGAACCCATGGCGCATCCAGCAATGGAAACACGCCCGGGCCGGTCAGGAACTGCCGCAGCGTGTTCAGCTCGCGCAGGGCGCTGGCGCCCTGAACGCCAGAGCCGGACCGGCGCAGCGTCTCGTTCAGGCTGACCATGAGCAGGGGGCCGGACAATTGCCGGTCGATCCACGTACCGAGCCGCACCATGATGCGGGCGCGCACCACCTCCATCACGGCCATCAGCAGCAGCGCGCCCAAAGCCATCAGGCTTAACAGCAACAGCGTGTCCGTATGCCGGGTCGGCAGCACACGGTCGAACATCTGCATCATGTAGATAGGTACGGTCAGCATCAGCAGGTTGAGGACTATGCTGAACACCGCAACGGCCAGCATGGCCCTGCGCGCGCCGGCGACCGCCTGCTTCAGAGCTGCGCGAGGCTGCATTCCACTCCCCGGAAAATCACGCGATACGTGGCGCGGATCATCTTCTGAAAAAGGATAAACCATAAGGCGAACATCATAGTAAACGTTTAAAACAGATTGGTCGCCAGCCGGCTAGCGACACGATGTAACCGTGCGAGCGGAGCAACCGCCAAAACTGGTGCGGCAGGTGCGCGGCGATCGTGTCTTGCTGGAGGACAGTCCACCCGGCATGATCGGCAGTCAACGAAACCAACCGAGGAAACCCGCCTATGCGCGCGCTCGAAGGCATTCGCGTCGTCGACTTCACCCAGGTCATTGCCGGCCCCTTCGCCACCCAGCATCTGGCGCTATTGGGCGCAGATGTCGTCAAAATCGAACAGCCCGGCATTGGCGACCAGGCGCGCACGCTGTTGGGTGACAACGATTGGGGCGAGGCCAACCTCAGCCCCCTGTTCCTGGCCTGCAATTCGGGCAAGCGCAGCATCACGCTAGACCTGAAGAACGAGGCTGCCAAGCAAGTGGTCTGGCGCATGATTGAGCGCGCCGACGTGGTGATGGAGAATTACAAGGCCGGTGTGATCGAAAAACTGGGCTTCGGCTACGAGGCGGTGAAGGCGGTCAGGCCCGATATCGTCTATTGCTCGGTCAGCGGCTATGGCCAGACCGGCCCCTATGCCGGTGCGGCGGCCTATGACGGCGCGATCCAGGCCACCAGCGGTATGGTGGCGGTGACGGGCCTGCCGGAAACGCCGGTGCGGGCCGGCTTCATGAGCGTGGATGTGCCAACGGCGATCAGCGCGACCATGGCGATTCTCGGTGCGCTGGTACGGCGCGAACGCACCGGCGAGGGCCAACGCCTGGACGTGGCCATGTTGGACACGGCCATGACCGTGCTGGGGCCGCAAGTCTCCAACTATCTGAACACCGGTGCAGATTCACCCCGGGTCGGCAATTCCTCGCCGGCGCTGATCCCAACCGCCGGCGTGTTCACTACCGCCGACGGCTTCATCATGGTGACCTGCCTGACCGACGGCCAATTCCGGGCCGTAGCGCAGGCCGTAGGCCGGGAAAGCTGGCTTGGCGACCCGCTGTTCAAGGATTTCAACACCCGCAAGGCCAATTACGACCACGTCGAAGCCGCGATGCACGAGGCCTTCAGCGCCCGCACCACGACGGATTGGGACCGGATTTTGAGCGAAGCAAGGGTGCCAGCCGCGCCGGTGAACTCCCTGCCCGACGCAAGCAGGCATCCGCAATTGCAGCACCGGCAGGTTTTCACGGAATTGGGCCAGTTCGGCCCAATCCAACGGCCGGCCTTCGGCATCGGCGCCCCCTATCTGACCAACGAGGACGGGCCGCGCCCCGACCGGCCGCCGCCGCTGCTGGGCCAGCACAGCGACGAGGTGCTGGCGGAACTTGGGTATTCGGCACAGGAAATCGCCGCCCTGCGCGAGGCGGGGGCAGTCTGAGTCATGCGCTATGCCTATCTAACCCTGGACGTGTTCACCGACCGGCGCTTCGGTGGCAATCAGCTTGCAGTGCTGCCGGATGCACGCGGCCTTTCGGCCGAGCAGATGCAGGCGATCGCGCGGGAATTCAACTACTCCGAAACGACCTTCGTACTGCCGCCCGCTGCGCCGGGCAATGATGCTGAGGTGCGCATCTTTACGCCAGGGCGGGAAGTGCCGTTTGCAGGCCATCCGAATGTCGGCACGGCCTACGCACTCGCCCTGCTGGGCCAGTCGCATGGCAAGCCCGTCGGCGGGGTGCTGCGGTTCGAGGAACAGGCCGGGCTGGTGGTCCTGTCCATCGCGCGCGACGGGGCGGGACGACCGGTTTCGACAGAGTTTACCGCGCCGGCGGCGCTGAACTTGGGCGAGACCGTGCCGGTGGCCCAAGTCGCCGCGGCGGCCGGCTTGCCGGAAACGGCGATTGTGACCACCCGGCACGCGCCGCAGACCGCCTCGGTCGGCCTGCCGTTCACTCTGGCGGAAGTGCAGGACTTGGAGGCGCTGGCCGCGGTCAAGCCGAACCTCGCCGCCTTCGATGCGCATTTTGCCGGCCGTGCCGGCGATGCGCTCTATCTCTATGTCCGCACGGGCGAGGGCCAGGTGCGGGCGCGAATGCTGGCGCCGCTGCATGGCGTGATTGAGGATCCGGCTACCGGCAGCGCCGCCGCAGCCCTCACCGGCTATCTGGCGAATCTGGATGACGTGCGGGAGGGAAGCCTGCCATTCACCATTGCCCAGGGGCTGGAAATAGGGCGGCCGAGCCAAATCCAGGGATCGGCAGACAAAAGCGGCGGCGCGGTAACAGCGGTGCGGGTCGGCGGCCCCTCCGTGGCAGTGGCGGAAGGTTTCCTGACGGTTTGAGCATGGCCGAAGATTCCCCAGCACTTGACTGGCGGTTACACGCCTTTCGCCCCGATCTGGCCGACGTTCGGCTGCAAGGGCGGGTTACGGCGGAACGCTTTGCCGAGGGACGGCCGGCGCGGATTGCCGGTGCCGCAGAGCCGTTGCTGCGGCGGCCCGATCCGCTGGCACCGATGGACAGCCAGCTTCTGCCGGGCGAGGCGGTCACCGTTTTCGATGAGGGCGGGGGCTGGGCTTGGGTGCAGTGCCGGCACGATGGCTATGTCGGCTACATCCGCAGCGGCGCGCTGGTCGGAGGCTGGCAGCAGCCGACCCACACAGTCGCCGCTCGCCAGGCCGTCGTGCTGCCTGACGCCCGGCAGGAATGCGCACCTATGGCATATCTCAGCCTGGGAACACCGGTAACGGTGGCTGACGATGGCGGGCGGTTCGCGGTTCTGGCGGATGGCGGATATGTCTTCGCCGGCCACTTGCGCCCGATTGACGAGCCGGAGGCGGATTGGGTGGACGCAGCCCGGCGGTTGATGGGCTTGCCTTACCTTTGGGGCGGCCGTGGCGCCGGTGGGGTGGATTGTTCCGGCCTGGTGCAGGTGGCACTTGCCGCCTGCGGCATTGCCTGCCTGCGGGACAGCGACCAGCAGGCGGCCGGCATCGGCGCACCCGTGCCGCCGGAACCGTCGGCATGGCAGCGCGGCGACCTGATCTATGTGAAAGGCCATGTGGTGATCGACACTGGCGAGGGTACGGTGGTTCATGCCACCGGCTACACCTGGAGCGTAATCGAGGAACCTCGCGGCCAATGCCTCGACCGGCTCGCCGGGTTGGGGCTGCCGGTGACGGCGGTGCGGCGCCCACGGCTCGACCACGGCGGCGGGAGCGGTTAGAGTCTCGCACCAAAGTACAACACTTTGATCGAGAGGAACCGCCCGCCATGAAATTCGGCATGTTTTACGAGCATCAGGTACCCCGCCCCTGGGACGAGCGGTCGGAATACCGGGTGTTCCACGAGGCGCTGGAACAGATCGAACTGGCCGACCGGATCGGCGTCGATCATGTCTGGGAGGTGGAGCACCACTTTCTGGAGGAATACTCGCACTCGTCCGCGCCGGAAGTGTTCCTGGCGGCTGCCAGCCAGCGCACCAAGAACATCCGCCTGGGCCATGGCATCAACCTGACCTCGCCGCTCTACAACCATCCGGCCCGGGTGGCGGAGCGCGTCGCGACGCTCGACATTCTCTCCAACGGCCGGGTGGACTGGGGCACGGGCGAAAGCGCGACGCTGATGGAGATGGAAGGCTTCAACATCGTGCCCGATGAAAAACACGCCCAATGGCGCGAGGGGGCGGAGCAGGCCGCCAACATGATGGTGATGCAGCCCTACCCCGGCTACCAGGGCCAATATTTCTCCATGCCGGCGCGCAACGTTCTGCCAAAGCCATTGCAGAAGCCGCACCCGCCAATGTGGCTCGCCTGCTCGCGCCGGGAATCGATCCTGCGCGCCGCGCGGCTCGGCATGGGCGCGCTGATCTTCGGCTTCGTCGAGCCGGACCAGGCGGCCCAGTGGGTCAAGGAATATTACGACATCATCAAGTCGGACGAATGCGTGCCGCTCGGCCACACGGTCAACCCAAACCTGGCGGCGGTCAGCGGCTTCTCGCTGCACAGGGACGAGGCCGAGGCGGAACAGCGTGGCCTGCCGGGCTTCCGCTATTTCGGCTATTCGCTGGCGCACTACGTCAATTTCGGCGAACACACACCGACCGTGACCGGCGTCGCCGACATGTTCGACGAGGTCTACGACACCCTGCCGGATAACGCAGGCCGTGGCGGCATCGGCACGCCGGATCAGGTGGAGGCGCACCTGCGGTCCTACGAGGAGATCGGGCTCGACCAGATCATCTTCGTGCAGCAGGTGGGCCGCAACGCGCACGAACACATCTGCGAGACGCTGGACCTGTTCGGCCAGACCCTGCTGCCCGCCTTCAAGGAGCGGGAAGCACAGCGGCAGAAGGCCAAACAGGCAGAACTCGCGCCCTATATCGATGCGGCCCTGGCCCGCAAGGAACGCATGCCGGAGATGCCGCGCGACCAGATCCCGACCGTGAAGGCGGCAGGCAAGCGGCGGATCGAATCCGGCGAGGTTGACCCGAGCGGCGGCGCCTTCGTCGACAAGACCCGCGGCGGCGCCATCCCCATCCCCCACGCCGACCCGCGCGCGGCCGCCAAGGCGAAGTGAGCCGCACGCTGGCGCAAACAGCGGGCGGGGCCGACCGTCTCGTTGGCCCCGCACTGCTGCTTTGCCTGCCATTGCTGTTGGCCGGGTTGGTTCTGCCGAGCCTGCATTTCCAAAACCTCTGGGTGCTGAACCAGGAATATTCGCTCTGGTCCGCCGCCTGGGCGTTCTGGGAAAAGCAGCATTACAGCCTGTTCGCATTGCTGTTCGGCTTCACCGTAGCCCTGCCCATCGCCAAGGTGCTGCTGGGACTTTGGGTGTTCTATGCCGCCGACACAGGCCAGCTGCCGGCGAAGCGCTGGCTGCATCCGCTTTCGGCGCTGGCGAAGTGGTCCATGCTGGATGTGTTCATCGTCGCCGTCGTGGTGCTGGCGCTGGAAGGCTCGCTGCTGACAGCCACCAGCCTGGGGCTTGGGATCGCTTTGTTTGCCGCCGCGGTCGTGCTATCGGGATGGGCGTACGGGCGGCTCGCGCGCCTGGCCTTGCGGATATCCACGGAAGAAGAGAGACAGTTGCATGCATGATCTGGTGCTGAAGGGCGGTCGCATCGTCGACCCGGCCCAGAATATCGACCGCGTCACCGACATCGCGTTTGCCGATGGCAAGATCGCCGCCATCGGCGACGGACTGCAAGGCCGCGACACCCGCGACGTTTCGGGAAAAATGGTGACGCCGGGCCTGATCGACCTGCACACCCACGTCTATGCCGGCCACACCAGCATCGGCATCGAACCAGACCCGTATGCACGGGCGACCGCCTGCACAACCCTGGTGGATGCGGGCACGGCGGGACCGGCGAATTTTGACGGCTATCGCCGCCATATCGTAGAGCCGGCCGATGTGAACATCGTCAGCTATATCAACATCTCGTTTGCCGGCATTTTTGCCTTTTCCAAGACGGTGATGGTTGGCGAATGCGGCGATTTCCGGCTGCTGCATGCGGAATCCTGCCTGAACGCCATTGAAAAACACCGGGATATCATCTGCGGCGTCAAGGTCCGGATCGGCATGACCGCCAGCGGCGGCAAGGGTGCAGCACCGTTGGAAATCGCCCTGGAAGTGGCGGATGCCGCCGGCCTGCCGGTGATGTGCCACCTGGACTATCCGCCGCCGAGCCGCAAGGCCACGCTGGCGCTGCTGCGCAAGGGCGATGTGCTGACCCACTGCTACCGCCCGTTCCCCGGCGCACCCAGCCATTACGACGGCCGCGTGCGGGAGGAAATCCTGGAGGCGCGCGAACGCGGAGTGATTTTCGATGTCGGCCATGGCGGCGGCTCGTTCGGCTGGAAAACTGTGGAGGACATGGTGGCCGCCGGCTTCTATCCCGACTGCATCTCGTCCGACGTCCACTCGCTCAGCATCGAGGGGCCGGCGTTCGACCAGTTGGTGACGATGTCGAAATTCCTGCATTTGGGCATGAGCGAGGCGGAAATCATTCGCGCCTCCACGCAAGGCCCGGCCAATGCCATCAGCCGGCCGGAACTGGGCTCGCTGGAGATCGGCACCTCCGGCGATGCCTCGGTTCTTTCCATCGAAGAAGGGGATTTCACCCTGCGCGATGTAAAAGGGCTGGAGCGGCACGCCGGCAAGCATTTCCGGGCGCACGGCATGGTCATGCGTGGCGGCTGGCGCAGTGCCTTGCCACCGATTGCCTGATTCTTGGCAGCCTGAGCCATGTTTGGGCGGCGCTGGCGTCTGCGATAGCATTAGGCCGGCAATGGCCGGGGCTATCCAATGCCAGCGCCAAAAACAGCGATGGCGTACCGGCTCAGAGCGTCGGGTCCGGCCATGGGCCTTTGGATTCCGGCCAGCGCCGGTGCAGCCAGAACCAGTCGCCCGGGTTTGCGCGAATCTGTTGCTCGATCATGCGGTTGAGCGTGGTCATGGCCTCCAGATCGGCCGCCTTGCGCGCCTTTGGCGCGCGTTCGGCAGGCTGGGGCAGTGTGACCAGGTCGGCATGCAAACGGTAACGGGCAGGCCCCAACCGCTCCGCATAGCCAACGACGACCGCCGCCCGGAAACGCAAGGCCATCTGCGCAGGCGCCGGTGTGGTCATCGCGGCACGGCCGAAAAACGGCACGGGAATGCCTTCGTTCAGCTTCTGGTCGATCAGCATGCCGAGATTGCCGCCCGCCGCCAGGACCCGCTGCACTGCCCGGAAGCCGTCCAGGCTTTTCGGCAGCAATTGCAGATCGGGCCCGCGCATCCGGCGGAAATAGGCATCGACCAGAGGATTGTTGGCCCGGCGGTAGATCAGCGCCTGCGGAAAGCCCGAACGGGCTGCCGCTCGGCCGAACACTTCGAAATTGGAGAGATGGGCACCGACAAAGATCATCGCCCGACCGCCAGCTTTCGCCTCGCGCAGCCGGTCAAGGACCGTGGGGTCGATTTCGACATGGCCTGTGTCGGCGATGGCTTCGAGATGCGGCATTTCCCCGAAAATCCGGCCCAGATTGTCCCACGACTGGCGGACGATTGCCTCGCGCTGGCGCTCATCCAACTCCGGCATGGCCAAGGCCAGATTGCGGCGGATGCGGTTGGACGCGGGCAGAATAGGCCCCACGGTGCGGGCCACCCAGCCGCCGAAGTTGGATGCCTGTTCCGGGGACAGCAGGCCGAGCAGGCCGAACACCGCCCGCAGAAGCGCGTATTCGATCGGATCAATCAGCCAGCGTTGCAGCCAGGTTCGCTTCATTCCAGGGTCTCCAGCCGTGCTTGCAGCCAAACGGTCACGGCGTCGGGCGCTTCGAACCGCAGGACGACCGGCAATGTCTCAACCCGTTTTTGCCAATCGGGCGGCAGGCGTACATAGTCCTTTTCGGTGGTGACCAGCGCTGCGGACTCGCCGGCCTCCTGTGCCAACGCGCACAACTCCGCCTGCGCATAGCGATGATGATCGGCGAACGCATGCGTGCTGCGCAGATCGGCCCCCAGCGAGCGGAGCGTGGTGAAGAATTTCTCCGGCCGGCCAATGCCGGCAAAGGCCACGAGCGGCCGCCCCCGCCAATTCGCCGCCCCGGCTTTCGGCACGACCCGCGCCCGGAACACCGGCCCGGCATACGGCAGGTCCGGAACGCCATCGCCCACCAGGATCACCGCATCGGTCCGGGCGAGCCCCCGGCCCGGCGGCTCCCGCAGCGGTCCCGCTGGCAGGCAGCGGCCATTGCCGAAGCCATGGGCCGCGTCCACCACCAGCAGGGAGATATCCTTCGCGAGTTCCGGATTCTGGAAACCGTCATCCATCAGAACCAGCCGCGCGCCGGCTTCGGCGGCGGCAATCGCGCCGGCGGGGCGCTTGCGGCTGATCCATGCTGGCAGGCGCCTTGCCAGAAGCAAGGCCTCGTCGCCGACATCATCGGCGCTGTGACGGTCCGGATCGACGCGCAGGGGCCCAGCGATTCGGCCGCCATAGCCACGAGTCAGCGCGTGGGGAGACCAGTCCCGCAACAGTTCGGCCAGCGCCAGAACCGCCGGCGTCTTGCCGGCCCCGCCCGCCACCAGATTACCGACGCAGACAACCGGAACCGGCGCCTGCACCGGTCTTGCCAGCCGGAACCGCAGCCAGCCGCCCGCTGCATACAGCCACCCCGCCGGCGCCAGCAGGCGCGACAGGAGGGATTGGCCTTGCCAGAAATCAGGCGCGCGCATGCGGCTCTTGCTGAGGCTTGCCGGCCTTTGCGGCGGAGACGTAGGGCGCCAGCGCCGCCAGCACCTGATCCAGCACCTGACTTTCCGCGGCGGCGACCCGCGCCGCGGCATCCACCATCTGCCGCCGCAGCGGGTCGTCATCCAGAAGCGCCCAAACAGCCTTGGCCAAGGTTTCGGCGTCCCTGGTGTAATAGGCACCGCCGGCCGCGCGCAGGCTCTCGCAGACCTCGCCGAAATTGTGGACATAGGGGCCGAACAGGATCGCCGCGCCAAGGCGCGCAGGCTCCAGCGGGTTGTGCCCGCCCACCTCAACCAGCGAGCCACCCACGAATGCGACCTTGGCCAGCCGGTAAAACAGGCCGAGTTCGCCCAATGTATCGGCAATGTAAACCGCACCGTCCGGCCAGTCGCCGCGGCTGCGTAATTGCGGGTTCAAATGGACGAACGAGGTTTCGGCCCAGGTCACGCCGCGGTGGGGATGGCGCGGCACGACGATGGTCAGCAGGTCCGGCAATTCGCGCACCAGCGCCTCGTGCACCGCCGCAACCGCCTCATCCTCCCCCGGATGCAGGCTGGCGGCGACCCAGCAGGGCCGGTTGCCGATGATCGCCTGCAACCGCCGCAGTTCACCGGCGTCGTACGGCAACGGGGGCGCGGCGGATTTCAGGTTGCCCCGCACCTCCACCCGCGGCGCGCCCAGGCGGATGAACCGGGCAGCGTCTTCCGCCGTCTGGGGCAGGATCAGGTCGAACGAGCCCAGCAGGCTTTGCGCCGTCCGCGGCCAGCGCCGCCAACCCGTCGCGGAACGGTCCGACATGCGGCCGTTGAGCAGCACCATGGGGATGCCGCGGTCATGGGTGAACAAAATCAGATTGGGCCACAATTCCGACTCGACCCACACCGCCAGCTGGGGCCGCCAATGATCCAGGAACCGGGTCACGCCGCCCGGGCGGTCCACCGGAACGTATTGGTGAATGACCCCCTCGGGGGCCCGTTCCGACACCAGTTGGGCGGAGGTAACGGTACCAGTGGTCAACAGAATGCGCCAGCCGCCGTTTTCCATGCGAAACCGTTCCAACAAAGGCAGGACCGAAATCGCCTCGCCAACGCTGGCGGCATGGCACCACAACAGGGGGCCGGCGGGACGCGGAACGCCCGGATGGCCAAGCCGTTCCGGCAGCCGTTCCGGGTCTTCCCGCCCTTTGGCCTGGCGGCGGCGCAGGTAAAGCCCGATCAGCGGGCCAGCCATACGGGTCAGCAGGCGGTAGAGGGGCAATAGCAACGGTCCGGCCCTCCCCTTTCACGCCGCCGCCGGCTCTGCCGGTTTAACCGTCGGGGCACCGACGATCCGGTCGGCCTCCGCAGTCAACCGGTTCATCTCGGTCTCCAGCAGCAGGCGCAACCGTTCGATCTCCACAGACCGGGCGTCGCGCGGCACGGCTATCGGGTCGCCGATGAGGAATGCGGCACGGCTGAACGGCACCGGCAAGGGTACGATGGTCCGGTCCCACGACCCCACCCGGATCGCGGGGGAGACCGCAGCGGCTGCCGGCACCAAATCGACGCCGGCGATCTGCGCCAGACGAATGGCGCCGGCGCTGGCCCGCATGCGGGGGCCGCGCGGACCGTCCGGCGTGATGCCGACAAACCGGCCCGCCTGCAACTGCGCAATCACCTGACGCGCAGCCGGAACGCTACCGCGGTTCCGCTGGCCCCGCGCCGTCGATCCTTCGATCACGCCATGGCCCAGCTTCCGCGCGGTATTGGCGATCAACTGCCCGTCGCGGGAGCGGGAAATCAGAATATCTGCCCCGGTTCCGCGCCAGCAGACCGCGACCGGCAACAACCGGCCGTGCCAGAAACAGGCCACCACCGGGCGCCCGCGCCCCAGAATGGCTTCACCCTTCGGCGAGTCGTCCCGAACCATGCGCAGGCAGGCGCGCACCGCCTTCAGATAAGCGGCAGCAAGCGCCGGCAGAGCCGTCTGAACCGGGCCGCTGGCAAGAAAGCGTTTCACCCGGGCTCAGGCTCCCGCGACCGTCATGCCATCGATCCGCAGCGAGGGCGCGTTCACAGAACCGCGGAATTCCAGGTCGTCAGCGGGCTGGATACTGCGGAACATGTCACGCAGATTGCCGGCGATGGTGATCTCGCTGACCGGGTAGGCAATTTCGCCATTCTCGATCCAGAAACCGGTGCAGCCACGGGAATAGGTACCGGTGACGATATTGACGCCCTGGCCGATCAGTTGTGTGACCAGCAGGCCCTGCTTGATGTCGCCGATCATGGCGTCCGGCGTCTGCTGGCCCGGCTGCATGTACAGGTTGGTGGTGCCGACACCGGGAGACGCGCCGACGCTGCGCGTTGCCCGACCATTGCTCTCAAGCCTCAACTGGCGGGCAGTGGCGAGATTGAGCAGCCAGCATTGCAGAACCCCGTCGTCCACAAGGTCCAGCGGCTTTGCCGGCAACCCCTCACCGTCGAACGGACGCGAGGCGAGGCCCCTGCGGCGGCGGGGGTCGTCGACGATCCGGATGCCGGGCGCGAACACAGCCTCGCCCATGGCATTTTTGAGAAAACTGGTACCGCGGGCGATGGCCTGGCCGTTGATCGCGCTGGCCAACGTCATCAACATGCCCCCGGCAATGCGCCGGTCGAACACGATGGGCACGCCCTGGCTTTTGATCTTGCGGGCGCCAAGCGCCTTCACCGCACGCTCCCCGGCGCGGCGGCCGATGAGGCTGGCGGGCTCCAGGTCCGCCCGGTGGACGGCGCTGTGCGCGTCGTACTGGCGTTCCATGCCAGTGCCCTCCCCCGCCAGGGCAACCGCGGTCAGGTAAGAGCCGGTGCGCTGGTACTGGGCCGCGAAGCCATTGCTGGCGACAACGGCCAATGCAGACCGCCCCCAACTCGCCTCCGCGCCTTCGCTGTTGGTGGAAACGCCGGGAACGGCGAGCATTGCATCCTCGGCCTCTACCGCAAGCGCACGCAGTTCGTCGACCGACGGCTCGGACGGATCGAACAGGTCGAGATCCGGCCAATCCTTTGCCAGCTGTGCCGGCTCTGCAAGGCCGGCGGTTGGATCCTCCGGTGCAACCTTCGCCATGGCAACGGCCCGCTCCACCAGCGCGGCCAGCGCGGCAGGGGAGCGGTCGGCGCTGGATGCCGCGGCCTGGCGGCGGCCGATCAGTACGCGCAGGCCGATATCCTCGCCCTCGCTACGTTCGACATGCTCCAACGCGCCATGGCGCCAAGCGACGGAGAGGCTGTCGCCCCGCACGGCAACGGCATCGGCCGCATCGGCACCCGCAGCGCGGGCCCTGGCAACCAAGTCGTCGAGGATGGAAAGAACGGTCGTATCGGTCATGCCACGGTTCTAGCCCATGGCGTGGGCCACGTCACGCCTGCCGAACGGACGCAACCGACCAATACAATGCCAACGCTGCCAGCGATGCCCCGATGGCGACCAGGACGACCGCGCCATAGCCGCTGACATCGTGCAGGTAGCCGCCCAACGTGGCGCCGACCGCGGCGCCGGAGCCCATACCCATGTGCACCGATCCCATGATCAGCCCGAGGCTCGGCCCGCGCCCGAACAGGTGTGGCACCATGGCGTTCACGATCGGCCCGCGCGCGCCGAAGGTCGGTCCGTAAACCGCAACGAACAGCCCGACCAGCCACCAGACCGGCGACATCATGATCGCCAGAAGCAGGATAAACCCGGCAATCGTCATCGCATAGCTGAGCGTCATCGCCAAAGGCCGGCCGCGGCGGTCCGCAACCCAGCCGAAGACGATCAACCCAACCGTTCCCGCCAGCCCGGTCACACCGAAAGCGGTGGCCGACGCCAAGGGATCGAAGCCCTGATCCACCAGGAAGGCAACGATTTGCGGATTGATGGTGAACATACTGAATGCGGTCAGAAACTGCATGCCGAACAGCGTCCAGAAGCGGACCTGCCGGTAAGCCTCCGACGCGGTGGTGGCTTTGGGCAATGCATTGGCGGCAGGCTTGGCCCCGCTTCCGGGAAGGGGCGGTGCCGGTACGAGCACGGATTGCCGCGGCGCGCGCAAGCGGTGCCAGGGCAGGATCAACAGGATTGCCGCAATCACCGCAACGATCAGGGACAGGGTGCCATAGGCCGACCGCCAGCCGTTCGTATCGATCAGCCATTGCAGCAGCGGGGCAAACACCAGCACGCCGATGCCGGATGCAGCGGCGGCCGTGGCGATCGCTATGGTCAGGCTGGCCCGGAACCAGCGGGCGAGAAGCGTGGCATGGCTGACCGTGCCGACCAGCGCGCCGGTGATCCCGACGCAGACGCCAAGGAAGAGATAGAACTGCCACAACGCCGCCGCCGCCGCCGTGGCCTGGAAACCCGCCGCAAGCCCGGCCGCGCCTGCGACATAGGTCCAGCGGGGACCCCACAAATCCATCAACCGGCCGGCAAGCGGGCAGCCGATGCCGAAACACAGCATCATGAGGCCGTAGATACCGGCAGTTTCCGCCCGGTTCCAGCCGAACCCGTCGGCGAGAGGCAACAGGAAAACCGCAAAACTGTCGAAACTGACGCGCATAACGGCGGTCAGGATCGCACAGATCACGACAACGGCCACAGGCCAAGCCCAGGCGCGAGGTTCCGAGGACCCAGCCAATGCCACCCTACCCCCTTCGAGACCGAAAACCGGAACGAACACAAAAACAGCGCCGCTTCACTCTGGTTGCGGCGCCGGAGAAAATTCCTCCCAAAAAGGTTAACAAAACGTTAACGCACAGGCGCGATATTTAGTCCCTGCCGGTCAAAGACCCATGTCATCGAACACGGTCTTGGCCTCGCGGAACGCTTCGACCGCAGCTGGAACGCCGGCATAAACGGCAACCTGCAGAAATACTTCGGCGATCTCGTCCTTGGTCATGCCGTTGGCGATGGCGCCGCGGGTGTGCAGCTTCAATTCGGCAGAGCGGCCAAGCGCCGCGAGCAGGGCCAGGTTGATGGTGGAGCGGGTCTTGCGTTCCAGGCCGTCGCTGCACCAGACGGTTCCCCAGGCGTACTCGGTCACGAACTGCTGCAGCTTGCGGGTAAATTCGTCTTCCGAGCCGCGGGCGATCGACGGCTCGACATAGCCATCGCCCAGCACTTCGCGGCGCACGTTGAGCCCGGCCTTGAAGGCGTCGGTATTGTTGTACTTGGAGGTATCCATCGTCGTCTGAGTCCTTGTTCGAACGGGAATGGGTTGACGCCGCCGCATCTGAGGCAAAGCATGCGCGCCTTGCAAGCCCCCTCGTTGAAAAGGATGCTGCGGCCTTGGTTCGCTTCGATTTCACTGGCAGGTCTGTGCTGGTCACCGGCGCATCGGCCGGCATTGGCAACGCCATCGCCCGCGGCTTTCGCGACGCCGGCGCAACGGTCCATGCGACCGGCACGCGGCCGCGTGCGTCCTACGATACGGATCTGGACGGTATGACCTTCCACCAGACCGACATCGGCGATGGCAATGCGCTGCAAACGCTGGCCGATGCGATCCCGGAGTTGGATGTGCTGGTGAACAACGCGGGCACCGTGCTCTATCGCCGGCAGGAATACGAGCGGGAGAATTTTCAGCGGGTTCTGGATGTCAACCTGACCGGCATGATGATCCTGTCCGGCCTGCTGCGCCCGAAACTGGCCGCAAGCTCCGCCGCCAGCATTGTCAATCTGACCTCCGTCACGGCATTTTTCGGCAGCCGCGGCAACCCGGCCTATGGCGCCTCCAAAGCCGGCATCGTGCAATTGACCAAGACGCTTGCCGTCGCCTGGGCGCGCGACGGAATCCGCGTCAACGCCATCGCGCCCGGCTTCATCGCAACGGAAATGACCAAGGTCTCGCAAACAGGCGCGGTCAACGAGGGAATCCTGCAACGCACGCCGCTCGGCCGGTGGGGCCAGCCTGCGGATATTGCCGGCGCAGCGATGTTTCTGGCCTCGGACGCCGCGGCATTTATCACCGGCGAAACCATGACGGTTGACGGCGGCTTTTCCTCCAATCTTTGATTGACCGTAACTTGCGGCATCATCGCTTCGCGCTTGAAAGCCTAACCATTAGCATGCTATTTAATAGTAAATGAACCAATACACCCTTGGCCGCCAGATCGCCGTTGTCGCCAGGCTGTGGCGTGGAGAATTGGACCGCCGGCTGCAACCGCACAGCCTCAGCCAGGCGCGCTATGCCCTGCTGACCCTGCTGGCGGAGGCGAGAGGGCCGCTTGCACAAAACGATCTGGCCGACCGGGCGGGGATAACCGGCCCCACACTTGTGCGGCAGCTCGACCAATTGGAACACAACGGCCTGGTGGAGCGGCGCGATGCCCCGGACGACCGGCGCGTCAAACATGTTTCGATTACCCAGTCTGGCCGTAAGGCTCACAAGTCCGCCAAACTGATTGCGGAATGCCTGCGTGAGGAAGTGACGAACGATATGCCGCCGCAGCAGGTTGCCCATCTGGAGGAGGCGCTGTCGGCTTTGCTGCAGCGGCTCGACATGATCCGATTGTCTGATAGCGCAAAATGACCGACGAAATACCGAAAACAGCCCCGACCGAGCCCTTGCCGCAACCGGTCCGACGCAGCCGCCTCGGCCGCAGCATGCTCCGTTACGTCATCATCGCGATCGTGGCGCTGGTCGCTCTGGGATGGGCTTACACCGAAATCATGGCACGGCTGACGCACGTGTTCGAATACGACGCTCGCATCGCAACCGACCTGGTCACCATGTCCAGCCGGCGCGATGGCCAGCTGCTCGACCTAGTGATCAGGGAAGGCCAGACGGTAGAAGCCGGCGCAGTCCTGGCCCGGCTTGACGACCGGATTCCCAAGCTTGAAGCGGATGCGATCGAGGCCCGGCTGGCCTCGCTGGAAGCCGACCGGATGCGGCTTGTCGGCAAGCAGGCGATGATGGATCAGCAAACCGGCAGCCGCATTTCATCCCGCACATCGGAATTGCAGGCCAACCGGGCGAAGCGCGCCTCGTTGCGGGCGGAATTGGCCCTTGCCCAGCAAGACCTCGCCCGTGTCGAGCGCCTGTTCCAACGCAAGGTGATCAGCCGGGCGCGGCTGGATGAAGCCCGCGCCGCGGTCGGCCGGCTGCGGAGCGACGTAGCTGAGGCCGAAGCGCAGATGGAGCGGGCGCGCGGCGCCATCGCCGAGAGCGAGGCCGAACGCGGCGAGATCGAGATGATCGCGCAGGAAATGTCGATGCTGGACCACCAGGCCTCCGCATTGAGCGCTGAATTGGAACAGAAGCGGGTCGAGGTAGAGGAACACGTCATCCGTGCGCCCATTGCCGGCATCATCGACCGGCTGTTTGTCGAAGAGGGCGAGTTCGTGCGCGTTGGTCAGCGGGTTCTAATGATGCACAATCCGGACTCGGTCTGGGTCGAGGCCAATATCAAAGAGACGGAGCTGCGGCTGCTGAAGATCGGCCAACCGGTGCACATTTATGTCGACGCCTTCCCGAAAGCGGATGTGCGCGGCACCGTCGAGCGAATCGGCTCGGCGACAACCGCGAAATTTGCCTTGCTGCCGACGCCCAATCCATCCGGCAACTTCACCAAGATCACCCAGCGGGTGCCCGTGCGGATCGCGATCGACCATCCGGACGCGCCGGATATCCGGCTGTCGCCCGGCATGATGGTCGAGGTTGAGATCGACGTGCGCAAGTAGGCGCTTTCAGAGAGCACGGGGATGGCCGCCAACACAGTCACCGACCGCGAAGCCGAGACCATCGAGGTTCTGAGTTCGCGGTATGGTGCCAGGCGCTACCGCTGGCTGGTCGTATCCGCCTGCCTGGCCGGCTCGCTGGGGATGGTCCTGTCTTCGGTCAGCATGAACGTGGCCGTGCCCAGCGTGATGGGCGCCTTCGGGGTTGGCCAGGATCAGGCGCAGTGGGTGGCGACCGGTTATCTGGCCACCATGGTGATCGGCATGCTGCTGAACGCCTGGCTGGTGGCGGCGATCGGTCAGCGGCTCACATTCCTGCTGGTCACCGCCGTGTTCCTGACCGCCTCCGCCATCGGTGCGTTTTCCACCAGCATCGAAATGCTGATTGTCGCGCGCATCATGCAAGGCATTCCGGCCGGCGTGATGCAGCCGTTTTCGATGATGATCAATTTCCAGGTATTCCCGCCGGAACGGCGCGGCACCGCCATGGGCATTTTTGGCATGGGCGTTGTGCTGGCGCCGGTGTTCGGGCCGTTGCTTGGCGGCATCGCTATCGACACGCTCGGCTGGCGCTACATTTTCGCGATGCCCCTGCCCTTCATCGCCGTTGCGCTGATCCTGGGGCCGATTTTCCTGCCCGAAAAGGCCAGGGGCACGGCCTTCCCGCCGTTCGACTGGACCGGGCTGGGATTGCTGGTCGTCACGCTCGCCCTGATCCTGGGGGGGTTGACCAATGGCCAGCGGCTCGGCTGGACCTCTGACGTGATCGTGGGCCGCCTGATCGGTGGCGTCTGCATGGCGGTCGCCTTCGTCTGGTGGGAGGGCAGAGCCAAACGCCCGTTGCTGGATTTCACGCTGTTCCGGAATCCCCGGTTCGCCTCCGCCATGCTGGTGTCGTTCATTTTCGGCATCTGCATGTTCGGCTCTTCCTATGTCGTGCCGGTGTTTGCGCAGACGGTGCAAGGCTACACGGCCATGAAAGCCGGATGGTTGCTGGCCCTTGGCGGCAGCGTGATGGTGTTCATGTTTCCGCTGAGCGGCCGGGTGTCGGATACCTTTCCGCCGCAATGGCTGATTTTGAGCGGGCTCGTGATCTTCTCAATCGGCTTTATTCTGATGCACCGGGTCGATGTGAACTCCGGCTTCCTGCTGATCGCGGGCTTAAGCGCGTTCACCCGTATCGGCCTGTCCTGGGTACTGACCCCGCTCAACGCCACATCGCTGCGGTATGTGCCGCCGGAAAAGCTGGCTAGCGCCTCCAGCAACGCCAATTTCTTCCGCCAATTGGGCGGGGGCATGGGCATCGCCATTCTGGTTGCGGTGCTGGAAACGCGCACCGAATTCCATGCCACCGCCCTGACCGCCACCCAGACCCCGGCGAACGGTACCAGCACCGAGGTGGTGGGTCTGGTTACCGGTCTGCTGGCTCAGACCGGCGTGCCGGAACAGATTCTGAACGGGCACGCGCTGACATTCCTCGGCCAAATCGTTTACGCGAATGCTTACATGTTCGGCTTCCAGGACGTGTTTCTGGTGTTGGGTCTGATAACGCTGGCCGCCACGATCCCCGCCTATTTCGTCCAGCGGCCTCGGGTACGCCCCGCCTTGACGGTCGCATCGGCCGCCGAGACCGAGCAGCCTCCCGCACCTGCGGTTGCGCCCGCAACATCGCCCTTGCCGCCAGTGCCTCGCGGCCGCAGTCTGCACCCGCGGCCGGTCCGCCGTGCCGGCATAGCCAGGCGCGGCGCCCAGTTCGGCCGGCTGCGCCGCAATGCCCGCTGACATGCCGAGTCCGCCATGATGTCTTCCGATGCCTTCCGCGATTTCGAGACCTACCTGGCCGCAATCGAAAAATTCACCGACGACGAACTGATCCCGGCCGAACCGCGGCTTGAAGCGGAAGATTGCGTGCCGGCGGAACTCGTGCAGCGCATGCGGGAGCTGGGGCTTTTCGGCATTTCGATCCCGGAAGAGTTCGGCGGCCTCGCCTGCAGCCAGGAGGAGCAGGTACGCCTCACCATGGCATTCACCCGCGCCTCTGCCGTTTACCGCTCGCGGTTTTCGACGACGATCGGGCTGACGAGCCAGGCCATCCTCGATTTCGCGACCGACGAGCAAAAACAGCAATGGCTGCCGCGCATGGCGTCCGGCGAGGTCACCGGTGCCTTCGCCCTTACGGAGCCGGATGCGGGCAGCGACGCCGGAGCATTGACGACGACCGCGGTTCGAGATGGCGACCACTACGTCCTGAACGGGTGGAAGCGATACATTACCAATGCGCCGGAGGCCGACCTGTTCCTGGTGATGGCGCGCACGGACCTGTCGAGCCAAGGCTCGCAGGGCATTTCCGCCTTTCTTGTGCCCGCCGGCACCCCCGGGATCGAGCCGCTGCCGGCGCCACCCCTGTTGGGCCTGCGTGGCTCTCATTCGACCGAAATCCGGATCGAAAATTGCCGCGTGCCAGCCGCCAACCTTGTCGGCGGCGTCGAAGGGCGCGGCCTGGGCGCGGCCCTGCGCGGCATCAATTCCGCCCGCACTCATGTCGCCGCCACCTGTGTCGGCCAGGCTATCCGGCTGATTGCGGAGGCTGTGGCGCATGCCCGGCAGCGCCAGCAATTCGGCCAACCTATTGGCGATTTCCAGATGGTCCAGGCGATGCTGGCGGACATGCAGGCCGACATGCTGGCGGCAAAAGCCCTGGTGCTGGACGTATCACGTGCGTTCGACCGGGCGGTGGAGGGCGGAACCGCCCTGGCATTCCCGAATATTGCCGCCGCCAAATATTTCGCCTCGGAAATGGTTTGCCGCGTCGCGGACCGGGCGGTGCAAGTCCTGGGCGGGGCCGGCTATGTGGAGGACAACGCCGTCACGCGGATGTACCGCGACGTGCGCCTGTTCCGGCTGTTCGAGGGCACCAGCCAGATCCAGCAGCAGCAGATCGCGAAGGCCATGCTGCGCGCCAACTGATGCGCCGCTCAGGCCAAGCCCCGGACAGCCAAACCGGCCGCCCGGGAAAGACACCGCTAACGGCCGCCCAGCCGGATTTTCACGCCGGCAAAGGCGCCGATGCCCGGATTACTGAACCCGAAAACATCCTGGTAGTCCTCGTCCAGCAAGTTCTCGACCCGGCCGAACAGTTCGATCCGGTCGGTCACCTGGTAGGCCGCCGTCACGTCTGCCTTGACGTAACTGTCCAGGGTAACCATCCGCCGGTTGGCGAAGAAGTTGGAAAACTGAAAATCCTTCTGGTCGCCATTGTAGTCCACCCCCAGGTCGATCGTCGCGCGCCCTTCCAGGAAGCGGTAACCGGCATTCAGGCTGGCGGTGTGGCGCGGCCTGCGGACAAGCTGGGTTCCGTTCGGATCCTCTGCGTCGGTGTAGGTATATTGGCCGGACAGCAACAAGTCGTCGATGGGTTCCGCCGTAAGGCTGACCTCGACACCCTGCACCTTCGTCACGCCGGGCAGGTTGACGGCAGTATTGCCGGCGCCATCGATCAGGTCGGTGATGCGGTTGTGGAAGTAGGTCAGGTCGACCGTGACGCGGTCATCCCAGACACTCTGTTCGATGCCGATATCGAAGCCGCGGCTTTCCTCCGGCTGCAGGTTGGGGTTGGGTACAAAATTCGGACCGAAACCATAGAGTTCGAACAGGGTGGGGTTCTTGACGCCTGTGCCGAAACTGCCGTGCAGTCGGGTGCCCGTTTGCGGGAAGAGATAGGCCGCCGTGGCGCGGTACGTGGTGGCGTCGGCAAACAACTCGTTGAAATCGTGCCGCACGCTGGCAGACAGAAACAGCCGGTCGAACAGGCTCACCCGATATTCGCCGACAAGGCCGTGGTTGGTGATGTCCAGGTCCGAACCACCGAATGCGCTGACGGTTTTCTGGGCATCGTTTTCCCGTTCCACCAGCACCGTGAAGGTGTGGCTGGCGTCCGCGATCTCCGGCGTTTCCAGGAACAGGTTCGATTGATAGTCGAACCGCGTTTTTTCTCCTTTCGACGAGAACGACACGGCGCCATTTGTCAGGGAATCCGCCTGGTCGGTATGGTAGGCTGCGCCCGCGATGTGTTCCCAGCGGCCATCGAACAGGCTGTACTTCACCTGGACCCGTCCGGTGCGTTGAAGGGAGTCCGTTTCCTCGTCGCCATCGACCGTGCCGATAATGCCGGCCACAAATGGCTGCGGATCGGTCTCGATTGTGCTTTTCATCAGGCGGCCGAACAGGTCGATCTCCAGATTATCGAGTGGCTGCAGGCCGATCTTGATGTTCAGCGTCCTGTTCTCGTTACCGTCGCGCTCCGTATTGCCTTCGGATTTCGGCGCCACCGAAACGCCGCCAGTGCGGAAGAAGGTGCCGCCCAGGGAAAAGTCGTAGGTCTCTCCGCCGCCCTGCAACTGGGCCGCCAGTCGCCCGGTCTCGAACGAGCCACCTTCTGCCGAAACGGTCAGGCCGATGGGGCCGCCGCCTTTCTTGGTGATAATGTTGACGACGCCGCCAATCGCCTCGCTGCCGTAGATGGCACTTTGCGGGCCGCGCAGGATCTCGATCCGCTCGACATCGCTCGCCAGCATATTGCCGAAGTCGAATTCCGAAGCCCCGCTGGGGTCGTTCAGTTCGATCCCGTCGATCAAAACCAGCGTGTGATTCGCCTCTGCGCCGCGAATGCGGACCTGCGTCTGGCTGCCTGTCGGCCCGGACCGGGCGAGCGCCACGCCGGGGACCTTGCGCAACACGTCGGCGAGACTGCGGGCCTGCTGACGTTCGATCTGTTCGGAAGTGATCACGGTGACGGCGCTGCCGACTTCCCTGGCGGCCACCGGCGTGGCGCTGGCGGATACGACGACGGGCGCGAGCACGATGGGCTCGTCGGCGGCCAGAACATTGGCGGCAGGCAGCACGGACAAGGCCAATGCGCCTGCAAGTCGATGGTGGAATATGGTCATAAAGACACCCTCGGGGCTCTCGCGGTTGTTTGATCGCGAGGCGGCCAAAAGACCAGCCGCCCGGCAAATTGCGCGGAACCGCGATGACGGCGCGAGGGTTGGGGTCAATCTCAGACACCCGGCCCGGCCAGCAACGCGTTTCCCCGCGTCACCGCAAACGGGCCTCCGCTCCCATGGCACACCCCGGCCAGAGGAATGGGTGACGCTCGCAACGGTAGGTCTCCTGGCTCACGGGTCATCGCGCTGCTGCCGGCCTTCCCAGTTTCCCAGTGGCACAAAAATGGCAGACGCTCGCCGTTTACAGTTGCGGGGGCAGCCAAGGCTTGCCGGGACATTGGCCCGGATCCTTGTTCCCTTTTGCATCCCCATCTGCCGATGGGGAACCGTCACTGGGCGCGGACACTAACGAACCGGCCGTGGCGATGCAATCGGCATGACAGAAGACGCCCGAAACTGCCCCGGAAACCCGGGCCGCGGCGATCGTTTGGGAAATTTGCGCTGCAACGGCGATTCCCACTTGATAGAATTCCTCTAAATAGCGTCTAATCAGAATGTCATACCAAGTTGTCACTGAGTCGAAGAAGGCAGCCACAACCATCAATTAAACACAGGCAGAAGTTCTCAATGTGAGCAAATGCTTAGTGGAGCAGCCTGCGACGGCCCCGATTTGCTGATGGGAGGAAAACATGCAGCAGGACGATAAGACCAAACAAAACCTGGCCGAATTCTTCGCCGAAAATCCGGCGGAAGCCGACCGCCGCTTCTTTGGCCGCATCGCTCATGCCGACCGCCGGGGCTTTCTGAAAGGCGCGGGCCTTGCGACCATGGGCGCCATGCTGGGCATGACCATTCCCTTCCACCGTAACATGCCGCAGGGGCTGATTCCCGCGGCACTGGCTGCGGAGGATATTCTGGTCGGCAAGGACGGCCTTACCCTGCTGAATGACCGGCCGATCAATGCGGAAACTCCGGCGCACCTGCTGGACGATCCCATTACGCCGACCAACCGGCATTTCGTGCGGAACAACGGCCTCGTGCCGGACGCTATGGACCCGGCAACGTGGCAACTGACCATAGATGGCCTGGTCGACAACCCGCTGACGCTGTCTATTGCCGACCTGATGGCGAATTTCGAGGTGGTCACCATGGCGTTGACCATCGAATGCGGCGGCAATGGCCGCGCCGCCTTCAACCCGCCCGCGTCCGGCAACCAATGGACCGATGGCGCCGTCGCCTGCTCCAACTGGACCGGCGTCCTCCTGAAAGATGTGCTGGCGAAGGCGGGCGTTAAGTCCAACGTGGTTTATACGGCGCACGAAGGCGCGGACATGCACCTGTCCGGCCAGCCGGGCAAACTGCCGATATCCCGCGGCATGCCGATTGCCAAGGCCATGACGGACAACGTGCTGATCGCCTTCGAAATGAACGGCGCGGCGCTGCATCCGCTGAACGGCGCGCCCTTGCGGCTGGTGGTGCCGGGGTGGCCGGGTTCATGCTCGCAGAAGTGGCTGACGCGGATTTATCTGCGCGATGTCGTCCATGACGGCGCGAAAATGACAGGCACCTCCTATCGCGTGCCGAACCGGCCGGTCGAGCCCGGCGAGAAGGTGGCGACCGAAGACTTCGTCATCATCGAACGCATGCCGGTCAAGTCGCTGATTACCAGCCCGGAAGACGGCGTATCGGCAGGCAAAAGTGTGGAGGTGCGAGGCCATACATGGTCCGGCGACCGCACCGTGTCGGCGCTGGACATCTCCATCGACTTCGGCGCGACATGGCAGCGGACGACGCTGGATGCGCCGGTGAACGATGGGGCCTGGCAGAACTGGCGGGCCAACGTCACCTTTCCCCAGGCCGGCTATTATGAGGTCTGGTCGCGCGCGACGGACAGCGCCGGCGAGATGCAGCCATTCGCTATCAACTGGAACCCGAAGGGCTATCTCAACAACACGATGCACCGGATCGCGGTCCGCGTCGCATAACTGGAGTGTCCGCGGGAGGCGGCCTGCCGTCTCCCGCCAATCGTATCTGCAACCGGGGATCGTGATCCGTGCGTATTGTTTCCGTCAGCCTTCTGCTGGCTGCGCTGGCGCTGCCTGTCTCGGCGTCCGAACTGACCGACCGGCTGGCGTCGGCTTCGCCCGCCGCGGGCGAAGCCGTGTTCAACCGCTGCAAGGCGTGCCACACCATCGAGCAGAATGGCCAACATCGCGTTGGCCCGAACCTCTGGGGGATTGTTGGCAAACCCGTCGCTTCGGCGGAAGGTTTCCGACGCTATTCGCCCGCACTGAAAAATTTCGGCGGCACCTGGACCCTCGAACGGCTCGATACGTTCCTGGAAAACCCGCGCAAGACCGTCAAGGGCGTGCGGATGGTGTTTCCCGGCTTGCCCAAGGCCGGCGAGCGGGCGAATGTCATCGCCTACCTGAACCAAAACAGCCCCTCGCCTATGGATTTCGGGGCCGACGCGCAGGCAGAAACCGCACCGCCGGCAGAGCAGGCCGAAGACTTCGGCGTGCTCTTCCATGCGCCCGGGGTCGCAGAGACTTTCTACGCCTGTACCGCCTGCCACTCGGAACGGATCGTGGCGCAACAGGGATTGTCCCGCGAGCGGTGGGAGGAAATGCTGGTGTGGATGGTTGAGGAACAGGGTATGGAACCGCTGCCGGAGGAAGATGAGAAGATCATTCTCGACTACCTCTCCACCCACTACAATGAAGACCGCCCCCACTTCCCCCGGTAATACAAGCGGGCCGGCGGCAAGGGGTGCCGTTACGACGGGCTCTACCGGACCGGCGGATGCCAGGGCGTACCGTCAGGCAATTCGTCGCCGAACAGTTCCGGGTCGTCGAAGGCCTGCATGGCCTGCCAGTGGCGCTCAAAGTCGGCGCGGAACAGGTCGCCGGCCAGGCCTTGCGCCAGGCGCTCCGCACCCTCGCTCACCGCGGGAATGTCGCCGGAGACATTGCCGTGCGTCATCGCCGCGGCATAGGTGAAGCAATAAATGTCAGCCAAATGGGGCGCGGTCCCGGCCTGCCGTTCCTGAAACTGGAAACTGGGCGAGAGCGCCGGGAAGCGCGCCCATTCGGTCTGGCGTTGGGCCTCGTCCGCCAGCAGTTCGGCATGGGTGCGGATCAGCGATGCGTGCGCCACCAGCTCCGCCGGGGCCGACAGGTCAATGGTAAAGCCGGTGCCGAGGATGACATGGTCTACCGACAGAACGCCCTGTGGCGTGCCCAGCCGCAGCCGCCCATCCGGCCCGCCTGCCGCTGTTTCGACCGGTGCATCCAGCCAGAGCCCGGCGTTGGCATGGCGGAACATCCGCAGCACCGAATCCCGCGGCGGCGCCACGCGGTAGCTGGAGATATAGTCCAGCAGCCGCAGCCGCCATTCGGGCGAGAGCGTCGGAAAGCCGTGGGTGAAGCCGCCATAGACAATGCCCTTGGCCTTGTTGATGCGCGGCACCGCCGGCGCACGGGCCAACAGGGTCACCTGCCGCGCGCCGGCCTCCAGCGCCGAGGCCGCGTTGTCCACGGCGGAAGCGCTGAGGCCGATCACCGCCACGTCCCGGCCTTCAAGCGCGGCAAAGTCGATGGCTTCCGAGGTATGCTGCACGCCCGCGCCGAGAAAGGGTGCCAGAGGCTCCGGAATGCGGGGCCGGGCCTGCCCCTCCCGCCCGGTCGCCAGCACCAGCTTGCGGGCCGCTGCCGTTTCCCGCCGGCCGTCGGCGTGAATCAGGTCGAGGTCGAGTCCGTGCGCCGCCGGTCGGATCGCCGCGAGGCGGACCCCGTTCTCGGTCGGCAGGTCCAGCACGCGGCCATACCAAGTCAGATAGTCCATCCACATGGTGCGCGGGATCTTGCCAAGGCCATCCCAGGCCGCCTCGCCATGCTGCGCCTCGTACCAGGCGCGGAAGGTCAGGTTCGGCAGGCCCATGGCCGGGCCGGTCAGATGGTTCGGGCTGCGCAGGGTCCGCATGCGGGCATAGGTCACCCATGGCCCTTCGCGGCCGGCCTCCGCCCGGTCCAGCAGGCGCAGCCGGGCGATTCCCTGCCGCCGCAGGGCGAACGCGGCGGTCATGCCCAGCATGCCGGCGCCGGCGACGATCACATCGCTAACCGGCCCATCGCTGGCCCGCACCTCCGGCACCCATCCTTTGGGCGGATAGTTCAGCAGGCGCAGATCGCGGGCAAGGTCGGCCTCGAGGGCCTGAAGAGAGGTCGGAGCAGGCATGACCTGTTTCTAACGTGCGGAGGGGTCCCGCGCCAGCCGGTCAATTGACCCCCCGCGGCAGCGTCCAAGCGGGCAGGCCACCATTGCACCCACCGCAACGCCCCTCTAGATTGCCGCCATCTGGAAATCCCCAAGGGAGAAGTACGCAAAGATGGCTGATGGAATGCTAGACGGCAAAGTGGTGCTGGTGACCGGCGCCGGCCGTGGCATCGGTGCCGAGGTGGCGAAACTCGCCGCCGCAGAGGGTGCCAAGGTGGTGGTGAACGATCTCGGCGGTTCCGTCGACGGCGAAGGACAGGACGCGACCCCTGCACAGGAGGTCTGCAACGAGATCGCCGCAAACGGCGGTGAGGCCGTGGTCAACGGCGACAGCGTTGCCGACTTCAAGGCCGCGCAGGGCATGGTTCAGCAGGCGATCGATACCTTCGGCAAGATTGACGGCATCGTGAACGTCGCCGGCATCCTGCGCGATGTCATTTTCCACAAGATGACCAAGCAGGACTGGGACAGCGTTATCGCCGTTCATCTGAAGGGCTCGTTCAACGTCGCCCGCGCCGCGGCCGAGCACTTCCGCACCCAGGAATCCGGCGCGATGGTGCATTTCACCTCGACCAGCGGATTGATCGGCAATTTCGGCCAGGCCAACTATGCCGCCGCCAAGCTCGGCATTGTCGGCATGAGCACGAACATCGCTCTCGACATGGCCCGCTATAACGTGCGCTCCAACTGCATGTCGCCGTTCGCATGGTCCCGCATGATCGGCACGATTCCCGCCAACTCGCCGGAGCAGGAAGCCCGCCTTGCCAAGATCAAGCGCATGGTGCCGGCCCAGATCGCGCCGATGTGCGTCTATCTGCTGACGGATGCGGCCAGCGATGTGACCGGCCAGATTTTCGGCAGCCGCATGAACGAGCAGGTGCTGTTCAGCCAGTCCCGCCCGATCCGTTCGGTCCACAACGCCGAAGGCTGGACGCCGCGCAGCATTGCCGAGGACGGCATGCCCGCCCTGGTGCCCAGCTTCCAGCCGCTCGACCGCTCCGGCGACGTATTCTGCTGGGATCCGATCTGATCTTTCCCGCGCGACCTGAAACGCTGCGATTACAAGGAATTGGAAATGAGTGAAGGATTGTTGGACGGCAAAGTCGTCCTCGTGAACGGCGCCGGACGCGGCATTGGCCAGCAGATCGCCGTCACCTGCGCCCAGGAAGGCGCCAAGATACTGGTGAACGACCTCGGCGGCTCGGTCGAGGGCGAGGGCCGTGACACCGGTCCGGCCATGGAAACGGTCAAGCTGATCGAGGCCATGGGCGGCGAAGCTGCGGCGAACGGCGGCTCCATCGCCGATTGGGACGATGCGCAGGCCATGGTGAAGCAGGCGGTCGATACCTTTGGCAAGATCGACGGCGTGGTAAACGTCGCCGGCATCCTGCGCGACCGCATCTTCCACAAGATGACGGAAGATGACTGGGACAGCGTCATCAACGTGCACCTGAACGGCTATTTCTATGTCGCCCGCGCGGCTGCGGACTATTTCCGCAAGCAGGAATCCGGCGCGATGGTGCATTTCACCTCGAACTCCGGCCTGGTCGGCAATGTCGGGCAGGTAAACTACGGCGCAGCCAAGATGGGCGTGGTCGGCCTTTCCCGTTCGATTGCGCTGGACATGAACCGGTTCGGCGTGCGCTCGAACATCATCAGCCCCAGCGCGTTCACCCGCATGATCGAGACCATTCCGATCAAGGGGCCGGAAGGCGAAAAGCGCCGCAAGCGCCAGGAAGCCATGACCCCGGCCAAGATCGCGGCCCCGGTCGCCTATCTGCTGTCGGATGGGGCCAAGGATGTGAGCGGCCAGATCTTCTACGTCCGCTCGAACGAGATCATGCTGATGAGCCAGCACCGCCCGGTGCGCATCGTCCATCGCGGCGAAGGCTGGACGCCGGAACTGATCCACGAGCACGCCATGCCGGCGCTCCGCCCCCACTTCACGCCGAGCGCCCCCAGCGCCAGCTATTTCAACTGGGATCCGGTGTGAACGCCTGACCTCTGGGGCGCCGGATCATCCCCTGGTCCGGCGCCTTTTTTCTTTTCTGCGCGTTTTCCGTTTGCGGCAGTGCCCATGCCCCTTCTTCGCATTTTGATCTTGCTGGCCGGCCTGACGACCACCAGCTTCGCCCGCGCTGAGGAGCCGGCCGTCTGGCAGGCGCAATACCCGCTCGCGCCCACTCATCCGGTGGTGGCGGAGGGCTGGGCGCCGATGGCGGAGGCAATGAAACCGGACCTGGACCTGCAACTGCGCCTGATCGGCCCCCGCCTCGGCACACCGGAGGCACTGGATGCGCTCTCGCTCGGCACGCACCAAATGGGCATGGTCGCGCTGGCAAGCTATCCGGACGAATTTCCGTACTGGGCGATGCTGAGCGAGCTGTTCCTGGTCGGCGGCGAAAGCTTGGCCGCAGCGGCAGCGATCACGGAACTGGTGGTGGCCGAATGCCCGCCCTGCCAGCAAAACTTCGCCCGCCGCAAACTGGTTTTCCTCGGCACCTATGGCGCCGCGCCGTATGTGCTGATTGCGCCCCACCCGATGACCGAGAGCCACAGCCTGGAAAGCCAGATCGTGGCGACGCCCGGCAGCCTCTGGGACCGGTTGGTGCAGAATTTGGGCGCAGAGGCGGCTCCGGCCGACGCCAATCCACGCGCTGCGCTGGTGGAAGGACGGGCCACCGCCCTGATCGACATTGCCGAGGCGTTGCGCCAGCCGCCCCTAGCCGGGCACGCCGTCGCCGTGACCAAGCTGCCTTTGGGCGGTTATCGCGGCGCCGGGCCGTTCATGATCAACCGCGATGCCTGGCGCAGCATGAGCGATGGCCAGCGGCGGCGCATGTTTGCGGCGGCGGCCGGCGGCATCGTTCGCATCTCCGACGCCTATCACCGCCAGGCCGCGGCCGATCTGGCCGAAGCGGAAAATTCAGGCATTCCGGTTGCACCCGGAACGTTGATGCTGGAAGACCGCATCCGCCGCTTCGCCGCCACCGATCAGGCCAGGGTTGTCGTCAGTGCCGAAACGCGATTTGGCATCGCGGATGCAGAGCATTTTCTCACCCGGCTGAAAGCCCTCTATGACAAATACGCTATCCTCCTCGGCCCGAAGCCGGCCCGCGAGGATGCAATTGCGCTTCTCACCTCCGAAATCTTTGATAGGCTCGACGTTCAAACCTACGGGCTTCGATAATCCAGAAACGCCCGGGGCGGAGGAACGCTGCCAATGAGTTACGAACAGCCCTACAAGGGCATCCGGGTCGTCGATTTGTCCCAGGGGATCGCCGGCCCCTATTGCGGCATGCTGCTGGCCCAGTACGGTGCCGACGTGGTCAAGGTGGAGCCGCTGGAGGGCGACTGGTCCAGGATTCTGGGCTCGGTCTATGGCGACCACACGGCCTTTTCCATCGCCGGCAATCTCGGCAAGCGCTCCATCGCGCTGGACCTGAAGACCGAGGCCGGGCGCGAGGTCGTCAACCGGCTGATCGATCAGGCCGACGTGTTCATGGAAGGCTTCCGGCCCGGCGTGATCCAGCGGCTGGGCTTTGGTTACGAGGATGTGGCCAAGCGCAACCCCGGCATCCTCTATCTCTCCATTTCCGGCTTCAGCCAGAAAGGGCCGCTGTCAACCAAACCGGCCATGGACCCGGTGTTGCAGGCATTTTCCGGCTTCATGATGGAAAACAAGGGCCAGGATGGCATACCGCACCGGGCCAACCCGATCATCGTCGACATGTCGACGGCGCTCTATTGTTTCCAGGCGGTTTCCGCGGCGCTCTATGCCAAGCGGGACGAAGCCAAGGGGCGTTTTATCGACGCCTCCCTCATGGCTGCCGCCGCAAACCTCCAGATCGTGCGCATGATGGCGACCTATTTGGAAAAAGGCGAAATCCAGGCCCCATCGGCCCCCTCCGGCACATTCCCGACCGCGGACGGCTATATTCAGATCGTGGTGCTGCGCGACCGGGATTTCCAGACTTTGTGCCACGCGCTGGGCCTGCCCGATACCGCAGCGGATCCACGGTTCCAGACCCGGCCAGACCGCGTAACCCACTCCGCCCATCTCGGCCATGTGGTGCGGGAGGTGCTGGCGAAGCGCACGACCGCGGAGTGGACCGCGATCCTGACCGAAGCCAAGCTGCAGAACGAGGCGGTGCTCGACTATTTCCAGTTCCTCAAACATCCGCATGTGGAGGCAACCGGCCTGATTTCCTGGCTGAACCACTCCGCCATGCCGGAGCCGATCCCGGTGCCGAACCCGCCGGGCACCGAGCCGCTGGCCGATGGCATGGCCGCAGCCCACGCCCCGCACCTGGGTGAACACACCGCAGACGTGCTGGCGGAGCTTGGCATTTCAGCGGAGGCGGCAAAGTCCTGGCGGGCAGCGGGCGCCATCAACTAGCGGCCGTCTGCTATGCTGGCCAGCCGCCGGCATGCGGCCGCCGCAACCGTTCCGGGTGCAGGCATCGCGTGCCGCTACGAAATGCATCTGGCATCCGCGCCGGAAAATCAGTACATAGGGCGCTTGCTTCCCCGCCCCGGCGGGGCAGACCTGTGCACCATTGGCCGCTGCCAGCCCTTGTTAACGGCGCGGCCTCAAGCTTGATAGTCAGAATTGCATGATTCAGATCGTCCTTGTCATCCATCTGCTGATCGCGCTCGCGCTGGTGGCCTCTGTCCTTCTGCAACGCTCCGAAGGCGGGGCGCTGGGCATTGGCGGCGGTGGCGGCGGCGGCGGCTTCATGTCCGGCCGTGGCAGTGCCAACCTCCTGACCCGCACCACTGCGATTTTGGCAGCGGTCTTCTTTGCCACCAGCTTGACGCTGGCGATTCTCGCCAGCGGTTCGCGGGAAGGCGGCTCGATCATGGATGCGCCGATACAGCCGGCAGCCCCTTCCGCCCCGGCCGAACCACAGGTGCCGCTCTCGCGATGACGGACGAACGCTAATGAACGGGCGGACGAGCGGCGGTCCGCGCTTTATCTTCATCACCGGCGGCGTGGCCTCGTCGCTGGGCAAGGGCTTGGCTTCGGCGGCGCTCGGCGCGCTGCTGCAGGCGCGCGGCTTTTCGGTGCGCATCCGAAAGTTCGACCCGTATCTGAACGTCGATCCGGGGACAATGAGCCCCTACCAGCATGGCGAGGTCTACGTCACCGACGACGGGGCGGAAACCGACCTCGATCTCGGCCATTACGAGCGTTACACCGCCATCCCGGCCCGGCGCTCCGACAGCGTTTCGACAGGCCAGATCTATTCGGAGGTGCTGCGGCGCGAACGGGCGGGCGAATATCTGGGCGCAACCGTGCAGGTGATTCCGCACGTGACCGACCTGATCAAGGAATACATGGCGCGCGACCTGGACGATGAGGATTTCGTGCTGGTCGAGATTGGCGGCACGGTCGGCGACATTGAGGGCCTGCCGTTTCTGGAGGCGATCCGGCAGATGCGCCTCGAACTCGGGCCGGAACGGACCATGTTCGTGCACCTGACTCTGGTGCCGTACATCCCGTCTGCGGGCGAGCTCAAGACCAAGCCGACCCAGCATTCGGTGCGCGAACTGCAAAATCTGGGCATCCAGGCCGATATCCTGCTTTGCCGCAGCGATCGCGACATACCGCTGGATTCCCGCCGCAAGATGGCGTTGTTCTGCAACATCCGCCAGGAACGCGTGATTCCCGCGCTGGATGTGGATACCATCTACGCAACGCCGCTGACCTATCACGACGCCGGCTTCGACGATCAGGTGCTGCGCTTCTTCGAACTGTCGGCCCCGCCGCCAGCCCTGAACGCGTGGGAGGACATCGCCAATCGCGTGCGCGCGCCCGAAGGCAACGTGCGAATTGCGGTGGTCGGCAAATACACCGATCTGCACGATGCCTATAAATCCCTGATCGAAGCGCTGGTGCATGGCGGCATCGCCAACCAAGTCAAGGTCGAACTGGAATGGGTCGAATCCTCCGCCGTGGAGGATGGCACCGCGCACGAAACCCTGGCAGGCGTCGCCGGTATTTTGGTGCCGGGCGGCTTTGGCGAGCGCGGCTCCGAAGGTAAGATTGCCGCCGTGCGTTATGCCCGCGAACAGCATGTGCCGTTTTTCGGTATTTGTTTCGGTATGCAGATGGCGGTCATTGAGGCGGCGCGCGGCCTGTTGGGCCTCGCCGGCGCAAACTCCTCGGAATTCGGCCCATGCGAGGATCCGGTGGTCGGCCTGCTGACAGAATGGGCCCACGGCAACGCCGTGGAGCAGCGCTCGGCCGATGGTGACTTGGGCGGCACCATGCGGCTTGGCGCCTACACCGCGGAACTCGGAGCCGACAGCCTGGTATCAGAGGTTTATGGCGGCGCGCGCCAGATCACCGAACGGCACCGCCACCGCTACGAAGTCAACATGACCTACCGCACCCGGCTGGAAGAGGCGGGCCTACACTTCTCCGGCGTCTCACCGGACGGACGGCTGCCGGAAATCATCGAGTTGGAAGGGCATCCGTGGTTCATTGGCGTGCAGTTTCATCCGGAACTGAAATCCCGCCCGATGGCGCCGCATCCGCTGTTTACTGCCTTCGTCGCCGCCGCCGTGAAGCAGTCGCGGCTGGTATGACCCGCCACCTGTCCCGTGCATGTCCCGGGACGGTCAACCGAAGCGGGTGAACGCGCAGCCATCAGGGCCCTGCACTCGGCAGAGAGGATAACATCATGACCCAGCCCAACGCGATCGTTACCGCCGGCTCCGCCAGCTTCTCGCAAACCCAACCGCTGGCGCTGATCGCCGGCCCCTGCGCCATGGAGAGCCGCGCACACGCGCTGGAGATGGCCGAGGCGTTGACGCAGATCACCAGGCGGTTGGGCATCGGCTTCGTCTACAAGTCCAGCTTCGACAAGGCGAACCGCACCAGCCGCGGCAGCGCCCGCGGCATTGGCCTCGCCGAGGCCCTGCCGATCTTTGCGGAGATCAAGGACAAGTTCGGCTGCCCCGTGCTGACCGACGTACACGAGAACGCCCAGTGTGCAGAAGCGGCCACGGTGGTCGACATTCTGCAAATCCCGGCCTTCCTCTGCCGCCAGACCGACCTGCTGATCGCTGCGGCGGAAAGCGGCGCGGTGGTGAACGTGAAAAAAGGCCAGTTCCTCGCCCCTTGGGATATGCAACACGTGGTCGCCAAGGTGACCGGTGCCGGCAACCGGCAAGTGCTGGTGACCGAGCGCGGCGCCAGCTTCGGCTACAACACCCTGGTCAGCGACATGCGCGGCCTGCCGATCCTCGCGCAGACCGGCGCGCCGGTGGTGTTCGACGCCACCCACAGCGTGCAGCAGCCGGGCGGCCAGGGCGGAAAGTCTGGCGGCCAGCGCGAGTTCGTGCCGGTGCTGGCGCGCGCCGCGGCCGCAGTCGGCATCGCCGGCCTGTTCATCGAAACCCACCAGAATCCCGACGCCGCACCCAGCGACGGCCCCAACATGGTGCCTTTGGCCGCATTGGAAGCGATGCTGAAGCCGATATTGGAACTGGACCGCATCGCCAAGGCACACCCGATCACGCTCTGATTCAGAGAGAAGGCATTTTCTCATGACCGCCATCGTCGACATTCACGGCCGCGAAATCCTCGATTCGCGCGGCAATCCCACCATTGAGGTCGAGGTCGAACTCGAAGACGGCTCCATGGGCCGCGCCGCCGTGCCCTCCGGCGCCTCCACCGGCGCGCATGAAGCCGTGGAGAAACGCGACGCGGACGAGCGCTATGGTGGCAAAGGCGTGCAGGAAGCCGTCGAGGCCGTCAATGGCGAGCTGTTCGACGCGCTCAACGGCCTGGATGCCGAGGAACAGGTCTATATCGACCAGGCGATGATCGAACTCGACGGCACGGCCAACAAGGGCCGGCTGGGTGCCAACGCCATCCTCGGCGTGAGCTTGGCAACCGCGCGGGCAGCGGCGACCTCGCTCGGCATGCCGCTGTACCGCTATGTCGGCGGCGTGTTCGCCCGCACCCTGCCGACGCCAATGATGAACATCATCAATGGCGGCGAGCATGCAGACAACCCGATCGACATTCAGGAATTCATGATCATGCCTGTGGGCGCCGCCAGCTTCGGCGAGGGCCTGCGCTGCGGTGCGGAAGTATTTCAGGCGCTGAAAAAGGCGCTGGCCAAGGCCGGCCACAACACCAATGTCGGCGACGAGGGCGGCTTCGCCCCCGGCCTTTCCAGCACGCGCGAGGCGCTGGACTTCATCGTTCAGGCGATCGAAACGGCCGGCTACAAGCCGGGCACCGATGTGATGCTGGCGCTGGATGCGGCCTCGACCGAATTTTTCGAAGGCGGCAAATACAACCTCAAGGGCGAGGGCAAAGTGCTGGATAGCGCCGGCATGACCGACTATCTCGCCGCGCTGGTGGACGCCTACCCGATCGTCTCCATCGAGGACGGCATGGCGGAGGACGACTGGGATGGCTGGAAAATCCTGACCGACAAGATCGGCGACCGCTGCCAGCTGGTCGGCGACGACCTGTTCGTGACCAATCCGCTGCGGCTGGCCGACGGCATCGCCAGAGGCGTCGGCAACTCCATCCTGGTCAAGGTCAACCAGATCGGCACGCTGACCGAAACCCTGCACGCCGTCGAAATGGCCCACCGCGCCGGCTACACCGCCGTGATGAGCCACCGTTCCGGCGAGACCGAGGATACGACCATCGCCGACCTGGCGGTCGCCACCAATTGCGGCCAGATCAAGACCGGCTCGCTGGCGCGCTCCGACCGGCTCGCAAAATATAATCAGCTGTTGCGAATCGAGGAGCAGCTGGACCGTGCGGCGGTCTATGCCGGCGGCGGATTCATCCGCAAACCGAAGGGCTGAACGCGAACCCCTTGACCGCGCTGCCGGCGCCATGCATCGATTCCAGGCATGACCTACAAGTTCCGGTTCCGCCTCGTTGAACTGTTGCGCACCTCGCGGCGCGCGCTGCTGCCAGCGATCATTGCGCTGGCAGCACTGTATTTCGGCCTGTATGCGGTGTTCGGGCCCAAGGGGTTCTATATGCTGGCCGCGCGGGAGGAGACCCAGGCGCTGGCGGCGGCGGAACTGGCCATGCTGGAGGAAGAGCAGGCCGCGCTGGAACGGCGCGTGCGGCTGCTGAACGGCACGGCCGTTGACCCGGACCTGCTGGAAGAGGAAGCCCGGCGGGTTTTAAACCGCGCCCATCCCGACGAAGTGATCGTGCTGATGCCGCCGCGGGCTGCCATAAATGCGGCGCCAATGCCGGGACCCGTGGAATCAGAGCGATAGCGAGCCCGCGGGTGACTTGCCGGGCCGGCTGTGTGCGTTATGTTATGAGCACCGTATCACCGGAAGCGCGGGAACACTCTTAATGGCCAGGTCCAAAGCTACGGCGCGCGTCGCCTCCAACGATTTGCCGGCGGCCGACGTCGTCGAGCAGCTCTACCGCGACATGCTGCTGATCCGCCGGTTCGAGGAACGCGCGGGCCAGATGTATGGCATGGGCCTGATCGGCGGTTTCTGCCACCTCTACATCGGGCAGGAAGCCGTGGTCGTTGGCATGCAAACCGCCTTTCGCGAAGGCGATACCGTCATCACCGGTTACCGCGATCACGGGCATATGCTGGCCTGTGGCATGGATTCCAAAGGCGTCATGGCGGAGCTGACCGGCCGCGAGGACGGCTATTCCAAGGGGAAGGGCGGCTCCATGCACATGTTCTCCAAGGATAAAGGCTTCTATGGCGGCCATGGCATCGTCGGCGCCCAGGTGTCGCTGGGGAACGGGCTGGGCTTTGCCCACAAATACCGCGGCGACGGCGGCTGCGCCTTTACCTATTTCGGCGACGGCGCCGCAAACCAGGGCCAAGTCTACGAGAGCTTCAACCTCGCCTCGCTCTGGCAGCTTCCGGTCGTGTTCGTGATCGAGAACAACCAGTACGGCATGGGCACCTCGGTCAACCGGGCCGCGGCGGGCGAAAGCCTATTCAAGCGTGGCGAAGGCTTTGGCATTCCCGGCAAGCGGGTCGACGGCATGGACATCACCGTGGTCATGCGCGAGGCGGCGGAGGCGGCGGCTCATGCCCGCGAGAAGGGGCCGGTGATCCTGGAGATGGAGACCTACCGCTACCGCGGCCATTCCATGTCCGACCCGGCGAAATACCGCTCGCGCGAGGAGGTCTCGAAGATGCGGGACGAGCGCGACCCGATCGAGGCATTGCGCGCCAGGGCGCTGGAAGCCGGCATGATGGACGAGGACGCCTTCAAGGCCATCGACCAGGAGGTCAGGGCCGTGGTGGCGGAAGCGGCGGAATTCGCGCAGCAGTCGCCGGAGCCCGATCCGTCCCAACTTTACACCGACATTTTGCTGGACGCTTAAGAGCACAGCCTCGCGGCAGGACAAGGGAGACCCAGAGGCTATGGCCATCGATATTCTCATGCCGGCGCTCTCGCCGACGATGGAAGAGGGCAAACTGGCAAAATGGTTGGTAAAAGAAGGGGACGACGTCAAAGCTGGCGATGTGCTGGCCGAGATCGAAACCGATAAGGCCACCATGGAGTTCGAAGCGGTCGACGAAGGCAAAGTCGGCCGCATTCTTGTTGACGAGGGCACCGAAGGTATCGCCGTCAACGCGCCGATCATGGTGCTGGTTTCCGAGGGCGAGGATGTGCCGGACGGACCAAGCGGTAGCGGCCCCGCACCGTCCGCCAAAAAGCCAGACCGCGAAAAATCCGGCAAGAAGGATCAGCCGGAAACGGACGATAGCGGCGAGAAGGACAAAAGTGGCAAGGGGAAGGACAAGGGCGAAGGCAAGGACAAAGCGGACGACAAGGCCCGCAAGCCCGTCAAGGCGCCGTCCCCTGCCGCCACAGCCAGTGTCGACGGCTTGCCCGGCGCCGAGATCGAGCCGGAAGGCGAAATGGGCGAGACCCAAAGCCAGACCGTGCGAGAGGCCCTGCGCGACGCCATGGCGGAGGAATTGCGCAAGGACGACCGCGTCTTCGTCATGGGCGAGGAAGTGGCAGAATACGAGGGCGCCTACAAGGTGACCCAAGGGCTGCTGGAGGAATTCGGCGATAACCGCATCAAGGACACGCCGATCACGGAACACGGCTTCGCCGGTCTCGCCGTGGGCGCCGCCATGGCCGGCCTTCGGCCGATTGTCGAGTTCATGACCTGGAACTTCGGTATGCAGGCCATCGACCAGATCATCAACTCCGCCGCCAAGACGCTCTATATGTCCGGCGGCCAGATGGGTTGCCCGATGGTATTCCGCGGTCCGAACGGCGCGGCCTCGCGCGTCGCCGCCCAACACTCGCAATGCTATGCCAGCTGGTACGGACATATTCCGGGTCTGATCGTCGTCGCGCCCTACAGCGCGGCAGATGCGAAGGGTTTGCTGAAAAGCGCGGTCCGCAACCCCAACCCGGTAGTGTTCCTGGAGCACGAGATGCTCTACGGCCAGTCGTTCGACGTGCCAACCGACAATGATTGGACCGTGCCGCTGGGCAAGGCCAAGGTGTTGCGCGAGGGCAGCGACGTCACCATCACCGCCTTTTCCCGCGCCTGCAGCGATGCACTGGCGGCGGCGGAAGAGCTGGCGGAACAGGGGATCGAGGCGGAAGTGATCGACCTGCGCACCATCCGCCCGCTGGATGTCGCCACCATCATCGCCAGCCTGCGCAAGACCAACCGTCTGGTGACCGTCGAAGAAGGCTGGCCGTTTGCCGGTATCGGGTCCGAACTGGCCGCGCTGGCAATGGAACACGCCTTCGACTGGCTCGACGCGCCGGTGGTGCGGGTGACGGGCGAGGACGTGCCCATGCCCTATGCCGCCAACCTGGAAAAGCTGGCCCTGCCCAGCGCCGAGCGCATCGTCGCCGCGGCGCGCAAAGTCACCTACGCCGACTAGTCTCCTCCGTTCGACGGGAACCCGGCCGATGCCGACGCAAATCCTGATGCCCGCACTGTCCCCCACCATGGAGGAAGGCAATCTGGTCAAATGGCTGGTGAAAGAGGGTGATACCGTGCGCGCCGGCGACCTGCTGGCCGAGATCGAGACCGACAAGGCCACCATGGAGTTCGAGACCATCGATGACGGCGTCATCGGCAAGCTGCTGGTGGCGGAAGGTGCGGAGGGTGTGAAAGTCAACGCCCCCATCGCCGTGCTGCTGGCCGAGGGGGAGGACGCCGACGCGGCGGAAGAAACCGCCAGCGCGCCGCCGCAAAAAGACCGGCAGTCCAAGGACAACGGCGAGAACGAAACCGGAGAGGCCGGCGAAACCGACGACGATGCCGAAGCCGAACCGGCGAAGCAGGCCTCCGCGCCATCGAAATCCGGCAAGGCGCCATCTCGCGGCGATGGGGAGGTGAAGGCAACCCCGCTCGCCCGCCGCATGGCCGCACAGGCGGGGCTCGATCTGGCAGCTCTGACGCCGACCGGCCCCGGAGGCAAGGTGGTCAAGGCCGATATCGAGCGAGCCATGACCGGCGGCACGAACTCCCAGGCCAATGCGGGCGAAGCCGAAAGCGGCGGGTCCGGCGGGCGTCTGTTCGCAAGCCCCCTCGCCCGCCGGATAGCCCGAGAAGCGGAACTGCCGCTGGAACGGATTGAGGGCTCCGGCCCCAACGGCCGCATCATCAAACGCGATGTTGAGCGGGTGCTGGAAGAAGGCCTGCCGCCACTGCCGGAAGAGGCTGCCGCAGCAGCCGAAGAGAAGCCGACCGCCGCAAAACTGGACAAGCCGGAACTCGCAGGCCTGCCGGATTACGAACTGGTGCCGCACACCAGCATGCGCAAAACCATCGCGCGGCGCCTCACCCAGTCGAAACAGACCGTGCCGCACTTCTATCTGACGGTGGATGTGGAACTGGATACCCTGTTGGCGGTGCGCAAACAGATCAACGCGAACGCACCGGATGGGGTGAAAATCTCGGTCAACGATTTCGTCATCAAGGCTGCCGCCATGGCGTTGATGCGGGTGCCGGATGCGAACGCCGCTTATACTGACGAAGGCATTCTGAAATTCAATTCCGCCGATATCTCGGTTGCCGTGGCGATTCCGGGCGGCCTGATCACGCCAATCATCCGCGAGGCGCACACGAAGGGCCTGGCCGACATTTCTGCCGAAATGGCCGATCTGGCCAAGCGCGCGCGCGACGGCAAGCTGCAGCCGGCGGAATTCACCGGCGGCACCTTCAGCATCTCTAACCTGGGCATGTTCGGAATCAAACAGTTCGATGCGGTCATCAACCCGCCGCAGGGCGCCATCCTGGCCGTAGGCGCAGGCGAGCAGCGGCCAGTGGTCAAGGACGGCCAGCTGGCCGTGGCCACAGTGATGAGTTGCACCCTGTCGGTCGATCACCGCGTCATCGACGGCGCGCTGGGGGCGGAGTTCCTGGCCGCCTTCAAGCCCTATATTGAGAACCCGGCGCTGATGCTGCTGTAAGGCGGCGGGCCGGTCTCACACCAGCCCGTGCACCTTCGCGAACGGATCCCAGGCGGGATCGCGCTTCCAGTCGTATTCGGTGCGGGTCGCGATCCGCTCCGCCTCGGCGGCGCCGTATAGGCGCTGAATCGCCGCCAGCGCCATATCCATGCCGGCGGAAACGCCTGAGGATGTCATGAACTTGCCGTCCTCGACCCAGCGTGCGGCGGGTTTCCAATCCACTTTCGGCCCTTGTTCCATCACCCAGGCGAACGCCGCCTTGTTGCTGGTCGCCGCGACGCCGTCGAGCCGCCCTGTGCGCGCCAGCAGCGCGCTGCCGGTGCAAACCGTCGTGACCAGGCCGGATGCATCGGAAGCTTCGCCCAGCCAGCCGATTAGCGTGGCATCCTCCACCCCGGGCCGCGTGCCGGGGCCGCCAGGCACCAGGAGAAGATCGAAAGCCGCGCCATGCGTGAAGGTGGCGTCGACCACACTCGCCGGCCCCTGACGGCTTTTCACTGGCTCTGCCGTGGCGGCCACCATGCGAATGTCGGGCGCATCCTCCAGCATGCCGAACATTTCCAGGGGCCCAAACAAGTCCAGCAGTTCGAAACCGGGGAAAATCACCGCGCCGATGGTTTTGGACATAATCCTGTCTCCTGTTTCGTGGATACTGTTTCGAACACGCCTGCGCCGCCGGGGCATTTGGCGGATCGGCACACAAACCTGTGACCCTGGTCACTTCGCCAGCCAAGCCGCCCTGATTATCTATGGGTTATAGAAGATTAACAGCGGAGTCAGGAATGAGTGAATTGGTCATGTCGCTTCGAACCACAGCCCAACATCCGGGACGGGTGCTGGCGGTTTGGGCGTTCTGCGTTGCTGCGATCGCGTTCTGGGCAGGCGTGATCCAGTATCTCGGAAACCTGCCAATCGCCGCCGTAGCGCTGGTGGCTGCGGTATTTGGCCTGCTGGCTATTCCTTTTGCGGGGCAGATTGCCTATTTGGTTTGGGAGGATCGCGCTGACGGCTAGTGTCAGCGAGGTCCATTGGACCCAGTGTCCAAACCCTTGTTTGTTAACTCAAGGCGGAAACCGGGTGCCGGTTTCCGCCTTTTTTTCTGCCTTGCCCGGGTGAGTTCAATTGACGTCTTGGTATGCAGTTTCTACGCTGCAGCCATGCGATGATGGTATGCGTCGCAAAACCAGAAAAGTGACGGAGGACTCAAAATGGGAGTTTTGCGGCGATCGATGATCGCAGCCGCCGCCTTGGCCATTAGTGCCGGCGGCAGCGCAATCGCAGAAGAGCCCCGCTATGGCGGCGTTCTCAACTATCTCGTGCCTGGCGATCCGCCAAGCTACGACGGGCACCAGGAATCGACATTCTCGGTTATTCACCCCGTAGCGCCGTTCTACAGCCTGCTGATCAAGGTGAACCCCGAAAATCCCGGCGATGCGGGGGATTTCGTCTGTGACCTGTGCGTCGGCGAGGTGCCGGAGCCGACCGAGGACGGCACGCTCTACACGTTCAAGATCCACGAAGGCGCCAAGTTCCACGATGGCGAAACGCTGAACGCACACGATCTGGTCGCCACTTACAACCATATCATCAACCCGCCGGAAGGCGTGCTGTCGGTGCGCAAGGCCTATTTCGAAATGGTCGACAAGGTGTACGCCACCGACGACCACACCTTCGTCATCAAGCTGAAATACCCGACGTCCGCCTTCCTGCCATCGCTGGCTTCGCCCTATAACTTCGTCTACTCGGACGAACGGTTGGCCAAGGATCCGAACTGGTACAAGACCAATATTCTGGGTTCCGGAGCTTTCGTGCTCGACAAGCGCGAGCCGGGCGCGCTGATTTCGGGTGTGAAGTATGAGGACTATCACATCGAAGGCCTGCCCTACCTGGACGGCATCAACGCGATCTTTGCCAACAAGCAATCGCTGCGCGTGCAGGCGATCCGCGGCGACCGTGCCGATATTGAATTCCGCGGCTTCCCGCCGAAAAGCCGTGATGACTTGGTTTCAGCCCTTGGCGACAAGATCACGGTCCAGGAAAGCACCTGGAACTGCAACATGACCGTGTCGCTGAATCACGAACACCCGGCCTTCAAGGACCCGCGGGTCCGCCGGGCGATCACGCTGGCGATCGACCGTTGGGGCGGCTCCAAATACCTCTCCCAGATTGCAATCATGAAAACTGTGGGCGGCATTGTCTTCCCCGGCCATCCGCTGTCTGCGACCGAGGAAGAGTTGAAAAAGATCGACGGCTACTGGCCGGATATCGAAGAATCACGTGCCGAGGCGAAGCGTCTGCTGAAAGAGGCAGGCTGGGAAAACCTATCCTTCACCCTGGTCAACCGGAACGTCGATCAGCCGTACAAGATCGCCGGCACCTGGCTGATTGGCGAGTGGAAGAAGATCGGCCTGAACGTGACCCAGAAGGCGCTAACCACGGGCGAGTGGTACCGGTCGTTCCGGGAAACCAAGGAATATGAGGCCGCACTGACGCCAACCTGCCAGGCCGTCGTGAACCCCGTTCTTGACGTGGCAAACAACCTTTCGGTCGACCGCTCGCCGCAGAACTATCGCGGTTACATCGACCGTGAGGCCGATGCGCTGTACGACGCGATGGCGCTGGAAACCGACCCGGCAAAACAGCGTGAGAAGATGCGGGCTTTCGAGGATTACATCCTGCAGGAAAAGAGCCACTACATCATCGTTCTGTGGTGGAACCGCATTGTCCCGCACCGCAGCCGGGTGAAAGGCTGGAAGATCAGCCCGAGCCACTACCTGAACCAGGACTTGACCTCTGTCTGGCTAGCTGACGAATAAGCCAAAGCCCTGACTAGCAGGCTCGGCAAACGGATGCCGGCCCTTCGTGGGGCCGGCATCCAGCCGCCTCTTATCCCTGACAGGCGTCAGACCCCAAAGGCATAACAAGCGGGACGCAGATGCATAAGTATCTCGTAAAGCGGATTCTGATGATGGTGCCGACATTGCTCGGTGCCGGCATCTTCATTTTCTTTCTGTTGCGGCTCATACCCGGTGACATCTGCGTCGCCCGGCTAGGCGGGTCCGGTGCGTTTTTCGACGAAAGCGCACTGGAACAATGCCGGATCAATTTCGACCTGCACAAGCCGCTGCTGGTGCAGTTTTTCACATGGTTCTTCAACTTCTTCACCTTCGACTTCGGCATTTCGATGTGGACAGAACGGCCCATTATCGAAGAAGTCGGCCTGCGCTTTCAGCTGAGCCTGCAGGTTGCCCTGATGGCGACCTTCATCAGCATTCTCATCGCCATTCCGATGGGCATCATCTCCGCCGTCAAACAGAACACCTGGGTGGATTTCGTTGTCCGGACCTTCTCGATCGCCGGCATTGCCATGCCGTCTTTCTGGCTGGGCATCCTGATCATTCTGGCGATCCTGTTGACGACCCAATGGTGGACGGGCGTGGCCTGGCTGCCGCCGATCAATTATGTGCCGATCTGGGAAGACCCGGCGCATAATCTCTCCCAGCTCATCTGGCCGGCGCTGGCGACAGGCTATCGCTACTCGGCTGTTGCCACCCGCATGACGCGGTCCGCCATGCTGGAAGTGCTGCGGGAGGATTATATCCGCACCGCCCGCGCCAAGGGCGTGATGGAAAAGCTGATCGTCAACCGGCATGCGCTCAAGAACGCGATGTTGCCGGTGGTGACCGTGATCGGCATCGAGTTCGCGTTCCTGATGGGCGGGCTAGTCGTCACCGAACAGGTGTTCAACCTGAACGGCCTAGGCAAGCTGTTCGTCAGCTCCGTCACCAATTACGATTACGCCATGACCCAGTCCCTCGTGCTGCTCGTCGCGGTGATCTTCGTCATCACCAACATTTTTATCGACGTGCTGTATGCGTGGCTTGATCCGCGCATCCGCTACAGCTGACGGAACGGGAAGGAGATACGGGCATGACTGCTGTCACCAATATCGAACCTACCAAGCTGCCGCCGCAAAAATCCTGGCTCATCACCGTTGGCCGCTGGTGCCGGCGGCAACCGCTCGGCGCGTTCAGCGGCGCTCTCCTGGTCATCATCGTTCTGGTGGCCGTGTTTGCCGACGTCGTCGCCCCTTATGACCCAGAGCTGAACGACTTCGCGGCAATGCTGACCGCGCCAGGGGCCGACTACCTGCTGGGTACCGACCAGTTCGGCCGGGACGTGCTGAGCCGGATCATTTATGGCGCGCAAACCGCGCTGCTCGTCGGCTTTACCGCCGCGTTCTTCGGTTCGACCATCGGTCTGATCCTGGGCGTAACCAGTGCCTATCTGGGCGGGCTGTTCGACCTGATCTTTCAACGGATCATGGACGTGTTCATGGCCTTTCCGTCGATTATCATCGCGCTGGCCATTGTCGCCACCTTCGGCTCGGGCGTGCAAAATGTGATCCTGGCGATCACCATTCCGATGATTCCGAACTGCGCCCGCGTGGTTCGCTCCAGCGCGTTGCAGGTCCGCGAAATCCCCTATGTGGATGCCGCCCGCTCGCTTGGCTTCAGCCATATGCGCATTGTCATGCGCCACATGACGCCGAACGTGATGGCGCCCTACCTCATCATGTTCACCAGCTTCCTCGGTCAGGCAATCCTGGCAGAAGCGTCGCTCAGCTATCTGGGCCTGGGTGTGCAGGAACCGACGCCGGCCTGGGGCCTGATGCTGCAAGGCGGGGCGGAGGAATACGCGGAAAGCGCCATCTGGGTCGCCATCTTCCCGGGCCTGGCCATTACCATCGCCGTGTTCGCCTTCAATATTTTCGGCGATGCAGTGCGCGATACGCTAGACCCGCGCCTGCGCTCGCAATAAGGGAGGAACAACCGGCCCATGGACCGCTGCCCCTGGGCCGGCGACGACCCGCAGTACCAGCACTATCACGATACCGAATGGGGCGTACCGCAGTTCGACGACCGCGCGCTGTTCGAAAAGATCGTGCTGGAAGGGTTTCAAGCCGGCCTTTCCTGGATCACCATCCTGCGCAAGCGGGAAAATTTCCGCGCTGCCTTCGATGGCTTCCGGCCAGAGGCGATTGCCGCCTATGACGAAGCCAAGCAGGCCGCGCTCATGGCCGATGCCGGCATCATCCGCAACCGCGCCAAAATCGCGGCGACGGTGACCAATGCCCAGGCCTGGCTTGCGGTGATGGAGCGGGGTTCGTTTTCCGATCTGCTGTGGGGCTTTGTCGATGGTCGCCCCCAGCAGAACACCTGGCGCAGCATGGCGGAGGTTCCGGCGGAAACGCCGACCTCCAAGGCCATGGCCAAGGAATTGAAGCGGCTGGGTTTCCGCTTTTGCGGCCCAACGACCTGCTACGCCTTCATGCAGGCCATGGGTCTGGTGAACGATCACTTGGTTTCCTGCCCCAGGCATGCTGAAGTTGCGACTCTCGCATGAAACCGCTTGCGAACGGGAGACTGACACCATGACCACCACTGGCGGCTGCTATTGCGGCGCAATCCGGTACGAGGCCGAAGGCGAACCGCAGGCCCAAATTCAATGCCATTGCCGCGAATGCCAGTACATTACCGGCGGGCATCCGAATGCCATCACCATCTTTCCGCTGTCCGGCTTTCGCTGGACCAAGGGCGAGCCGGCAAGTTTCGCCCGCAGCGACCTGGAACGGCCGGTCACCCGCTTTTTCTGCCCGACCTGTGGCACGGCCCTTGGCACGCGGTCGCCCGCGCGGCCGGATTCGATGATTATCAAAGTCGGCACTCTGGACGACCCGAGCGGGTTCCAGCCGCAAGCCGCCATTTTCACCATCGACAAGCAGCCCTTCCACCACCTGCCGGACGGCGTGCCTGCATTCGAACGGCGGCCGGGCTAGCGGCGCCTTGGCTCGCAGCGCCCTCGGGGCCGGTTGAGCCTCATGCGCACGGCCGTCGGGCTTATCGCCTGCGGGCTCTATGCGTGGCGCGTGTACGATCCCAAAGGATCGTATGCCGTTTTCTATGATGCCTCCAACTGGCTCGCCGGCTGGCTGCTGACTGGCGACGGGCTGGCCGGACTTCTGCGCAACCTGGTCAATCTCATCCTTCTGGATCAGGCGGAAGGGTTTCTGCTCGGCATCGTGTTCCTCTCGCTGTTGCAGGCGCCGGTCTGGGCGGTGCGCAGGGGCGCCGGCTGGTGCTGGCGCCGATACCGCCGGTGGCGGCGCCGCAAGGCCGATGTTGAGGAGCCGCTGCTGCTGGTGCCTGCGGCAGCCGACCAGCCAACGGCGGAACCGCCGCGCGGCCACAGCCGACCGCCTGCGGATTAGGCGCTGCCCGTCTCGAACATCGCCAGGTTCAGTTCCGGCATCGCTCCCATCCAAAACGCATAATCCCTGTGATCGGCCAGATCGTTGCCGGTGTTGGGATGCACCAGCACGGTCAGTCCATCCCGCTCCAGGGCTACGAACGGCACAATCGCGGCAAACAGGTCGGACGGGAATTGCACTTGGTAGGAGCCTTCCGGGTGCGGGCCAACCGGGTGGTCGTGCCAGCGGCCATAGCTTGCCGATGGAAAGGTCGCCTCTAGCTTTGCCCGCAGCGCTTCCGCCTTCGCCTTGCTGTCCTGATCGTAATAGACGTGAATGTGATAGTCCCTGATCCGGCCGATGATGGCGTTGGCGTCAGTCATTTGCTAATCTCCTCGCTTGCCCCTGGTCATATAGGCCATTTTGATCGCGATAGGAGCGTTGCCGGTGCCGGATAGCGTAGCAAGCCCCGAAATCGTCTTTAGCGCCTGCCCGCACGATTGCCCATCTACCTGCGCGCTGGAAGTGGAGCGGCTGGATCCTCACACCATCGGCCGGGTGCGCGGGGCGCACGACAACGCCTATACCGATGGTGCGATCTGCGCCAAGGTCGCCCGCTATCATGAACGCATCCACCACCCGGACCGGCTGACCCAATGCTATCAGCGCACCGGCGCCAAAGGCTTCGGCGAGTTCCGCGAACTGTCGTTCGACGATGCCATCAATGAGACCGCAGAGGCGTTCCTGAAACTGGAAGCGCGTTATGGGGCGGAGACGGTCTGGCCCTACTTCTATGCCGGCACCATGGGCCAAATCCAACGGGACAGCATCCACCGGCTGCGGCATGCCAAGAAATACAGTTTCCAGCATTCGACCATCTGCGTGACAAACGCCTGGAACGGCTTCATCGCCGGCACCGGCTCCCTGCACGGCGCCGACCCGCGCGAGATGCGGGTGGCGGACGTGGTGGTGATCTGGGGCACCAATCCGGTCTCGACCCAGGTCAATGTCATGACCCACGCGGCCCACGCCCGCAAGACGCGCGGCGCGAAGGTCGTGGTGGTGGATACTTACCGCACCGATACGGCGAAACAGGCGGATGTGTTTCTCTGCGTCAAACCCGGCACCGACGGTGCGCTGGCGTGTGCGGTGATGCATGTGCTGTTCCGCGACGGCCTTGCCGACTGGCCCTATCTGGAACAATACACCGACTGCCCGCGCGAGTTGGAACAGCACCTGAAGACGCGCTCGCCGGAATGGGCGGAGGCAATCTGCGGCGTACCCGCGGCGGAGATCGAGGCGTTCGCCAGGCTCCTCGCCGAAAACCGCAGGCACTTCCTGCGCATCGGCTATGGCATGTGCCGGCAGCGCAACGGCGCACACAACATGCATGCCGTCTCCTGCATCGCTGCGGTCACTGGCGCCTGGCAGCATGAGGGCGGCGGGGCTTTTCACAACAACGGCCATATCTACCGCTGGGACAAGACCCTGGTGGAAGGCTGGGATTACGCCGACCCGAAGGTGCGCGTGCTGGACCAAAGCCGCATCGGCGACATTCTGACAGGCGATGCGGAGGCGTTGCGCGGCGGCCCGCCGGTCACCGGCCTATTCATCCAGAACACCAACCCGATGATGGTCGCGCCGGACCTGGCGAAAGTGCATCGCGGTTTCGCCAGGGAGGATCTTTTCACCTGCGTGCACGAGCAGTTCATGACGGATACAGCCAAGATGGCCGACATCGTCATCCCCGCCACCATGTTTCTGGAGCACGACGACGTCTACCAGGGCGGCGGCCACCAATACATCATCCTGGGGCCTAAGGTGATCGAGCCGCCGCAGGGCCCACGCTCGAATGTGGAAGTGGTGAATGCCCTGGCGCAGCGCCTGGGCTGCGAACAGCCGGCATTCCGCATGACGGCGCGGGAACTGGTGGACCAGACCCTGAAGGCCTCCAAACGCGGCAGCTATGACGAATTGCTGACGGAAAAATGGGTAGATTGCCAGATCCCGTTCGAGAAGGCGCACTACCTGGATGGCTTCGCCTGGCCGGACGGGAAGTTCCGCTTCAAGCCGGACTGGACAGCCGTAATGCCGGCCGACGACGCCACCAAGACCAGCCGTTTCGGCCCGGCCGACGCCATGCCGCCGCTGCCGGATCATTGGAATGTGATCGACAACGCCACGGCGGAAAAGCCGTTCCGCATGGTGACGGCGCCGGCGCGCAGCTTCCTGAATTCGACCTTTACCGAAACCGCATCTTCCATCGCACGTGAAAAGCGGCCGGAGGTGATGATCCGGCCGGACGATGCCGAACGGCTCGGCATTGCCGACGGTGCGCCGGTCAAAATCGGCAACGAGAAGGGCAGCGTCACAGTGCATGCCCGCCATTTCGACGGCTTGACGCCGAATACCGTGGTGGTGGAAAGCGTCTGGCCGAATCAAGCCTTTCCAGAGGGCATCGGCATCAACCTGCTGATCTCCGCCGAACCATCCGCACCGGTCGGCGGCGCCGTGTTCCATGACACGGCCGTCTGGATCAAGCCAGCCTCCCCTGCCTGAGGAGGCCGGCGGGAGGGCCTATTTCTCGTATTTGAATCCGAGTTTCAAGGTTACCTGATAATGGCCGACCTTGTTGTCCTTGATCCAGCCACGAATCTGGCCGACCTCAAACCATTCTAGGTGCCGCAGGCTTTCGGATGCCGTCGCGATGGCGGACTGGATCGCATCCGAGATCGATTCCTCGGATGTACCGACGATTTCGGTGACTTTGTAAACTTTACCGCTCATAGGATGTCCTTTCCAATGGTTGGACACCCTTCATGTGGGCACGACTGGGTAATGCGGCAACATACTTCTGCGCCAGAAATGCCCGGCTCAGGATCATGCGGGCGCACGCCGCCCTGTCGCAGGTCAGAGCAGGAAAATCGCCATTAAAATCAGAACGATAGCCGTTCCGATGGTGGAATATTTGACCAGAGACGCGAAACCATCCCAGCTGTTGCGATGGCGACGGACAGATTCTTCGAAGTTTTCCATGACTTCAGGCATCCCTCAAAGCGGCGGGCCACCGGTGCGGCCGCGATTGCATTGTCTTCGGCTTTTTCCCTACCGGGCATGATGCCCGGAGCCTATGCGGTTTGAGGGCGCACTTCCAACGGGTTGAGCATGGTGGTCTCGGCTGGCGCAACGCTCGGATGCAACCGGACCCGCTCACCGACCACGGGCGCGCGACCTTCCGCGACCAGGCGCACGGCCAGCGGGTAAAGCCGGTGTTCCGCCGCCAGCACACGCGCCGACAGGCGGTCCTCGTCGTCGCCCGGCAGCACCGGCACCACAGCCTGGCCTATGATCGGACCGGCATCCATTTCCGCCCGGACATAATGAACAGTGCAGCCATGCCAGCGCACACCGTCCGCCAGGGCACGGGCGTGGGTGTCCAGCCCCTTGAATGCCGGCAAAATCGAGGGGTGGATGTTCACCAGCCGGTCACGCCAGCGCTCGACGAACCACGGCGTGAGAAGGCGCATGAACCCGGCCAGACAGATCAGATCGATCCCCGACTCGGTCAGGCGCGCGTCGAGCGCATGCTCGAATGCTTCGCGGTCCTTGCCGAAGGGCTTGCTGGCGACGACGGCGGTCGGCACGCCTTGGGACGCAGCGTGTTCCAGGCCGGCTGCATTGGCCTGGTTCGCCAGAACCAGCGCCGCCTCTGCCGGATAATCTGGCGCGGCGGCGGCGGCAACCAGCGCGGCCATGTTGCTGCCACGGCCGGAAATCAGAATCCCGAGCTTGGCCTTGCCACTCACGGCCCACTCCGCCAGGGCGCGGCGCCCTGCCATTGCACCCGCTCCGCGCCGTCGGCCACCGGCTGGACGACACCGAGCCGGAACACTTCTCCCTCGCCCGCTTTCGCCAACCCGGCCCGCACCGCAGCCTCGCCCGCCGCGGGCACGACCAGGATCAGGCCGATGCCACAATTGAAGGTCTTGAGCATTTCGGGCACGTCAACCTCGCCGGCCTCATGCAGCCAGCGGAACACCGGCGGCAATGGCCAGCCGCCCGGCTCCAGCGCGGCGCCCAGCCCATCCGGCAGCATGCGCGGCAGGTTGCCCGGCAGCCCGCCGCCGGTGATATGCGCAATCGCATGGACCTGTCCGGTTCTGGCGGCGGCCAGTGCCTGATGAATGTAAAGCCGCGTCGGCTCCAGCAACGCCTCCCCCAGCGAAATTTCCGGCTGGAACGGCGCGGGCGCATCCCAGGCGAGACCCAGATCGCTCACCACCTTGCGCACCAGGCTGTAGCCGTTCGAATGCACGCCGCTGGAGGCCAAACCCAGAAGAACATCCCCCGCAGCAACGCGGCTGCCGTCGATATAGGCCTGCCGCTCCACCGCACCGACGACAAACCCAGCCAGATCATAATCGCCTTCGGCATACATGCCGGGCATTTCCGCCGTCTCGCCACCGATCAGGGCGCAGCCCGCAGCCTTGCACGCGCGGGCAATCCCGGCGACGACCGCGGTGGCAACCTCGGTTTCCAGGTGGCCACTGGCGAAATAGTCGAGGAAAAACAGCGGCTCCCCGCCATGCACGATCAGATCGTTGGCGCACATGGCCACCAGATCCTGACCGATCGTGTCATGCCGTCCGGTCTCGATGGCGATGCGCAGCTTGGTGCCCACGCCATCGGTCGCCGCCAGCAGCAGCGGGTCCGCATAGCCACAGGCTTTGGGATCGAAAACACCCGCAAAACCCCGCAGGTCCGGCCGCGAGCCGGTGCGGGCGGTTGCGGCCACCAGCGGCCCGATTTGGCGGACAAAGGCATCGCCCGCCTCGATATCCACACCGGCATCCGCATAGCGGCGTCCGCCTTTGGACATACGCACCTCGCGTTGATATAAGAACCGATCATGATTCATTCGGGCACCGAGCCCGAATTTCCTGGACCATAGCGAAAGGGCTTGGCAATGCAACGCAAGCGGTGGGGCATCGGCGTGGCGGGGCGGAGCCTGACGGTTGCGCTGCTGCTGGTACTGGCTTTGCTTCAGGCCCCGGCACCGGCCCAGGCTGCGCGCAATATCTATTCGGTGCGCGACATCGCCGTGAACAAACAAGCGCAATCCGGCCAGGTTGCCCGGGATCAGGGCCTGGCCGAAGCACGGCAGGCCGCGTTCACCCATCTGTTCCAACGGCTGGTGCCGCAATCCTATCACCGTGCCGAGCCGGCATTGACACAGGATCAGCTGCTTGGGCTGATTGCCGCGGTCGATGTCATCCAGGAACAGACGACCGCCACCAACTACCGCGCCCAGCTCACCATGGCCTTTGCCCCGGCACAGGTGCAGCAGTTGTTGAACAGCCGCAGCATCCCCTTCAGCGACCAGCCAAGCCCGCCGCTGCTGATCGTGCCTGTTTACGATTGGGCGGGTGCGCGCCAGCTTTGGGAAGTGCCGAACCCCTGGCACGACGCTTGGTCGGAGGACACGGGCAGCACCGGCCTGATCACCACGGTCATGGCCGAGGGCACTGCGGAGGAACAATTGCTGCTAAGCGCCGATCAGGCGCTGGCCGGCGATTCCGATGGCCTGCAACAGATCGCCCGCAGCTACAATGCCGACGGCGCGGTTGTGGCGCTGGGCCGCTTCCGGGTCGATGCCGCCTCCGGCAAGCCGGTGCTGGACGTCACGCTCAAAGGCTATGGCGCCGCTCCGGCCGGCCCGCTGACTCGCCGGTTCGAGGGCAACCCCGGCAGCCGGGCCGGATTGGCGGCCGAGCAGTTGACCCGGACCGCGGCCAAAACGATGACAGCCGAACTGGACGATGCGTGGAAGGCGGACAATCTGCAACGCTCGGGCCCAGCCGGTAACACACTGCTGGTCTCCGTCCCGCTCGCCTATATCGGCGATTATGCATCCGTCCTCCGCCGCATCAACGAGGTAAGCGCCATCGAGAGCGCCGTCGTCGCCCGGATCACCCAGCAGGAGGCGCAGTTCCGCCTGACCTACCGTTACAGCCTGGAACAGGTCCAGCGCGCATTCGACCAGCTTGGCATGCCGCTGGTCCAGGAACCGGGCGGTTGGGTGTTGCGCATCAATGGATAGCGGCGGCCCCGCCGGCCAAAAGGCGCGCATGACGGTATGGGAAACGGCGCTTGCCTGGCTGGTCATTCTGGCAGCCTTCATCCTGACCGTCTGGCTGTTTCAGCCGATCCTGCTGCCGTTCATTGCCGGTATGGCCATCGCCTATTTCCTGGACCCCATTGCCGACCGGCTGGAACGGGTGGGTGTCGGCCGCGGCTGGGCCGCAGCCTGGACCCTGCTGGCCTTCACCGTTCTCAGCATAGCCATGCTGCTGCTGCTGTTGCCGGTCATCCAAAGCCAAATCGTCGGCCTCGCGGAGAGATTACCTGCAATCGTCTCAACACTGCAGGGATGGTTGATCGACTTGGTCGACCAGTTGCAGATCGTGCTCGATCCAAAGGATTTCGAGCGCCTGCAATCCGCCTTGAAGTCGGAACTCGGCACCGGCTTCGATATCGTCACCGACCTTGTGGAAGGCATCTTCGCAAAAGGCATGGCGGTGTTCGAATTTCTCTCGCTGCTGCTGGTCACGCCCGTGGTGGCATTCTACCTGCTGCGCGATTGGGATGGGATCGTCGCGAAAGTTGACGATCTGGTGCCGCGCGAACACAGGGCCACCGTGCGGGAACAAGCCAAGGCCGTAGACGATACCCTGGCCGGGTTTTTGCGCGGGCAGGCGAGCGTGTGCCTGCTGCTGGGCCTCGGCTATGGCGGCGCGCTGGCGCTGGCTGGCCTGCCCTTTGGCTTCACCGTGGGCCTGATGGCGGGTCTGGTCTCGTTCATTCCCTACGTCGGCGCCGTGTTCGGCTTGATCACGAGCGTCGGCCTCGCATTGGTGGAATTCGACGACCCAATCCGCATCATCATTATCGCCGCGATCTTCATGATCGGACAGGCGATTGAAGGCAACTTCCTGACGCCAAAACTGGTGGGCGACAAGGTCAACCTGCACCCGGTCTGGGTCATTTTCGCACTGTTTGCGGGCGGCTCGCTGATGGGGTTTGTCGGCATGCTGATCGCACTGCCCGTCGCAGCGGTCACCGGCGTTGGCGTACGCTTCCTGATCGGGCGGTACAAGTCCAGCCGCCTGTACGATTACGAGGCCAACCGATGACAGCAGCCGGCCGGCAACTGCCGCTACCGCTGCCGGCGCTATCGGCCCAAGGCGCAGCGGACTTCCTGGTTGCGGACAGCAACGCGGAAGCGGTGCGCTGGCTCGATGCCTGGCCGGATTGGCCGGGCGGCGGCCTGCTGCTCTACGGCCCCACCGCCAGCGGCAAGAGCCACCTGGCGGCGATCTGGGCCGACCGGGCGCGGGCCGGGACTGTGCCGGCGGCCGAACTGACCCGCGCAAAAGCTCTGGACCTGAACGCGGCCATCGTGGTGGACGATATCGACGATCTGGCGGACCCGGCGGCCCTGTTCCATCTGATCAACACAGCCCAGGCGCGCGGCCTGTCCTTTTTACTGATCGCGCGCAGGCCCGCTGCGGCGTGGACCACCGGCCTCGCCGATCTGGATTCGCGCCTGCGCGCGCTGCCTGCGGTTGGCCTGCACGCGCCGGATGATGCCTTGTTGAGCGGGCTGGCGGCAAAATTGTTCGCCGACCGGCAAATCACGGTGCCAGACACGGTGATCGCCTTTATGCTCATACACCTGGAACGCTCCTGCGCAGCCATCGCCACGGCGGTGGAGCAGTTGGACCGGGCCTCGCTCGCCCAGCGGCGCAAGGTGACACGGCAGTTGGCGCAGGATGTACTGACACCGGAAAGCGACACCTGAACAGAGAGGACAAACGTCAATGGACATGGGAATCCGCGGCCGCAAGGCCATCGTCGAGGCTGCCAGCAAGGGGCTCGGCAAGGGCTGCGCCATGGCACTGGCGGAGGAAGGCTGCGAACTGGTCATCAACGCCCGCACCGGAGCCGAGTTGGAGGCTACCGCAGACGAAATCCGCCGCCGCTACAATGTGCCGGTGACTGCGATCCCCGGCGACATCACCCAGCCGGAAATCCGCGAGGCAATCCTGAAAGCCTGCCCGGAACCGGATATTCTGGTGACCAACGCCGGCGGTCCCGCCCCCGGCAATTTCCGCACGGACACGCGCGAGCGCTGGCTGGCGGCGCTGGAGGCACAGCTGCTCAGCCATGTGGAGATGATCACCGCCGTCGTCGACGGCATGGCAGAGCGCAAGTTCGGCCGCATCGTCAACATCACATCGCAGAGCGTGAAAATGCCGGTGCCGAACCTGGGCCTTTCCACCGCCGCGCGCATGGCGCTAACCGGTTTCAGTTCCACCATTTGCCGCGAGGTTGCGCCCTACAATGTCACGATCAACGGCCTGCTGCCCGGCCCGTTCGACACCGACCGTCTCAAAGGCAATTTCAGCCATGCCGCCAAGGTAACTGGCAAGCCGGAGGATGAGTTGCGGCAGGCGCGCATGAACGAAAACCCGTCGAAGCGCTTCGGTACGGCGGAGGAATTCGGCGCCACCTGCGCTTTCCTGTGCAGCGTCCATGCGGGCTTCATCACCGGCCAAAACATCCTGATGGATGGTGGCCATTTCCCGGCGAATATCTAACCCAACGCCTCGGCAATCGCTTGGCCGGCCTTGAGGCCATGGCCGGTCAGCACCAGCACCGCAGTCTCACCCGGCTTGATCGTTCCAGCCTGCTGCAACCGGGTGAGCCCGGCCGCCCCGGCCGCGGTCGTTGGCTCGACATACCAGCCTGCGGCCAGCAGGTCGCGCAGGGCAGCGCGAATCTCATCCTCGCTGACCGCCACCGCCTGGCCGCCGGAGCCGCGCACCGCCTCCACCATCGCCGCCGCCCGCACCGGCCTGGGCGTGGCAATCCCGTCGGCTATGGTGGGGGTCAGCGCCGGCGCCTCCCGCCCCTCGAACAACGCCACCAGCGGCGAGCAGCCTTCGGCCTGCACCGCGTGCAATCTTGGCGGTTTGGCAATCTGGCCAGCGGCCACCAATTCGCCGAAGCCAGTCGCCAGCCCCAGCACATTGCCGCCCTGCCCCGCCGGCATCACGATATGATCCGGCAGGCTGAAGCCCATCTGCTCCCATATTTCGAACGCCAATGTCTTGGTGCCCTCGACAAAGAAGGGCTGCCAAGCGTGGGAGGCATAGAACCGCGTCTCCGCCGCCGCCAGCGCCGCATCGGTCGTATCCTGGCGCGTGCCTGGCACCTTGTGCAGGCCAGCGCCGAACGCCTGCATCTGCATCAGCTTGCCGGCGGGTGCGGTGGCCGGCGCATAGATGGCGCAGGCAATGCCGGCGGCCCGGCAATAGGTGGCCATCGCAGCACCGGCATTGCCGCTGGAATCCTCCAGAATCTCGGCCACTCCGGCAGCGATCAGGGCATTGACCAGCACGGCAATGCCCCGGTCCTTGTAGGAGCCGGAGGGTTGCAGATGCTCGCACTTGAACAGCACCTCCTGCCCGCCCCAACGGCCCGGCACCAGCGGCGTCCATCCCTCGCCAAGCGAAAGACGCTTCGGCAGGCGCAATGCCGCCCGATACCGCCAGAGCGAGCCCTCGCCCGTGTCGATGTCGGCGGGCGAAAAGCCAGGGCCATCGGTCAGTTCAACCGGCCCCAGATCATCCGGTGCACGCCAAAGTGGCTTCGACAACGGCCAAGTGGCGCCGGTGCGCGGATTGATATAGCTGACAACGGGCATGGTGCGGGCTCCCTGAAACGGTCGGACGCCCTTTGTTTAGCGCCCGCGGCGCCCGCTAGCCATAGCGGTGCAGGTCGCGGCCGCGGCGCTTCAGCCAAGCCTCCTGAGCCTCGAAGCCTGGCATGAGTTGCGCGACCACCGCCCAGAAGCGCGGGCTGTGGTTGAGTTCCCGCAGGTGGGCGACCTCGTGCGCGGCCACATAATCCAGCACTTCCAGCGGCGCCATCGCCAGCCGCCAGGAAAATGACAGCCGCTTGGCGCTGGAACAACTGCCCCAGCGGGTCTTGGGATCGCGCAGGCCAAGCGGAGGCGGTGCAAGCCCGAGAGCGCCGCTGTGCCGCGCCACGGATTGAACCAAGGCCCGCCGCGCCTCCGCCTTCAGCCAGTGTTGCACTAGCAGAGGCACCGTTTCCGCCCGACCGCCAACATGTAGCACCCCATCCATTGCCCTCACCGGATCGCGGGCAGCACCGGCCAGGACGATTTCATGCGGCCGGCCCGCAACAGGGATGGTCGAGCCCGGCAGGAACAACACCCGCTCCGGCAGCCGCTGCCGTTGGGCGTCAAGCCAGCCGCGCTTTTCCGCGACGAAGCGCAATCCTTCCGCCTTCAGGCGCGGATGCGGCAGGGTGAGAACCGGCTGTCCCTGGGTATTGATGCGAAGAGATATGCGCCGGGCGCGGCCATCGACGCGGATTGTCAGGTCCGGCGGCAGCCCGGCCATCGCCTGCTAGAGCTTCCAATCGACGACATAGCGGATCAGGTCCGCCTCGTCGGCCAGCTCGTCCTCGGAAATGGTCTTGTGCCGCACGGAAATGCCGGCCGCATGCACCGTTTCCCGGCTGCCGGAGACCAGCGGGTGCCACCATTGCAACGGCTTGCCGTCGGCCAACAGGCGGTAGGCGCAGGTCTGCGGAATCCAGGACAGCGCACCGATATCCGTCTTTGACAGGTCGATGCAATCCGGAACTTGCGTGCAGCGGTTGGCATAGTCGCTGCATTGGCAGGTATCCGGGTCCATCAGCCGGCAGGCGACAGAGGTCGGGTCGATTTCGTGCGTGTCCTCATACTCGACTTTCAGCAGGCAGCATTTGCCGCAGCCGTCGCAGAGCGATTCCCATTCCTCCGGCGTCATCTGCCAGAGCTGCTTCGCTTCCCAGAACGGCCGGTCGTCCACTGGTCAGCCAGCCCCTTGCTGCTCGCGCCCGGTCATGCCCAGCGACCACATCAGCCCCAGCACGCCGCCCTTCAGGAACGGCAGCACGGCCAGCGCCAGCAGCAGCGTCACCAGAGGCCAGACCATCATGTGCAGTTCGGCGGACCAGTGATAGCTCTGCTCGACCATCAGCAATGCTGGCACGACGAGGTGTCCGACCAGGAAAATGGTGAGATAGGGCGGAAAATCGTCGGCGCGGATATGGCCGAGCTGCTCACCGCAATTGCCGCAGTGATCGACCTGGCGCAGATAGCCGGCAAAAGCCCGGCCATGGCCGCATGCGGGGCAACGGCGCTTCAGCCCGCGGCTGATGGCGGTGCTTTTCGATTGACGGCGTAGGATCGGCATTGGCGGTATCGTCTCCATGAGATATTGCCTGCCAATATAGCAACGCTGCACGCAAATCCGCAGGTGACGGAACGTCCAGGGTGCTTTTCCGGCCGTTGCCGGTGTACTGTCGCCCTGATGGAACCCTTGGA
>JAWLBX010000003.1:0-235008 GCA_041687435.1 Alphaproteobacteria bacterium
CCCTTCGCCACTTCCGCGGAATTGTCGTCGCTCCATTCCGGCTGTTCGACGATCTGGGTCCAGCCGTGGCTCGGGTGGCCGTCATAGAGTGGCCCGGCCGCAAAATTGGCATGGTCGATGATCATGTGCATCGGGCAGGGGGTGGCCAGCGGCAGCCAGACGCCGTTCTTCGGAACCTTGCCGTGGCGGGTGTGGTATTTCTCGTCACAGAAGCGCCGGCCGTCCGGGCCGACAACGATCATGCCGCCCGGAATGCTCTTCGAATAATGCAGGTTCTGCATGGAAAGCGAGGTCGGAATTTCCGGCACTTTCAGCGCCATGCCAGGCCCCGCCACATTGTTCATGTGCCAAAGGTCGGCACCAACGCTCAGGCCCATGGTGACGCCGTCGCCGGTATTATACGGGCTGCCGGAGGTGTAGCAGCAAGGCAGGCCGGGCAGGTAGTTGCGGATCATCTCCTGATTGTTCTCGAAGCCGCCGCAGGTCAGGATCACCGCCCGACGCGCCTTCACGGCGATGCGCCTGCCATCCTGCTCTGCCCAGATGCCGCGAATTTCGCCGGTCGCGCCGTCCTGAATCAGTTCCTGCCCTGGCGTCTCAAACGCGATCCGGATCGGTCGCTCGCGCACCAGGCTTTCGAACCGCTTCCAGGTCAGCGAATAGCCATAGACATCCCCATCATGGAATTTGTGGGTGGAGAATGCGCCCGGCAGTTCCGGAAACTCGATGCCGACTGGCTGGTGTTGGTGTTCCTGCGGGTCCGCGCCGAGGCTGGCGAGCCAGTCGTTGTTGCGGCACATCTCATCCGCCCAGACCAGCACCATTTCCTCCGGCACCGTGTAGGGGCCGCAGAGCGCGCGCAGGTATTTCGCCGCCTCGATAGGGCCGGAGGTGTTGAGGTAACCTTGCCCGGCCACCTTGGTGTTGCCGCCGTGCTGGCCTTCCGGCGCCTTCTCCAAAATCAGCACGTCGGCGCCCGCATCGTGTGCGCTGACGGACGCCGCGAAGCCGGCGCCGCCGAAGCCGACGACAACAACATCGGCCTCCATATCCCAGCGGGCGGGCAGAGTGCGGCTCATGCCTCCAACTCCGGAACGACCCAGAGCGGCGCCTCGCCACGGGCGACGCGCTGCACATTGTCAAACGCATTGCGTACGCGCGCGGTGTTGCTTTCGAATGTCGGCCCGGCCAGGTGCGCGGTCAGAATGGCGTTGTCCAGGCTGAACAGCGGGTTGTCCGCCTGCGGGGGTTCCTGGTCGAACACGTCCAGCCCTGCACCCCAGATCGTGCCGTCGGAAAGCGCCTGTATCAGCGCGGCCTCATCCACCACCGGGCCGCGCGCGGTGTTGACCAGAATGGCGCTGGGCTTCATGAGCGCCAACTCCTCCGCACCGATCAGGTGGCGGGTCGACTCGTTCAGCGGCGTGTGCAGCGAAACCACATCGGCCTCGCGCAGCAGTTCACGCAGCAGGCGGAAGCGCACGTTCAGCCCGTCCTCCTGATCCTCGCGCAGCCGCGCGATGTCGTAATAGATCACGCGCATCCCGAATGCCTGGGCCAGCCGCGCGGTTTTCTTGCCGATCGTGCCAAGGCCGACAATGCCCATGGTGCGGTTGCGAAGCTCGTGCACGCGCGGGGTCTGGTTGCCGCGCCATTGCCCGGCAGAGACGCTCTTGTGCTGCCGCACCAACTGGCGCGAGACGGCCAGCGCCAGCAGCAAGGCATGCTCGGACACGGCAACGGAGTTGGCGCCGCCATTGTTGCACACCGGCACCTTTGCGGCACGCGCGGCACCCAGGTCCGCCTGGTCGTAACCGGCGCTCAGAAGCTGCACCAGTTTGAGGTTCGGACCGGTCAGGAACAATTCCCGGTCCACCAGCATATCGACGAAGCCAACCAGGTATTCGGCGCTGGCCATGGCATCGCGGTATTCGGCGCTCTTCGCCGGCACGATCTGCAGATCGAAGCCGGAAGGTGCCATTTCCCGCGCAACATCGGCGGCGTCGGGGAAGTTGGTGACAAAGACGATCCGGGGGTGCATCGGGCGGTCCGCTTCTGTTGGCGTTGGGCGTTGGTTACTGATAGCGTCCAACCAAACAAAGCCGCAACACGGAAAGCTGGAGGACCGCCCCATGAACCCATCGAAAAAGCCCGTCTGCGTTGTCATCGGCGCTACATCCAAATGGCAGTCGGACGGGCGGCAGACCCACCTGATCCACGGCCAGGGCGTGCCCGACGACCATCTGCCGGTGGCGGTGCGCTGGGGTGTCGGCGGTGCGCTGGCGCAGAAATTCGCGGCGGAAGGCTTCTTCACCGTCCTGACCACGCGCACGGCATCGAACGCCTCGCGTTTGGAGGATGCAATCCGCCAGCAGGGTCATGAGGCCATGACTGTCGAGCTGGACCTGTCCTCGGAGGATTCGATCAAGGCTGCCTTCGCCCGGATCCGCGCGGAAGCGGGCGACCCGGAGGTGCTGATCTACAATGCAGGCTACAACGACGGCCGCGAACTGCCGGAAGGTATGGACCTGCTGGAATACATCCCGACCGACCTGTTCGACCGCACCCAGCATGTCGCCTGCCGCGGGCCGTTCCTGGTGGCGAAGGAGGTGCTGCCGGCAATGCGGAAGGCCGGCAAGGGCTCCTTCCTCATTTCCAACAACTCGTCGTCATTGCGCGGGCGCAAGCGCGAAACCGGGCAATCGCTGTACTATCCGCGCGTGATGATGCGCACGCTGGCGCAGGTTTTGACGGAGGAATATTCCGAACATGGCGTCCACGTCGCCAACGTGGTGATCGACGGCCTGATCGACTCGCCTGGCACACGGGCCATGAAGCGGGCGCAAGAGAACCCGGACCTGGTTATCAAGCCTGAAGCGATCGCAAACGCCTTCTGGTACCTGCACACGCAGGACCGCTCGGTCTGGACGCACGAATTGCAGCTGACGCCGCATGTGACCAAGCCGAGTTTTTGACGCCGCGTCGCCGCCTGTCCTTCATGGCCGCCGTTACGCGTCGTCAGCATCGATCAGGGGGCTAGGCTTGGCGAAGCGTTCCAGGTCGGCACGGTCGTGCAGGGTGACGTGGGAACCGTCGATGCTAACTCCATAGGGTTGGAGATTCTTGATTGCCCGGCTCAGATTTTCCGGCGTCATGCCCAGCAGGGAGGCGAGCCGCCGCTTTTCCATCGGCAGGTCGAATTCGTCCCGTCCCGCGGATTGCTGGATGCGAAGCAGATAGTTCGCCAGGCGCTCCAGCCCGGAACGCAGTTTAAGGTCTTTCGTGATTCTGATGCTGGTGCGATAGCGCTGGGCCAATTCGGTGACGATTGCGCGGGCGAAATGCGCATCGCTGGCAAAGATGGTGCGCACATCCTGGCTGGGGATCAGCACGATCCGGCTTTTCTCCAGCGTCCTGGCCGACATCAGGTAGGGCGCATCCTTGATCGTTGCGGCCAGAATGAAGGTCGATACCGGCTCCACCGTCGTCATGCTGGTTTCCCGCCCGTTCCAGGCGGAAAACAACTCCACCGAACCCGACACCACAACGTGCAGGAAATCGCTGCGTTCGCCTTCCGTGATCAGCTCGATCTGCGGCGGGAAGGTCTGGACATAGGACGCGCGCATTAAGGCCGTGAAGTTCGCATTCGCCATGTCTGCGAACAGGTGGAGGTTGCGGATCTCGGGAAATTCCGACTCGGGCATTCTGATGTGCGCCTTGGCAAAAGGATCGGATCGTTACTCGCCCTATAGATTGATAAATATCAAGACAAAAATTGCAAGATGAAAATTCTGAGCTTCACAAATATGCTATTTCTAAAAATCATATGTTTGTTGGAAAATTATTTCGATAAACTCCTGATTGATTCCTGATCTAGATCAAGTACCCAATACCGTCTGCGGTGCATCGCATGGAGTACTCGGAAACGACTTCCATGCGGGTCCATATCAGGAGGGTCGACGGATGCATTCGCTTGAAGGGGTTTCAGGCGCAGATCGGTACCGGGCTCTGGGTTTGAGCACGTTTTCGTTCACAGTGTGTTTTGCGGTGTGGACGATCTTTTCTATCATCGGGGTCGCCATCAAGGCGGAACTGGGGCTGAACGAGGCGGAATTTGGCCTGTTGGTGGCCACGCCAATCCTGACCGGTTCGCTTACCCGATTGTTCCTGGGGGTTTTGACGGAAAAATACGGCGGCAGGCTGGTATTTCCGTTGCAGATGATCCTGGCCGGCGCGGCAACCTGGATCCTCACCTGGGCCACCACTTATGAGATGTATCTGCTTGCGGCTTTGGGCATCGGCCTTGCCGGGGGCTCGTTTATCATCGGCGTCGCCTATGTCTCGCGCTGGTATCCGAAGGCGGAGCAGGGCACGGCGCTCGGCATTTTTGGCATGGGCAATGTCGGCGCGGCGGTGACGAAGTTCATCGCGCCGTTCGTGATGGTCGCCTATGGCTGGCAGGGTGTGGCACAGGTTTGGGCGGTTGCCCTGGTGGCTACGGGCGTGCTGTTCTTCGTTTTCGCCAAGGATGACCCGGCACTGGTCGCCCGGCGCGAGGCCGGCGCGCGCGCGCCTAGCCTGGCGGAGCAGTTTGCGCCGCTGCGCAACCTGCAGGTCTGGCGGTTCTCCCTCTATTACTTCTTCGTGTTCGGCGGCTTCGTCGCGCTGGCGCTTTGGATGCCGCACTATCTGATCGACGTCTATGGCATGGATATCCGCACGGCCGGCATGGCGGCGGCGGCGTTTTCTTTGGCGGCCAGCGTGTTCCGCGCCTATGGCGGCCACCTGTCGGACCGGTTCGGCGCCCGGTCGGTCATGTATTGGACCTTCGGCTTTTCGCTGGTGCTTCTGTTCATGCTGTCCTACCCGCCGACGGAGTACGTCATTCAGGGGAAGGACGGACCGATCGCCTTTGCGACATCCATGCCGCAATGGCCGTTCGTCGCCGTGCTGTTCGCCCTGGGCTTTTTCATGAGCCTGGGCAAGGCAGCGGTCTACAAACACATTCCGGTCTATTACCCGAACCATGTCGGCGCGGTTGGCGGCCTGGTCGGCATGATCGGCGGCCTGGGCGGGTTTGTGCTGCCGATCCTTTTCGGCGCCGCGCTCGACATCACCGGCATTTACACCAGCTGCTTTGTTCTGCTGCTGGTGATCGTCGCGGTCTCGCTGATCTGGATGCACATGGCGATCCGCACGATGGAGCGCGAGGCGGTTGGCGCGGAACTCGACCGGCTGCCGGACCTGCCGGAAATGGCGCCGATCCACGACGCCGAGGCGACAGCGATGCCCCGCACGCTGGAGGACTGGCGGCCGGAAGATCCTGAGTTCTGGGAGACTAGGGGCCGCCGGATCGCCCGGCGCAATCTGTGGATTTCGATCCCTGCGCTGCTGCTGGCGTTTTCGGTGTGGATGGTCTGGTCGGTCGTGGTGGCACGGCTGCCAGCCATCGGCTTCGATTTCACTGCGGCACAGCTGTTCTGGCTGGCGGCGCTGCCCGGTCTCTCTGGCGCCACGCTCCGCATTTTCTATAGCTTCATGGTGCCGATTTTCGGCGGCCGGCTCTGGACAACGATCTCGACCGCGTCGCTGCTGATCCCGGCCATCGGCATCGGATATGCCGTGCAGAACCCGCAAACGCCCTATCTGATCTTCCTGGTTCTGGCGCTGCTCTGCGGCTTCGGCGGCGGCAACTTTGCCTCCTCCATGGCCAACATCTCGTTCTTCTTCCCCAAGGCGGAAAAGGGCAATGCGCTGGCCCTGAATGCCGGGCTCGGCAATCTCGGCGTTTCCGTCATGCAGTTCCTGGTGCCGCTGGTCATTGCGGGCGGCGTGTTCGGGGCGCTGGGCGGCGCGCCGCAAACCATGAGCGGTGGCGGCGAACTCTGGATGCAGAACGCGGGCTTCATCTGGGTGCCGTTCATCATCGTGGCGACCGCGGCAGCCTGGATCGGCATGAACGACATCGCCGATGCCAAGGCCAGCTTTGCCGAGCAGGCGGTGATCTTCCAGCGCAAGCACAATTGGCTGATGTGCGTGCTCTACACCGGCACCTTCGGCAGCTTCATCGGCTATTCGGCTGGCTTCCCGCTGCTGACCAAACTGCAATTTCCGGAAGTGAATGCATTGCAGTTCGTGTTTCTGGGCCCGCTGGTCGGCGCCCTGTCTCGCGCCGGAACCGGCTGGGTTTCGGACAGGTTCGGCGGCGGGCGGGTCACGTTCTGGACCTTCATCGGCATGATCGTTGCGGTGTTCGGCGTGATCAGCTTCCTGCCGTCAGGCGGGGGCACCGGGAATTTCTGGGGCTTCTTCGCCTGTTTCATGGCGCTGTTCCTCCTGACCGGTGTCGGCAACGCCTCCACCTTCCAGATGATCCCCATCATTATGGGCCGGGAAATCCCGCGGCTTCTGCCGCATCTGCCGGCGGACGAACGGCGGCGCCAGGCCGACCGGGAAAGCGCGGCAATCATCGCCTTCACCAGCGCGATTGCCGCCTACGGCGCCTTTTTCATCCCCAAGGCCTATGGCACGGCCATCGCCATGACCGGCAGCCCGGTGCTGGCGCTCTGGGGGTTCCTGATCTTCTACGCCATCTGCGTCGCCATCACCTGGGGCTTCTACACGCGCCCCGGCGGCCTGCTGCATGCCATCGAGCGCAGGCATGGCGATCAGCCCAACGCACAACCGGCTTGACCTGAAAGGACCACGTTATGAGCCATCTGCTCGACAGACTGAATTTCCTGCAGCCGAAAGAACTGGAGCGGTTCGCCAACGGTCACGGCCAGGTCACGCGGGAAGACCGCGCGTGGGAGGACACTTACCGCAACCGCTGGCGGCACGACAAAATCGTGCGCTCAACGCATGGGGTGAACTGCACCGGCTCCTGCTCCTGGAAGATCTATGTGAAGTCCGGGATTGTGACCTGGGAGACCCAGCAGACCGACTACCCCCGCACCCGGCCGGATCTGCCGAACCACGAACCGCGCGGATGCGCGCGCGGTGCCAGCTATAGCTGGTACCTCTACAGTGCAAACCGGGTGAAGAACCCGCTGGTGCGGGGCCGGCTGATGAAGGTCTGGCGCGAGATGCGCAAGACCAAATCGCCGATCGAGGCCTGGACCGACATCCAGCAGGACCCGATCCTGCGCGCGTCCTATGTGGAAACCCGGGGCAAGGGCGGCTTCGTGCGCGCAAGCTGGGACGAGGCGACGGAAATCGTCGCCGCCGCCAATGCCTACACGGCCAGGACCTACGGCCCGGACCGGGTGTTCGGCTTCAGCCCAATCCCGGCCATGTCGATGATCAGCTATGCGGCCGGCAGCCGGTATCTGAGCCTGCTGGGCGGCGTCTGCATGTCGTTTTACGATTGGTATTGCGACCTGCCGCCGGCTTCACCGCAAACCTGGGGCGAGCAGACGGACGTGCCCGAAAGCGCGGATTGGTACAATGCCGGCTATCTGATTCTCTGGGGCTCGAACGTGCCGCAGACCCGCACGCCGGATGCGCACTTCTACACGGAAGCCCGCTACCGCGGCACCAAGTCGGCCGTGATCTGCCCGGATTATTCCGAAGCGGCGAAGTTCGGCGATGTCTGGCTGAACGTGAAGCAAGGCACGGACGCGGCGCTGGCCATGGCCTTTGGCCATGTCATCCTGCGCGAATTCCACCTGGACCGGCAGGCGGAGTATTTCGGCGACTATTGCCGCAAATACTCCGATTTTCCGATGCTGGTGCAGTTGGAGGAGAGGGATGGCCGCTTGATTCCTGGCCGTTTCCTGCGCGCCGACGACCTCGACGGCAAACTTGGGGAGGAGAACAACCCTGAATGGAAAACCATCGCCATAGACGAGGTGTCGGGCCAACTCGTCGCCCCGAATGGCGCAATTGGCTATCGCTGGGGCGAACAGGGGAAATGGAACCTGGAGGAGAAGGCGGGCGCCGCCGAAACCCGGTTGAAGCTCACGCTCATAGGGGAGGGCGATCACGATGATGTCGCCGGGGTGGATTTCCCCTATTTCGGCGGGCAGGCGACCGCCGCTTTTTCCACCGGCGATGACCGGCCGGATGTCCTGACCCACAACATCCCGGTCCGAACGGTTCAGACGGCAGCGGGTGAGGTTCGGGTTGCCACCGTGTTCGACCTGTTCTGCGCGAATTACGGCCTGGATCGCGGACTGGGTGGCGACTGGGTCACGTCTGATTACGATGCGGACGTGCCGGGCTCGCCGGCCTGGGCGGAGAAAATCACCGGGGTTCGCCGCGACCGGATCGTGCATGTGGCGCGCGAGTTCGCGCAGAACGCGGAAAAGACCCAGGGCAAGTCCATGGTCATCATCGGCGCGGCCATGAACCACTGGTACCACATGGATATGAACTACCGCGGCGTCATCAACATGCTGGTGATGTGCGGCTGTGTCGGCCAGTCCGGCGGCGGCTGGGCGCACTATGTGGGGCAGGAGAAGTTGCGCCCCCAGACCGGCTGGCAACCGCTGGCCTTCGCTCTCGACTGGGCGCGCCCGCCGCGGCACATGAACTCCACCTCTGCCTGGTATGCGCACACCGACCAGTGGCGCTACGAAACGCTGCGGGCCGATGAAATCCTCTCGCCCACGGCGCCCAAGGGCGACTGGGACGCCAGCATGATCGACTACAACATCCGTGCCGAACGGATGGGCTGGCTGCCGTCTGCACCGCAGTTGAAAACCAATCCGCTGGAAGTGGCGAAGGCGGCAAAGGCCGCCGGCAAGGAGATTCCGGCCTATGTGGCCGAACAGCTTCAATCCGGCGCGTTGGAAATGTCGTGCGAAGACCCGGACGATCCCGCCAACTGGCCGCGCAACCTGTTTGTCTGGCGTTCGAACCTGCTGGGGTCATCCGGCAAGGGGCACGAATACTTTCTCAAGCACCTGCTTGGCACGGATCACGGCGTCATGGGCCGCGACCTGGGCGAGGAGGGTGGTCAACTGCCGAAGGAGGCGAAGTGGCACGAGGAGGCGCCGCGCGGCAAGCTGGACCTGCTGACATGCATCGATTTCCGCATGAGCACGACGGCGGTCTATTCCGATATCGTGCTGCCGACGGCCAGTTGGTACGAGAAGAACGATCTCAACACGTCTGACATGCACCCGTTCATCCATCCGCTGCAGGCGGCGGTGGACCCGGCCTATGAAAGCAAGTCGGATTGGGAAATCTTCAAGGCCATCGCCAAGAAATTCCAGGAAGTCGCGTCGGAAATTCTGGGGCAGGAAACCGATATCGTCGCTTCGCCCATCCTGCACGACACACCGGCAGAGATTGCGCAGGATCAGGTGCGCGACTGGAAGAAGGGCGAATGCGACCTGATCCCCGGCAAGACCGCGCCGAACTTCGTTGCGGTGGAGCGGGATTACCCCGCGCTCTATGACCGGTTCGTGGCACTGGGCCCGCTGATGGACAAGGCGGGCAATGGCGGCAAGGGCATTGGCTGGAACACCGAGCACGAGGTGCAGGCGCTGCGCGACCTGAACGGTGTCTGGGAGGATGGTCCGGCCAAGGGGTGCCCCAAGATCGTGACCGACATCGACGCGACGGAGGTCGTGCTGATGCTTGCGCCGGAAACCAATGGCGAGGTGGCGGTGAAAGCCTGGGATGCGCTTTCAAAGATCACCGGGCGCGAACACGCCCATTTGGCCGTACCGAAGGAAGACGAGAAGATCCGGTTCCGGGATATCGCCGCGCAGCCGCGCAAGATCATCTCGTCCCCAACCTGGTCCGGCCTGGAAAGCGAGAAGGTCTGCTACAACGCGGGCTATACCAACGTCCACGAGCTAATCCCCTGGCGCACGCTGACCGGGCGCCAACAGCTCTACCAGGACCATTTGTGGATGCGGGCTTTCGGCGAGGGGCTGATGTCATACCGGCCGCCGGTGGACCTTAAAACCATCACGGATGCGGTCCACACCGACAAGGGCCAGCCGCACGTGGTGCTGAACTTCATCACGCCGCACCAGAAATGGGGCATCCATTCTACCTATACCGATAACCTGCTGATGTTGACGCTGAACCGCGGCGGGCCCGTGATCTGGATCTCGGAAAACGACGCCAGGACAGCCGGCATTGTCGATAACGATTGGGTGGAACTCTACAACTCGAACGGCGCGCTGACAGCCCGGGCGGTTGTTTCCCAGCGGATCAAGGACGGCACAACGTTCATGTATCACGCGCAGGAAAAGATCGTGAACACGCCGGGTTCGGAAAAAACCGGCAAGCGCGGCGGCATCCACAACTCGGTAACCCGCACGGTTCTCAAACCCACCCACATGATCGGCGGCTACGCCCAGCAATCCTACGGCTTCAACTACTACGGAACCGTTGGCTCGAACCGGGATGAGTTCGTCATTGTCCGCAAGATGCAGAAAATCGACTGGCTAGACCGGCCAGCCGCCCAGAAGGAGGCCGCCCAATGAAAGTGCGTGCGCAAATCGGCATGGTGCTGAACCTCGACAAATGCATCGGGTGTCACACCTGTTCCGTCACCTGCAAGAATGTGTGGACCAGCCGCGACGGCGTCGAATATGCATGGTTCAACAATGTGGAGACCAAGCCCGGCACCGGGTACCCAAGCGATTGGGAAAACCAGGAACGCTGGAACGGCGGCTGGGTCCGGACGAAGGCCGGCAAGCTTCAGCCGAAGCAGGGGGCGAAGTGGCGGATCCTCGCCAACATCTTCGCCAATCCGGACCTGCCCGAAATCGACGATTATTACGAACCGTTCGACTTCGATTACGACCACCTGAAGTCCGCCCCAGAAATGGAGGCCTTCCCGACCGCCCGTCCACGGTCTGCCATCACTGGCGAGCGGATGGAAAAGATCGAGAAAGGGCCGAATTGGGAGGAGATCCTGGGCGGCGAATTCTCGAAACGCAGTCAGGACTACAATTTTGAAGGCATCCAAAAGCAGATTTATGGGGAATACGAGAATACCTTCATGATGTATCTCCCCCGGCTGTGCGAGCATTGCCTGAACCCGAGCTGCGTCGCGTCCTGTCCATCCGGTGCCATCTACAAGCGGGAGGAAGATGGCATCGTCCTGATCGACCAGGAAAAATGCCGGGGCTGGCGCATGTGTGTTTCCGGCTGCCCCTATAAGAAAATCTATTACAACTGGTCGACCGGAAAATCCGAGAAATGCACGCTCTGCTACCCGCGGATCGAGAGCGGCAACCCGACGGTCTGTTCCGAAACCTGTGTCGGCCGCATTCGCTATATCGGTGTGATGCTCTACGATGCGGATAAGATTGCAGAAGCCGCGAATGCGGAGCAGACGACCGACCTCTACGATGCGCAATTGGGCGTTTTCCTGGACCCGAACGACCCGGAAGTGATCGCCGCCGCCCGGAAAGCCGGCATCCCCGAGGACTGGATCAAGGCGGCGCAGGATAGCCCGATCTGGAAAATGGCAATGGAGTGGAAGGTCGCCTTCCCGCTCCACCCCGAATACCGGACGCTGCCGATGGTCTGGTATATCCCGCCGCTCAGCCCGATCCAGAACGCGGCGGAAGCCGGTGCGATCGGCATGGATGGCGCGATGCCGGATGTTCGTAACCTGCGCATCCCGTTGCGCTACCTGGCCAACATGTTGACGGCCGGCGACGAGGCGCCGGTGGCCCAGGCGCTGGAGCGGATGTTGGCCATGCGCGCCTATATGCGGGCGAAGTCCATCGACGGCGTGAACGATGAGGGCATTGCCGCCCGCGTCGGCCTTACCGGGCGCATGATCGAGGATATGTACCGGATCATGGCGTTGGCGGATTACGAGGACCGTTTCGTCATTCCGACCACCCACCGCGAGCAGGTGGAGGAAGCCTACGACCTGCGGGGCGGCTGCGGCTTCACGGATGGCAATGGCTGCTCCACGGGCATTTCCAAGACCTCGCTTTTCGGGCGAGCCAAGCGGCCGCTGCGTATGCCAGAGGAGGTGCGGTGATGGATCGGACTCTGAAAGCGGTCTCGCTCATCTTGAGCTACCCAACCCGGGATCTTCAGGCAGCAATGCCGGAAATCGCGGGCGTCCTGGCCGCCGATACGCGCCTGACGGCAGCCGCACGGCGGGCCTTGCGCCCGCTGATGGAGGAGTTGCGTGACCGGGATATTTACGATCTGGAAGAACGCTATGTCATGCTGTTCGACCGGTCGCGCACTCTGTCGCTGAACCTGTTCGAGCATGTCCACGGCGAAAGCCGGGACCGCGGCAGCGCCATGGTCTCGCTGCTGGAAACCTATCGCGACGGCGGTTTCGAGCCTTCGACATCCGAACTGCCGGACCATCTGCCCGTACTGCTCGAATTTCTGGCGACGCGGCCGTTTGCGGAAGCTGCCGAAACCCTGGGCGAGGCCACGCATTTGCTGGAGGCGTTGCAGGTGCGGCTGGAGCGGCGCGAAAGCACTTACGCCCCGGTCTTTGCCGCCCTTTCCCAGCTTGCAGCGGTAAGGGCGGACAAGGCAGCGGTGGCCGAACTGCTGGAAGAGCCGGAAATCGACCCGGACGACCTCGATAGCCTCGATGAGGTTTGGCAGGAAACCGAGGTCCGCTTCGGGCCCGATCCGGATGCGGGCTGTCCGCAGGTCCGTGAGATGTTGGCGCGGATGGATGTTCCCGCCGCCCCCGCCCCTTATGCCGCCGAATAGGGAGATTGAGCCATGTTCGGAAATTTCGACATCGATTTCATCATCTTCGGCATCATGCCCTATGTGGCGCTGACGGTGCTTTTGGTTGGCTGCATCGCCCGTTACGAACGGGACCCGTTTACATGGAAATCGTCCTCCAGCCAGCTTTTGCGGCGCAAGCAACTGGTTTGGGGTTCGATCCTGTTCCATGTTGGCATCATCACGGTGTTTTTCGGCCATTTGGTCGGGCTGTTCACCCCGGTTTGGCTGCTGGATGTCTTAGGGATACCCTATGGCCTGAAACAGTGGATCGCCGTTCTGCTGGGCGGTGTCGCCGGCATGGCGGCGCTGGTCGGCGCAACCATGCTGCTGCACCGGCGGCTTTTCGATGCCCGCATTCGGGTCACGTCCAGCTATCCGGATATCATCATCATGGTGCTGATCTGGCTGCAATTGGTCATCGGCTTGCTGACGATCACGCAGACCGCACAGCACATGGATGGGTCCGAGATGGTGCGCTTCATGAACTGGTCGCAGAGCGTCGTCTCCTGGAATCTTAACGCCTGGATGACGGTCGTGGACGTGCATTGGCTCTATAAGGTGCACATCTTCCTGGGCCTGGTCATTACGATCCTATTCCCGTTCACGCGGCTGGTGCATATGGTCTCCGGCTTTGCCGCGCCGGTGCGCTACCTGCTGCGTTCGGGGTATCAGATCGTCCGCACACGCCGCACGCACACCCTGCCGGCGGAGTGATCGCGATGAGTACAGCCCTGTTTCCCGATTTGGTGGTCAATGGCGAGACCATATCCCGTCAGATCATCGCTGCGGAGGCGCAGAACCACCCTGCGCCTCGGGACAAACCCGGCCTGGCCTGGCGTCAGGCGGCGAATGCCGTCGCGGTGCGTACCTTGTTGCTACAGGAAGCCCGCCGCCGGCGGCTGACACCAGACCCGGAGGAGGTCGGGCCCAGCCGCCTGGAAACCGAGGACGAAGCCTTAATCCGCGAACTGCTCGATATTGCGGTCGAGGCAGGGCCGCCGGATGAAGCGGCTATCCATGCGGAATGGGCGCGCGATCCGTCGCGTTTCCGCACTCCGCCCTTGTGGGAAGCATCCCACATTCTCTGCGCCTGTGATCCGCGCGACGAGGCATTGCGCGGTCAGGCGCAGGCACGGGCGGCGGCAGTGCTGGAGGAGGTGCGCGCCAATCCCCGGCGGTTCCCTTCGTTGGCCGCGCGTGAGAGCGATTGCGGTTCAAAGGCATCCGGCGGCAGCCTTGGCCAGGTCCGGCCCGGCGATCTGGCGCCGGAATTCGAGGCGGCACTGCGCAACCTGGCAGAGGGAGAGATCGCGAGCGAGCCGGTCGCGACGCGCTACGGCTGGCATGTGATCCGGCTCGATGCCGTGGCGGAAGGGCAGGTGCTGCCCTTCTCGGCGGTGCGGGGCAAGATTGCAGAGGCAATGGAAAAGGCCGCTTGGGCTTCTGCCGCCCGCGCGTTCATCGCCAGGCTTGCCAGCGAGGCCACCCTCACTGGCGCGGATTTGCGGACCATCTAGGTTCACAGGACAAGCCCATGAGCCAGGCGCAGCGATCACGGGGCAAGGGGCGGCGCAAGCCCGCCGTCCCGCATGGCCCAATCCGGGACCCGCTGGACGTTATCGCTGCCGACCATGCTGCCGAACGGGATGCCTGCTTGCTGATCGAGCGGATTGTCCGGTCCGGCGATCCCCTGCCGGATGACGTGAAGCGGGTGGTTTCGTTCCTGTTCGGTGCATTCCGTCAGCACCTGCTGGACGAGGAGGAAGACCTATTCCCCTTGTTGTGCCGGCGATGCGAGCCGGAGGACGAGATCGAGAAGATTATCGGCCTGCTGCGGTCGGAACACCGGCATCCGCGGTCGGATTATTGCCGGATCATCGAAATCCTGGAAACCGCCATGGCTGGGGCCTCGGCAATGTCGGCGAATGACCGGCGCATTTTAGCCGACTATGCGTTGTGCGCGCAGCGGCACCTTAGCGTTGAAAACGCAATCATCCTGCCCCTTGCGCGTGCCCGGCTGACCCGCGCAGACCTTGCCCGGTTGCGGCGGCGCATGCTGGAACGGCGATGCGGATGCAGCAACGATGCCGCCCGCTGAAACGCATTCGGTTTCGGCGGCGGGTGAACCCTTGTCATGCCAGGGCGTGCCATGCTCTCATCACTACGAGGATCGTCATGAAAATCGCCTTTACATTGGCGCCCGAGAGGGGCGAGATCGATCGCCTGCTGGCGAGCCTGGCCGGCCGATTGCTGGCATCCGGCAGCCGCATTTGCGGAACCATTCAAATCAACTCCGAACGGGCGGATTGGGGACCGTGCGACATGGATATCAAGGTGCTGCCCGATGGGCCGGCGATCCGCATATCGCAATCCCTGGGGCGGGCATCGCGCGGGTGCCGCCTTGATCCCGGGGCTCTGGAAACCGCGGTACACTTGGTCGGGCAATCAATGGCCAGCGGCTGCGATCTGCTGCTTGTCAATAAGTTCGGCAAGCATGAAGCGGAAGGGCGGGGGTTCCGCAATGTGATTGCGGAGGCGATGTTCCGCGAAATACCCGTCCTGGTGGGGCTGAACCCGCTCAATCGTGAAGCTTTCCAGGGATTTACCGGCGGCCTTGCCAAGGAATTGCCGCCAGACGAGGCTGTGTTGCTGGATTGGCTGGGTTTCGACGCCATGGGCAGATTGCGCCCGGCCACACGCTCGGGCAGTCTGGCGTCAAGCGGGGCTTGATTGGCCCGTACGGCGCGCGCCGGCGCCATCGCCCAGAGGGAGAACATAGACCATGGCGGAATTGGATGGAAAAGTCGCGGTCATCACCGGCGGCGCCAGCGGTATCGGGGAAGCAACTGTGCGGCTTTTCGCAAAGGAAGGCGCGCGTGTCGTCATCGCCGACATGCAGCGCGAACGGGGGGAGGCGCTGGCGAGCGATATTGGCGATGCGGCTGCATTTGCATTTTGCGAGGTGCGCCAGGAAGACCAGGTGAAGGCCGCGGTGGATATGGCCGTGGGCCGCTGGGGTCGGCTCGACTGCATGTTCAACAATGCGGGCTTCGGGGGCGCGCTCGGGCTGTACGAGGATATCCCGGCCGAAGAATTCGATATGACCTTCGATGTGCTGGTAAAAGGCGTTTTCCTGGGCATGAAACACGCCGTGCCGGCGATGCGCGCCCAGGGCGGCGGCTCGATCATCAACACTGGCTCGATTGCCGGCGTGGCGGCGGGGCGCGGGCCGCTGGTCTATTCCGCCGCCAAGGCCGCGGTGATCCACATGACCAAGACGGCGGCCATGCCTTATGGCGAGGACAACATCCGCGTCAACTGCATCTGCCCCGGCTACATCCCGACGCCGCTGTCCACCAACACGGTCGGCAAGCCCGAAACGTTGATGGAGGAGCGGGCAGAAGCCTATGCCAGCCGACAGCCGATCCCGCGGGCAGGCCAGCCGGACGACATCGCCCAAATGGCGCTGTTCCTGGCGAGCGACCGCTCCAGCTTCGTGAATGGGCAGGCCATCGTGGTCGATGGTGCGGTCGCGAACGGCGTCATGTGGGCGGATCAGGCCCCGGCGTACAAAACCCACCGGCCGATCAAGGTTTACAATCCGGACCGTAACTGAGGCGGGGCCGTTGGGGCTGCCCGCCCGGTCGCATCCGCGTCCGGTGCCCGGTATGAGCACCGGAGGCGGCTGCTGTGGCTCAGTGAGAGATCATCCAGGGCCGTGCCGACGGGAACGTCTTTGAGCCATCCGGCCGGTGCAGCGTCTTGCGGCCGGTCTTTTGGCCGCCGCTGCAACATGCGCAGCCAGGGCCGTGCTTGGACAGCCGTTTTGGGCTGTCCGCCGCCTGCTCGTTGGTGGCGTGGGCTTGGCGCTGGACATTATCCATGCGCAACACCCGCGGCACCGTCAGCATGACCCGTGGCGCATCGGCCCCGCAATCGGGGCAGGTGCAGGGCTCCGCATATTCGGCCATGGGGCGCATGGCTTCGAACACGCCATCCCGCTGGCACCAATATTCATAAATCGGCATGGCGCTGCCTCCTCACAGATCCGGTGCCAGGGGAACGTCGACGGAGCCGTCCAGATACTTGGTGGGGCCGTTCGCGTTCGGCATCATGTCCCACTCGAAGATATCCGTCGGCAACCACAGCGTGGCGCACGCGTTCGGAATATCCACCACGCCGGAGATATGTCCCTGCACCGGCGCGGTACCGAGAATGGCATAGGCCTGGGCGCCGGTGTATCCAAACTTTTTCAGATATTCGATCGCGTTCAGGCATGCCTGGCGGTAGGCGACATGCACATCCAGATAATGCTGCGTCCCGCTTTCGTCGACGGAGATGCCCTCGAAAATCAGGAAGTCATCGTACCTGGGCGTGATCGGTGAGGGCCTGAAGATCGGGTTTTTCACGCCGTACTTGGCCATGCCGTCCTTGATCAGGTCGACCTTCAGGTGCAGCCAGCCGGCCATTTCGATGGCACCGCAGAAGGTGATTTCGCCGTCGCCCTGGCTGAAGTGCAGGTCGCCCATGGAGAGCCCGGCGCCGTCCACATACACGGGGAAGTAGATTTTGGAGCCGCGCGAGAGGTCCTTGATATCGCAGTTGCCGCCGTGCTCGCGCGGTGGCACGGTGCGGGCGCCCTCCGCAGCCGCGGCGGCCTTGGCGTCACCCTTCAGCCCGCCCATGTGAGCGGTCGGGCCGCCATCCGGCAGTGCTGCCAGCGGCGGCACGCGGGTCGGGTTGGTGTCGACCAGCGCCTTTTCGCGCGTGTTCCACAAGTCGAGCATCTTCTTGTCCGGCAGGCAGCCGATCAGCCCCGGGTGGATCAATCCTGCATACTTCACGCCCGGCACGTGGCGCGAGGTGGTGAACATGCCGTGGAAGTCCCAGATCGACTTCTGCGCCTGGGGGAAATGCTCGGTCAGGAAGCCGCCGCCGTTCTGCTTGGAGAAAAAGCCATTGAATCCCCACTGGCTTTCATCCTTGGCGCCGATGTCGAGGATTTCGACCACCAGCAGGTCGCCGGGCGCCGCACCCTTCACGCCGATCGGGCCGGAGAGGTAGTGTACCTGCTCCAATTCCACATCGCGCACGTCGGCGGCGTCGTCGTTGTTGGCGATCTGGCCGCCGGTCCAGTCGTAGGTTTCGATCTTGAAATCGTCGCCCGGTGCCACCCAGACGCCAATCGGAATATCCGGGTGCCAGCGATTGTGCACATTCTCGTTGGTGTGCGGGCTCTCGCTTAGATTCACTTCGATAATGGTATCGGTCATAACGGCTCCTTTTGCGCGGGTAGGGAATTGCGGGGGGAAGGGGTTAAACGGACAGGAAGCGGGTGACCTTTTCCTCGTCGACGCCGTTGCGGAGGGATTCGTGGACGAATTCGCCGTTCTCGATCACCACCACGCGGTCGGCGACGTCGAGGGCGAAGCGCAGCACCTGTTCCGAGACGACGATGGACAGGCCGCGCTCGTCGCGGATGCGTTTCAGGGTGCGCGCCATTTCCAGGATGATGGAGGGCTGGATGCCCTCCGTCGGCTCGTCCAGCAGCAGCACCTTCGGATCGGAGGCGAGTGCGCGGGCGATTGCAAGTTGCTGCTGCTGGCCGCCGGAGAGGTTGCCGCCGCGGCGGGACTTCATCTCCAGCAGCACCGGGAACAGTTCGTAAATGTCCGGGCTGACCGTCTTTTTGCCGGTCACGGTCAGGCCCGTCTCGACATTCTCCTGCACCGTCATGGTGGAGAAAATCTGCCGCCCCTGGGGCACATAGGCGATGCCGCTGGCAACGCGCTGATAGGGCTTCAGGCGGGTGACCTCGGCCCCGTTGATGCTGACCGATCCGCTTGTGGCGGGTACGATGCCCATCAGGGTTTTCATCAGCGTGGTCTTGCCCATGCCGTTCCGGCCCATGATGGCAACGATCTCGCCCGGTTCCATCTGGAAGTCGAGGCCGTGCAGCACTTCCGACTGGCCATAGGCTGCACGCAGGTTTTCGATTGCAAGCATGACGGTTTTCCTCAATGCCCCAGGTAGACTTCAACGACCTTGGGGTCGGCCTGGACGTGATCCATCGACCCTTCGGACAAAACCTTGCCCTGGTGCAGAACGGTGACGCGGGTGGCGATGTCCTCGACGAATTTCATGTCGTGTTCGATCACAATGACCGAGCGGTCCTGAATGATCCGCTGCAGCAGTTCCGCGGTTTTGACGCGTTCGGCGACGGACATGCCGGCCACCGGTTCGTCCAGCATCAGCAGTTGCGGGTCCTGGATCAGCAACATGCCGATCTCCAGCCACTGCTTTTGGCCGTGGCTGAGGAAGGCAGCCTTCTCGTTCAGCGAGTCGGCGAGAAAGATGGTTTCCGCGGTTTCCTGGATGCGTTCGGTCACCAGGTTGTCCCGCTTGAAAAACAATGCGCCGAATACGCCGTGACCCTTGGGGTAGGATATTTCCAGGTTCTCGAACACGGTCAGGTCTTCGTAGACCGACGGCGTTTGGAACTTGCGGCCTACGCCTGCGTGGACGATCTGGTCCTCGCGCATGGTCAGCAATTCCTGCCCCTTGAACCGGACCGAACCGGCGGTCGCTTTGGTGCGGCCGCAGATCAGGTCCAGCACCGTGGTCTTGCCGGCGCCATTGGGGCCGATAATGACCCGGCATTCGTTGGGGTCGACATAGAGGCTCAGGTCGTCCACCGCCTTGAACCCGTCGAAGGATACGGTCAGCCCTTCGACTGCCAGCACAAAATCGGATGCTGTTGTCATGGTGCCCCTCCTATTCGGCCGGCGCGTTGGCGGTGCGCGCGGGTTGCTTTGCAGCGGCGCGCTGTGGAATCAGCTTGCGGAGATAGGGGGCGACGTACTGGTCATAGATGCCGGCCAGGCCGTTCGGAAACACCAGCACCACGGCGATAAACAGGCCGCCGAGACCCAACAGCCAGAGCTCCGGGAAGCTTTCGGAAAAGGTGGTCTTGGCCCAGTTCACCAGCAGCGCCCCGTAGACCGCGCCAAAGATCGAAAGCCGCCCGCCGACTGCGCAGAAAATCACCATCTCAATGGACGGCATGATGCCGACGAAACTGGGCGACATGAAGCCGACCTGCAGCGTAAACATCGCCCCGCCGATTGCCGCGAAGGCCGCGCCGGCGCAAAACACGAAGATCTTGAAGTTGGCGACGTCATAGCCGGAGAAGCGCACCCGGTCCTCCTGGTCGCGCATGGCAATCAGGATGCGCCCCAGCTTCGACTTGCGGATGAAATGCGCCGCCAGCAGGCAGCCGAACAGCAGGATACCATTGACGAAGTAGAGGATTTCCTTGGCTTCGTCGGTGCGGATATCCCACCCTTCGAGGGTACGCAGGTCGGTAATGCCATTGACGCCGCCGGTGTAGCCCTGCTGGCCGATGATTAGGATGGTCAGAATGGCAGCGATGGCTTGGGTGATGATGGCGAAATACACGCCGCCCACCCGCCGCTTGAACATCGCGACGCCGATGATGAAGGCAAAGACCGTCGGCACAGCGACCACGGCAAAGAGGGTGAAGGGCAGGCTGTAGAACGGCTGCCACCAAGCCGGCAGCTCGGTGATCTGGTTCCAGTCCATGAAGTCCGGAATGCCGGGGGTGGATTGGATCGCCGTTGCCTCTGGCGTGGAAGCCTCCAGCTTCAGGAACATGGCCATGCAATAGCCGCCGAGGCCGAAGAAAATTCCCTGGCCCAGGCTCAGGATGCCGCCCGCCCCCCAGCACAACACCAGGCCGACCGCGACGAAGGCATAGGTCAAATACTTACCGAACAGGTTGAGCCGAAAGGTGTCGAGCGCGGCCGGGAAAACCAGGAAGATGATCGCGGCGAGAATGGCGAAGCCGGCGATCTCCGCAGGCGTGAAGAAGCGATTGCGTGCGAACATGGCGGCTTTTCCCTTACTTCCGCAGCTTCAGGGCGAAGAGGCCCTGCGGGCGCAACATCAGAATGCCGACCACGGTCAGCAGCGTGAGCACCTTGGCCATCGAGCCGGACAGGAAGAACTCCATGATCGACTGAGCCTGGCTGATCGAAAACGCCGAAGCGATGGTGCCGAGCAGGCTGGCTGCGCCGCCGAACACGACCACCAGGAAGGTATCGACAATGTAGAGCTGGCCGGCGGTCGGTCCGGTCGAGCCGATCCGATCATGGTGAATGCGGAGCCGGCGACGCCGGCGACACCGCAGCCAATGCCAAAGGTCAGCCGGTCGGTTCGCTCCGTGTTGATACCGACAGCACCGGCCATCACCCGGTTCTGGGTCACAGCGCGGACCTGCTTGCCCCAACCCGACCGGAACATCATCAGGTAGACAGCCGCCGAGATGCTTATGGCCAGCACCATCACAAATATGCCGTTGATCGGAATTTCGATCAGGTCTGTGAGCGGCAACGATCCCATCATCCAATCGGGGATTGTCACGCCGACCTCCCGCGCGCCGAAGACCGAGCGGTAAATCTGCTGCAGGATCAGGCTTAGGCCCCAGGTCGCCAGCAGGGTATCCAATGGACGTTTGTAAAGGTATCTTATCAGACCCCACTCGACCAGCATTCCCAGCCCCCCGGAGACAAAGAATGCTGCGATCATGGCAATAAAGAAATAGATTCCAAAAAGTGCCGGCAAATAAGTAGAGAACGCATTGGAAAGAAGGTAGGTCACATAGGCGCCCAGGATCATGAATTCGCCATGCGCCATGTTGATGACGCCCATCTGGCCGAAAATGATGGCCAGCCCCAGCGCCATGAGAATAAAGACGGAAAACAAAATCAGTCCGGCGAACCCTTGCATGGCAAAGATCGCGGTCAATTCGCCCATCGAGTAGTCGGCGAACATGGTCTGAACTCCATCGGCGGTCAGTGCGCCGCCCAAGAGGGGATTGCCCAAGAGGGGATTGCCCGAGAGGGGATTGACGGTGGCCGGAGGTGCGCCGGACCCGGGCGGTCGTGCCTGCGCGGGTCCGGCGGCATCGGCTTATTGGTATCCGGCCGGGAACGGATCGGGCTCGACCAGGTCCGTGGTCTCGAACACCACGTCGTACTGGCCGTCTCGGCGGGCATGGCCGACGCGGGTCTTGGACCAAAGGTGATGGTTCGCGTGGATCTTGACGTAGCCTTCCGGTGCCTTGGTGAATTCGATGCCGGGTGATGCCGCCCGGACCTTGTCCACATCGAAGGATCCGGCTTTTTCCACCGCAGCCTTCCACAGCCAGGGGCCGAGATAGGCGGCCTGGGTCACGTCGCCGATCACCATGTCCTCGCCCCACATCTTTTTGAACGCGGCGACGAATTCCTGGTTGTTCGGGTTGTCCAGGCTCTGGAAGTATTTCATGCAGGCATAGGCGCCTTCGATGTTCTCACCGCCGATGCCGCGGATTTCGTCCTCGGTGACCGAAATGGTCAGCAGGATCGGCGCTTCCTTGGTCATGTCGATGCCGGCGGCCTTCAACTGCTTGTAGAAGGCGACGTTCGATCCGCCGACGACAATGGCGTAGATCACGTCCGGCTTGCGCAGGCGGATCTTGTTTATGACCGAATTGAACTGGGTGTGGCCGAGCGGATAGTACTCCTCGCCCTTCACTTCCAGGCCCAGCTTTTCGATATGCTTGCGTGCAATCTTGTTGGAGGTGCGCGGCCAGATATAATCCGAGCCCAGCAGATAGAACGACTTGGCGCCCTTCGTGCGGGTGACCCAATCGATGCCGGCGATGATCTGCTGTGTCGCCTCCTGGCCAGTGTAGATCACGTTCGGCGACTGCTCCAGGCCTTCATAGAAGGTTGGGTAGTAGAGGAAGCCGTTGTATTGCTCGAACACTGGCAGCACCGCCTTGCGGCTGGCCGACGTCCAGCAGCCCATGACTGAGGCGACCTTGTCGTTGACCAGCAGCTTCCGCGCCTTCTCCGCAAAGGTCGGCCAGTCGGATGCGCCGTCTTCCTGGATGTATTCAATCTTGCGGCCCAGAATGCCGCCCTGCGCGTTGATCTGCTCGATTGCCAGCTTTTCCGCCTGCACCGATCCGGTCTCGGAGATTGCCATGGTGCCGGTGATCGAGTGCAGAATACCGATGGTCACAGCGGTATCTGTGACGGCCAAGCCGGTGGTGTTGACCTGCGCGGTCGGATAGTCCGCCGCCCGCACGAATTTGGAGGCGAACAGCCCGGCTGTCAGAGCTGCGCCCCCCATCAAAATGTTGCGGCGGCTGAAATTTCCAGAAAAAGGCGATTTCGACACTTTGTCTGACATGACGTGATCCTTTTGGCGTGGCCGGAAGTGTTGAATCCGTTGACGCCGATCAGGATCACATTCATGCTGCAACGCAACAATCAGCAGAAATGCGTAGTGCGATCGGCATTTGTACCCTGTAGCGTCCGCTCCGATCACACGACCCTGACCCGACTGGCAACAGCGTGGTGTCTTGTGCCGGAACCAGAGAACCGAATCGCGGTGAACAAGGATCGGAATGGCAGGAGATTATTCGGTATCCCGCGTCAGACGCACCTATAACCAATGGGTTGCGAACGAGACGCTGGAAGATTTCGCCCTGCGGTTCACTGCCTACCGGGCGCGCAAATGGCCGTCGCTGCGGGTGGCCAATACCGCCATCGGCTCCATCTCCTTTCTGGCGCTGGAGGCCATTGGCGCGGTGATGACCCTGTCCTATGGCTTCAACAACGCAATTGCAGCAATTTTGATCGTCGGTGCCGTTTTGTTCATCACCGGCCTGCCGATCAGCTACCACTCGGCCCGGGCCGGCGTGGATATCGACCTGCTGACCCGCGGGGCGGGTTTCGGGTATTTGGGTTCCACCGTCACCTCGCTGATTTATGCGAGCTTCACCTTCATCTTTTTCGCCCTCGAAGCGGCGATCCTCTCGCAGGCGCTGGAATATTGCCTGGGCCTGCCGCTGGAGATCGGTTACCTGCTCAACGCGCTGCTGGTGATCCCGCTGGTGACACACGGGTTTGCCCGGATCGGCGCATTCCAGAAATGGACCCAGCCGTTGTGGGTTGTGCTGCAAATTCTGCCATTTGCCGGACTGCTTTGGGTTGGCGTCGATATTCTGCCATGGCTGGAGCATCGGGGTGTGCTGCAGGCGGGGGCAGGCGGGATTGACCCAGTCATGGTTGCAGCTGCAACCGGCATCGGCTTTGCCCTGATCGCGCAGATTGGCGAGCAGGTGGATTTCCTGCGCTTCCTGCCGAAGCCTCAGACTCGCCGTGACTGTGTGTCCTGGTGGTTCGCCCTGGTCTCCGCCGGGCCGGGTTGGGCCGTCATCGGCACGCTGAAGATGCTGGCGGGGTCGTTCCTGACCGTGCTGATCCTGAACGCCGGCGTGCCGGCCGAAGCCGCCATCGAACCGACCAAGATGTATCTTGCCGCCTACGAGATGTTCCTGCCGCCGGAAACAGCGCTGTTGCTGACCATCGGCTTTGTCATCCTGGCGCAGTTGAAGATCAACGTGACGAATGCCTATGCAGGCTCCATTGCATGGTCCAATTTCTTCGCGCGCATTACCCACAGCCACCCGGGGCGCGTGGTCTGGCTGGTGTTCAATGTCGCCATTGCGCTGATGCTGATGGAATTCGGCGTGTTTGGCGCGCTGGAAAACACCCTCGCCATCTATTCCCATGTCGCCCTGGCCTGGATTGGCGCCATCGCCGCCGACCTGATGATCAATCTGCCATTGGGATTGCGGCCGAAACGGATTGAGTTCCGGCGCGCCTATCTGTTCGATATCAACCCTGTTGGTGTTGGTGCGGCCGTGCTGGCAGCGCTGTTCTCGTTGGTCATATCGCTCGGCATTTTTGGCAGCGGCATGGCGGCGTTTTCGAGCTGGATTGCCTTTGGCACGGCGATGATCGCGGCGCCCGCCATCGCACTAGCGACCCGCGGCCGGTATTACCTGGCCAGGGAGCCGGCGCCGGCAAGCGCCGCGGGCGAACGCACCTGCATCATTTGCGAGCACAAATTCGACGCCCACGACATGGTGGACTGCCCGTTCCACCGTGGTTCGGTTTGCTCGCTTTGCTGCACGCTGGAAAGCCGTTGCGAGGATGCCTGCAAGCCGAATGCACGCCTGCACAACCAGATCACAGCATTGGCTCGTCACCTGTTGCCGGAACGTGTCCAGGAAGCGGTTTTGTCCCGCTACGGCAGTTTCGGGCTGACCTTCGGCGTCATGGCGCTGATCGTCGGTGCCCTGTTGCTGATCGTCTATCAGAACTTTCAGGTGGTTGCGCCGGATTCAGCCGACGCGGTAGGGCGCGCGCTGGCTCTGTCCTTTGTCATCCTGGTGATCCTGGTTGGCGTGACTGCGTGGCTTTACACCTTGTCGGATGAAAGCCGGGTTCTGGCCACCCGCGAGCGCGAGTTACAGACGCAGCGCTTGTTGGCGGAAATTGAGGCGCACCGGCGCACCGATGCCGAGTTGCAGCAGGCAAAGGAGACTGCGGAGGCGGCGAACCGGGCGAAAAGCCGCTATCTCGTCGGCATCACGCATGAGTTGCGTACGCCGTTGAACGCCATTCTCGGCTATGCGCAGCTGCTGGAAAACGACCAGACCATCCCCGAGCACCGCCGCCCCAGCGTCCGCACCATCCGCCATTCGTCGGAGCACCTAGCGGACCTGATCGAAGGCCTGCTCGACATTTCGAAGATCGAGGCCGGCCGGATCGAGGTTTATCGGGTGGAGGTCAATCTGCGCGAACTGCTGGATCAGATTACGGCCATCTTCGCGATCGAAGCGCAGGCCAACGGGTTGCAGTTCATAGCCGACATCGCCCCAAACACTCCTGCCTTCGTGTTCGCTGACGAACGCCGCCTGCGCCAGATCCTCATCAACCTGCTCTCGAACGCGGTGCGCTACACGGACAAGGGGTCTGTGCGGTTTTCGGTGTCATTTCAGAACGACATCGCAAGCATTGCCGTGGCCGACACCGGGCGGGGCATCCCTCGGTCGGAATGGGACCGGATCTTCACGCCGTTCGAGCGCATCGTCGATCCCGACAATGTCGTGCCGGGCACGGGGCTGGGGCTTACCATCACCAAGCTGCTGGTGGAAATGCTGGGCGGCGAGCTGACCTTGACCAGTGAGCCTGGCCAGGGTTCCACTTTCCGCGTGCGGCTGTTCCTGAACCGAAGCCAGCGGACGGCACCGGCGGATCAAAAGCGGCCACGGCGCGGCTATGCGGGGCCGCGGCAGCACATCCTGATCGTCGATGACAACCTGAACCACCGCCAGCTTCTGGCCGATGCCCTGGGGCCGCTGGGCTTCCTGCTATCCATGGCCGAATCGGGCGAGGTTGCGCTCAGCATTGCCGGTGCGAACCCGCCGGACCTAGCATTAATCGATGTAGCGATGCCCGGCATGTCCGGGATTGAACTGACGGCACGGCTGCGCCGTGACTGCGGTCTGCAAGCGCCAGTGGTCTTGGTTTCCGCCCACGCTGGCGACCAGTTGCACCGGCTGGACGATAACGTTTGTCATGACGGCTTTCTTGCAAAGCCCGTCAATATCCCTGTGCTGCTGGATCGCGTTGGCAGCCTGCTGGGCCTTGAATGGACCTATGAGAAGGCGCGTTCCAGCACGGCCGAGGAGCCATTGTCAGCGCCCGCGGCGCTTCTCGACGCGCTTGATCGGGCGCTGGCGATCGCACATCTTCGCGGCCTGCAGGATGTGCTGTCCGGGATGGACGCCAACGACAAAGCCACCGAAACCTTCCGTCATCGTGCCGCCGCATTGATCGCGGCCGTCGATTTGCAAGGTCTTTCCGCTCTCATAAAGGATACGCGCGATGCCGGTTGAGGCAGGGGAGCCACGGCGGCTGGTGCTGCTGGTGGACGATAGCCCCGAAACGTTGACCGCGCTGGTAGAGGCGCTGGAAGGCGCCTCGCTGACTGCTTTGGTTGCGCGCGATGGCCTCTCGGCCATTGGTCTGCTGGATCGCGTCAAACCCGATCTGATCCTGATGGATGCAGTCATGCCGGGCATTGACGGCTTCGAGACCTGCCGGCGGATCAAGAAAATTCCGGCCATGTCGCTGACGCCGGTAATCTTCATGACGGGTCTTAGCGAGCGGGAACACGTGATTGCCGGGCTTGAGGCGGGCGGCGTGGATTACGTCACCAAGCCGATTGACCAGCAGGAAATGCTGGCCCGCATCCGCATTCATCTGACCAATGCCGATTTTGTCCACGAAGCGCGGGAGGCGTTGGATGCCACGGGGCCGGGCGTGGTCTCCATTGGGCGGAGCGGCAGGGTCAACTGGGCTTCCCGCCGGGCGGAGGCCTGCCTGGGGCCGGCCATGGCCAATCTTGCGGACGACGCGCGGGATACCATCAGCCTGTGGCTCGCAGAGACCGCGGGGCAGCCGCTTTCGGAATGCCGGCCGCTCGATATCCGCCTGAACGAAGGCCAGCTTGCTCGCCTGCAAGTGATCGCCAGGCCAGCCAGCGGCGATACCCTGGTCGGCGTCGCCATCCACGAGAACAGCAAGGACAGCGATGTCTTAAGCCAGAAGCTCGGCATATCGCAGCGCGAGGGTGAGGTGCTGTCCTGGCTGGCAAAGGGCAAGTCCAACAAGGATATTGCGGCGATCCTGGGGCTCAGCCCCCGAACGATCACCAAGCACATCGAGAATATCCTGGAGAAGCTGGGCGCGGACAACCGGACATCGGCAGCGGTCATCGCGCTCAAATTGCTGATGAGCTGACAGCCGGATCTGATTGGCTCAAGCAGATCGCGGCCGACAGGAACGTGTGGCACAAGCATGTTTGGCGTGCCGATCCTGACAAAATGATCGCCGCACGAAACCGCGGGTTCCAAATGTTGGAGTCAATCCACTAGGCTAGGGGCAACACACATGACCCAGTGAGGAGGATACGCCCATGAAAGGCGTCACATTTACCGGCGACCGCACCCTTGAAATCCGCGACTTTCCCGATCCCACTCCCGGCCCGGGTGAGGTGGTGCTGGAGATCAAGGCCTCCGGCATGTGCGGCAGCGACCTGCATCAGTACCGCGCGCCGGCGCAGCCCGAAGGCGGTGCCGTCACCGGCGGTGTGCGCCGCATGTCCGGTGTCATAGCCGGGCACGAGCCCTGTGGCGTCGTCGCCGCCGTCGGCGAGGGTGTTAGCGAGAAGCAGGCCTATATCGGCCAGCGGGTGATGGACCATCATTACGATGGCTGCGGCGGCTGCAAGCATTGCCGCGGCGGCTGGAGTCAGATGTGCCTGGAAGGTACCACGGTCTACGGCTCCGGTGGCCACGGCGCGCACGCCAACTACATGAAGGTGCCGGCGCACACATTGGTGCCGTTGCCCGATGCACTGTCGTTCGAGACCGGGGCGGCAATCTCCTGCGGCACGGGCACGGCCTGGGGCGCCCTGAAGCGCCTGCATCTGGAGGGTGGCGAGACCATCGCCATTTTCGGCCAGGGCCCGGTCGGCCTGTCCGCGACGCAGTTGGCCGTCGCCATGGGCGCGCGTGTGATTGCGCTGGACGTTTCCGAGGAGCGGCGGGAGTTGGCCAAGCAGTTCGGCGCGCAGATCACCATCGACGCGCTCGCCAACGACCCGGTCGAGGCGATCCGCGAACTGACCCACGGCGAGGGCGCGCACAAGACGCTGGACTGCTCGTCAGCGCCGACGGCGCGCCGGGCGGCGGTGCAGGCGGTGCGCGCCTGGGGCACGGCCTGCTTTGTCGGCGAACGCGGCATGGTGGAGTTCGACGTTTCCAACGACCTTCTGCGCCGGCAGGTGACGCTGGTCGGCTCCTGGACCTTCTCCAAGCAAGGCCAGGCCGAATGCGCGGAGTTCGTGGCCGACCACAACATCGCCGTCGACAAGCTGTTTACCCATCGCTGGCGGCTGGACCAAGCGGAAGAGGCCTACAAGCTGTTCGACAGTCAAACCACTGGCAAGGCAGTTATCCTGCCGAACGGTTAACGCTTGGCTCGACTGCTTCCGGGCAAGGGCTGTCATCCTTGCCCGTCACACCTCAGGCTTGAGGAAAGCGGCGTTTCGGCGTTTCATAGGCAGTGACCGAAAGCCCGAAAGAGGAAACGCCAGCCATGAAACTGAACGCTTGGTTCCCGACCGTCGATATCGGCAACGATCCCGCCAAAATCCGCGACTGGGCGCAGGCGGCCGAGGACATGGGCTTCGAGTATATCGAGGTGCCGGATCATGTGTTCGGGGCGACCGCCCGCGGCGGGTGGGAGCCGCGCTACGATGCCTATGCGCCGTTCCACGAGACCTTCACGCTGATGGCCTATCTGGCCGCCTGCACCAAGCGGATCAAGCTGTCGTCCGGGGTGCTGATCCTGCCGCAACGCCAGACCGGCGTGGTCGCCAAGCAGGCGGCGGAGGTGGATATTCTGAGCGAAGGACGGCTGCGGCTCGGTATCGGCGTCGGCTGGAACCATGTCGAGTACGAGGCGCTGGGCTGCGAGTGGAAGACCCGCGGCGTAAAGCAGGGCGAGCAGATCGAGGTGTTGCGCAAGCTCTGGACCGAAGACCTCGTCACCTACAAGGGTCGCTTCCACGACTATTTCGAGGTGACGGTGGTGCCGCAGCCGCGGCAAAAGCCGATCCCGATCTGGCTGGGCGGCTCGGCCGATGGCGTCATCAAGCGCGCCGCCCGCCTTGGTGACGGCTGGATGCCGATCCTGGCGCCGGACGACGACGGCAAGAAGGCGCTGGCGAAGCTGCACGAACAGTTGGAGGCGAACGGCCGCAAACGCGCCGACTTTGGCATAGAGGCCTGGCTGCGCTTCCACGAAAACGAGCCCCAGGCCTGGGCCGCCGCCGCGGATGGCTGGCGCGCCATGGGCGCCGATATGGCCATGCTCTACCCGATGTGGCGCGAGCCGGACGTGACCAAGCAGATCGAAATCCTGCGCCGCTTCAAGGAGGTGGCGGGCGGCTAGGCCGCTGGCAGGGGGAGGAGTCCGGCCGATGAACCAAGCTGCCGCCCTCGACCTCACAGCGCTCGACCCGGTCGAGCGCGCCCGCGCCCTCGGCCCGGCGTTGGAAGCCGCGGCCGACGAGATCGAGGCTACCCAATGCTGGCCTGCGGACCTGATGGAGCAGTTGCACGCGGCGCGGCTGATGCGCCTGTTCCTGCCGGTCTCGTGCGGCGGTGAGCAATGCGACCCCTGCACCTATTTCCGCGCGGTGCAGGCGGTGGCGGGACACGAGGGCTCCGTCGGCTGGAACATGTTCGTCGCGAACAGCGCCACCCTCCTGATGGCCTGGCTGCCGCTCGAAAGCGCGCGCACCATCTATGCCGACGACCCGCAGGCGCTGATCGCCTGGGGTGCCGTCAACGGCCAGGGCGCGCGGGCGGTGGATGGCGGCTATAGCGTCAACGGCCGCTGGGATTTCGCGAGCGGTGCGCGGCAGGCCACCTGGATGGGCGCCCACGGGCCGGTGACGGAGCCGGATGGTTCGCTGCGGTTGAATGAGCGCGGCCAGCCGCAAATCCTCTCCTGGCTGTTTCCGGTGGAGCAGGCGGAGCGACTCGGCAACTGGAACCCCGCCGGCCTGCGCGGCACCGCCAGCGAGTCCTACACCGTCAGCGAGGTGTTCGTGCCGGAGGCGTTCACGAGCACACGCGAATACCCCGAAAAGCGGCGCGAGCCGGGTGCGCTCTATGCCTTCACGCAACAGGGCCTGTATGCGGTCGGCGTTGCCGGCGTCGCGACCGGCATCGCCCGCGCCATGCTGGCGGCGTTCGCGGACCTGGCGACTGAGAAGGTGCCGCGCGGCCGCCCGCGGATGGCCGACGATCCGCTGGTGCAGGCTGACTATGCCAAGGCCGAAGCCAAACTGGGCGCGGCGGAGGCCTATCTGCTGGCGACGCTGGGCGACATCTATGCGCGTGCGGACGAATGGGCGCCGATCGATACCGACGACCGGGCCCGCGTCCGGCTCTGCTGCACCCACGCGATCCAATCCGCCATTGATGTGGCGAATTGGGTGCATCATGCTGCCGGCGTCAGCGCTATTTTCCCGGGGACGGCGTTCGAGCGGCGCTTCCGTGACATTCACACCGTCAGTCAGCAAATCCAAGCGCGCTGCAGCCATTGGGCAGCAGTGGGTGAGGTAATGCTCGGTAACCCGCCGCCGGTATTTTACTGAAACCAAGGATTGATAGGCGATGTCCCGCCAATTGCACTTGAACCTGTTCATTCACTCCCGCGGCCATCACGAGGCAAGCTGGCGTCATCCGGATGCCTCGCCGCTGTCGCTGACAGATGTGCGGTATTACACCGATCTGGCGCAACAGGCGGAGAAGGGCCTGTTCGACTCGATCTTTCTGGCCGACCAGTTGTCGCTGGGGGAGGACGCCGGCCAGGCGGCGCGCAGCTGGCTGGAGCCGGTGACGACGCTGACCGCGGCGGCGGTGGCGACCTCGCGCATCGGCCTGATCGGCACCTGTTCGACCACCTATACGGAGCCGTTCAACCTCGCCCGCCAGTTCGCCTCGCTCGATCATATCTCGAGCGGGCGCGCCGCGTGGAACATCGTCACGTCGTGGAGCGTTGCGGCAGCCAAGAATTTCGGTGACGACCAGCAAGTCAGCCATGCGGAGCGCTATGAGCGGGCGGACGAGTTCATGGCGGTGGCGAAGGCGCTGTGGGATAGCTGGGGCGACGGCGCGCTGCTGGACGACCGGGAAAGCGGCCAATATGCGGACATGAGCCAAATCCGGCCGCTGGTCCATCGTGGCAAGTATTACAGTGTGCAGGGGCCGCTGAACATGCCGCGCTGCCCGCAAGGACGGCCGGTGCTGGTTCAGGCAGGCTCTTCCGAGACCGGCAGGGACTTTGCCGCCCGTCATGCCGAAGCCGTGTTTACCGCTCATTTGGAACAGGCGACGGCGCGGGATTTCTACAAGGATCTGAAAGCCCGTGTGCGCAAGGCCGGCCGGCGCGAGGGTCAGGCGCTGATCCTGCCGGGCTTCTCCCCGGTGATTGCCGGGACAGAGGCGGAGGCGATCCGCTACCGCGACGAGTTGAACGGGCTCACGGATGTCGAGGTCGGCCGCAAGCGGCTATCCGGGCGGTTCGGCGGTCACGATTTCTCGCATTTGCCGCTGGATACCCCCCTGTCGCCGGACAACTTCCCGGACCCGGAGACGGTGCAGGCAGCGCGCAGCCGGACCGAGGTTATTATCGGCCTCGTCCGGCGGGAAAAGCCGACCCTCCGCCAGTTGCTGGCAACGCTGGCGGGTGCCCGCGGCCATTACATCTTTGCTGGCACGCCGGAACAGGTGGCGGATTTCATGGAAAACTGGCTGGCTGAGGGCTGCGCTGACGGTTTCAACGTCATGCCGCCGGTGCTGCCGAAAATGCTGGAAGTGTTTGTCGCCGAGGTCGTGCCGATCTTGCAAAAACGCGGGCTGTTCCGCACCGAATACACGGGCAGCACCCTGCGCGAACACTACGGCCTGGACCGGCCGGCTGCGTGACCGCCGGTCCGGGCCGCCGCTGCCTTCTTGGAACGACCGGTTGGTCCCACTCAACCTAGCGTGGCGCGGCGGCGCGGATAATGGCTTCGATCCGGTCCCACGGCAGGCCGGGCGGGATGCCGATGGCGTTGATGTCGACCGCATCGTCCCAGGCATCCACCATCGCCGCCACCTTTTCCGGCGGGCCGTAGGCGGCGAGTTGATCCAGCAGGTGCCGCGCCTCAGTCGGTACCTCGCCAGTGGAGGGGTTGGGTTTCGGATTGGCTGCGCGGATCGCGGCCACTTCGTCCCCATACCCCTGGTTGGTAATCGAGTTGGCGTAAGCGTCGCCCATGGCCGATACATACCAAGCCAGATTGCTGGCGACGGTCCGTCGTGCTGCCGCCTCATCGGCATCGACGGAGACGTTCGGTCCGGCAACGACGGTGAACGGATCGCCGGCGCGGCCAAACCGGCTGCGGGTTTTCAGGATATCAGGCACCCAGGTCTGGAACCGGTCGCGCGCGACCAGATAGGGGAACCAGCCTTCGGCCAATTGTGCCGCCGCACGCACGCTCTGCGGCCCCAGGCCCGCCAGATAGATCGGCACGTCCGGCCGCGGCGGCTGCCCCAGTTTGAGAGGGCGGGAATCCACCTCATCGGGCACCGGTGCGCGCTCGCCATTCAAAATGCGGCGGACGGCGCGCACCGTCTCGCGGAAGCGGCGCGTCGGCTTGTCAAACGGAATGCCATGGAAGCCTTCCACCAGCGCCTTGGTGCTGGCGCCCAGCCCCAGGATGTACCGGCCATTGCTGATATCGGCCAGCGTCGCCGCGCTCATCGCAATGGTGCCGGCGGTGCGGCCCCAGACCGACAGAATGCCGGACATGACCGTGATCCGCTCGGTCTTGAGGGCAATCTCTGTCAGAACCAGGGTGGAGTCGAAGCCCCAGCCTTCCGGCACGCTGAACAGTTCGTATCCCAAGCTGTCCGCAAGAATCGCCATCTCGACGATCACCTCGCGGCGTGTTTCCATAGGGGTCAAGGCGATCCCCCGGCGCTGCTCCGCCATGGTGGTTCCATTTTTCTGTTTCGCATGGCGGGACCATAGCCGCGGCGTCCGGTTTCGCCAAACTCGGCAGTTTCGGCCTGCGCCAATCCGGCCTATAGCTGAAACACACGCCGGCCACGACCCACGCCACGAGGAACCGCATGACCAAGACCGTCGCACTCTACGCCCCCGCCTATGAAGATATCCATCCGCGGTTGGAGGCTCTCGGCCTCGATATCGCCGTGTTGACGTTTGACAAGGATGGCAAGCTCTACCGCGATGGCGCGGAAGTCGCACCGGAGGAAACGGCGGTCGATTATGTCTGGCTGTCCAATTTCATCTCGCGCGACAAGGCGCAAAAGCCGGTGTTCGACTTGATGCTGCGAATCGAGTCGATTGACGTTTTGCAAACCTTCAATGCCGGTCTCGACGATGCGTTTTACGGCCAGATCAAGCAAAAAGGCATGCGGGTCTGCAACAGCAGCGCCCAGGCGGTGGCAATTTCCGAGTATCTGATCGGCCAGGTGCTGAACCTGTTTCAGCCGTTCGAGCAGCAGCGCCAGTTGCAGGAGTCGCGCACCTGGCAGGTTACGCCCTTCCGCGAGATCTGGCGCACCAACTGGCTGATCGTCGGCTTCGGCCCGATCGGGCAGGAATTGGCGAAAAAGGTGAAGGCATTCGGCGCATCCACCGCCATTGTCCGCCGCTCGCCGCAAACCTCGGAGATCGTGGACAAGGCCGGCACGCTGGCGGATGCGAAGACGTTCGCGGCCGATGCAGACGTCATCGTGCTCGCCTGCCCGCTGAATGCGGAGACGCGGGGCTTTGCCAATGCCGATTTTTTCGAAAGCGTGAAACCGGGCGCGATCCTGCTCAATATCGGCCGGGGCCTGCTGATCGACGATGCCGCGCTGATGGCCGCATTGGACCAAGGTCGTCTGGCCAATGCGGTGCTGGACGTGTTCCACACCGAGCCGCTGCCAGCGGACGATCCGCTTTGGCAGCATCCGAAAATCCGAATCACGCCACACACCTCGTTCGCAGGCGGTGGCGGGGTGACGCGTTGGAAGGAGCTGTTTCTGGACAATCTCCCCCGCTATGTGCGGGGCGAGCTTCTGGCCAACGAAGTGAATCCGAACGATATTCCCTAACGGGCGCGGCGCTTTCCTGGCGCCCGCCCAGCCGCCAGGAAAGGGCGAGACATCATGCGCATCGAGGCCATTGCCGTCGGCAACAACCCGCCTGACGACGTCAACGTTATTATCGAAGTGCCGGTCGGCGGCCAGCCGATCAAGTATGAACTGGACAAGGAGGCCGGCGTCCTGACGGTTGATCGGTTTCTCTACACGCCGATGACCTATCCCGGCAATTACGGCTTCATCCCGCACACACTTTCCGACGATGGCGACCCGGTCGATGTGCTGGTCTGCAACACCCGCCCGCTGGTGCCCGGTTGCGTGATCAATGTGCAGCCCATCGGCGCGTTGCTGATGGAGGATGACGGCGGCCAGGACGAAAAGATCATCGCCGTGCCCTCGCCGCATCTGACCAAGCGGTATCTGGGGGTGCACAACTATGGCGACCTGCCGGAAATCACCTTGCAGCAGATCGAGCATTTCTTTGAGCACTACAAGGATTTGGAGCCGGGCAAATGGGTTCGCATTGGCGGCTGGCAGGATGCCGATGCCGCCCGCCAGTTAATCCGTGACGGGATCGAGCGGGCCAAGGTGAAAGGCTGACCTGGCGCGCCTGCCATCCCGACAGGCATGCGACCTGCCGGGTGGGTGCGCGGCTGCCGTTCAGGCTGTAAGGTTCTGCCACAACAGCCTGAACAAGGAGCCTTAGCTTATGCCTTTCTTCGACGAGCGCGGCCTGCCGACCAGTGAAACCATCCAATTGCTGCACAACCGCGTCAGCGTGCGCAGCTTTACGGATAAGACGGTGGACGCGGCGCATGTGGAGGCGATTTTGCGCGCGGCCTTCCGTGCGCCAACGTCTTCCAACATTCAGGCCTATAGCGTGGTCGTCGTGCGCGACGAGGATACACTGGCAAAGCTGGCGCCGGTGACCGGCAATCAGAAGCATGTGGCGAACGCGCCGGTGTTCCTGGCCTTTTGCGCTGACATGCGCCGGATCGAGCATGCCATCAAGGGCTTTGACACCCACATCGACGACAACAACCTGGAGTTGGGCCTCGTCACCTCCATCGATGCCGCGCTCGTCGGCATGTCCGCCTCATTGGCTGCCGAGTCGCTGGGCCTGATGGGCGTGATGATCGGCGCTATCCGCAACAATGCGGAGGAAACAGCGAAAATTCTGGGCCTGCCTAACCGGGTTTATGCCGTGTTCGGCATGGTGCTGGGCTGGCCGGCGGACGTGCCAAAGCAGAAACCGCGCATGCCCTACGAGGCGATGGTGCATCTGGAGCACTTCGGCAACCATCCGGGCGGCACGACCATGGAAGAGGCTATTCGCCAGTACGATAAGGATCTGGCGGAACACTATCGCGGTCAGGGCCGGGCCACCAACGACGACTCGTGGTCTGCCGAAACCGGCAGCAAGTTCTCCAAACGCCCGCGCGAGCGGCTGCGGGAAGAACTGGCAGGGCAGGGTTTCAACTTTATGTAGGAAACAGGTGCCGGCTGCCGGTCAGAAATGATGGTAGCCGCCGTCCCTCATCGGGACCGCCGAGCCATCGGCCCGTCGCACCTCGACCCCTCGGCCGGCAGCCGTCGTGCCAATACGGCTGACGGCCACCCCCGTTTCAGCGCCGGCCCGCCGGATGGCATCGGCAGCACTGGCCGGCGCGGTAAAGACGATCTCGTAATCGTCGCCGCCGCTCAACAGCCGGGCCAGCCAAGCCGGATCATGGGCAATGGCAAGGCGTCCGCCGTCCGATAGTGGCACGGCCTCGGCCTTTATGAGGGCGCCCAGGCCGCTGGCCTCACAGATATGGCCGAGATCAGCCACCAGGCCGTCCGAAACATCGGCCGATGCCGTCGCCACATTGGCGGCACCCAGCACCATGCCAAACGCGACCCGCGGCTCCGGCAGGCGGAACTTGCGTTCGGCAGCGGCGGCGGCGGCGGCGGGCAAAAAATCGGCATCGCCCTTGGCGACGGCCAGCCCCAGCGCGCCGTCGCCGATCCAGCCGGTCACCCATATATCCTCACCCGCATCCGCACTGCCGCGCCGCGGGGCAACACCGCCGCAAAGCTCGCCAATGGCGGTCAGGCTCAATGTCAGCGGCCCGGGCGTGCGGACGGTGTCGCCGCCCAGCAGCGACCATGCAAAGGCCTGCTGATTGGCGCGCAGGCCGCTGGTGAAGGCTTCCATCCAACCGGCATCCTGCGCGGCCGTCATGGCGAGCGTAAGTTGGTAGCCGATAGGCCGGGCGCCCTTGGCGGCCAAGTCGGAAAGATTGGCGCGCAACACCCGCTCTGCTACCAGGGCCGGGTCTTCGTGATCCAGGAAGTGAACGCCGGAAACGACTGCATCCGTGGTGATGACCAAGTCGCCTCGCAATGTCTCCAACGCCAGCACCGCCACATCGTCCCGCAAGCCATCGGCGCCGGGATGGGTAGCCAACGGCGCCAGATAGCGGGCAATCAGCCCGAATTCGTCAAGAGGGGGCGGTGGTGAAGTCATCGGGGCGCATCCTGTGCGCTAGCCGGTCCAGCACGGCATTGACCAGCGACCGCTCACCCTTGTCGAAGAACGCGGCGGCGATATCGGTATATTCGTCGATGGTGGAGCGCGGGGGCACATCCGTGAACGCTTGCAGTTCATAGGCGCCAGCGATCAAAATGGCTTGCAGCACATATTCGAGCCGCCCGAACTGCCGCTTTTCCAGCGCCTCCTGGATCAGCAGTGTCAGAGTCTCCGCCTCCGCCGCAATGCCGCGGGTCAGACGGCGGAAAAAGCCGACATCCACGTCCAACGAGAAGCCGTCGATTTCCTCGCCCAGGCGATGTTCCTCGAACTGCTTGGCGACGGCGGATACCTGAGCGCGGGTCATGGCGGATTGGTAGAGCACCTGGATGGTGGCGACGCGCGCCAGCCTGCGGCGGCCGTGTAACGGGCGCGCGTCGGTGGCTTCGCCGTCCGGCTCGGCGCCGGGGGCGAAGGATTGGATCAGGTCACGGTCGCGCATGGCGGGTGGCGTTTCTGCCTATTGGTCCAGGAAGCGGCGGGCCAGCTTCAGATTCATCATACAGGCCTTGGCGGCTTCGCCACCCTTGTCCTTTTGGGCAGGTTCGGCGCGAACCAGGGCCTGCGCCTCGTTCTCCACCGTCAGCAGGCCGAAGCCGATGACGAGCCCGCCGTCGGTTGCCAAATTCTGGCACGCACGTGCGACCTCGTTACAGATCAGGTCATAGTGGCTGGTCTCGCCCCGGATCACACAGCCCAGCGCGATATAACCGTCGTAACCGCCGGCCTCGTGCGCGGTGGCAATGGCGAATGGTAATTCGAACGCGCCTGCAACCTCTACGATTTCGTGCGTGGCGCCTTCCTTGTCCAGATAACGGCGGGCGCCATCGATCATCCGGTCGGTGATGTGCTTGTAATAAGGGGCAACGACCAGCAGGATGCGGGCGGATTCGGCCATGATATTATGTGTCCTCTCGGGGGACAGAGCGTGTTTCAACGACTTTTAGGCCATAACCTTCGAGACCGACAATGTGGCGTTCCGTGTTCGAGAGCAGAATCATTTCGCCCACGCCAAGATCCTGCAGAATTTGGGCGCCGATGCCATAGTCGCGCAGGAAGCGGCCGCCCTGGTCTTTCTTCTCGCTCAATTCATCCTTGAGCCGTTCCGACAGGATGGTGGAGCGGGACTCGCGGATCACCACGACCACGCCGCGCCCGGCCTCGCCGATCAGCCGCATCGCCCGCTGCAGGGCGCCGCCGCGGTTGCGATGCTGATCGCCCAGCAAATCCTCCAGCATGTTCATGGAATGCATGCGCACCAGAACGGGGGCGTCCGTGGAGATGTCACCCTTTACCAGCGCGATATGCTCTGCATACTCCACCGTCGTGCCATAGACGATCATGCGGAAGTCGCCGCCATAGCGGGAATGCAGCTCGGTCTCGATCAGGCGCTTGACCGTGCGGTCATGCCGCTGGCGGTAGGCGATCAGGTCAGCGATCGCGCCGATCTTCAGGCCGTGGTATTGCGCGAACGGGATCAGGTCCGGCAGGCGGGCCATGCTGCCGTCGTCGTTCATGATCTCGCAGATAACGCCGGAGGGGTTGAGGCCGGCGAGGCGTGAGATATCGACCGCTGCTTCCGTGTGCCCGGCGCGCACCAACACCCCGCCCTCGCGCGCTTCCAGCGGGAAGACGTGGCCGGGGGTGGAGATATCGTGCTTGCCCTTGGTTGGATCGATGGCAACGGAGATTGTGCGCGCCCGGTCGCCGGCAGAAATGCCGGTGGTCACGCCCTCCCTCGCCTCGATCGAGACGGTGAAGGCGGTGGACTGGCGCTGGCGGTTATCGCGCGGCATCAACGGCAGGTCCAGCTCCTGAACCCGCTGTTTGGTCATCGACAGGCAAATCAGGCCGCGGCCGTATTTTGCCATGAAGTTGATCGCATCCGGCGTTGCCATCTGCGCCGGGATTACCAAGTCGCCCTCGTTTTCCCGGTCTTCGTCATCCACCAGGATGAACATGCGACCGTTGCGGGCCTCCTCGATAATTTCCTCGATAGGGGAGAGGAAGGAAAGGTCGGCCGTGGAGCGCGGCTTTTCCGCCTCTGCCAGGGACTCCGCCATCGCCTGGGAGGAAGCATGTTTCATGTTATTCGTATCGTTGCTCACGAGAGACCTCGCGTTTCGGTTAGGCGGGCGACGTAGCGCGCCAGCATATCAATTTCTACGTTGACGCGCGTGCCCGGTTCACTGGTGCCAAAAGTGGTGTGGCTCAGCGTATGTGCAATCAGGTTGACGCCGAAATGGTTGCCGTCAACCTCGTTCACCGTCAGCGAAACACCGTTCAGTGCAACCGAGCCCTTTTCCGCGATGAAGCGCGAAAGGTCCCGCGGCACCTCAAAGGTAAAGCGCACGCTGTCGCCTTCGGCGCGGCGGGTGATGACTTGGCCGACGCCATCCACATGGCCCGAAACGATGTGTCCGCCCAATTCATCGCCAACCTTCATGGCACGCTCCAGGTTGATCGGGGTGCCTTCGCGCCAATCGCCCAATGTGGTGCAGGCCAGCGTTTCGGCCGATGCTTCCACGGCGAACCAGCCGGGGGCCTTGTCGACCACGGTCAGACAGGCGCCCGAATGGGCTATGGACGCGCCAAGTGCGATGGTGGCGGTATCGTAAGCGGTTTCGATGATCAGCCGTGTGTCGCCGCGTTGCTCAATGGCACGGACACGGCCGATATCGGTAACAATGCCGGTAAACATAAGGGGCAGGCTCAGATGTTCGTTGGGGTGCGTTCATAAACCTCTAGCACATCGTCACCCAGTTGTCGCAATTCTCTGAGGGCAAAGCGCTGCATGGCCGCTATGCGCCGGATGGCAAGGTCGCCGACCCCGGAGACCCCGTCTTTCCCGATCAGCACCGGTGCGCGGAACCAGGCGATCCGATCCGCGAGGCCGGCCTGTAGGATGGAGGCTGCGGTTTCCGCCCCGCCTTCCACCAGAACGCGGCCAATGCCCTGGCCAGCGAGCATTTCCAACGCGGCCCGCGGGTCAAGCTGGCCGGCTTCTGTCAGTGGCACGGTCAGGCTTTCCGCAGGCGGTGGGGCAGGGGGGGCTTCGGGTCCGGCCATGCGCCAGGTCGTGGCTGCGCCATCCGAAAACAGCTTGAGGGAGCCAGGAAGGGCGCCCCGGCTGTCCCACACCACCCGCACGGGCGAGCGGTTCTCCAAACCCGCCAGACGGCAAGTCAGGCTCGGGTTGTCTGTCGCTGCAGTGCCGCGGCCGACCAGAATGGCATCATGGGTCGCGCGCAGATAATGCCCAAACCGGCGGGCGGGCGGCCCGGTGATCCATTGGCTTTCGCCGGTGCTGGTCGCGATGTGGCCGTCCAGAGTGGTTGCCAGTTTCAGGGTGACGAGCGGAAGCCCATGGCGCACGCGCTTGAGAAAGCCGGCGTTCAGGTGCTCCGCCTCCGCTGTCAGTACGCCCTCGGTGACAGCAATGCCTGCCGCACGAAGCGTTGCGAGACCGCGGCCGGATACCCGCGTGTCCGGATCGCCACAGGCCACGGCCACCCTGGCAACTTTGGCAGCGATTAGCGCTTCGGCGCAAGGTGGGGTCTTGCCGTGATGGCTGCACGGCTCCAGTGTGACATAGGCGGTGGCGCCCGTGGCCTCCGGGCCGGCCATGGCCAATGCCTCGGTCTCTGCGTGAGGGCGGCCGCCCGGCTGAGTCCAGCCCGTGCCGACGGCGCGGCCGTCTTTCACCAGAACGCAACCGACAGCGGGGTTGGGCCATGTGCGCCCCAGACCCCGCGCCGCCAGCGTCAGGGCCACCCGCATCCAACGCCGGTCGGCGTCACTCGCCGCGGCGGCCATGGGCGCGCGTTTTGTCGGCCAGGCTGCCGATGAAGTCCTCGAAGTCCTTGGCCTCGCGGAAATTGCGGTAGACGCTGGCGAAGCGGACATAGGCAACCTTGTCCAGGCCCTCCAGCGCCTCCATCACGTAAGCGCCAATCAGTTCCGACGAGATTTCGGCCTCACCGGATTGCTCGATCCGCCGGACGATGCCGTTGACGGCGGCTTCCACCTTGCGCTCCTCCACCGGCCGCTTGCGCAGCGCGATGGCCATGGAGCGTTCGATCTTGTCGCGGTCAAAGATTTCGCGCCGCCCGTTCGACTTCACCACGGTAATTTCGCGCAGGTACACCCGCTCGAATGTGGTGAAGCGCGCCCCGCAGGACGGGCACTGCCGCCGGCGCCGGATCGCGGTGTTGTCGTCGGTCGGCCGCGAATCCTTCACCTGCGTGTCGGAATGGTTGCAGTGCGGGCAGCGCATCGGCGTGGGCTCCGGTTAGCCCGCGTAGATCGGGAACCCGGCGCAGAGCGCCTTGACCCTTTCCGCGGTGGCGGCTTCGGCTTCCCGGTTGCCGCCAGGATGCTTGGCCAGTTCGGCAAGAACGTCGCCGATCATGTCGCCCACCTGCTCGAATTCGGCAACACCGAACCCGCGCGTTGTGGCCGCTGGCGAACCCAGGCGAAGGCCGCTGGTGACCGCCGGCGGCGCCGGGTCGAACGGAATGGCGTTCTTGTTGCAGGTAATGCCGGACCGCTCCAGCGCGGCCTCGGCATCCTTGCCGGTCAGGCCCATCGGGCGCAGATCCACCAGCATCAGGTGCGTATCGGTGCCGCCGGAAACGATGGCCAGACCACGGTCCACCAGCTTGCTCGCCAGCGCCTGCGCATTAGCCACGACCGCCTCCGAATAGGCGCGGAAGCTGGGCTGTAACGCTTCGCCAAAGGCAACGGCCTTGGCGGCGATCACATGCATCAGCGGCCCGCCTTGAAGGCCGGGGAAGATGGCGGAGTTGATCTTCTTGCCGATGGCATCGTCATTGGACAGGATCATGCCGCCGCGCGGCCCGCGCAGGGTTTTGTGCGTCGTGGTGGTGACGATGTGGGCGTGCGGCAGCGGGCTCGGCACCACGCCGGCGGCGACAAGGCCAGCGAAATGGGCCATATCCACCATGAAATAGGCACCGACCTGGTCGGCGATGGCGCGGAAGCGGGCAAAGTCGATCTTGCGCGGATAGGCGCTGCCGCCCGCGATGATCATTTTCGGCTTGTGTTCCAGCGCCAGCCGCTCGACCTCGTCATAGTCGATAAGGCCGTCTTCCTTGCGAACGCCGTATTGCACGGCATCGAACCATTTGCCGGACATGTTCGGCTTGGCGCCGTGGGTCAGGTGCCCGCCTGCTGCCAGCGACATGCCGAGAATCGTGTCGCCCGGCTGCAACAGCGCCAGGAACACGCCCTGGTTCGCGCTGGCGCCGCAATGCGGCTGGACGTTGGCGAATGCGCAGCCGAACAGTTGTTTGGCGCGGTCGATGGCGATCCGCTCGGCGACATCCACATGCTCGCAGCCACCATAATAGCGGCGGCCTGGATAGCCTTCCGCATACTTGTTGGTCAGCACGCTGCCCTGTGCTTCGAGCACGGCGCGGGAGACGATGTTCTCGGATGCGATCAGTTCGATCTGGTTCTGCTGACGCGACATCTCGCCGGTCAGCGAGGCGTTCAGTTCGGGATCGGCTTCGGCAACGGATGCGGAGAAAAAGCCGGCGGTGCGAAGCGCAGACTCGGCCATGATAAATTGTCCTTGTGGTTTCGGAACCAAGTGCTGTGTATGGCACAAGGGAGATGCTGGGACAACGGCGCAGCCACAACATGTCGCGCCGCAGCTTGGCGGACTGCGGCCTCACCAGACCGGAAAACCCTGGGAATCGGGGGGCGTGCGGGGGCTATCGGATCGCGTCGCCGATGCGCAGCGTGCCGCCCTGTTTGACGCGAAGATAAATGCCGCAATCGGCGTGGCCGAAGTTTTTCATCAGCGTTTGCGGGGTCGGATGATCGCGCTGGCCAGTGGTGTAGTTCACTTCGGTTGCGACGCAGCGCTTGACCCGGCTATCCACCTCAAACACGAGATCGCCGATCCGCAAGTCCTGACCGATCAAGTCCAACTCGCTCCAGGCCGGCATTTCGACATAGATGTTGCCACGCATCCGTTCGGGTTCAATTCGCTGGCCCGCCCGCTCGGAGAGATCGGCGAGCGAGTTCAGGTTGATCAGCGATAGCGTCTTGTCACCGATGTCGGTGAAACCCTGGCCGCCGATGGACTCGAGCAGCACCGGCGTTGGAATGCCCAGATAGCCGGCAATCCATTCGCTGAGCGCGGCCTTGCCGTCGGCCGTTTCCAGGTCTGTGGCGACGCTGCTGCGATCCGGCGCTGTAACCGTAAGCTGAGCCGGGGCGCTACTGGTTGCGCGGAGAGCGGCCAGCGCGTTGTCGTCCGCAACCTGACGGAAATTGAACCGCCGCTGGTGGGGCGAACGCCCAGCTGCCGGCGGGTCGTCCCCACGCCAGAAGGCGAAACGGCGGTCGCCGGGCAGTTGCTCTCCGGCGGTCAGGTCAACGGCATCCAGCACAATGGCCGGCAGACCTTTGACTGGATAGCGGGCGATCTGGCGGACGGTCATGTGATGCTCTCCCGGTTCTGACTAGCCATGCGCGCCCGGAATGTAGCCGATGGCATCAATCTCCAGCCCGCAATCGAACGGCGTGCCGCCCGCTTGAATGCGCGTGCGGGTCGGCAGCACTTCGGTATTGGGGAAATAGCTGCGGTAGATTGGGTCGAAGCGCGCCTGTTCCGACTGGTCGCGCAGCCACACCACCACTTTCAGCAGGTGTTCCATCCCGCTGCCGGCGCTTTCCAGCAGCCATTTCATGTGGTTCATGACGATCTCGGCCTCTTGCTCGATCGGCTTGCGCTGGTATTTCGGCAACGGCAGGCCGTTCTCGCGCGCATGGCGCAATTCCTGGCAGAAATCCTCCTGGAACGGCGGCAGGCCGCTGACATAAACGTAGCCGTTATACGAAACGCACAGGTTGAACGGCCCGCCGGTTTCCGGCACGCGCGGGTCGCGGATGACTTTTTTCTCGGCGGCCATGGGCTCAATCCTTCTTTTTCAGACTGGCGAGCACAGCGCCCGCATATTCGGCCGGCTCGTTGGAGAGCCGGTAGGTCCGCTCCGCAACGCGGATGCCCTCCCGGATGGCTGCTTCGGTGCCCATGCCCTCCCAGGAGCGCACCAAATCCTTTTGCAGGCGAACGGCATTGGGCGCTGCGTGCACGATCATGGAGACAACACGCTCGACCTCGGCATCCAGCTCTGCCTGCGGCACAAGGGATTCGAGCAGCCCCCAGGCCATTGCCTTTTCCGCGTCGATGGTTTCGGCTGTGTAGACCAGATGCTTGGTCTTGCCCCAGCCGATGAGTTGCGGCAGCAGTGCCGCCTCCACCACGCTCGGCAGGCCGACATTCACCTCCGGCATGCCGAAGGCGGCGTTGTCGCTGGCGATGCGCATGTCACAGGCCGCAACCAGTTCCAGCGCGGCGCCGAAGCAGGCGCCGTTGATGCGGGCGATGACGGGCACCGGGCATTCCCGCACCGATTGGCAAAACAGATGCACCCGGGTCAGAAACAACTTGGCGCCGTCGGCATCCTGCCCGGCAATAACGTTCAGGTCGGCGCCGGCCATGAAAGCCCGCGTCCCGGCGCCGGTGATGACCACGGCGCGCAGATCGGGCGACTTGCTCTCCTCGTTCACCGCATCGGTGAAGGCGATCAGGGTTTCATGATCCAGGCAGTTGGCGCGCCGGACCTTGTTCACCGTGACCCAAGCGACATGGCCCCGGTCGCCATACGGTTTGCGCTCGACAAGGACGAGGGGTTCCGACATCGGGTTCGTCCTTAAAACAGCGTGTAGGCGCCATCGATGACAATGACGTCACCGGTATGATAGCGGCTGGCGTCGCTGACGAGGTAGACCGCAATGCCAGCGAAATCCTCCTTGCTGCCCCAGCGTCCGGCGGGGATGCGCGGCAGTACGGCGTCGCGGAACTTGTCCCAGTTAAAGGCGGGGGCGGTCATCTCCGTCTCGATCCAGCCGGGCAGTACCGCGTTGGCGCGAATGCCGTGGCGGCCGTATTCAACCGCCAGCGCCTTGATGATCGCGTTCATAGCGCCCTTCGACGCCGCGTAGTGCTCGCCACGGGCCTGGCCCATGATCGACGCGGTGGAGGACGTGCCGACCAGCGCACCGCCTTCGCCGCGCTCTTTCATGTGGCGCCCTGCGGCGCGCAGGGTGAAAAACACACCATCCAGATTGATGTCCAGCACCCGGCGCCACTCGGCATAGTCCATGCCGCCGAAGCCTTCCTTCATCTTGCGCCTGTCGCCAGAGACGCCAGCATTGGCGAAGCAGGCATCCAGCTTCCCGCCCAGGAAGTCCAGCGTTTCGGCAAATCGCTGTTCGACCTCGTCCTCGTTGCCGACGTTGCACTTCATCGCGGCGACCTTGGTTCCATGCTGTTCCAGCGCCGCCAGCGCTTTGGCGTTCTTTTCCTCATTCGTGCCCCAAATCACGACATCAGCACCGGCTGCGGCCACACCTTCGGCCATGCCAAGGCCGATGCCGCCATTGCCGCCGGTGATCAGGACCGTCTTTCCGGTCAGGTCGAAGGGTTTGAAGGCCATGAAGCGGTTCCTCGATTTGGTTTTCGCAACGCTACGATTTGGTCTCAACGTGTACGGCCATTTCTGCCTTCGACGCAAGGCGGGTTGCGGCATCTTTGGCCCTTGCGACACAGGGTCGTGCGCTATGATTCCGGTACTCAAGGACGCGCCATTGCCGGCTGCAGAGCTGCCAGCCGCAGAAAGTCGTGGATTTATTCAAAAGGATATGAGAGACCGGATATAGATATGTTATGAAAGTTTCGTATTTCAAGAGTTGAGGGCATTGCCTGTCAGGGTGTGGCTCACTTCCGGAGAGAAGGCTGAAGATCGATGCGTCGGTTGATCGATATCGCTTGCTTCCTGGGCTTGGCCGTTGGAGTCGTTGTGACGGCGCCGGCGTTAAGCCAGAATTTGCTGGGTGGCGGAGACCTGCTATCGGGCAGCGAGGGTGGCGGCTCCAGTGATTCCGACCTGGGCGGCGGCCTTCTGGGTGGCGACCAGTCCGGCGGCGGCGACCTTTTGAGTGGCGGTCAGTCTGACGCCGGTCAATCCGACGGCGGTGGTGCCCTGGGCGGCGGTTTGCTGGGTGGTGGTGACGCCAAGCAAGAAGATCTGTTCTCGTTCGGCGGGGAAGAGCCGGAGAAAGAGGAGGATGACGCCCGGAAGGAAGCCAACGCGGCGCACGAGGATTTGTTCTCCGAGGCGCGCTACCCGTCGGCCAACGCCTGCGCCGCCTGCCACCCGAAACAATACCGTGAATGGTCTGTGTCGCAGCACGCCTATGCCCAGTTGAGCCCTGTCTACATGTCGATGCAGATGACGATCAACTCGCTGACTTCCGGCACGAATGGCGACTTTTGTATCCGCTGCCACAACCAAGTTGGCATGAACATGGGCGAGTCGGTCTACACCTCCAACCTGGAGCGTCACCCGACCTCGCGGGAAGGTATTACCTGCGTCGTCTGCCACCGCCTGAACCGAAATTACGGCAAGGTCAGCGGCCGGTTCGGGCTCGTCGAAGGTGACATTTACGATAAGGTCTACGGTCCATCCGGAAACGAGGAACTGGCCCGGGTTCTGGAGGATCCGAAATACGTCGTCACCGCGGATCGGGATCAGCCGGGCCGCGCCGTGCATGGCGAGGCGGAGAAGTTCTTTGCCCTGGTCACTCCCGGCTTCTGCGGCAGTTGTCATGACGTGACCCTGTTGAATGGTTTCCGCCTGGAGGAGGCATTCGCCGAATACAAGCGCACGGAGGCCGCGCGCCAGGGCATCAGCTGTCAGGATTGCCATATGGGCACCGTGCCGGGCGTGGCGTCGGGCTATGACAAGGGGCCGGCCGCGGTTGTCGGCGGCGTACCGACCGCAGAGCGGCGGCTGACAAACCACTATTTCGCAGGCCCGGATTACCCGATCATCCATCCGGGCATCTTCCCGCATAATGTTGAGGCGGCGCAACTCAAGACCCTCGGCGAGTGGCTGGAATTCCGCTACGAGGAAGGGTGGGGAACCGATGAATTCGAAGATAACATTCCGCCCGGCTACGAATTCCCGGAATCCTGGGCGGCTATTGACGACCGCTACGACGCCCGCGAAATTCTGGACGAGCAGTTCGACCGGCTGGAATGGGCGCGGGATCAGCGGCAGCAAGTGCTGGAAAACGCCCTGCAGTTTGGCGGGTTCACGGCGGCGCGTAAATCCGGCGGCGACCTCGCATTCTCGGTTCGAGTCAACAACGCGACCAACGGCCATGGTGTGCCAACGGGCTTTGATGCCGAACGGCTGATGTTCCTGGAGATTACCGTCACCGATGCGAATGGTGAGGTGGTGTTTGTCTCCGGCGACCGCGACCCGAATGGCGATGTGCGCGATACTCATTCGCTCTACGTCCATAATCATGAACTGGAGGAGGATCCGTACCTCTTCAATCTCCAAACCCGGTTCATGGTGCGCATGAACCGCGGTGCGGAGCGCGAGCAGGTGCTGCCGATCAACCGGTCGCTTGGACCGCTGCCTTTCGTGCGGCCGGAAACGCGGGCGACGGCGATCTATGGCCGTCCGCGCGGTGCCCGCAAGCACAAGCAGACCATCGACCCGCTGGGCCACCGCATTGCCGATTACCGCGTTCCGGGTGAAAAGCTGAACGGCAACTTCCCGTTAAAGGTTGATGTGCGATTCATCGCGCAGATGGTTCCGGTTAATCTTATCGCGGCGATCCAGGGCGTAGGCTTCGACTATGGCATGAGCGCCAGAGAGATCGCGGACAATGTCGTGGCTGGGGCGCACACCGTGTTTTCCCGCAGCTTCGAGATCGGGCCGGATGGCCGGTTCAAGGAGCTTGAGAACACCAATCTTGCGAGCGCACGCTGAAACGATGCGCGAACCGGGGCGGGCAGCTTCCGCTATCCGCCCCGGCGGTTCTTTATGATGGGTCTTGGGAGATCGGCATGGTGTCGGTAGAGAGAATCGCTTGTGTCCCATGCGCGGCCAGGGCGGGGGTAACCGGCGGGCGGTTGGCGGCTTTGGCCGTTTCGCTTGTCATAGGCATCGGCGGTGCCGGGGCGGCGTTCGCCGCCAGCGAACTGTCCGACGAACCGGTCCCGCTGATGAAGGAAGAAGACCTGCCGAAGCGGACCGCGCCGCTTCTGGAAATCGGCCCGGATTTCCTTGGAACCGGCAACCTGCCGAAGGGCTGGGTGCTGCCCACCGGTGCGGTCTGGCAGCCGGCATTCTGGGTGTTTGGCAGTTCGCGCACGTCGTACAATTTTGTCGAAAGCCGCAATGGCGGTGACGATCTTTCCGAAGTCGCGACGCGGCTGGACCTGTTCGGCAACCTGCAACTGAGCGGTACCGAACGGTTCCTGATCGGTATCTCGCCGCTGCGCAGTGGCGGCAGTTTTACCAACTACCAATTTTCGCCAAGCCGCGGCGACGGTTTCAACGATCACATCAGTTTCGAGTTGACCACCGCCTTTTTCGAGGGGGAATTGGGGGAAATATTCCCCGGGCTCGATCCGGAAGACAAAGGCGCTTACGACATCAGCTTTTCGATCGGCCGCCAGCCGATTTTCTTCCAGGAAGGTGCGCTGGTGAACGACACGATCGATAGTATCGGCATCAATCGTGACACCATCATGATTCCCAACGTGGTGGTCGACTGGCGTATGACCGGCCTGATCGGCGTCAACGACATTCACCGCGCCGACCGGCGGCGGCACAGTGGCGACGTCCTGCTCGGCTGGTTTAACGAGCTGAATTTCCGCGGGCCGACGGTCAATGTCGATGCCGTGGTTGTTGCGACCGACGACGATCCCGGCGCGTATGGCGGTATCGGCATGATTCAGCGCTTCGGCCATTGGAATTTGGCGTTTCGCCTGAATGGCTCGATGGCCCTGGATGAAGAATCCGCCATCGTCGCCGACGGTCTGCTTGGCTTCGTAGAGGTTTCGCGGACGCTGCCCTACGGCGAAAACCTCGTGTATGCGAACGGCTTTGCGGTTGCCGGCGATTTTACACCCGCAGCGCTCGACCCGACGGCCGGCAGCCCGCTTGGCCGCGCCGGCATTCTGTTCGCTTCCGCAACGCTTGGCCGCTATGGCGCAGCGCTGCCTGGCGCAACGTCCGATACGGCTGGTGGGGCCGTGGGCATTCAGATGTTCTTCAACAATGCGCGCACCCAGCTCATCCTGGAAGCTGGCGGCAAGTACGAGGGCGACGAGGATATCGGCAGTACGGCCGCCATCGGCGCCCAGATCCGCCAGGCCATTGGCCGCCGGGTGGAGTTGCGCGGCGACGCCTTCTATACTGTGCAGGAAGGTCGCGGCGGCGATGGTTTTGGTGCCCGCGCCGAGATCGCGATCAACTTTTGACGGGTAGGGCCGAAATGCGATGACCGGTTACCTGGATTATTTCGGCTATGCGGTGGCGCTGTTCGCTGCTGCCTATGCAGCACTAAGCCTGCTGTTCATGGCACGCCGGAACCAGATGGAAACCGTATTCGCGCGGGAGCAGGCCGATGCTTTTCAGAAACGCGTCGCACTGGAACTCGACCGGGCTCAGCAGGTGCGCGAGCGGGAATTGCGCACCTGGGATGGGTACCGGAAGTTCGAGGTGGCTGCCATTGTCGATGAGGCGCTGGACGTGCGTTCGGTCTACCTGCACCCGCGCGACGGCAAGCCCTTGCCGCCATTCAAGGCGGGGCAGCACCTGGCGTTCCGTTTCAACGTGCCGGGCCATGACAAGCCCGTCATTCGCTGCTACTCGCTCTCCGACGCGCCAACCGACCTGACGCGCTATCGCATCTCGGTAAAGCGCCAGGGGCCGCCGCCCGGCAACCCCGATGCGCCGCCGGGTGTCGGTTCGAACTATGTGCACAGCCTGGAAGTCGGCGACCTTTTGGATGTGCGGGCGCCGGGCGGGTCGTTCTTCCTGCCGCCGGAAAGTGACCATCCGATTGTGCTGTTAGCCGGCGGCGTCGGCCTCACGCCGATGCTCTCGATGCTGAATTATGTCGTCGATAACAACCAACAGCGCGAGACATGGCTGTTTTTCGGCATCCGCAACAAGGCGGAACACATGTTCGCCGACCATCTGCGGGCGGTCGCCGCGCAGAACGAAAATGTGACCATCGTCAACGTGTACGGACGGCCGAGCGATGAGTGCGTCGAAGGCCATGATTATCAGGCGACGGGCTATGTATCGGCCGACCTGCTGAAGGACATGCTGCCGTCGCTGAATTATGATTTTTACATGTGCGGTCCGCCGCCGATGATGGCCTCGCTTTATGAAGGGTTGCAGGGGTTCGGCGTGCCGGAATCGCGCCTCCATTTCGAGGCATTCGGCCCGGCCAGCGTCAAGAAAACCGCGCCGCCGCCCGGCCCGGCCGCAGATGTCCCGGCGGATGGGATTGAGGTGATTTTCGTCCGCTCTTCGAAAACCGTCACCTGGAAAGGCGATAATCAATCGCTTTTGGAACTGGCGGAAGAACATGGTGTCGCCATGAGCTTTGGCTGCCGTGCCGGCAGTTGCGGCGAGTGCGCAACAGCGATCAAGGACGGCAAGGTCCGCTATCTGACGGAGCCTGGCTTTATGCCGGAAACCGGCAGTTGTCTGGCCTGCTGTTCTGTACCGGAAGGCCGGGTGATGATCGATGCTTAAACCCAAAACACACCTCAGAAGGGGAAGCGCTGTCATGTATAGGGTAATGACGCTGCTGGCCGGCATGGTCCTCGCGGTCACCGCATCCGCGGCGAACGCGCAGACGAACTGGGATCAATCGAAAATGGTCGGTCCGGACAAGTGCGGTGAATGTCACAAATCGTCGGTGGAGGTCTGGAAGGGTACGCACCATTACAACACCTTCACCGACATGCCGCGATCCAAGGAAGCCCGCGATATCGCAAATGCGATGGGCATCAAGCGGATCAAGGCGGATTCGCTCTGCCTCGACTGCCATTTCACGGTCGTCAACAACGAGCCGGTCGCCGGTATCTCTTGCGAAAGCTGCCATTCGCCCGGCAAGGACTGGATGAAGCTGCACAGCGGTTACAGCGGCAAGAAGAAAGAAACGGAAAGCAAGGCCGAGGCCGCGGACCGGTGGGCGAAGTCGGTCAGGGCCGGCATGATCCGCCCGGCAAACACCTATGCCATCGCCAAGAATTGCTACAACTGCCATGTCGTGCCGCAGGAGCAACTGGTGAACAAGGGCGGCCATCCCGCCGGCAGCCCGTTTGAGCTGGTCAGCTGGTCCCAGGGCGAGGTTCGTCACAATGTCTGGTGGAACAACGGCAGCGGCAACCCGGTCGCCGATCAGAACCGCAAGCGTATGCTGTTCATCATCGGGCAGGCTGTCGAGTTGGAGACGGCTCTGCGTGCCGTCGGCGAGGCTACGGTTAAGGACAAGTATGCGGTCGCAATGGCCCAACGCGCGCAGAACGCGGCCAAGCGTTTTGCAGCGCTGGCCGGCAAGGTCAGCACACCGGAAACCCAGGCGATTGTTGCGGCCCTGGGCGGTGTGCAGTTGTCGCTGAATCAGAAGGCGCCGCTGAACGCCGCGGCGGATAAGGTGGCGCGGCAGGCCAAGGCCATTTCCGCCAAGTATGATGGCTCCGCCTTCGGTGCGATCGATCCCTACATCCCAGGGGCGGACAAGTACAAAGGCCGGCCGGCGCGTTAAACGTCGAAGTGCCGGCGGTCGCGGATGTTGCAGGGCATCTGCCCGCCGGCCCGTTCTTCCCCAACCATAAGCGCGCCGGTGGGCGGGCGAGGCGTTAATGGCATATAGCAGGATCCAACGGCCAACCCGATGGGACCGCGCCTTCGGTCAGGCTGAGTTGAGCGATGCCGATATTGCACTGATCCTTTCTCAGCCCTTTTTTGCGCAGATCGATGCCCACGCGTTTCCGGCACAGATGCCACTCGCCGAAATTCTGCGCCATGATAGCCGTATTGTTCATTTCGAGCCCGGCGACGTCATCATTTGCCGGGGCGATTACGGCAATTCGCTGTTCGCCGTGACCGACGGCACGGTCCGGGTTTTGTTGCGGCCGCAGGGCAGCGTTCAGCGCCGGCGGCCGGGTCAACTGCGCCGCTGGGCCAGGGCGTTCAGCACTGCGTTCGGCTCCCGCCGCCGTATCGAGCACCGCGACCTATCCCGTTACGAGATGCAGACCGGCAAGGGCCGGGAGCGCCGGGCCGCCCATTCGCGTATCCGTGATCTGGACAGAATCATCGCAACCAGCCGGACAGTCCCACTCGGCCCCGGCGAGATCTTTGGTGAAATCGCGGCGCTGACCCGCCAGGCCCGGTCGGCCGACGTGGTGGCGGAAACCCCGGTTACGGTGGTGGAAATCCGGTGGCAAGGGATTCGCGACATCCGTCGGTTCGCCCGGCCGGTGCGCGACCATCTCAATGCCCGCTACCGCGAACTAACCCTTAGCAATACGCTGGCCCGGGAACCGCTGTTCGCCGGCCTGGACCCCCCGGCGATCGACGCGATTGCCCAGCAGTCGCTGATCGAAACCTATGGGGAAGAGGACTGGTATCTCCGCCTGCAAAAGATGGATCTCAGCAACCGGCTGGAGCAGGAGCCGGTGATCGTCGCGGAGGGGCACTACCTCGACGATATCATCTTTATTCTCTCCGGATTCGGCCGGGTGACAGAAACGGTGGAGCAGGGGCAGCGCACCATCGGCTATGTCCGCGCAGGGGAGGCGCACGGTCTGCGCGAACTGCACGAGGATTTGCAGAATGGCGGTATTGGCATTCGGTGCACAAGCCTGCGGGCGATTGGCACCGTGAACGTGCTGCGGATCCCGTCGTCCCTGGTCGAACGCCACATTCTGCCGAAGCTGCCGGAAAGCCAATTGCGAACCCCGCCGGAAACCCGTCCAGGCGAGGATGCGCAGCGGCGGTTGGATTTCATCGTCGACGGCCGGTACATGAACGGCACGGCAACCATGCTGATCGACCTGACCCGCTGCACCGGTTGCGATGATTGCGTGCGGGCCTGCGCATCCGCCCATGACAACAATCCGCGGTTCGTCCGGCATGGCCATAGTGTGGCGAACCTGATGGTCGTCAATGCCTGCATGCATTGCGTCGACCCCGTCTGCCTGATCGGCTGCCCCACCGGCGCCATTTCTCGAATTGAGGAGACGCGTACCGTCACCATCAACGACGCTACCTGCATCGGCTGCCAGACCTGCGCGAACAGTTGTCCCTACAGCAATATCCGCATGGTGGAGATACGAGATACCGAGGGAAAGCCGGTGCTGGATCAGGCCACCAACCAGCCGATCATCAAGGCGACGAAGTGCGATTTGTGTTTTGACACCCCGGGCGGCCCGTCCTGTGAACGCGCCTGCCCGCACGACGCCCTGGTGCGGATGGATATGCAGGACTCCTTCTCGCTGTTGAAGTGGATCGAACGGTGAGCCCCGCCTTGATCCGCCGCCGGGTCACGGGCCTCAGCGTTGCGGTTCTGCTGGCGGGGGCGTTTGTCTATGGCGCCATGCTCAGCCGTGCCGCGCTCGACCACAGCAGCGAGGCGACTGGCTGGGTGCTGACGGGGCTATGCTTGTTCCTGCTGTTCTTCAACATCCGCAAGCGGCTTGGCGTGTTTCCCCTTGGCCGCGGCCATTACTGGCTGCAGGCGCATGTCTATCTGGGGTTGTTTTCCGGTGTCGTGTTCTTCGCCCATTCAGGCTGGCGAATGCCGTCGGGATTGCTCGATTGGGTCCTGTGGCTAGTATTTGCAGGGGTGTTCTTGACGGGAGTGATTGGGGTCTTACTAAGCCGGATCGTACCGTCACGGCTGAACTCCCGCGGTGAGCGCGTCATCTTCGAGCGTATTCCGGCCTTCCGCATCCGTCTTGCGCGGGAGGTGGAAGGGTTGGTGATGCGGGCCGTGCAGGAAGCCGCCTCCAGCACGATTGCCGACTTGTATGCCAAGCGGTTGTTACCGTTTCTCGGCAGCATGCGGAATTTCTGGGCGCACGTGTTCTCGGCCACCGCACACCGGCAGGCGCTGCAGAATGAGATCAGCGCGGTTCGGCGCTATCTGCCACCAGAGGGCAATGCGCTGCTCGACGAGATTGAGGAGCGGGTGCTCGCAAAGGACGATCTGGATTTCCAATACACTTGGCACTTGCTGGTGAAGGGGTGGCTGTTGCTGCATCTCCCGCTGAGTTGCGCGCTGATCCCGCTGGTAGCGGTGCATGTGGTCGTCAACTACGCGTTCAGCCTTGGAGGGCTGTGATGCGCCTGCAATTGTTCGGCCACCGCGAAAGCCGTTACGACCGACCGACCCTGGATTGGTGCTGCGGCGGTGCGGAGCCGTGCACGCTTGGCCCGGATGCCCGTGGTGGCTGCCGGGCCGGGCCCTCGTGTCAACCGGTCAAGGCGGGTGAGGTTTACAAATGCGCGCGCTCGCCGGTCGCCGGGGGGCCGTGCGAGGCCGGGCCCGGGCCGAATGGCGAGTGTGGTTGCATCATCCCCTCGTGCGTTCCACGGCCGACCCTGCGGGCGCGGCGCGGACGCGTGGCCCGCTGGGCAACCCTGGTGGCCGTGGCAGTGGTGTTGATCGCGCTTTCGGCAACCTCTCGTGATGTCTGGCTTGCCGGGCCGCTCAGTGCCGGGCACAGCCAGATCGGCGAGTGCACGCAATGCCATGCCACGGCAAACGACAGCGCCTCGGTCTGGCTGCATCAGGCTTTCATGCCGACCGACCCGGTGGCGGCCAGCGAAAGCTGCATTGCCTGTCATGACCGCGGCGGCACGGCTCTCGCAATGGCACCACACAACCAGCCGCCGGAGGTCTTGCAGCAATGGCGCGAGACCGGCGCGTCCAAGGCCACGGCTGGCGGCGATGTTCCCTTGGAATTCAGGCTGGCCTCGGCAGTGTTCGGCCCGGCGCAGGCGGGCGATGGCGGCCCGGTTGCTTGCGCCACCTGCCACCAGGAGCACCGGGGCGGCGCCGATTTCACGGCCATGTCGGATGCCGGTTGCCAATCCTGCCATCAGGTCAAATTCGGCCAGTTCCCGGGCAGTCATCCGGATTTCGGCAATTATCCCTACCGGCAACGGCAGCACATCGCCTTCAATCACGCGAGCCACATTGATCTGCATTTCCCGAAGGCTGAGGCGGCGCTGCGGCCGGAGAACTGCACCAGTTGCCATGTGGCGGATACCGCTGGCAAAGGCATGCTGACCACGGGGTACGAGGCGACATGCGCTTCCTGTCATGACGCTGACATCCGCAAGGGGCCAGCCTCCGGACCACCCGGTGGGCCGTTCCTGGCGGTGCCCGGGCTGGACCTGGATACCTTGGCGGCGGAGGGCGTCGCAATCGGCTTCTGGCCGGACAGTTTCTACGACCCGGGTATTCCGCCGGTGATGCAGGCGCTGTTATCCGCCGGCTATATGGCATCCGCCAAGCTCGCGCTGTTGCAGGATATCGACCTGCTCGACCTCACCAGCGCTTCGCCGGAGGTGCTGGATGCGGTGGCGGCTTTTGCTTGGGCTGCCAAGGCAATGGTGGCCGACATGTTGCAGACCGGTGTGCTCGGCGATGCCGGGGCGATGCGGGATATGCTGGGCAGGGAACTGGACGCGGCGCAGATCGGCAGGCTCGGCGGTTCGGTGCCGCGCGATGTGATCGCGCTTGCGGCAGATACATGGTTCAGCTGCACGCTCTATACAGAGGTGGCGGCGTTCCGCGCCGGCAATCCGCCGGCAACGCTGACTCTAGCCGACCAGGTCGATGGCAAGCCCCCGGCCTGCGTTGACGTTGCACCGGGCGGGGGCAAGGCAAGCGATCTCGTGACCGAGGAGGCCGCTGGCGATGATGGCGCACCCGATAGCGGTCTGGCCGAATCGGCATTGGATGCGCTGGCAGATTCGCCGCTGGGTCGCGACGCACTGGGGGACTCGCCGTTGGGCGGTGGCGATGGCATCCTCGGCGGCGATGCCTTGGCAGGCGCAGACGGTGGCCTGATGGGCGACGGTGGTGGCGATATCCTAGGCGGCGCACCGTTGAGCGATGACGCCAGCGGCTCCATTCTGGGCGATACAGCCCCGGCGGACGGCAATGATGCAACAGGTGGGGACATTCTGGGCGGCGGTCCGCTCGCCGGCGGCGACGATGACGGTGGCATTCTCGGCGGTTCGCCGCTGGACGGTGAACCTTTAGGCGCGGGCAATGCGGATGCGATCCTGGGCGGGATCGGCGATCAGGCATCGGCTGGCCGTCCGGAAGCAGCGCAGGACAGCGAGGCCGATCCCGGGCCGACCCTGATCCAGCCGGACCCGGTGGACCCTGCCGAATGGGCGCGCTATGGCGGATGGTACCGCACGGCGGAGGCGGTCTACTACCGCCCAGTCGAACATTCGGACCGGTTCCTGCATGCTTGGCTCGACTTTGCCGGCGCTGCCTATGGCACGCCAGACGGCAAGGTCTTGGGCGAGGCGATTTTCGAGAGCATGGGCCAGCCGACCTCGCTTGGCCGGTGCGCCAAATGCCATGGTGCAGACCGGCAGGCGAATGGCAGTGTCAGCCTCAAGTGGCGGGGGCGGGCCATCGACATGGCGGAGCGCCGCGTCACCGATTTTCGGCACGCGCCGCATCTGACCATCGCCGGCGACGAAGGCTGCAACCTGTGTCACACCGTGGCCCGCGGCGATGGCATGATGGCCAGCTTCCGCGGGTTCGATGCCAAAACCTTCCAGCCCGGCTTTGCAGCGATGACCAAGGATACCTGCGCTGCCTGCCACGCAAAGCCGGAGGCGGGCAGCGAATGCCAGCACTGCCACAACTACCATGTTGGTGTGTTTTCCAATGCCAAACGCATGGGAAAATTGACGACCGCCGGTGCTGCGGTTCCGGCGGCGGCATCTGCCAGGGAATAGCCGCCGCGTGCCGTCCTACAGCATCCGCCGCCAGAGCGTCATGGGTTTGGGCGATGGCCGGATTTCGTCCAGGTCGCGCCAGCTGAACGCGGCGGAAAACCCAGGCGCCGGCGCATAGCCGCGCTTCCGCCAGAATGCATCGTGCGGCCGATACTCCGCCGGGCGGCGCGGGTGATCCAGCGGCCGTGCCACCGAAAGAAAACAGATTTCTGTAAAGCCGTGGTCTATCGCATGCGCTTCGCGATGTTCAAAGAACGCATGGCCGATACCGCGGCCACGATAGGCCGGCTCCAACACGGATTCGGCGCAGTAATAGAGATCATCCACCGGCATATCCGCGGCTCGGAACGCTTCCAGCAGTTCCTCATGCTCGGCCGCAAGCGGCAACGCCGTCGCCGCGCCGACGATCCTGCTGTCTGCGGCTTGATCGCGTGCCGTAACCACGATTGCCCCCGGCGTGGTGGAGTAGAGCTTCAGATAGCCGGTTTCGTAGTCCAGGCTGCCATCATAAAGGTAAGGAAATTCGCGGAAAACGGCGATCCGCAGGCGTGCCAAGTCGGAAATGACCGCGGCTATGGCAGCCGGATCGGTCAGGCTTTTGACCGTGACCGTGCCGATTTGAGACGCTGACAGCATCGTAAACCTCCAGACCTGTCGGAGCGTGGTTGAAAAAGGGTAAGGCCAGCTAAATCAACCAGCGATGCCTATGCAAGAATGACGGTCAACGTCTCCGGGATCATCTGTCTGATAAGCCTCGGGAAATCCCCTTTTTCAAGCGCAATCTTGGTCTGCCGAACCTGCAGTTCGAATGGTCTGCGTTTCTCCGCAAAGCAATTTCGGATTGCGGTGCGGTTTAGGAGGCTTATAATCGTATCGCAAAAATGTTGGGGGAAAGGGGCTCTGATGAGTCGATTTGTATTTTTCGTATGGGGGCTTGCTCCCTATACAATAAGCGGCAGTCTATCCGCGGTCTTCAAAAATTTCAGACGGGCGAAACAAACGGCCTTGCGGTCGGCAATTTTGCTGTTTTGTATCCTGATCGTCATCATGATAATGGCTGCAGCAGTTGAATGGACTTTCGTTGACAGAGACAAGTGCTTGGTCAATGCCATAGCACAATCGCACTATACTGGAATTGTGGATGAAAATTCCTGCCAATAGGAATATCTACTGATTAGAATTTGGTTTATATTTTTGTTCCAGCGGCAGGGAGATTCCTAAAAAAGTATTATATGTATGCGTTTTTTTCGTGCATCTGCCTTGCAGTGTATGCAACCGCCCTGCATGGCGCGTTGTACCGCGCAAGCTCGAGGCTGCGCAGTTGTTGGTTCCGGCTAGAGGCGTTGCCGCGCAAGCTCAGGCCGATCCAACCCGAAGCTGAACCGCAAGTCCATCGAACGGCGGGGAGCAGAGAAAAACTTCAGCGCTTGAAGGCGAATGGTGACCCCTAGGGGAATCGAACCCCTGTTTTCAACGTGAGAGGCTGACGTCCTAACCGCTAGACGAAGGGGCCACAGAGCGAAGAACGCGGTATATGCCATCGGCGCTCGGCGAGATCAAGCGCCGATTTCGGTCAATGTCCCGGTGCGGCAATCACTGCGGCGCCACGGCCAGATTGATGCGGCCGCGTTCCTGCCCGTCTGCGGCGTTCAGGATCAGCAGCGATTGGCTGCCATCCTTGCTTTCGAGCCGCAGCACGATCCGGCCGTCGGCCAGCCGCGTTTCGACGATGCTGGCGCCTGCCGGCAGGGTGATCAGGTTCCGGAAGGGTTGGCGCGGATCTTCACCGTCCTGCATGCGCGAGATCAGTGTTGCCGCAACGACGACGAAGCCGGCTAGGATCAAAACGCCCATGCCGATGACAACGGCCTTTATACCGCCCATCTCTGTAGCTTCCTTCTTCGGAAAAATCCTGTAGGGAGTGTGGATGCGCGACGAGGACGAAGTTCGCCATGCGACCATTCCGCCAACGCTGGCCGGCGAACGCCTGGATCGGGCGGCGGCGCAGCTGTGGCCAGACTTCTCGCGCTCGCGCCTGCGTGCCCTGATTGACAATGGCGACCTGACCGGCGACCGCCCGCTGTCGCCGTCGGCATCCGTTCGGGAGGGGGAGCATCTGATCCTGCGCGTACCCCCGCCGACACCCGCGCGGCCGGAACCGCAGGCGATTCCGCTGGCCATCCTGCATGAGGACGAGGCGGTGCTGGTGATCGATAAGCCGGCCGGGCTGGTGGTGCACCCGGCGCCCGGCCACCCTGACCATACGCTGGTGAACGCGGTGCTTGCCCATTGCGGCGATAGCCTGACCGGCGTTGGCGGCGAACGGCGCCCCGGCATTGTCCACCGGCTGGACAAGGATACCAGCGGCGTGATGGTCGTCGCCAAAACCCAGGCGGCCCATGCGGGGCTGGTGGAACAGTTTGCGGTCCATTCGATCGAACGTGCCTATATTGCCATGGTGGCCGGCAGCCCGACGGTGCCGGAGGGAACAATCGACCTGCCGATTGGCCGGCATCCCGGCGACCGCAAGCGCATGAGCGTCGTTGCGCGCGGTGGTCGCGAGGCGCGGACGCATTACCGGGTCGAGACATACTTCGGCCGGGCTGCAGCGCAAGTGCGCTGCACGTTGGAAACGGGACGCACCCACCAGATCCGCGTTCATCTGTCCCACAGCGGCATGCCGGTGCTGGGCGATCCAGTCTATATGAATATGGGCAGCGGCCGGCGCGCAGCGCTGAAACCGGTGGAGCCGGCGCTCAAGGCGCTGGGGCGGCAGGCGTTGCATGCGGCCGTGCTGGGTTTCATTCATCCGGTCACAGGCAAGCCGGTTCGGTTTGAAAGCAGCCTGCCGCCGGATTTGCGCGAATTGCACAAATCTTTGATCCAAGCGTTCTCTTGATGCGTAATACCACTAGGCCCAAGTAAGGCAGTCGGGGCGGTAACGCATTCGTCAGAACAGCTATGCGAAATGTGAATATCGCAGCCGGTTGGAATTGGTCTAAAAGAACTTGGGTGAGGAGGCTCCGTCGGAGCCTGCACGAGATAAGAGGGAAACGATCATGGCTGTCCCAGCAACAATTCCAGTGCTTTCGGCAGAAGGCAACCTCACCCGGTATTTGCAGGAAATCCGCAAATTCCCGATGCTTCAGCCTGAAGAAGAATTCATGCTGGCCAAGCGCTGGCAGGAACATGGGGATGTTGAAGCCGTTCACAAGATGGTGACTAGCCATTTGCGGCTCGTGGCGAAGATTGCCATGGGTTACCGCGGCTACGGTCTGCCGGTTGCCGAACTGATTTCAGAGGGCAATGTCGGCATGATGCAGGCGGTCAAACGCTTTGACCCCGATCGTGGCTTCCGGCTGGCGACCTATGCCATGTGGTGGATCCGTGCCTCCATCCAGGAATACATCCTGCATTCCTGGTCGCTGGTGAAGATGGGCACGACCGCATCGCAGAAGAAACTGTTCTTCAACCTGCGCAAACTCAAAGGCCAGTTGAAGGCGTTGGATGATGGCGATCTCAGCCCGGAAAACGTCGAGAAAATCGCAACCACGCTGCAGGTCAGCCAGGACGATGTGGTCTCGATGAATCGGCGGCTTTCGGGCGGCGACCAGTCACTGAACGCGCCGCTGCGGATTGACGGCGACGGCGAATGGCAGGATTGGTTGGAGGATGACACCGACAACCAGGAAGTTACCCTGGGCGAGGAAGAGGAACTGGATCACCGCCGGCGCATGCTGTCGGACGCGATGCAATGCCTCAACCAGCGCGAGCGGCACATTCTCACCGAACGCCGTCTGAAGGACGGCCCGGCGACGCTGGAGGATCTGAGCCATGAATACGGCATCAGTCGCGAGCGTGTGCGCCAGATCGAGGTGCGGGCGTTCGAGAAACTGCAGAAGGCCATGCGGAACGCCGTGATCCAGGAAAACCTGGCGACGAAGAAAGCGACCGACGCATACGCGGGAGAATAAATCTCCCGCGTTTTCCGCGCGCAGGGGGAGGCGATTGTCCTCCCGTTTCTTCCCGCGTGTTCAAGACCGCTTCACAGCGCTTGGTTTGCGACGCTACAGTCAAGACATCCAATCATGGCTTTGACGAAGCGGGAGGACGCTCATGTCCGTTGGCTTGCTCGACCATTACAATGTGCGCACGGCCAAGCTGGCCGAAACGGTCGATTTTTATCAAAAGGTGCTGGGGCTGGAGAACGGCGAGCGGCCGAATTTCTCGTTTCCGGGCGCCTGGATGTATAGCGAAGGGCGGCCCGTCGTCCATCTGATCGATATCAGCGGCTCCGGCGAGCCGCAAAAGTCCGACTCTGGTGTGGTCGACCACGTCGCATTCGTGAGCCGTGGCTTCGAGGCGATGAAGCAGCACTTGGCCAGCACCGGCTACGAGTACGAGGCCAAGATCGTGCCGGGCGGCAAGCTTTGGCAGATATTCGTGCGTGATCCGAACGGTCTGATGATCGAACTGAATTACGATGCTGCCGCCGAACAGGCCGCCTGAAACGCCGACAGAGGAACGATCATGGATGCCATCGCCTACCGCGTGGAAGCGGGTTATGAATTCCCAACCGAAACCCTGACTGTGACAGAAGGGGAGCAGCGCTGGCGGCACGCCTGTTGCGACATCCCGCACGGCTTCTATGGCGACCGTGCCGACCCGACCATCCTGGCGACCCGGCCGATCAAGGTCATTGGTGAGGCGCTGTTCGCCAATTACGATGACCGCGGCTATGTCCACACCGAAAGCACGATCCAGCAATTTGCGCCGATCCCGCTGGAGGCGCCGATCACCTTTGCCGGTCACTTCACCGCCGTGGACGACCATCCGCGCGGCTGGATGATGCACGGCGCCTTCACGTATCACGGCCCGGATGGCCGGCTGCTGCTGGAGGTAAAGCCAAAGGCGCTGATGGCCGACCAAAGCAAGATGCGCCCGCGTCCGGCCGTGGCGGCGGAGGATGGGTATTCCACCGCGCTGCGCGCGCCGCCGCAAGTGGAACTGGAGCCGGGCTGGGAGTTGCTTTGCAACCGGCAGGTAACGCCGGCCAAGTGCCTTGGCTACAGCGGCAATACCCGCAACATCATCCACACCGACCCCGCCTATGCCCAGAGCTTCGGCTACCGCATGCCGATTTTTGCGGGCAACGGCATGGTGCAGAACTTGGTGCAAGTGGCGCAGACGGACGGGCTCCTGGACGCCTTTACCGTCCATGTCCGCATGCTGCGGCCAGTGCATTGGGACGATGGCCTGGCCATTATCGGCCGGCGCGACGAAACGGGGCGGATCGTCGAGGTCCGCGCCATTGGGCCGGAAGGCAAGCCCACCAACGACTTGGTGCGGTTGGATTAGGACCGGCTATAATCCGGGTGGTAAATCCCGGAGACAGAGAGCCTTTGGTGTTTTTCGAAACGGATTATGAGCGGCTGCGTGCCGGAATTGCCGCCAACATGGCCGCGTTCCGGCCAAAACTGGCGGCGTCGGTGGGCCTGAAGCGGGCGGCGGTGGCGATTGCCGTCACGGACGATGATCAGGGCGCGCCCGCGTTTTTCCTGACCAAGCGGGCGCCGCGCCTGAACGCGCATTCCGGGCAATGGGCGCTGCCGGGCGGGCGGCTCGACCCGGGCGAGGATGCGGTGACCGCGGCGCTGCGGGAGATGGACGAGGAAATCGGCGTGCGGTTGGGCGCTGGCAATGTGCTGGGCATGCTGGACGACTACCCGACGCGCTCCGGCTATTGCATCACGCCGGTGGTGGTCTGGGCCGGGCCCGACGTGGCGACCAGGCTGAACCCGGATGAGGTCGCCCGCCTGCACCGCATCCCGCTCGCCCATCTGGCGCCGGACGAGGTGGTGGAACTGGCGCCGATCCCGGAAAGCGAACACCCGCTGGTGCGCGTGCATATCGCCGAAAGCCATGTGCACGCGCCGACCGCCGCCTTGATCTACCAATTCCGCGAGGTCGCCCTCGCTGGCCGCCACACGCCCGTGGCCCACCTGGAACAGCCGAAATGGGCTTGGCGGTAGGGGCGGGTTCCCTCTCCGCGATGAGCCATCATAAAGCTCAACCTCCGCCCGCAGTCGCAACGCCATGGCGTGCAATCGCGGCGATGGCATCGGCCGGGCTGATGCCGATGGCGTGGGCGGCATAATAAAGACCGGCCAGAATGGTGGTGACCAGAACGAAGCCGCCGACGCAGGCGACCAGTCGCTGCTGATACATCTGCCAGCGAGCGACGGCGATGGCGGCCTGTTGGTCTTCCAGCCGCTGCGAATCGAAGGAGGGGTCTGAGAGCCGTTCGGCCCAGGCTTCGCGCGTCATCCGGCCGTGCGGGTCCAGGAAGCTGACCGGGCTGGCGGTCAGCAGGACCGCATGGACGAAGGTCGGCACCAGGGTCGAGAACAGGATCAAGGTCAGCCAGATGCCATCGGTCAGCGGTGCCGCCGCAGCCTTGGCAATCTCGCCAGCTACGTCGAAGCTGAACCCGCGCCAGCGCCAGCGACAGCGCCAGCGACAGCGACAGCGCCAGCGACAGCGCCAGCGACAGCGCCAGCGACAGCGACAGCGCCAGCGCCAGCGACAGCGACAGCGCCAGCGCCAGCGACAGCGACAGCGCCAGCGCCAGCGACAGCGCCAGCGACAGCGACAGCGCCAGCGCCAGCGACAGCGCCAGCGACAGCGACAGCGACAGCGCCAGCGCCAGCGACAGCGACAGCGCCAGCGCCAGCGACAGCGCCAGCGACAGCGAAAGCGCCAGCGCCAGCGAAAGCGCCAGCGACAGCGACAGCGACAGCGCCAGCGCCAGCGCCAGCGCCAGCGCCAGCGACAGCGAAAGCGAAAGCGCCAGCGACAGCGAAAGCGAAAGCGCCAGCGACAGCGCCAGCGAAAGCGACAGCGAAATTTCCTTCCCTGAGAAAAAGGAGAAGAAATATCACGCCGCCGGCTGCGAAGCCGAACGCTCCACGGAGCAGCCACTTTCGGCTACCGTGCCCCTGATCGCGCCAACGTTGCTCCAATTGTTCTTGCCAGCGTTCGGCACGGGGTGTCCACCAGCGGAAGAACAGAAACAGAGCCGGTGGCGCCAGCGCGATTGCGATCCCGAGCGCGATGCGCGTCGCGGTGCCCAGCGGCTTGGCCAGCGGCTGGCCGAGGAGGCTGCCATCGCTCAGGTGCGCCGCCCAGGCAAGCCAGAACAGCGCCCAGGAATAGGCCATCGCAATCGCGATGGAAAGCACTCGCGCGAACCAGCCGTTGCTGGGGCCGTAAAAGTGGTCTAGCCAGTCGAGCAGGCCGTTGAGCGCATCTGCATAACGCTCTGCTATGTGGCGCTGGCGTAGGGCATGGGCGGCTTCGGTGCGGTGGGCCGCAAGGTTCAGAAGATCATCGCGGCGTTGACGGATGATACTGCGAACATAAGCCAGTAGGGCGACAAGCCCTCCGACGCCGCCGCCAATGCCACCGACCCAGGCGAGTATTGTTTGGGCCAAGCCTGCACTCTCTCCCACCCGAAGCTCCCCTTCATGCCGTTCGACATGCAATATTAAAGCAACAGGCTAGTGCGGTTCGGCGCAGTGGGAAACCCGCTTGCAATCGGGGCTTTACACTGGCGGGAAAAATCCCGGATCGCCCTTGCGCGCGTCCGGGAAACGGGAGGCCCCTCAGTCGACCAGCGCTTGGTAGGCGAGGACGCGCAGTTCGCGGCGGACGGGGTAGGTGCTGCTGGGCATGAGCTGGGTCAGGAACACCACGGCCATGTCCTCCTCCGGGTCGCACCAGAAGGCGGTGCTGGCGGCGCCGCCCCAGGCATACTCGCCCGGGCTGCCGAGGATTTGCGCTTTGGCCGGGTCGAGCGTGACCGAAAAGCCCAGGCCGAATCCGATGCCGTAATACGGGCTTTCCGAGAATGTCGGCTGGCCCATGTCCGCCATGTCACCGGGCAGGTGGTTGGTGGTCATCAATTCCACGGTCTTGCGGCCCAGCAGCCGCACACCGTCCAATTCGCCCTCGTTCAGCATGAACTGGCAGAAGCGCATGTAGTCGTGTGCGGTGGAGCAGAGGCCGCCGCCGCCGCTCGCGACCGGCGGCATGGCGTTGTAGCGGGGGCTATCCTGGGCGTCGTCGATCAGGGCGAGGCCGCCATCCGGCTTGCGCGTGTAATTGCAGGCGAAACGGTCGAGCTTGTCCGCCGGCACGAAGAAATCGGTATCAACCATGCCGAGCGGCTTGATCACCTTCTCGCGCAGAAACACATCGAACGGCTCACCGCTGATTTGCTGCACCAGATAGCCCAGCACGTCCGTCGCCACGGAATAGTTCCATTCCGTGCCCGGCTGGGCGATCAGTGGCGCTTCCACCAGCTTGTCGATCACTTCCTGTAGCGACTGGTTCTCGCCCCAGTTGAAATCGATCCCGCGCGAGCGGTAGAGCGCATCGACCGGGTTGGATTCCATGAAGCCATAGGTCAGGCCGGATGTGTGGGAAAGCAGGTCGCGAAAGGTGATTTCCCGGTGCGCCGGTTCGGTCGCGATGGTGCCGCGGCTGCCGCCGGTCATCACCCGCATGTTCGCGAAGCCGGGCGCGTAGCGGCTGATCGGGTCGTCGAGCTGGAAGTGGCCGTCCTCGTACAGCATCATGATGGCGGTCGTGGTCAACGGCTTGGTCATGGAATAGATGCGGAAGATCGTGTCGAGTTCGGCCGGCTTGCCGCGTTCGATATCCCGCTGGCCGGTAACGCCGACATGTACGATTTCGCCCCCACGCATGACGGCGGTCAGCGCGCACGGAAGCTTGCCGGAGCCGACCCATTTTTCGCGCCAGGCATCGATCCGGGCGAGGCGTTCAGCGGAGAGGCCGACGGCCTCCGGGGTGGCGGTGGTGGCGATGGCGGGCATGGGACTTGGGCCTTTGTTGCGGATCATACTCTGTTGGCCGCAAACCTTACGCCATCCGCCGCGCCGCGGCCTAGACCGTTTTCCAATCTGGCCGGACTGCCTGGCGATCGGGTGGCCGGATTGAGGGCGGAGAGGTCCGGCCCATGGCACAAAAAAGGCGGCTCCCGAAGGAGCCGCCCCGTTGCACGCCGTGAAGCGTTTTCGCAGTGGTTAGCCGCGGCGACGCACCAAGCCGAGGGCCAGCAGGCCGCCACCGATCAGGGCGAGGCTGGCAGGCGCCGATACGCCCGTTGGGTCCGGATTTACCGGCGTTGCCGACAGGCTGCTGAATTCGAAGGCGTTGCTCGAGGCTTCGAACCACACCTCATCGAACACGCCAGAGAAGGTAGCATAGACAGAGCCGGTCGGCGGGCTCGTCAGAATATAGGGCGGAGTGACGTCGGTCTGATTGAACGGACCGCCGACGGGAGTTCCATCCAGATAGAACGTCAGGCCGTTGTAGTCATCCGGCGAACCCCAAAGGAAGCTGAGGCTGTTTTGATCCTGCGTAAAGCTCAGCTTTGCCGGGTTGCTCGGGTTGTTCGGGCCGACGGCGAAATAATGCAGCGTCGCAGCACCCGGGAGGGAGCTGGAGAAACTGTTGAGGTCCGTCGTCTCGTCGAACGGGGAACGGGAAACGGCCGTGTTGCCGCCGGTGACGATCGTCGGCGCGGCTGTCCAGAAGGCAGACGCCGGCAGCCCGACCGTCGCCGTGTTGGAACTGTTGTCCACCAGGCTGTAGTCGTTCGGGCCCAGCACACTCGTCAGCGAGACAGCGCTGGCTGCGAGCGGGGCCAAGGCGATGGCCGCGGCTGCGATGGATGTGAAAATCGGGTTCATTAAGGATGCTCCTGTATAACGGGTCTCGTTATTGATATGCAATCTGCATGCCAAAATGGCATACAGATTTATCAATAACTTATATGAGTATGCATTTGACTTACGGCGAGGAGTTGTAAAAAGCCTTGTCAGTCGAACCGAAATTTTTACACAACGGAGCTTGATTTGCCCGGGCGAGGTTGTCCTGCAGGGAAGCGTGTGCGGGCGTGGAGGTGTTCGAGCAGCGGCTGGCGGAACACCGCGAAAGATTTGTAGGCATCCATTTCCGGCGCCATGGTTTCGATGGCGTTCAGCAGGCGCCGCGCACGTTCGGGATCGGCGGTGATGTCGCCAAGTGCAGCCTGATAAATGCGGATGCCAAAGCAGACCGCGCCCGTCTCCGGCAGCCGCATGAGTGTCTGGCGTTCGGACCGGAACCAAACAATATGCGGCAGGTTTTCGGCCGTAAAGCCAGGATCGGCGGCAGTGCGGCCGTGGCCAGTCGGCTGGAACAGGGCGTCGTCATCGACCAGCGACCAATTCATGCGCCAGACCGGCTTGTCCGCCTTCAGGTGCTGGAAAAACCGGTCGACTTGCCGGGCCATACGCTTCGCATACAGGGGTACGGGACTGTGAATCGCCGCCATTGGCTTGCCTAACTTGTCCGCCAGGCGCCACCGTGTCGGGAAGCAAAGGCTGGCGGCGGTTAGGCGGTAGGGCTCCCCGACGGCGGGCGATTGCATCAGACAGAAATCTTCCTGCACCAGCCGCCCCGCGGTCATCAGGTGCGGCTCATCCGTGGTGAGGTTCACGCGCCGCGCCGGTCCAATGCAGAGCAAGTTGCTAGCGCGTGCATACAGCCCGGGGAAACGGGCCGGCAGATGGGAAACGAGCCTTGCGAGCAATTCGTTCTGCGCCGCTTCGCTGCCGGGCAGGCTCGCGAACACTTCCTCGCGGCGCTCGGCCAGCAAGCGGTCTTTTTCGGCCAGTTGCTCCTCCAGGCTGCCATCCGGGGCAATCCACTCCGAAGGCGCGAGAGGGCGCAGGGCCATGGCCATTCGCCATGGCCCGTCCTCTATGGGAAACGGCGGGAATGCCTGACCATTCATGCCAGCGCTCAGGCGGCCTTTTTCGCCTGCCATGCGTCGAGCGCGGCCCGTGCCTTGCGATAGTCGGCAGGGGTATCGTCCTTCTTGGCTGAAAGCTCGATCACATATCCGTTCGGATCGCGGAAATAAATCGAATCGATGAAGTTGTGGTCCGCAACGCCGCGGGTTTCAATACCGGCGGCCTTGCCTTTTTCGAACATTTCCTTCAGGTGCTCGGGCTCTACCTCCAGGGAAATGTGCAGATCGAAATCGTGCTGGTTCTTGAACTCGAACGGCATGTCGGGGGCCTCGAAAAAAGCCAGGAAAGAGCCGTCTGCCATTTCGAAAAACGAGTGCAGAACGCCGGTGTCACGCCCGCTCTTGGTGGTCTTGATCTCAAACGCGTCCGCCAGCGGCAGGCCCAGAAAGTCCTCATAAAACCGTCGGGTTTCTTCCGAGTCGCGGCAGCGGTAGGCGTTGTGGTGCAGGCCTTTGATCTTAATGGTCATGAAACACCTCCCGTAAAAGTGGGTATGAGCTTTTGGCTTCGTCCAGAGACATGGTGCGGGGTACCCCCGCCGGCAATCGGCGTTTCGCAGAAAGCACCATTGCACCGCCGGCCATCGCTCATTCCCCCGCCAGAATGTGATCCGCGATCTTCTCTGCTGTCATTAGGGTCGGGCCATTGGTATTGGCGCAAGGCACACTGGGCATGATGGAGGCGTCGCAGATGCGCAGGCCCATCACGCCGCGCACCCTGCCGGTGCCGATGGTCACGGCCATCGGGTCATCGTCCGAACCCATCCGGTTGGTGCAGGAGGCATGCCAGATGCCATGCACGTTATCGCGGATGAACCCTTCCAGCACATCCTCGCTATTCATCAGGTCGTCGACGGTCGGCCCCTCTGCGATCACGTTCTTGATCAGGTAGTCGCGTGCGGCCTTGTTGCTGTCCATCGCCCAGCCGGCCAATTGGGTCATCACCTTGTTTTTGGTCGTGACCTGGGCAAACGCACGCACGCGGTCGGAATAGGCAGCGGGGAAGGGGGTTTCGATCACGCCATGCAGGGCCGGATGCCGGTAGAAGGCGATGGCGCGGCGATAGGCATCCATCATCCGCTCCAGGTCGCGCCGGTCGCTGCACAGCTCGAAATCGACGGCTGGCTCATCACGATAATCCCGTGTCGCAAGTTTGACTTCACCCGTTGAGTAGGACTTGTAGACGCTCATCAGCAGCGAGCCTAGTCGCCAGCCGACCTCGTGCCAGGTGCTTTTGGCGATCTGGATCAGGAACATGTCGCCGGGCGGCGCATCGCCAATGCCGGAGGAATAGCGCAGCCCCACATGGATGTGCCGTTTGATTCGGTCGGGCAGACGGTATTTCGGGTGCAGAAAGCCGGCGAGGCCAAGCGCCGGGTGCTCCATCAGGTTTTGGCCAACGCCGGGCAGGGCGTGCCTCACTTGGATACCCATGTCACGCAAATGCCCTTCCGGGCCGATGCCGTTGCGCATCAGGTGAGCGGGCGAGTGAATCGCGCCGCAGCAGAGAATGACCTCTCGCGCGCGGAATTCCTGGGTCTGGCCCTTGTGCACCGCCTTGACGCCAACGGCCTTCAGCCCGCCCGGCGCATCGAACAGGATTTCGGAGACTTGGGTTTCGGACTGGATGGCTAGGTTGGTGCGGTGCCGCGTTTCCGGGTCCAGATAGCCGATGGCCGCGGAAACGCGGCGATCATAGATATTGGAAATGGTGATGGGAAAATAGCCGTCCTCCCATTCGCCGTTCTGGTCCTTCAGATATTGAAAGCCGGTCTCCTTGAACGCCTCGGCGACGGCATGGGCGTGGCCGGGCCAATCCTCCGGGAAAAGCCGGCGCACAGGAATGCGGCCATTCTGGCCGTGATATTCGCCGCCGAAATCCATGTCGCGCTCAAGTTTCTTGAAGTAGGGGAAGCACTTCTCCCAACTCCAGCCCGCCGCGCCCTGGCGGCCCCAGTCATCGTAATCGTTGGGCGAACCGCGGTTCAGCAATTGGCCGTTAATGGACGAGCCGCCGCCCATGACACGCGCCTGCTCGTATTTGCGCAGCGGCGGCCCGCCGGCTTCCGGGCGATTGTGCTCGCGCGCGCGGGTTGTGACCTTCAACTCGTTCCAGTGGAAGCGCGGGTCGAAATAGACCGTGCCGGGATAGCTGTTGTGCACCTCCGCCGGGATATTGCCGTGCGGCGTATCGATCCCTGCCTCCAGCAGCAGCACCCGATTGGCGCTTTTCGCCGACAGCCGGTTTGCCAAGACGGATCCGGCGGAGCCGCCGCCGACGATGATGTAATCGAAATCGGTCATGAAAGGCGTCATCCCTGGAGTTATGGTCACTGTTGAAAGTATAGCGGCCAGACGGCGGGCCGAAAGGGTGTGCGTGCCGCTTGCGCTATCGGATGATCTTGCGGACTATGACGGCCATGACCACGCGAGGCCGCTACGACCGGCGGCGGTATTGGGATACAGTTAGATCATGCAGATTGATGCAATCGAGGGCAGCTTCGCCCGGGAAGCAAAAGGCGCGCAGCTTTGGCATCCGCTGGTGCCAGCCGATCGGGCGGCGCTTTTGAAGGCCTACCGCGAGAGTGGCGTGTTGGTGTTCCGGCGGCAGGCGCTGTCGGAGGAGGAGCTGGTAGCGTTTGGGCGGATGGTTGGCGCGCCCAGCATCTATGCGGAAACCGCCTGGCTCTCGGCAACGCCGGAGGTGATCATTCTGTCGAACCTGTTGTCATCTGACGGCAAGCTGCTGGGCGGGCTCGCCAACAACAGGCTCGATTGGCACACGGACCAGAGCTATTACGCGGAGCCGGTGACCGGCTGCTTCCTCTACGGCGTCGAACTGCCCGCGGAAGGCGGCGAGACGAGTTGGGCCAGCCTCTATACGGCATACGAGACACTGCCGCCGGAACTGAAGAAGGCGGTGGATGGCGCGGTCGGCACGTTCAGTTTCGCCGCCCGGGTCGGCGGGCGCAACCGCAAGACCAACGACAACCACGACAGCGAGCGACGCATCCGCGAGACGCCGGACGTGAAGCACCCTCTCGTCAACGTCCACCCCAAAACCGGGCGGCGGGCGCTGTTCATCGATCCGAACACCGTTTCCGGCATCTACGGCATGCCGGATGGCGAGGCGCAAGACCTCCTGGCCAAGTTGCTGGCGCATACAATCAGGCCGGAAAATGTTTACGATCACGACTGGCAGCCGGGCGATTTGGTGCTGTGGGACAATGCCGTCGTTCTGCACAAGCGCGAAGGCTTCCCCAGCGAGTGCTCGCGGCTGATGAAACGTATGATCGTGAAGCTGGACCCTGCGGAGCACATCATTCCGCCGGTAGTGCAGTAGGATTGAGCTGTCTGCGCTTTTAGCTTGCGCGCCGTATCGGCTGGCAATCGGCAGTACACGGGCCTTCCCGGGTTTCGTCGCGCGGGCCTGCGCGGTGAAAGACCGATTTGGTGAGGGCAATTTTCGCCGTCGTCACACCGGCCACCGTTTCTGCCATGCTGGCCGTCCCGTTTGCGATCAGGGCATAACCGCCCTTCTCTGGCGGTGCCCAAAACAGAGAGACATGCGGCTCGCTTGCAATGTTCTTGCCTGCACTTCGGCTCAGCGCGCAGGTAACGGTGTTGCCGTGCAACCGGACGCGAACGCTGCTGGTGTGCGGGCCATCCGGCCCGACGGTGAGCAGGAAGGCTTCGTCACCATATTGTGCAATGGCGTCTTCCAGTCGGGGTGCCTGCATTGCTTTTTCTCCAAAAGGGACAGGGAACAGTCTGAACCTATAATTATGTATTAATAATGCATATTAAAGCCAAAGAGCGATCCATCCCTCCCTCCGGCCTGCGGCGTGGGCGCGCGGAGAAGCGGTCTGCGGCAGACCCTTGCGGCCTGTTCCGACCGGGGACATGATTGCGCAGTTGTCATTGGGAAGGATCGCAATTCATGGCCGAAAAATCGGGCGCCAATATGGGCCACACCGCACCGGACGATGCTTGGCTGGCGCAAGTGCAGGAGGGCGCCTTGGAGCCGGATCTGCCAATCGTCGACCCGCACCATCACCTGTGGATGCGCAACGGCTACCGCTATCTGATCCCGGAATTCATGGCGGATGCGGCCAGCGGCCATAACATCGTCTCTACAGTGTTCGCGGAGTGCCATTCCATGTACCGCCCGGACGGACCGGAGGGGGAGCGTCCGCTGGGTGAGACCGAGTTTGTCGCCGGCTGTGCGGCGATGGCGGCGAGCGGTGCCTTCGGTCCTGCCAAAGCCTGCGCCGCCATGTTCGGGCGGGTGGACATGCCGCTGGGCCCTGCCGTGCGGCCGTTGCTGGAAAAGCACGTGGAGCGTGCGGGCGGGCGCTTCCGCGGCGTGCGCTATTCCACCGGCTGGGACGCAAGCGAGCGTATTCCGAACGTGGCTCCGGCAGAGCACATGCTGCTCGACCCGGCCGTGGTCCAGGCGGCGGGCGTGCTGGCGGACATGAACCTGTCCCTCGATGTCTGGCTCTACCACCCGCAATTGCCAGACGTAGCAGCGTTGGCGGACAAGCTGCCGAACCTGACCATCGTCCTCAACCATGTTGGCAGCCCGATCCTGGGCGGTCCCTATCGCGATCGGCGGGACGAGGTATTTGCCGACTGGCAGAAAGGTATCGCCGACGTCGCGAGACGCGGGAATGTCTATTGCAAGCTGGGCGCGCTGCCGATCCGCGGCCCGGCCTTTGCGGGCGACAAGTCGCTGCCGCCGGGGTCGGAGGAGATTGCCGAGGCCTGGGCGCCGTGGCTGAACGTCTGCATTGAGGCGTTCAGTCCGGCGCGCTGCATGTTCGAGAGCAACTTCCCGGTGCAAAAGCGCTGGTCCAGCTATCAGACCACCTGGAACGCCTTCAAACGCATCGCCGCAGGAGCATCGGCGGATGAGAAGCGCAATTTGTTTTCCGGAGCGGCTGAACGGGCCTACCGGATGGGTTAGGCCGGGCGGAACAGGTTGAGGTCGGCGTCCGGGAACAGGTCGGCGATGGTGTCGCGGCAGTGTTTCGCTGCGTCGCCGTTTGTCGCCTCCGGCAGCAGGGTCTGCTGCCGGCCCCAGCACCCGCGGGATGCCAGGAGACGCTCGATATAGGCCGGGAAATCGTAGCCAGTCTGCGCCAAGCGCACACATAGAAAGCCCGAATGCTCGCAATGGCTGTCGGTGGCCGCCCTTTTCCGTTCACCTTCGGGGGCGGAGCTACCAAGAATCGATCATCGGCCGCCGTTTCTTCTCCCCCGGCGCGGGCCGGCGGATGGAGGCGAGCAGGTTCACCACCCATTTGCGGGTGTCGGCCGGGTCGATCACCTCGTCGATGGAGAAGTTGGTGGTGCGGTTGATGGCCTTGCCGGATTCGTAGAGTTCGGCGACCAGCTTTTCGAACAGTTGCCGGCGCTCTTCCGGGTCCGCGACCGCCTCCAGTTCGGCCCGGTAGCCGAGCTTTACCTGCCCTTCAATGCCCATCGGCGCAAACTCTCCGGTTGGCCAGGCGATGTAGAAATAGGGGAAGCGCAGGTTACCGCCCGCCATCGCGCTCTGGCCAAGCCCGTAGGCCTTGCGCGTAATCACCGTGAAATAGGGAACGCTCAGGTTGGCGCTGGTCACGAACATGCGCGCAGCGTGCCGCACCAGCGCGGTTTTTTCGATCTCTGGTCCGACCATTATGCCGGGGGTATCGCACAGGTGCACAATCGGAATGTCGAAGGCGTCGCAGATCTGCATAAAGCGCGCGCCCTTGTCGGACCCATCGCTGTCGATGGCACCGCCCAAGTGCTTCGGATCGTTGGCGATAATGCCGACGGCGCGCCCCTCCAGCCGGATCAGGCAGGTGACGATGGTCTGGCCGAAATCCTTGCGCAGTTCCAGCACCGAATCCTCGTCCGCCAGGGTCTCGATCACGTCGCGAATTTCGTAAATACGCAGCCGGTTTTCCGGGACGATGTGGCGCATCCGGCGCTGGTCTGGCGCCTTCCACTCCTTTAACGGCCCCTGGAAGTAGGAGAGGTACTTCTTGGCGACCGCTACCGCCTCGGCCTCATTCTCGACCAGTATATCGATGACGCCGTTTTTCGACTGCACGTCCGAAGGCCCGATATCCTCCGGCGCGAACACGCCGAGGCCGCCGCCCTCCACCATGGCCGGGCCGCCCATGCCGATATTGGCGTCGCGGGTCGCGATCACCACGTCCGACGCGCCGACCAGCGACGCGTTGCCGGCAAAGCATCGGCCGGCGACGATGCAGACAATCGGCACATGGCCCGACAGCTTCATGAAGTGGTGGAACGTATCCATGCCGACGAAGCCGCCATAATCGTCGTCACCCGGCCGGCCGCCGCCGCCCTCGGCAAACAGGATGACCGGCATCTTGCCATCGTCGGCGATATCGATGCCCTTGTCTGTTTTCCAATGGTTGTGCACGCCCTGGGTGCCTGCAAACACGGTGTAGTCATAGGCGAGCACGACCACGCGTGATTCCGGGTCGCCGAACTGGTCGTCATTCACCTGGCCAACGCCGACGATGATGCCATCGGCGGGGCTGCGGGTCAGCAGGTCGTCCAGCCCGCGGCGGCGGACCTGGGCAGCGACCACCATGGAGCCGTATTCGATGAAAGTCTCCGGGTTAACCAAGTCGTAGACGTTTTCTCGTGCGGTGCGGTGGCCGGTCTTGCGCCGCCGTGCAACCGCCTGGGGCCGGTTTTCGTCATAGATCAGGGATTTGCGCTCAAGCACCTCCGCCAGGTCTGGTCGGATGTGGTCCAGGTCGACCTCCTCGGCTACCGTTTCCATCTCCGCCGCCGCGTCGGATGGCTCCAGCGTGATGAGAAGCTGGTCTTCCCATAGCGTGTCCCCCGGCTCGACATGGATGGCGCGAACGATTCCCGCGGTCTCCGCCTTGATTTCGTGCTCCATCTTCATGGCTTCCATGATGACGAGCTGCTGGGACCGGGGAACAACGTCACCTTCCGCAACGGCAATAGAAAGGATGGTGCCTTGCAAGGGCGCGCGAACGGCGATCATCCCCTCTGCCAGCTCCTCTGTAGCCGGCCCGCGTGCAGCCATACCCTGGCGAGTTTCCGCCTGACCGAAGGCTAGCACAGCCAGGGGATCGGAGGCATCTACCTTGGCGCCGGCACGCCCGGGGCGCACGGGGGCGCTTCCTGCCTCTGTCGTCGGGGCGAAATAGAGGTGTGGGTGATGCGCGTCGGCCCCCTGGACCAAAGCGGCGGCGTGCTCCTCCACATAGCCGGTGTGGGCTTCGCCGGCGGCCACGCCTGCATTGCGTAGCAGGTTTTGCAGGAAGGGCACGTTGGTTGGTGCACCGGCGATATGGAACTCGCAGAGCGCGCGGTAGCCCTTGGCCAGGACGTCCGGCAGCTTCTGGCTGCTGGTGTGTACGATCAGCTTGGCCAGAAGCGAGTCGTAAGCCGGGTTGGTGCGGTAGCCGACATAGCCGTAATGGTCGACGCGGATGCCGCGGCCGGACGGCGGTTCGAACGCGGTTAGGACGCCGCCACCTGGCCGGGCCTCGCCATCCTGCTGCATGGTCTCGGTGTTGACGCGCAACTGCATGGCCATGCCGCGCGGGCTGGGCACTCGGTCGCGGGTCAGGCCCAGGTCGGCAAGGGTCTGGCCACCGGCGATTTGCAATTGCAGTTCGACCAGGTTAAGGCCGGTCACCTCTTCCGTAACGGTATGTTCGACCTGGAGCCTGGGGTTGGCCTCGATGAAGAAGAATTCACCGTTTTCCATATCCACCAGGAATTCGATCGTGCCGAGATTTTTATACTGCGCTGCCGTCGCCAGCCGCATCGCCGCCTCCAGGAGCCGGTCGCGCAGCGCCGGGGCCAGATCGGGGGCCGGGGCGATCTCTACGATTTTCTGACGCCGTCGCTGCAGCGAGCAATCACGCTCCCAAAGGTGTGAGACTTCCTGCCCGTCGCCGATTATCTGCACTTCGATGTGGCGCGCGCGGCGGACCAGGCGCTCGACGTAAAGGGCCCCATTGCCGAAGCCAGACTGTGCCTCCGACTGGCTGCGGGCGAACGCTTCCTCCAGGCCGGCTGGGTCCAACACCGGGCGCATGCCACGGCCACCGCCGCCAGCAACCGCCTTGACCATGACTGCGCCGCCGGGCCCGAGATCGGCGAGAAAGGCGCGCGCTTCATCGAGAGAGGTCGGCGCGGCGGTACCCGGCAACGTCGGCACGTCCTGTTCCGTGGCAAGGCGGCGGGCGGCATGCTTGTCGCCGAACAGTTCCAAAGCCTCCGGCGATGGGCCAACGAATGTCACGCCAGCAGCAGCACAGGCGCGCGCAAACCCGGCATTTTCTGACAGGAAGCCATAGCCGGGATGAATGGCGGTCGCCCCGATGTCCCTGGCGGCGGCGAGGATTGCGTCTCCATCCAGATAGGCGGCAACGCCACGGCCAGGCAGTTGTACCGCCTCATCCGCCTTGCGGGTGTGCAGGCTGCCGGCGTCGTCGGCGGGATAGACTGCGACAGCCGGCAGGCCGAACTCGGCGGCGGCGCGGAAGATGCGCGTGGCGATCTCGCCGCGATTTGCGACGAGCAGTTTTCCTTGGATCATGGCGGTATGGGCCCTTTGGGCTGAGGTCGGTTACTGTTGGGCAGGCTCCGGCGCGGTTTATCGCACCCGCTGCTCAGGTGTTCAGAAAGTTCAGCGGCAGGCCGGGCCGCGGCCATTCCATTGCTACCAGCCGCCCGGTGGAGCTGAGCGTGATGTAGGCGGTGCGCAGGTTCGGGCCGCCAAAGCAGATGTTGGTGGTCGCATGATCCGGCATTGGCACATGCTCTGCCTTGGAACCGTCTGGGGCGATTACGGTGATGCCGCCATTGTGGATGGTGGCGACGCAGACATTGCCGGCGCCATCCACTGCCAGCGAGTCATACATCTGATAGCCGCCGGGTGCAGAGATTAGACGTCCTGCCTCCATCCGCGCCGGCACTTTTGGCGCCTCGACCCGGCCCGGCTCCGCCAGCTTGTAGGCCCAGACGCGGCCCGCATGCGTCTCGGCGATGTAAAGCTCGGTCTCGTCGGGGGAGAGACCAATGCCGTTCGGATCGTCGAACGGAAAGATCGCCTCGACGATGTGGCTGCCGTCAGCCTTGGCGTAGTAGATACCGGTCACATCCCGGTCGCGGCGCCGGCGCTTTCCATGGTCGGTAAACCAGAAACCGCCGTGGCGGTCGAACACCAGGTCGTTCGGGCCTTTCAGCGGCTCGCCGTTGCATTCGGTATAGAGCACCTCGACCTTGCCGGTCGCCAGGTCGATGCGCTCGATCCGGCCGCCGGCATAGTCCTCCGCCTGGCCGATGGGCAACAACCGGCCATTGCGCTCCAGAAAGCGCAGGCCGCCATTGTTGCAGACATAGCACTTGCCGTCCGGCCCGATGGCGGCGCCGTTTGGCCCGCCGCCTGGCTCCGCCACGATGGTTTTCGTGCCATCCGGCGCAACCTTGGTGAGCCGGCCGGCGGCGATCTCCACCAGGATCACGTCGCCATTCGGCAGCGCAATCGGCCCTTCAGGAAAGCGGAGGCCGTCGGTGATAATGCTGATGTCGGGCATGGCATTGGTCCTGTGGGCGAAATCGGTTTGGCCGCGATTGCAGCCCACCGAATGCCGCCTTGTCCAGTGCGAAAGTCGCATCAGCGGCCAGTATCCGCCCGGGGCTGGACGACGTGCAGCGCCTCGCGCATGCTGCGGCAGCCGTTTCGTGGAGATACCCGTCATGTTCGACCGCCTCGCCAACGCCCTGGATGGCAACCCGGCGCTCGCCCGCCGCTGCCGCGTCCTGCCGCTGATCATCGGGGTGGTCGCCGACGGAGACATATGGACGGTCGAAACAGGTGGCGACGGGCTGGCGGTCCGCAAAGGCGCAGCGGCCCAGGCAGACTTCACGATTGCTGGCCCCGCCGCAGCCTGGAAGGCTTTCGCAGAGCCCGTCCCCGCCATCGGCTATCAAAGTGTCGTTGGTATGGTCCGCGTCGGGCATCTGACGCTGGATGGCGACCTGCTGGCCTTTGCCCGCACCGAAATTCTGCTGGAACAATTGTTCGCCAGCCTCCGCGACGCTCCGCCGGAACCCGTGCCGCAGCCGGTTGGCGAGCCTTGGATCGAGCCTGCCATCGGCCGCTACCTGCACCTGGATATCGCGGGGCTACCGCACCGGCTCTATTTTGAGGAAGCCGGACCGGCGGATGGCATTCCTTTGCTTTGCCTGCACACGGCCGGCGCGGACGGTCGGCAATATCGCGGCCTGCTGAACGACCCCGCGGTGACGAAAACCCACCGCGTCATCGCATTTGACATGCCCTGGCACGGTAAATCCTCACCGCCGCAGGGGTATGAGCGCATCGACTACAAACTGACCACAGACCGTTACATGGACATGGTCATGGCGGTGGTGCGCTCGCTGAAGCTGGATCGACCAATCGTCATGGGCTGTTCCATCGGTGGCCGCGCGGTAATGCATCTGGCGCTTCGCCATGGCCAGGCGTTGCGGGCGGTCATCGGCTTGCAATCCTCTGCCGCGCCCGACCCGGGCAAGGTCGGTAAGCTCTACGAACTGGCTGCGACCTGGCGGCTGGATGTGCACGGCGGCGAGGCCAGCGCCGGCTCCGTTGCCTGCCTGATGGCACCGGATGCACCTGCCGCCGACCGGTGGGAGACGCTGTGGCACTACATGACCAGCGGTCCCGGCGTGTTCTATGGCGACATTCACTACTACAGCGTCGAAGGACTGATGACCGAGGCGGAAGCCGAGGTGCTCCAGACCAGCCCGTGCCCAATCTACATGCTGACCGGCGATTATGATCTGTCTGCCACACCAGCGCTCTCCCAGGCGCTGGCTGACCGCATCAAGCCTGTGCATTTCGAGATAATGCATGGCCTGGGCCACTTCCCGATGTCGGAAAGCCCTGAACGGTTTCTGCAATACCTGCGTCCGGTGCTGGACAAGATCGCGGGCAAATAGGAGTTTTGGCGGCTACACGAACGACAGTCGGAGGAACCGTGATGCCCGTCGATCCCCAAATCCAGGCTCTGCTCGATAAAGGCACCGGCGTGCCCGCCACCCATACCCTGCCGGTAGATGAGGCGCGGAGGCAATACGAGGCCCGCATCGCCGTCATGGGGCCCGCGCCGGACATGGCGCAGGTGGCAGAAACCCATATGGATGGGCCGGGCGGCCCGCTGAAGCTGCGCATCTATACCCCGAAAGGGGAGGGCCCGTTTCCGCTGATCGTGTTCTTTCATGGCAGCGGCTTCGTGCTGTGCAGCCTGGACACGCACGACGGAATGTGCCGGAACTTGGCGGATGGGATCGGCTGTGTCGTGGTATCGGTCGATTACCGCTTGGCACCGGAGCACAAATTCCCCGCCGGACCGGATGACTGTCTGGCGGCGACCCGCTGGGCGGCAGAGCACGCGGCCCGCCTGAATGCGGACGCCGGCCGCATCATGGTTGCGGGTGATAGTGCGGGCGGCAACATGGCCGCAGTCACCGCGCTGCGCGTGCGTGACGAGGGTGGGCCTCGCCTTTGCGGTCAGATGTTGCTCTACCCTGTCACCGACTACCATACCCCCGGCTCGCCATCCTACGAGGAGAACGCGGAAGGTTACGGCCTGACGCGCAAGACGATGGAATGGTTTTGGGATCACTACCTGACCGGCCCGCCGGAGGCAGACAATCCTTACGCCTCGCCGTTGCGGGCCAGAGATTTGAGCGGTCTGCCGCCTGCCTATGCGTTGACCGCAGAATACGACCCGCTGCGCGACGAAGGGGAACGGTATGGCGAGCGGCTGCGGAAGGCTGGCATCCCGGTCGAGATCACGCGGCGACCGGGCATGAATCACGGCTTCCTGTTCTGGTGCGGCGTGGTCGATGCGGCCGATGCCGCCATGGCGCATGCCTGCGACTGGGGCCGCCGCACCTTCGCTGCGGCCGCCTGAGCTTCCGGGCATTTGCCGAACCGGAACCGAGGCAAAAGGGATGGCCTTCGTGGCGGTTTCGCGATCAAGTCAGCCGTTGACAGCCGGGCGCGTTCGCTCGAATGGTGTGCGCGAAATTCGGTCCGGCGGCCGCGAGGGCGCACACATGCAAGGAGAACCATAATGGCTGAGCGGTACGGTTTGATCGTCCAGGATGTCGCCTATGCAAGCCCGGACGGCGGGCGCCTGTTGGCCCGGCTCTACCGTCCACAGGGGCGGGGTCCGTTCCCTGGTGTGGTGGAGGTGCATGGCGGTGCCTGGACCCTGAACGACCGCTTGACCAACCGCGACATTCACCTGCCGCTTGCCGAAAGCGGCGTGGTAGTTATGGCCATCGACTTCCGCATGCCGCCGGTGGCGCAGTATCCGGCCTCTCTGGCCGACATCAACTTGGCTGTGCGCTGGCTGAAGGCGAACGCGGCCCGGCTCGGCGTCGATCCTGGCAAGGTTGGCCTGCTGGGCACGTCGAGCGGCGGGCATCAGGCGATACTGGCAGCGATGCGCCCGGACGATCCGCGCTACACCGCCCACCGGCTGCCGGGTGGCGGGAAGGTGGATGCAGGCGTCGGCTATGTTGCGATGTGCTGGCCGGTCGCGGACCCACTCGGCCGTTATGAGATGGTTCAGGCCAATGGCAACGAGCGGCTGGTTGCCGCCCATCATGCCTATTGGCCCGACACCGCCGCGATGGACGAGGGCTCGCCCCAGCGCATTCTGGAGCGGGGGGAGAGCGTGCAGATGCCGCCGGCGTTGCTGATCGTGGGCACCGCGGACGATAATCTGGGCCCTGCCATGGCCCCGCGTTTTGCCGAAACCTACCGCACCGCTGGCGGCAGCCTGCAATATGAGGAATTTCCCAGCGCCCCGCACGCCTTTATCGCCAAAGACCCGGGTGCGGAAATCGCGCGGCGGGCTGTGGCTCTGATCGTCGATTTCGTACACGCGCAGACACGATAACAGCGGCCGCTCACTCCGCCGCTACCAAGTCCCGGCGCAGGCGTTTTCGGTAGCGCTGGCCATGCGGATGCTGGAGCCGGATTATGGGCTGCCTCTGCTGTATTCCGCGCGGGGCGAGCGGCCCGCGCCCAGCGAGTCGGTGGTTATCGGCCTGGACAAATCCGGGGTCGATTGGGTGGCCTTCCATGCCGACCGGCTGGAGGCTGACGCCCCGGAGCTTGCCGCCTGCCTGCCGCCATCGGTGTAAAGCGAACTGCCGCGTTAGCTCACGCAGGAACTCGCTCCAGAAAGCTCGGAAAGTAGCCGCCCCGGCGCAGCTTCGGCACCCGCAAATCAACATCGCCGGCGCGGGTCTGCCAACACCGGTTGCCAGCCCTCCAAGCTCTCGGTCAAGCGAAAGCGCCTCAAGGCCGCCATGAACCAAGCCTTCCTAGCCACTATCCTCGCAAATTAACGATTTTTATGATTTTGCCCTGGTCAATTTGTGGTTTTAAAGGCTGACCTCCTTTTTCAGCCTTGCTTTAGATTAAAAATTCTGTACAACAGTAATATTCGCATTATTTTTCCAAAAAAAATTTTCTCTAGTTAAAATTGACTGCAGTTTGTTACATTTCCTATTGTTGTGCAAGTGAGATTATTCAGGTTATTTGGAATTATATTATTATATACCCTTGGTGCGGATGCCTTTTTCTTTTCTATTTCTCGTTGTTCCTCTGCTTTTTTCTTTTCTATTTCTCGTTGTTCCTCAAATTCTTTTTCACAGGTATCGCCGCGGGTTTCTATTACTTTAAATGCCCACGGCCGTTGAAAATTAAGCATGTCCTTTTCCGCCAATTTTCGACACAATTCATACGATGGTAATTGTTCATATCTTTTTGTCATTATTGATTTATTTGTTCCACAACCGGCAATTATCAATAGACATGCTAAACATGGGATAATTTTTATAAATAACCTGCTCATAGCAACCCCCTTTAAAGATGAAAGCACGCCCGTAGGGCCAAGCCAAAAAGAATTGATTAGTTTCAATAGCATGATGAGATATGCGCAGAAGTTTGGTGCCGCTTGATCAAGCGGCAATTTGACTATGCCGGACGCCGTCGCGGAACTCAACCCCTTTGATGATCTCGGGCAGGCGGTTTTGGCCGTCGAATTCAAGGCGAATCGCTTGAAGGGTGTGTGGTTAGGTTCGGAGGGCGGCTTCGAGGTAGTCATTGTCCCAGGCGAGTGTCTTGCGGCGGATCTTGAGGCTGGCCTTGTCGACAATCGCTTGGGTCAGGTTGCGCGTGGCGTGCCATTGGAAAACGGCAGGTTGAACCGCCCCGGGTCTGCCAACGCCGGTCGCGATAGCCTCCGGGCCAAGCCCGGGGCCAGCTATTGTGCTGCGTGCGTCGCTCCGGGCTGCGCTCGCAATAGCCGGCCTCGCAGGCCGCCTCGACCTCAATATCCATCAGCCGTTCTGCCGACCGGCCAACTCGTGCAGCAGCGGGGCCTTGGACGCAGCAATATTGCCGCCGATCAGGCCAAGTTTCAGGGATGGTGGAGCGGACATGGAGTGGCTCGACAGACTCGGGATATAACTGGCTTCATTGTTGAATTTCCGCCGGGAGTCAAAGCGGCATATTCTCGGCAAAGCAATTGCTTAGGCGGTTGTCGCGCCTTACGGTGGCCGTTGGCCTCGGCGTTGGACTGCCGATGCCCTATCGGCGACAAGGCTGGCATCGACGCAATGATCTCCCGGTTCCGCAAGTTTCCGCTTTCGCCGTTGGCGGCGCTGGTGCTGCTGGCACTGGTAGTTGCGGTAGCGCTGGCCATGCGGATGCTGGAGCCGGATTACGGGCTGCCTCTGCTATACGCCACGCGGGGCGAGCGGCCTGCGCCTCGCGAGGCAGTGATTATCGGCCTGGACAAATCCGGGGTCGATTGGCTGGCCTTCCATGCCGATCGGCTGGAGGCTGACGCCCCGGAGCTTGCCGCCTGCCTGCCGCCATCGGTGCAAAGCGAACTGGCGCGGGCCAGCAATGTCGAGGACTTGCCGCGGGGCCTGATTGGCTGCCTGCTGGTGGCGCTGGCCAAGCTGAGCCCGCGAGCCGTCGTGATCGATATCCATTTCTATGGCGCCAGCGACGAGGTGAACGATGGTCTGTTGGAGCATGGACTGCGGCAGCAGTCCCGGCCGATCCTGCTGGAGAAGGTGCAGGCGGCGTCTCTTGGCTCGCCGGCCATGCGCGAACGGCCGGCGCTGCGGTTCCGGGAGGCGGCGCAGACCGGTGCGTTCGTCGTTGAATGGCGCGATGGCGATACTTACCGGTATATCGCTGCCCAGCCGGATTTTCCGTCACTGCGCAGCTTCCCGCGCCTGGCTGTGGAAGCCGCTGGCCTGTCGCCATTGCCGCCGGGCGAGCGTGAGGCGATGTTCTCCCTGTTTAACCTCTACGGCCCAGGCGGCGCGGTCGAAACCGTCAGCTTTCTGGACATATTAACCGGTGGATACCGCGAGTCGCTGGCCGGGCGGGTCGCGTTTGTCGGCGCATCGCACCCTAACGGGATTGCCCGCCGCGACGATTTCGAGACTGCATGGTCGTCATCCGGTGGTGGCGATCTGGCGGGCGTCGAACTGGCGGCGACCGGCTTTCTGAACCTGCTGCATGGGCAAACGCTGAACCGGCTACCGCCGGTTGCCGATCTGGCGGCAGCTGCGGTCATCGGCTTTGCGATGCTGACAGTAGCGCTTGCGGTCAGTGGCATCTGGGGCGCGGCGGCAGCTGCCGCTCTGGGGTTTCTGTATTTTGCCGGCGCCGCCGCGGCGTTCAGCATTGGCGGGCTTTGGCTGCCGGTTGCTGCGGTCTCCTATGCCTTTGTTCCGTTGGCGGCTCTGCTGGCCGTAGGGGTTGGCTATCGGCACACATCGGCAGTGCTCTACCGGCTGTTGCCGCGCTCGATAGCGGCCGCGCTGGTTCAGGATCACAGCCGCACGCGCTCGCCGGCTGTGGTGACCGAGGCGACGGTGCTGGTGATCGACCTGATCGGCTCCAGCGCACTGGCGGAAAGAATGGAGGAGGCGGCCTTTAACCGCCGAATGACGGAATTTTTCAACCTGCTGAATGGCGCGGTCGAGGCGGGGGGCGGCATGGTGCTCAAATACACCGGCGATGGCCTGTTGGCGGTATTCGATTCGGCGGACCTTGGCGGATCTCATGCCACTCGTGCCCTTGGCGCGGCGGTGCAGATTGCCAAGGCCCTGGACTTCGAGGCGGACTCCGCTATGCCGCTATCCGTTCGGATCGGCGTGAATTCCGGAATGATTGCCGTCGGCGAGGTCGGCGCGGATACCCGAAGTTCGATTGATGCGATGGGCGATGCTGTCAACATCGCAGCACGATTGGAACAGATGGGAAGAGATCTGGGCAATTCGCCAAGTGAAGGCGATTGTAAACAGACGACTATACTGGTAGCCGAATTTACGATACTATTGAGCAAAAATTGGCTGCCGTTTGCGTTTCCGATTGGCTGGAGAAATATAAGGGGTCGGCAGGGTGATGTGCGGGTCTATCGAATCGACTGGCAGGCATGCGGAAGTATGTAAGTTGAGCAATCTGCCGGGTTCTGCTCTCAGGCTCTCAAGCTTGACCAAAATTTTCCTGACCCTTTTTGTGCTTTTGGCCGCGTTGCTGGAGGCCAGTCGAGCCTATGCCGCCGATTGCGATATGGGCCAGGTCCTGTCCGTGGAAGGCAGGGTCGAGGTAGAGGATGGAACCGGCAACCCGTTGGCTGTCAGCAAGGGGCAATGGCTCTGCGGCAATACCCGACTGAAAACGGGAGCCGATGGCAAATTGGCCATCCGGTTGCCTGACAAGGACACCACGATCCGCCTAAACCATGATGCCGAAATGGTGCTGCAACCGTCTGGCGGCGATGATGACGTCAGTCTTTCCGAAGGCATTCTGCATTTTCTGAGTTCGGTCAGAACGCGATTTTCCATACATACCCGTTTCCTGACGGCAGGCATCGACGGCACGGAGGCCGTTGTGCATGTCTCTGGCGGCGATGGTGCTGTGGTTGCGGTGCGGGAGGGGCTGGTCATCGCCCGGCAGGACCAGGCCGATGGATTGTCGGTTGGCGGCCAGCAGGTGGCCTACGCCCGGCCGAATGCCATGGTGCGTCTGGTCGGTGCCGAGGATGCCGGGCAATTGCCGCAGGTGTTCCGCGCCTATGTTTTGAATTTCGCTGGGCTGGTCGACTGGGCGATCTACTACCCGCCGGCCTTGTTGCTCAGCGCACCGAAGGGCTCGGCAGCGGCGGGGTTACTGGCGGCTGGCCGAATGGACGCGGCGATGGCGGCTTTACGCTGTGGCGCGGCGGACGAGATGCTGGAGGGTGCCGCACTCTGTCTATTGGGTGCGGTAAAGCAGAACAGAACCGCAGAGATTGACCGGCGCTTGGCCGCGCCGCAGCCGAGCGACGGCGCTTGGCAACTGGCCGCGTCCTATGGCTTCCAAGCGCGGGGCCGCCTGCGGGAGGCGGAAGCTGCGGCAGCGGCCGGTGTGGACTTGCGGCCCGATGACGTGTTTGCCCGCGCGCGCCTTGCGGAGGTGCTGTTGTTGCGCGGCGCGGTTGGTCAGGCATTGCAGGTGTTGCCGGAAGCCGGGGAGGCCTGCGGTCCTGAAGCGCTGATCGAGGCGGTTACAGGATTCGCCCTGCTGGCGGACCGGCGCGGTTCGGCCGCGCTGCGCCGTTTTGACTGCGCGGTGGAGCGGGACGGCGGCCTGCCGCTGGCGCGCCTCGGCCGCGGCTTGGCCCTGATCCGGCTTGGCCGGCTGGCGGAAGGCCGGGGCGAATTGGAGAATGCCGCCGCACTTGACCCGCGGCGGGCCTCTCTGCGCACCGCGCTCGGGCGAGCCTATTTCGATGAAGGGCAGCCGGGGAAAGCCGCCGCCCAGTTCAACCTGGCATTGCGTGAGGATCCGGACAATCCGGAAGCTCACCTGCTGACGGCGCTGGAGCGGTTTGCGGCGAACGATCCGATCGCGGCATTGCAGGCCATAACGGCTTCCGGCGAGCGGGGCGGCGCCCGGGCGCCGGTGCGCGACCGGCGCGGGCTGGATGAGGACGCTTCGGTCAACGGTACGGCGCTGGGCCGGGCGTTCGAGGTGCTGGGCTTCGAGCAGTTGTCGCGCCGGAAGGCCGCGCAGGCAGTGGAACGCGACCCGGGCAATCCGGGGGCGCACCGTTTCCTCGCGGAATCCTATCTGGGCCAGGTTGGGCTGGAGGTTGCACGAACCTCCGAGGCATTGCAGGCCGACCTGTTTTCCGGTCCATCCAAAGCCCCGATCCAGGCGCAACTGGGCGAGGTGCATCTGGGGCTTCTCGACTCCATCGGCCCGTCCCGCGTCACGTTCCGCGAATTCGGGCCGTTGTTCGATGGTGACGGTGTCCGCTTCGACGCTTCCGGCCTGGCCGGTACGCAAGATCGGTATGGCGGCGAGGCTTCGCTTTCCGGCTTGCACGGCGGCTTTTCCATCGCGGCCGGCCAGTTCTATCTGACCGACGACGGGTTCGGCGCCAATGCCGATCAGGAGGAAGCGATCACGGCGGTGCAGGTGCGTGTGGCGCCAAGCGCGGCCCTCAGCTTTTTCGGCGAGTTCCGTTTCCGCAACTCCGAGACCGGCGACCTGACGGAACATTTGATTGACGGAATATCCGACCAAAGGATCGAGCAGGAAGACCGCCGCGTGCGGCTGGGTGTGAAGATCAGTCCATCAGCAGACCTGGACCTGGTCGGACTGTTCACCCATCGCGCCAGAGAGGTCGATCAGGCGCAGCCGAGTGCCAGCGGCTTGCTGTCGACCTTCGACGAGCACGGTTCCCAGTTACAGGTGCGTGGCGACTGGCGTCCGATGGACGGGTTGACCTTTGTGGTTGGCGGCGAAACCGGCCGGGCGGAGGCCGATAGTGTGGCTTCGATCAGCTTTACACCAGCACCCTCGCCTTTCTTCCCGCCTTTTGGTTTGCCGCCAATAACATTGCAATTACCGCTCTCCGACTTCGAGGAGGAGATCACGCAATATACCGGTTACGCCTATGCGTACTGGTCGCCGTTGCCGTGGCTCGACGTGACGGCGGGGCTGGCGTTCAGTCACTACAACCAGGATCCGGATGGGCCGAGCAAGCTGGACCTCGACACGATTTCGCCGAAGCTTGGCATAGAGGTGCGGCCGGTGCCGGAATTGACGCTGCGGGGCGCTGTGTTTCAGACCGTCAAGCACCGCCTTATCTTCGATCAATCGCTGGAGCCGACTACGGTCGCCGGTTTCAACCAGGCGTTTCAGGATTTCAATGGCACCCGTTCCACGACTTACGGCCTGGGCGCTGACTGGCAGCCCTTGCCGTGGCTCTGGCTTGGCGGGGAGGCGAGTTGGCGGGACCTGGAACAGCCTTTGTCTCACAATCCTGGCCAGCCCGGCGCCTTTTTCGACACGTTCGATGGATCGGAGAGTAGCGTGCGCGGCTATATCGGCGGCACGTTGGGGCCACAAGTCGCTGCCGGAATTGGTGCTCAGTATCTGGTGCTTGAGCAAGGCGATACGGAAGGCGGCAGTCAGGAGTTGGAGACCCTGCTGGTTCCGGCCTCGTTGCGTTGGTTCCATCCGTCCGGTGCGTTCGCAGCGGCCGAGGCTGTTTATTACAATCAGGATCTGACCGAGCGTTCAACCGGCGGCGTCGAGAGTGCGGATACGCAGGGCGTTGTCATCAACCTGGCCGCTGGCCTGCGCCTGCCGGACCAGCGCGGCCTGTTGAGCCTCGAAGTGCGCAACCTGCTGGACCGCGACGTGAAATTCCAGGAACCGAGTTATCGCGTTGGCGATGTCGGTATCCGCCAACTGGCGCGCGGCCTGACAGTGACGGCGCGCGCGGCGCTTAGTTTTTGAGATGTGAAAGGTGCGCACGGCGTTCGGAAAATTGGTCCGCCAACAACAATACCAGACGGAGGAAGTAACCATGCGGAATTCAATGATAATATCGGCGATAGGATTTGCAGCGGCGTTGATCGCGAATCCTGCATTCGCTCAAAACATCTGTAGCTTTTCTTACCAATTTTCCGGCAAGGACTGGTCGGTTCTCTGCAATGCACTCAACACGCCAGGTCAGTCGAGTGCCTTTGTCATCAGCGATGTCACCTATTTCAGTGATTACGTCATGGAAGGCAATGATTGGTGCGCCCGCGATGAATTCATAACCTACCCAGATAAGCAAACCAAGTCTCGGCGAAAGAACCCTAACGTTCGGGTGTTGTCTACACACTGGATTCAAGGGAAATGCAATATTCCTGATGTGGTGTCGGTCGGTCAAACGCCTCCTGAAAAGGGAAAAATTGAGCAAAGATTGCAGGGAATTGGTCAGAAGTTGACGACAGGCCCGGAACTTAACGAGGTTTCCGATATTGTCATCTATATGGATTATTATACCGGAGCCAAAATCGATGTCGAAATCGAGCAGGGAAACGGGGGCAAAGCCTGCATAACAGCGGATGCTGTTCGCCCGGTTGCCCTCAAACTGAACCGTAAGAAAAAGGACGCTGGGCAGGAATGGGATCAGTGGCAACTTGCCTCCTACACCTATCTGCCAGCCACAGCGAACCCTCCAGGCCTCCCCACTTGTATCAAGACGCAGGCCCATCAAAGCAGCATGCCGGGTTGGACCAATTACGACATAAAACCGAACCAGTCGAACACTGGGCCTAACCGCCTGTTGCAAGTGACCTATTCTTACCAGGATGGCAGCGGCTCACCGATTTCCGTTTCCTGGCAGCAATATTGCAAAGACGATGCACTCTATGTGCAATCTGCACGGGCGCACTTTTGGCAAAGTGACAGTATAGATATTTGCAATTGCCTCGCCAATTCTGGGGTGTGTCAATAAAAATTTCATGAAATCCGGAATAAACGTATGGAGTCAAAATAAAGGGGGATGCCATGAAGACTCTCGGTACAATAATGGCTATCGGCGCGTTGTTCACACTTGGCATGGTTCCGCCGGGCCAAGCCGCACCCGGCCCTGGTGGTTGCGATGAGCGGTTCCAAAGCGGCGATCCGCTTCTGAAATTCTGCCAAGGGTTGAATGCCGGTATTGGTGGCGCCGAAATCCACATCAAAAGCTTGGCGATGATGGTCGAAAATGCACAAGGGAAATGCGATATTTACCGACTGTCACGGCGGGACGGGGGAACGTCATGGTTTGAGTATTCGGCAAGTTCGACGAACGAGAAATGCACATCTGCTTTTCCAACATTCGATCAACTGCCACCCAAAAAAGCGGACCTGGAGACACCCTTTTACTTGAGTGAGGATCGATACAAGGAATTTTTCGAAAAACTGGCCTGGAAGATGGAACAGGGGCGTGACCCTGACAGTACCGCACTGCCAGATAAGGCCGATCTGATGATCGTCGCCGATTATCGATCAAAGTCTACTGACACATTACCAACGCCAATCGTGATCGCTACGTCTTACCATACCGCTGCGAATGGACGAATCTTCAAAAAGCTGCGCAGCGGATACCTTTGTCCCGACCCCGTCGACCCCAGGGTTGCTTCTAAGTGCAAGGTCTCTTCGGAGACTGCGAATATCATTGGGCCCTTCCATGCCAATCCGAATGGGTGGGACTCGTACAAGATTTTGAGTGGCTATGGCAGCGACCGTCTTGTTAGGGTTACCTATAAATATGAGGATGCCGGCGGTACTCCGATCCTGTTTCCAAAGGAGGAATACTGCCGGCCGGATAGCTACTATGTTCAATCTGCCCGCGCCCATTTCAACCTGGAAAAGCACCCGCACCCGCCGCATAACAACAGCGTAACCGTGGACTTCTGTGCCTGTTCGCATTACGACAGCGACGGCCTCTGTCTCGCCAATTGACGCCGCCGCCGTCGGGCGGTGGCTACAGCTATCAAGGATGCTCCGCCCATGTCCGGACCGCTCGACGGCGTTACCATTCTCGACCTGACCACGGTTGGCTTCGGCCCCTATGGCGTGCAGCTTCTGGGGGATTACGGCGCCGATGTGATCAAGGTGGAGGCGCCGCCGGATGGTGATATCACACGCGGGATCAAGCCCTACCGCAATCCGGGCATGGGCCATTTCTTTCTGAACGCCAACCGGAACAAGCGCTCTGTCGTGCTTGACTTGAAAAATCCGAAAGGTCGGGACGCATTGCTGCGGCTGGCGGAGACGGCTGACGTTCTCATCAGTTCCGTCCGCCCGGCTGCGATGGAGCGGCTCGGCCTTGGCTATGACGACTGTACGGCGGTCAATCCGAAGCTGATTTATGTGGCCCTCGTCGGGTTCGGGCAGGAAGGCCCCTATGCGAAACGCCCGGCTTATGACGATATCATCCAGGGCCTTTCCGGCATGGCGGATATGCAGGGCGGGCGTTCCGGCGTGCCGAAATTCATCAACGCCTCGATCTGCGACAAGATCGGCGCGCAATTCTGCGCGCACGCCACCATCGCCGCCCTGTTTGCGCGTGAGCGCACCGGCGAAGGCCAGTTGGTTGAGGTGCCGATGCTGGAAAGCCTGGTCGGCTTCAACCTGGTGGAACACAATTCCGGCCTGACCTTCGACCCGCCACTGGGCAAGGCTGGTTATGAGCGCACCATGGTCGAATACCGCCGCCCCTATGCAACGACGGACGGTTATGTCTGCGTCATGCCCTACAACACCAAGCAATGGCAGTCTTTCTTCCGGGCCATGGGCCGGCCGGAATTGGTGGACGATCCCCGCGTCACCGACTCGGCGCTGCGCAGCGAAAAGATCGGCGAGCTTTACGCGCTGGTTGCCGAGTGCATGGCTTCCTGGGGCACGGAGGCCGTGCTGCAAGCATTGGAAACTGCCGATATTCCATGCGGGCGTGCCACGCGGCTCGATGATCTGGCGGATGACGCCCATTTGCAGGCGGTTGGCCTGTTCCAGGAATTCGAGCACCCGACCGAAGGCAAGGTAAGGCTGGTCGGCCCGGGCGTGCGCTTCTCGAAAACCCAGCCGGGTATTCGCAGGCTGCCGGCCAGCCTGGGCGAGCATAGTGCCGAAATACTCCGCGCCGCCGGCTATTGCGACGCGGAGATCGAGGCGTTGGAGGCGGAGGGCGTGACCGCAGGCAAACGCGCCTGACCTTTGCCCCTATTCTTTGGCCGCGCTTTTGACATGCGGCCGCGCCTCTGCTGGGTATTTGCGGCAGGTCAATGCTGACTGGTCACCGCACCGGCATTGCTGAACAGGCTTAACCTCGCGGAACCGAAAGGATAGGCGGCCCGATGACCGATCGCTGCTCCCAACCCCATAGTGCGGAATCCGGCGCTGCCCAAGACTTGCGGGCGTCGGTCAGCCGGCAGTTCGACATTGCGGCTTCCCGCATTCCGACTCTCAAGCGCGGACTCGTGGATTTTCTGCGCCACCCGAAACGTGCGATTGCGTTGTGTTTCCCGGTGGAAATGAACGACGGTTCGGTGCGCACATTTCACGGCTACCGGGTGGTCCACAATACGGCGAAAGGGCCCGGAAAAGGCGGGCTGCGCTATCATCCGGATGTAACCATGGACGAAGTCATCGCGCTCGCCACGCTGATGACCTGGAAATGCGCATTGATCGATGTACCGTTCGGCGGCGCCAAGGGCGGAGTCATTTGTGACACCAAGGCGCTGGAAGAAAGCGAATTGCGGCGCATCACCCGCCGTTTCATTCACGAACTGGGCGACAATATCGGCCCGCATACCGATGTGCCGGCGCCGGACATGTACACGAACGAACAGACCATGGCCTGGGTTTACGATACCTATGCCCAGGAACATCCCGGCCGGAACAACCTGCCGGTGGTGACGGGCAAGCCGATCGATATGGGCGGTTCGTTGGGACGGAGCGACGCCACTGGCCTGGGCACTTTCTTTGCCGCGGAACGTCTGGTGATGCTGGGCGCGGTGCCTGGCCTCTCATCCATGCAGGGTGCAGCCGTGGCCGTGCAGGGCTTCGGCAATGTCGCAACCGCTGCGGCACGCGCCTTCCAGTCTGCCGGCGCGCGCATCGTCGCCGTAAGCGACTCGCAGGGCGGCATTTTCAGCGAAGAAGGGCTGGATTTGGATGCGGTTGCCGCCTTTAAGCGCGAGCATGGTACGGTGGTGGGCGTGCCCAACACGCGGTCGCTGACGAACGAGGATTTGATTACGGTTGAATGCGATATTCTGGTGCCAGCGGCGATGGGCGGCCAGATCCATGCCGGCAACGCGGATGGAGTTCAGGCCCGCCTTGTGGTGGAGGGTGCCAACGGCCCGGTGACGCCGGAAGCCGACGCGATCCTGGCGCGCCGCGGCGTCACCGTCCTGCCCGACATTCTGGCGAACGCCGGCGGTGTCTGCGTCAGTTATTACGAGTGGGTGCAGAACAACGAGAACGAGCAGTGGGATTTGGAGGACGTCAACCGCAAGATGAAGCGCAAGATGGAGCGTGCGGTCGATGCGGTGCTGGCCAGGCAGCGGCGGTTGAACCTGGAAGCGGAGGCAACCGGGACCGGTGATACCGCCGACAGGCCCGGCCTGGCGGATTTGCGGACCGCCGCGATTGTCCTTTCGGTGGAACGGATCGCGGATATCACCCTGAAACGGGGAATTTGGCCCTGACACTTTGATTTCGCTCAATGCTGAACGGCGGCCTTGGCGTATGGTTTGCGGTCTGAAGTCAAGACCCACCGGTTCGGATGCCGACTCATGACCGAAAAAGCGGACACCGCGGTACGCGGACGGGTTCTCGCTGTGCGGGGCGCAGTGGTGGATGTCGGCTTCGAACCCGGCTCCTTGCCGAAAATCGACGATGCGCTTGTGGTCGAATGGGACCGGCCGGAACCGTTGGTCGTAGAGGTGCAGGCGCATTTGGATACGGCCGCCGTTCGCGGCGTGGCCTTGCAGGCCACGGCCGGCCTGAAACGCGGCGTTCCCGTGCGCGCGACCGGCGGCCCGATTGCGGTGGCGGTCGGGGATGCGCTGCTGGGCCGGTTGCTGGATGTGACCGGCCGGGTGCGGGATGATGGACCGCCCCTGCCGGAAGGGCTGCCACGGGTGCCGATCCACCGGCAAGCGCCGCCGCTGGGCGAGCGGAGCGCGGCCACCTCAATCTTCGAGACGGGTATCAAGGTCATCGATCTGCTGGCACCGCTGCCCCAGGGCGGCAAGGCGGCAATGTTCGGCGGCGCCGGTGTCGGCAAGACCGTGGTGGTGATGGAACTGATCCATGCGATGGTTCAGAGCTACCAGGGCATATCTGTCTTTGCCGGCGTCGGCGAACGCTCCCGCGAAGGACACGAGTTGCTGAACGAGATGCGGGGGTCCGGTGTGCTGGACCGCAGCGTGCTCGTCTATGGCCAGATGAACGAGCCGCCAGGCGCTCGCTGGCGTGTTGGCCTGACCGCGCTCACCATCGCCGAATATTTCCGGGACGAGAAGCACCAGAACGTGCTGCTGCTGATGGATAATGTCTTCCGTTTCGTGCAGGCCGGCGGCGAGGTCTCTGGCTTGCTGGGGCGGCTGCCGTCGCGGGTTGGCTATCAGCCGACGTTGGCGACCGAGGTGGCGGCGCTGCACGAGCGGATCACATCCGTCGGCGGTGTTTCGGTCACGGCGATCGAGGCGGTTTATGTGCCGGCCGACGATTTCACCGACCCGGCGGTGACGGCGATTTCCGCCCATCTGGACAGCATGATCGTTCTCTCGCGCGCCATGGCGTCGGAAGGCATGTATCCGGCGGTCGATCCGCTGGCCTCCACCTCGATCCTGCTCGACCCCACCGTGGTGGGGGAGGAGCACTATCGCATCGCGGAACAAGTGCGGGAGACTATTGCTCACTACCGCGAGTTGCAGGATATCATCTCGCTACTGGGGATCGAGGAATTGAGCGCGCAGGACCGGCTGGCGGTTCGTCGGGCGCGACGGCTGCAAAGGTTTCTGACCCAGCCCTTTGCCGTGACCGAGGCGTTTACGGGCATGCCGGGCCGGTCGGTGCCGCTGCCCGAGACGCTGAAAGGCTGCGCTGCGATCCTTTCCGGCGAGTGCGACCGGTGGCCGGAAGATGCGCTCTACATGACTGGCACAATTGACGAGGCCCGCGGAAAGGCCGACGGCCGGGAGGCGAATGCGGCATGAGGCTGTTGATCACCACACCCGCCGCGGTGGTCATTGACGAGGCGGACGTCACCGCCGTGCGGGCGGAGGATGAGAGCGGCAGTTTCGGCATCATGAACGGTCATCCTGACCTGCTGACCGCGCTCACCGTGTGTATCGTCAGCTGGCAGGGGGTCGGAGACCGTCGGCGTTACTGCGCGGTGCGGCGCGGCATGCTTTCCGTCAGCAAGAACGGCGGCACAACCAAGGTTGCCATTGCGACGCGGGAGGCCGTGCCAGGCGACCATCTGGACCATCTGGAGCAGGTGGTGCTCGACGAGTTCCGCAAGCGCCTGGATACGGAGCGTTCGGCCAGGACGGAGAGCCTGCAATTGCAGATGAAAGCGGTTCGGCAGATCGTGCGTTTCCTGCGGCCGGACCCGCCGGGCCAATCGGGGGGTGTCTCGTGAGCGACGATCCCGGCAAACCTGAAGGCCATCATGCGCCGGACGATCTGGTGGAGGCAGCGCGCAAGCGGCGCGAGCGGCAGGCGCACTGGCGCAAGGAAGGTGAACCGTCGATCATGCGCATGGCTGGGCAGATCGGCATGTTGGGCTGGATGATCGTGACACCGGCTCTTTTGGGCTTGTTTCTGGGCCGCTGGATTGACCGTGAGATGGGCACCGGAATTTTCTGGAGCGCCCCCCTGTTGTTGCTCGGTGTGGCCACAGGGTGCTGGTCTGCTTGGCGATGGATGCACCGGCAATGAGTTTCCTGATGCCTGTAGACCCTGGCTCGCTTGCCTGGACCTTGCAACTGGCCGCATGGCTGGCGGCCGGGTCGATGCTGGGCGGGGCGCATTTCCTTTCGCTGCGCTGGAGTGTTCGGCTGTTCCTGGCCGGTCGCGCGGCGTGGTCGCTGGCGCTGCAGGGGCTGCGTCTTGCCCTGCTGGCTGGGGCATTTGCGGCGGTGGCGGTCTGGTTCGGCGCGCTGCCATTGCTGGCCGTGACGGGTGGCCTGCTGCTGGCGCGAACGGCAGTGCTGCGGCTGGGGGCAACGCCATGATCGAGTCGCCATTGACTGCCAAGGTCGTCTTTACCATCGGCCCAGTGCCGGTGACCGAACCAGTGGTTGTGACGTGGGGCCTGATGGCGTTGTTGGGTGTGGGGGGCTGGCTGCTGACCCGGCGATTGTCGCTACAGCCGGGGCCGCGGCAGACCGTGCTGGAGTTGATCGCCGGTGTCATTGCCCAACAGGTCCGCGCCACCATGCGGGCGGAGCCTGGACCCTATGTCCCGCTGATCGGGACGCTGTTTCTCTTCATCCTGACCGCAAACTGGTCAGCCATGATCCCTGGCGTGGAGCCGCCAACCGCACACCTGGAGACGGACGCGGCGCTGGGCCTGATCGTGTTCTGCGCAATCTTCTATTTCGGCATTCGTGCGCGCGGCCCGCTGGGCTATCTCAAGACCTTTGCCGAGCCCAGCGTTGTTATGATCCCGCTCAACATTGTCGAGACGTTCACCCGCACCTTTTCACTGATCGTTCGGTTGTTCGGCAATGTCATGAGCGGCGTGTTCGTTGTTGCCATCGTGCTGTCGCTTGCCGGTTTGCTGGTGCCGATCCCGCTGATGGCGCTCGACCTGCTGACCGGTGCGGTGCAGGCTTACATTTTTACCGTGCTGGCCACGGTGTTCATCGGCAGTGCGGTCAGCGATGGCCGGTCAGAGACGCCCCGGAACGGAGAACCCCATGAACTGGATTGAGATTGTCAGCATCATCTCGGCCGCCGTGGCCGTCTCGTTCGGTGCCATTGGCCCGGCTTTGGGCGAGGGGCGGGCAGTGGCGGCAGCCATGGACGCCATTGCCCGGCAGCCGGAAGCCGCCGGGACCATCTCCCGCATGTTGTTTGTTGGTCTCGCCATGATCGAGACCATGGCGATCTACTGTCTGGTGATCGCCCTGCTGGTGCTGTTCGCCAACCCTTTCATTCAATAACGCCATGCCTTTCGACTGGTGGACGCTGGCCCTGCAGGCCATCAATGTTCTGGTCCTCGTTTGGATTTTGGGGCGTTTCTTTTTTCGGCCCGTGGCAGCGATCGTTGCCAAACGGCGGGAGAAAACTGAACGCCTTCTGGCCGATGCGGAGGCGAAGCGCCAGCAGGCCGAGCGGGAGCGGGCAGCGGCGGAGGCGGCCCACGCGCAGGTTGCAGAGGAGCGGGAACGCCTGATGGCGGAGGCGCAGAAGGCGGCCGAGGCCGAAAAAGCCCGCCTGCTAAGCCAGTCTGCCGAGGATCTGGCGCGACAGCAGGAGGAAGCAAGCCATAACCTGGCGCGGCAACAGGCGGAGGCAGAGGGGAAACTCATAGACCGCGCCAGCGACCTTTCCGTGGAGATCGCCAAGCGATTGCTTTGCCGCCTGCCGCCGGACGCCTCTTTCGCAGCCTTTCTGGCAGGAATAGAGCGCGCGCTGCACGATCTGCCAAGCGATGGTGCCGCCGGTTTTGCCGACGCCGATGGAGATCATCCCATAGAGGTGGTGACCGCTGTCCCGCTCGATGCCGATCAGACAGCGCAGGTGCACGCAGTGTTACAGAGCGTAGGCGGGAGCGGCGTACACGTTGCTTTCCGCACGGACCCCGGCCTGATCGCCGGGATCGAGGTGCGCGCCCGTAATACGACCATCCGCAACAACTGGCAGGCGGACCTTGCCCGCATTCGGGAGGAATTGGCTCATGACCCCAATCACCTCCCGTCTTGACCGGTGGGCGGCAGAGGCCAAAGGCCGCGTCGGTGCCATCGATCTGGCGCCGGCGGTAGAGGAGGTCGGCCGGGTCGAATCCGCGGCAGATGGGATTGCCCTGGTTTCCGGCCTCCCCGACCTGCGGCTCGACGAGCTGGTTGTGTTCGAGCATGGCGAGGCTGGGTTCGCCATGACGCTGGACCGGGACCGGGTTGGCTGCGTGCTGTTGGACGCTCCGGAAGGGCTGGAGGCCGGTCACAAGGTGCGCGGTACAGGTGAGGTGGTGCGTGTGCCGGTCGGGCCTGGCTTTCTCGGCCGCACGGTCGATCCCCTCGGCCGGCCGCTGGATGGCGGCGGGGAGATCGAGGCAGCGGATTTTCTGCCGGTAGACCGGCCTGCGCCCGGCATCATTGAGCGCGATTTCGTCACCGAGCCTGTGCAAACCGGCTTGTTGGTGCTCGACTCCATGTTTGCCCTGGGCCGCGGCCAGCGGGAACTGATCGTTGGCGACAGGGCCATCGGCAAGACCGCGGTGGCGGTCGATTGCATCATCAACCAAAAATCCAGCGACATGATTTGCGTCTACGTCGCCGTCGGTCAGAAATCCTCTACCGTGCGCCGGGTGATTGATGCGGTGCATGCCCATGGCGCGCCCGAGCGCTGCATTTTCGTTATCGCCAGCGCATCCTCGCCGCCCGGCTTGCAGTGGATCGCGCCCTTTGCCGGTTTCACCCTGGCGGAATATTTCCGCGACCGCGGCCAGCACGCGCTCATCGTGATCGACGATATGAGCAAGCACGCCGCGACGCATCGGGAAATTGCCCTGCTGACCCGCCAGCCGCCGGGACGGGAAGCGTATCCGGGTGACGTGTTCTATGTGCACGCCCGGCTGTTGGAACGCGCGGCCAAGCTGTCCGCAAAGGGCGGCGGGGGGTCGCTGACGGCGTTGCCGATCGCCGAACTCGATGCCGGCAATCTCAGCGCCTACATACCGACCAATCTGATCTCCATCACCGACGGCCAGATCGTCCTCGACAGCCGGCTGTTTCACGAAGGCCACAAGCCGGCTGTCGATACCGGCACGAGTGTCAGCCGTATCGGCGGCAAGACTCAGGCCCCGGCGCTGCGCGAAGCTGCCCATGCCATGCGGCTCGATTATGCGCAGTTTTTGGAGCTGGAAATGTTTACCCGCTTCGGCGGCGTCACCGATGAGCAGGTGAAGGAAAAAATGGTCCGCGGCCGCCGCATCCGCGCCATTCTCTCGCAACTGCAATATGCCCCGCTGCGTCTGGTGGATGAGATCGGCTTGGTCATGGCGGTGCAAAGCGGCCTGCTGGACCCGCTGCCGTTGGACCGCATCGCGCAGTTTCGTGCGGGAATGGCCGCTTTTCTGGACCGGGAGGCACCGGCGGCTGCGCAGCAGATCGCGGAGACCGGGAAACTGGACGAGGGCGGGCAGGCGGAATTGCAGGCAGCGCTGCAGCGGCTCGCTGACCGTATTGCCGCGAAGCCGGAGGGGCGCTGATGGTCGGGCGGCTGGCAGACGTCGAAGCGCAGATCCAGAATGTCCGGCAGTTGGGCACTGTTGTTACCGCGATGCGCGGCATCGCGGCAGCCCGAGCGCAGCAGGGGCGCTCATTGCTTGGCGGTATTGACGCCTACAGCGACGTGATATCAGACGCAATCAGCCATGCGCTCGCGTTATTGCCGGGTGACGCCGTGCCCCCGACGGCGGCAACGGCCGGAGGGCGGGCGGTGATCCTGTTTGGGGCCGAACAGGGGTTTGCTGGCACATTCGCCGAACGGCTGCTGGAGGCGGTTGGCGGCAGCGTTCCGGGCGCTGATTTGTTCCTAATCGGCAGCCGTACCATCGCGCTGGCTGTCGAACGCCGCGTGACGCCGGATTGGTCTGTTGCAATGACCACGCACATAGATGCCATTCCATCCATGGTGAACCACCTGACTCAGGCGCTCTATGACCGGATCGCGGAAGGGGGCATTGCGGATGTCGACCTGATATATGCCCGGTCCGCCGGCAGTGGCGTTGAAGTGGAGAGGCATTCACTGCTGCCGATCGACTATGCCCTTTTCACCAGGGCAGCCGCCGCGTTCCCGCCCATCACGTTGCTGGCTCCGCATGTGCTGTTGGAGCGGCTGGCAGAGGAATACGTATTCGCGCAGCTATACAAAGCGGCTATGCATGCGTTCGAGGCAGAGAATGCGGCGCGCATGATCGCCATGGCTGCCGCCAAAGGCAATATCGAGACCAAGCTCGACCGCCTGGCGCAATGGCAGCGGCAATTGCGCCAGGATGAGATCACCGAGGAAATCACGGAACTGGCTGCAGGTGCGGAGGCGCTGCGCGGCCGGTGAGGCTGGGGCAGCCAGCGCGCCCCGGTCAGGCCGGGATGACCATGCCCAGGGCGGCGGCCTGCCTGCGCTCGAATGCGCGGCAGGTTTCGTCGTGGTGGTGGCCGCGAATGCCGCCGCGCACCGTGCCCGGCTCGGTCGCACGGTAGAAATCCCACCAACTATCGGGCAGACGCGCAGAATCTGGCGGTGCCAGCCAGAGGCGGTATAGCAGGCGCTTCTGTTCCGGCGCTTCGTGATCCACATAGTCGGTGCGGGAGTGCAGGATCACGTGGTTGTTCATGATCTGCACGTCGCCCGGTTCGGCATACATGGTAAACATCAAGTCCGGGCGTTGCAGCAGCCGGTCCAGGAAATCCATGCATTCACGCTGGGCATCCGTCAGTTGCGGCACCCCTGCGATGCGCTGTGCGCTCAGTACGCGGTTGCGATTCCATTTGCCGAATAGCAGCCCGTCGGCGAAGTCGATCAGTGGCTGCCCGTAATAGGGGCCTTCGTCGGGTGTTTCCTCGTTCTGGCGGCTGAAATAGAAATCCTGCCGGGCGACTTCTGCCAGGTCGGGCCGTTCCGCCAGCAGTACGTTCCAGGCGGTGACCGTGCTGGTAATCATGCTTTGGCCGCCGCTCTTCGCCTTGTTGTAGCAGGCGAGCGTGACGGTATCGGCCCCGTCCACATGAAAATCCAGCTTGGCGTTGGAGGAATAGCCGCGTCCGCTGGCCGATCGGTAATCTGTGCCAGCATCGCGCACGGCGGAAATGTACTGGGTCGCCTTGCCCTGGGGACGTGCCACGCCCGCATGAAGGCCGATGGCCCAGTTCAGCAGTTTGAATTCCTCCTCACTCAGGCCGTCGCGCGGCAAGCCCTGAACCAGAGCCAGGCCGCGGCCATGATGCGCCTCGTGAATGGCTGCGGCGAGCGTGTCCCAGGCAGGCCCAAGGTCGAATTCCTCGCGCGTGTAGTCGAGCAGGGGCCGGGCGGGATCGTAGGCTTGTTTAACAGCGCGGGTGAGTTGGTCGCGTCCTGTTTCACTGATCCGGTACACCCAACTTCGGTCGCGGGTCAGGTCGTCAACGGTCCAGGCGGCGCGCGACTGGGCTTCCATCATGTGCATCCGGCATTCTCCTGCAGCGGGCACCGGGGCGGACCGGGTGGTGCGTACGGCGGGTTCAACTTGTTTGACGGCAGTATTGCCTGGATGCCTGCGGGAGATCACCATTCAATTTGTCACCTCCGCCGGCGAAAAGGCTGGCACCCGTAGTTGCGGCCAGCGAGATTCCTGCTGGCGCCACAGCAAGTGACTGCCCACGTTATAGGGTGATGACGCAATCGCGCGCATCGCCAAGGGAAAGGAAACCGACCATGAGAAAGCCAGCTTCTGTTGCATCCATCGCCGCATTGCTTGTCATTCTCGCGGCCCCTGCGTCTGCGCAGATGGGGGAAGGCCGTGCGGGGCATATGATGCAGGGCTCGGGCATGATGAAAGACAACGCCGGTCAAATGAGCGGTGGTGCAGGCATGATGATGCGCGGTGACCGCATGGATCGGGGCATGATGATGCCGAATTGCGGAATGGGCGGCGGCGCCATGATGGGCAAGGGCGCGATGATGCAGGGCGGAAGCATGCACATCGAAGGACGGATTGCCTTCCTGAAAGCCGAACTTGGCATCACCGCCGATCAGGAATCCCAGTGGGCGGCCTTTGCCGACGCAATGCGCGCTTCCGCGGGCGCCATGCAGGCCACCATGCACGAAACCATGATGTCCGGCGACGGTCCGCCCCTCACATTGCCAGAACGGATGGAATGGCATGAACAGATGATGAGCCAGCGGTTGGAACAGCTGCAATCCCTGCGGGCTGCAGCCGAACCGCTGTACGATTCGCTCACGCCCGATCAGAAGCAGAAGGCGGATACGCTGATGATGGGGATGATGTGAGAGTTATCCATCTTTCTTCCATGCCGCTGGCCATCCTCCCCGGCTTGGCTGAGGCCCAACCGAGCCAGGGATGGCCGATGCATGAGGGCTGGATGTGGTGGATGCCTTTCCAGGGCCTGCTTTCGATGTTGCTGGTCGCCGCCGTAGTGGTGGGCGTGATATTTTTGGTTCGCCATCTGTGGACGGGCGGTGGGGCGGACAAGGGCTCCATCAGCCGGTCCAGCGCTCTCGATTATCTCGACGAGCGCTACGCCCGCGGCGAGATCGACCGGGACGAGTATTTGCAGCGCAAGAAGGATATTGCCGGCCGCTAGGCTTGTAATGGGCGGATGCTGTGACTGTGCGGCATCCGCCCAACAGATTGTCATGGAAACGCCGGGATCAGCCGTTAGACTTCTGCCCGGTCTTGCTGAAGTCCGGCCCGGCATGTGGCCCCAGGGCCGCCGAAACGCCGACCTTGGTATCCTTCAGGGCTGCGGCGGCGCGCGGGTTGGCCATGATCTTGTTGAGGATGCCCTGCTGGGCCGCCTCGAACGACTCGCGGTGCGCCACCACGTGTTCGCGCGACTCGCGATAGGCATCCAGCATGCCGTTGATTTCCGGCACGACGTAGCGCATGACCAGATCCCAACTGCGCATGGTGTTCTCGCGGTTGGCCCAGTCGTGCACGAAGCCGATGGTGACGCCATAGCCGCCGGTCAGTTCGATCAGGCTGCGCAGGCGGGCCACCAGATCGTCCGGCGTGCCGATCACCGCGGTTGCACCTTCCGAAAACGCCATTTTCTCGACGCCCTCGTTCGGGGTTTTGAAGGCGGAAACGCCGGGGCGTTGCAGGGTGCCGACATTGTATTCGTTGTGCCAGCGGAACAGCCCGTCCTTGCACTGGGCGATGGCCTCCTCCCGGCTTTCGGCGATGTGCCATTGCAGGACGATGCGCCAGTTGCTGCGGTCCACTTGGTTGCCATGCTTTTCGGCCGATTCCTCTGCGAACGACCACTGCGTCGGCAGCGCGTTCAGTCCCTCGGTCGACATGGAGCCGATGGAGAGCACGCCGGTCTCGTACTTGCCGGCCAGCGTCATACCGGACGGGCTGACCATGCTGGCGACGGCAAACGGCATCTCCTCCTGCAGGGGCAGCAGGTGCAGGCGTGCGTCATTGAGCGTGAACCAGTCGGACTTGTGGGAGAAGCGCTCCTCGCCCGCCAAAAGGCGTTTGATCACGCCCAGGGATTCGTCCTGCCGGTCGCGCTGGGTCACGGGGTCGATGCCGAGGACGTAGGCATCGGACGGCAGCGCGCCGGGGCCGGAGCCGAAAATCGCCCGGCCGCCGGTCATGTGGTCCAGCTGCACCATGCGCTGCGCCACGATGAACGGATGATGGTAGGGCAGGGAGACGACGCCGGTGCCGAGTTTGATGCGGTGCGTGCGTTCGCCGGCGGCGGCAAGGAACATCTCCGGCGAGGCGATTACCTCCCAGCCGGTGGAATGGTGCTCGCCGCACCAGAACTCGTCGAAGCCGAGCCTGTCCAGCCGCTCGGCCAGGTCCAGGTCGCTGCGAAATTGCAGCATCGGGTGCTCGCCGATCGGGTGGTGCGGGGCGAGGAATGCGCCGAATTTCATGCGGGCCATGGCGGGTCTCCTTTGGGAGGCGGCAGTGTGGCGGGCGTCTCGCCCCGTTGGTCTGATGCAAATAACCGACGGCAACCTTAGCCAACCGGTTCTTGCCTGACCAAGCAAATCTGGTGCGCGGCGAAAGTCCGGGAATTCGGCTTTCTGTGGCTCCCGGTGTCCGCCAGTTTGACGGAAAAGCTGGCAGGGCATGCATTCGCGGTCGCGGCGGCATTCAGTTGAGGCGGCTGGTCACGGCCATCGGCATACCCCTGATTAATCCGGGTCCGCAAAGCCCAGACGGCATGAGCCTTGCCGCCCGCGTCAAAGCCGTAGATTGTTGGCCGACTGTCCGATCCTTTCAGGAGTTGCCCCCCTATGCGCGTACACGGCGGCTGCCATTGCGGCGCCATCCGCTTCGAGGCGGAGGTGAACCCGGACGGCGCCTCGATCTGCCATTGCACCGACTGTCAGGCGCTTTCCGCCTCCGCCTTTCGGGTCAACGTACCCGCGAAGGCAGAGGGCTTTCGCCTGCTGCAGGGCGAGCCGAGGGAATATGTGAAAGTCGGCGACAGCGGCGGACGCCGGGCGCAGGCGTTCTGCGGCAACTGCGGCTCTCAGGTGTTTGCGGCCGATGCGGACGGGCCGCGCGACGTTTACATGCTGCGCGTCGGCGTGATCGACGAGCGGGCGCAATTGACACCGCAACGCCAGATCTGGCGGCAGTCGGCGCTGCCATGGCTGGGCGATTGGCCGGACGTGCCGGCAAAGCAGCAGGGCTGACGCGCGGCCTTTCCACCATCACGGCAAACGGAACCATGATACCTCATGCAACGCGAGGCTGAGACAGAGCCTGCCGAAAGGCCGCAACTGCGGCTGCGGGACAACTACCTGTTCTTCTTTCCGCTGGTGCTGATGGTCGAGCTCAACATGATCTCGAAATCGGCGATTCACGCCTTTCTGGCGCGGACGGAAACGCCCAGCACGACGCTGGCCGCGTTCAACGCCGGCTTTACCTTCTATTTTGCCATCACCAGCGCGACCGAAGTGGTGGTGCTGCTCTGCCTCTCCTACCTGAAGTCGCGTGCCGACATCTGGCGGCTGGTCGGGTTTACCGCACTGCTGCTTAGCCCCTCGTTTGCGCTGGCACTGGTGATCGTGTTCACGGATGTGGGCAGCGCCATGTTCGGCGACTGGTTCGGCCTGACCGAACAGGGCCAGTGGGAGGCGCGGCTGGCCGTCGGCATGCTGGCGCTCAGCCCGCCGGTGCTGCTGGCCCGCGGCACCGCCTTTGCGCTGTTGATGCTGAACCGGCGCACCATGATCATCACCTGGAGCACGCTGATCCGCCTCGCCTCGCTGGCGGTATGGCTGATGGTGCTGCCGTTGCTCATGGGCGGTGCGGCGGTCGGGGCCCTCGCCCTGGTGATGTGCATGGCGTCGGAGACCGTGTTTGCGTGGGTGTTCGCCTGGCGGCATCTGATGGAAATGCCGGCAGTGCGGCAGACCAAGGACACATTCTTCGGCTATTGGCGGTTTTCCTGGCCGCTGATCATCAACTCCTCGGCCGAGATGGGAGTGATCTTCGTCATCAACCTGTACCTCGGCCGCCTCAACGATGCGGAACTGGCGATTGCCGCGTTCGGCGTGGTGCATGGGCTGGTCTCATTGCTGATGGGGCCGATGCGCAACCTCGCGCAAACGGCGCAGACGCTGGTGACACGGCGGGAGGATGTGCGGGTGATGCTGGTGTTCACCGGGCACCTGATCGTGCTGTTCTCGCTGCTGGCGCTGGTGCTGTTCCAGACACCGTTGCAGGACGTGATCCTGCGCGGCGTCATGGGGTTGACGCCGGAACTGGCCGCCTATTGCGAGCCCGCCATGGGCATCGCCTTCCTGATGGCGGCGTTCTGGAGCAGTGCCGCCCTGTTCCGTGGTCTGCTGGCCAAGGCGCGCACCACCACTTCGCTGGCGGCGGGCGGTGCGATGCGGATCGGGACGGCAGCGGCAGCCGGCGCCATTAGCCTCGCCTATCCGGACTGGAACGGCGCAGTACTGGGCGTCGCCGCTTGGACGCTATCCTATGCGGCGGAGTCGGCGATCACCGGCTGGCGCCTGCGTCGGCTCGGCTGGTATGTGGATGCGGAACGCTACGGCGGGAGGATTTGAGATGGTGACAGTGGTGGATGAAGCGGGCGGGACGTGCGGCTTTCAGGCCTTTGTCGAGATGCGCGACGGCGTGCGGCTCAACACGCTGGTGTTTCTGCCGCCCGGTTCTGCACCTTTTCCGGTAATCCTGGAGCGCACGCCCTACGGCATCACCCAGCCGCAGGGCCAGCACACGACCGACCCGGCGCATGGCTGGCTGCCCGATCCGGCCCAACCATTGCGTGGCTCAATCCTGCGCGGGTGGAAGGCGATCACCGCCCACGGCTATGCCTGCGTCTATCAAGACACGCGCGGCCGCTATGCCTCCGAAGGTGAGGACCGGGTGTATTGCGATGATGCAGCGGACGGTTACGACACCATCGACTGGATCGCGGAGCAGCCCTGGTGCAACGGGCGGATCGGCATGGCCGGCTCGTCCGCCGGCGCGACCACGACCCTGGCCGCCGCCAGCCGGGGGCACCCGGCGCTCCGGGCCTTCTGGGCGCAGGTCGGCGGCTCCAGTATCTACAACGACGTGGTCTGCGAGGGCCAGTCGATTGAGATGGAGCGGCTCTGGCTCTGGGTCTCCAAGAACATCCCCGGCCTCTCGGCAAGCCACAAGCGCCGCGCCATGCGCCTTTCCGGCCTGGATGAGGCGGGCATGGCCGAAGCGCACCGCCGCGCCGGCGCGACCTATACCCGGCTGGAGGCGGCGAGCCGGGCGGACCCGCCGTTTGTCGATAACCCGGACTGGATGCGCCTGCCGCTGACCGATTATCCGGATTTCTCCACCTGGCAGCCTTTTCTGAACGAGTTGCTGACCCACCCGGCGCCGGATGCCTTCCGCAACGCCCACGATTTCCGCAAGACCATCGAGATCCCGGGCTTTCACGCGACCAGTTGGTACGACATCTTTTTGGCCAGCGTGCTCTCAGCATTCCAGGAGATCCAGGCCCGCACTGGCACGCAAAAGTTATGGATCGGGCCGAACGATCATTATTTCATCTACGAAACCCAGTTCTGGCCCCGCGATCCATTCTTCGAGTGGTTTGGCCACTATCTGAAGGACGAAAAAACCGCACTGCTCGAAGAGCCGGCCGTGCACTTCTCGCCCCGCGCTTTTGTTGCCGACCGGGCCGGCTACATTGCCGACGACTGGCAACACAGCGAAACTTGGCCGCCCGTGGGCGCCGAAACGCAGCGGCTCTATCTTAGCGGCGACAGCACGCTTGGCGGGGCGCCAGGTGGCGCGGCGCGCTCCTATGTCTACGATCCCCGCCGGCCCAATCCGACGCTCGGCGGGCGCAACATGCTGATCGGCAATGGCCGCATGGACCAGCGACCGGCCCAGCAGCGCCCGGACTACGGCCTGATCTACACGGGCGAGCCGCTGGCCGCACCGCTGCCCCTGTCCGGGCCGGTGCGCGTCACCCTGCATGCGGGCTCCGACTGCCCCGATACCGACTTCATCGCCAAGCTGAACGAGGTGCTGCCGGACGGCACCGCCCTGCTGCTGATGGACGGCGTCACCCGCGCCCTATATCGCGCCGTCTTAACCGACCCGGCCAAAGTGCGGCCGCAGCGGCTGGAGCCGGGCAAGATCTATGAGATCGTCATCGACCTGGGCGACATCCGCACCACCATCCCGGCCGGCCATCGCCTGCAGGTGGATATTGTCAGCAGCAACTTCCCGCGTCGCGCCCGCAACACCAACAGCGGTAACCCGGTTCTGGCAAATGACGGGGATGCGGATATTCGTGTTGCCACCAACACGGTGCAGCATGACGAGCCCACACCGTCGTTCATCGAACTGACGGTGCTGCCAGGGTGAGGCGCGCGCCGGTCTAGCGCATCACCCGGAAATACGCCCAGTCCGGCAGGAATTGCGCCAGCCGGAAGAACAGCGCGAAGCGGCGCGGGAAATTGGTGCGGAAATGGCCGGTTTCCAGGGCCTTGCGCATACGCCGGGCCGCGGCCTCTGCTGTCATGATGAACGGCATTTTGAAGTCGTTCTTGGCGGTCAGCCGTGTCTCGATGAAACCCGGATTGATCACCTGCACCTTGAACGCCTCGCGCGGCAGGTCGCAACGAATACTCTCGGCCAGATGGATCACGCCGGCCTTGCTGGAGCCATAGCCAACCGAGCCCGGCAGGCCACGATAGCCGGCGAGCGAGCCGACCAGCGCGATATGGCCCTTGCCGCGTGCCACGAGCGCCGGCACCGCGCAGCCCAGCACGCGGGCGGCGCCGGTCAAATTGACGTCGCACATCGCCTCAACCGCATCCGCATCCCAGGCAGTGGCGTTGACGGGCTCATAGGAAGCCGCGTTGCAGATCACGCCATCCAGCGGCGGCAAGGTCTCGAAAGCAGCGCGGACGCTGGCTGTGTCGCGCACATCGCAGGCGGCGACGGTGTGCCGGCCCGGTAGTGCGTCGGCCAGTGCCTGCAAGCGTTCCGCATTGCGGGCGGAAAGGCAGAGCGTGGCCCCGGCGCCGGCAAGTTCCTCCGCCAGCGCTCGGCCCAGACCTTCCGACGCGCCAACCAGCCAGTAGGTTTTGCCGGACCAGGCGGCGGTCAATTGCCTTCTCCCGCGGGGCGGCGGAACACCGCGAACATTTCCGCAGCCTTGAACCCGAACTTGCGCATGTCGGACCTGTTGACGATCGTGCCGTCCTCCATCAGATAGAGCCAGTCCACCACATCCAGCACATGCCCGCCCGCGCGCTCCGGCAGTTGCAGGCGATAGGTCATGCGCAGGGTATTGCCGGAGACGACGCCCTCCGCCGGGCCGACAACATCGGCAGCGGTCGCAGTGAATTTGTCCGGCCCGATGAATCGGATTTGCCACTCGCGGGTGTCGACGGCGTTGGTGGCATCGTAGACGAAGCGCTCGGCCAGTGTGCCGCCGGTTTCGTCGAACGTGCCTCTCAGGGTCGCGGTGAACCGCACATTGGCGCGGCCGGTATAGTCGAAAATCGCACCATGGGCGGTGTATTCGCCGTTCAGTGCGGATTGAAGATCAAACGCCGGGCGCTCTGACGCGTAGTCGGCCGGGCTCTGCGCCCGGAAACTCCAGAAATGGTCCCAGAGCCAGAAGCCGCCAATGGCGATGATTGCGCCGAGAATGATATAGGCGATGGTACTCATGAATGATCTGCCTCCGAAATACGGGTGAGGATAAGGGCGATGGCGGCAATGGCTTTGAGCGCGCAGGGCACGCCGGCATAGGCAAGGCTGAGGACCTCCAGCGCGGCAGGCGGGTTGCTGGTGCCCGGTGCAAAACCGGCAGCGCCCAGCACCGGCAGGGCCAGACCGGCCGCCAGCGCCAGGGAGGCCTTGTTGACAAAGCCCCAAAGACCGAACGCAAGTTCGCCACTCCAGCCCTGCCGAGCCAGGCGGTTCGAGAGCAGGGCTGGCAGCAGCGTCATGTCCGCGCCGACGGCAAAACCGGAGGCGACGCTGATCACATAGAACAAAGGCCAGTCGCCGGCTCCCAGCGTCAGGGCGCCCAGAAACGCAACGATGGCGGCGGTCATGCCGAGCAGCAGCGCGCGTTTGGCGCCAATGCGGTTTGCGAGCCTCGCCCACAGCGGCGCGGCCGCCGCCGCAGCGGCGAAGAACAGCAGCAGTGCCGGGCCGGCATGATCCGGCGCGTTCAACCGATCCTCGACAAAGAAGACGAACAGCGTCGCCGTCAGGCCGGTCGGCAGGGCATTGACCAAGCCAATGGCCAGCAGCCGTTGCACCTTACCGTCGGCCAGCACCTCGCGAAACCCGCCGGCGATGACCGGGCCGGTGACGCCTGGCCACCAGCGGCGCATTTGCAGCACCGCAGCCGCTAACAAAACGCAGAACGCAGCGGCATAGGCCGGGAAAGCCAGCGCCTTGCCAAAAAGCTGTTCGGTAATTGCAGGGGCGACGCAGGCAGCGCACACGCCCGCCAGAACCCCGGCCTCGCGCCAGCCTGCCACATGGTTGTGGCCGCCGGCCAGTTGGCGGCCCAGCACGACGCCGCTGCTGTAATAGAGGATTTGCAGGCCGCTGAAGGCCGTGAACACCACGGCCAGGCTGATGGTGAGCCAAAGCGCCGGCATCGGCACCGGGGCAGGCGCGAACAGGGCGAGCGCGCCGAGACCCAGCAGCAGGGCGAAGCCGGCTGCGATGCGCGGGCGGTTGGCCGCCTGCCGCCCAATCCACCAGCCAAGCAGCGGATCCTGCACGAAGTCCAGCAGTCGGACCGCCAGCAATACCACGCCGACCGTGGCGAGGCTCAGGCCATGCTGGCTGGCATAAAGGCTGGGCGTGTGAATGTAGATCGGGGGCCCGGCAAAAGCGACCGCTGCTCCGAACAGAGCATAGGGGGCGAGCACCTGATTGGGTTTGACATCTGCGATTGCCGTCAAGGCGACCCGCCGGTCAGCTTGCGGGATTGATCCGGGAACCGGCTGTTTTGGCTCAGCCATATATTCAAGTAGGCCCGGCGCAGGCCGGGCATCGACAGGTCGCAGCGTTCGCTGCCGTTCAGATAGAGCACGATGCGGTCCGGCGATGGACTGGCCGCGGTGAAGCGGTCGCCGTCGCTGACATCGCTCATACAGGGCGCAATATCGGCGCGAAACGCGGTCAGCCGCTCCTCGGGCCAGCCATTGATCCGCGCCATTTCCTCAATGGTCGACTCTGTCAATTCCCGTGCGGAAAATTCGGTGCGGTAGGTCAGTGACAGGGCCGACGGTTTCTCCCAACTGAACCGGCCGCCGGTGGCCCACAGGTCGGCATCGAAAAATTGCCAGAACAGAAACCCGACAGAGCCGGAGCCCGCATGCTCCAAATCCATACCCTGGCGGTCGAGTTCTGCGGGCCTCATCGGATTGGCGGCGGCGAGCACTGGCAACAGCAATGCCGCGGCGATAACAGGCAGGTATCTCATCGCGTGACCTCCTCTGCTGGCGGGACGGGGCGGATGCGGTAGGGCGCGCCCTTCAGCTTCAGCTTGATGGCTTGCCAGTGGATCAGCGCGTAGACCCGCAACGCGCCCAGCGGGTGACGGGCGAACATGGCCACCAGACTGCGGGTGGTCATCGGCTGCAGCCTGCCCGAGAGGGTCGCCGTCAAACCGTGCGTGCCGCGGCGGTGGTCGATGACGATGGCGAGCCGGTCGCTCTGCAAATCGAAGCGAAAGCGGTATTCGCCGGCGATCTCCTGAAATGGCGAGACGTGAAACACTTTCTGCGCGCGGATCGTGTCCGTGGCGGATAGCGGCTGCCAGTCCGGCAGGGCGCAAAGATAGGAGTGCCGGTCGCCGAAGGTGTTGTTCACTTCCGCCAGAACGGCCCGTACCTGCTGCGAGGTATCGCGAAAGAACCAGAAGCTCACCGGGTTGAATACGAACCCCAGCGTGCGCGGCTGGGTCAAAAGCCAGATTTCCGCGGCAGCATCGGCCGGCAGGCCCATGCCCAGCGCCTGGGCCCGCGCCCAGCATGCGGCATCGGGTTCGGCGCGGCCATGATCGCGGTCCGACAGGCCGAACAGGCCAAGCCGGCGGCGGCGCACCAGCCGCGATGGCGGTGCGGCCTCCGGCAGCACCCGCCACAACACATAATCCACACCGTAGCGGAAGGCATTATCCGGCCCGCCATGGCGGCCATGCCAGGTTTCGCCAGCCAGAATGGCGGTGCCGCTGTCTGGCCAATCTGCAGGGATCAGGCCCATTGCGGTTCCGCTCCCAAGGCGCGGGCGACGTTGACGGCGCTCAGCAGCCCGTCCTCGTGGAAGCCGTGGCGGGTATAGGCGCCGCAGAACCAGGTGTTGCGCCGGCCCTGCATTGCGGAGAGCCGGCCTTGCGCCTCGATCGCCGCATGGTCGAATTGTGGATGATAGAACACTGTCTCGTCGAAAATATGCTCGTCGCGGATCGGCTGTTCCGTGTTGAGCGACAGGAAGAGGGGCACGTTTTTCGGCAGGCCCTGCAGCCGGTTCATCCAATAGGTCAGTGCGACGGGCCGGCTCTCGTGGCCGCTGCGTCCGCGATAGTTCCAACTGGCCCAGCACGCCGGCCGGCGCGGCATGAGCGCCGGGTCGTCGTGCAGATACGCGCGGTTCGGTGTGTACCGCAGCTTGGAGAGCGTGCCTGTTTCGCTGGTATCGGCGTCGCCCAGCAGGCGCAACGCTTGGTCGGAATGGCAGGCCATCACCACGGCATCGAATGCTTCCGGGGGCTGGCCCGCGGTTTTCACCAGGGCACCGTCATGGTCGCGTAGCACCGCCTGCACCGGCGTGCCGGCGCGAATGATACCACCTCGTGTCCGGATCGCGCCCGCCAGTTTGTCGACATAGACCTGACTTCCGCCATCGACCGTGTACCATTGCGGTTGATTGTTGATGGTCAGCAGGCCGTGATTGTCGAAGAAACGCACGAAGCTCTGCGCCGGAAAAGACTGCATCTCGTTCGGCGAGGTGCTCCAGATCGCGCTGGCAAGCGGCAGCATGAAATAGCGCCGGAACCAGTCGCCCATTTTTAACTGATCCAGCAGATCGCGCAGCGAAAGCAGGGGGTTGTCGCGGGCGAGCTTGGCGCCGGCATTGAACCGCGGAATATCCCGCAGCATGCGCCAGAACGCCGGCCGTGTCAGGTTGCGGCGCTGGGCGAACAGGGCGGCTGTGGTGTGAAGCCCGTATTCCAGCCGGCCATCATCGATGGTGGCGGAAAACGCCATATCACTTTTTTTGACCGGCACATTCAGCGCATCGAACAGCCCGGTCAACAACGGGTAGTTCTGATAGTTGAACACGATGAAACCGGTATCGACCGGCACCTGCTCGTGCCGCCCGGCTATCAGCGTGCGGGCATGGCCGCCAAGGCGGGGTTCCGCCTCGAAGAGGGTAACACGATGGGTTTTCGCCAGGGCATATGCAGCGCCCAGGCCGGAAATGCCGCCACCAACCACAGCCACTTTGCCTAGGCATGGGCCACCGTCCAAACTGTCGAAAGGCATGAAGTCCTCGCAAATTCAATTGACCTTCATACGGCGCTTGCCATGCAGTGGATCATGCCTAGGGTGGCCAAACATCTTTGGGCCCGGCGTGATCCATTCGGTTCGCCCTGCCGTAACCGTGAGCAAGGAGTTGCAGTCCGCCGATGCGGCAGCAGCAAGACATCGAAACGCAGTCCTGGGAGGCTCTTCTGTTAGCGATTGCTCACCATCAGGATCAGGACGCCTTTACGCGCCTGTTCCGGCATTTCGCGCCGCGGGTTAAAGCCTATGCAATGCGTGGCGGGGCGGACCAATCAGTCGCGGAAGATATCGCGCAGGAAACGCTGGTGACCGCGTGGCGGAAGGCGGCCCTGTTCGACCCGTCCAAGGCGGCGGTTTCGACCTGGCTGTTTACCATCGCCCGCAATTTGCGGATCGACCGTATCCGCCGCGAGCGGCGGCCTGAGCCTGACCCCGACGATCCGGCGTTCATGCCGGCCGGAGAACCGCCACCGGATGCGGCCTTGCGGCACTCGCAAAATGCGGCAGCGGTGCTGCAGGCGATCGAGGCTCTGCCGGATGCCCAGCGCGAAGTTGTGATGATGTCGTTCTATGAGGATGAACCGCATTCGACCATTGCGGAGCGGCTTGGATTGCCGCTTGGAACAGTGAAATCGAGAATACGATTGGCGTTGAGAAAAATCAGTGAGCAGCTGGATGCTGAAAATTATGGAGGCGGAAAATGATGATTCGTCATCATGTGAATGATGAATTGTTGTTTGATTATGTCGCAGGGCGGTTGAGCGAATCCTGGAGCATCGCGATTGCGACGCATCTGGCGCTGTGCTGTGAATGCCGCGACATGGAAGCGCAGTTCAATTGCGCCGGCGGAGTGGCGCTGGACGCATTGGCGCCGGTTGCGCTGGCAGATGACGCGCTGGCAGCCTGCCTCGGCCGGATCGGCAGCGCCCCGCCGGAGCCGGCTGCTGCCCGGCCAGTCCGAATGCCGGCCGCAAAGGCGCCGGTGTTCCCCAGGCCGTTGCGAGACTATGTGGGCGATAGGCTGGCCGATGTGCGTTGGTCGCCTGTAGGCGGCGGTGTGCGCCAGCGGCTTCTGTCTACTGGCGACACGGCAAAGGCCCGGCTGCTGTATATCCCGCCTGGGGAACCGGTCCCCGAACACGGGCATCGCGGGCTGGAACTGACGCTTGTTCTGGCAGGCAGCTTTGCCGATGGCGAGGCCGTGTTTGCCCGCGGGGACCTGGAAATTGCTGACGAGTCGGTGGAGCATTTGCCGGTGGCTGGCAAGGAAGAGGCTTGCATCTGCCTGGCTGTCACCGATGCCCCCCTGCGCTTCAAGGGCTGGCTGCCACGCCTTGTGCAGCCGCTGATGAAGATATGAAGGCTCAGGTGGCCGCTGCCTTGTGGTATGTGGCCACCTCCGCCGCGGTTGTCTGCCAGACGTCGCGATAGGCAGTCATTTTCCCCAGCGCCTCGTCCAGGTACTTGATCCGGTGCGCCTGACCCAGCAGCCAGGGGTGGATGGCCAGGGTCATGACGGTGCCAGCCGGATGAGCCTCCGCATGCAGGTAGTCGAATGCTTCTGTCACCACGTCGCGCCAGCGCCAGGGCATAAGGCGGCGGATGGCCATTAACTGCGTATCGTCCCACTCCGCCTGGTTCGGCATCGCGGTCAGGCCCGGGTAGGCGGTGGGGTAGGGTGTGTCGTCGTTCGGGAAGTCTGCGAAGTATTGCAGACCAGCCTCCGCCAGCAATGCCGGCGTGCGAGCGCTTTCGGAAAAGTCCTGCCCGAACCAGCCAACAGGGCGCTTGCCGGCCACCCGTTCCACCATGATGAGCGAGCCTTCGATCACGGCCCGTTCCTCTCCCTCAGTCATGTTCGAGGTAATCATCTGGGTGGCGGAAACGCCATGCCCGGCAATCTCCCAGCCGCGTTTGACACATTCCCCGACCATGCGGGGATAGCGCTCGGCCAGCATGGCGTTGACGGGAACGGTCGCCTTGATGCCATATTTGTCCAAAACTTCCAACACCCGCCAGAAGCCAACGCGGTTGCCGTGCTCGCGGTGGGAGTAGTTCAGGTAGTCGGGAAAGTGACTGCCGAGTGCGCCGCCATAGCGCGGATCGCGCATGCTGCCCGGCGGCGGGTCCAACTCCAGATATTCCAGGTAGAGATAGACGCACCAGGCCATGCGTGCACCGCCCGGCCAGGCTATCGCGGGGCGGGAGAGCAGGGGGTTCCATGCGAAATGCGGATGGTCGTAGCCAGCGCCTTTCCGGTAGCGGGCGGTCTGGGGCAGCTTGCCCTTGGGGTTTGTCTCGTCGCGCATTTCAGGCCGCCTCCCGCTTCGCCAGGTGGGCCTGCACGTCCGGCAGGCAGTTGGCGATGTAGTGATCGGCGATCTCCTCGCCCGCCGTCCACCACACGTCCGAATGGCCCTTGATGTAGGCCAGCGCCTTGTCCAGGAAGCGGATGCGGTGCGGCGTGCCGTAGAGATAGGGGTGCAGCGCAATCGCCATCACCCGGCCGCTCTCCGCGCCCTCCCGATAGAGCGTGTCGAACTGGTCCATGATCATTTGGGCAAATTCCTCGCCCTCGGTATGGTAGCGGTATTCGATGGCGTCGTTGATATCCATCGAATAGGGCAAGGAGATCAGCGGGTTGCCGGAGGCAGGCAGCTTGCGCGTCTTCATAGGGAACGGCTGGTCGTCGTGGTACCAATCGCTGGTATATTTGATGCCGGCCTCGGCGATCAGGTCCGGCGTGTTGATGGTGAAGCTCGCCGCCGGGCCGAACCAGCCGGCCAACTGTTTGCCGGTGGCCTTGCGCAAGGTCTCCACGCAATCCCGGATCACCTCCCGTTCCTCATCCTCGCGCAGGCCCCAGAGATAGCGGGTATTGTAGAGACCGTGGCAAAGATAGTCGTAATTCCGTGCTTCCATCGCCTCGAAAATCTCCGGGTAATGCTCGATTACCGCGAAGTTGAGCGAGACGGTGCAGCGGATATCGTGCTTGTCCATCAGGTCGGTCATGCGCCAGAAACCGACCCGGTTGCCGTAATCCTTGTCGCCATAGCCAAAGATGTCCGGATGCGGCGAGCGCGGCCAGGGATTGCGCACGTTCTGATGCACTGGCTGGTACTCGTAGTGCTCGACGTTAGGCAGCACCCAAACCGCGACCCGCTCGCCATTCGGCCAGCGCAGCTTCGGGCGATCGACGATGGGGGAGTAGGGGAAGCGGTTGGGTTCCATGGGTAATGTCTCGGCTTGCTGCGCTTGGCTTCACCCTTCGACGGGCTCAGGGTGAAGGAGGGGGTCCGTTCACCCAGCCTTCAGCCGATCTGCAAAGTGCGTCCGCACCTTCTCCACCTTTGGGGCGGCAAGGTGGACGATGTAAGGCTGGTGCGGATTGTTGGCGGCGTAGTTCTGGTGATAGTCCTCGCCCGTATAGAATGCCTCCAGCGGCTCCAGCGTGGTGACGATGGGCCGGTCGAACAGCTTCGCCTCGTTCAATTGCCGGATATAGGTTTCGGCCGCTGCCTTCTGCTCCAGGTCGGCATAGAACACGGCGGAGCGGTATTGCGTGCCAACGTCGTTGCCCTGGCGGTTCAGTTGTGTCGGGTCGTGGGCGATGGCGAAAAAGACCTTTAAGATTTCGCCGAAGGTAATCTTGTTCGGATCGAAGGTGATTTCCACGACCTCCGCATGGCCGGTCATGCCGCCGCAGACAGAGTGGTAATCGGCAGTGTCAGCGGAGCCGCCAGCATAGCCGCTGACCACCTTTTCCACGCCATCCAGTTGCAGATAGACCGCCTCCACGCACCAGAAGCAGCCGCCGCCCAGTACCGCGGTTTGCAGCGCGCCGTCCGGGCCAGGTGCGATGTCCTTTTCAGGGTGCGGGAATCGGTCGGGGGTGACGGTCTTGGAGCCGAAGATTTCGTCGAGAAAACGCATGGGGCCAGCCTCCTTTGTCGATCAGATCGCCTGTCACCACCCAATGTGGCGTCTCTTCGTGCTGCTGGCTAGAGCCGAGTGCTTGCCCCCTTGTCGAAATGCTGGCAGGGAATAAGCAGACGCAAAATATCCACGGACATACAGATTATGGTCAAACGCGGCCGCGAATTCCTGCACACGCCCGGTCCCACCAACATTCCGGACCGGCTCCTGAACGCAATGCACCGCCCGGCAATTGACTTCGCAAGTCCGGAATTCGTGCAGGTCGCCACGCGGGTGTTCGAGGACTTGAAGCGCATTTTCGGCACGTCGTCGGAGGTCTTTCTCTACACCTCCAGCGGCCACGGCGGCTGGGAAGGCGCCTTCGTCAACTGTTTCTCGCCCGGTGATGCCGTGCTGCTGCCGGAAATCGGCCGCTTCGGCCGCGTCTGGGGCGATATGGCGGAACGGCTGGGCCTGAACGTGATCCGCGTGCCGGGAAGCTGGCGCCACCCGATCGACCCGGCGGTGATCGAAGATTACCTGACGAAAGACAAGGGCCACCGCATCAAGGGTGTGCTGGCCGTGCATGTGGAGACGGCGACCGGCGCGCTGTCCGACATGCCGGCGATCCGTAAGGCCATCGACGCCGCCAATCACCCGGCGCTGCTGATCTGCGATGCCATCGCCTCGTTCGCCTGCGTGCCGTTACCGATGCACGAGTGGGGAATCGACGTGGTGATCGCGGCCTCGCAGAAAGGCCTGATGCTGCCGCCGGGCCTCGGCATCTGTGCGGTCAGCGAGAAGGCGCTGGCCGCCAGCTTCGAAAGCCAGAGCCAGATGGAATATTTCAGCTGGCCGCAACGGCTCAAGACCGAGAGCTACAGCCGCTTCTGCGGCACGGCGCCAGAACATCTGGTGTTCGGCCTGGCCGAGTCGATCAGGATGCTGGATGAGGAAGGGTGGCCCCAGGTCTTTGCCCGTCACGCCCGCCTGGCCGGCGCAGTACGCGCGGCGGTAGAGGTGTGGAGCCAGCCCGGCGCGCTGGAATTCAACATCCTGCCGCCGGATGCCCGCGCCAACAGCCTGACCGTGGTGCGGACGCCGGAGGGTATGAATTCGGAGACCGTGCGCAACACCGCACGGGAAAATTTCCGCGTTGCGATGGGCGGCTCGCTGGGCGATCTGGCGGGCCGGGTGTTTCGCATCGGCCATATGGGCGACCTGAACGAGCCGATGGTGATCGGTGCGCTTGGCGGGATCGAGGCGGCCTTGCAGGTCTGTCAGGTGCCAATCGGCAAGGGTGGCGTCGGTGCTGCCGTGGATTATCTGGCCGCCAACCCGCAGACTTAAGCATCCAGTTTCCAAAAGAACGAGGACAGAAAAACAAGGGGAGCACCATGCCTATCCGAACTTTTGCCGACCTGCTGGCGCCGTTTCCGGTGCAGCGCTTTCTTGATGAATACCGTGGCCGCAACTGGCTGCACATCGAAGGCAAGCCGAAGAAGGTCGACGGTGTGCTGGATTGGGAGGCTCTCAACCGCCTGGTGAACATGGAGGTCTGGAACAGCCAGAACTTCCTGATAGTGCAGGATACCAGGAGCCTGCCGCCTGGGGCCTATTGCCGGCAGCGGGTGGATCGCACCGGCCATACGCAGATCGTGCCGGAGCCGGCGCGGGTGGAGGAGCATCTGGCGCGCGGCGCATCGCTGGTGATGAACGAGGTGGAAACGCTGGTTCCGGGCCTGCGCGCCTTCCCCGATATCTTCGCGGACGGGCTGGGCGCCAAGAGTTCCGGTAACGCCTACGTTTCCCAGAAGAACCATCAGGCATTCGACACGCATTTCGACCGCACGGATGTCTTCGCGGTGCAAACGCTGGGCCAGAAGCGCTGGCGCATTTACGAGGGGCAGATCGATGCGCCTATCGTTCATGCCCATTTCAGCAACATACCGAAGGCGGAGCAGGAACGCCGGAAAGGCAAGGTCGAGGCCGAAATCGTTCTGAAAGCCGGCGACGTGCTGTATCTGCCGCGCGGGCGCTTCCACGATGCGCTCGCGACCGAAGGCCCGTCGATCCACGTGTCGTTTGCGGTGAGCGAGCCCAAGGGCCTGGATTTCCTGCAAATCATGATGGACGAGGCCGTGCTGGATTCCGAGGTCCGGCAGGACCTGCCGCTGGACGAGGCGGAACTGCCGGCCTATTTCGACCGTCTGGCGGACCGGTTCAGGGATGTCGCGAGGGCGGAACGCACGAAGGAGCGGGGTCTGGCGCTGCGCCGAAGCTTCGCGCGGCCGCGGCCAAACTATCGCTTCGGCAACCGCTAGGGGCGTGCCGATGACTGCCGCTACTACCGCTTCAGATCTGACCGATCCAGGCTTATACGGCCACTGGGCGGACGACGTGGTGCGCTTCTGCGATACCGATCAGGCCGGCCACGTCAACAATGTTGCCATCGCTGCCTACATCGAAACCGGGCGGCTGATGTTCGACCGGGAGGTGATCGGGGCCGCGGCTGATGGCCTGGAAGGCGAGACCTTCCAGGCCATTCTCGCCAACCTGACGGTGAACTACCTGGCGGAAAGCTTCTGGCCGGGCCGCGTGCGGGTGGGCACACGCCTGATGCGCATCGGCACAACCTCCCTCACCACGGCACATGGCGTTTTCCGCGATGACATCTGCATCGCGACGGCCACCTGCGTTCTGGTGAACCGCACGGACGGCGGCAGCAGCCCAATCGGCCCGCAGATGCGCGGACGGTTGGCGGCATTGCTGCCTTAATCCGCGGGCGGGCGTATCGGCAGGAAGAACGCCACGCCCATCGCCAGCGCCGCCGCTGCCAGCAGCAAGAAGCCCGCCTGATAGGACTGTGTCAGCGCCAGCAGGCCCGAAAGTACTGGCGGGCCGATTACCGAACCGAGAAAGGTGATGACCATCACGCCGCCGGTGGCTTCGCTCACCTTGCCGTCCGGGGACTGCCGGGCAGTTTCTGCCAGGAACACGCCGTTCCAGCCGATCACGGTTGCCCCCAGCGCCACGCCCAGCGCCGCGACCAGCGCAAACGGCCAGGCCAAGCTCACACTCAGGATCAGCGCGACGCAGGCCGCCATGGCGATGCCGAGGCCGCCGAGCACCCAGCGCGCGGAAACCCAGTCCGCCGCCCAGCCCCAGCCGATCCGGCCAGCGACCGCCGCGACATTGGCAATGGCCAGCACGCTGCCGGCGGCGGCGAGGCTCATGCCGACCACCTCATTCAGATAGACGACCAGGAAGGACGCGACGCCCAACTGCACGCCGGAAAACACCAGCGAGCAGACCGCCATGCGCCGCAAGCCCGGATAGGCGGCGACCAGTTTCAGTGGCGTCAGGATGGTGCGCATCCGGAATGGGCTGCCTTCGCCACGCACGCGGTCGAGGTGTGCGCGCGAAAGCTCACTGGCCAGTGCCACCGCCACCACCAGGCCGGCGCTGACCATCACCGCCGCCTGCCAATCCGCCACCAGCACGACGGCCGGCAACAGCAGGCCGGCCAGGCCATAGCCGATGGGGACGCAGGTCTGTTTGATGGAGAACACCAGGCTGAGCCGGTGCGCCGGCACGATATGCGCCAGCAGGAACGAACCAGCCGGGTTCATGGGTCCGTAGCCGAGGCCGACCAGCAGTGCTGCAACCGGAAGCAGCCAGGGCTCCGCCGGCAACAGGCAGAGCAGGCCGGCCGCATTTGCTGCCGACGCCCATTGGCACATCCGCACAGCACCCACCCGCGGCGAGATTCCGGCGGTGGCCAGGCTCGCGATCGCGGAGCCGAGGAACGCCAGACCGGTGTACACGCCGATCAGACCGGCGGAGACGTCAAAGCTTTGTGCCGCTCGGGTGGCAATGACCGGCAGCGTCAGGTAGGCAAGGGCAGAGGCTGCCTGCATGGCGGTCATCACGACGACGGCCAGCCAGTAACCGCGTTTGGGCGTGGAATCTGTCAATCCGCTCTGCCGTTGATTGCGTAAGACTTATGTGGCTCGATTGCGTTCCGGGCCATTGCCCTGCATAGTGGGGTTTCCCAAGGTTCTCTAGCGAAAAGGGTTTCGCGACCAATGGCCGACAATGGCTTCCGCTTTCCCAAAATGGCTTTCCCGGATGATGTGGAGGCTTTGCGCCAGGACATCCGCAGCTTCCTGCGCGAGGAGCGGGCGAACGGTGGTTTCACGCCGATTGCCGACTGCTGGGGCTCCGGCCTTTCGACCGAATTCAGCCGCAAGCTGGGCCAGCGCGGCTATCTGGCGGTGACGTGGCCAAAACAGTATGGCGGGCAGGAAAAGACCATGCTGCACCGCTATGTTATCACCGAGGAACTGGTCTCCGCCGGTGCACCCGTCGCCGCCCATTGGGTCGCCGACCGGCAGAGCGGGCCGCTGCTGCTGCGCTACGGCACGGAGGAGCAAAAGAAAGACATTCTGCCCCGCATTGCCAAGGGGGAGTGCTATTTCGCCATCGGCATGAGCGAGCCGGGCTCCGGCTCTGATCTGGCCAGTGTGCGCACGTCGGCAAAGAAGGTCGATGGCGGCTGGGTCATCAATGGCGCCAAGATATGGTCTTCGGGTGCCCACATCTGCCACTACATGATCACTCTGGTCCGCACCTCGCCAATTGAGGATGGGCAGAAGCACCGCGGCCTGTCTCAGTTCCTGGTCGACCTGTCGGCGCCGGGAATCACCATTCGCGGCATCAAGAACATCGCGAACGAGAGCCATTTCAACGAAACCCTGTTCGAGGACGTATTCGTACCCGACGACGCCATGCTGGGCAATGAGGGCGACGGCTGGAAGCAGGTGACGAGCGAACTGGCGATCGAGCGCGCGGGTCCGGAGCGGTTTCTGTCGACCACGATCATTCTGGAAGAAGCCGTCCGCGCAATGAAGGACACCAATGACGAGCGCATTAAGCTGGCGTTCGGCCAGTTGGTGGCCCGCCTGCGTACGCTCCGCCGCATGTCGCTGGGCGTCTCCGCCCTGCTGCAGGAGGGCGAATCGCCGGAGACGGAGGCCGCGCTGGTGAAAGAGGTTGGCACTCGGTTCGAGCGGGAACTGATCGAAGGCGTGCGCCTGCTGTCGCCCAGCCAGCCGACCACCCAGGGCATGAGCGCCTATCACTCCACCCTCCGCGACGGCATCCTGCACATTCCGTCCAGCACCATCCGCGGTGGCACCAACGAGGTGCTGAAAGGCATCGTCGCCCGGCAACTCGGACTGCGGTAGACCTGCCCGGCTATCGCAACACAGGGGCCCCGAATGTCTTTGACCCCACCGCCCCAATCCCTGCGCCTGATCGGCGGCCACCTGAAAGGCCGCAAGCTCGCGGTGCCGCCCGGATATGCCGTCCGACCGACGGCGGACCGGGTGCGGGAGGCCCTGTTCAACCGCATGGTTCATGGCGGATTCGGCAAGGATGGAGCGTCGATCCTGGCAGAGGCGCGCGTGCTCGATCTTTGTTGCGGCACCGGTGCCCTGGCGTTCGAGGCGTTGTCCCGCGGTGCGGCGCAGGCCGTGCTGGTAGAGGCAAACGCCAGCGTCCTGCGTCTGGTCCGCGATAACGCTGAAAAGCTTGGAGTGCTGGACCGCTGCACCTTTCTGGCCTCGAAACTGCCCGCTGGTTTGCCGGCCGGTCCGTTCGATCTGGTGTTTTTCGATCCCCCGTATGACTCGAGCCTGCACGAACCAGTGCTTGACGCATTGGCCAGGGCCGGTTCCGTCCGTCCAGGCGGCTTGATCTCGGTGGAGGCGCCGGCGAAGCATGCGCTGGCCATCCCCGCTGGCTTCATATTGCTGCACGAACAGCGCTATGGCGCAGCCCGGCTCTGGCTTTTGCAGGCGGACAAAGCGGTCTAGGCTATCGCTACAAGTCTTCCGCCAACACAGGGTCCACACATGACTGACGCCCTTGCCCTCCACAAAGACGCCCTGGTGATCGACAGCCTCGTCTATCACGCAGATGGCTGGCCCGATGACCTGCGCGCCGGCCAGATCGATGCGATCCAGGTGACCGCCTGCAATTTCGAATGCGATTTCGAGCAGGCCTGTCAGGAGGTCGCGCGCTGGCACGCCCGATTCAACGAGCCGGACAGCGCCTGGATGCCGATCGAGACCGTGGCCGATTTCGACCGTGCCCGCGGCGCTGGCAAGATCGGCGCAATCCTTGGCTGGCAGAACACGCGGCCCATTGCCGACCGGATCGAGCGGCTGCACCTGTTCCACAAGCTGGGCCTGCGGGTGATGCAGCTGACCTACAACTACCGCAACATGCTGGGCGATGGCTGCCTGGAGCCGGAGGGCGCCAGTCTCACCACCTATGGGCGCGAGGTGGTGGCGGAGATGAACCGGCTCGGCATTGCCATTGATCTCTCCCATGTCGGTCATCGCACCGCCATGGATACCATCGAGGCGAGCGAGAAGCCGGTGATGGTCACGCACGCAAACGCCCACGCCCTGACGCCACTCGCCCGCAACAAGCCGGACGACCTGATCAAGGCGCTGGTGGCGAAGGGCGGTTATATTGGGGCCAGCATCTATGGCCCAATGAACTGGGATGGCGACGAAACGCGCAAGCCCGGTATCGACGACTATCTGCGCCATGTCGACTATCTGGCGAACCTGGCCGGGCCGGAAAATATCGGTTTCGGTACCGACCTTTCCACCGGCGCCGACCTGCAGAAGATCGCCTTCGAGCGCACGCCGCCGCGCCGTTGGGATGGCATCAACCGCTTCAACAAAATATTCGGCGAGGCGATCCCGGAGCGTTATCTGGCCGAAATCCGCAGCCACGCTGACCTGCCGAAAGTGACCGAGGCCTTGGTGAAACGCGGCTGGTCCGAAGCGCACATCCGCGGCTATCTGGGTGAGAACTTCAGGCGCAAGCTAGGCGAGATCTGGGGCAGTTAGCTCCTGGCCCGCAGCATCGCCACCGCGACCAGCGCAGGGAGAAGGGCGGAGGCCAGGAACAGCCAGCCGAAGGCGTTCAGGAAAGCGGCGTCGGTGACATCACGGCCGCCGCCAAGGGTGGCAAATGCCAGGCTCAACAGGCTGGCGGCGGTTATGACGCCGACGGTCCGCGTTACCTGTGCGAGGCCGCCGGCTACGCCCCGCTCCGCCAGCGACATGGTGCCGGTGATTACGTCCATGCTGGAGACCTGGAACAGGCCCAGTCCCGCCCCGGTCAGGAACAGCGGGACGATCATGGCGACGGGGCCCGGATAGGCGGGCCACAGCCCCACCCCGGCAAGCCCGACGGCGGTGAGTGCGGCTGCCAGTGCCGCGGTGCGCCGCGCGCCCAGCTTCTCGATCAGCCAGCCGGCGCGCGCGCTGATGACGGCGACGCCAAGCGGGGAGGTGGCCAGCACCAGGCCGGCCATGGTGACATCCAGATGCGTTAGCCGCAGCAGGAAGTAGGGTGCGATCAGCATGACGGCAAAGCCGGAAAATGCTACCAGACCGTTTGCGACCGCGATTCCGGTGAAATCCCATCGCCGGAACAGCCCCAATGGCAGGATCGGCGCGGGCGAGCGGGCCTCGTGCCGGATAAACGCCCAGATCAGCGCCGCGGCGATCAGGGCCAACCCTGCCGGAATCCAGGCCTGCGCCGCCGGCACCTGCAGCCGGTTGATCGTGAATAGCACGGCCGCCAGCGCGAGCGCCAGCAGCAGCGCGCCCTGGACGTTCAACGTCACGCCATCCGCCCATTTCGCCTGCCGCTCCGGCCCCGGTAGCGCCCAGAGCAGGCAAAGCGCGATCAGGCAGAGCGGCACGCGCATGCCATAGACGCCGGGCCAGCCAAACGCCTCCACCATCGCGCCGCCGACCGAGGGGCCGAGCGCCTGGCCGATGCCGAACATCAGCATGTAGAGCCCCAGCATGCGCGCCCGCCGCTCCTCACCCGCCAGGCTAGTGATCAGCGCCGGGCCGCAGGAGACGATAAAGGCCGCGCCGATCCCCTGCGCGAACCGGGCCGCCAGGAACAGCTCGAACGTCGGGGCAAGCGTCAGACCGATGAAGGCGAGCGTGCTCCAGACCACGCCGATGCCGAAGATCAGGCGCCGCCCATAACGGTCCCCCAGCCGCCCGCAGAACAGGGTCAGGCTGGTGTGAGTCAGGACATAGGCAATCACCACCCACTGAATCTGCACAATCTGGATGGCGAAGGATTCGGTGATGTCCGGAAAGGCGATGTTGACTGCCGAATCCAGCGGCACCACCGCCGTGCCGACACCGATGCACAGGATGGCGAGCCAATCGCGGACGGGCGTTTGCGCCGAGGCTGCGGTCATCTCGCGTGCCCTTTGCCATTCGACAGGCTCAGGGGGAGGCGTGGCGGGGAGAAGACCCTCATCCCGCCAGCAGATCCCGCACGGCCTTGCGGATGAACGCCTCGTCGGTGGCATTGTCGGTTGGGTTGCCGGCGCGGTGGCCCCAGATCGAGGGGATGGGCCGCAGTTCGGCATTGGCCATGTGCTGCAACTCGCGCCGGTTGTCCTCCACCCGGAAATACAGGTCGGTTTCGGATGGCATTAGGATGGTTTTGGCCTGGATTGCCGCCAGCGCCTTCGCCAAATCGCCGCCGTATGGCCGGTTGGCGCTGATGTCGCTGTTCATCCAGGACCAGAGCATCGCCAGCAGGTTGTCGGCGTCGCGGCGCAGGAAATTCCACTCCCACGAGCGCACCAGATAATCCTCCAGCGAGGAAAAGCCGGTCTCGCGCCAGACCTCATCGCGGTAGAATTCCTGGCTCATGCCCCAGCCGGCATAGACCCGGCCCATGGCGCGCAGGCCGACTTCCGGCTTCTCCCGGAAATGCGTGCCGCACCAGGCGGGGTCAGCGGTGAGCGTCGCCCTCACGCCTTCCAGGAACACCTTGTTGTGCGGCGCGGTGCGGGCGGAGCCGCAGATTGCCAAAATGCGCTCCACTTTGTCCGGATAGAGGGCGCCCCAGTGCATCGCCTGTTGCGCGCCCATGCTCCAGCCATAGACCAATGCAATGCGGTCTACGCCAAAAACCTCTGTCGTCAGGCGTTTTTGCGCCTGCACGTTGTCGTAGAGCGTGAAATGCGGATAGCGGGCCTTGCTGTGGGGCGGCTGGATATTGCTGGGCGAGGTCGAGAGCCCGTTGCCGAACATGTTGGGAATGACGATGAAATGCGTTTCCGGGTCCAGAATACCGCCCGGTTTGATCAGCCATTCGACATCGTAATGCTGCGCTCCATAACTGGTAGGATAGACAATGACATTGCTCTTGTCGGCGTTGAGCGTGCCATAGGTCTGATAGGCCAACACCGGGTTCGGCACAGTCAGGCCCGACTGCAGCTCGGTTGGGCCGAGCGCGAAGGTGTGATAGTCGGCCAAGGCAGTAACTCACTGACTGGAGGGGGGCGGATTGCCCACCATCATGGCGCGGATTTGCAGCAGGCGGCAACCGTGGTTGCACTCCGGTCTCCCGTCAGGCGAAAATCGCGAATACCTCCGAACAAGCCAGAGATCGCTGAATGACCGCCGAAACTACGCACCGCACCCGGGGCCTATCCGCGCCCGTCGATATCCGGATCGACCGCTGGGGCATCGCCCATATCAAGGCGGAAACCCAGGCCGGCGCCTTTTTCGCCCAGGGCTGGAATGCGGCGCGGGACCGGCTTTGGCAGATCGATCTTTGGCGCAAGCGCGGCCTTGGCCTGCTTTCGGCTGATTTCGGCCCGGCCTATGTCGAGAAGGATATTGCCGCCCGTTTGTTTCTGTACTGTGGCGACATGGAGGCGGAATGGCGCTGCTATGGCCCGAACGCCGAGGAATGGACCGAGGCCTTCGTCGCCGGCATCAACACCTATGTGGATGGCATCGAAGCGGGCGAACACGAATTGCCCCCTGAATTCGCCGTCATGGGCACCAAACCGGCCCGCTGGCAGGCGGAGGATGTGGTGCGTATCCGCAGCCATGCCCGCGTCAACAACCTTGATAACGAAATCCGCCGCTCCGGCGTACTGGCCAAATACGGGCTGGAGGCGGATGGTTTGCGCAAGGCGCGCGAGCCGGACCGGCCATTGACGATACCGGAAGGTTTTGAGCCGCATGAAATTCCCGCCGCGGTCTACCAGACCTACCTGCGCGCCACGGAGCCGGTTACCTTCGGTCCGGACACGACCCAGGCTCAGGCCGCATCGTCGGAATTGATCGGCTCCAACGCCTGGGCCTTGACGCCGGAGCGGACGACCACCGGCCGTGCGATCCTGGCGAGCGACCCGCATCGGGCGCACCAGCTGCCTGGTCTGCGTTACATGGTGCATTTGCAGGCCCCCGGCCTGAACGTGATCGGCGCCGGCGAGCCAGCGGTGCCCGGTGTATCCTTCGGGCATAACGAGGACATTGCGTTCGGTCTCACCATCTGGTTCGTCGATCAGGAGGATCTCTATGTCTATGACCTGAACCCGGATAACCCGGAGCAGTACAGGTACAACGGCGGGTGGGAGGATATGCCGATCGTACGCGAAACCGTGCCGGTCAAAGGCGCGGCCCCGCAGGAGATTGCGTTGCGATTCACCCGCCACGGCCCGGTGCTGCACGTGGACCGGGCGGCGAACCGAGCCTACGGCGTCCGCACGGTCTGGACCGAAGCGGGCACCGCCGCCTATCTCGCTAGCTTGAACTTCCTCCAGGCGCGCACCATTGAGGATTACGAGCAGGCGCTGCGTGGCTGGGGCGCCCCGGCCTCCAACCATGTCGTGGCGCAGAAGGGCGGCCGCATCGCCCGGTTCACTGCCGGTTTCATTCCGGTGCGGCCGGGCTGGGATGGCACACTGCCGGTGCCGGGCGATGGCCGTTACGAATGGGCTCGGCTGCACGATCCGCTCACCACGCCGCGGGTCAAGGATCCGGCCGAAGGCTGGGTTGCCACCGCCAACCAGTTCAACCTGACACCGGACTGGCTTCGCGAAGGCAACATCCCCGGCTTCGAATGGACCGATGCCTCGCGCTACCGCACCATAGCCGCCGCCCTGGCTGCCAAGTCGCGGCATTCATTGGAGGACAACCGCGCGCTGCAAACCAGCTATCATTCCAGCCAGGCGGAACGGTTGGTGCCCTTGCTGGCAGGGCTGCCGGATTCTCCGGCCAAGGCGATGCTGCAAGACTGGGATTTCAGCCTCGACGCCGACAGCGGGGCGGCGGCCCTGTTTGAGACCTGGCTGCAGCGCCATCTGGCGCCGCGTGTGCTGGAAACCGCTTCCCCCGCCGGCCTGCAGGCTTATGCCGCCATCGCCGACCTTGCTCTGGTGCTGAACCTGGTGGAACAGGCCGACCCGCGTCTGGGCGATCGCGTTGCCCTGTTGGTGGAAACCCTGGCCGCCGCGTGGGATGATACCCGCGCCCGTTTCGGGGCGGACCCGGCGACGTGGCGCTGGGGCGATTTTCATCATGCCTATCACCCGCACGACCTTTCTGCGCTGTTGGATGAGGCACGGCGCATGGAATGGAGTGTCGGTCCCCAGCCGAGAGGCGGCAGCGGTTACACTATCAACAACAATAACTACCGCTTGAGCGATGGCCGGCTGACCCTTGGCGTGACCTGGCGCATGGTGTGCGATGTCGGTAACTGGGATGACTGCGTCACCATCAATTCGCCTGGCCAATCCGGCGTGCCGGGAAGCTCGCACTATCAGGATCTGTTCCCGCTTTGGGTGCAGGACGAGTACGTGCCGATGGCATTCAGCGAACGAAGCGTGGCGGCGGTAACGGAAACGATCCTGCATCTTACGCCCTGAGGGGCGGAAAGGCGAAGGTTCAACGAGAAACGGCAGCCCGATCCGCCATCGGGCTGCCGCGGTCTCGGTGTTCGCCGTTCACGCTGACGCTTGCCGCGTCTACTGACTTCGCTCTCGGCACGCTCTCTCCGGACTTCGCGATGTCCGGTTGCGCATTAGGAATGCATACGCTGTGCCAAAATTGGAATAGTAAAGAATTTTTTGAAATTAACGTAATTTCAATCACTTGTATGGAATTATTTTCACGAGCAAACCTACAATACGGTTCAGTTTGTAAGGCAGGCGTTACACACCCCCTCCGCACGACAGCGCTCCCAATCACGGGATTTGCCATTCCGTGTCCTGATCCAGCGGATACACCGGCCGAGGTAGCCGGCGGAATGGAAAGCGGGAAAGCATCGGATTGGTCAGGCCCAGCGCATCGACCTCGATGATATGGTCGTCGCCGAAAAATTCGTCGAAGCCGGCACGGAAATGGCCGCGGCTTTTCAGGAAAACGGCCTGAAACGAGCCGATGTCGAGGCCAAAACTCTCAAAATAGGCCGGATCGGCCGCCTGGATGCGGCGCGAGGCCACGATCATGGTGATGCCGCCCAGCCGCACACAAGCGCTCGGCCCCAGCTTAGACGTGCGGCCGGCGGCGATGCCGCGCCGTCCGACAATGAAACCATCTGACAAGCCCAGCACCTCTATCGCGGCTGGTACCGCGCGCCCGTGCTCATCAGCGTTGTTCCGGTTGAACACCACGTCGAGCATCGCGCCGACGCCAGCCTTGTGGCAGGCGGCGGCAACTGCCGGATCGATGAACAGCCCCAGCAGCACGCATTGGACATCGGCGGCAATCAGCGCCTCCAGAACATCCGTGGTGTTGCCGCGTCCGCCGCCTCCGGGATTGTCCGCTACGTCGGCAATGCAGATTGGCGGCAGGCTCGGATCTTCACCGCGTGTCTTGGCTGCGGCGATGGCTTCATCCAACGGTGTGAGGGTGACGTTGAAGCGCTTGCGCTCGGCCCAAGCCTGCTCCGCCAAAGCCTTGGCCAGAACCTCTGCCTCTGCCTTGTCGTCACCATAAATCAGGATTGCCAGGCCGTTTTCCGGCGTGTCGCCCCAGGCAAATCCGCCGACGACCGAAACGACCCGAACGCTCGCCGGCTTTTCCGCCTGGCCGCGGCGGATCAGATCCGCATAGGGGCCGGCGGCGGTCAGCAGACGGACGCTGGGCGCGACGATGGGCATGCGGATGAAGGTCTTGGCGAGCCGGCCGCCATCCAGCAGCCAGCGGATCAGCCGGGCAGCCTCCGCCGCGCGTTCGGCCTGATCCACGTGCGGGTTGGTGAGGTAGCTGATGATCGCGTCCGAGCTATCCACCATGCGGTCGGAGATGTTGGCGTGCAGATCGACGGTCGCGACGACCGGAGTGTCCCGTCCGACAACTTGGCGAGCCATTGCATAATAGGCTCCATCAGGGTCGGTCGAGTCGGTCGCCGTCATCGCGCCATGATTGCAAAGATAAACTGCATCTAGGGGCCCCGCTTCCGTCAGCATGTCCCGCATTTTCGCCAGCGTTTCGGCCACGAACGCGGCATCTGCCGGCCCGCCGGGCTCCACATTGGTCACAACAATCGGCACAGGCTCCCATGGACCGAGGCCGTCCATCTCCCGCATGAATCCGGGGATTTCGGCGGGCATGGCAGGCGCAGGCTTTGCCGCTTCCGCCAGGATCTCGTCGCCGACCAGATAGCAGGAGGCGCGGAAATCGTCGCCTGTCGTGACAGGGGCAAACTCGTTTGCTTCCAGCATGAAGCCAAGCAGGGCAATGCGTGGGCCGGGCATGACGTTTCTTTCGGTCTGGGGTCGTGGCAGGGCGCTATGATCTGTTATATATCGCAATGCACGAGGAAGCATAAGGATAGCGGCGATGTACGATCTTCTTGCCGGCATGCGGATTATCGAAGGCTCGGCCTTCGTCGCGGCACCGATGGGGGGAATGACGCTGGCCCAGCTTGGCGCCGACGTCATCCGGTTTGACGATATCAGTGGCGCGCTAGATGCGGAACGCTGGCCGGTCACGCGCGACGGGCGCAGCCTGTATTGGGCCAGTCTGAACAAGGGCAAGCGGTCCATCGCCGTCGACGTGCGTCGTCCGGAAGGCCGGGAACTGCTGCAAAATCTGATAACCGCGCCCGGGCCGGATGCCGGCCTGTTCATCACCAACCTGCCGGTGCGGGGCTGGAATTCCTACGAGACGCTGGCGGAGCGGCGGCCCGATCTCATCATGGTCAGCCTGACCGGCACCCGTAACGACCAGCCGCAGGTGGATTATACCGTCAACGCGGCGATGGGCTTCCCCATGGTGACGGGGCCGGAAGGGCATGACGGCCCGGTCAACAATGTGTTGCCTGCCTGGGATATCGCCGCGGCGCTTTCCATCTCCACCGGTCTTTTGGCGGCGGAACGCCGGCGTTTGCGCACTGGCGTCGGAAGCTGGCTCCGGCTTTCGCTCTATGACGTTGCGCTGGCTGCCACCGCTACGCTCGGCTACACGGCGGAGGCAGCAGTGAATGGCGATGATCGGGAGCGGATCGGCAACCATATCTTCGGCACCTTCGGCCACAGCTTCCGCACCGCCGACGGCCGTTTCGTGATGGTCTGCCTGTTCACCGCCCGGCATGTGAAGGCGCTGGGCGAGATGATCGGCGCCGATGCCATCGCTGCGATCGAGGCGGCAGAGGGCGTCGACCTTATGGACGAGGCGGGCCGTTATAAGGCCCGCCATGCCCTGCACGCGGCCATTGGCGACTGGGTTGCTGGCCACACCTATGCCGAAACTGCCGAAGCGCTGGATCGCACCGGCGCCCTTTGGGGGCCATACCGCACGTTCACCGAGGCGGCAGAGGAGACCCGCAGCCACCCGATGTTTGCCACGATAGACCAACCAGGCGTTGGCCCTTATGCCGTGCCGGGCTCACCGTTCGATGTGCACGAACTGGCGCGGCTGGAACCGAAACCCGCGCCGCGTCATGGCCAGCACACGGATGAGATACTGGCGGAAATTCTGGGCCTCGCCAGTGGTGAGATCGGCCGGCTTCACGATGCAAAGGTGATCGCCGGGCCGCGTTGACGGGGACTGCGCCTGGCCTATGCGCGCACCAGCGTTCGGTGCATCAGCCTTAGCTCGTCGGCCGGATAGTCGTGGGCGGCCATGTGCAGGGCTTGGGGATTGTCCCAAATCAGCACGTCGCCCTTTTGCCAGACATGGGTGTAGCGGAATTGCGGCTGGGTGGAGTGCTCCAACAGTTCCGCCAGCAGCGCCTGAGCTTCGGTATCCGCCATGCCTTGGATATGGGCGGTGCGGATCGGGTTCAGATAGATGGCCGGGCGGCCATCCACCGGGTGCGGGCGAACCAGCGGATGCAACGCCTGCGGCGCTTCCTTCGCCTCCCCTTCGGAGAGTTTGGGCATGCGGCGCGGCGCAAATGGGCTGTTGTAGACGTGATGGACGCGCAGCCCATCTATCCGTGCTTTCATGGCAGGTGAAAGCGCCTCGTAGGCTGCGTGTTGATTGGTGAAGCTGGTATTGCCGCCGCGGCTTGGCAGTTGCAGCGCATAGAGCATGGTGCCGCGCGGCGGCTCCGGCTGGTGCGAGTGGTCCGAATGCCAGCTGCCGCCGATCCGCAAGGGCTTGCGGTCGCCCAGCGTATCGACATGCGCGCTGGATAGCACCCGGATCTCGGGATGCCCCTCCACCCGGTATTCCGGGCGTTGCAGGGGTTGCGGAGTTGGCGAGTCAAACAGTTGAGCGAGGCCGACAAAATCCGCCGGGCTCAGGTCTTGGCCGCGGAAGCAAAGCACGACATGGTTCAGCCATGCGGCCTTCAGCCGTTCCGCGGCCTCCGGTGAGGCATGGTGGGCAATATCAAAGCCGATGACCTCGGCGGCCAAGGGCGCGTCCAGCGGGCGGATGGTGAATGACATGCGCGTTATCCTCACAATGGCGGCAATAGGGTTCCGGCTCGATTTTGCATCAATTTACCAGGAAATTCCGGCAATCCATCTCAACCGGACCTTAGCAGCTAGGCCGTATGGTCCAATTCGTGACGCGGCGCTGCGGTCGAAACCATTGCCGACCCCTCCACCCGCCCTCGGCCATGGTGCCGCGTCATCCGCTCGGTCTCAGGGGGGTGGGGCAATGGTTTTTTGCTTCAGTCGAAGACGATGACGCTGCGGGCGATATCGCCCCGCTTCATCTCCACGAATGCTTCGTTCACATCCGAAAGGCTAATGCGCTGGCTGACCATTTCGTCCAGTTTCAGCCGGCCCTGGTGGTAGAACTCGACATAGCGAGGCATGTCCACCCGGAACCGGTTGGACCCCATGTTTGAGCCCTGCATTTTCTTCTCGCGCAGGAATTCCGGGCCATGCAACTCCACCTTGGTGCCGACGGGGATCATGCCGACAATGGTGGCGGTGCCGCCGGGCCGTATCATGCGGAAGGCGTCTTCCGCCGTCTGTTTCAGCCCGATGGCTTCGAACGCATGATGTACGCCCTCGCCGCCGGTCAGATTGCGGACCTGCTTGGCCACGTCGCCGTCCGCCGGGTTGATTACGTCGGTAGCGCCGAACTCCTTGGCGATGTTCAGCTTGGTCGCCGACAAGTCCACGGCAATGATTCTGCTCGCCCCTGCGATATAGGCGCCGTTGATCGCGGATAGGCCGACACCACCGCAACCGATTACCGCCACCGTCTCGCCCGCATGGATGCGCGCTGTGTTCTGGACTGCGCCGACACCGGTGGTGACGCCGCAACCGATCAGGGCCGCGCGGTCGAGCGGCATGTCCTTATCGACCTTCACGACCGCGTTTTCATGCACCAGCATTTCCTCCGCAAAGGCGGAGAGGTTGGCGAACTGGTGGATTGGCTCTGCCGTTGTGCCGAGCCGCGGGTTTTCCGCCTTGCCGCGTTCCAGCCCGACCTTGGTGCAGAGCGAGAGATGGCCGGTGATGCAGTATTCGCATGTGCCGCAGAAGGCTGACAGGCAGGTGATGACGTGGTCGCCCGGCTGCACATAGTCGACCAGACTGCCCACTTTCTCCACCACACCGGCGGCCTCGTGCCCCAGAACGATCGGCATTTTCGTCGGATAGAGCCCTTCGATGAAATGCAGGTCCGAATGGCAGACGCCGCAAGCCGCGGTTTTGATCAGAATCTCGCGCGGACCGGGATCGTCGATGGCGACGTCTTCAATCACCAGCGGCGTATGTGCCTCGCGCATGACGGCGGCTTTCATGGGGCAGTCTCCCTAATTTTTTTTCAAGCCAGCATAAGAATAGTAGGTAACGCCGGCCAGCCAGCCGCCGTCAATCGGCAGCACAATGCCGGAAATCATCGCCGCCGCATCGGAGCAGAGGAAGTTGATCCCTTCGGCAATATCCTCCGGCCGCATCAGCCGGCCGAGCGGCGTCTGCGCCTCCATCACCGATGTATCGCGCTCGCCTGCTTCAATTCGTGCCTGCAGCGCCTCTGTAAGCACGAAGCCGGGCGCCACGGCGTTGACCCGCACGCCGCGCGGGCCGAGGTCGGCTGCCAGTTCCTCCGTCAGTCCATGAATGGCCATTTTGCTGGGGGAGTAGGCCGGCACCGGAAACATGCGTTTGCCGGCGATGGATCCAATATTGACGATGCAGCCACCGCCAGCCGCGGCAATCACCTTGCCAAACGCCCGGCAGCACAGATAGGTGCCGCGGTAGTTCACCGCCCAGATCCGGTCATGCTCCGCCAGGTCCATATCCTCGACCCGGTTCGCGTTCTGAAGAATACCGGCGCAGTTCACAAGGTTGCGGACCGGCCCTGCGTTGGCGGCAAGTGCAGTCACGCTCGCCTCGTCTGCCACGTCCAGGTGTTCAAACCGGGCGGTACCGCCGGCGGCCTCGATTCGGCGCACGGTCTCCGCGCCACCCTCGGCATTCAGGTCGGCGACGATGATGGTATCGCCGGCCGCGGCAAGTCGGATGGCGGTTGCCCGGCCAATGCCACTGGCGCCACCGGTCACCAAAGAAACACCCTCTGCCATGGTGTTGATCCCCGTCTTTGCCGGTCAGTCCGCGAGGAACTTGAAGCGGAAGGCCTCGCCCTCACGCACGAAATGACCCATGCTCGGAGACGGGAAATGCGTGGTGCAGATCAAAGTATCCGTATCAGCGTACTTTTCCAGGTAGGCACGGCGCGTTTGGGCAGCGAGTTCCTTGTCTACATCCGGGCGGGCGTGAATGTGTGGATAGACGCATTGGATCGGCGAATGGATCAGGTCGCCCGTGATCACGCCGGTATGGTGGCCGTGTTTCATGCAGATGCTGAAATGGTCCGGTGTGTGGCCAGGGGTCGGCTCGCACCAGATCATGTCATTCAGTTGGTGGTCGTGTTTGATCTTGGTGACGCGGCCTGCCTGGACGATCGGCAGCACGCTTTCCACTACGTACGGAATTTCGGTCTTGGCGTTGGTCTCTTCCCAGTACGCCAGTTCCTTTTCGGAGAAAATGTATTTGGCGTTCGGGAAGGTCGGAACCCATCTGCCATCCTCCAGCCGGGTGTTCCAGCCGACGTGATCCGGGTGCAGGTGGGTGCACATGACGAAGTCAATATCGTCAACCGTCAGGCCCGCCTTGTTGAGCGCGTCCATATAGGTGCTGTCAGTTTTCTGGTGCCATGGCTCCCGGGTCGGATGGTTCTTGTGGTTGCCGATGCAGGTGTCGATCAGAATATTGTGCGTCCCCGTGCGGATCACATAGCTCTGCATGCAGAAGGTCATCAGGCCGCTCGCCGGATCGAACGCCTTCGGCTCCAGCCAGTGGCGGTGCGGTTCGATCATCTCCCTGGTCAGTTGCGGCAGGAAATCGGCCGGATCGAACATTGGGAATTCCTGTTCGATGATCCGGTCGATGCGGATGTCGCCGATATGGTTGGTCAGCATGGGCGTGTCCTCGGGTTTGGGTTGATTGGGGTGGAGTCTAACGGCAGGTTGACGGCTTGTCGCCACCTCCGGCGCAGACGCGCCTTAAATTCCCGGTGAGGCTGGCGGGATGCCGGTTCCTGGCGATAGGCTGCGCGGTGCGGTCAACGCGGGCGCACGATCGATGCAAATTTTGTCTCAATCTTGCAGCCATTGCGGTAGGCTGCACTGCACAATCTGATTGAGGAGACTTCACCCATGCTGCAAAACAGCCTCCAGGTTCAGCCCAGCCGCGGCGGTGTTGGCGCCTTTGTCGAGGGTATCGATTTGGCACAGATCGACGAGACCCAGGCCGCTTCTCTGAGAACCGCATTGGGCGAGCATGGTGTGCTGTTCTTCCGTAATCAGGCCCTCAGTCCCAAACAGCACGTTGCCATGGCCGAACGGTTTGGCGGCGTCAACGTCAACCGCTTTTTCGCCCATGCGGAAGGAACCGGATCAAAAGGCCAATATCGGCGGCGGCTGGCACACGGACCATTCCTACGACCAAATTCCGGCGATGGGCTCTATCCTGCTGGCGCGGGAGACGCCGCCGCGGGGCGGCGACACGGTGTTTGCAAACATGTATAGCGCCTATGAAAGCCTGTCGGATGGGTTAAAGGCGACACTGGATGGCCTGAACTCCGTCCATTCCTCGCGCCACGTCTTTGGCAAGACCGCCCGCTACAAAAACCGCGGCGAGGATCTGAAAGGGCGGCTGGGTAACGAGGATGCTGCGACCCAGGATGCCGTGCACCCGGTGGTCATCCGCCATCCGATCAGCAGGCGCAAGGCGCTGTTCGTCAACCCGGGCTTCACGCTGCGCTTCGAGGGGTGGAGCGAGGCAGAGAGTGCTCCGCTGTTGCAATATCTCTACCAGCAAGCCAGCCGGCCGGAGCACACCTACCGCTTCCAGTGGGCGAACGGCTCCATCGCGTTCTGGGACAACCGGGCCACTTGGCATTATGCCGTTAACGACTACCACGGCCACCGCCGCCTGATGCACCGCATAACCGTCGAAGGCGAGCCGATCGGACGGTAAAGGTGATAGCCATCACAGGCTGAGGCCCAATCATCTGCCATAGTTGCACAACTGTCGTAATCCTGCGGCAATGTAGCTGATACAGGCGTGACCAATATCGGTTAGTTTGCGCCTACAACCGCGTACCCTGGCGAGGTTTACCAGATGGCAGAGCGTGACAGTTTCGCGGAAGTGAAGATGGGGTCGGAGCGAAGCTTCGGACTGGTTTTCGCTGGGGTCTTTCTGATCGTAGGATTGTTTCCGCTTCTGGGCGATGGCGCCGTTCGCTGGTGGTCGGTCGCGATCGCGGCTGCCTTTGCGGTGATTGCTTTCGCCATTCCCAAGATATTGGCCGCACCGAACAGGCTTTGGTTCAAATTCGGTATGTTCCTAGGCGGTATCGTTGCCCCAATTGTCATGGCCTTGCTGTTTTTCCTGACGGTTTTGCCAACCGGCATGATCATGCGGATGCTGGGCAAGGATTTGCTGCGTCAACGATTGGACAAGAACGCCAAATCCTATTGGATAGAGCGTACAGAGCCGATGGGCTCCATGAAAAACCAGTTTTAAGATTTGTCCACCAGCGAAGAGCGAGGGTAGGTGCAATGTCGTTTATTGCCGAGTTGTGGAAATTCCTTCGCGTTCGGAAGAAGTTCTGGATGTTACCTATTTTGGTGATGATGGTTGTGTTCGGCGGTCTGATCGTGCTCAGTCAGGGGTCTGCCGTTGCACCGTTCATCTACACGCTTTTCTAAGGGGGGCAGATGACAGCCATTCTCGGTATTTCGGCCTTCTATCATGACAGCGCAGCCGCGCTGGCGGTTGATGGTGAAATCGTGGCGGCGGCCCAGGAGGAGCGGTTTACGCGCAAGAAGCACGATGCCAGCTATCCGTTCCATGCGGTCGAATACGTTTTGCGTGAAGGGGGCGTGACGATCAACGCGCTGGACCATATCGCGTTCTACGACAAGCCATTTCTGAAATTCGAACGCCTGCTGGAAACCTATGTGGCGACAGCACCGCGCGGCCTTCAATCATTCCGGATGGCCATGCCGGTCTGGCTGCGGGAAAAACTGTTCCAGAAGGACATGCTGCACCGGGAGTTCAAAAAACACGACCCCGAGTTTAAGCCAAACGAGCGATTGCTGTTTACCGAGCATCATTTTAGCCATGCAGCAAGCGCCTATTTCCCATCGCCATTCGACGAAGCGGTGGTGCTGACGCTTGATGGAGTGGGGGAGTGGGCGACAACAACCGTTGCCATTGGCCGGGGCAGAGATTTAAATATCGTAAAGGAAATTCATTTTCCGCACTCTATTGGATTGCTGTATTCTGCTTTTACCTATTATACCGGCTTCAAGGTAAATAGCGGCGAATACAAGGTCATGGGTTTGGCGCCCTATGGCGAACCGCGGTTCAAAGACTTGATCCTCGACAAATTGGTTGACCTGAAGGACGACGGCTCGTTCCGGCTGGACATGAGCTATTTCAACTATGTGACCGGGCTGACGATGACGAACGATAAGTTTGCAGCCCTGTTCGGCGAACCCGTCCGCAAGCCCGAGAGCGAACTTCTTACCCAGTTTCATATGGATATGGCGGCATCAGTTCAGGCCGTGACAGAGGAGATCGTTCTGGGCCTGACCCGGTCTCTGGCCAGGGAATACGGCATTCGCAATCTGTGCATGGCGGGCGGTGTGGCGCTCAATTGCGTCGCCAACGGCAAGATTCTGCGCGACGGGGCGTTCGATAACATCTGGGTGCAACCGGCCGCGGGTGATGCCGGCGGCGCGGTCGGCGCCGCCCTTGCTGCATGGCACACAGAATTGGGCAGGGAGCGCAAGCTGAACGGCCGAATGGATGGCATGCAAGGCGCCTATCTGGGGCCGTCTTACAGCCAGGAGGAAATCGACCGGCAATTGCAAGCGGCGGGTGCTGTGTTCACCACAGTCCGTCAGGACGAGATGCTCGAACAGACCGCGCAGGCGCTGGCGGCTGGAAAGGCGGTCGGATGGTTCCAGGGGCGAATGGAATTTGGGCCCCGGGCACTGGGCGGCCGCTCCATCCTGGGCGATCCGCGCTCTTCCGATATGCAGAAGACCCTGAATCTCAAGGTAAAATACCGTGAAAGCTTCCGGCCGTTTGCGCCTTCGGTGCTGCGAGAGGACGTGGCCGATTGGTTCGAGTTGGATAGCGACAGCCCCTACATGCTGCTGGTTGCCGACGTGCAGGAAAACATCCGCCGCCGGATGACGAACGAGGAAGAACAACTGTTCGGCATCGACAAGCTGAATGTCGTGCGGTCTTCAATTCCGGCAGTAACACACGTGGATTACTCGGCGCGCATTCAAACAGTGCATGAAGAAACCAATCCACGCTATCACGCAGTCATCAAACGTTTCAAAGAGCTGACCGGCTGCCCTGTCGTAGTCAATACCTCCTTCAACGTCCGTGGCGAGCCGATTGTCTGCACGCCGGAAGATGCCTTCCGCTGTTTCATGGGAACGGAAATCGAATTCCTGGTTGTCGGCAATGCTGTTTTGCTCAAGGAAGACCAGGATCCGGCGCTGAAAGAAAATTACGAATCGAAGTATGAGCTGGATTAAGTCTGTAACGGTCAATCTCCTGATTGCAGGAGTAACATTTTCCGTATGTTTGGGCCTTATTGAGGTTGCGCTCAATTTCGTTCCGGTTACGGGCGGCATTGTGGAGGAAGATGGAGAAGGGCGCAGCCTTCGGCTGAAACTGTTTCCGGCCAATTATCGGAGCAGCCGCAAGCCGGACGATTATTATTTGGCAGAGACCAATGGCTCCATAGAGCAGAAAGATTATCTGCTTACGACCGATCGTTTCCAATCGCTGACTGTACGTGATGTTTCCGACCGGCGTGATCTTTCGGCTACCCGCAATGTGATGTTCCTGGGCGGGTCGACCACCGAATCGCTGTTTGTGGACGAGGAAAAGCGCTGGCCGGAATTGTCGGTTGCGCTGGCAAACCGTGGTGCGAATGGCAAGCCGTTTGCGGCGTTCAATTATGGGGTCAGCGGCAACAGCCTGATGCATAGCACCGCCAACCTGTTCGCCTATGGCCGTATTATCCAGCCGGAAGTGGTCGTGGTGCACCATTTGATCAACGATCTGTCGTTGCTCAGCCAGGATGGCACCTATGTCACGTCCGGGCGTGGAGCGAAGGATTATTTTGTGACCATGGCTCCGGAAAGCCTGGGACAGCATCTTTTCCGGCAGGTGCGGCACAATCTGTTGCCGAACACGGGCGACCTGCTGGTCCGCCTGCTGGCCGGCTATTTGGCGCCGGCTCGCGGTGGCAATGCCGTTGGCGGCGGCGATTTGGTGTTCGATTTCAATACAGAAACCGGGCGGCAGTCCATCGCTGATGCCTACCTTCGGCAGATGGATGAATTCCTGACGCTGACGCAGCAATTGGGCGCTATGCCGGTGGTGGTAATACAGGCAGTCGTGACTGACCGTTCGGCACCACATTTCGGCGTGATCCACAAACGCAATGCCGCCAGGCATGTGGATATTGACGCTGCGGCGGAGGCGCATCAGGCCCTGGCAGAACGGCTTGTTGCTTATGCCCAAACGCGTGGCGTCGCTACTGTCGATCTGCGAGATCTTGGCAATGATACGATGATGTATGATCTGGTGCATTACAACGCAGCCGGATCGGCCATCGTTGCGGAGAGAATGGCGGCGGCCTTGAGGGGCCAGTGACGGCTGACCCGCGTTTTATGCATGCCAGCATTGTGTATGGTGCAGAGGTCATGCGATTGTGAGCCGATAAGGTGGCGGCTCCTCTAAGAATGCCGCACGGCGGCACCACCTGACCCTAAGGACTGGACTCCATGCGCATTGCATCCGTTAAAGCCCTGGCAGCGGCCTTGCTTGCCAGCACTTGCCTTTCCGTAGCAGCATCAGCTGAGGAGTTGAGGATCGGCGCGCTGTATCCGATTTCTGGCGCGGGCGCGCTTTATGGCAGTTCCGCGATGCAGGGGCACGAACTGGCTGTCGATCAGATCAATGCAGCCGGCGGTGTGGGCGGGCAAAAGCTCGTGACCTTCACGCGCGATACCCAGCTGAACCCCTCGCTGGCCGCGGCGGCGGCAAAGGAGCTGATCACGAAAGATGGCGTGAACGTCCTGGTGGGCACCGTTTCGTCCGGTGTCGCCATCGCCGTTTCGGAGGTGGCGAAGCGCGAGCAGGTCCCTTTTATCGCCACGATCGCCAAAACCATCCAACTGACCGGCGAGCGGCGGCACGATTATGTGTTCCGCGTGGCGACCAACACCGATTTCGAAGGCGACGCCATCGCCCAGATGCTGGTGGATCTGGGCAAGCCCACCTATTGCGATATCCAACTCGACTATGCCTATGGCCATGACCTCGCCGACGGCATCGCGCGCGGGCTGGAGCGCCGTGGCTCCGATATCGAGCGCGTGTCGAGCCTGCGGGTGAAACTGGGTGCGCAGGATTACAGCCTGTTCATCAGCCAGATCATGGGTGCTGGCTGTGAGGCCGTAACCAGCGGCCTTTGGGGCACGTTCTTCGTCAATTTCGTGCAGCAGGCAAAGCCCTTCGGCCTGTTCAACCAGATCACGCTGATCAATGGCGGCGAGGCTGGCGGTCAAGAGGTTGCTGGTCGTATGGGCGACGGATACCCCGACAATGTGATCGCGAACGCCTATGAGGTCTGGTACCACGATCCGGTGCCCGCGCATCGCGGATTTCAGGAAGCCTTGGCGGAGAAAACCGGCGGCAAGGCCACCAACAATTACCCCGTTCTCGGCTACACGGTTGTGCAATTTGCGGCCGAAGCCGCGCGCAAGGCCGGCAGTACCGATGGCGCGGCGCTGGCCGCGGCGTTGTCAGGGCTGACGATAGAGACTCCGGTCGGCGAACGCACGCTCGATGCAGAAACCCATCAATCCAACACCGGCCAGTTCTGGGGGCCGATGCATTGGAACGCGGAACTGGGCCAGCGGATCATGGACCCGGTTAGCTATATTCCGCCGATGGGTGAGGAGTAGCTGAGGCTCAATCCGGCGGTGTGTGGCAAACGCGCGGCACCGGACTGTCGGTCATCATTGCTTTGTGACGGCATTACCAGCGGCCGAGCCGATCAAGGCAAGGCCGCTGGTTTGCAGCCTATTCCACAAGGCTAGGCAGATAAAGCACGATCTCCGGGAATGCCATCAGCAGAATGATGACGATCAGGTCCGATAGCAGGAACCATAGGATTCCCTTGAAAATCAGAGACGTGCTGGCAAGGTCGCCGACCACGCCCTTGATCACGAACACGTTGAGCCCGATTGGCGGCGTGATCATGCCAATTTCCAGGAACTTGGTCAGCAACACGCCGAACCAGACCAGACTGAAACCAGTCGTGTCGACGATCGGCAGCAGGATCGGCAGTGTCAGCAACATGGCGCCGATTGGCTCCAGGAACATGCCGAGCACCAGATAGACCAGGGAAATACCAATCAGCAGCAGGAGCTCGTCGGCGCCAATCGCCACCACCAGATCCGAGAGATAGTCGCCGGCGCCGCTGAATGCCAGGAAACGGGTCAGTAGGCTTGCACCGATGGCAATGATGAACAGCGATGCAGAGGTCAGCAGCGTTTCCAGCAGCGCATTCTTGAAGTTTTCCCAGGTCAGCGAGCGTTTGACGGCGGCGATCACCAGGGAGAGGAACGCACCGACCGCGCCGGCCTCGGTCGGAGTGAACAGGCCGGCGAACAGGCCGCCAAACACGCCGCCGATCAGCAGGATCACCGGCCAGGTGTCGGCCAGTGCCGCCAGCTTGTCCGCCAGTGGCACTTTTTCGGTCAGTCGCGGCGCCAGTTCCGGATTCAGGCTCGCGCGCAGCGTGATGACCATGACGTACCCGAATGCCGTCAGCAATCCCGCGCCAACACCGCCCAGGAACAACTGGCTGATCGGTACCTCCGCGATGATGCCGTAGAGGATCATCAGAATGCTGGGCGGGATCAGCGCGCCGATGGTACCGGCGGCCGCCACGGTACCGGTCGCGAGTGACACGTCATAGCGGCGGCGCATCATCTCCGGCACCGCGATCCGCCCCATCGCAGCCGAACAGGCGACGGAAGATCCTGTGACCGCGGCGAATCCGGCCGCGCCGAACACCGTCGCGACCGCCAGGCCGCCCGGCAAAGCGGAGAGCCAGACGCGGGCGGCGTCGAACAGGCCCTTGGTTAGCCCCGCATGGAAGCAGAAGAAGCCCATCAGCAGGAACATCGGCACGGAGCTGAGCTGCCATGTCGCCGCGAAGGAATAGGGGATGATACCGAGCGTCCCCCAGGCTGCACGCTCGCCCACCAGTGCCCAGATACCAAAGAACGACACCCCGATCAGGCTCACGCCAATCGGCACCCGCAGGATAATCAGTGTGACGAGGATGCCGATGCCGGCAAAGCCAATTTCAACGTCAGACATTCTTCTTACCTTTGCTGGCCTTCGGCGGAAGCGGGTTCGGGCGGGATATCCGGACCGGCTGCCTTTTCAAGCGTCGGCACTTCGCCAAGGCCGCTTTTGGCGCCGGTCAGGTAAATGAGAAACCGGTACAACACCACGATCGTCATCAGGCCCGTGCCGATCGGCAGGAGGTAGTAGGAAGGCCAGGTGATAAGCTTGGTGCCCTGTTCCATGATGAACGTGCCGGTGTTGTGCGCCCGCAAGGCTTCTTCCCAGGCCCGGTATGTCAGCGTCCCGTAAATCAGGGCGGAGATCAGGTAGGTCCAGGAATAGATATGTTTTTGGATCCGCATGGGGAAAAATTCGGTCAAAACCTCGACCGTGATATGCCCGTTGCGGGTTTCCGCCAGCGCCAGCGCCAGAAAGGCGACAACGACCATGTAATAACTGGAAACCATGGCGATGGTGGCCGGCACCGGCTCGTTCAGCAGGAACTTGCCGGCGACATCAAGGGTGATGTGCACCATCATGAGGGCGACTGCGACCAAGCCAAGCAGGGTCGACAGGTCAATCGCCCGAGCCAGAAGGCGACCGATTGCTGTCATGGAGCGATCCTTGTATTTGGTGAATAGGCGAGAATGGTGTCCTGGGCGGACCTGCTGCCAGCGCAAGGGTGTGGCAAAGGCATAAGCATTCGGGCACCCTCAGGTGACATGCTGCCCAGTGTTGCGCAGGCAGAGGCAGGGGCGAACAGACATCTGCCGCCCCGGTTTCGCGTCATTGCATGCCGTAGGTGTCGATGTCGATCTTGGCGAAGATTTCATCCCAGTACACCTGGGCCAAACCTTCCGGATCGTTTTCCAACCCTTCGGTCAGGGTTTTCCACTTTTCGACCAATTCCGCCATTTTCTGGATCTTTTCCATGGTGTTGGTCACGCCATAATCCCGCGTGAACTGCTCGCCAATGACTTCAAGATCCGCTTTCACGAATTCGTCATACTTTTCCATGATTTCCGGCCCTGGATTGATAACCTCGATCCCCTTGCCGGGGGCGTCTTGCAGGTTCTGATTCGAGCCGTCGTAATATTTCCAAGTCAGGTCCGCCTGCGCCCTGGCGGAGCCTTTCAGGAAGACTTCCCGTTGATCCCTGGTCAGGGTTTGCCAGACGTCTTTGTTCACATTGTTGGTGGCAACCGGATAGACGCCGCCGGGCACACGCAGAGTGATGGCCTTGGTCACATCGAACAGCGACACATTGGTGAGCTCTAGCGCGGAATTCATTGCGCAGTCGATCACGCCCTGTCCTAATGCCTCGTAAGTATCGTTGGCCGGAAGCGATACCTTGATACCGCCGAAATATTCCGCCCAGCGGCCAAAATTCGCTGCGCCGGACCGATATTTCTTACCCTTGATATCCTCCACCGTCCTGATCGGCGTCGAGCAGAGCAGGATGTAGGTCGGGCTCGCACCGCTGCCGAGATAAATCTGGTTCTGGTGCTCGAACTCTGTCAGGCAGTCGGGGCAGTTGAAGAAGGTGTATTCCATGATGGCGCCGCCCATGGCTGCACCGGGACTTTCGACCTGCCGGCCGCTGGTAGACAGCATCGACAGATCGGATGCCAGATTGAAATTTGCATATTCCGCCGGGAAGTAGGGCGGCAGAACGAAGCCCATATCGGCGATGCCGTCGCGGATGCCAGGCGGCGTTTCCTTGAGGTTCAGCAGCGACATTGGATAGACCCGGATTTTCAGGTCGCTGTGTTCCGCAACATAGTCCGCAAGGCGTTGGTGGGCAAAATACTGCGCGCTGCTGGTTGGCAACCCGACCGCGGATTTGAGGGTTTTTGCGGACGCCTGGATTGGCATCGCAACGGAGATTGCAAGGCCGAGGGCTGCTGCGCCCAGCACGCTTCCGACAATTGGTGGTAGTTTCATCGTTTCCTCTTTGATCGCAGCCCACTCTGGTAAGTGCGCCGCTCGTTGGTTTGTTATTGACCGGATGGTAGGCCCGGTTTTCTTGTGTCGTCAAACCCGTGACGCGGGCCGTCGGGTTTCACAGGCGGGGAAATTTGCGCCTATTCCATGCCATAGGTCTCTGGATCTATCTTTGCATAAATCTCATTCCAATATATTTTGGCGAGACCTTCAGCATCGTCCTCCAGACCTTCCGTCAGCGTTTTCCATTTTTCGACCAATTCGGACATTTTTGCGATTTTTTGATCGGTGTTTTGGACACCGTAATCGCGCGTGAATTGCTCGCTGATGAGCGTCAGATCAGCTTCGACGAATTTCTGATACCGATCCATGATATCCGGCCCGGGCTCGATAACATCGATGCCTTTTCCGGGAGCATCCGCAAGGTTCTGCTTGGAACCTGCATAATATTTCCAGGTGAGATCGGCCTGGGCTTTGGCAGAGCCTCTCAGGAACACTTTGCGTTCATCCGCGGTCAGGCTGCGCCAAACGGAGAGGCTCAGGTTGTTGGTTGCAACCGGGTAGACGCCGCCAGGGACACGGCGGGTGATTGCCTTCGTGACATCGTAGAATGACGAATTCGTCAGTTCGAGTGCGGACGTCATGGTGCAATCGATGACCCCCTGTCCCATCGCCTCGTACGTGTCGTTATGGGGCATGGAGACCTTGATGCCGTTGAAATATTCGGCCCACCGTCCAAAATTGGCTGCACCGGACCGGAATTTTTTGCCTTTCAGGTCTTCCACTGTGCGCAGCGGTGTGGTGCAGAGCAATATGTAGGTGGGGCTGGCACCGGATCCGAGATAGACTTGGTTCTGGTGTTCGAATTCGTCGATGCATTCCGGGCAATGGAAAAATGTGTAGTCCATGATGGCGCCGGCCATGGCAGCGCCCGGGCTTTCGACTTTCCGTCCGCTGGTGGACAGCATGGAAAGGTCCGCTGCCAGATTGAAGTTGGCGTATTCCGCAGGGAAATACTGGGGCAGAACGAAGCCCATATCGGCGATGCCATCACGAATACCGGGCGGGGTTTCCTTCAGGTTCAGCAGCGACATTGAGTAGACTTTGATTTTCAAGCCACTGTTTTCGGCCACGTAATCCGCCAACCGCTGGTGAGCGTAATACTGAGCACTGCTGGTGGGCAGGCCAACCGCGGATTTCAGCGTTCGTGCCGAAGCATCGGGGATCGCGAAAGCAGCCATCGCAAAGCCGACGGCGGCCGCGCCGAGTACGTGCTTCAATATTCGGGTGCGTGGCATCGTTTCCTCCGTGGCCGCGGCCGGTGCACACCGGCGGGCAGCCCTATCGTTAACGCTCCCCTGGGTGGTGGTAGCCGGCCCACCGATACGCGGTGCCAACGGCAATGTTTTCCCTTATCACGTGCCGCTTTTTCGGGGGTGGCTTTCGCTTCGCGCTCACTCCAATCAGCCGCTACCTGCCGCTGACAAGCCGGTATGGCGTGCCATGCGGCGGGCAGGGGGGCTGCTTTTGTCAGTTCATGCCATAGGTTTCAGGATCGATCTTGGAATAGATCTCATCCCAATAGAGTTGGCCGAGACGTTCCGGGTCGTCCGCCATGCCGGCCGTCAGCGGTTTCCATTTCTCGATCAGCTTCCGCATGATTTCGATTTTCGGCGCGGCATCGCTGACGCCATAGTCGCGTTCGTACTGTTCGGCCGTTGTGGCCATGTCTTGTTTGACGAAGGCTTCCGACGCCGCGACGATGTCAGGCGAGGCCTCGATGATCTCGATCCCTTTCGACGGCGCAGCTTCCAGGTTGGCCTTTGCGTCGGCATAGAACTTCCAGGTGAAGTCAGCTTGGGCGAAGGCGGAGCCTTTGATCATCGTCGCGCGCTGCTCCGTGGTCAGGCTACGCCAGACCCTGGTGTTCACGTTGTTGGTTGCTACGCCAGCAAAGACTCCGCCGGGGATGCCGGTGGTGACAGCCTTGGTCACGTCAAACAGGGAGAAATTGCTGAGCTCGGTTGCCGACATCATGGCGCAATCGACAACACCTTGCCCCATGGCTTCGTAAACATCATTGGCGGGCAGAGATACCGCAACGCCACCAAAGTATTCCGCCCAACGGGCGAAGTTGTTGGCTGCAGAACGGAATTTCTTCCCTTTCAGGTCGTCCAGGGTCCGGATGGGCTGCGAGCACAGCATCACGTAATCAGGTGTGGAGCCGCCGCCGAGGTAGATCTGACCCTGCTGTTCGAACTCTGTCAGGCAATCAGGGCAGTTGAAGAAAGCGTATTCCATCAATGCGCCGGCCATCGCTGCGCCGGGGCTTTCAAGCGCTTCGCCACTGGTGACCAGCATGGTGGTATCGGCAGCCAGATTGTAGTTCGCATACTCTGCCGGGAAATAGGGCGGGAGCACGAAACCCATTTCGGTAATGCCGTCACGAATTCCCGGCGGGGTCTCCTTCAGGTTGAGTAGCGACAGCGCGAAGACCTTGATCTTCAGGTCACTGTTTTCCTCGACGTATTTCGCAAAGCGGTTATGGGTATACACTTGCACGCTGCTGGTGGCTGTGCCGACCGCTGATTTCAGGGTTCGCGCCGATGCGCCCGTCGTAGCAGTTGCCGCCAGGGCGGTGCTCAGCACGGCTGCGGCAAGGGCAGAGCCCATCATTGGGAACTTTCGCATCCATTCCTCCTCATTCACATGCGATTGTGCGCATGCCGATTTCGTTTGCGTTATACTAAAGTTGCTTATCCGCCTTTGCCGTGATCGTCAAACCGGAATTCGGGCAGCTCGCGTCCGGGCTGGGGGGCGGCGGGTACCTATTGTCTTTACCTTGGCGCTATGCACCGGCATTGTGCGCTTACTCTACCTGTTGCCTGCACGGTGGCTTGTTCTATGCTGCCGCGCGTTTGCACGCTTGAAACATACGACGGAAGACCGACCACATGATCGACTTGATGAAAATCGCGCGTACCGAAGCGGAAGGCGGCGACCTGTTCGGCGAGTTGGAGAAAATCCACCGGCCGACCGACCTGCGCCCCACGGGTCACCCCGAGGCTGTCATTTGGGAAGGCGGCAACTTTGCCGGCGAGATTCAGCCGGTTGCGCACTCGCTGACCGACGCCTACGCCCTGCTCGGCACCATCGCCGCGATCGACATCTTGGGTCTGCCGTATTACGCGGTGCCGATGTGGTCCCAGTATCGCCATGACAAGAAGCTGGCGCCGCTCAGCTGGTTCGGCAACATGCCGGTGACCTCGATCAAATGGTCCACCGCAGGCGATGCCTATGTCGACGATGGCAAGGGCAACAAGGTTGTCGTGATGGGCAAGTCCGGCAACGCGCCGTTGCGCACCCAGGCCGGCGTCTATTGCAACGTGCGCCCCTACGGCCCGATCACGGCCGTCCGCTGCATGCCCTGCCTGCCGTACAGCCAGGACCGCGCGGCGTTCAACGTCGATCCGAAGACCGGCATTGTCCATTCGGAGATGAACACCCCCGGCGTGCAGATGGCCTATGCCAACCGCCTGTTCCTGAAGATGGTGCACGAAACCGGCCGCATCGGCCGTGTCGCGATGAAGCCGACTCAGGCGATGGAAGACGGCATCAATGCCGGCCTGCATTCCTGGATGCTGCAGGGCACCAAGTTCAAGGTCGGCCGCAAGTACGCGGTGGACCCGTATGAGGAGCACAAGGAGCGGATCGATGCCATCGTCAAACTGCTTCCGGCGGACTTCAAGGATGGCATGGAGAACTGGGGCGGCCAGATCGAGCAGCACATCTCCGACACCAACTACGGCATCTTGATCTGGGATCTGATCGAGCAACGCGACGCCATCGTATTCGCGACCGACCTGGACGGCGACCGCCTGACCGACTTGATGGCGGATATCTCCGATCCGCTGCGCGCCTTCGGCCAGCGTGTGCTGGATTTTGCCGGTGCCAAGGGGGACATGCGCAAGATGTGGTATGACATGGGCTACACCACCGGCAACGGCCGCGACATGACCAGCGTCATGCACCGCATGAGCGGCCCGCCGATCCACGAGCAGACCCTCGGTTCGGCCGATGCCATGCTGCTGCGTCTGCTGGACGGCGACGAGTCCATGGGCGGCACCAAGCAGCCGTATGACCCGCGCATCCACTTCGTCCTGATCCGGGATGCCTATCTGGATGCCAACCCGGGCAACGAGAAGGTCAAGCAGTTCCTCGACGACGCGCTGGCCAAGTTTGATGAGGTTTATGGCGGCGAGCGCCCGGGCTTCCTGGAGGGCTACAAGAAGCTGAAAGAGGTGATCAAGCCGTGGGGCGCATAAGCGTTCGGGCTTCGGTTTGAAGCGAAAAGAGAAGGGCGGTTTCCGGCACCGGGAGCCGCCCATTTCTTTGGCGGGTACGGCGCAGGCCGTCGCAAATGGTGGCCGCTTGTCGTTACGGCAGCTGTTTGGCATTGAGAGATTCAAACCCGATGCCGGGTCGATGTTTTGCACCCACCGGGAAAAGCGCCTTCGTTGCCAGAGCCTGCTATAACTCCACGTCGCCCTTGAACAGGCGCTGGGCGATCGTGCGGGCCAGGATTTCGTTGGTGCCGTCGGCGACGTTGGCCTGGCGCACACGGGCATAGGCCTCGTGCAGGCCGAGTTCATTGGTGAAGCCCATGGCGCCATGAGTCTGGATTGCCTGGTCGATGGCGCGGGCGGCGACCTGCACCGAATAGGCCTTGGCCATCGAAAGCTCCTTGATCGCCCGCTCGCCGCGGTCCAGCAGCAAGGCAACGTTCAGGCCCATCAGGTGGGCGGCGTGCACCTCCGTCGCCGCGTTGGCGAGCGGAAAGCTGACGCCCTGGTATTCGCTAATGGCATTGCCGAAGGCTTGGCGCTGCTGCGCGTACCCGATCGCCATTTCCAAGGCCCAGCGGGCGAGGCCGACGGCGCGGGCGGAGTTGTAAATCCGACCCATGGATACGCCAAGCAGGCCAATCCTGAAGCCGTCGTGCAGGGTGCCGACCAATTGCCAGGGCTCCACTTCGACCTCGTCGAAGACGGTGATGCCCTCATAGCCGCCTATATGGCCGTGCATGCGAATGATGCTCTCCACCTGGATACCGGGGGCTGAGGTGGGAACGAGGAAGGCGCTGATGCCGCCCTGCTTCTTCGCCGCCCGCGCCGGGTCGGTCTGGGCAAAGACGATGCAATAGTCGGCAATGGGGATGTGCGTGGTCCAGATCTTGCGGCCGCTGATCTTCCAGCCCCTGCCGGTTTCCACGGCGCGGGTTTGGAGCATGGCTGCGTCCGAGCCGGCCCCGGGTTCCGACATGCCGAAGCAGAGCATGGTCTCGCCCGCCATCATGCCGGGCAGAATACGCTCCCGCGCCGCGTCCGTGATGGCGGTCAGCACGGCGCTCGGGCCGAACGCCCAGTGCGAGATGACGAAATCGCAAAGCCAGTTGTGCGGGCCGCAGAGACGATAGACCTGCTCGATCAGGGTATAATAGGCAATCATGCCAAGGCCGGCGCCGCCGAGCGATTCGGGCACCGAGACGTTGAAAAACCCCGCCTTGGCCGAGGCTTGCCGAACGGCACGAATGTGCGTTATGGCCTCGTCGGTCAGGCGCCCATCCAGGCGGAACGTGTTGCGTGGATCATTCAGCAGTTCGTGGTGCTTTTCGTGCCGCGCGATGACCTCCGCCCGGCAAAAGGCTTCTACGGAGCGGGCAATTTGCTGGAGATCTTCGGGAATGTCGAAGGCGATGGTGGCCATGGCGTGCGGTCCTGCCCTGAGTGGTTGGTGTGTTGGCACCGATGCTAGGGCGCGGCCGATGGGTTGTCATCCACCCGGTCAGGTGCTGACCGCCGCCTCCTCCGTCACGCGGTTTTCCAGCGCCGCGGCCAGCAGGGCGCGGGTGTAGGGCTGTTGCGGGTCGCCGAATACGTGTTCGGCCGGGCCCTGTTCCACCACCTTTCCGTCTTTCATCACGATCAGGTGGTGCGCCATCGCCCGCACCACCCGCAGGTCGTGGCTGATGAAGAGATAGGCGAGCTTGTGGCGTTTTTGCAGGTCGCGCAGCAGTTCGACGATCTGCGCCTGCACGGACATATCCAGCGCACTCGTCGGCTCGTCCAACACCACGAAGCGCGGTTTCAGCACCATGGCGCGGGCAATCGCGATGCGCTGGCGCTGCCCGCCGGAAAATTCATGCGGGTAGCGGTCCGCCATGGCGGGTTCCAGCCCGACTTCTTCGAGCGCTGCTGCAATCATGCGGTTGGCGTCGGCATCGCTGTCGGCGAGGCGATGGACTTGCAGACCCTCGCCGACGATTTGGCGGATGGAGAGGCGAGGCGAAAGCGAGCCATACGGGTCCTGAAAGACAATCTGGAGTTCCTTGCGCAGCGCCCGCAGGGCCCGGCCTTGGGGCTGGCGCAAATCCTGGCCGCGAAAGGTGAGCGTACCCTCCGCCCGTTCCAGCCGGATCAACCCCAGGCCCAGCGTTGTCTTGCCGCTGCCGCTTTCGCCAACGACGCCGACGGTGTGGCCCTCGCGCACGGTCAGGGAAATACCGTCCACCGCCTTGATATGGCCGACCGTGCGGCGCAGCACGCCGCGTTTGATCGGGAACCAGACCTTCACATCCTTGCCTGCAATCACAACCGGCGCATCTGGATCTGCCGGCTCCGGCTGGCCTTTCGGTTCGGCGACCAGCAGGTGACGGGTGTAGGGGTGCTGGGGCGCTGTGAAAATTGTTTCGGTCTGGCCCTGCTCGACAATTTCGCCCTGGGTCATCACCGCGACACGGTCGGCCACCTTGCGGACAATGCCGAGGTCGTGCGTGATCAGCAGCATGGCCATGCCGAGGCGCTGCTGCAACTCCTCTAGCAGTTCCAGGATTTGCGCCTGGATGGTGACATCGACGGCGGTGGTCGGCTCGTCGGCGATCAGCAGGTCCGGCTCGTTGGCAAGCGCCATGGCGATCATCACGCGCTGGCGCTGGCCGCCGGAAAGTTGGTGCGGGTAGCTGGCCAGCCGGGTTTCCGGCTGGGGAATGCCGACCAAATGCAGCAGTTCTAGCACGCGCGCGCGCACCCGCTCGGGCGATAGACCTTTGTGGACGCGCAGCACTTCGCCAATCTGCTTGTAGACGGTGTGCAGCGGGTTCAGAGCCGTCATTGGCTCCTGAAAAATCATGGCGATGCGGTTGCCGCGAATATCGCGCAGCGTGCGCTTGGATGCGCCCACCATCTCCCGCCCCTCGAACAGGATGGAGCCGGAGGGATGGCTTGCCGGCGGGTAGGGCAGAAGCTGGAGGATGGAAAGGGCGGTGACGGACTTGCCGGATCCGCTCTCGCCGACCAGGGCCAGAGTCTCGCCCTTGTGCAGGTCGAACGAGACGCCGCGCACCGCATGCGCAGTGCGGCCGCCGGCACGGAAGTCGACCGCCAGATCGTGGACTTTCAGCAGGGGCTCGGTCATAGACTGACCTTCCGCGGATCGAAGGCATCGCGCACGGCCTCGCCAACGAACACCAGCAGCGACAGCAGAACGGCAATGGTGAAAAAGCCCGTAAGTCCCAGCCAAGGCGCTTGCAGGTTGGCCTTGCCTTGCGCCAGGAGTGCGCCGAGCGAGGGGGAGCCGGGCGGCAGGCCAAAGCCCAGATAATCCAGACCGGTCAGGCTGGTAATACCGCCCAGCAGCGAAAAGGGCAGGAAGGTCAGGGTCGCCACCATGGCATTCGGCAGGACGTGGCGGAAGATGATGGTCAGGTCGTTAACCCCCAGGGCGCGCGCGGCGCGGACATAGTCGAAATTCCGGGCGCGCAGAAACTCCGCCCGCACCACGCCGACAAACCCGATCCAACCGAACAGCAACAGCAGAATCAGGATGGTGAAAAAGCCTGGGACGATAACGCTCGCCATGATGATGAGGATGTAGAGCGTCGGCAGGCCCGACCAGATCTCGATGAAGCGCTGGAACAGCAGATCGAACCAGCCGCCATAGAAGCCTTGCAGCGCACCGGCGGAAACGCCGATCAATGCGCTAAGGCCGGTCAATGTCAGCCCAAAAATGACGGAAATGCGAAAGCCGTACACCAGCCCGGCCAGCACATCGCGTGCCTGGTCGTCGGTGCCGAGCCAATGCGTGCCATCCGGTGGCGAGGGGGCGGGCTGAGGCAAATCCCACGCGACGGTGTCGTAGCTGAACGGGATCAGCGGCCAGAGCATCCAGCCTTTGTCTTCGATTTTCGCCTTCACATATGGATCGCGGTAATCGGCTTCGGTCGGGAATTCGCCACCGAAAGCGGTTTCCGGATAGGCTTGCAGCACCGGGACATAAGCACCGCCGTCGTACCAGACCAGGAACGGCTTATCGTTTGCCAGGAACTCCGCAAACAGGGTGAGCAGGAACAGAACGAGGAATACCCAAAGCGCCCAGTAGCCACGGCGGTTTGCCCTGAAATTGGCTAGGCGGCGTTGGGTGAGGGGCGAGAGTGCCATGCGGGTCAGGCTCCCCGGGCTTCGAAGTCGATCCGGGGGTCGACGATCATGTACATCAGATCACCGATCAGCCCCATGATCAGCCCCAGCAATGTGAAGACGTAGAGCGTGGCAAACATCACCGGATAATCCCGGTTCAGGGCGGATTCCAGCCCTAGCAATCCCAGCCCGTCCAGGGAGAAGATCGTTTCGATGAATACGGCCGAGCCGAACAGGATCCCGATAAAGGCGCTGGGAAACCCTGCGATGACGATCAGCATGCCGTTGCGGAACACATGACCCCACAGCACCTGGCTTTCGGACAGGCCCTTGGCGCGGGCGGTGGTAACGTATTGCTGCGAAATCTGATCGAGGAAGCTGTTCTTGGTCAGCAGGGTGAGCGTTGCAAATGCGCCGATCATCATGGCGGCAAGTGGCAGGGCCAAATGCCAGAAATAATCCACCACCTGCTCGAAAAAGCTCATCTGGTCGAAGTTCGGCGAGGTGAGGCCGCGCAACGGGAACCAGTCGAAATAATTGCCGCCGGCAAACAGAACCAGCAGCAGAATGGCAAAGCCAAAGCTGGGAATGGCGTTGCCGACGATGATAATGCCGCTGGTCCAAACGTCGAAGCGGGACCCATCGCGCACGGCCTTGGCAATGCCAAGCGGCAGACAGATGAGGTAGGTCAGCAAGGTCGTCCAAAGGCCGAGCGAGATTGAAACCGGCATCTTATCCAGTACCAAGTCGACTACGGATTGGTCGCGGAAGAAGCTGTCGCCGAAATCGAAGGTGATGTAGGAACCGAGCATCAACAGAAAACGCTCGCCCAGGGGCTTGTCGAAACCGAACTGGCGTTCCAGGTCGGCGATGAATTCCGGGTCCAGACCTTGCGCGCCGCGGTAGCTGGAATTCGGGCTGGCCGCGGAGCCGCCGTTCTGGCTGCTGGAGCCGGCCACGAACTCGCTGCCGGACTGGGTGACGCGCTCGATCGCGCCGGACCCCTGGCCCGAAAGCTGGGCGATCACCTGCTCGATAGGTCCGCCGGGGGCCAGCTGGATGATGATGAAATTGATTGCCATGATGCCCAGCAGGGTTGGGATCATCAGCAGCAGGCGGCGAATGATATAGGCTGTCATCGGGTGTTCGCCTTTCCGCGTGCCTCGGCCAGCCGTTCGGCTTTGGCCGCATCCCGCCACCAGTAGCTGAGGCTGGTCCCCCCGTCGGGCGTGACCGCCGGGCGGGAGAACCTGTTCCAATATAGCAAGCGGTCTTTGGAGAGGTGCCAGTTCGGTATCACGAAATGGTGCGCGCGCAGCACCCGGTCCAATGCCCGGGCGCGGGAGACCAGGGCCTCGCGGCTTGGTGCTGTGACGATCAGGTCGATCAGGGCATCGACCACAGGGTCTTTCAGGCCCGCATAGTTGCGCGAGGACGGCAGGTCGGCGGCCTCGCTGCTCCACATCCCTCTTTGTTCGTTACCGGGCGAGTCGCTCTGGCCCCAGCCGCCGACGATCATGTCGAAATCGCGGGCGCGGATGCGGTTGATGTATTGGGCATCGTCCACCTCGCGAATCGTCATGGTGATGCCAAGCCGGGCGAGGTTGCGCTGCATCGGCAAAACAACGCGCCGGAAGGCGCTGCCGCCGGCGCGCAATAGCATCTCGAAGGCCAGCGGTTGCCCAGTATCCTTGTGCACCAGCTTCATGTCCCGCACCTCGTAACCAGCCTTGTAGAGCAGCCTGAACGCTTCCCGCAGGTTCTCGCGCGGCCAGCCGGAGCCATCGGTGGACGGTGGCAAATAGGCGCTCTCGAACACCTCAGGCGAAAGCTGGGGCCGGAACGGTTCCAGGATTTTCAGTTCCTCCGGCGAGGGCGTGCCGCTGGCGGCCAGTTCTGAGTTGGAGAAGAAGCTGACGCTGCGCTCATACTGGCCGAAAAACAGGTTCCGGTTCGACCATTCAAAATCGAAGGCATAGGGCAGAGCCTTGCGGACGTCGATGTTCTGAAAGGCTGTCCGCCGCAGATTCATGACGAAGGCCTGCATGCCGGCGGGCCGGTTGTGCGGAATGGCCTCCTTCGCCAGCCAGCCCTTGCGCACGGCTTCTACGTCAAAATCCTGTGCCCAGGCCTTGGCTTGGTTTTCCATGTAATAGTCGATGTCGCCGGCCTTGATCGCCTCGCGAATCACCGTCTGGTCGCGGTAATAGTCGTGCCGCATGCGGTCGAAATTGTTCTGGCCGCGGTTTACCGGCAAATCCTTGCCCCAGTAGTTCTTGACCCGTTCCACCGCCGTGTAACGGCCGGGCTCGAAGGCGACAATCTTATAAGGTCCTGATCCGAGTGGCGGCTCCAGTGAGGTACGGGAGAAATCGCGGCTTTCCCAATAATGCTTGGGCAGCACCGGCAGTTCCCCGACGATAAGCGCCATTTCCGGGTTTTGGTTAGTTTTGAAGCGGTAGGTGACGGTGCGCGCGTCCTCCGCCGTCACCGATTCCACGTCGCGGTAGTAGAAGCGGTAGAAGGGTTGGCCCTTTTCCATCAACAGGTTGAAGGAAAACACCACATCGTCGGCGGTGATCGGTTTGCCATCATGCCAGCGTGCTTCCGACCGCAGGTGAAAGGTGATCCAGGACCGATCCTTCGGGTAGGTAACCGACTCGGCGATCAAGCCGTAGCGGGTGAAGGGCTCGTCGGCACTCGCCGTCATCAGGGTTTCGAGGCTGACAGTGCTGTGGGCGGCGGGATTGCCCTTTGGGATGAAGGCGTTGAAGCTGTCGAACGTGCCGGTCACCGCCTGTTTGACAAAGCCGCCCTTCGGTGCATTCGGGTTCACGTAATCGAAATGCGGAAAATCCGGCGGATATTTCGGCTGTCCATGCATGGCAATGGCATAGGCGTGGATCAGCTCGCTGCCATCGTCTGCTGCGTGGCCGGTCGCGCCAACACTTGCCAGCAGCACCACTGCCAGCATCCATAGACCTATAGTTCGGATGAGCACCTTACCCTGCTGAAACATGGGCATCATAATGGGGAGTGTCAGGTCGGGATGCCATAGGCGCTGCGCGGCCCGTGCGCATTTTCGCGTGGACAATCAGGGCGTTTGCTCCGGCCGGTCAACGCGCACGGCCATATCTTCCAACCCCGGCGCCGCAGCTGGGTAGCGTTGCAGCACCAGCGGATCGTGGCCGGGAACGATATGACTGTCGAATGGGGCAAGGCGGCGAAGCGTGCGGTAGCCTTCCAGCATGCCGGGCATATGGATATGCGTGGTAAAGGATGGCTCCTCCAGGAAGCTTTCGTAGTAATGCGCCACGTCGGACGCCAGGACGACACGGCCGCGCTCGGTCTCAACGCTGACGCATTGCAGGCCGGCAGCATGGCCGCCGATCAGATGCACGGTGATGCCCGGCGCAATCTCATCGTCGCCGTGATAATATTGCACCCGGTTGGCGAAGGTCGCCTGTACGACGCTCAATGCATCCGCTTTGGTGAAGGAATGGCCCAGCACACCAAAGGTGATGCCGCGGCCGGTGGCAAAGGTGACCTCTGTCGTCTGGATGTGGAAGCGCGCATTCGGGAACTGGTCGAGATTGCCGGCGTGATCGTAATGCATATGGGTGATGATGACATCTTCGACCGTGTCCGGATCGATGCCAACTTTGCGCAGCCCGTCCGCCGGGCTTTGTGTATAGGTGCGACCGCGGCGCTCTCCCTCCACCTTTTCAAAGCCGGTATCGACGACGATGGTGCGCTCGCCGTTGCGAATGGCCCAGACGAAATAATCCATGGCTTGCGGTGCGTCATGCGGATCGCCCCCGATGAACATGCTGCCGCGAGTGCCGACCCGCTCGCCGTATTTGATGGCGAAGATTTCATAGGTGGGGGTGGTCATGGCGCTGCCTCGTCTGGGTTATTCTCGATCGGACGGAACAGTAGCCCTGGGCGGCTAAGCTGGAAAGGGCAAGGCTGCTGCGGTGCTAATCCTCGGCTAGCAGCGCCACCGCTTCTGCGTGCACGCGCGCATCACCAGCTGCCAGCACGGTGCCATCACCGGTCAGGCTAAGCGGCATGCCAGACCAATCGGTAATACGGCCGCCGGCGCCTTCGACTACCGGCACCAGCGCCATGAAATCATAGGATTGCATGCTGGCTTCGATGGTCAGGTCCAGGCAACCGCTGGCGACCAAGCCGTAGCCATAACAATCGCCGCCATAATTGCAGCCCGCGGATGCAGCGCGGATACGCTCGAAGCCGCGGACCTGCGGACCTTCAAACATCTCAGGGGTGGTCGTGTTGATCCATGCGTCGGCAAGGCGCGCGCGGGCGCGCGTGTGGGTGGGCTTGCCGTTCCATGTCGTGGCGTGCCCGGTGGCGCCGATCCATTGCTCGTCCAGCATCGGCATGTCGATCAGGCCGAGCACGGGGCGCCCCTTGTGGGCGAGGGCGATCAGCGTTCCGAAGGTCGGCTTGCCAACGACGAAGGCGCGGGTGCCGTCCAGCGGGTCGAGCACCCACACATAATCGGCGTTTGTGCGTTCGTTGCCGTGTTCCTCCCCGATGATTCCATGGCCGGGCATTTCGCGCGCAAGCAGCTGCCGGATGGCGGCCTCTGCCTCGCGATCTGCGCGGGTCACGGGGGATTCGTCACCCTTGCGGATTACATCAAGCTTGGCACGAAAATACCGGCGCAAAATCGGGCGGCTCAGATGGGCCGCCCGTTTGGCCAGATCGATCAGGTCAGTGCTGACGGTCTGCATGGTTGCCGGTCCTCCCGGCTACCGCTGGTTAGTTCTTCTGTTCGGTGCCGGAACCTTCGCCTTCAGCGGCTGGTGATTCTGCACCTTCGGCTGCCGGCTGCTCAGCGCCTTCGTTGGCGGCAGCCGGGTCGGGCAGCGGCGGCGGGTTGTCGGTGACCGAGCGCATATATGCGATCACAGCGGCCCGATCTTCAGGGCTTTTGAGACCAACAAAGGTCATCTTGGTGCCAGGCGCATAGTCCCGCGGCTTGTAGAGGAACTTGTTCAAATCCTCATAGGTCCAGGTGCCGTTCAGGTCCTGAAACGCGCCGGAATAGGCGAAATTGTCGAGGTGCGCCGTTTTCGCACCGACGATGTTGGCAAGATTGGGACCAACCCTGTTGGCGCCACCCGGCTCAAACGTGTGGCAAGACGTGCATTTCCTGGCGACCTGCATGCCGTCTTCGACGGTGGCAGAGGCGAGGAACGCGGCAATCGGCTCTGGCCCGGCCGGTTCTGCGAGGCCTTCGGATGGCGCCGCCGGGGCAAGATCGGCGAACAGGTTGGGACCGTGGCCATCGCCATGGGCAGCCGGGTCCGGAATGATCAGCTTGGCAACCAACCCCAGCAGCATCGCCACCACGCCCGCGGTGAGGATCGCCGCCGCGATCTTGTTGATCTCCATCGAGTTCATGAAACCGGCCTTTCTCCAACATTCGACGTCGCACAAGCGGCGAAATTTTTCAGGCAGAACGGCTACCGCCGAACCGGGTGCAGGCAAATGCGGCTCAACGCCACTGTTGGCGCAGGCGGGGACGGCGGTAACGTCAGTGCCTATTGTGAAACGGGCGATTTGCGGGCAAGCCACCCATAGCAATCGTTCATTTCACAACCCCGCAGAGTGACAGGTTGCCATGCGCCCAATCATCCTCATCCCCGCCCGCCTGGCATCGACGCGCCTGCCCAACAAGCCGCTGGCCGATATCGCTGGCCGTCCGATGATCGTGCGGGTGATGGAACGCGCGATGGCGGCAAATGTCGGGCCTGTGGTTGTTGCGGCGGCCGAGCAAACCATTGTCGATGCGGTTGAAGCCGCTGGCGGCCAGGCTGTGCTGACCGATCCCGACCTGCCAAGCGGTTCCGACCGCATCATGCAGGCGCTGGAGCAATGCGACCCGACCGGGGTCTACAACACCGTGGTGAACGTGCAGGGTGACCTGCCAACGCTCGATCCGCAGACCATCACCGATACGCTCGCAGCGCTGGATGGCGCGGACATTGCGACGCCTGTGGCGGAAATCGTGCGGGAGGAGGAGCGGGATAATCCGAACGTGGTGAAGGCGGTATTCGGCGCCAACCGCCGTGCGCTCTATTTTACACGCGCCACGGCGCCCACGGGTGAAGGGCCGCTGTACCACCATATCGGCCTGTATGTTTACCGGCGGATGGCGTTGCAGCGGTTCGTCAAGCTGCCCCCCGGCCTGCTTGAGATGCGTGAGCGGCTGGAACAGTTGCGTGCGCTGGAGGCGGGGATGCAAATTAACGTTGCAGTCGTTGACACCGTGCCGCTCGGCGTCGACACTCCCGCCGATCTTGAAAGGGCACGCGCATGGTATGCGGCCCGAACCGCAACCGACGAAGCCCGATGACCGATCCATCCCGTACCATAGCGTTTCAGGGTGCCTCCGGCGCCTATTCCGATCTGGCGTGCCGCAGCGCCTTTCCTGAGTGGACATCGCTGCCGTGCGGTTCGTTCGAGGGGGCGTTCGGCGCGGTCGAGGAGGGGCGGGCGGCGCTGGCCATGATCCCGATCGAAAATTCGCTGGCGGGGCGTGTGGCGGATATCCACCATCTGCTGCCCGGAACAGGCCTGCACATTGTGGGAGAGCATTTTCAGCGGGTTCAGCATCAGTTGCTGGCGCCGAAGGGCGCATCGCTCCAGACCATCAAGCGGGTGCGCAGCCATGTGCATGCCCTCGGCCAATGCCGCCGGGCGTTCAAGCGGTTGGGGCTGGAGGCCATCGTTCATGCGGACACCGCAGGTGCAGCGGCAGACCTTGCCAAATCCCAGAATATCGAGGAAGCGGCGGTGGCATCGACGTTGGCGGCCGAGATTTATGGGCTCGAGATTCTGGAGCGGGATATCGAGGACGCCAGCCACAACACCACCCGTTTCATCGTGCTGTCGCGCGACCCGGTCCGCCCGCCGCCACCGCCTGCCAATGGCGGCGAGCGGGTTATCACGACCTTCATCTTCCGCGTGCGCAACGTGCCGGCGGCGCTGTACAAGGCGATGGGCGGGTTCGCCACCAATGGCGTCAACATGACCAAGCTGGAAAGCTATATGGTCGAGGGAGAGTTCACTGCGACGCAGTTCTATGTCGACGTCGAGGGGCATCCGGACCAAGCGTCGCTGCGCAATGCGCTGGAGGAACTGGAATTCTTCAGCCGTGAGGTGCGCATTCTGGGCGTGTATCTGGCGCACCCGTTCCGGGCCGAACAAGGCTTTTAGACCTCAAACGAAAATCACCCGCGTGCCCTTTCATGGGCGCACGGGTAATTCCGTTCGGCGATGAGCTGGCTGGCTAGGCGGTGGCGCGGGCGGCCTGGGCCTGCTCGACCAAGGCCTTGAACGCGTCCGGCTCATGCACGGCGATGTCGGCCAGAACCTTGCGGTCCACTTCGATCTGCGCCTTGTGGATGCCATCCATGAACTGGCTGTAGGTCATGCCATGTTCGCGAGCGGCGGCATTGATGCGCTGAATCCAGAGCGCGCGGAAGTTGCGTTTCTTGGTGCGCCGGTCGCGATAGGCATATTGCAGGCCTTTCTCGACCTTTTCGATCGCAACGCGGAAGCTGGTGCTGTTGCGGCCGCGATAGCCCTTGGCCATCGCGACGACTTTTTTGTGACGGGCGTGGGCGGTTACACCGCGTTTGACGCGTGCCATATCTCAAATCCTCCTGATGCGTGAATGCGGCGCTTAGCGGTCGTACGGCATGAATTTGCGGACAATGGATTGATCCGCATCGCTCATGACCTGGGTGCCGCGGGCCTGGCGCTTCATCTTCGTGCTCTTGTTGGAGAGCATGTGACGCTTGTACGCCGTATTCATCAGGATTTTGCCGGTGCCGGTGCGTTTGAAGCGGCGTTTGACGCTGCTTTTCGTCTTCATCTTGGGCATTTTCAGATCCTCATTGCTGAGTGGTGATAACGCCGGCCTTGGCAATGCCCGGACGGTGTGGCCGTGGAATGGCGCACCCGTACCCTAGCCAGACCGGCGACGGTGAAGCGCGGCTTTATACGCGCGGGCAGGGGCGATAGCAAGACCGGATGCGCTGGACAGGGCATGCGGCACTCTGCCATGATCGGCCACGAAAAAAAATTCATTGCGATGAGGAACCACCAGATGAGCCATGCCACAATCCAGGTCGATCCCGTTACGCCGCGCATTGGTGCGATCATTTCCGGGGTGGATCTCTCCAAGCCCGTCTCTAACCAGCAATATTCGGAAATCCACGATGCGCTGATGCGCCATCAGGTGATCTTTTTCCGCGACCAGGACATGAGCCTGGACCAGCACAAGGATCTGGGGCGGCACTTCGGCGAATTGCACATCCACCCGGCTTCGCCCGGGCCGGAAGGGCATCCGGAAGTGCTGATCATTCATGCCGATGCAAATTCCAAACGCATCGCGGGCGAGCGGTGGCATTCGGACGTTTCCTGCGATCCCGAGCCGCCGATGGGCTCGATCCTGCACCTGCACACCATCCCGCCGACCGGCGGCGATACGCTGTTTGCCAGCTTGTATGCGGCCTATGATGCGCTCAGTGACCGGATGAAAGCCTATCTTGAGGGGCTGACGGCGACGCATTCGGGGGAGCATGTCTATCGTGGCCGCTACGCCGACAAGGGCGTGGATGACAGCGGCAAGGTCTATCCAACCAATGTGCATCCGGTGGTGCGCACCCACCCGGTGACCGGACGCAAGGCGCTGTTTGTCAATCCGACCTTCACGGTGAAAATCAACGAGGTCAGCCGCGATGAGAGCGAAGGCGTGCTGAAATTCCTCTATGACTTCTGTGCCAAGCCTGATTTCCAGTGCCGTTTTCGCTGGCAGGAGAAATCGGTCGCGTTCTGGGACAACCGTTGTGTCCAGCATATCGCCATGTGGGATTACTATCCGCAGGTGCGCAGCGGCTACCGCATCACCATCAAGGGTGATCGGCCGGTTTAAGATTGGCTCGCGGCTGCAAAGGAGGGCAGTGGCCTATGACGAAATTCCGCCGTGTTACCTCGCCGGAGGTCGCCGAACTGGCGCCGGAGACTTGGTCGAACTGCCTGGTCGCCGGCAATACGGTGTATATCGCCGGCCTGACCGCCCGCGATTCCTCCGGGGCGGCGCTAGCCGATGCCGATGACGAGGCGCAGGCGCGGGTGATCTTCTCGAAGATCAGGGCGTTGTTGGAGGCTGCGGGCGGCGAAATGGCGGATGTGGTGAAAATGACGATCTATGTCACCGACATCCGTCGGCGGGAACAGGTATGGAAAGCCCGGAAGGGCTTTTTCAGCGGCGATTTCCCGACCAGTACGCTGGTCGAGGTCTCGAAGCTGGCCGACCCGGCGATTACCGTTGAAATCGATGCCATTGCTCTTCTGGGGCCGGTATGAAGCCGCAACACCAAGCCGGGCAGATCGCTCAGTCGTTGTCCAGCTCGCTGTCCCAGTAGAGATAGTCGCGCCAACTCTCGTGCAAGAAATTGGGCGGGAACCCCCGCCCATGCTCCTGCAACTGAAAAACGTTCGGCTCCGCGGGCGTGTGCAGCGGCCTCATGCCCGCAACGGTGGGCATTTTATTGCCCTTGGCCAGATTGCAGGCGGAGCAGGAAGTAACGACATTTTCCCAGGTCGTGCGCCCGCCCTTGGAGCGTGGGACGACATGATCGAAGGTCAGATCGTGCGGCGGGAACCGGTCGCCGCAATACTGGCAATCGAAGCGGTCGCGCAGGAACACGTTGAACCGGGTGAATGCCGCACGCTTGGCCGGCGGCACGTATTCCTTCAGCGCGATGACCGAGGGTAGCGGCATTTCAAAGCTCGGCGAATGCACGGCTATATCGTACTCGGCCAGCACGTTCACCCGGTCGAGAAACACAGCCTTGATCGCCTCCCGCCACGGCCAAAGCGACAGGGGAAAGTAGCTGAGCGGCCTGAAATCGGCGTTTAACACCAAGGCCGAACAATGATCCAAAGTGGCGCGCACCTTTGTAACGCTCCTTTGGTTGACGCGGCTCCTGCATCGCAAGTGCCGCTTTTCCCATTAGCACGAGCGATTTTGCCGCCAAGCGGTTGCCCGTTGCAACTGCTATATACATGGCAATAGTCAGCGCCTGTTACAATTGGATGTCAATCGCCTGGGTGCTGCCCGCAAACCCGAAGAGTTCTGGATGACACCGCCGACTGTGTCCGCGACTGATGCGGCCGCCCGGTCTGATTGGGCAACGATTCGCATGCTGCTGCCCTATCTCTGGCCCGCCGGGGATGCCGGTGCGCGCGTGCGCGTCGTTCTGGCCATGCTCAGCATGCTGGTTGCCAAGATCGCGGTGATCTATGTACCGATTCTGTTTGGAGAGGCGATTGATTCCCTGCCTGGCCTGGCCGAGGCGGGGCCGGCTGCCGCGCTGCCACTTGGGCTGATCCTGGCCTATGGTGGCGCGCGTGTGGCCTCGTTGGCGTTTGGTGAGTTGCGCGATGCGATCTTTGCCAGTGTGGCGCAGGGCGCGATCCGCTCCATCGGGCTGGCGACGTTCCGGCACCTGCACCGTCTTTCGCTTCGCTTCCACCTGGAACGCCAGACCGGCGGACTGTCGCGCTTTATCGAGCGCGGGACCAAGGCGATTGAAACGCTGCTGCGGTTCACCCTGTTTGCCATTCTGCCGACGCTGATCGAAATCGTTCTGGTGTTCGCCCTGTTGTGGGGGCTGCTCAACATCTGGTTTGCGGTCGTCACGATAGCGACGGTATTTTTGTACGTAGCCTATACGGTGATTGTCACCGGTTGGCGGATCAAGCTGCGCCGACGCATGAACGAGGCCGACCAGCGGGCGAATACGCGGGCGGTCGACAGCCTGCTGAACTACGAGACCGTCAAATACTTCGGCAACGAAGGGCACGAGGCCGAACGTTTCGACGTTTCGCTGCAGCGCTATGAAAAAGCCGCGGTGGCCAACGGCCAGTCGCTCGGCCTGTTGAATATCGGCCAGTCTTTTGTGATCTCCATCGGCCTCACGGTCGTCATGATCATGGCGGCTTCGGGGATTGCTGACGGTAGCATGACGGTCGGCGATTTCGTCATGGTCAACACCTACCTGATCCAGCTTTATCAGCCGCTTGGCTTTTTCGGTTTCGCCTATCGTGAGATCAAACAGGCGTTGGTCGATATGGAACGCATGTTCGACCTGCGCCGGGTCCATCCGGAGGTGGAGGACAAGCCGAACGCGCCACCGCTGCAGGTACGGGGCGGCGAGGTGCGGTTCGAGAATGTCGAATTCGGCTACGATCCGCGCCGGCCGATTCTGAAGGGCATCAGCTTCATCGTGCCCGCCGGGAAAACGGTGGCGGTGGTCGGCCCGTCCGGTGCAGGCAAATCCACCATCAGCCGCCTGTTGTTCCGCTTCTATGATGTGAATAGCGGTCGCGTTCTGATTGATGGTCAGGATATCCGCGACGTACAGCAGGCGAGCGTGCGCGCCGTGCTAGGGATCGTCCCGCAGGATACCGTGCTTTTCAACGATACCATCACCTACAACATTGAGTATGGCCGCCCTGGCAGTACGCAAGCGGCGGTGGAGCAGGCGGCGCGGCTGGCCCGTATCCATGACTTCATCGCATCGACGCCGGACGGCTACGATACCATGGTTGGCGAACGTGGTTTGAAGCTTTCGGGCGGCGAGAAGCAGCGCGTGGCGATCGCTCGAACGATCCTGAAAGACCCGCCGATCCTGCTGTTCGACGAGGCGACGAGTGCGTTGGACACGGAAACCGAGCAGGCCATCCAGCAGAATCTTCGGGAATTGGCGCGGGGCAAGACAACACTGGTCATCGCGCACCGGCTGTCCACCGTGGTCGATGCAGACGAGATTCTGGTGCTGGAGGCCGGCCGGATCGTGGAGCGAGGCCGGCATCGCGATCTGGTTGCCCGCGGCGGCGTCTATGCCGCCATGTGGGCACGCCAGCAGGAAGATCCGGACGCCGACGCCTAGGCTGCGGTGTCAATCGCGGCGATCAGGGCCAGTGTCCGACGAGCCTTCTCCACAATCGGGTAATCGACGAAATAGCCATCGACTTGGATGGATGCACTGCCCGCTGCCTCTGCTTTGTCGAATGCCGCGACGATTGTCTTGGCATAGGCGACCTGGTCTGCCGATGGCGTGAAGGCTGCATTGGCTGCTGCGATCTGGCCAGGATGAATGCAAAGTTTGCCTTGAAAGCCCAGCGCCTTGGCGGTCGCGCAGGAGGCCGCGAACGCTTCGCTTTCCTGCAGGTGGATGAACACCGTATCGATCGGCGGCTCCAACCCGGCCGCACGGCTGACGCTGACCATCTGGTGCCGGATCGGCAGAAGTTCACCCTCGCCCAGGCTCCAATCCCGGCCAATGTCCAGCGTGTAGTCGCCTGCGCCGAAGGACAGGCGCTTGACCCGGGTCGCCGCCGCGGCGATGGCGCCCAGCGCCTGCTCGGCCCTGGCCGTTTCGATGATCGGGATCAGGTCGACGCTGCCTTCGGGCAGGCCCGCCTCGCGCTCGCACTGTGCCAGGAGCCATTCGGCTGTGGCAAGTTCAGCGGGGCTTTCCAGCTTGGGCAGGATGATGCCGTCGAGCCAGGGACCGACCACCGCCTGAAAATCGCCGTAAGCAAACGGAGTCGAAAGCGCGTTCACCCGAACATAACAGAGAGGGCGCCGCGGCGCGTGGCGTGCTCTCAGGGCTGCGGTGACGGCGGCACGGGCCGCGGGCTTCTCGGCAATAGCGACCGCGTCCTCCAGGTCGAGGATGACGGCATCGGCGCCGGCGTCGAACACCTTGGCGACTCGGCGCGGATGGTTGCCGGGGGTGAACAGCAGGGTGCGGAACGGCATGGGGCTGACAGTTTGATCCGGAACGGGAATGTACATCCTATGAGTCGATGCCGCGCTCGCAATGGTGATTGACAAAATAGGAAAAATAGCCTATAAAACCGGCATGCCAAATATGAACACGATCTTGTCCCGTCAACTGGTGCTGGAGCGCCAGTTCGATGGTCCGGTGCCGCACCACCGCCGCCCCCAGTTGAGGCAGGTTTCTGCCGCACCGTTTCCGCCTGCCCGAATGGTTACGGGCGCAATCGCCCGCCGCCGCGGGGAATTGAGTGCAGAAGCTGCGGCATTCGATCCGGCGCTGCTGCGGATGAGCGGCTTCCTGACCGAGGCGGTCTTGGCGGTGCGCGGACGAGCATCTGGAAATGCTCCGGCGCAGCTATCGCCGGCAGCGGATTAGGACCATGCCCGCTCGCCCGGTGCCGGCGGGGTGCGCGGTGGGCCGGCGAAGCATTGGGCTATGGCCATCCATTTTTGCGCCGGTTCGCCGACAACGGTCAGATTGGTGTCAGCAATGTTTCGGCCTTGCGTTACCACCTGACAGAATTCCAGCGCAGAGCCCTCCACCCGGTCGGTCTCGCTCGGCTCGCCCCACTCCCAGACCGCGCTGGATGGTGCGATGAGGCGGACATAGGGTGTTGTGGGTGCCGGTGGTTCCTCGCCCTGGTTGGCAAAGGTCCAGCCGTAGGTGCGGACGCCGATTTCGGCGATGTTGCGGATACGGTCAAAGTGTTCGCGCGGCGCGTGCAGCATGTCGTAGATGTCCTGCGCGTGCGCCCAGGTCTCCATCTGCCGGGCGGTTGCGCACATGCGAACGCTCATCGACGGGCCGACCCAGAGGACACGATCTTTTGGGTCGCGCGCGCTCAGCAAGTCACAGAGTTGCCGGAAATAGCCGTACCATTGATCGCGTAGCGCTGCGCCAGTCTGCATGTGTGGCCCAATGCCTTCGCCGCCAACGCCGCTTTCGCGTACCGACTTGCGTTTTTCCAGCAGGTCGAGGAATGCGGCTTCGTCCGTCATGGAGAGCACAGCCATCCAGTCGCCCATATGCAGGTGCTGGACCACATCGTTCGGCGTCCAGCCCTTGAAAGGTGTGGGCCTGTCCCAGTCCTCTGGCTTCAGCCGGTCCAGGAAAACATAGAAATCCGAACCTTCGGCGCGTAGGTCTTCGGCTTGGGGAACCATGTCGGTTTCTTTCTGCGGGCGGTTACCAGGCAAACCGCTGGTGGCTTGCAATCGGGCGGTAGACGTTCCAGGCTTTGTTGGCGGCCAGTTTCAGGCCATAGGCCTCCCACTCCGCTAGTTCTGCCCTGGCCTCCGCGCACATGGTCTCGGGATCGGCCAGGGTTTGCAGGCAATGCGGGCCTTCCCATTCATAGAGCGCCAGGTATTTCGGCCCCATCTTCCGGTCGCCCAGGCGCGGGTCGGATTTCACCCGGAAGCGCGCGCCAGAGACGTATCCCGGCACACGGGTCAGGTTTGGCACGTGGCTGTGGTCATACCAAGCGTTCCACTCCGCCTCTTTCGACGGGTCGTTGCAGTCCGCCATGACGACACTGATATAGCGGTCTTGGCTCAGCAGCGGATGGCCGAGATGTGTACCGCTGATCTGCTCGTAGACGTTGGAGACCACGTCGGTCTTGCCGGGAATCGCATCGAAACGCGCCCGCTCTTCCACCGCGCGCGGGTCTTTCAGGGCCGGGTCGGCGGCCATGACCCGGGCCATGGCGTCCATGTTCTCCACTCCGTAGAGCGCCAAGTATTTGGTCGTACCCTTGATGTTCAGATAGCGCCGGCCCCAAAGCCAGCCGGGAATCTCCAGCAGGCGCGGCACGTGGTGATAGTACCAGGCATTGAACGCCTCCTCGTGCTCCGGCGCGATATTCGCCTGAACCAGAAGCAGCAGGGGGCCGGTGTGGGCATCCATCAGGGTCGTTCCCTCGGGTATCGGTTTTGCCCCAGCTTAACCGATCAGGCCCTTGAGCCAATAGCCGACAGCGTAGGAAACGCCGGCCGCTCCCATGCCGATAGCCAGCGTCTCCAGTCCGGAGCGCCACCAGGGCGTCAGCGCCCAGAGCGATTTTGCGGCGCCGATCACGAAAAACACCACGCCGGTTGCACCGATAGCCCAGGCGAACGGGTTGGCGATGTTGAACACGAACGGCACCAGCGGCACCGCCCCGCAAATGACGAACGCGCTGAAGGTTGCAAGCCCGGCTTTGACCGCGTTCCGGCCTTCCGGCAGCACGCCGAATTCCTCCACCAGCATGATTTCGATCCACGTGTCCTCGTTTGCCGTGATCGCATCCAGCGCCTTTTCAAGAGTCGTGCCTCGCAGCCCCTTGCCGATCAGAATTTGCCGCATCTCCTCCCGCTCGCCTTCCGGTACGTCGCGGATGTGCTGCGCTTCCATCGCCCGGAGCCGTTTGACATCATCCGATTCGGATTTCACCGCACTGTAATTGCTGGCGGCCATGGAAAAGCCGTCCGCCAACAGGTTCGCGAGGCCCAGGATGATGATCACCTGCCATTCCAAGGCCGCGCCGACAACGCCGGAAACGATGGCGAATGTCGTTACCGCACCGTCGATGCCGCCCAGAATCCAATCGCTGACATAGCTGTTTTTTTTCTTGCCATGGATCCGTTCCTGAATGGCTCTGGTGCTGTGGCTATGTTCCAGCGACATATATTCGCTTCCTGGTTGAGGCCCTGCGTGACAGGGCCCTTTAGGTGGCTTTGCGGCGGGCCTGCGGACCCATGCTGCTATTACGCCGTTTGGCCGGTTGCGTGCAGTGTGCCAGGATGGCGCCCTCGCCGTTTGGGTAAGGAGACAGGTATCATGCCGCTACTCGGTTCCGGAATGCTGATGACTTTCACGGAAGTGCCGGAAGAGCACGAGCAGGACTTCAACGAGTGGTACAACCGCGAACATATCGATGAGCGCACGCAGTTGCCGGGTTTTCTGCGCTCGCGCCGCTATGTGGCGTGCGAAGGTACGGCCTCGCCGAAGTATATCGCCTGGTACGAGACGCGCGACGTTAGCGATCTGGCAGCGCCTGGCTATATGGCGTTGTTGGCCGACCAGACGCCCTGGTCGAAGCGGGTGATGGCCCGGTTCTCGCTGTTCGAGCGGTTCACGCTCAAGGTAACGGTGGATCAGATTTTCGGCTTTGCCGGCGCGCTGTCCCTGGTGCGGTTCCAGGCGCCGGAAGATGAGGATGCGCAGGCGGCCTTGCGGGCGCATATCGAAGGCGAACTGTTGCCCGGTGCTATCGACAAATCCGGCATGACCGGTGGCTGCCTGCTGGAGAACGATCTTGATGTTGCCAACGCGCCGCTGCGGCACCAAGGGCAACCGGTTCCGGCAGATCAGACGGTGGAATGGCTGCTGGCCCTGGAAGGCGGCGACAGTGCCACGGTTAGTGACGTTGCGGCGGCCGTTGCGGCGGAACTGGAAGGGGCGGAAGCCCTGCACTACCGATTTGTGTTTGGCACCAGCCGTTGAGGCTGAAAGATGCCGCGCGCTCGCCCAGCAGGCCGAGCAGGTAGGCACCATAACCGCTTTGGCGGAGAGGGGTGGCCAGTGCTGCCAACTCCGCATCGCCGATCCAGCCCTGGCGCCAGGCGATTTCCTCCGGGCAGGCAATGCGCAGGCCCTGTCTCTGCTCCAGCGTGCGGATGAATACGGCGGAATCCAGCAGCGTTTCGTGCGTGCCGGCGTCGAGCCAGGCGAAGCCGCGGCCCATCAATTCCACATGCAACCGGCCCTGTTCCAGATAGGCCCGGTTCACATCCGTAATTTCCAGCTCGCCGCGCGGTGAGGGGTGGAGCGTTGCGGCGATATCCACCACGCTATTGTCGTAGAAATAGAGCCCCGTAACTGCGTAGGGGCTGGGTGCGGCCGGTGGTTTTTCCTCGATCCCTGTGGGCCGTCCGTCGGGACTGAAGGCGAGGACGCCATAGCGTTCCGGATCCTGCACCCAATAGCCGAAGACAGTGGCGCCATCCTCTCGATTGACCGCGGTGCGGACCAGTTCCGGCAGCCCTTGGCCGTAGAAGATATTGTCTCCCAGAACCAGCGCTACCCGCTGCGCGCCGATGAAGCGTCGCCCGATCAGAAACGCCTCCGCGATGCCGTTGGGTTCCGGTTGCGCGGCATACGTAAACGCGACACCCCAGCGGCTGCCATCGCCCAGCAACCTCTGGAACAGGGGCAGGTCGTGCGGGGTGGAAATCACCAATATCTCGCGGATCCCCGCCAGCATCAGCACGCTGAGCGGGTAGTAGATCATGGGCTTGTCATAGACTGGTAACAGTTGCTTGGAGAGGCCGTGCGTGACCGGGTGCAGGCGCGTGCCGCTGCCGCCGGCCAGAACGATGCCCTTGGGCGCTCCGCCGCTCATGCTGCGTGAGCCCGTGCGATGCAGTATCCAGGTAGAGGCTGAGCCAGTGCTGCCCGCAATGCATCCTCCCACGGGCGGAGGGTCAGGCCGAATGTGTGCTGTGCCTTTGCGGTGTTGAGGACCGAATTGGTCGGGCGGCGTGCGGCGCTCAGATAGTCGCAAGCCCGCATCGGTGCGATTTCCGGTTGTCGCCCATACCAGGGGCTCGCCGCCTGAAAGATGGCGTCCGCAAACCCGGCCCACATCACCGTCGGGCCGCTGTTGGTCACATGGTATGTGCCCCAGCCGCTGTCCATCGTGACCGCAGCATGCACCATATGCACCAGCGCCCGCGCGAGGTCGCCCGCGGCGGTGGGGCGGCCGAACTGATCGTTGACGACGGAGAGTTTCGAGCTGCCGCGGCCAAGCCGCAACATGGTGGTAACGAAATTCCGGCCGGTTTGATCGAACACCCAGGCCGTGCGGACGATCAGATGACGCGGCAGAGCGGCCCGCACTGCTTGCTCGCTGGCGACCTTGGTTGCGCCATAGACGTTGAGCGGGCGGGTTTCGTCCTCTTCCGCCCAGGCGGGGCCGAGGCTGCCGCTGAACACATAGTCGCTGGAGACATGCAGTAGCGCCGCGCCAACGCAGGCTGCCGCCTCTGCCATAGCCGCCGGGGCAAGGGCGTTGACTGCCCAGGCAATATCCGGCTCCGATTCCGCTTGGTCGACTGCCGTATACGCGGCTGCGTTGAGGATCACGTCCGGCTTTGCGCCCAGGATCGTCTGGCGGACGGCGGCAAAATCGGTCAGGTCGCAGGCGGTGCGATCGATAAAGCGCAGGCGCCAGGGGCGTGGCCACAGGCAGGCGGCGAGCGCACGGGCCAACTGGCCGTGGGCACCGAATACAAGGACACTGGTCATTCTGCTGCTCTCCACTCTGCGGCCAACGGCGTCTGCGATGCGGCAAGTCGGGCCTGCCACCAGCCGCGATGCTCCAGGTACCAATCGACGGTGGCGGCAAGGCCATCCTCAAGCCTCCACCCGGGCTGCCAGCCGAGTTGCTGTTCGATCCGCGAGGGATCGACCGCATAGCGCCGGTCATGGCCGGGTCTGTCGGTCACGTGTGCGATCAGGCGGGCATGCGGCGCGCCGTCCGGAAGGCGGGCATCAAGCAGCGCGCAAAGGGCTTGCACCAGGTCGATGTTGCGGCGCTCGTCGCGGCTGCCGACCACATAGGCCGCACCGGCCTCGCCCCGTCCAAGGATGGTGGCGAGTGCGGCGGCATGGTCATCCACATGCAGCCATGAGCGAATCTGGCAGCCGTCGCCATACACCGGCAACGGCTGGCCGGCGAGCGCGCGGGCGAGGATCAGCGGGATCAGCTTTTCCGGGAATTGCCAGGGGCCGTAGGTGTTGCAGCCATTCGATATCAGCACCGGCAGGCCGTAGGTAGTGGCCCAGGCGCGGACGAGGTGGTCCGCTGCGGCCTTCGACGCCGCGTAGGGTGAGCGCGGGGCGTAGGGCGTGGCCTCGGTAAAGGGCGGCCCGTCTGGCGGCAGGCTGCCGAAGACCTCATCGGTGGAAACGTGAAGGAAGCGGAAACGTTCCTGACGCATACCCCGCAGACTGGCCCAATAGGTATGACCCGTCTGCAGCAGGCTGGCGGTGCCGGCGATATTGGTGCGGATGAAATCCGCCGGGCCGCCAATTGAGCGGTCCACATGGCTTTCCGCCGCCAGATGCGCCACTGTATCCGGCTGGTGACGGGCGAAAACCCTCGCCAGCGCCGCATCATCGCAAATGTCGGCATGAACGAATGTATAGCCACGAGCAGGCTCGCAGGGCACCAGGGCGTCCGGCGCTGCGGCGTAGGTCAGGGCGTCGACATTGACAACGGCACAGCCGAGCTGCAGCAGGTGACGCACCAAGGCGTTGCCGATAAATCCGGCGCCGCCGGTTACCAGAACCTTCATCGCCGCAACGATCCTTTCCCTTTCCTGCGAGTTGTCTTTGATGATGGCTGCGGGAGTGTTAAGAAGCAGTTAACTCAAAGCCCGCCGGCTCACCGTTGTTTAATGGCCGGCGTTTAACCTTCCCGTGCCTCAGGAGACCGTCGCCATGAGCCAACGCCAAGTCGCGTACTACCTGACCGTAACCTCGCCTTGGACCTTTTTGGGACATGACGAATTTGCAGAGATTGTGCGGGAGGCAGGCGTTTCCGTGGCCATCAAGCCCGTCGATTTCGGTGCGGTGTTTGCGGTTTCCGGCGGCTTGCCCTTGCCGCAACGGCCGAAACAGCGCCAGCGCTATCGCCTGTTTGAGTTGCAACGCTGGCGGCGCAAGCGCAGCATCCCGCTGAACCTGCACCCCAAACACTTCCCGACCGACCCAACGCTCGGCAATCAGGCCGTGCTGGCGGCGGCCGAAAACGGGCTGGATGCCATGGCGTTCGCGGGCAAGTTCATGCGTGGCGTCTGGTGCGAGGAGGCGAATGCCGCCGATCCGGAGTATGTGCGGACTGTGGCGCGGGCGGTTGGTATCGACGGCGATGCTCTGCTGACCGAGGCGGAATCAGAAACGACAGCGGCACGGTACGCGACGCTGACAGAGGAAGCAAAGGCAGCGTCCGTATTCGGCGCGCCCTTCTACATAATCGATGGTGAGCCTTTCTGGGGTCAGGACCGGCTGGAATTTGTGCGCGATACGCTGCTGGGTGGCGCTGAAACCCTTCGCGAAGCAGACTAGACGTCAGCTTGCCGCCGCGACCTCCCGCTCGATCTGGTTGAGCAGGAGGCGCGGCCAGCCGGGCATCAGATGGCGGCCAATGAAGACCAACCGGGTGCGGCGGTCGCCGCCGGGCCAGGCATCCATCCATTCCAAAGCATGGAACACGTGTTGTACGCCATGCACGACGGCAGGGGTTTCGGGTGCCTCCGCGATCTGCACCATGCCCTTGATGCGCAGCAGGTCGGGGCCGCTGGCTTCGGCCAGGGCTTCCAGAAACAGGGTGAGGGCGATGGCGGGCACCGGCGCGTCGCGCACCAGGGTGACGGTGGCGAGGCCCTCGGTATGTTCCGCCTCTGCGTCTTTGGCTTGTGCGAGGGCGATTGCAAGAGCCTCTGACGGCTCGGCGGGCGGCAACAGGTGGGTTGGGTCCAGGTAGCCGCGGTCAGCCAGGATGATCGCGGCGGTGGCGTTGTAGCGCCGCCCCGCCTGCTCGGCCGGTTGCGGCGGAGCGAGGTCGGTCTTGGTCAGAACCAGTGTATCCGCGAACGCCACCTGTTTGCGTGCTTCCGGATGATTGGCCAGCGTCTGTGGGCCGGTGACGGCATCCACAGTGGCCACAATGCGCGCAAGTACGACTAGGCCCTGCAACGCCGTGTCGAGCGCCAGTGCCTGCACGATCGGCGCCGGGTCGGCGAGGCCGGATGTCTCGATCACCAGCCGTTCGAACGCGATCTCGCCGGTGGCGCGGCGGGCGAGCAGGCCGCCGATGGTGCGTCCCAGGTCACCACGCACGGCGCAGCAAAGGCAACCAGTGGAAAGCGCCACCAGATCCTCCTCCGCGCTTTCCAACAGGTCGTGATCGAGGCCGACGGCGCCAAATTCGTTAACGATGACCGCGGTTCCGGCCAGCCGCGGGTCGGTGAAGGCATGGCGCAGCAGTGTGGTCTTGCCACTGCCGAGAAAGCCGGTGAGCACGGTAAGGGGGAGGGGGCTCATTCGGCAAAGCTCTTGGCGAACACCACCCTTGCCGCGCCGCGCTCTGGCGCCAGCGCCTCCCGCAAGTGACGGATCATGCCGATGGCCGAGGAATGGGCGCGCCGGCGTTTTCCAGTCTCTTGCACATGCCAGACGATGCCGAATGGCTGGACGTTGTGTCCGACCGTGACGGCGGCAGCATCGCATTCGATGCGGGCTGTCAGCGTTTCGCCATTCGCCGAGACGGAAAGCGCCGCCTGAACCTGCCACATGCGCAGCAAGCCCGAGAGCAGCGCTTCCAACTCCGCGGGGTTCACCGGCTGAGGGCCTAACCGCGCGCCGCCAGCATCTCCGCGATGGCGAGCACGTGACGCGCCTGCTTCAGGTGCGGCATGTCCAGCATTTTGCCATCGAGACCGACCGTGCCGGAGCCGAGGTCGCCGAAGGCGGCGATCACGCGCCTGGCGTATTCGATTTCCTCCGGCGTCGGCGTGAAGGCCTCGTTGATCACGTCGACCTGATCGGGATGAATGGCGATCTTGCCGGTGAATCCGGTCTTGCGGGCCTGGATCGCCTCGGCCTTCATGCCGTCCAGATCACGAAAGTCCGGATAGACCACGTCCACCGGCTCCATTTCGCCCGCATGACAGGCGGCAAGGCAGAGCGAGCGCACCAGACGGTAGACATCCTCGTAAAGGCCGTTCGGCGCGCGGTTGGTGGTGGCGCGCAATGCGGCGGACAGATCCTCCGCACCCCAGGTCATGCCGTAAATGCGCGGGCTGGCGCCGATGAAACTTTCCATGGTGAAGACGCTGCGCGCCGTTTCCGTTGCCACCACCAGAATCCGGGTGGACCCAATCTCCAACCCCTCGCGCGCTTCCAGGGCCGAGAGGAAGTGATCGCATTGGATCGCTTCGGCGGCCGAATAGGTTTTCGGCAGGATGATCCCGTCCGGTGCGCCGGCCATGATCGCGGCGAGGTCGGGCAGGGCCAGCGGCGTTTCCAGCGGATTGCAGCGCACCCAAAGCTGCTGGCGGGCGCGGTCGTTGCGGTGCGAAGCGAGATAGTCCCGCGCCATTTCCCGCGCCTTCGGCAGGTTTTCCTGCGCGACCGAGTCTTCGAGGTCGAGGATCAAGGCATCGGCCTTTGTTCCGGCGGCCTTCTGGTATTTGCGCTCGCTGTCGGCGGGAACGAACAGAAAGGATCGGATCGGTGGCTGGGCGGTGGTCATGGTGCGGAATGGCCTCGGAAAGCGTGGAGTTGGCGCCAGGATTGCGCGATCCCCCGCCACGATCAAGGCCGCTGTCTGGCTGTGGCAGGCCTTAGCGGTGCACCGGCCCCTCGCGCCAGCGCCGCCGGCCGCCGCTGCAAAGCCGGAAGGGATTGGGCAGGCGGTCTGCAATCTTGCCCAAGCCGGACGTGGCCTTGCCGAAGCGCAGCACCTCATCAATGCGGCGGGTCAGGAATTCCCAGGTCCGATGCTGATCCTCCGAGTTATCCTGCAGCCAATAGACCAGCGTTGCGGAATAGACCCCGGCCAACAGCCCACGCTTGCTGTAATAGTTGAAATCGGTGGAGGTATCGCCGGCAATGCGCCAGATGGTGTCGACCGTGCGCGCAAGGCTCTTCGCCGCTTCGGGCGCATGGCGCGGGTCGGCCAGCAGGCGCAGGCCGCGCCGGATCGCCTCCCGGTTGGCAAGTTGCGATTCGAGACGCACGCGGATCGCGATGGAAATCTTGTCCCGGGTCCGCATGGAACCCAGGTCCAGCGTCTGCATTTCCAGTGCCATGTCGTCGTCTGCCAGGGCCGCATGCGTGAGCACCGCCTCTGCCGGACCGCCGGGAAAAGCGAGGTCGACATCGCCTTCATGAAACCCTGCCTCCTCAGCGGCCCGAACCATCACCTCCCGCGTCCAACCATCGAAGGCAATATGGGGAAGCGCGGCGTCAAGGATGGCGCGTTGCAGGGCGCGGTGCGGGTCTTCGACCGGCTCGTCCTCGTAAAGGTGTTCCCCCTCCTGCGCTTGTTCCGTGGCGGACCCGGCCTCCGGCTCGGCCGCCGTTTCCTCGGAGAACGGGGGTTCCATGCCTTCGCCTGCGGCCCGGTCTCGGGCCAGTTCATCCGGGTTCATGTTCGAGGTGGCGGGACCGCCGACAAAGCCGGCGGCATGGATGTCTCGCTTGGATTTAGGCTCTTCCGGAACTGCGGTTTCCTCGGAGACGGAGGGTTCCATGCCTTCGCCCGCGGCCCGGTCTCGGGCCAGTTCATCCGGGTTCATGTTCGATGCGGCGGGGCCACCGGCGACACCGGCGGCCGGCGCCTCGCGTTCGGTCCCGCCTTCGGCCTCGTGTGTGCCGGCGGGGTTGCCGGGCTTGGGGGTGCCGTTCGAATCGGTCTTGCCGCTCATGTCTGTCGTCCTTTCCGTCTTTTCAGAACGCTAGCGCTCGCTGCGGGCGTAGCGGCCGATTTCCTCGTCGAAACCGAATCGCGAATGATCGCGCATCCGCATCGGGTAGAGAATGCCGTCGAGATGGTCCACCTCGTGCTGCAGCACGCGGGCCATCAGCCCGTGCGCTTCGCCCTGGATCGGTTCACCGTCGAGACCCAGGGCGGTAAAAGTCACGTGGCTGAAGCGTGGCACGGCACCGCGCAGTCCGGGAATCGAGAGGCAGCCTTCCCAGCCCAATTCCTGATCCTGGCCAACCGGAGAAAGCACCGGATTGATCAGGGCGGTAATTGGCGTTTCGTCCTCGCCATCTGCGGCCCGGCCGGGCGGGACCGAAACCAGGATCACGCGCAAGCTCTCGTGAATCTGCGGCGCGGCTAGGCCGATCCCGCCGGAATCCACCAGGGTTTCCGCCATATCCTCGATCAGGCCGTGCACGCTGGCCGCGTTTTCAACCTCGACCGCACGTTGAAGCAGAACGGGATGGCCCATGCGGGCGATTTTTCGGATAGCCATTGTACTGTGTCGTCCCTGGTGTTTCTTGGACTAGAACATGGGTACGATCAAAAACGATTGAAAGCCATTGTGTCCTGATGTAAAAGCCCCGCAATCGCCGGCCGCATTTTGCCGGCCGATCCTGCATACCCGCAACCTGACGAAATGGAGTGACATTCGCCCGTGCAAGTAACCGTTCGCGACAACAACGTCGATCAAGCCCTTCGCGCCCTTAAGAAAAAGCTGCAGCGTGAGGGGGTGTTTCGCGAGATGAAGCTGCGCCGTTCCTACGAAAAGCCGTCGGAACGCCGGGCACGGGAGAAGGCCGAAGCCGTCCGCCGTCACCGCAAGCTGATGCGCAAGCGGATGGAGCGCGAGGGCTACTAAAGCCAGCGCCCTGCTGATCGATCAACGAACGCCGGTCTTTTGAGACCGGCGTTTGCTTTTTGAGACATTTGCCGCACAATCCCTTCACCCCTTTCCGGGACGGGAGACGGCAAGACCAATGACTTGGCGCATCGGTGTCGATATCGGCGGCACCTTCACCGACGTTGCGATGATCGAGGAGGCCTCGGGCCGGATCGGTATCGCCAAGACCCCGACGACACCGGACGACTTTGGCCGCGGTGTCCTCAACGGTCTGAACGAGGCTTTGGCGAAGTATGGTTTGCCATCCGCCGATGTGACGTTGCTCTCCCACGCCACGACGGTGGTCACCAACGCGCTGTTGGAGAACAAGGGCGCACGCATCGCGCTGGTAACGACCCGCGGCTTCCGTGACGTGCTGGAATTGCGGCGTTCGGCCCGTGCCGATCTCTATGACCTTTTTCAGGATCCGCCCGCAGTCCTTGTCCCCCGGCATCGCCGGTTGGAGGTGACGGAGCGCATCGGCGCCGGCGGCGAGGTGGTGGTGCCGCTGGCCGGCGGCGAACTGCCGGCCCTGGTCGAACAACTCAAGGCGCTGGAGGTGGAAGCGGTGGCGGTCTCGCTGCTGTTTTCCTTTCAGAACCCGGCGCACGAGCGGGCCGTTGGCGAGGCAATCCGTGCCGGGTTGCCCGGCGTGCCGGTGTTCTTGTCCTCCGAAGTGTTGCCGGAGATTCGCGAATTCGAACGGACGTCCACCACTGCCGTCTGCGCCTATGTCGGCCCGATCCTGGAAAGCTATCTGCGGCGTTTGCAGGAGGCAGCCGGCTCGCTCGGCTTGCCGGACCTGATGGTAATGGGCTCGGCCGGCGGCGTTCTGGACGTGCCGTCCGCGCTGGCAATGCCGGCTGCGGCGGTGGAAAGCGGCCCGGCGGCGGGCGTGATCGCGGCGCAGTTGATCGGCAAGCAGTTGGGCCAGCCCAACCTGCTCTCCTTCGACATGGGGGGGCACCACCGCCAAGGCCTCGCTGATCGAGAACGGGCGGGTGGAGACCACGGCGGAGTACGAGGTCGGCTCGTCCGCGAGCCAGAGCCGCTGGCTGCATGGCACCGGCCATCCGATCCGCGTTCCGGTGATCGATCTGGCGGAAGTTTCGGCCGGCGGCGGGTCCATCGCCTGGATTGACCTGGCAGGCGCGCTGCGCGTTGGCCCGCACAGCGCCGGTGCCGCGCCGGGGCCGGTCTGCTACGGCCAGGGCGGCACGGAGCCGACCATCACCGACGTGAATTTGGTGCTGGGCTATCTGGATGCCACTTCGCTTTTGGGTGGCAGCCTGCCCATCGACTATGCCGCAGCCGAAGGCGCGATCCGCCAGCGGATCGCCGAACCGCTGGGTCAAACCGTGGAGCAGGCGGCGGCCGGCATTCGCGCCATCGTCAACAACGCCATGGCTGAGGCGTTGCGCATGGTTTCGGTCGAGCGTGGCCACGATCCGCGCGACTTTGCGCTGGTGGCCTTTGGCGGCGCTGGCCCGCTGCACGCCTGCGCGCTGGCGGAAGAGTTGGACGTGCCGGAGGTGATCGTGCCGCCGATCCCTGGCGCTTTCTCTGCGCTGGGGCTGGTCGGCGCCGACATCCGGCGCGACTATGCCCGCACCATTTACGCGCCCTTGGACTCGCTGACGCCGGAAACGCTAGCGGCGATCTGGGAGGACATGGCAGCCGAAGGCCGGGCGATGCTGGACGTGGCGCGTGTGCCGGCTGAGCGGCAGCAACTGCTGCGCCAGGCCGACCTGCGCTATGGCCGTCAGGCCTACGAACTGACCGTGGATGCGCCGGAGGGTCTGGTTACGGCAGACAGCCTTCAGGCCCTTGCCAATGCCTTTCACATCGCGCACGAGCGCATCTATGGCCATAAGAACGAGGCGGAGCCGGTGCACGTGGTGACACTGCGCCTTTCCGCCGTCGGCAAGCTGGGCGACCCGCACTTCGCGGAGGCCAACGGCGACGGCAACAGCCTGAAGGCTGAGCGGCCGGCATGGTTCCCGGCGATGGGGCGGGTGCCAACGCCGGTGCACGACCGGGCGCGGCTGGCTGTGGGGCAGGTGCTTAACGGCCCTTCTATCGTCGAGTCCCTGGACAGCACCTTGGTACTTCCGCCTGACTGGCAGGCGCGGGTGGACGATGCCGGGTTTTTGCGCCTGACGAGGACATAAGGCGTGCCCGGCTTACACGAACTCAACCGATCCCCGGATGGCCGGAGGCCGATTCGGGGCCTCCTTGGGAGCCAGGCTCGGCAGGATATCCCGGATAGCGCTCCCGCGCTTCCGGGAATCGGGCACAGGAGAATATTAAGATGAGCGTCACGGCCCTCGACCCCGCCACCTTCGAGGTGGTGAAGAACAGCCTCTCCAAAATTGCGGAGGAGATGAAAATCGTCCTCGCCAAGACGGCCTATTCGCCGATCCTGAAGGTGGCGGGCGACTATTCCTGTGGCGTGTTCGACACCGAAGGCAACATGGTGGCGCAGGGGCCGGATTTGCCGATCCATCTGGGCTCCATGCCGGATGCGGTGCGGGCGGTGGTGCAGGTGTTTGGGGACGACGTGACGGATGGCGACGTCTTCATCCACAACGACCCCTATTTCGGCGGCTCGCACCTGCCGGATGTGAACGTGGTGACACCGGCGTTCTATGAGGGCGAGTTGCTGGGCTATTGCTGCGTGCGCGCGCACTGGCCGGATGTCGGCAGCGCCACCCCCGGCAGCTATGGCGCGGTGACGGACATTTATGGCGAGGGTCTGCGGCTGCCGCCGGTGCGGCTCTACCGCAACAACGTCATCGACCGGAACATCGAGTCCATCATCATGGCCAATGTCCGCACGCCGGAGGAGAGGATCGGCGATCTTAGCGCCCAGGTGGCCGCCAACCGCCGCGCCTGCCAGCGGCTCGGCGCGCTTGCCGAAAAGCACACCGCCGCCGGCCTGAAGGCGATCATGGCGGAGGTGATGGACTATGCCGAGCGCATGATGCGGCTGATGCTCTCGGAACTGCCGGACGGCGAAGCGAGCTTCGAGGATTTCTGCGACGGCGACGGCATTTTCGAGGATGGCGCGGACGACGACGCGATTTTCTGGGTCCGCATGAAGGTCACCAAGCAGGGCGACAGTATCACGGTCGATTTCGCCGACTCCGACCCGAAAGTCGCCGGGCCGATCAACGCGCCTTTGAGCGTCACTGCCAGCGGTGTCTACTGTGCGCTGAAAATGGTTGTGGACCCCAAGAGCCTGATCCCTCCCAATTCCGGCACCTGGCGGCCGATCACCGTGACCGCGCCGAAGGGCTCGGTCGTGAATGCGGAATTTCCCTCCCCCGTGGTCTATGCCAACCACGAAATGAGCCATCGCGTCTGCGACATGACCTTCGGCGCGCTTGCCCAGTTCATGCCGAACAACGTGATGGCGTGTTCCCAAGGTACCAGCGCCGTCGTCACCTTTGGCGGGCAGGACCCGCGCACCGGCAACCGCTATGTCTCCTATGAGACCATCAAGGGCGGCACCGGTGCCAGGCCCGGCAAGGACGGCATCAACGTGGTCGCTGCTGGAATCTCCAACACCATGAACACGCCGATCGAGGTGCTGGAGATGAGCTTTCCGCTGCGCGTCGATTATTACGCCATCACGGCGGGCAGCGGCGGCGAGGGCCAGTGGCGCGGCGGCTGCGGCGCCGAGCGCGCCTGGACCGTACTGGGACACGACAGCCGCGCCACCGTCTGCTTCGAGCGCACACGGTCGGCCCCCTTTGGCATCTGCGGCGGCGAGGCGGGTGCTGCGGCCCGTATCAAGTTGCGCCTGCCGGATGGACGCGAGCGGGCACTCTGCTCCAAGGGCGCTTTCAATGCGCCGGCGGGCTCTCAGGTCGTGATCGAGGCACCTGGCGGCGGCGGCTACGGCCCGCCCGGCGCGCGCACTCCGGAGGCCAGGGCGCGAGATACGGCGGATGGCTATGTGGGCTGATATCGCGCCGGAATGGTTTCGGACCGCACGGCAACCCGACTTTCACCCTGAGCCCGTCGAAGGGTGAAGAATTGTACCTTTCGACAATTTCCCCAACCCCGCCTCCGGACCATACGCCATGACCAACCGCACCTACTACACGCCCGCCGGCGGGCTGCCGCCGCAGTCGCAGCTGCTGACCAGTCGTGCGGTGTTTACGGAAGCCTATGCGGTGATCCCGCGCGGCGTGATGACGGATATCGTCACCAGCCTGCTGCCGTTCTGGGAGGGTGCGCGCGCCTGGGTTCTGTCGCGACCGCTCTCTGGTTTTGCCGAGACGTTCGCGCAGTCCATCGTCGAGCTTGCCCCCGGCGGCGGCAGCGACCGGCCGGAACCTGACCCGGAGGCGGAGGGCGCGCTTTTCGTGGTGGCAGGCTCGGTCAATGTGACCATTGCCGGCGCAATGCACATGCTCGCGCCCGGCGGTTTCGCTTTCCTGCCCGCCGGCACGGCCTGGACCGTGCGCAACGCCTCCGGCGAGCCGGCGAGCTTTCATTGGATTCGCAAGCGCTTTCAGGCGGTCGATGGCCTCGCCTCGCCCGACCCGGTGGTGCTGAACGAGCAACATCTGGAGCCGGTGGCGATGCCGGACACGGATGGTGCCTGGGCCACGACCCGGATGATCGACCCGGCCGACATCCGCTACGACATGCACGTGAACATCGTCACCTTCGCTCCCGGCGGGGTCATTCCCTTCGCCGAGACGCACGTCATGGAGCACGGCCTTTACATGCTGCAGGGCAAAGGTGTCTATCGCCTGAACCAAGATTGGGTGGAGGTCGAGGCGGGGGATTTCCTCTGGTTGCGCGCATTTTGCCCGCAGGCCTGCTATGCCGGCGGGCCGGAGCCGTTCCGGTATTTGCTCTACAAGGATGTGAACCGCCATGCCGACCTTTCGCCGGTGCGGGCGCGGTAGGTCATGGCGCGGACTATCAAGGCCCAGCCGCTGACAGCATCCGCCTTTGCCCCGTTCGGGCAGGTGATTGAGGCGGCGGGCGAGCCCAGCTTCTTTATCAACAACGGCCGCTGCGGGCGCTATCACGATTTGGCCCGGCCCGATATCAGCGGCGAGGGCGCGGCCGTGGCCCTCAGTGTCGGCCGCAGCGATCCGGTCAGGCTGCCGTACACGCTCAACTTACTGGAGCGGCACCCGCTCGGCAGCCAGGCGTTCGTGCCGATGGTGGCGGCGGCGATGCTGGTGATGGTCGCGCCGGACGCTGGCGGCTGGCCGGGCGAGGCCGTCGCCTTTCTTTCCCAGCCGGGGCAGGGGGTGCAATATCGTGCCGGTACTTGGCATGGCGTGCTTGCTCCCCTCGAAGGCCTGGCGGATTTCCTCATTGTTGATCGCGTTGGTCCCGGTGATAACCTGGAAGAGCACAAGCTCGCCGAGCCGTATCTCATCATCGAATAGACGCCGCCATGCCCGCCAGCATCACCGAGCCCGCCCGCCAGACCCCCGTGATTGCGGAGGCTGATGTTGTCGTCCTGGGGGGAGGGCCGGCCGGCATCGCCGCCGCGGCCGCCGCCGCGCGAACCGGCGCCTCCGCCATTCTGCTGGAGCGCTACGGCTTTCTCGGCGGCATGGGCACGGCGGCGATGGTGACGAATTTCTGCGGCCTGCATGCGGATATCAACGGCTCGATCCAGCAGGTGGTGCACGGAATTGCCGATGATATTCTGGAGCGTCTCGCCCGGTTCGACGGTCTGCGCGAACCGCATATTGTGCAGGGGCCGGATGGCCGCCGTACCGGCGCGCAAGCCTATGACACGGCAGCCTACAAACTGGCCGCGGACGACCTGCTGACCGGCGCCGGCGTCGATCTGCGCTTTCACGTGCAGGCGGTGGGTGGGGTCATGGACGGCCCGCGCATCGACGCGGTTCTGGTCGAAACCAAGTCCGGCCGCGGCGCGATCCGCGGGCGGGCTTTCATCGACTGCTCCGGCGATGCCGACCTCGCCACCTGGGCCGGCGCGCCCTATGCGCTGGGCGGAGACGATGGCTTTCTTGCCTATCCGACGCTGATGTTCCGCCTGGGCAATGTCGATGATGCCCGCGCCGACAAGGAGGGCAGGCCCCGGCTGCGCGAATTGATTGCCGAGGCCAATGCCTCCGGTGCCTACACCCTGCCGCGCAAGGCCGGCATCATCCGCGGACAGGCGCATGGCGGCGAGTGGCGGGCAAACCTGACCCAGATCAGCCGCGACGGCGCGCCGATCAATGGCGCCGATGCTGACGATCTGGCCTATGCGGAGATACAGGGGCGCCGCCAAGTGCAGGAATATTTCCGTTTTCTGCGTGACAAGGTGCCGGGGTTTGGAAACGCCTACCTGCTGGAGACAGCGCCGCAGATTGGCATCCGCGAGACCCGCCGCATTCAGGGCAGCTACATGCTGGATGGCGCGGACGTGCTTGCCTGCCGCGATTTTGACGACGGTATCGGCGCGAATGGCTGGCCCCTGGAAACGCATGAGGCAGGGGATGTGAAGTGGCAGTTCATCGGCGGGCGCGGCTATCATCAAATCCCCTTCCGAACCTGCCTACCGCAGAGCGTCGATAACCTTCTGGTGGCCGGGCGCTGTGCCTCGACAACGCAGAGCGGCCAGGCCTCGCTGCGGGTTTCCGGCCCCTGCTTTGTGATGGGGCAGGCGGCGGGTACGGCGTCGGCTCTGGCTCTGGCACAGGGCGTTAGCGCGGCGGCCCTGCCGATCCGGGACTTGCAGCGGCGCCTGCTGCGGGATGGCGCATTCCTGGGCGAAGTGCCGGGGCTCTGACGGCCCCCTGTTTTCGGCTACGCACTGGTGCTATGCAGCGGTGGCGGGCGCTACCCGGCCCGGGATAAAAGGAAGACCCATGCAACGACTGGCGATAGCGTTTGCGCTGGTTCTGGCGGTAATGCTGGGCGGCGTGTCCGTTGCCGATGCCCGCAAGCTGAAAGGGCCGGCGGCGGAGGAAATCGCCTGGGAAGCCGCGGCCTATATCGCGTCCATCGACACGCTTGCGGCATCGTTCGATTTTGTGACGGCGCGGGGCAAGACGCCCGGCCACCTGTTCATCGACCGGGCGCGCCAGGCGATCCGCATGCAGTTTGGCGATCCGCTCAACCATCTGTTGCTGGTGAACGGGCCGCGCGTGCAGTTTTTCGGGGGCGACGGTACGGTCCTGGAAATCGGATCGGAGGGTACACCCTTCGCCTTCATCCTGCGCCCGATCGAAAGCCTCGACAGCGCGGTGGAGGTGCTGGAGGTCGAGGAGCGCGGCGACCAGATTTATCTGGCATTGGCCGAACGTGGCAATGTCGAGGCCGGGCAGGTCATCTTGAAATTCCAGCGGAAACCGGAATGGCAGTTGCTCGATTGGGGAGCATTCGACAGCAAGGGCCGGTTTACCCAGACGGTCCTGCGCCAGCAGGAAACGGGTTTGCGGCTCGATTCGGCGCTGTTCGAACCGCCACAATAACCGGATTCCGCTTTTCGGAGGCGACAGCGCCCATCGCGAATGGTTAATCTTGTGTCGATAAGCCAGCCATAAACGGAGTGCGCCCATGTCCCCCGACGACCTTTGCTTCACCCCCGCCACCGAGTTGCTGCCACTGGTCCGCTCGAAACAGCTATCGCCCGTGGAACTGTGCGAGACCGTGCTCGGCCGTATCGAGCGGCTGGAGCCGAAGATCAACGCCTTTGTCGTGCTGGATGGCGACGGTGCGATGGAGCAGGCCCGCCAACTTGAGGGCAAGATCGCGCGCGGCGAGGCGGTGGGACCGCTGGCCGGTATGCCGGTCACGATCAAGGACTTGGCGCAGACGGCAGTGCTGCCGACGCAGCGCGGCTCGTTATCGCTCAAAGGCAATGTGCATGATGTTGATACGCCGTTCGTCACGCGGCTGAAGCAGGCGGGCGCCATCGTCCTTGGCAAGACCACCACATCAGAATTCGGCTGGAAGGGTGTCAGCCAATCGCCGTTGACCGGAATTACGCACAATCCCTGGCAACGTGGAATGAATGCGGGTGCGTCGTCTGCCGGTGCCGGGGCTGCCGCCGCGGCGGGTTACGGGCCGTTCCATCAGGGTTCGGATGGTGCCGGTTCGATCCGCATGCCATCCCATTTTTGCGGGATTTTTGGCATCAAACCCAGCTTTGGGCGGGTGCCGAGTTGGCCGGTCGGCAATACCGATCAGGTCAGCCACAACGGGCCGATGACCAGAACTGTAGGCGATGCCGCCCTGATGCTGAAGGTGATGAGCGGGCCGCACCCGTGGGACCACTATTCGCTGGAAGCCCCGCCAGAGAACTATCCGGCCCAGTTGCGCAAAGGGATCAAGGGCCTGAAGGTTGCCTACTCACCGGACCTTGGCCATGCCCGCGTCGATCCGGAAGTGGCCGCGTTGGTTGCAGCCGGTCTGGAGGCATTCGCGGAACTTGGTTGCGAGGTCGAGCAGGTAGGCGAGGCGGACCTCGCCTTCGCCGCGGAAGGGCCGGAATTGATTCGGTTCTTCTGGGCCGTGCATGAGACGGCCGGCTATGGCCGCCTTCTGCCCGAATGGGAAGACAAGCTGGACCCGGGCTTGGTTGCCTGCATCAAGGCGGGCGATGGGTTCAGCGCGCTGGATTACATGGCCATGCGTGCGCGCAAGCTGGCCTATATGGAGGCCTGGCACCGTTTCATGGATCGGTACGATCTGTTGGTGACGCCTGCCGTTTCCGTCGCCGCATTTCCCGCGGATCGGCTCAACCCCGAACATTGGCCTCAGCATGAATGGGATTGGGTGCAGTGGGCTGAATTCTCCTATCCGTTCAATTTCTCCGGGCAGCCGGCCGCTTCTATCCCGTGTGGTTTTACGCAGGCCGGACTGCCCGTGGGCCTGCAGGTGGTGGGGCCGCGCTTCAACGACCTGCGCGTTCTGCAGGCGGCCGCCGCGTTCGAGGAAGCGCGTCCGTGGGCCGATCACCGCCCGGTGCAATGACGTGTTCCCCGGACGATTCTGGCGGCCCCGAGTCCCGCAGGTAGCCATGGGAGATTGATATGAGTGGCGACCTTCTGTTCGGCATCCAAACCAATGGCGTCAAACACACCCATGCCGATCCGATGCCACCGGTGTTGGAACGCTTCCGCATGGTGAAGGCGGCGGGCGTGTTCGATTATGTCGACAAGACTCCTGACCCGGACCAGATCGAAGATTTCGAGCGCGGGCGCGACCGCTACGGTCTGCCGGTGCGGGCTGGCGGCTGGTTTTACCAGTTGGGCAATCCGGATGACGAGGCACTGATCGAGAAGAATCTTGCCATCGGCCAGCGTTTGGGCTCGCTGGTCCACAATACACAGATCAAGCTGCGGCACGCCGACGGCCATGTGGTGACGAATGACGAGGTCGCCGAGGCCTATCTTCGCTGGAGCGAGATGGGCCAAAAATATGGCGTCGAACCGTGTTTCGAGGTTCACGTCAACATGTGGTCTGAGGACTTTCCCCGCGTCGCCGAGGTTGGGCAGTTGGTGGAGAAACGCGGCGCCGAATTCAACATGACGCTGGACCACAGCCATGTGATTTTCAAGATCGACAATCCAGACGAGCAACAGATTTTCGGCACAGACAAAAAGGTGGCAAGCGGCGAATTGGTGCTCGACCCTTTTCAGCCGGGCAATGTCATTTCCCAGTGGGTTGATGCCGGCTGGGTGCGCCATTGCCACGCTCGCGCCGCAGTGCCGAACAACCCGAAAAACACCACCGGGCGGCACGAGGATGGCTCGGTTGGCCGGGGCATTCAGTATCCGTTCGTCAACCCCGGACCTGACGGATATCACGCCAATTGGGATGAACAACTGCTGGAGCCCTGGAAAGAAGGCATTCGCATTCTGTTGCGCCACCGAGCGAACGATGCGGCCGGCAAGCTGGGCCAGATTTCGACCGAATTCATCCCCGGGCCGGATTATGGCGAGGGTTGCCGCTATTCCTTGTTCGTACAGGCGATTGCCTGCGTTGACTGGATGCGTGGCGAATGGGCAGCGATTAAGGCGGCAGCCCAAGCCTGACCAACTTCCCGCCATGGGCACACGGTTTCGGCAAAAATGTCGGCCTTCCGTGCAATTGCCTTTTCGGCCAGGGTCTTTTAGCGTCAGGTTCAAATCACCAATCGCGCATCGCTACCGTTGTACGAAAATAACGCGCGTCACCAGCCTCACCAGTCAGGCTGGACGTGTCGGCCCGCAACCCCAGCGGGCCTGCAATGCGCCTCAGGAACGGATGTTTGGGCCCGGTTCGCCGCGGCGGGTAGGACGGACTTCGGATGTTTTCTCTTCGTGATTGCACTGCTTTGCGGCTTGCAAGCCGCTTTCTGACGCTTTTCTGCCTGCTGGGGGTGCTTTTGGTATCGCCCGCAGCGTCCGCCCAGACGGCAGAGCCTGGCCTGTCGCCGGAGCAAGCGAAAGCCCTGTCGGACCTGCTGAACGATCCGCAGGCGCGGGGCGCAATCGTTCAGGAATTGCAGCGGATCGCGCAGAATCCGCCATCGGCCGCCGGTGATGCTGCGCCTGCCGCCGACGTAGCGCCGCTGGAAAAATCGATTGGCCGCCAGATCGCTGAAACGTCGCAGGCGCTTGCCGAACAGGCGGTCGAGCGCTCGATTGCCTTTGTCAACCAACTGAGCCGCGCGCCCCGCGCCATGCAGGCTATCGGCAGTGTGCGAGCCGAAGTGGTCTGGCAGGCCGTCGTCGATCTGCTGTTTGTGATGGCGACGACGATTATTCTGTTTCTGCTGCTGCGGTGGCTGGCAAAGCGGCTCTATCGGCGCATGGGGCTGGTGGCCGACGGCGCGGGCGCCGCCCGCACCGTGCTGATCATCCTGGCATCGATTTTGATCGACGCGATGATCGTTGTGCTGGCCTGGGCTGGTGGTTACCTTTTGGCATTGCTGGCATTTGGTGATGTTGGCGTCATCGGCATCCGCCAGACGCTTTACCTGAATGCCTTCCTGATCGTTGAAATGGCAAAGGTGTTGATGCGGGCGGTGTTGTCGCCGTCATCGTCCGCCCTTCGGCCCGTCGGCATTCCGGACAAGGGTGCCGGGGTGCTGTCCGGCTGGCTTAACCTCGCGATCAGCCTGATTGGCTACGGACAGTTGCTGGTCGTGCCGATCATCAACGAGAACGTGTCGATCTTCGCTGGCCGTGGCGTTTCCACCCTGTTGTCGCTGCTGGCCGTCGGCATTCTGATTGGCTTGGCGCTGGCCTATCGTCGCCGGGTCGCGAATTGGCTGCTGGGAGAGCGCTCGCTGGAGCAGCGATCCGGGTTCGTCCGGGCGTTGGCGCGGTTCTGGCATGTGCCGGTTTTGATCTACCTGGTTGGTCTGTTTGCCATTGTGCTGGCGCGCCCTGGCGGCATCCTGATTCCCCTGCTGATCGTCTCGTTGCAGATTGCCAGCCTTGTTGTCGTCGGTATGATCCTGAACACATTCCTCAAGCGCGCGATGGCCCGGGGGGTGCGCCTGCCGGCAAGGGTGACCCAGCGTTTGCCATTGCTGGAGCGCCGGCTCAACAGCTTCGTGCCGCATGTGCTGGCGTTCGTGCGGCTGGTGATTATCGCCGCCATTCTTGCCTTCAGCTTCCAGTTGATTGGTTTCCTGAACCTGGAAGGCTGGCTGAACAGCCAGTTTGGCGTGCAGTTCACCGGCACATTGGTCAGCGTATTTTTCATCCTGCTGATGGCATTTGCGATCTGGCTGGCGCTGTCATCCTGGGTCGATTACCGGCTCAACCCGGATTTCGGCTCCGTCCCGACCGCGCGCGAGCGCACATTGCTGACCCTGCTGAAGAATGCCTCGACGATCATTCTGTTTGTCATCACGGTGATGTTCGTTCTGTCCGAAATAGGGATCGATATCGCCCCGCTCATCGCATCGGCCGGTGTGTTCGGCCTTGCCATCGGTTTCGGTGCGCAGAAGATGGTGCAGGACATCATCACGGGCGTGTTCATTCAGTTCGAAAACGCGATCAATGTCGGCGATGTCATTACGGTAGGCAGCACAACCGGTACGGTGGAACGGCTGACCATCCGCTCGGTCTCGTTGCGGGATATCCAGGGCGTCTTTCACATCATCCCGTTCTCGTCGGTCGATATGGTGTCGAACTACATGCGCGAGTTCAGCAACTTTGTCTGCGACATGGGCATCGCCTACCGCGAAAGCGTGGACGATGCCAAGCAGGCCATGCTGGATGCGTTCGCCGAGTTGCGTGCAGACGAGCAATGGTCGCGGCTCATCCTGGATGATCTGCAGTGGTTTGGCCTGCAGGCGTTCGGCGACAGCGCCGTCGTGCTGCGCGCGCGCATCAAGACGGTGCCGGGCCAGCAATGGGCCGTCGGCCGGGCCTATAACGAGATTCTGAAGCGGGTGTTCGATGAACGCGGGATCGAGATTCCATTCCCGCACCAGACCATCTATTTCGGCGAGGACAAGGAAGGCAAGGCGCCGCCGCTTCGCATCGTCTCTGCCAAGGAAAAGGCAGACATTGCTTCCGAAGATGGGCAGGCTCGGCCGGAGCCGGCCTGACGCGTGCAGCACGAAATGGGCGCGCAGCAAATGGCCCGTCGACAGGCGGCTGCTGTGTGCCTACATCTCGGCGCATGACCTCTGTCGTTAACCAAGTCGAAGACTGGCTTGCCGATGCCGGCAGCCTGCTGGACCGGCACGTGCGCCTTGGCGTGACCGGGCTTTCGCGGGCGGGCAAGACCGTGTTCATCGCCTCTCTGGTCCACCACCTGCTGCACCCAAATCGGCTGAAACTACTGTCCGTACTGGCTGAGGGGCGGTTTGACACCGCCATGCTGCAACCCATGCCCGGCGGCTCCGTACCGCGCTTCCGATATGAGGCGGTCCTGCAAGACTTGATGGGAAGCGCCGGCCGCCTGCCGCGCTGGCCGGAAGGGACCAAGGCGGTCAGCGAATTGCGCCTATCCATCCGCTTTCGCTCGCCGCTAGCCTTCGGATTCGAGCGGCCGCGCACTCTGCATCTGGACATTGTCGATTATCCGGGAGAATGGCTGCTGGACCTGCCGCTGCTGTCGCTTGACTATGCCACCTGGTCGCGGCAGGCGGTGGCGCAGGCGCGGAGTGGAGGGCGCGAGCTGCTGTCGGCCGAATGGCTGGCTCTGGTCGACGCGATGCCGGTGGATGCGCCGGCAGACGAACCGGCGGTTATCCGCGTGGCGGAGGCGTATCGCACCTATCTGCACGCAGCCCGCAACGCGCCGGAACGCTTTTCCATGCTCCAGCCCGGCCGTTTCCTGCTGCCGGGGGAGATGGCCGGCGCGCCGGCCCTGACGTTTTTCCCGCTGCCGGATGCGCCGGCACGGCCCGAGCGCGCCACGCTCGGGCGGCTGATGAGCGACCGGTTCGAATCTTACAAGCGTGAGATTGCCGGGCCGTTTTTCGACGATCATTTGAAACGTATTGACCGCCAGGTGGTGCTGGTCGACCTGCTCGACCATCTGGCCGCCGGTCCCGAAAGCCTCGCCGACCTGAAGGCGGCCATTGACGGCACCCTTGGCGCCTTCCGGCATGGTGAGTCCTCCTGGTTCTCGCTTCTGTTCGGCAAGCGCATTGCCCGTGTGCTGTTCGCCGCGACCAAGGCCGACCATCTGCCGAACACCGACCATCAGCAGTTGGCCGACCTGCTGGATACGCTGGTTGGCGACACCGCCCGGCGCCTGTCCTATGCCGGTGCGCGCATTCAGAGCGAGGCTGTCGCCGCCCTGCGGGTCACGCGTGAGGCAAACGTCGAAACGTCGGGCGGGCGTTGGCCCGGGGTTGCGGGCCTGCCCCTCGATTCCGATCAGATCGAGGAGGTGTTGCCCGGGGCGCTGCCGCGCTCGCTGGATGCGATCACCGCCAGCGGCCAGTTTGTGCCCGTTGGTTTCCGTCCAATGCCGGGGGCTGTGCGGGCGGACCAGGGGCCGCCGTCGCTGCGCATGGATCGGGCCCTGGAATTCCTGCTGGGAGATGCGCTCGCATGAGCCAAGGATCAACCGGAACCGGCCCAGGCCCCTTTCGCCGGCGCGTTGCCGGAGCTGCAGTTGAAGAGATGGAGACACAGCGTCCATCCGCCCGGCGTGCCGCGGCGGATCCCGACATCTATCAAGTCACTGAACCGGAACCTGAGCCGGGCAGTGACGCGGTTCTGACGGTCGCCGGCCCGGCTGCAATTTCCGATGGCGGGAAGCGGTCGTGGATTTGGCGGTTGTTCCTGGCTGGCCTTGGGCTGGGCTCTGCCGCGTTGGTGGCCTGGCTGGTCGATAGCGCCATTGCATCCGCCGGGCAGGGGTCGGTGGTTGGCCTGATGACGGCGGTGTCGCTCGGCCTGATCGGCCTGGCTCTGGCGGGATTGGTTGTTCGCGAGGTGGCGTCACTCGCGCGCCTGCGCAGCCGCGGCCAGACCTGCACCCTGGTGGAAAAGGCGGTAGCCAGCCGGGACCCCACGCAGGCTGAAGCGGCCCTGTCGGCGCTAATAGCGTTGCACCAAACCCGCCCGGCGTTGGCCTGGGTGCTGGCGCGGTATCGGGAGGAATCGGCGGATGTGCCGGATGCTGCCGACAAGCTGGTGCTCTATGAACAATTGGTCATGGGCCCGCTGGACGAGGCCTGTGCCGCCGAAATCCGCACCATCGCCCGCCGTGCCGCCGTGCTGACGGCCTTCGCGCCAAACCCGATCCTGGATGCGCTGTTTGTTCTTTGGCTCAATCTGAGTGTGGTGCGCCGGGTTGCGCGGGCCCAGGGCTTGCGGCCTGGAATGGCGGCAAGTTGGGCGTTGCTGCGGCGCACGCTGCTGGCGATGGTGGCGGCCGGTGGGATGGAGGCGTTGGGAGATATGGCGCCGGCGGCTGTCGCTGGCGGCGTGGTTCGCACCGTGGCAAGGCGGGTAGGGGAGGGGGCGATCAATGGCCTGTTGACCATTCGTATCGGCGTCGCGGCCTTGGAAGCCTGCCGCCCCATGCCCTTCACCGCGCGCGAGCGGCCAAGCGTGACCGCCCTGGCGCGGCAGGTTTTGGGTGGTTAGAGCGTTGGCTCACGTTGCATAGTCCGGTTCCTCCGCATCCAGCCGGCGGATTTGGGTTGGCCAGTCACGGCTGACCGTATCCTTGCCGTGGCGGGCTTCGATCTTGTCGCTGGTCGCCTGGGCTACATCTTCCGGTACGAATTTCAGCTGGCGTCCGCTGGCATTTGCCATGGCCATGGCTTGCAGCTGCGCTTCGCAGGATTTCTCCAGCGCATAGAGATTGCGCCACGCTTCGGGAATGCTGCGGCCGCAGCACATCAGGCCATGATTGCGCAGCACGATGTTGTTGTTTTCGCCAAGGTCCGCAACGATGCGCTCGCGCTCATCCAGATTGGTGGCCGGCCCCTCATAGTCGTGATAGCTGAGGCGCCCGTGGAAGCGCAGCACATGCTGGCTTAGCGGGAGAACACCATCGTTCAGGCACGAAACCGCAATACCCGCAACCGTGTGCGTGTGTGCGGCGCAGATCAGGTCGTGCCGGGCCATGTGGACGGAGGAATGGATCGTAAAGCCCGCGGCGTTGACGCCATGGCCACCGGCATCCAGCAGGATATTGCCGTCCACATCCACCTTGACCAGCGAGGAGGCCGTGATTTCCGCAAACATCATGCCGAACGGATTCAGCAGGAAATGATCGTCCGGCCCTGGCACGCGGGCGGAGAAGTGGGTGCCGCCCAGGTCGGTGTAGCCGTGTTTTGCGGCAAGCCGGTATAGCGCGGCCAGTTCGACCCGAATTTCCCATTCTTCCGGCGAGACGTGGTCTTTGACGGACGGGGCGGGAATGATGTCGAGATAGTCGAGGGGCATGGTGCGTTTCCTTATCGCTTCGCAATGACGTCGGGGATGCGCCGCAATCAGTGCAGAAAGCTGGGGTCCTGCTTTTTCAGCAAGCGCAGCGAGCTTTCCCAGCCGTCCAGCTTGCTGCCGCCGCTTTGGTTGTTCTTCAGTGTGCGCTGGAATTGCTGGTAGGTATTTTGTTTGATGTCGTCCGAAAGCTCTATGATGCCGTCGCCCGCAGCTTCCAGCGCGACCTGCACTGCGCAGCATTTCTCCAGATTGTAAAGCAGCGCCCAGGTAGAGCGGATATTGCGGCCGCAGGTCAGCAGGCCGTGATTTTCCAGCACCATGGCGTCGTGGTCGCCCAGGTCGCGTTGCAGGCGGGCGCATTCGTCTGGGTCGTCGGCAATGCCCTCATACGGATGGTAGGCGAGGGCGTTGTAGAAGCGCAGCGCCTTCTGGTGTACCGGGCGCAATGTGCCTTCCACCGCGGAAAGCGCCATGCCGGCGACCGTATGGGTGTGCGCTGCGCATTCAACATCCGGCCGCCCGGCCAGCACGCTGGAATGGATGGTGAACCCGGCGGCATTGACTGGATAGGCGCTCTCGTGCAGCAGGTTGCCGTCGAAATCCAACCTTACCAGGCTGGACGCCGTGATCTCGTCGAACAGCAGGCCGTAGGGGTTCAGCAGGAATTCCTTGCCATCGGTCCCCGGCACGCGGGCGGAAATGTGGGTGCCAACCAGATCGTCCCAGCCATGCTGGGCGACGAGGCGATAGAAGGCAGCCAGTTCGACGCGGGTCTGCCATTCTTCGGGGCTGACCTTGTCCTTTAGGCTGGGCACGGTATCGACGGCGGTGGCGGGCATGGCGGCAAGTCCTTGAAAGTTTAGTGACGGTAACTGTCGTCGATCTCGTCCAGCGCGCGCAAATGGGCTTCCCAATCGAAATTGGTCTTGCCATCCGCTGCGTTCTGGAGGGTTTGGTCAAAGCCTTTGGCGGTTTTTTCCGCGACATCCGCCGGGATCAGGGCCAGGTCCCGGCCGCTGGCCTTTGCGGCCGCCATGGCCTCCAACTGGGTTTTGCAGACGCGTTCCAACTGGAAGATCATCACCCAGGCGGCCGGAATGGTCGGCCCGGCGACCAGCAGGCCGTGATTGTGCAGGATTAGCGCCCGGTTGGTGCCCAGGTCGCGGACGATCCGGTCCCGCTCGTCCAGGTTGGTGCTAATGCCTTCCCAGGCGTGGTAGCCGGTGCGTCCCCAGAAATACATGCTGGTTTGGCTGATCGGCAAAACCTCGGCCTCGACACTGGCAAAGGCCATGCCGGCGGCGGTGTGCGTGTGCACCACGCACTGCACATCGGGCCGGGCCATATGCACGGCGGAATGAATGGTGAAACCGGCTGGGTTCACGGGGAAGGGACTCTCCATCACCTTCTCGCCGTGCATATCCACCTTGACCAGGTTGGAGGCAGTCACCTCCTCATACATCAGCCCGTAGGGATTGATGAGGAAATGGTCCTCCGGTCCCGGCACGCGGGCGGAAATGTGGGTGGCGGCGAGGTCGGTCATGCCTTCCTCGGCAACTAGCCGGTAGAGGGCGGCCAGATCGACGCGGATCTGCCATTCCTCCGCGCTGACCTGATCGCGGACACCCGGCTGGGTCGGTACGCTCATGGCGGTTACGCTCATCGGTTCGCGCTTTCCTCAGTGCTTCCAGGTCGGGTCGGCGCGGTCCAGCAGGCGAAGCTGGCTTTCCCAGCCATCCTGGCGGTAGGTGTCATCGCCCTTGTCCCATTGCGCCGCCACCTTCTCGCAGGCTTCCTTTGGCGGCAGACGCAGCGGCGCGCCGGAGCCCATGGCCAGCAATTGCGCTTGCATGGTCTTTTCCAGGGTATAGAGGCGCGTCCAGCAGAGCCGCACAGTCGGCGCGCAAACCATGATGCCGTGGTTCTGCAGCATCATGGTGTGATTCTCCGGGCCGAAGTCGGCAATAATCCGCTCGCGCTCGTCCAGATCCAGCGCCACACCCTCAAACCCATGATAGGCGGTGCGGCCGAAATAGCGCATGGATTTCTGTGTCAGCGGCATAAGGCCGTCGGGCAGGGCGGAAACGGCCATGCCGGCCGGCGTGTGGGTGTGAGCTGCGACGGCGAGATCATGCCGGGCCATGTGAACGGCGGAATGGATGGTGAAGCCGGCGGCATTCACGCTGTGGCCGTTGTCCAGCAGGATATTGCCCTCCACGTCGATTTTCACCAGGCTGGATGCCGTTACCTGCTCGAACCGCAAGCCATAGGGGTTCAGCAGGAACTGGTCGCCATCGCCGGGAATGCGGGCGGAAAAGTGCGTGTAGGTCAGGTCGGTCATGCCGTGCTTGGCGGCAAGACGGTACAGCGCGGCGAGATCCAGGCGGAGCGCCCATTCCTCGGCGCTGACCTGATCCTTGACCGAAGGTGTGTTGCGCAGGGCTGCGGCAGTCATGGGGCAAATCCTGTTCAATGGTGCGACTGGATGGCAGTCTATACCGATGGTGTAGGGCTTGCCAATCGTCGGCTTGCCGTTATCTGCGTGTGCGCGGTCGGGCCCGCGGGCCTTCTGTCTTGAGGTCTTCCAGGCTGGGCCATACGGGTGGTTGGGCCTGACCATTTGCTTCGGTGTCGGCCTTCGCGCGGGCTTTGGCCTCCGCCGCATCGCGCTCCGGTGCCATCGCGCCTTCGATAATGCCTTCGATCGGCATGCCGTACACCTCGTACCGCACCCGTTCCTTTGTGGGTTTGACCTGTTTGGCTGTGCGTTTGTCGGCCATGTCTGACCCGGCTCCGTCGGTCTTCTGGTTAATGTTCCAGACCTTACCTAGTGAATGGCTGCCCGCGAGGGAAGCCCGGCGGTTGTCTTTGGCAATGTCATCTTAGCGCCACTCGCAAAGCTCTTGGAAGAATTGCGGCAGTCTTTGCGTGTTCACAACCTGCGTGCGAAGTCTTATGTCACCTTAACCAGGACCATATCCGGGAGCCCGTTCGATGACTCATGCAGCGACTGTTGACAGCCCAGCCCAGACCACCAGCGGCGCGCTGACCTACATCGTCCGCCAGGACGAAAAGCCGTATTTCCTCAGTTCGGCCCTGACTGGCGGCGCGCCGGAAGTCCATTTCAAGACCGAACAGCACACGGTCACGATAGGCGACATGCGCGGCATCGATGCCGCTGTCGATCGCGAAGGATTCGAACTGCTGCGCTCGCCCAGCCGGGTCAGGGATTTCTACGATACGGACGAGGTCGATACCGCCTACAATGCAGAGGTGACGGAACTGCTGAAACGTCGTTTTGGTGCCTCAGCGATTTACATTTTCGATCATACCCGCCGGTCCGACAGTGGCACGGGTGCGGAAAACCCGGATGGCCTGCGCGGCCCCGCAACGCGCGTGCACTGCGATTACACAGACAAAAGCGGCCCGCAACGTGCGAAAGATGCGATGGGTGAGGCGGAATACGAGCGGGTTGTCGGCTCGGGCGGCCGCATCGTTCAGGTCAATGTGTGGCGGCCGATCACCGGCCCGGTCCGCCGCGCGCCGCTGGCGCTTGCCACCGCAAACAGCGTGCCGAAGGCCGACCTGATCGCCACCGACCAGCGTTTTCCGGACCGCACCGGCGAAATCTACCAACTCGCCTATGGCGAGGGGCATGAATGGTATTACGCGCCGTTGATGGAGACGGACGAGGTCATTCTGATCAAGGGCTGGGACAGTGCTGAGGACGGCCGGGCTAAATACACCCCGCACGGCGCCTTCCAATTGCCGGATCAGGATCCGGACGCGCCGCCGCGCGAAAGTATCGAAACCCGTACCTTTCTGGTGATCGAGGCCGGTTGAGGCCTGGGCCGATGCGCCAGCCGCGGGCATCTGCCAGTTGACGAAGCGATCCGCAATCCTATCTCCAACGTATACCGGTCAGCTATTGAAGTGGCCGGTTGCGCGGTGCCGCATGGGGCGGGCTGTGCTGTAGAAGCAGTGTTTGGCGAAGCCAGAACCTGCGCCAGTGAAGGAGATACGCCTGTGTCACGGGTATCTTTGTTTAACAGCCCGCTGTTGCTGGGCTTCGATCATATCGAGCGTGTGCTCGATAGTGTCAGCAAGGTATCGGCTGACGGATATCCCCCTTACAATATCGAGCAGTTGAGCGACACTGCTTTGCGGATCACGCTGGCCGTTGCGGGATTCGCGGAGGATGACCTCTCCATAACGGTAGAGGATAATCAATTGATCATACGCGGCCGGCAGGCTGAGGATGACCGCGAGCGCGTATTTCTCCACCGTGGCATTGCGGGCCGGCAGTTCCAGCGCAGGTTCGTCATGGCTGAGGGCATAGAGGTTTCCGGCGCATCCATGGAATTGGGCCTACTGCACATCGACCTTTACCGGCCGGAGCCGGCGGTTCGAAGCAAGACCATCGAGATCCGCAAAAGCGCTGGCGTCAAATCCAAACAGACTGTTGAACTGTAAGAGGGAGCGACGAATATCATGCAAAATCAGACCTACCAGCACACTGCTGCCGATTTTGACCTGCAAAACTGGGGCCTGGAACAGGTCGCGTATTTGCGCCACGCCGTTGTCGATGGAATGACGGGTTATGCCATCTGTTCGGCGGAAGGTGTGGTTATCGGCTTTTCGGTGGACCGTGACAAGGCGCTTGGCGCGATCGTCCAGAACGATTTGGAGCCTATGGCTCTGCACTGATCGCGGTGATGCCCGGCCTGCTCTAACGGGGCCGGCCGGGAACCCCTAAATTTGCGTATGAGGCCGCGATCATGCCGCCTTTCGCTCGTTCATACCGGTCAGCGCTTCCCATAGCGCCTTGGCGCTGGAACAGCCGCGCAGTGTGGCACAGCGATGATGGTCCCGCGCGATCCTGGAAAGCTGGGCCAGAACGCGCAGGTGATCTGCGCCGGCGTTTTCCGGTGCCAACAACATGACGACCAGATCGACTGGCTTGTCGTCGATTGCATCAAACGGAATTTCTTCCTTCAGGCAGGCGATCCAGCCAATCGGCCGGTCGACGCCCGGAATTTTCGCATGGGGAATGGCAACGCCATCGCCAATGGCCGTTGAACCCAGGCGTTCCCGCTCGTGCAGAGCCTCGAACACCTGCTGCTGGTCCAGACCGTTGTCACGGGCTGCTGCTTCGGCAAGGGCCCTCAGTACGTGGGATTTGGATTTTGCTTCCAATCCCGTCAGCACTGCGTTGGGCGCAAAGATCTCGCTCAGCTGCATTGATCAACCGAATTCTGTTGCATTTGGTAACCTTGAAAACCGATCCCTAAACCGCGCCTAGGCGCCTTCAGGATCGATCCATCCGATGTTGCCGTCCGACCGCCGGTAGAGTGTGTTGAGCCGACCGGTCGCCCGGTTACGAAACATCAACGCTTCATGCTCGCCCAGGTCAAGATGCATTACGGCCTCGGCCACGGACATGGCCAAAACCAAGGTCTTGCTTTCGGCGATGACCGCCGCGCCTTCAGCCTCGTCGGTGGCAGCCGGGCGATCATCGATGGAATCCTCATCCTCTTCCGCCGGTGCCGAAAGCACATAGCGCTGGGCTGGCAGGCCCGGATCCGCCTGGCCAGCATGGTGATCGCGCAGACGCCGCTTGAACCGGCGCAGGCGCTTTGCGACCCGATCGGCGGCCTGGTCGAAGGCCTGATAGGGGTCAGCAGCGCTGGCGCGGCCTTGCACGTCGATGCCCCTGCCGACATGCACGATCACGTCGGAACGGAAGTTGCTGCCATCGCGTGACAGCGTTACTTGCGCGGAAACGGCCCGGTCGAAATATTTGCCCACCGCGCCTGCAAGATTCTCCCGCATGTGCTGTTGCAAGGATTCGCCAACATCGACGCCTTTGCCTGCAGTGGTGATTTCCATGAGACGTTCGTTCCTTCGCTGTTCGAGCGGACAGGGCACCGTTGCTGCCGCCCGGCTGTGACGGAAGCGGCGGAACCTATGTCCGAGTATCCCCGCCGTCAATGGCGCCGCTATTATACTTAATGTCCCTCTAACTCGCCTCCAACCGCAGCATGCGGCGCCGATGTGCGGAGGAGGGGATATTCATCGCCTCGCGGTATTTGGCAATGGTGCGACGCGCTACTTGCATACCATCCTTGCGGAGCAATTCCACCAGGTTTTCGTCCGACAGCACCGTGTTGGCGGTTTCCGTTTCGATCAGCTGGCGGATCCGGTGACGGACGACCTCGACCGACTGGGAGTCGGTGCCGTTCACAGCGCCGACGCCGGACGTGAAGAAATACTTCAATTCGTAAATGCCCCGCGGCGTTGCCATGTATTTGCCATTACTGACCCGGCTGACCGTGCTTTCGTGCACGCCGGCTTCTTCGGCCACATCCTGCATGGTCATTGGCCGCAGGCCGCTGACACCGTGTTCCAAAAACCCGCTTTGGGTCTGCACGATGGCGCTTCCGACTTTCAGGATGGTATTGGCCCGTTGCTCCAACGCCTTGGTTAGCCAGTTGGCGGCATTCCATTGGCTGATGACGAAATCAATATCCGATTGGCTACGGGCGCCGGCCCGCACGGTGGCATAATACTCCCGATTGGCCAGAACCTGCGGCAAGGCATCGGTGTTGAGTTCGACGATCCAGGCGCCGTTGTTGCCGCGGCGTACCAAAACGTCGGGGATCAAGGTCACGGCGGGTTCGAAATCGAACCCTGCCGTCGGCCGGGGCGCGCAGGAGCGTAACCTTTCGACCAGCTTCGACAGTGTGGCTGAATCGACGCCGCAGCGTTTCGCCAACCGTTTGAAGTCCCGGTTGCCGAGCAGGGCCAGATTCTCCAGGAGGATTTCCATGGCCGGTGAGACCTCGCCCCGTTCCGCCAATTGCAGACGCAGGCATTCGGCCAGAGAGCGGGCGCCGATGCCCACCGGGTCGAACAGCAGAATCCGCGAGTGCACCCAGGCAACGGTGTTCCGGTCAACACCGGTGAGCCCCGCTATCTCGTGGAAGTCGCTGATAAAGTAACCAGCATCGTCGAGATGATCGATGATCGCAGTCGCTACCATCCGTTCGACCGGGTCGGCGAATTCCAGGTTGACCTGGGTCATCAAATGCTCGCGCAGACTGGTCGGCGTGGCGGTTACTGCTTCCCATCCGCCGCCATCGTCATTCAGGCCGCCACCGCCGCGGCGGCTGTCGCTCCAGATCAGTCCGGATTCGCTGCCGCCGCCTCCATCATCCCAAACGTTGGCATAATCGGCGTCGGACGCATCCAACTGCCGGTCGAAGTCGCCGTTGTCTTGCACAACTTCGGCGGCATCCTGCGGTTCCGGTTTGGGTTGCGGGGGTATGGGATCGGGCGGATTGGGTTCGTCCTCCGCCTTTCGTTCCAGCAAAGGATTTTCTTGAAGTTGCGTTTCAACGAAATGACTCAACTCGAGATTGGAGTATTGCAGCAGTTTGATCGCCTGCTGCAATTGCGGCGTCATCACCAGCGTCTGGCTTTGCCGGATATCTAGGCGCTGATTAATTGCCATTTGGACGGAACCTTACGGTCAGCAAACGGCCAAGCCCACTATAGCGTACCCGCGTTCAGGGCGAGACGATATGCCGCATATCATATGGGCGAGCTGCCGGTCGTATTGCTGCCTCCTGGCGATTTGATGTATGCCGGTTTCCTCGAAAGACTGGCGTTTTCGATGACCTGCTATCGCCCAGCAATAACCTAGAGGGAAAAGGTTTCCCCTAGATAAACTTGGCGCACGCGGTCATTCGCAACGATTTCTTTCGGGGTGCCTTCCATGAGCACGTGACCATCATGCAAGATGTATGCCCGATCGACAAGGTCCAAGGTTTCGCGCACGTTATGGTCCGTGATCAACACCCCGATGCCGCGGTCTTTGAGGTGCGCGACGAGAGTGCGAATTTCACCGACGGCGATCGGGTCGATACCCGCAAGGGGTTCGTCCAGCAGGATGAAGCTTGGCCGTGCCGCCAGGGCGCGCGCGATTTCCACCCGCCTGCGCTCGCCACCGGAAAGCGCCAGCGCCGACGTATGGCGCAGGCGGGTGATGGAGAACTCCGCCAACAAGTCGTCGAGCAGGGCTTCGCGTTTGTTCGCGCGCGGTTCGACGACTTCCAGGATCGCCCGAATGTTGGCCTCGACACTCAATCCACGGAAAATGGAAGGTTCCTGGGGCAGGTAGCCAATACCAAGGCGGGCACGCCGGTACATCGGCAGGTGGGTAATGTCGCGGCCGTCCAGCACGATACGGCCGAAATCCGGCCTTATCAGACCGGTGATGATGTAGAAGCAGGTGGTTTTGCCCGCGCCGTTCGGCCCCAGCAGCCCAACCACCTCACCATGCCGGACGTTCAGCGATACATCGCGGAGTACCGGCCGGCGTTTGTAACTCTTGCCCAATCCCTCCACAACGAGACCAGGGGTAGACGCTAGCAGGTTGAGCCGGGCGGCCGTGTCTGCCGGGAGGGGCGCTTGCAGTTCAGTGTCGGTCATGCCCTTGCCCTTGCCCCTGCCGGGCGGGCTGGCGGGATCGGGGCGCTACTCTGGCCCGGCGCTTCCGGTCTGGGTCTGGCGCGCGGCAGGGGTATGTCGGCCTTCCCGCCGGTCTCTGGCGGCGGCGTCGCGGGCTCTGTCGCCGTGGGCTCGGCAATGGCTGGCCTGGTGGTGGGGGCGGTTTGATTTCGTTCGGCCGGCCCCGCCTCTGCAGGTATGGCGGGCGGTACGGATGTTGCCGGGGCGCGCTGCTTGTCAGCTTCCATTCCGGGAGGCTTCGGCGGTGCGAAAGGCGCAGGTCCGATCACTGGTGGCTTGGGTGGCCGCGTGATACTGGGCGCAGACGAATCGGACGACGCGTTTGGCGTTTGGCCGGCCGGCTCACGGGATTGCTGCGGAGCGGGCGCTTCGGCATCGTCCGCCGAACCGGGGAACAGGATGGTCCGCACCCTGGTGCCGCCGCCGCCGACAAGCCTGCTGACGCCGGATTTCAAGTCGACGATGGCCTTGTGGCCGTTCAACTGGTTCTTGCCGCGACTGATCCGAACATTGCCCTCCAGAACCGCGACCTGATTCACAACGTCATAATCGCCCTCGTCCCCTTCGACGATTTCCGAGGGGGTGCGAATCGTGACGCCACCCCAGGCACGGACCCGCTCGACCGAACTGCCTTTGCCAACACCGATGGCTGTCGGGGTTGCATTGCCTCCACGGCCACCTTTCGAGAGCAGTGCCTCAATCACGTCTGCCCGCAGTGAGGTCGTGCCCTGGGTGACGACGGCGTTGCCGCGGGCAACGGCCCGGTCTTCCGCGCCCCAGAATTCCAGGCTCTCGTCGGCCTCGATCGTTTGCTGTTCGGCCTCTATCCGCATGCCCTCGCCGGTTACGACCATGAGTTCCCGCACCAGGTCATAGGTGGCGTGGTCGCCGAACAGGCGTTCCCGCCCGGTTTCGATGCGCACACGACCGACGGCATCCAGACGCCGGATTTGCCGCTGGCCGTTCGCTTCTTCGTACGATGCCGACAGGATGTCCGCGCGCAGCACCACTTCGCCCTGCGTCGCGATCACATTGCCCTTGGCGACGACCAACTGTCGGTCCTGGTAGAGTTCCAGGCCGTTATCGGCTTCGATTTCCAGCGGCGCATTCGGGTTGCCGATGCCGGGCAGCGCCGGTTGTTGCGCGCGCGCGGGCGTTGTTGCCAGCGGCAAAAAACTGAACAGCGCTGCCGCCAGCAGGGCTGTAGCAAGGCGGTGGATGGTGATGGTCACGGCTGCTCCGGCACTTTCGTCACGATCAGGCGGGACTTGCCCAGAATTTTGACCGTGCGCCCTTTATCGAGAATCTCGAAGCCCTGTCCATGAATTTCGCCCTCCGGGCCGGTGCCGTCGATGGGCTGATTGCCAAGAGCGCGGCCAGCGTTTAGGTCCACTGTTGCAGATTCCGAGGTGAACCGATAGCCGCGGCCATGCTCCACCGTCACCCTTCCGGACAGGTTGAGCGTTTCCTCATTGCGGTCGAATATGCCGGAGGTTGCCTGCATGCGCAGCATTGCGCCATCCTCAAGTTCGAGTTTGCCAGCCGGTTGGTCGAGCAGGACTGTGTCGATGCCATTGTCGCCCTGGCGTGCCTCGACAGCTGAAAGCTCGTAAGGCCGGCCAGCCTCATCCGTGCCGACCAGACGGGCGGTTCGCATGCGGATCTCCTGCGCATCGTTGGGATTCAATGCCAGTTCAGCGTCGTCGGGAATCACGCCTTTGCGCCAATCGATGCTGGGCCATAGTACGGTCAGAACCAGCAGGGCCGCAGCAAGCAGCGGCAACAGCAGCCGCAGCGACCGGACCAGCCGGGAATAGCCCTGTCCGCCATCCGACCCATCGCCCCGGGCCTGGAACAGGCGCTCGCGGCGGGCGTTGGAGTCGGCAAGAGCGGTCATGAAAGGCCGGCTCTCAGGCAATCATGAATATGAACGATTCCAATGGGCGCCGCCGTATTTTCCGCATCCGGCGGTACGACGAACAGGCTGGTGATTTGCCGGTCATTCATCACCGCCACAGCCTCCACTGCCAATGCCTGGCTGCGGATGGTGAGCGGGTTTGGCGTCATGATGGTGCTGGCGACTTTTTCCAGCAAATCGCCGGACATGTGGCGGCGCAGGTCACCGTCCGTAATGATCCCGGTCAGCGTGCCGTCGGGTCCGCAAACGCCGACACAGCCAAAGCTCTTGGCGGTCATTGCAACCAGCGCCTGGCTCATCGGCGTATTGCCATCGACCAACGGCAGGTCGGTGTGCATGACATCGCGCACCAGCATCAACCGGCGGCCAAGCGTGCCGCCGGGATGCAGCGCCCGAAACTGCTCCGCGGAAAAGCCCCGCCGTTCCAGCAGCGCGACGGCCAGCGCATCCCCCATGGCCATGGTGGCGGTGGTGGAGGTTGTGGGCGCCAGGCCCATCGGGCAGGCTTCCTTCGCTGCCGGCAGCAGCAGCGTCTCGGTTGCGGCGTCGGCCAGGGCGGATGGTGCGCGGGCGGTGATGGCGATAATCGGCAGCGACAGCCGCTTTGCATAGGCCAGAACGTCGCCGAGTTCCGCCGTATTGCCGGAATTGGAGAGCGCAAGCAACGCATCCGCCCGCGTCACCATGCCGAGGTCACCATGGCTCGCTTCGGCAGGGTGAACGAACTGTGCCGGCGTGCCGGTGGAAGCCATGGTTGCGGCGATTTTTCGGGCGATATGGCCGCTCTTGCCCATGCCCGTTACGATCACCCGGCCGCTGATGGCGCCAAGCGACGCTACCGCGCGCGCGAACGGATCGCCGATTTCATCGGCCATTTGGGTCAGGGCGGCCCCTTCGGTGTGCAGCACGCGCCTCGCGGTGGCGACGATGGCGGCCGCGTCTGCCGGGGCATCAACTGTGGGCGAAGATGTCAACGTCACTCCAACCTTCCAGGTCCAGCGCCGCACGTGTCGGCAGAAAATCGAAACACGCCTGGGCAATGGCCGTCCGGCCTTCCCGTGCAAGGCGTTTGTCCAGCGCTTCGCGCAGGCGATGCAGATGCAGCACGTCCGCGGCGGCATAGGCGCATTGCGCATCGCTCAGGATTTCGGCGCCCCAGTCGGAGGACTGTTGCTCCTTCTGTAACTCCACGCCCAGCAATTCGCGGCAGATATCCTTGAGGCCGTGCCGGTCCGTATAGGTCCGCACCAGCCTTGATGCAATTTTGGTGCAAAAGACCGGTGTGCATTCCACTCCTATGTAGTGTCGCAGCACTGCCAGATCGAACCGGCCGAAGTGGAATATTTTTGTCACAGCCGGATTGGATAGCAACTGACGCAGGTTCGGCGCGCTGTAGTCGGGCAGGGCATTGTCCGCGGGCCGCCGGAACTGCACCAGATGCGCGTCGCCATCGCCGGCGGACAATTGCACAAGGCAAAGCCGGTCACGGCCGGGGCGCAAGCCCATGGTCTCGGAATCGATGGCTAGGGCGTTGCCCCAGTCTATGCCGGCGGGCAGGTCGCCCTGATGCAGATGAACCGTCATGGCCGAATGTGGCCTCCCCTTTTCTGAACATCCTGTTTCAATAGCAACGCCACGCGGAGGCGCAAAGGCCTCCGGGCCGATCCGCCGCAATGGAGACGCTGGCCGTTTGGCTGTCGCCTCTGGCATTGTGAGCTCAATTTCGGTCGTCTGCGCGTGGGTTTGAGTGCTGAGGGGGACGGGAAACGGGCAGGGCACACACAATCACTGCCCTGGAAAGGCGGCCGGGCCGGCCACTAGAGAGTGCAGGGCATGGGGCCGGCCCGGCCTACGGACGGTTGGGGGGAACCGTCCGATCCCAGAATTTCACATCGGCACTATCCGGTGGTCACCATTTCCATCCAGATCCCGGCAACGCATTGCGCCGCGTCGTCTGCGGTGAACCGGGCGGCGATGGGGTAGCCTGCGGAATTGTGCTGGACATTACCGTTCGCATCGTATCGGGCCCAGGACCACTCTTCCGCTTCGCCGTCCGGCTTGAAACCAATCGCGAAACCGACAATTTCGGGTTGCGGTTTGGTGAGCAGCGCCAACGCGTCCAACTCTGCACTCGGCCCGAAATCGCGTGCGATCTTCAAATGGCCAGACGTTCCATCGATAACAGTGTTGACAACGTAGAGGTCAATCCAATTGCCATTGACCGTAGCGCTTTCCTGCAGCGTACCAAGCCGCACCGGCATATCGAGCAGGGGCTTGGCAGCGGCCCAGACTTTTTGCGATGCGCCGCGAGCCTGTTGTGACGGCGTTCGATCGCCGGCGGCGCTGATATCTGCCGTTAACGCCATGGCTACGGCCGTTGCAGCGATAACGGCAGCAATGAAACTGCCAATCAAACTTTGTTTCCATGGTGCTGTTGCCATGGCCGGATCCTCCTATCGGCAACCGACCCTGTCCTCTCGCCTTAGATTGGGTATCAGGAGGGACGGTGCAAGAGTTGCGCCGGCAGTTGCGTCAAACAAATCGCAATACATGTGCACACACGTATTACTTGATTTTGTCGGAAATTTCGCGCATAAGTTCGTGTGGAAGGTGGATTCTTTGTTCGCCCGCCTTCATGAGTCTGGACCCAGACTCCCGCCCTCCTCAGCGGCCAGCGGAAAACCCCCTTTCGCTGGCCGCATTTTTCTACACCGCTCTGCCAGGGTGCGCCGCCAAAGCGTCTGGGCAACGGGCGGGGGGAATGCTTAAAGGATGGGATGGCGGTATCAATCAGCTTTTCCTACACTTTTCAGGTCCGCGGCCTTGCCGGTGCGCGCGGCGAGCGCTGGCTGTTCGAAGGGTTGGACCTTGACCTGGCACCTGGCGAGGCTTTGGCCGTAACCGGCCCGAACGGTGCCGGCAAGACGACGCTTCTGCGCATCCTGGCAGGCTTGCTGCCAGCGGAGGAGGGCTCGCTCTGCTGGCGGCCGGAACCGGCAGAAGACCAAGTACGGTTGCATTATCTGGGCCATCAAAATTCCGTGAAGGGAGCGCTATCTGCAGCCGAAAATTTGGCGTTCTGGCAGCGCCTGGCCGGTGCAAGCGACCCTGATGCTTTTGCCAGGGCCGCCAGCACATTTGCCCTGAACGACCTGTTGGACCTGCCGACGCGGGTGCTTTCCGCCGGGCAAAAGCGGCGGCTGGCGCTGGCGCGCTTGGTCGCGATCCCGGCGCCGCTATGGCTTCTGGATGAGCCGACGACAGCATTGGATGCGGTCTCTGCCGATGCGTTTGCCGCCGCGGTCTCCGACCACCGCGCCGCTGGTGGCATGGCGATCATCGCGACCCATCAGGATTTGGGCTTTCAACCGACCCACCGCTTGCGCATGGGGCGCGAAGGGTGAGCGGCTTCTTCGCCATTTTGGGCCGGGACTTGCGGCTTGCCCGTGTCGAAAGCGGTGGGGCGCTGCTGGCGGTCCAGTTTTTCGCTCTGGGGATCCTGTTGTTTCCATTGGGATTGGGGCCGGAGCCCGGCATGCTGTCGCGCCTTGGCGGTGGGTTGTTGGCGGTCATGGCGCTGCTGGCGACCCTGTTGGCGTTAGACCGTTTGTTCCAGCAGGATCATGACGATGGCACGCTCGATCTGCTGCGCACCTCGCCGGCGCCGCTATGGAGCGTCGTCTTGGGCAAGGCGCTGGCGCATTGGCTGCTGACCGGCGGCCCGATGATCGTGACGGCGCCACTGCTCGGGGTGCTGCTGCAAATGAGTTGGCCGGCAATTGGCGGCCTGTGTGCCGCCCTGGCGCTCGGCACGCCGACGCTCAGCCTGGTTGGCGCCATCGGGGCCTCATTGACTATTGGCGCGCGGCGCGGCGGTGTGCTCCTGGCTTTGCTGGTTCTGCCGCTTTACATCCCTGTGTTGATTTTCATGTCCGGAACCGTCACTGCGGCGGAAACGGGACTGGCATTTGGCGCGCACGTCTCCATCTTAGGAGCGATTTTGTTGCTGTCGCTGGTGCTGGCCCCCTGGGCTTCGGCGGTAGCCCTCCGGCAAATTGGCGAGTAAGGTGGACTGGTGACGGCATCGACTCCCTCTAGCGAGCAACCGGTTCCCGGCGTGCGGGGGTCTGCTTTGCACCGTTTCGCCAATCCGGCGCGATTCCTGCGCCTTGCCCGCGCTGTCCAGCCCTGGTTGCTGGCTGTCACCTTGGTCAGTCTTTTGGCTGGCCTGTATTTCGGCTTGGTCGCTTCGCCCATCGACTACCAGCAGAAGGACACTGTGCGCATTATGTATGTGCATGTTCCGGCTGCATGGATGGCGATGTTCGGTTATTCGACCCTCGCCATTGCCAGCGCGGTCGGCCTGATCTGGAAGCACCCGCTGGCCGACTTGGCCGGCAAGGCGGCAGCGCCGATCGGTGCTGGCTTTACCATCATCGCGCTTGCCACCGGCTCGCTCTGGGGTAAGCCGACCTGGGGTACCTGGTGGGTTTGGGATGCCCGGCTGACCTCGGTCGTCGTGTTGCTGTTCCTGTATCTCGGCTACATCGCGCTCTGGAATGCATTCGAGCAGCCGCAGCGCGGCGCCAAAGCGGCGGCGGTGCTGGCGCTGGTCGGCATCGTCAACCTGCCGATTATCAAATTTTCGGTGGATTGGTGGAACACGCTGCACCAGCCGGCCAGTATCAGTCGCATTGGCACGCCCGCCATCGATCCGGCGATGCTGACGCCGTTGTTGTTGATGGCCGTCGCCTATCTGGGCTTGTTCCTGCTGCTGTTGTTGCTGCGCATGCGGGTTGAGCTTGCAGAACGGCGGGTGGCGGCATTGCAACTGTCGCGGTCCCGCGCGGGGGAGAGTCGCTGATGGCCGAGTTTTTTGCGATGGGCGGTTACGCTGCCTATATCTGGCCGGCCTATGGCATTGCCGCAGGTGTCATTATCGGCCTTTTCGTCTGGTCCTGGCGCGGCCTGGCTAGGGCCGAGCGGGCAGAAGCGGCCCTTGGCCGGCGGGAACGCCGGCGCGTACCGAAGGTGGAGCGAACATGAAGCCCAAACATCGCCGCCTCTATGTGGTCGCGCTCGCCCTGCTGGCGCTAGGCACAGCCGCAGCGCTGGTGCTGAATGCGTTCGAGGACAATCTCGTCTTTTTCTACAGCCCAACCGATCTGGAGCAGAAGCCGGTTGCCATTGGCCAGGCGATCCGTGTTGGCGGTCTGGTGGAGGAGGGGTCCGTGGTCAAGAGCGGCATTGATGTCCGGTTCACCATCACCGATGGCGCCCGGACCGTGCCGGTGGCATATACCGGCGTACTGCCGGATCTGTTCCGCGAGGGGCAGGGGATCGTTTCCTTCGGCCGGCTGAGCCCTGACGGCACTTTCCGCGCCGAGGAGGTGCTGGCCAAGCATGACGAGAACTACATGCCGAAAGAGGTTGCGGACGCTTTGAAAGCGGCCGGCGAGTGGAAGCCGGACACCACGCAGTAGCTGAAAGGGCGATGACGCCATGACGGTAGAAACTGGCCATTTTGCCCTGATCGTTGCGCTGATTCTGGCGACGGTCCAGGCCACCGTCCCGCTCTGGGCGGCCCGGCGCGGTAACCACGATTTGATGATTTTGGCGCGGCATACGGCCTGGGGCCAGCTGATCTGTGTCGCTCTCGCTTTTTGCGCGTTGATTTACGCCTTCGCCCGGTCCGATTTTTCGGTCGCGGTGGTGGCTATGAACTCGCATTCCGCCAAGCCATTTCTCTACAAGCTTGCGGCCACCTGGGGGCATCATGAGGGGTCTCTGCTGCTCTGGATTCTGATCCTGGTCGTGTTCGGCGCACTCGTCGCGACGTTCGGGCGAGGAATGCCGGAGCCGATGCGGGCCAGGGTGTTGGCGGTGCAGGCGATGGTTGCGGTGGGGTTTTTGCTGTTCACCCTGCTGACCTCCAACCCATTCGACCGGCTCGATCAGTTGCCGCTGGATGGCAACAGCCTGAACCCGCTGTTGCAGGACCCCGGCCTCGTCTTCCATCCGCCGCTGTTGTATTTCGGCTATGTGGGCCTTTCCACGGCCTTCTCCTTTGCGGTCGCCGCCCTGATCGAGGGGCGGGTGACGCCGGACTGGGCGCGATGGACAAGACCCTGGGTGCTGATCGCTTGGGCCGGGCTGACGCTTGGCATCGCTCTCGGCTCCTGGTGGGCCTACTATGAACTGGGCTGGGGCGGTTTCTGGTTCTGGGATCCGGTCGAAAACGCGAGCTTCATGCCCTGGCTCGCAGCAACCGCGCTATTGCATTGCATCAGTGTCGTCGCCAAGCGCGATTCGTTCAAAGGCTGGACGTTGATGCTGGCGATCTTGGCCTTTTCTCTCAGCCTGCTTGGCACGTTCATAGTGCGCTCTGGCCTGCTGACCAGCGTACACGCCTTTGCCACCGATCCGGCGCGCGGAGTGTTCATCCTGGCGCTGCTCGGCATTGCGGTTGGCGGGGCGTTCCTGCTGTTCGCCATCCGGGCGCCCTCCATGGAAGGCGGCAATGGTTTCGCGCCGGTCAGCCGGGAAGGCGCGCTGCTGCTCAACAACCTGCTGCTGGCTACGGCAACGGCAACGGTATTGCTTGGCACCATGTATCCGCTGGTGCTGGAGGCGGTGACGGGTGAGAAGGTCTCGGTCGGGCCGCCCTATTTCAATGCCACCTTCGTGCCGCTGATGCTCCCGATGCTGGCGATCATGGCGGTCGGGCCGTTGTTGGCTTGGCGGCAGGCGAAATTGCTCTCCGCACTGAAACAGCTGTGGTTGGCGGCAATCGCGGCGGCGGCATTGATTGCCGTCTCCATCTGGATCGGCGAAGCCGGCGTTGCGGGCGTGATCGCCATGGGGCTGGTGGCTTGGTTGGCGATAGGCACGATCTATGCCTGGGTGCGGCGCTGGTGGGGGCCGGGTGCCCTGCGCAGGCTGGCTGGCCTGCCGATGGAGGTGCACGGCATGTCGCTGGCGCACTTGGGCATTGCCATCGTCGTTGCTGGCATCACCGCCACCAGCGTCTGGCAGAGTGAGGCGGTTCGGTTGATGAAGACCGGCGATCAAGTGGATATGGCCGGCTACAGTTGGACCCTGGACCGCGTCTACGATACGCTTGGCCCCAATTATCAGGCGGTGCGCGGCGAGATCTCGATTCACAATGCCGATGGGCAAAAGGTGGCGATCTTGTATCCGGAACGCCGCTTCTACCCGGACTCGCAGCAGAACACGACGGAGGCGGCGATTCATACCAATTGGATGGCGGACCTTTATGGCGTGCTGGGTGAGGGCAGCCCCCGCGATGGTTGGGCGGTCCGTCTCTACCACAACCCGCTGGTGCCGTGGATGTGGATCGGTTCGGCAATCATGGCGCTGGGTGGCCTCGTTTCGGCTTCCGGCCGGGTGCGTGCGCGGCGGACACGAGCCCGGGCGGCCGAGCCGGCAAATGCGGCGGCCTGACCGAATGCTGAAGCGTTTGCCGTATCTGTTGCCGCTGGTGATCTTCGCCGGGCTGGCCGTTTATCTGTGGGATGGGCTGGGCAAGGATCCGGGCCGGCTGCCATCGGCACTGATCGACAAGCCAGCGCCGGAGTTCAACTTGCCTCCGCTGGAGGGGCGCGATCCGTCCCAGCCGCTTGCCACGGACCATCTGGCAACCGGCAAGCCGGTTCTGGTCAACTTCTTCGCGTCCTGGTGCGGCCCCTGCCGTGTGGAACACCCGATTCTGAACGCGATGGCGCAAGAACACGGGGTGACGATCCACGGCATCAATTACAAGGACCGTCCGGAGCAGGCGCGCGCTTTTCTGCGCCAGTTGGGCGATACCTATGGCCGGATTGGCAGTGATCTCGACGGCCGTGTGGGCATCGAATTTGGCGTGTACGGCATTCCCGAAACCTTCGTCATCGATGGGCAGGGCCGCGTGCGCTACCGCAACCCGGGCCCGCTGGACCCAGAAACCGCGGAAAAGATCATGGCGCTGATGGAGACGCTGGAATGAGGCTGATTCTGCTCTGCGCGCTCGCTTTCATGATGGTGCTGCCAGCGGCATATGCGATTGCGCCCTCGGAAATGCTGAAAGACCCCGTGCTGGAACAGCGCGCGCGTGAATTGGGCAAGGAACTACGCTGCCCGAAGTGTCAGAACCAATCGCTTGACGACTCGGAGGCTGCCATTGCCGTCGATCTGCGGCGGATCGTGCGCGCGCGCTTGGTCGCTGGCGATACGGACGGGGAGGTAAAGGCGTACCTCGTCGCCCGTTACGGCGAGTTCGTGCTGCTGGAGCCGCCGGTGAAGCAAACTACCTGGATCCTCTGGTTCGGGCCGCTGGTCATCGCCTTGATCGGTGCGGTCGTGGTGTGGCGCATCGCCCGGCGTGGGCGTGCGCAGATGACGGAAACGGCGGACGAATTGCCGGATGATGACACGGAGACGGGGCCGGTAACGCGATGATGTTTTCGGGAATCGGATTGGCGCTGATTGCGCTGGTCATAGCGGGCTGGGTCGCGTTTGCGCTGCGGCGGACAGGCATGGTTTTGGCGCTGGCCGGCGGCTTCGGCGTGCCGGTGATCGCGATCGCGGTTTACGCTGCACTGGGCTCGCCCAATATGCCGGACCAGCCGCTTGCCGCCCGCAAGGCCAGCGAGCCCGATGTGGCGCATGGACAGCAGCAGGCGGATTTTCGCCGCATGGTTGCAACCTTGGCAGAGCGCCTGCAAAACGAGCCGGATGACCTGGAAGGCTGGACCATGCTCGCCCGGTCCTACCGGGTGCTAAGCGAGTGGGCACCGGCCGCAAGCGCCTGGTCGCGGGTGATCGAACTGAAGGCCAACGATGTGACCGCCATGGATTGGGCGGAACTGGCCGATCTGCGAATCGCCGCCGCCCGCGGTCTGGTCGATGCCCGCGCCCTGGATGCAGCCGAACGTTCGCTTGCAATAGACCCGGCTTTGGCAAAGTCCCGGCATTTCGTGGCACTCGGCCTGGCGCAGCGCGGCCAATATGCCGAGGCTATTGATCGCTGGAAGGCGCTGCTGGCCGATGCACCGGCCGATGCCACTTGGCGCGAGCCTGTCGCCGCTCAATTGGCGGAGGTTGAAGACCTGTTGGCCCAGCAGAATGGCCGCTCTTCGCCGCCGCGGTTCGTTTCGCCGCCGTCCCCGTCCGCCAGCGCCGGCGATATCGCCCGGCCGCCGCGCGGCCCGTCAGCGGAGGATGTGGCCGCCGCGCGTGAGATGAGTGGCGAGGACCGCGCGGCCTTCATCCAAAGCATGGTTGAGCGCCTGGCCGAGCGGCTGGAGGAGAATCCGGATGATCCGGCCGGCTGGCTGCGTCTTGGCCGGGCCTATGGCGTTTTGGGCCGCGCCGACGATGCGAAAGCCGCGCTGGCCAAGGCGGAGCAGATGGCCATGGCCCGGTTGCAGGATGGTGGCGCTCAGGCGGAGGACATGCAGGCGGTGTTGAACGGGGTCAAGGCGCTTCGCGGCCAGTAGGCGCAGCGGGCCCTACTCCGGCTTAGCGGGCACGAAATTCACGTGCCCCATCTTCCGCCCCGGGCGGGCGGCACCCTTGCCGTAGAGATGCAAATGCGCCGTTGCGTCGGTTAGGTACGAGGCCCAATCGTTCACGGCATCGCCCAGCAGGTTGCGCATGCGCGCTGGCGCCAGGATCTCAGTACCGCCCAGCGGCAGGCCACACACGGCACGCACGGCTTGCTCGAACTGATCGGTCTGGCAGGCGTCCATGCTCCAGTGCCCGGAATTGTGCGGGCGCGGTGCCAGTTCGTTTACCAGAATGCTGCCATCGGCCAGTACGAACATCTCCACCGCCAGCAACCCTGCCAAACCGCCATGCCGGGCGATGCATTCGGCCAGCGCCACCGCTTCCGCCGCAACATTGCCGCCAATCGGTGCCGGGGCGATGGTTTCAGCCAAAATGTGGTTTTCGTGCTTGTTCTCAACCGGTGGAAAGCACCGCACGGCACCATCCTCGCCGCGAGCGACAATGACGGAGATTTCGCGCTCGAACGGCACCACTGCTTCCAGAACGCACGGCACATGGTGAAGGCTCTCCCAGGCTGCGGCAAGGGCCGCAGCATCGGCGACACGCACCTGGCCCTTGCCGTCATAGCCGCTTTGCGCCGTCTTCAGGATGCCGGGGAAGGGGAGGCCTGCCTGGACCAAGTCTTCCTTGACCTCGATGACTTTGTACGTGGCGACCGTAGCACCCGCGGCCTGGATAAAGGCCTTTTCCCGCCGCCGGTCCTGGGCAACCCGCAGCCAATCAGGCGCCGGACGCACCGGCGTTGTTGCCGCTATGATCTCGGCCGCTAAGACCGGCACATTTTCAAACTCATAGGTGACGACATCGCAGGCCGCGGCAAACGCCTTCAGCATCGCCATGTCGTCATAGCCGGCGTGGGTGGCGGCGGCGCACACCTGTTCCGTTGGGGTATCGGTCTCCGGTGCATAGACATGCACGCGGTAGCCGAAGCGTGCGGCGGCCAGGGCAAACATGCGGCCGAGTTGGCCGCCGCCGAGGACGCCGATGGTAGCGCCGGGTGCAATCATGGGTCGCTCGGTGCCTCTTGAATGGCGTCGGTCTGAGCCTGACGGAAAGCGTTCAGCCGTTCCGCCAGCGCCGGGTCGGTGGTGGCCAGCATGGCCGCGGCCAGGAGGCCGGCATTCGCCGCCCCCGCCTCACCAATGGCGAGCGTGCCGACAGGAATACCCTTGGGCATCTGCACGATGGACAGCAGGCTGTCCATACCGCTTAGCGCCCGGCTTTGCACGGGCACGCCCAGCACGGGCAGCGGTGTCATCGAGGCCAGCATGCCCGGCAAGTGCGCCGCGCCGCCCGCCCCGGCAATGATGGCACGCAGGCCGCGGCCCTTGGCATCCCGGGCATAGGCGACCAGCCGGTCGGGTGTGCGGTGGGCGGAGACGATCCGCGCCTCGTATGGCACTTGCAAGGCATCCAGCATGTCAGCGGCCAAGCGCATGGTTGGCCAGTCCGACTGGCTGCCCATCACGATTCCCACAAGTGCGACCGTGCCGTTAGTATTGGTCTCTGACAACAGTATCCACCATCGCGAGCCTTCGGCGGCTCGCATCGTTCCCCTGGAAAGAAATCCCGCGTACGGGATCAGGCGATCAGGTCGGGCCTGGCAAAGCCTTCGACGCGTTCGATCTGGTCCCGCAGCCAAAGCTTCCGCTTTTTCAGCCGCTGCACCTGAACCTGATCGTACGGCGCGCGTTCGGTCAGCGTTGCAATCGCGTAATCCAGATCGCGATGTTCGGCGCGAAGCATTTCCAGCTCTTGATCCGGCTTGCTGACTCCGGTGTCATCTGTCATGGGAGCTCCATGCGAAGTTTATGTTCTGTTCGAGAACAACCGCAGCAGAGAAGGCCGCTACGAGATTATATCTTAACGCGGCGGGAGTGTGCGAGTCGATGGTGAACCGTGGCTGACAGCTTTTCACCTGAGGATGAATTCTGGGAATTCGCAGCGGCAATTTACGGTCGGCCAGAAGTCGGAGAACGACTGCTGGAGTGGCAGGACCGTCGGGGGGCAAACGTTAACCTCGTATTGCTGTGCCTGTGGGCGGCAGGGCAAGGGCGGCGGCTGGACTCGGCTGCTTGTGCGCGGGCGCTTGCCGCGATCGCCGGCTGGCATGCCGCGGCGGTTGAGCCATTGCGGGCGTTGCGCCGCCGGCTGAAGGTGGAATGGGGCGGGCTTGCCAAAGATGTGCAAGCAACCCGCAGCGCCATCCTGGTGGCGGAACTTGAGGCAGAACGGGCGGAACAAGTGCTGATGCTGATGGCGCTGGGTCGCTGGCCCAAGACCGCCGGACCGAATCGGGATCCGGCATTGGCCCGGGCGAATCTGGTCGCTTATCTGGGCAATGCTGCCGCAGTGGACATTGATGACTTGCTTGCTGCCATCGGTTGAAGCGATCCGGCTGCGGGCGGAAATGCCTCGCCAATGCAACGGCACAGCAGCCGATGCTGCTGCTCGTTCGGCATGGAAACACCCCACCTGCTTGTCGGCAAGAAGCCGAAGCGGGAGTAGTAGTCGAACTCGCCGACCAGAAACACGTGCAGCCAGCCCTCGGCCGCGGCGGCATCCAGCGAGGCGGCGACCAGGGCCCGGCCGATGCCGCGGTTGGCCCATTCCGGTTCCACCGCCAGCGGGCCGAGCAGCAGCACCGGTTCCCGGTTCAGCAGCATCGGCCAATACTGGATCGAACCGATCACCATGTCGTCGTCCAGCGCAATGCGTGCCAGGGATTCGACCTGGGGAATGTTATCGCGGAAACGGTAGCTGGTTTTGGCATGCCGGCTTGGGCCGAAACACCGGTCCAGCAGGTTTTCGATCACGGCAAAATTGGCAGCGGAAGGGGGGATGATGGCGACCATGGCAACGCTATCCGGCAGGCTTTGAAACGAAAAACGCGAAACTCGAATGCCGGAGGCGATGGCCTATGTCTGTGCACGGGCTGATGCCCCCGAACCGTCAGGCGGGGTGCTGGAAGCTCTGTCGTCGTCGCAGTCGCATCATCATGCCCTGGTTTTTAACGCACATAGGGGCGAACCGGAATCGAAAAGTTGGGCCGCGACAAGAAATCGACTAGCCTCATTTCGGCCCGCATCATGCGCTCCGCCCCAACAGGACCTTCGACCCGATGACGCCTGAAAAGATCGAAGCCTTTTTCGCCCGCCTTGCCGAGCGCACGCCCGAGCCGCTCACGGAATTGGAATACACCAACGTCTACACCCTGCTGGTCGCGGTCGCCCTGTCGGCCCAGGCGACGGATGTCGGGGTGAACAAGGCGACGCGGGCGCTGTTCGAGCGCGTGTCGACGCCGCAGGAAATGCTGGAGTTGGGAGAGGAGGGGTTGAAGCAGCACATCCGCACCATCGGCCTCTATAACTCCAAGGCCAAGAACATCATCGCCATGGCCGAAAAGCTCATTGCCGAATACGGCGGGGAGGTTCCGCGCGACCGGACAGCGCTGGAATCATTGCCGGGCGTCGGGCGCAAGACTGCAAACGTGGTGCTCAACAATTACTGGGGTGAGCCGACCATCGCAGTCGATACTCACCTGTTCCGCGTTGCCAACCGTACCGGCATGGCGCCTGGCAAGACGCCGCTGGCCGTGGAAAAGCGGCTGGATGCTGTGATTCCCGACCACTACAAACGCCACGCCCACCACTGGCTAATTCTGCACGGCCGCTATGTCTGCAAGGCCCGCAAGCCGGATTGCGTCAAATGCATCGTGGCCGACCTGTGTTGTTACAAGGACAAGGTGGTGGCCTGACACTGGTGCCGCCGTCACCAAATCCGGTGAAAGCGATGCACCATGTACGCCGTGCCCAGCGTCGGGCCCGCCAGGTTCAGCACCGGCACCGTGAACAGCAGCACCAGCAGGGCGCCATCCAGCCAGATCATGCCGCGATGCTTCCGGCGCGTCAGCTTTGCCTCCGGCAGGGTGAGGCGGCGGATTCCGACCGTCTCGAAATATTCCCGTCCCACCAGATAGCCGTTGACGGCGAAATACAGAATCAGCCCCGTCGGCGGCAGGAACATCAGGATCAGATAGATTGGCAGCAGCACCAGGTTGACGGCGATCACTACGAGGGTGAGCTTCACCGCCGCGATCAGCTCGTCCATGAATGGGACGTCGCGCGGGGGCGGGGCGGTGGCGTAATAGCGTGCCTCTACCGCCTTGCAGACACTATCCAGGAACAGGCTCTGGATCGTGATCGCCATGGCCGGGAACAGCAGCAGCGCCAGCCAGCCAATGGCAAACGAGCCCAGAATCTCCAGAAGCCCCAGCGCTTCCAATTGCCGGCCTATCCAGCCCTGGCCGCTGGTATCAATGCTGCCCGCCAGCAGCCAGGAGGCGCCGGCGACCAGCAGCGCCATCGCTACCATAGACGCCAAGAGACCCAGCAACACCGGCCGAAGCAGGCGTTTGTCGTCAAGTTGGGTCAGAACCCGCATGATGTCGGTCAGCATGATCACCCGATCCGGAAACGTGTGGAGACGGCATGCTAGCGACTTGTCGCTAACGGGCAACGGGACCGGCTGTCATCCCGTCACGTTGAGGTGGCAGGGGATTATCTTGTAGCGTGCAGCGCTCGCCGTATCTTTCCCGTAGAACAATAAGGAATAGAGATATGACTGCAGCGACCCTTGATGTCGTGGGGATCGGCAATGCCGTCGTCGATGTGCTGGCGCATGTGGACGACGCCTTTATCCGCGATAACAGCCTGGAAAAAGGCGTCATGACCCTGATCGATGAGGCTCAGGCAGAGGCGATCTACGCCAAGATGGGCACCGCGATGGAGATGTCCGGTGGGTCCGCCGCCAATACCATCGCCGGCGTGGCCGCACTCGGCGGCAAGGGCGGCTATATCGGCCGAGTCCGGGACGACCAGCTGGGCCAGATCTTCGGCCATGACATCCGCACCGTCGGCGTTGCCTACAATACGCCGCCTGCGACCGACGGCAAAAGTACGGCCCGGTGTTTCGTGCTGGTGACGCCCGATGCAGAGCGCACGATGCTGACCTATCTCGGCGCCTGCACCGAACTCGATAAAAGCGACATCGACGCCGATTTGATCGCCAGCGCCAAGGTTACCTACCTGGAAGGCTATCTGTGGGACGATCCGCGCGCCAAGGCGGCGATTTCGGATGCGGCAGCGATCGCGCATCAGCACGGCCGCAAGGTCTCGCTGACCCTGTCCGATCCGTTTTGCGTCGAACGCCACCGCGATACTTTCCTGGAACTGATCAGCGACCACGTTGATATTCTGTTCGCCAACGAGGCGGAGGTCATGGCCCTGTTCCAGACCGACAGCTTCGAGGAAGCGGCCAAGCGCATTTCCGCCTTCACCAGCGTCGCCGTCCTGACGCGCAGCGCGAAGGGCTCGGTCGTTGTTGCCGACGGGGAACAGGTCAGCGTGCCGGCCCAGCCGGTAGGCAAGGTGGTAGACACCACCGGTGCAGGCGACCTTTACGCTGCCGGTTTCCTCCACGGCTATACCCAAGGCAAGGACTGGGCCACGTGTGCCCGCCTGGGCGGTATCTGTGCGGCGGAGGTGATCAGCCACATGGGCGCCCGCCCCGAGACGTCGCTTGCCGATCTGGCACGCCAAGCGGGCCTCTAAGGCCCAATCGCGCCCTGGAGGCCTGGACGGCCTTCAGGGCAATTGGGTCCAGCGTCTGCGCCTGTGGAGCGGGTTGGCGCTGATGGCCTACGCGGCGACGCATCTGGCCAACCACGCGGTGGGCCTCTGGTCGCTGGCGGATGCGGAGGCGGTGCGGGTCTATTTCACCGGCTTTTGGCGCAGTTGGCCCGGTACGGTGCTGCTGGCGGGTGGCGTCTTGGTGCATGTGAGCCTGGCACTAGCCAAGCTTTACGCCGGCAGGACCTGGCGGCTGCCCTGGTGGCAATGGGTCCAGATCGCGCTGGGGCTGCTGATCCCCATCGTGCTGGCCGAGCACCTGATTGGCACCCGCATCGCGCACGAAATCTACGGCTACACCGATAATTACGCGTTTGTCACCGCCGTAAACTGGCCCGGCAAGGCCTGGGACATGATCTGGCTGATTGGCGCGGTCTGGCTGCATGGTTGTATCGGCGTGCATTATTGGGCGCGCCTCTATCCGATCTATCCGCTGTTGCGGCCGTGGCTGCTGAGTGGCGCGGTGCTGCTGCCTGTACTGGGTTTTGCCGGCTTTGCCGGGCTTGGCAAGGAGGTTCAGGGGCTGATGGCGGCGGACCCGAACTGGTTCCCCGATCTGCTGCGCGAGATCGCGTTTCCCGGCAAGCCGGCTGTTCGTTTCGTCGAAAACGCTGTCGACATTTCCGTCCTGGTTACGATTGCGGTCATTGTCAGCCTGGTGCTTGTGCGTTTGACACGGCCTTGGCGGAGCCGCCGCGATATCGTGGACCTGTCCTATCCGCAGGGGCGCAAGCTGTCCGTGCCGCGCGGCATCACGGTGCTGGATGCGAGCCGCCGCTTCGGCATTGCGCATGCGGCGGTGTGCGGTGGTCGCGGCCGTTGTTCCACCTGCCGGGTGCGGGTCGGTGCGGGGGCGGACCGTTTGTTGCCGCCCAGCGAGTCGGAACGGCGCGTCTTGCAGCGGGTCTCCGCTCCGCCCGGCGTGCGGCTCGCCTGCCAGATCGCGGTGACCGGGCCGCTGGAAGTAACGCCGCTGCTGCCGGCGGTCAGCGGCCCCAGCCACGCTGCCACCGACAGCGCCAACCGGCACGGGACCGAGCGCGAACTGGTCGTCCTGTTCAGTGACATCCGGTCTTTCACGCGATTGGCGGAACATCGCCTGCCGTACGACGTGGTGTTCCTGCTGAACCAGTATTTCAAGGCAATGGGCGAGCAGGTGGAGGCGCATGGCGGGCGCGTCGACAAATTCGTTGGCGACGGCATGATGGCGCTGTTCGGCCTGGAAACAGACCGCGATACCGCCAGCCGGCAGGCCATGGCCGCCGTCAAGGCGATGTCGCGGGAGTTGGAGGTGCTGAACATCGACCTGGCGAGCGAGTTGCAGGAGCCGTTGCGCATTGGCATCGGCGTGCATGTCGGTCCGGTCATCGTCGGCCAGATCGGCCACGGTCCGGCGGCGCATCTGACGGCCATCGGCGATACCGTCAACGTCGCCAGCCGGCTGGAGCCGCTGTCCAAGGGTTTCGGGGCGGAAGCGGTGGTGTCGCTGGCGGTCGCGGAGGCTGCCGGGATCGACCCCACCCAGTACCGGGCCGCCGAACTGCCGCTCCGCGGCCGCTCGCGACCGCTTGCCGCCATCGTGATCGAGCGCGGCGTTGATCTTTAGCCGCGCCGCCCCCGTAGACTTTTGCCGGCTAAGCCTGCACACTCTTCCATCAAGCCGAACGCTGGGACCATGACCATGCCTGACGGCAGCGAGACACCGGTTACGCTCAAAATAATCACCCGCCTTTCCCAGATCGATGCCGCCGCCTGGGATGCCTGTGCGGGTGTGGACAATCCTTTTGTCAGCCATGCCTTTCTGTCTGCGCTGGAAGAATCCGGTTCGGCCGTGGAGGAGGAAGGCTGGGGGCCGCAGCATCTGATCCTGGAGGACGACGCCGGCCACATCATCGGCGCCGTGCCCTGCTATCTGAAATCGCACAGCCAGGGCGAATACGTGTTCGATCACGGCTGGGCGCATGCGTTCGAGAACGCCGGCGGCAAATACTATCCAAAGCTGCTGGCGGGCGTGCCGTTCTCGCCGGTGCCGGGCCCGCGCCTGCTGATCCACGCGGAAGCCGACCGGGCGCGGGTGACGGCGACGCTCGCCGCCGGGTTGATCGAGCTTTGCGAGATGCACGACGCCTCGTCCGTGCATGTCAATTTTCTGCCGGAAGACCAGTGGCACGCCCTCGGCGAACATGGCTTCCTGCAACGCCAGGGCCAGCAATTCCACTGGTACAATCAGGGGTATGAGACGTTCGACGACTTTCTGGCCGCGCTCTCGTCACGCAAGCGCAAGAACATCCGCAAGGAGCGGGAGGCGGTGGCCGCCAGCGGCGTCAAGATCAGCGCTCTCCACGGCGATGACCTGCGGCCGGAGCATTGGGATGCCTTCTACCGCTTTTATCGCAACACCACCGACCGCAAATGGGGCTGGGATTACCTGAAGCGCGATTTCTTCACCCTGCTGCACGAGCGCATGCGCGACAAGGTCGTGCTGGTATTCTGCGAGTATGAGGGCAAGCCCGTGGCCGGCGCGCTTAACCTGGTCGGCAGCGATACGATCTATGGCCGCAACTGGGGCGGGCTCGCGCGTTTCAAGCACCTGCATTTCGAGGCGTGCTATTATCAGGCCATCGACTGGGCCATCGCCCACGGCCTGAAACGGGTGGAGGCAGGGGCGCAGGGTCAGCACAAGATTCAGCGCGGTTATCTGCCGAGTCCGACCTATAGCGCGCATTGGATTCCGCACCAGGGCTTCCGCCGCGCCGTCGCCGACTTCCTGCGCCGCGAGCGTGAGGCTGTGGGCGAGGACATGGAAATCCTGATGGATTATTCGCCCTTCAAAAAGGGCGGCTAGGGGCTCTCGTCAATGCTAAAAACCCGTAACGACAATTGGGGCGCCCGCGCCCGCATCGGCATGTTCATTGTCGGGTCGGAGGCCGTGCCGGAAGCGGAATGGCAGGCGATGGCGCCGCCCGGTGTCTCGGTCCATGCGGCGCGGGTAAGCGCGCCGGCGCCGTGGGCGCCTTGGCGGGCGGACCGGCAAGGCGTCGACCTTGCCGACGATCTGGCGCGGGGCTGCCGGCAATTTGCGGCCATGCGCCTGTCCGCAGTCGTCATCGGCCACACCTCCAGCAGCGTCGTCGGTGGCGAGGGCTGGGATGAGGCGGTCATGGCCGGGATGCGCACCATTCTGGGCGAGGACGTGGCCATTACCACCAACGGGCGCGACACGATTGCGGGGCTGAGGGCCGTCGGCTCCCGGCGGCCCTTTCTGGTGCTGCCGCCCTGGTTCGGCGATGCGACGGTGGCGGCGGCACGCGATTACTATGGCGGGCAGGGCTTCCAGTCGGCGGGGCATCTGCGCCACGACGCGGGCGAGGGCTGGCGGCACATTCCGCCGGCGGACCTTTACGCCCACTGCAAGGGCTTCGCTCAGGATATCGAGGCGCTGTACCGGGAAATCGTCGCAGCCTGCCCTGCCGATGCGGATGCAGTATTCATCGCCGGCACCGGCTTCCGCTGCGTCGGCATCATCGAAGCGCTGGAAGCGGCGCTTGGCCGGCCGGTGGTAACCGCCAACCAGGCGAGCCTGTGGCGCTGCCTGCGCGCAGCCGGCGTTGACGACGCCATCGCCCACTATGGCCGCCTGCTGACCGTTCCCGGCTAGCGCAGCCCCTGGACGGCACCTGGGTTCCGCGGACACTATGCTTCCGGAACCGCGAGCCGCACCGGCGGCCGCAAAAGCAGGAGAAGGAAACAACCATGCGAGCATTGGTGACGGGCGCTAGCCCGGGCATTGGCGGGGCGACCTGCCTGAAACTGGCGCGCGATGCACTCGCCCGCGGCCAGAAACCGAGAATCGCCGCCTGCGAGGTGCGCGAGACCGAGGCCGTTATGGCGCTGGCCGATGAATTGAGCGGGCTGGGGGCGGATGTGCGGGTGCTGACCGGCGATCTCAGCGATCCGGACGTGCCGGCCCGGCTGGTGGCCAAGGCTGTGCAGGCGTTCGGCGGCCTCGATGCCGTTGTCGGCAACGCGGGCATCACGTCGCCTGCTCCCCTGGCGGATCTGGAACTGGCGAACTGGGACCGGGTGATGAACATCAACCTGCGCGGCAACTGGCTGCTGGCCAGGGCAGCCTATCCGCACCTGAAGGAGAGCGGCGGCGGCTTCGTCGCGGTTGCTTCCATGTCCGGCATGAAGCCGCACCGCGGCATGGGCGCCTATTCCATGAGCAAGGCCGGCACCATCATCCTTTGTGAAGTGCTGGCGCAGGAATGGGCGCCGGATGGCATCCGGGTCAACTGTGTTTCGCCCGGCATGATCCGCACGCCGCTGACCGAGACCACCTACCGCGACAACACCATCGCGTCGGCCCGCACCGCCTTGGTTCCCGCCGGCCGCATCGGCGTGCCGGAGGACATCGCCAACGCCATCGCCTTTTTCCTGGGGCCGGATTCAGGGTACATCACCGGACAGAACCTTTGCGTGGACGGTGCGTTTTCGTCCGCGATCCTCAGCCAGATCCCCGGCCTGCCGACCAGCGGCGCATAGCCGGCAAAAATAACGCCCCGGAAGGCGGCGGCCATCCGGGGCGTGCAGGGATCGGAGGAAGGGACCAGCCGATTATTTCGCGTAGTCGTAGTCGCCCTTGCTCCACTCGTAGAAGACATAGCCCGGCGCTGTCACGTCGCCTTTGTCGTCGAAGCCGATATTGCCCAGTACGGTATTGAACTCACCCGCATTCAGCGCTTCAACCACCGCCTGAAAGTCAGTGCTGCCCGCCTTTTCCGCCGCCTGCGCCCAGGCCTGGACCGCACCGTAAGTGTAGAGGACATAGCCTTCCGGCTCGATGCCTGCATCGCGGAACTTCTGCACCACTGGGGCGGCGTCGGCATTCTTGCGCGGGTCGGGGCTGAAGGTCATTAGCGTGCCTTCGCCGGCGTCGCCGGTAATTGCCCAGTATTCCTGTGTGACCAGCGCATCGCCGCTAATCAACTGGGTGTTCAAGCCCTGTTCGCGCATCTGCCGGACCAGCAAGCCAGCTTCGGTATGATAGCCGCCGACATAAAGCGCATCGATCTTCGCCTGCTTCAGCTTGGTCACCAGGGCCGAATAGTCCTTTTCGCCAGCGGTATAGGCCTCGTACATCGCGACCGTGCCGCCGGCTCTCTCCAGCGCAGCCTTCGTTTCATCGGCCAGGCCCTTGCCATAGGCCGTCTTGTCATGGACGACGGCGACGTTCTTGCCCGCAAACTCTTTTGCCAGATATTCGCCGGCGACAATGCCCTGCTGGTCGTCACGGCCACACACGCGATAGACGCCCGGCCCCCCCTCGTCCGTCAGCTTTGGGTTGGTCGAAGCTGGCGAGATCTGGATGATCCCTTCCTCGTCATAGACGGCGGACGCCGGAATCGAGGAGCCGGAGCAGAAATGGCCGGCCATAAAGACCACGCCTTTGTTTACCATCTGATTGGCCACTGCGACGGCCTGTTTCGGATCGCAGGCATCGTCGCCAATTTCCAGTTTCAGCATTTGGCCCAGGACCCCGCCATTGGCGTTTATATCCTCAACCGCCATTTCGGCGCCCGCTTTCATCTGCGCGCCGAAACTGGCATATTGACCAGTCATCGGGCCGGCCGTGGCGATGACAATATCCGCATAGGCTGAACCGGCGAGCATAGCCGCAGCCGCCGCTGCGGTAAGAACTTTGAACATTCCGGTATTCTCCAGGTTATGGTGGACGATCGGATCGTGCCGATGGCGACTCGGATAACGGAATGAATAGGTATCATTTCTTTTGCTGCCCCGGCAACGCAAACGTGCGTTTTGGAACCTTGCGCCAAGGTTGGGCGGCTTTTAGAAACGGTGCATCTGGTAGGCGCAGGGTAGCGTTTCGATACGCTGCCGTTCCTGCCGTCAATTAACAGTATGGAGGTTTTGGGATGAAGAGGCTTCTGGTTTTGGCCGCTGGTGCGGCGCTCCTGACAGGCAATGCTACAGCCGGCACGCTCGACGATGTCAAGGCGAAGGGCTATCTCGATTGCGGGATTAACACGGGCCTGATCGGCTTTGCCGCGCCGGACGACAACAGCGAATGGACGGGGTTCGATGTCGATATGTGCCGCGCCGTTGCGGTTGCCATCTTTGGCGACAAGACCAAGGTAAAATTTACCCCGACCACCGGAAAATCGCGGTTCCCGACGCTGGCCTCTGGCGAAATCGACATGCTGTCGCGCAACACGACCTGGACCTACAGCCGGGACGTGCAGTTGGGTTTCGAGTTTGCCGGCGTCAATTATTACGACGGCCAGGGTTTCATGGTCCGCAAGGATTTGGGCGTTACCAGCGCCAAGGAATTGGATGGCGCTGCCGTTTGCATTCAGACCGGGACGACAACCGAACTGAATCTGGCTGACTATTTCAAAACCAACGACATGAAGTTTGAGCCCATTGCGATCGAAACCAACGCGGAAGCGCGGCCGGCATACGAGCAGGGCCGTTGCGACGTCTATACGACCGATGCTTCCGGCCTGGCGGCGACCCGTGCCCAGATGCCCGATCCGGAAGCGCACATCATCCTGCCGGAAATCATCTCGAAGGAGCCATTGGGGCCGGTGGTGCGCCATGGCGATAACCAGTGGGGCGACGTCGTGCGCTGGACACTGAACGCCATGATTATCGCCGAAGAACTGGGCGTCACGTCCAAGAATGTTGACGAGATGAAGAACTCGCCAAACCCTGAAGTGCAGCGCCTGCTGGGTGTCAGCGGCGAATATGGCGAGATGCTCGGCCTGTCGAAGGATTGGGCCTATAACGTCATCAAGGCGATCGGCAATTATGGCGAAAGCTTTAACCGGACTATCGGTCCGGAAACGCCGATTGGACTGGAGCGCGGTCTGAACCAGCTTTGGAACAAGGGCGGCATTCTCTACGCGCCGCCGTTCCGTTGATTTTCAGGGCCGGGCGGTGACCGGTGCCAAGCGGGAGGCGGCTTGCGGGCCAAGGCGTCTCCCGCCATGGGTGTGGGTTTCCCGTTTCGGCATGAATTCTGGATGAGCACTCAAACGACCGTGGAATAGAGGGCGGTTCGGGATGGCGTTCGGGCAACTCGTGGCCGGCCCTGCTGCGGGCGGGTCTTTCTGGAATGACCGGCGCTTCCGGGGTCTGCTGGCGCAGGCCTTCGTCATGGGGTTGATGGGGCTGCTGATCTATTTCCTGGTCAGCAATACCCTCTACAATCTGGAACAGCGCAATATCGCCACCGGCTTCTGGTTTTTGAGCCAGCCGGCCGGCTTCGAAATCCAGATGACCTTGATCCCGTATTCGGCCGAATCCACCCATGGTCGTGTGTTCTTGGTCGGGCTTCTGAATACGCTGCTGATTTCTGTGGCCGGCTGCATTCTTGCAACGCTTTTGGGGTTTCTCCTCGGCGTTCTGCGGTTGTCTGGCAACTGGCTGCTTGAAAGAGTCATCTATTGGTTTGTTGAGTTTACCCGTAATGTGCCACTGCTGTTGCAAATCATTTTCTGGTACACGGTATTCCTTGGATTGCCGCATATTCGCGACAGTATTCAGGTGGCTGAGAATTTCTATCTGAACAACCGCGGCCTGTTTACCCCGGCGCCGGTTCTGGGCGAAGCGTTCTGGATGGTGGCCGTCGGCTTTTTGACAGCTATCGCCGTCGTCTGGCTGCTTTCGCGATGGGCCCGGAAACGGCAGGAGGCGACAGGTCAGATCTTTCCGGCGTTCTGGGCCGGCCTTGGCCTTCTCGTTTTGGTGCCGTTGGCGGTTTATTACGCTGCCGGCGCGCCGCTGGACTGGCAGTATGCCGAGCGCACGCGGTTCAGCCTAAGGGGCGGGATGCAGGTGACCCCGGAATTCGCGGCGATGCTGCTTGCGCTGACGCTTTACACCGCCGCCTTCATTTCCGAGATCGTGCGGGCCGGCATTCTGTCCGTCGACAAGGGGCAGCGTGAGGCCGCAGCGGCTTTGGGGTTGCGGCAAAGCTGGGTCATGCGCCTTATCATCGTGCCGCAGGCGCTGCGGGTCATCATTCCGCCGCTTGCCAGCCAGTACATGAACCTGACCAAAAACTCATCCCTGGGCTTTGCCATTGGCTACGGTGAGTTGATGGCGGTGTTCGGCGGCATCTCGCTGAACCAGACCGGTCAGGCGATCGAATGCATGGCGATCACCATGGCCACCTATCTGGTGATCTCACTCAGCATTTCCGCCTTCATGAACTGGTACAATGCTCGTGTGCGTCTGGTCGAACGGTAGAGGAGGGGGCTGACGACGATGGACGATCAAACCCGCTCTGCCAGCCAATGGGCGCCGAAGGAAAGCCGCCCGCCGCCGGTCTCCGCCACCGGCATCGCCGGCTGGCTGCGCGCAAACTTGTTTTCGTCCTGGCTGAACACCGGCCTGACGCTGCTGTCACTGCTGCTTATCTATTATTCCGTTCCCCCATTTCTCGACTGGGCGATCCTTTCCGCCACATTCGAAGGTGCGAGCCGTGAGGATTGCGACATGGCCGGCGCCTGCTGGCCTATCGTAGGGGTTCGCTGGAAGCAGCTGATCTACGGCTTCTACCCGGAAGTGGAACACTGGCGTGCGGTGCTGGCGTTCGCGCTGCTGTTGGTGGCGTTGTATTTCGGCCTGTATGACAAGGCCCCCGGCCGGAAATACGGCCTTTGGTTCGTTTGCGCCTATCCGTTCATCGCTTACGGTCTGTTGTATGGTGGCTTCGGCGGGTTGGAGTATGTCGAGTCGCCAAAATGGGGTGGCCTGCTGCTGACGCTTGCCATGGGCGTCACGGGCATCGCCGTTTCGATCCCGTTCGGTATTGTCCTTGCCCTTGGCAGGCGTAGCGACCTGCCGGCGATCAGCATGCTCTGCGCGGTTTTTATCGAGTTTATCCGCGGCGTGCCGCTTGTGACGCTGCTGTTTTTCGGCAATGTCATGCTGCCGCTGTTCCTGCCCGAGGGCATGAATATCGACAATTACCTGCGCGTTGTCATAGCCGTCTGCCTGTTCGCCAGTGCGTATATGGCGGAGGTGATCCGCGGCGGCTTGCAAGCCATCCCAAAAGGCCAGTACGAGGCGGCGGCCGCGCTCGGCCTTGGGTATTGGCGGATGATGGCCTTTATCATCCTGCCTCAGGCGCTGCGCATCTCGATCCCCGGTATCGTGAACACCTCCATCGGCCTCTACAAGGATACGACGCTGGTGTCGCTGGTCGGGCTGTTCGACCTGCTGGGAATGGCGCGCGCGATCAATGCCGACGCCAAGTGGATGGGGCTGGAAATCGAACTGTACGCCTTCATCGCCATTCTGTTTTTCATCACCTGCTTTGCCATGTCTCGCTATTCGCTCTGGCTGGAGCAGCGGCTTGCGCGCGGCGAGCGCCGGTAATTCGGAGGTTCGACCCCAATGAACGACCAGCCCTTCGCCGTGGAAATGCGCGGCGTCAACAAGTGGTTCGGCACCTTCCACGTGCTTAAGGATATCGACCTTCAGGTGGCACGCGGCGAGCGGATTGTGATTTGTGGGCCGTCCGGCTCCGGCAAATCCACCCTGGTCCGCTGCATCAACCGGCTGGAGGAGCACCAGGAAGGCGATATCGTCGTTGACGGCATCGCGCTCACCAACGACCTGAAGAATATCGACCAGATCCGCTCCGAAGTTGGGATGGTATTCCAGTCCTTCAATCTGTTTCCGCACCTGACCGTTTTGGAAAACTGCACGCTCGCGCCGATCTGGGTGCGCAAACTGCCGAAGATGGAGGCCGATAAGCTGGCCATGAGTCTGTTGGAGCGGGTCAAGATTCCCGAGCAGGCCGAGAAATATCCCGGCCAGCTTTCCGGCGGTCAGCAACAGCGCGTCGCCATTGCTCGCGCCCTCGCAATGCAGCCGCGGATTATGCTGTTCGACGAGCCGACCTCGGCGCTGGACCCGGAAATGATCAAGGAAGTGCTGGATGTGATGGTCGATCTGGCGGAAAGCGGCATGACCATGCTCTGCGTGACGCACGAAATGGGGTTCGCCCGCCAAGTGGCCGATCGCATCATCTTTATGGATGAGGGGGAGATTGTTGAACAGAACGCGCCCGAAGAGTTCTTCAACAATCCGCAAAACGACCGGACCAAATTATTTTTGAGCCAGATCCTGGCGCACTGAAGGGCGGCGGCACAGTCCCCTAAACGATTGTACCAAACTCTAGTAGGCTGGCCGGATCGCTATCAGGAGATCAGGCCAGCCCATGCCGATTACAAATATCCCGCCTCTCCTCGCTTTCAGCTTCGACCGAAAAGGCGGCGTTGTTGCAGCTGATCCGGCGGCGCCGGACAAAGGCCACCTTCAGTGGTTTCATGCCCGCTGGGAAGATCCCGTTGCAGGGCGATGGCTGGCGGAATATGCAGACATCTCGCCAGAGGTTCATGACGCTCTTACCGCGCCGGAAACGCGCCCCCGCTGCACGGTCATGCAGACTCCGGGCGGTGATGGCGCACTGATCAACCTTCGGGGCGTCAACCTGCACGAGGACGCGGAGCCGGAGGATATGATTTCCATTCGGATTTGGCTGGAGTCCGGCCGGATCATCAGCACCTGGCGGCGGCCGCTGGATGCATTGCACGACCTGATCGACGGCATGGAGAGGGGCCGCGGACCGGTTAGCCCTGGAGATTTCGTGGCAAAGCTGGCGGTCCGTCTTGCTGACCGGGCAGAGCCCGTCGTTGCCACACTCAACGAGGCTGTGGACGGTATGGAGGAAGCCGTTATGGGGGAAATCACGCCTCAGGCTCTCCGGGGACAACTGGCGGATGTACGCCGGACTGCGATTGTTCTGCGCCGTTTCATGTTCCCGCAACGAGATGCGCTGTCGACCTTGGCGATTGAAGACGTGGAGTGGCTGGCTGAACGCGATCGCAGCAAGCTGCGGGAGGCGACAGACCGGATCACGCGGCTGGCCGAGGAACTGGATGCCATCCGGGAACGGGCGGCCGTCGTTCATGATCAATTGGTAGAGCGGCGTGCCGAAGCGATGAACCATAGCATGCTGATTCTCGCCGTAGTCGCCGCCGTGTTCCTTCCGTTGGGATTGTTGACGGGCCTGCTTGGTATCAATGTGGGTGGCATCCCCGGCGCCGAGGTCGAATGGGCATTTTGGGCGGTTTGTGGAATCCTGGGCATCGCAACGGTTTTCAATCTCTGGCTCTACAGGCGGTTAAAATTGATCTGAATCTGCAAGGCTGGGCCGGTTCCGGCGACAGATGTCTGGCATGGCTGGCTTTGCCGGCGTAGACAGGGCCGCTTCCCAGGCGAGAGATCTTTTCAATGAAACGCACCTTTGCCCTCGTCGTCGGCATGGCCGCCGTCTATTCGCTGCTGTTCGTGCAGGCGCAGATGCACCGGATGGGCGGGGCAGTGATTGCACCGGCGCTCAGTCTGGAACTGAGTCTGTCCGCCAGCGACCTCGGCCTGATCATCGGCATCATGTTTTTTGCATCGGCGGCCACCCAGCCAGTCTCCGGTGTGCTGCTCGACCGGTTTGGGCCGGTCCGTGCGGTCGCCTACATGACGCCGCTGGCGGTCATTGGCGTGCTGCTGTTCGCGTGGAGCGACGATGTTGCCAGCCTGACGCTGGCCCGTGCGTTGATCGGTTCGGGCTTCGGCTGCGTGGTTAGCGGCCTTTATATCTTTCTGTTGGGCTGGGTGGATCGCAAGAATTTCACCACCGCCGCTGCTACGATCCAGGCCTTGCCCGGCACTGCCGCCGTCCTGATTGCCTCGACGCCCCTTGCGATTCTGCTGGCGGATGTCGGGCGGGGGCCGGTGTTTACTGGGCTGGCGGTCATGACGGTTCTGATCGTGATCCTAGTTAGCCTGATCGTCCGCGAGGGGCCGCTCTCCACCCGCAAGACCCGTGCACCCGAAACCGTTCTCCAGAGTTTCGGCGGTATCCTCACCATCGTCCGGCAGCGTCGGTTTCAGTGGCTGGCGGCGTTCAGCATCACTGCGATCGGTCCGGCAGTCAGCGTGATCGGATTGCTGTCCGGTGTTTACCTGCGCGAGCGGTTCCAGCTCGACGCGGTGCAATTGGGCAATGCCGTGCTGGCACTGTTAATAGCGCTCAATCTTGGCGGCGTGATGTATGGCCCGCTCGACCGCTGGACCGGCAGCCGCAAGGCGGTCATCAGTGGCGGCGTGCTGGTTCAGGTGGCCATGCTGACATTGTTGGCGACGCTGCCCGGGCTGAGCTTCTGGGCGACGCTCGCGCTGCTGACGGCCTTTGCCGGCGTATCCCAGATGCATGCAATCGTCTCTGCCCATGCGCAAAGCCTGTTCGGACCGGAACTGGCTGGGCGGGTCATCACCACCAACAACATCTTTATGATCGGCGGTATTTTTGTCTTTCAACTGGCGGGTGGCTGGGCCTACGACCTGTTCACCCACACATTCGGCGCGACGCCAGAGGATGGCTACCGCCTGACCTTCGCGGCCCTGGCCGTCTGCCAATTGATCGGCCTTGCATTCTATGCCAAAGCCCCGAACCCGCTGGCGCAGAAAGCCGAGTGACGCCGGAAGTGTGAAATTCCGGCTTTTCGCACCGGCCGTATCTGCCCAATTGGGCAACAACTGAACTCGAGGGGTATCGCGATCGATTCGGATAACCTGTTGCGCCGTGACCAGCCCCAGCCGATGACCTTGAGATAGGTGAAGTCGGTCTGCCAGAGCTCATTCGGGTTGACCTTCCACTGAACTTTCATCCACCTGCGACCGGAGCCCGGTTGCTGTTTACGCTGATCGGCGTGGGTCGGGCGATTGCGGTGGTCAGGGTCCGCGCATAGTCAGCTGGGGTCTTATATCCGAGGGCCGAATGGGGGCGCTGCGTGTTGTAATCATCTACCCAGGCCGCGATCAGATCGCGGGCATGGGCGAGGTTGCGAAACGCGGTCTCGTTGAGAAACTCGTCCCGCATGCGACCGTTGAAACTCTCGACGAACCCGTTCTGCATGGGCTTTCCTGGCGCGATGTCATGCCATTCAATGCTGTGCGCGGCGCACCATTTCAGGATGGCGTTCGAGGTCAGTTCCGTCCCGTTGTCCGAGACCATCATGCCGGGCCGACCGCGCCGTTCGATCAGCGCCGCCAGTTCCTGCGCCACCCGTCTGCCCGATATCGAGGTGTCGGGGATCGCCGCCAGGCATTCGCGGGGGACGTCATCGACGATGTTGAGCACTCAGAACCGCCGCCCGCAGGCGAACTGGTCATGAACGAAATCCAGCGATCATCTGGCATTCGCCCGCGCCTCGACCAGGATCGGGGCACGTGTGCCGAGAGCCTTGCGCCGCGCACGCCGCTTGCGGACGGTCAGCCCTTCCTCACGGTAAAGTCGATAGATGCGGTTGATCCCTGATGGCTCGCCCTCGCGACGCAGCAGAACGAACAGGCGCCGATAACCGAACCTGCGTCGCTCATTGGTAAGTTCCCGCAGTCGCCCGCGCAGCGCCGTATCCGCTGGGCGCTGCCTTCGCCTCGATCTCATAGACCGCGGTGAATTCTGCAAAGGCCCAGCGGCCGAATTGGCGGAGGTTGTTGACGCCCGGCACCCAGTAGGCGCGCATGGTGCTGGCCTTTTCCTTCGCATCCTCGCCGCGATAGCCCTTGATCTCGACGATCAGGTTTAGCGGCTCCGCCCCGCCGTCGTCTACGCGGACGATGAAGTCCGGGATGTAGGTGCGGCGGGTGCCGGCCATGGTGTAGGGCACCTCCAGCCCCAGGTTCTGGTTCTTCACATAGGCGAGCACGCGCGGATGGTTCTCGGCGACGCGGCAGAATTCGGCCTCCCAGTCGCTGTCGGTAATGGCCCAGTTGACGTGGCACTTGCGCGGATCGGTGCGCCAGCGGCTTTCCTTGGAGGTCGTGAAGTTCACGTTCCGGGTGGTGCCGCGCGGGTTGTAGGGATCGACGATGGCCTGCACCGCCAGCCCCTTGTCCGCCTGCGCCTCCGTGATTGCCGCCTTGATCTTTTCGGCGGCCATGTCGGCGATCACCTGATAGAGCAGTTGCGCCGGATGGGTGCCGCCGGTGCAGCGCAGATAGCCGCCATCCAGCCACTGCCGCGCGATGCGCTTCACCTGGCCGAACAGGTGCATCCGCGGCGGCTCGCCCGGATCGCGGAACTTGGTGTAGAGCAGGTGCCGGGTCAGGTGAAACAGGATGGTGGACCGGCGGGTGTCTTCCAGGTGTTTCAGCGTCAGGTCCACGCCCTCGCCGACAATGCCTTGGTTCTTGGTAGTGGTCGGGCCGACCAGTTCCGGCGTTAGTTCCAGGGTGGAGTCGGCGGTGAACTTGGCGGTCAGCCGGTCCTCCAGCAATTCGGTGCGATAGCCCTCGACCCGTGGGAAGGTGATCTCGCAGGCATCGCGCTCCGGGCTGACGGCATGGACGCGCACGGTATCCGCGGGCCCTTTCGGCGGCGCGACGACCGGCTTCGAGGCGAAATCGAACGGTATGCCGAGCACGTCGGCATACTCGGTGTCGAACAGGCCCTGGTCGTTCAGGTCGTAGGACTGGCGGCGCAAGGCCCGGCCGACCACCTGCTCGCAGAGAAGCTGCGTGCCGAAGGCGCGGACGCCGAGCACGTGGGTGACCGTGTTCGCATCCCAGCCCTCCGTCAGCATGGAGACGGAGACGACGCATCGGATCGATGCGCCAAGCCGCCCGGGCTTGCCAACGGTGTTCATCACCTCGCGCAGCAGGTCGGCGTCGGTGATGTTCTCGCCGGCGCGGGCATCGCCGGTGCGCTCCACCATCTCACGGCGGAACCGGTCGATTTCATCGGCGGCAATGGCCCGGAAGTTGCTGTCGAGCCCTTCGCCGGACTCCAACTGCTCACTGTTGATCAGCAGCGTGCGCGGAAGTGCAAGGCGGTTGCCCGTCTGATCGTCGAAGTTGCGGAAGAGCGAGAGGCGACCGTTGACCAACGTGGTCGTACCGTCGCCGTTGTCCCGGTCGAAGCCGGAGATGTAGTCATAGACCAGCTTGGAGGACGCCGTGTTGTTGCAGACGACGATGAAGACTGGCGGCGTATCGAGGTTCGCCTCCTGCCAAAGCTGGAATGTTTCTGCGTAGTGTCCGTACAACGCCTCCAATGCGGTCTGCAATTCGACCGGCAGGCTGAGCGGGTCCAGCGCACCGCTCTTGCCCCGGCCCTTTTTCGGCATGGCCTTGCCGATATGCTCCCACAGATTGCGGTACATTGGCATGTCGCCGCTGGGGATGTTGTCGGCCACCGGAATGCGCGGCAGCTTGACGATGCCACACTCGATCGCGTCCATCAGCGAAAAGTCGCTCATCGTCCAGGGGAATAGCGTGACCTCCGCATAGCCGGAACCACGCAGGAAAAAGGGCGTGGCGGAAAGGTCGTAAACGGTGCGCACACCCAGCTTGCGCTTCACCGCCTCGATGCCGGTGATCCAGAGGCGCGCGGCCTCGCTGTTCTTCTTGGCCTCCTCTCGCTCCTCGCCGGTGAGCTTTTCCTCTTCCGTTTGCGGCTTCTCTCGGTAGCAGTGGTGCGCCTCGTCGTTCAGGACGACAATATTCTTTAGGCCCATCAGGTCCGGCATCACCCGCTGGATCATCTGGCCCTCGGTCTCCAGCGTCGCCAGTTCCGGCCCGTGGCCCCGCAACAGCGCCCGCGTGCCCTTGGCGAGCGGCAGGCGCTCGCGGAGCTTGAAGGCGTGATAGTTGGTAATGACAATCTTCGCCTTGTTCACCGCTTCCAGCATATCCGCCGGTACCAGTTCCCGGTGCTTGTAATAGCTTTCCGGGTCGTTCGGCAGCAGCACGCGCAGCCGGTCGCGAATTGTGATGCCAGGCGTGACAATCAGAAAGCCGCGGGAAAAGGATTTGGTCCCGGGATGGCGGGTAGCGTTGACCGTCTGCCAGGCGATCAACATGGCCATGACCGTGGTCTTGCCCGCGCCGGTCGCGAGCTTCAGAGCGAGACGCATCAACTCCGGATTCGCCTGCTCGTTGGCGCCGCGGATGTGAGCCCAGAACTTCCCCGTCCGCCGGCCGAGCTTCGGCGCGGCCTCGGTCAGCCAGATCACCGTTTCCACGGCTTCGACTTGGCAGAAGAACGGGCGGACGCCCTGAAAGGGGTGATGGCGCCAATGCTGGAGCAGGCGTGCCGTCTCCGGCGTGACCAGCCACTGATCAGGATTGGGCAGCCTGCGCCAGTCATCCACGTAGGAACGGATTTCGTTGATGATCGGCGTCGGGTTGTATTCCTGCTCTTCTGTAGACAGGCCATCACCGACACCAAGCGTCATTTCTGTCTGGCCGGACTTCTTACCTTTCTTGGTCTTTTTTGGCTTCGGCACCGGGGTGGTTAGATCCGAGCGGCGGCGCGCACTCAGGACATTGGCGGTTGGTTGGCCATCCTCATCCAATTCCCAATGCTGCGTGGGGCGATCATATGGGGAATTGAGAATACATATGGGGAATTGAGAATAGGATTCTCGAAAAATCGGTCGCTCATACCGTTCGTCCATTGCCCAACCGTGGTTCGAAGCAAGCAATTAAAACAGCAAACACGGATGCGAGGCCAGCCTGATACCTGATCAAATTTCGGGAGGTGCCAGGACCCGCGCAGTTTCGGTCAACCCTGGATGGATATCAAAACGTGCAGGCAAGGGGCGCCCTGTTTGTCTGGTTCGCCAATTTGCATGGTGACGAACAAACGCCTGGCCCACGCAGATTGGCCCTGCCGTTATCCGCTTCCCGTCACCTAGAGCGCTTTTGTTTCTGAATGAGTCGTAGGGGATTCCCCTCATGCCGAATTTCTGATTCAGAATAAGGGCTGGTGAAGGAGGCCAGCCCTGATGG
>JAWLBX010000004.1:0-233120 GCA_041687435.1 Alphaproteobacteria bacterium
CACCCGAAAGCTCCGGCGCGTCAGGCCCACCTCACCCAACCGCCAGAGGGGTCCCTTTTCCACGCCGATAGGGGGGCCCTTTTCCATGCCGGTTGACAATCAGCCGCTTCACGGTCCTGGGCTTGAGGCCGCGATAGGCGAGGTCCTGAATGCGGTAGGCGAGGCGGCTTTCCAGGAATTTGCGGTTGTAGGGGCGGCGGTTCGGCGTCGAACAGCTCGCGCCATTGCGCCTTGAGGTCCAGCGTGGTCATGCTCTTCAGCGCGGCCAGGCGGGCGGGAATGGGATCAGGATTGGTCACGCGGTCTCCGGTGTTGCGGGGTTTGCATGACCGTACCGGCCGGAAGGCAGGCAAAGCCGGTTGTTCAAGGCTGCATGCAGCAGGTAGGGTCGTGGGGAGCGAAAGGACGCTTAATGATTCAAGTGCTGTCTGGGGTCTGGGCCCTTCTGCTCGGCATTGTGCTGATCATGCTGGGCAACGGAATGCATTTCACCCTTATCGGCCTGCGTGGCGGGATTGAGGGGTTTTCGGCCGCGGAGCTGGCTGTCGTCACCTCGGGCTACTTCATGGGCTTTCTGTCGGGCGCGCGTTTTACCCCGCTGCTGATCCGGCGGGTGGGGCATGTGCGCGTCTTCGCGGCGCTAGGCAGTTTCATGTCGGCCGGGCTAATCGCTTTTCCGCTGCTGACCGAACCTTGGGCCTGGACGTTTTTGCGGCTGCTCTTGGGCTTCTGTATGTCGGGTATTTATGTCGCCGCTGAAAGCTGGCTGAACAATGCCGCCACCAACGAGTCGCGCGGCAAGGTGCTGTCGGCTTACATGATCGCGCAGACGCTAGGTATCATCGGGGCGCAGGGGCTGCTGACGCTGGGGGATGCGGGGACTTCGGTGCTTTTCATCTGTGCCTCGATCCTTGTCTCGGTCTCTTTCGCGCCGATCCTTCTGTCCGTTGCCACGGTTCCGGCCACAGAGGTCGCGCGGCCGATGTCTTTGCGTGACCTCTTTTCGAGTTCGCCACTCGGTACCGTGGGGATATTCCTGCTGGGCAGTGTATACGCGACGCAATCAGGCATGGGCGCGGTCTTCGGCAGCCAAATCGGGCTTTCGGCGGCACAGATCGCGCTTTTCGTTGCGATGCTGTTTGCCGGGGCGCTGGTGTTGCAATATCCCATCGGCTGGCTGTCGGATCAGATGGACCGGCGCAAGCTGATTTTCGGGGCGGCCACTTTGGGCGCGGCCTCTTGTGCGCTGGGTTGGATGACCGGCGGCGGGCTATGGCTCATGATGGTGGCTGCTTTCTTTGCCGGTGGGGTGACAACGCCGCTGTATGCCCTGTTTCTGGCCTATACCAATGATTTTCTTTCGGCCGAGGATATGGCATCGGCCTCCGGGGGGCTGGTATTTACTTTCGGACTGGGCGCGATCGCGGGCCCGCTGGCGGCCGGCTGGGCGATGCAGTGGCTTGGGCCGTTCGCGTTCTGGCTGGTACTTGGCGCGACCTTCAGCGCCATCGCAATGTATGCGCTCTACCGCATGACGCAGCGCCCGGTCGTGCCGGTGCAGGAGACCGAAAGCTACCTTGCCGTGCTGCCCACTGCCTCGCCCGTAGCGGTGGAGGCGGCGGGCACCTGGGCCGCCGAACAGGCCGAGGGCGAGCGCGAAGGCGATGCCCAGTCCTGACCGTGATTGCATTGCTGCGGCCCCGGTGCACTCCGCGTCGGGCTTGTGGTTGACTTCGCCACAAGCGTTGCTGCACACGCAGGAGGCCGGCAAGGCCTGAAGATTTTCGGGGCAATTGCTCTTGCATCCAACTGGCACGGTCCAGGATACTCGAGATATGAATGAGAATACCAATCGCCCTCGTCTGCGCATCCGCATCGTCTTCGGTGACGAAGAGATGATCGGGCCCGGCAAGGTTGAACTTCTCGAACGGATTGACCGATGCGGGTCCATTGCCGCGGCGGGGCGCGAGATGGGGATGAGCTACAAGCGCGCATGGCAGCTGATCGGAACCCTTAACGCAATGTTCCGCGATCCGCTGGTGGACAGCACGCGCGGTGGCCCTGGCGGCGGCGGCGCGGTGCTGACCGATGCAGGGCATCAAGTCCTGGGCCTCTACCGCACCTTCGAGGCGGAGGCCGCCGTGGCTGGTGCGGCGCGGCTTCAGGCGATTCAGGCGCTCCTAAGGGATATTCCCAAAGGAAAATAACGATTGACAAGGCGGCGACGCCCGTCGATATGTTTTGTAAAACATATCATTGGAGATTTGCCCATGTTGTTCAATCGTCGATCCATCCTCGCCACCCTGGCCGCGATATTTCTTGCCGCGGGCCCGGTGGCAGCGCAGGACGATGCTCCGGTCGTGGCGGCGGCCTCGGACCTGCAATTCGCGGTGGCTGAGATCGCCAAGGCCTTCAAGGCCGAGACCGGCATGGAGGTGCGCCTTTCTTTTGGCTCGACCGGCAATTTCGCCCGCCAGATTCGTGAGGGCGCGCCGTTTCAGTTGTATATGGCCGCCGACGAGCGGTTCATCGCCGAGCTTCATGCCGACGGTTTCACCCGCGACGAGGGGGACCTTTACGCGGTGGGGCGCGTCGTCATCATGACGCCAAACGGATCGTCCCTGGCGCCGGACGAAACCCTCGACAATCTCGCGGCAATGCTGGCGGCGGGACAGATCACCCGCTTCGCCATCGCCAACCCCGATCATGCGCCTTATGGGATGCGGGCGCGCGAAGCTCTGATCACCCGGGGCCTGTGGGACGATCTGCAACCCTTGCTCGTGCTGGGCGAGAATGTCAGCCAGGCCGCGCAATTCGCGCTGTCGGGCAATGCCGAGGGCGGGATCATCGCCTATTCGCTCGCTCTTGCTCCCGAGGTTGGTCCGCGGGGCACCTATGCGTTGATCCCCGAGGATTGGCACGAACCGCTGCGCCAGCGCATGGCGCTTCTGAACGGGGCGGGCCCGATGACCGAGGCCTTCTACGCCTATATGAAGGAACCCGTGGCGCGCGAGATCATGGAACGCTACGGCTTCATGCTGCCCGAAAGCGAATGATCCATGGACTGGACGGCGCTCTGGCTGTCGATGCGGCTGGCGGGATGGACGGTCGTCGTCCTGTTGCCGGTCGCAGTGCTGATGGGCCGGTTCCTCGCCTACCGGCAGTTCCGCGCCAAAGGGCTGGTCGAGGCGCTGGTGATGCTGCCGCTGGTGTTGCCGCCCACGGTGTTCGGCTTCTACCTGCTGGTGGCCTTCGGGCGGAATTCTCCGGTGGGCGATCTTTGGCAGAGCCTTTTTGCCCATCAGCTTGTGTTCAGCTTCGAGGGACTGGTGGCGGCCTCGGTTATTTTCAACCTGCCCTTCGCGATCCAGCCCGCCCAGCGGGGCTTCGAGGCCGTGCCGGTCGAGGTGCGCGAGGCGGCCGCCTGCTGCGGGATGTCGCCTGTCCGCAGCCTGTGGCGGGTGGAGCTGCCGCTGGCCTGGCCGGGGTTGATCACGGCGATGGTGCTGACCTTTGCCCATACGCTGGGCGAGTTCGGAATCGTGCTGATGGTGGGTGGTTCGATTCCGGGCGAGACCAAGACCATCGCCATCGCGATCTATGACCGGGTGCAGGGCTTCGACGATCAGGCAGCGGCGATCATGTCGGCGGTGCTGGTGGCCATCTCGCTCTTCACTATCGCCGTGACCTACTGGCTGTCGGCCCGTGTGGGCCGGAGGCTGTCCTGATGGCGTTAGAGGTGATGGCAAGGGCTCGGACGCCCATCCCGCTCGACGTGGCGTTTCAGGTGGAGCCGGGCGAGTTGCTGGCGCTGGTGGGCCATTCGGGGGCGGGCAAGACGACGTTGTTGCGCACCATCGCAGGTCTGTGGCGACCGCAAACAGGGCGGGTGGCGGTGAATGGTAGGGCCTGGCTGGATACGGCCGCAGGGGTCGATCTGCCCACGCATCGCCGCCGGGTTGGCATCGTATTTCAGAGCTACGCACTGTTTCCGCATATGACGGCGGTGCAGAACGTCATGGCGGCGATGGACATCCCCGATAAGGCCGAAGCGGAGCGGACGCTCGATCTGGTGAACCTGCATGGCTTGGCCGACCGCAAGCCTGCACAGCTCTCGGGCGGGCAGCAGCAGCGGGTGGCGGTAGCGCGCGCGCTGGCCCGCCGGCCCTACGCCCTGTTGCTCGACGAGCCATTTTCGGCGGTGGACCGGGCGACGCGTGAAAAGCTCTACGGCGAGATTATCGAGTTGCGCCGCCATTTGGCGATGCCGGTGGTTCTGGTCACCCACGACATGAACGAGGCGCAGCTTTTGGCCGACCGCATGGTGGTGATCGCGGATGGGCGCGCCGTGCGAGAGGGCACCACGGCCGAAGTCATGGCCGACCCGGACGCCCTGCGCGCCATGGGCATCCGCGAACTCGCGGCAATGCTGCCCGCGATCATTGTCGAGCACGCAGCCGACGGGTTGACGCGACTCGATGCGCCGACCGGATCGCTGTTTCTGCCGGGGGTCGAAGGCAAGCCCGGCACGCGGGTACGCGTGCGGATCATGGCGCATGAGGTGATCCTGTCACGGTTGCGGCCAGAGGGCCTTTCGGCGCAGAACATCATCGCAGGCAAGGTAGTCCGGATCGTGCCGGGTGTTGGCCCGGGGGTAATTGTGTATGTCGATGTGGCCGGGCATGAGATACTTGCCCGCATTACCCGGCGCGCAACTGACCAGATGGCTCTGGCGCCCGGTGACACCGTCCATGTCATCCTGAAGTCCATGTCCGTGGCCCGCGACCACGTCGCACGCGCACCCGATCCGTCACAGGCCGCGGAATGACCAGACCGAACCGTCCCATGCGTTCCTTTGGTATCGGCGCCGTCCTGGTGCGTTGGTGCCGGTGTCCGGAGCGCCCCTCTACCGACTATGGCATCGTGGCTGGGCATGGCTAAGGCCAAGGACATCGCGTAAACTTCCCACGATGGACGAGCTGGAACTATTCCGAAGGCTGGGTCTCGCGTTAGCGATCGGGCTGCTGTTTGGCCTCGAGCGCGGCTGGCACGGGCGCGAGGCGTCCGAAGGGCGCCGGATCGCCGGGATACGCACCTTTGCGCTGACGGCGCTCACGGGGGCGGTTGTCGGTTGGATCGCGGCGGTTACAACCCCGATCGTGTTTGGGCTGGGATTCATCGCCCTGGCGGCGCTCGTCGCGGTCAGCTACTGGACGCGGTTGCGCGATGACGAGGATATCGGGCTGACCACGGAAGTCGCGCTTCTGTTGGTCTTCACGCTCGGGGCGGCCGCGATGCTGGCAGACATGGCGCCGGTGGCGACCGTTGGCGTGGTGGCGGCCGCACTGTTGTCGTTCAAGGCCGCACTGCATCGATGGATCGAGCATATCCGCCGTTTCGAGCTCGCGGCCCTTGTGCAACTCGCCCTGATCTCGGTGGTGGTCCTGCCGGTTTTGCCCGACAAGGGCTTTGGCCCTGGTGAGGTTCTGAACCCCTACGAATTATGGTGGGCGGTGGTCATCGTGGCGGGACTGTCGTTCTTCGGATACGCTGCCATGCGCATGGCCGGGGCAGAGCTCGGCGTGATCATGACCGGACTTTTCGGCGGGCTTGCCTCTTCTACCTCGACCACGCTTGTGCTGTCGCGCCTTGCGCGGGAAGACAGGGCGCTTGCGCCAATTGCGGCGATCGGAATCGTCACCGCGGGGTCGGTGACCTTTCTGCGCGTCCTTGCTGTCGCATCGATTTTCGAGCCCAGCCTTCTTGGGCGTCTCGCGCTTCCGATGGCGGCGATGGCCGTCACCGGGTTTGCCGGGGCCTTGGTGCTGTACGCCGTGCGGGCGCAGGGATCGAGTGAGGCCGCCGACATCGAAACCCTATCCAATCCGCTCGCGCTCAGGACGGCGCTGTCCTTCGGGGCGATTCTGACCGTTGTGGTGCTGGGTACGCATTATCTGCAAGCGGCATTCGGAGATACCGGCCTTTACGCGGCTGCCGCATTGTCAGGCGTCACCGATGTGGATGCGCTCACAATTTCGGTAGCGCGCATGAGTGGCGCCGATCTCGCGGGGGCCGTGGCCGCGAACGCCATCTTCATCGCCGTCAGCGTCAATACCGCCATCAAGGGGGGCATTGCCTGCGCGGTTGGCGGCACTCGGATCGGTCTTAGGGTCATCGGCACCTATATTGCGGTGCTGGCAGCGGGTGGCATAGTGCTATGCTGGGCGTAGGCGCCGGGACCAGCCACTGCTTCCGAGAGGGGCGGGCCATCCCATAATCACGGCATGGTCGTATCGGTTCCACGGCAATTCGGTCCGGCTCTTACGGCTGGCCCCAGGTGCGGCGGGCCCGGTCGCGGCGAGAAAGCACGTCCGCCACATCCACCGGTGGGGCAGGGGGCGGAATCCGGCTGACAAGCGCATCGATCAGGCGCTCGCGAATGATCGACTGCGTCTCCATCCGATCCGTGCTCGGATGATTGGAATCGAAGGCGATATAGGGATTGGTGTTCAATTCGTAGATTTGCGGACGCCCCTCAACCATTCCGAAATCTATCCGGCCGAAGCGCGTCCCGGCGAGCGCAAACACTTGGCGCATCAATGCCTCGTGCGGATAGGCATCCATCTCGGCTCGGTCACTGGCATACTCGGCGGCCGTGGCCCCTCCGAGTATGCCGTTTTTGGCGACCCAGGAGGCATCTGTAACCGTCAGGGCGCGCACGATCCGGTCGCCAACGATGTAGCATGCATGCTTGCGGAATGTGCCGTTCTCGCCCGCCGGTTCGGCTGCATATTCGATAAAGGCGAGATCGGAGAGCGGGTGCCCCTGACTGATCGCCATGGCGAGCGCGGACTCTGCCGCTTCCGCGTCCGGCAACACATCCGTGAGAACGCCGCGATGGGCTGCAAGTGTGCGCAAAAAGACGGGAAAGCGCACCGGCCGCTCGCCCAGTGCCGGCAGCCAGCAGGTGAAGCGATTGATCCCGGCCTTGTGTAACTGACGCAGCAGCGCGGCCCTGCCCAGCGCCAGCCGCGGATCGTTCAGTACCGGACAGCCGGCGGCAACCAGCCGGTCGTGCAGACGCCCGGCCACCTCCAGAATCCAGGGATGCACACGGTCGAAATCGGTGAGGATCCAGACGGCACGCGGCAGCCGTTTGGCGCTGAGAAGTTCATGGTAACTCCAGCGTTCCAGCGCCACGCCGTGGCCGTGCAGCGGCCATTCCAGCGCCTTCAGCGTGTATCCGTGGCCGAGCGCCGTGACGGCAATCACCCGCCGCTTCCGGTGGCGCAGCCGATGAAGAGCACGATTGACAGCATCGAAACGACGTGTGAGCATTTGTTTTCGCATTTTGAGAAGATAGCCAGAAAGGGCCCTTCCATGAAGTCCATTTCCCTGAATCCAGAAAAACTCCTCGGCTTCCGTCTTGCGGTAGTGGAGGCCAAAGCCAATGGTATTCCCGCAACCGCCGCAGTCCTTGGCCTCAAACAAGGCGAAAAGGCTGGTTTGAAGCTCGGTGAAAAACCCAGATGAAGGATGGCAGCAAAGTCATGAAGTCCATTTCCCTGAATCCAGAAAAACTCCTCGGCTTCCGTCTTGCGGTAGTGGAGGCCAAAGCCAATGGTATTCCCGCAACCGCCGCAGTCTTTGGCCTGAAACAAGGCGAAAAGGCTGGTTTGAAGTTCGGTATGAAGGATGGGAGCAAAGTCATGAAGTCCGTTTCCCTCGATCCAGCGAAACTCCTGGGCTTTCGCCTTGTCATGGCCGAGGCCAAAGCCAATGGCAATTCCGCAACCACCGCAGTCTTTGGTCTGAAACAAGGCGACAAGCCTTCTCTGAAGTTTGGCGCCAAGGTTGGCGGCAAACCCGTCATCTGAATCTTGTGGTCGATAGGTCCGATCTAGGGTTCGCGCCCGATTCGGCGCGGGCCGTGACACTTGACGCGCGGATGCATCGCGAGTTGGGGGCAAGCCTCGTCCATATTTCAGAGGCAATGGCGGAGGCGCTGCCAGTCGAGAGTGCGCGCTTGAATGAATTCGCAGCCCGGCTCGAAGCCGGGCTGCGGCTCCCATCGCTTGCATTCGGCATCTATTTTCAGATCGCCCGCGCCCTTTTGGCCGGCGATTCCGCGTCGGTGCCTGAGCTGGTTGACAAACTCATCTCTCTGTCCGAACGGGCATCAACCCTTAGGGTTTACACTGCCGGAGATCCGGACGCAGCGGCGCTTTTGGCAGCGCTTGGCGATCCGCGGGCCGGCGACTTTAAGACAGCGCCTGTTCCGCCTGGCGCCGCAGCCTCCTTCACAGCGCTATTGCAGAACGGGCTGGCCCTGATGGCGGAAACCTTGCCGGAATTGCATGGCGAGGTGACGGCGATTGTGCACGAGGTGCTGCTGGCCCATGCGCCACCCGGACAAAAGACGGAGTTTGACGGCGCCTCGCACTATCAGTTCTGGGGATTGTTAATGCTCAACCCCAAACATCACACCACGCCACTTGCCGTGGTGGAGGTGCTGGCGCACGAAGCAGCGCATTCCCTGCTGTTCGGGTTGACGATAGAGGAGCCTCTCGTCTTCAATCCTGACGAAGAACTTTACAGTTCGCCCCTCCGCCTCGATCCCCGGCCGATGGATGGCATCTATCACGCCACCTTCGTCTCCGCCAGGATGGCTTGGGCGATGGGCAGGCTGGCCGAGGACCCTCGCCTGACGCCGGAGGAACGCGCCGCCGCTGCCGAGGCTGCCCGGACGGACCGGGAAAATTTCGCCAAGGGAATTTCCGTGGTGGATGAACATGCCCGCCTTTCCGAAACTGGCGCAGCTATCATGGCTGCCGCACGGAATGCCATAGCCATCCCGGCGCCGCACCGGTAATCGTCGCAACGGGCATCCTCCAGGCGAAGCGCACGGGGATTTTGCGGGCAGCTGGCCGTGATCCAAAAATAATGGAGTGATTTCTGCAAGGGCGCTCCAATTCAGCAGCCAAGCTGGATGAAGGCCAGGGCGCCCTGCACCAAACTCATCCACTCCGGCCCGGTAGCAGGCGGAGGGCGGTCTCTCGTACCGCCGTTCAGTTCCAGCTTCTCAGAACGGGAGCGAACGCCAAGGCCGCAAGCGACACCAGCACAATGGACAAAATGTTCATCAACAGGCCTGCCCTGATCATGGCGGCGACGGTCACATGCCCGGTACCGAAAACCAGCGCGTTGGGAGGCGTCGCCACGGGCAGCATGAAGGCACAGCTTGCGGCCATCGCCACCACCGCGGAAACAACCACAAGATCCATCCCCGTGCCGGCCGCAATCGTCGCCGCAATCGGCAACAGTGCGGCAACGGTCGCCGTGTTGCTGGCCAACTCGGTCAGCAGGACGACGGTCGTCGTCAGCGCCAGCAAGACTACCAGCAAGGGTAGTGCGCCCAACCCGGCCAAGCCCTGGCCGATCCAGCCGGCAAGCCCGGTCGCGTCCATTGCGCTTGCCAGGGAAAGGCCGCCACCGAACAGAATTAGCACCTGCCAGGGAATCTCTTTCGCTTCGTCCCAACTCATCAGAAAACGGCGGTCGGCTGCCATACCGCTAGGGATCAAAAATAGTGCGGCAGCGCAAACGAGTGCAATTCCGGGGTCGCTCAACCCCTCAAGGCCAGCCACGCGGTTAAGGAAAGGGCGGGCGATCCACAAAACCGCGGCGACCAGAAAAACCACAGCCACACGTCGCTCTGCAGGCGTCATAGGCCCGGCGGATTCCAGTCCCTCGGTTAATTTCCCTCCACGAAACGCTTCGGTCAATTCGGGTGCGACGGGATAGACAAGCCGGGTCAGAACCAACCAGGCCAGGGGCAGGAACACGGCCACGAGCGGCATGCCAACAGCCGCCCAGGCTGCAAAAGACAGGTCGATGCCGTGGGATTCCAGCAAATATCCGGCGAGCAGCGCGTTCGGCGGCGTTCCTATGAGCGTACCGACGCCGCCAATGCTGGCCGCATAGGCAAGCCCCAGCAGCAGGGCGAGCGCAAAGTTGCGCACGCCATTGCCGGGCACATCCGCCTCCTCGACGATGGCGATGATCGAGACCGCAACCGGCAGCATGAGCACCACGGCCGCCGTGTTGCTGATCCACATGGAGAGAAAGGCGCTGGCAACCATGAAGCCAAGCACCAGCCGTGAAGGGGCGGTGCCGATAGTGCGCACGGCCCCATAAGCCAGCCGCCTGTGCAATCCCCAGCGTTTGACCCCGGCCGCCAGCAGGAAACCGCCCAAAAATAGGAACACCAGCGGGTTGGCATAGGGGGCAGCGGCCGTACCGAAATTGCTGATACCAAGCAGCGGCAAAACGATCAGCGGCATCAACGCCGTAACCGCGATTGGCACCGGCTCCGTGCTCCACCAGACCGCCATCATCAGCGCAAGCCCGAGCGTGTGCCAACCGGCTGCTGGCAACCCGGATGGCGGGGGGGTCAGGAGGGCTGCAAGCAGCAACACAACACCGCCGACCAAACCGGCCCAGGCTGGACGCGACAGCAGTGTTGACCGCTCCGCAGGATCACTCATGGACACCTATTTCGAGAGGGATGCAAAGGGAAGCAGCCAAAAATTGGCCGAAATCTGCGAAGAGTCAAACCTTAAGATGACTGTCACTGCCATGGAAAACAGGCCCTGCGTTGATTTACGGCCCCCGCCTTCCCCCTGTCATGTAACACGAAAGAGTTGCTTTCAAGGCTGGCTGCGCTATCGGCCGAGAAACACCGGCTTGCGCTTTTCCATGAATGCCTGGCGGCCCTCGCGGGCGTCGTGGCTGTCCAGCGCCTCGCGGCTCAATGTTTGGAGCAATTCCATATCCCTTTGGCTCTCGTCTTTCAGAACTTGGGCAACCGTCAGTTTGGAGGCGCGAATCGACAGCGGAGCATTTTCGGCGATGGTTTCGGCATAGCCGCGCACGATCGCTTCCAACTCTTCTGGCGCCGCCACTTCCTCGATCAGGCGCATTCGCAGAGCGGTCTCGGCCGGGTAGCGGCGGGCGGTGAACAGGATCTGTTTGGCGACGCTTGGCCCCACAAGGGAAACCAAGGTTCTCACGCCGTCAAAGCCATAGGCAATGCTGAGGCGCGCTGCCGGAATGCCGAATTGGGAGTCGCTCGAAGCGATGCGCAAATCGGCTTGAAGCGCGACGCCCAGCCCGCCGCCGAGGCAATAGCCGCGGATCATGGCGATCAGCGGCTTCTCCAGGTTGCTCATGGCGCGACGGGCTTTGTTTGCCGTTTCGCCATAGATTGCCGCGGCCTCGGCATTGTTCCGTGTCTTCTTGAACTCGGAGATGTCTCCGCCGGAGACAAAAGCCTTGTCGCCCGCACCTTTCATCACGACAGCCCGGATCGCGGGATCCGCGCCAAAATCCGCCAGAATATCGGCCGTGCCCTCCCACATGTCCTGCGACATGGCGTTGAGGCGGTCAGGGTTATTGAAGGTCAGCCAGCCAATGGCCCCGTCCTTCTCTGCAATGATCTTGTCAGTGGTTGGTTTCATGCGGGTGTCCCGGTCAATTCTGAACTGCATCCCTTTTCTGCATTGCCAAAAGGGCGTGCATGGTTGCCTGGCCAAGGTTCGGTAATGCCCGAACCCTGGAAACAGGAAAGGTGAGCAGTGCTGGCCTTTGGCCATCTGTGGGGGCGCTGGTGTTACGCGCGGACAATCAACTGGGGTAGGCTAACACGATCACGAGCGACCATGAAATTATCAGAATAACGATTAGCATCCGACGAGAATGTATCCGTCAATTGCGCATATCGCAAAAAACATTTGCATTTCATGCAATAGACTGCGGAATGTTATGAAGTCCAGACTTCCCATTCGTGCGCTTTTGATTCCTTAAGGCGCGATGATCAACAAAGAAATCACCAGGGAAGAACGCATGCTGAAAGCACTGATAGGTACGGCCTTCGCCGCTGTCCTCGCCATGGGCGCATCAGCTTCCGCTGAAATGACGCCGACGGAAAAGTCGCTCTACGAAGCAGCCCAAAAGGAAGGGGAGCTGACTTGGTACATTGCCCAATACGGCACCAAGGAAGCGGAAGCGATCGCCCTTGATTTCACTGCTGCCTATCCAGGCGTGAATGTGAACGTGATCCGCACGACCGGCCAGGTCGCGTACGCCCGCCTGACTCAGGACATACGCGCCGGTGTTGCGCAATGTGACGTGTTCAGCGCCACGGATATCGGCCATCTGGTCAGCCTGAAGGCTGAGGACAAGCTGATCCAATACACGCCAGAAAACGCGGCGAAGCTGCGCGATCCCTACCTCAACCTGGACCCCGACGGCTATTATCATTCCACGTCGGCCAATCCGACGGTCATGGTCTACAACACCAATCTGGTGAGCGCTGACGAGGCGCCCACAAACTGGACGGACCTGAACGACCCGAAATGGGAAGGCAAGATCGCGGTCTCCCACCCCGGCTATAGCGGCTCCACCGGGTCCTGGGCGGTTTTGATGAAAAAGCTCTACGGCCCCGAATTTTTCGAGAAGCTGGAGGCGCTTGACCCGCTGATTGGCCGCTCGCTGATCGACCCGCCGACGGTTGTCACCGCCGGCGAGCGACAGATCGGGATTTCATCGCTGGCGACCGTAACCAGGCTGAAACTCTCCGGAAATCCGATAGAGATCGTCTATCCGACGGATGGGGCGAAGTTGACGCTGTCGGGCACAGGCATTCTCTGGAACGCACCGCATCCGAATGCCGCTAAACTGTTCCTCAACTATTTGCTGAGCGTTCGGGCGGATACGCTGATGGTAAGCCAGGGCCAGCAGCCATTGCGGCCGGAAGTACCGCCGCCGGCAGGTATCAAGGCATTGGATGAAATCCCCATCGGCGTGCTGACCGAGAAGGAAGTCGTTGAGCAAGTGCCTGACATCATCGTCGAATGGCGGGATATTTTCGGCGGCTGAAGCCCGGTTCTGCTTTGTGAAGCTGTTATTTGGCGCTGTGCCTGCCGCCGGGCAGTGGCGCAGCGCCAACGCGGCCTCCCGCAAATCATCTTGCCAGAAGAGACGATGCAATGACCGCCCAGACCGGGATCGAAACAGCGCCCGCTGAGCGCCGGGCAGGTTTGTTTGGCCGTTTGCGCAATTTGGAGCCGATTACTTTTCTCTGGCTTGCGTTACTCCTGTTTTTGCTCGTTCTGGTCGGTGGCCCCATCGGCTACCTGATCAAAGTCAGTTTTCAGGCCGCCGGAACGGGCGATTTCACCCTGGCCAATTATTTGACGGCTTATGGACGTTCGCGGTTCATCCAGGGTTTGACGAACTCGCTTCTTCTGGGCGTGACGACAGCCGCTGTTTGCGTCGTGTTTGCGGTACCGATGGCCTGGGCGGTATCCCGCACCAACATGCCGGCGAAATGGCTGGCATGGGGTACGGTTCTGGGCGCCTTTATCCTGCCGCCCTATCTGACCGCTATCGGCTGGATCTTCATTGCCGGCCCGAATTCCGGCTGGCTGAATGAGGCTTGGCGCTGGGTAACCGGCGCGGAGACCTCGATTTTCAACATTTACAGCTTTTCCGGTATCGTGCTGGTGATTGCGCTGAATGCCTTTCCCTTCATCTTTCTATTCACCAAATCCGCGCTCGACCTGATTTCGACCGAGATGGAGGAAGCGGCGAGCATTCTTGGCGCCAGCACGTTTCTGACCACTCTCAAGATCACGCTGCCGCTGGTATGGCCGTCTATCCTGGGCGGGATCATCATCGTCTTTCTGGAATCCATTGCCCTTTTCGGTGTGCCCGCGCTGCTGGGAATTCCGGCGCGGGTCAATCTGGTGACGACACAGCTTTGGCAGTTCTTCGGCTACCCTTTGCGGATGGAAGTTGCCGCGGCTTATTCCATGCCGTTGCTGTTCATCACCATCTCCTTGATTTGGGTGCAGCGCTTGCTGCTCTCCCGAAAAGGCTATGTCACGCAGAGCGGCAAAGGGGGGGAGCGCCGGCCGATCAATATCGGACCCTGGCGCTGGGTGCTGCTCGGCTATGTGGTTTTCATCGGGATGCTGGCTGTTTATTTGCCGGGCGCGGCCATGATCCAGGCGTCGCTTTCCAAAGCGTGGGGTCTGGGAATGAGTTGGGAGAATTTCACGCTCGCCAACTACCAGGCCATCCTGTTCGATTACAGCCTGGCGCGGCAGGCGATTGGCAACAGTTTCCTGTTTGCGGCCCTGGCCGCGTGTCTGGCGATCGGCACGGCGCTCTGCATCGCTTATGCGGTCACGCGCAAGCTGGTTCCGTTCGCCAACATCATGGCGTTTCTTTGCATGGCGCCGTTCGTCATCCCCGGCATCGTGCTCGCCATCGGTTTCTACGCGGCATATGCGGGGCCGCCTTTGGCCTTGTACGGCACGACGCTCTTAATGGTGCTGGCTTTTACGGCCCGCTTTCTGCCCATTGCCTATGGCACCAGTTCCGCGGGCATGCGCTCGATCAATCCGGAGATGGAAGAGGCCGTGCGTATCCTGGGCGGCGGGCGGCTGACAGCGATCCGCACGGTGGTGGCGCCGCTGCTGAAAAAGACGCTGTTGGGCGGGTGGCTGCTGGTGTTCATCCCGGCAACGCGGGAGCTTTCCGCCGCGATTTTCTTGGTCGCGCCGAACACACGGGTCATGTCCGTTTTGATTTACGACATGACGGAGGAAGGGCGGTTCGAAACCGTTGCCGCGCTCGGCTGCATCATTCTCGTATCAACGACTTTCCTGGTATGGCTCGGCTTTAAGCTGGTGGGCCGCGACTTCATGATGAGGGACCGATAGGTGTCAAAACTCATTCTTCGCGATGTGGTGAAAAAGTACGGAGAGACCGTTGCGGTCGATCGGATCAACCTTTCGATTGGCGATGGCGAGTTCGTCTCGCTGTTGGGGCCTTCCGGGTGCGGCAAGACCACGACGCTGCGCATGATCGCAGGTTTCATCCGTCCGACCGACGGCGCGATCGAGATGAACGGCAAAACGTTATCCAACGCCTCCACCTCTCTTCCGCCCGAGCGGCGCGAAATGTCCATGATTTTCCAGAGTTACGCCATCTGGCCGAACATGACGGTGGCGGAAAATGTCGGCTTCGGTCTCAAAATCCGGAAACTGCCGGCAGAGGAAATCCGCCGGCGAACGGGTGAAATTCTTGAAGTGGTTCAGATGGGCCACCTTGCTGGCCGTTACCCGGCCGAGCTTTCCGGCGGTCAGCAACAGCGGGTGGCGCTTGCCCGGGCGATTGTCGTGCAGCCGGCCGTGCTGTTGCTGGATGAGCCGTTGTCCAACCTGGATGCGAACCTGCGCGAGGAAATGCGTTTCGAGATCCGCCGTCTGCATGACGAGTTCAAGATCACGACCGTCTACGTTACCCACGATCAGGGCGAGGCAATGGTCACGTCGGACCGGATCGCGGTGATGAACGCCGGCAGGATTGAGCAAATCGACGATCCATACACGTTATATAACCGGCCCAAGAGCGAGTTCGTGGCGAGTTTCATCGGGCGAACCAACCTGCTCGAAGGCAAACAGGCGGATGGCCGGATTGTCTTCGACGGCTTCGTGCTCGATGCGAAACCGCTTGAAAATCACGGCATTCCAAAAGCCGAGACCGATGCGCTCCGCTTCTCCGCCCGCCCTCAGACCTTGCGGCTGCATATGGTGCCGCCGGACGATATGTCAGAGAGGCCCTGGGTTGTTGAGAGTGCCGTAGTCGAACGCTCTTATCTGGGCGAGACCTGGGATTATCTTGTCAGCCCGAAGGGCAGCAGCCTTCGCCTCCGCGTCACCACGCTGCCGAACCAGATCCACCAGGTTGGCGATACGGTTTGGCTCGAGATCGATCCGGATCAAATGGTGCCCCTGACCTGAGCAGGCTGGATCGGCTTTATCAAGTCGCTGGGTGACGGGCCGGTATTGGGGTTTTTTTGAAATTAATTCGCCTATGATGCCGTGAGTTACTTTCAAAAAATTTGTTATATTCGAAATTTTAGAGGAATTAGATTCGGCTTTGTCGTGACGGCTTGATTGGAAGTAATATTGCTATTTCAAGTCACAATGATGTTATTGCTGTCGATGCATCCATCCTTGGGAACGGGCCGTATTCCTGGCGTTACCAACCTAGGGAGACATCATATGTTCAAGTCCGTTCGCCGTTCCGTTTTCGCCGGTTTGCTGGTCGTTGCCGGCGCAGGTTCCGCCTTCGCGGCGGAGAAGGACATCGTTGACACCGCGATATCGGCCGGTTCGTTCGAAACGCTGGTTACTGCGGTGACGAAAGCCGAATTGGTCGAGACCCTGAAGGGCCCCGGTCCGTTCACGGTCTTTGCGCCCAATGATGATGCCTTTGCCAAGGTGCCGAGCAAAACCCTGGAAAGCCTGCTGGATCCGGATAACAAGGATACGCTTACCGGCATCCTCACCTACCATGTGATCCCCGGCAAGGTCATGTCTGCCGACATCGCCGGCAAGTCATTGAGCGTCGAAACTGTCAACGGAGCGCCGCTCCAGATTGACGCGACCGACGGCGTGACGGTTGGCGGTGCAAAGGTCATCGCTGCTGATATCGAAACCAGCAATGGTGTCATCCACGTGATCGACACGGTGATCATGCCGCCGAAGTGATCGGTGCGATAACGAGCCAAGGGGCGCCGGTGGCAATCTCGCTGCCGGCGGCCTTTTGCGTTCGGCACGTCCGGTCCGGCGTCGGACCAAGGCACATCGTCCCGCCGGGCATGTTCCTGTCCCATGGAGTCGGTTTCAAAAAACGTTAACCGTTCTGACACGTCCTTATCATCTCCGTCTGGCTCTTTGCCCGGACCGCGCGCCCGGTTCCGGGCGCCGTTCCATTTATGGCGGAGAGCAGCATGCAGCTTCCCTTTTTCAGTCGCCGATCCGTTCTTGCGTTTGGCCTTTCGCTCGCCACCAGCCTTTCGGCTGCCGCGCTGTTGGCACCGGCGACCGCCCGGGCAGATGACCGGCCGGTCGTCCGCGTGGCGGTGCAGCAGGTGGTCAATTCCGGCGCCTTGACGCCGCTGCGCGAGCAGTCGAACGTCGGTGCCCGCATTTTTCCGATGATTTTCTCCCCTCTGATCGACCTGGATCGCCAGGGCGACCTGTCGCCGGTGCCGGGCCTTGCCGAGTCCTGGAAGCGCATCGACGCAAAAACCGTCGAATTGAAGCTTCGTGAGGGCGCGAGATTTCACAATGGTGACGAAGTGACGGCGGAGGACGTTGCGTTCAGCTTCGGCCCGGAACGGATGTTCGGCGACCTGCCGCCGCGCCGCCCCGGCGAAGAAGGCCAGAGGGCGCAAGCGGGTGACAACAAAACCCTGTTCACCACCACAACCGGCCAGACCGGGCCGGAGCTACCGCCCGAAGTGCCGGCAGTCGCCCGGCGGCTCTGGCCGTCGCTGGAGCGGATCGAGATTGTGGACCGGTATACCGTTCGCTTCGTTAACGCCGTGCCGGACCTGACCATGGAGGGCCGGATTGCCCGCCAGGGATCGCAGATCATTTCCAAGCGCGCCTTCCTGGAAGCGAAGGATTGGATGAGCTGGGCCCGCAACCCAGTCAGCGCCGGCCCATTCAAGGTCAAGGAGTTCCGGCCGGACAACGTGCTGGTGCTGGAGGCGCATGACGATTATTTCGGCGGCAAGCCGACCGTGCAGGCCGTGCGCTATGTCGTGGTGCCGGAAGTGCCGGGCCGGGTGAATGGCCTGCTGTCGGGTGAATACGATTTCGCCACGGACATTCCGCCGGACCAAATCGGAACCGTTGAAGGCAATTCGGCGTTCGAGGTCGTGGGTGGCCCGGTGCTGAACCACCGTCTGATCGTGTTCGACAAAAACCATCCGCAGCTTGCCGATGCGCGCATTCGCCGGGCGTTGACCCATTCCATGGATCGCCAGGCGATCGTCGATGCGCTGTGGGGCGGTCGGACCAGTGTTCCCGCGGGGCTGCAATGGGAATACTACGCCGACATGTTCCATGATGATTGGAGCGTGCCGGAATACAATCCGGAACTTGCAAAGTCGCTTGTCGAGGCGTCCGGCTACACGGGAGAGACGATCCCGTTCCGTGTTCTGAATAACTACTACACCAATCAGGTGCAGACGGCCCAGATCCTAACGGAAATTTGGCGTTCGGTTGGGCTGAACGTTGAAATCCAGATGAAAGAGAACTGGCAACAAATCTTTGACCGGAACGACCCGCGGGCGATCCGCGACTGGTCGAATTCTGCACCGTTCAGCGACCCGGTCAGCTCCATCGTCAACCAGCACGGGCCGGCCGGGCAGCAGCAGCAAGTGGGCGAATGGACGAACGAGGAGTTCAACAAGCTCTCCGGTATTCTGGAAACCTCCACCGACCGGGAAGAGCGGCGCAAGGTTTTCGGCCGGATGCTTGAAATCGCTGAGCGCGAAGACCCCGCCTACACCGTTCTGCACCGCAACGTGGTGTTCTACGGCAAGCGCAAGGATATCGAGTGGAAGTGGTCGCCGACATTCGCGATGGACTTCCGCGCGGACAACATCCGGTATCTGAAGTAGGCCGGCATGAACGCGTTCGGCTATAGCACGGCGTCGAACGGCGCAGCGGCGGTCCGGGCCTTGCCCCGGGCCGCTGTTGCGGCGTCCTTTACCACTGAAGCCAACCGGGAACCGTTTCAAGAACCGCTGGTCAGCATCGCCGGCCTCACGGTTGCATTCGATGACGGCAAACGTCACGTGCCCGTTCTTCACGGGATCGATCTGGAAGTGCGGCCGGGGGAGACGGTTGGCATTGTCGGCGAGTCCGGTTGCGGTAAGTCGGTTACCTGGCTGGCAGTGTTGCGGCTGCTGGGCAGCCGGGCCCGCATCAGCGGCACCGTATCGCTGGATGGTGCGCCGATGACCGATTTCTCCGACCGCGCGATGGCGCGGGTTCGTGGCAAACGCATCGCCATGATCTTCCAGGACCCGGCGGCTTCGCTCAATCCGGTCCGCCGGATAGGCCACCAGTTGACGGAGGCTTTGGGCCTGCACCGCGGGCTGGCCGGCAGTGCCGCGAAAGCCGAGGCTGTTCGGTTGCTGGACCGGGTACACATTCCGAATGCATCCCAGCGATTGAACGCCTACCCGCACGAACTTTCGGGCGGAATGAACCAGCGCGTGATGATCGCCATGGCGCTGGCGGGCGAGCCCGACCTTCTGGTTGCCGACGAGCCAACCACGGCGCTGGATGCCACCATCCAGGCGCAAATCCTCGACCTGTTGCGTGAAATTCGCCGCGACAGCGGCATGGCGCTTGCGCTGATTTCGCACGATCTGGGCGTAATTGCCGATATCTGTGAGCGGGTGATGGTGATGTATGCCGGCCGGGTCGTCGAGGCGGCGCCCACGGACCAACTGTTTTCAAACCCGGCCCATCCCTACACCCGTGGCCTGTTGGCAGCACTGCCGGACATCAACGCGCCGCAACGCAGGCTGGAAGCGATTTCCGGGTCGGTGCCCGAGCCAGGCCGGCTTCCCGCCGGATGCAGCTTCGGCCCGCGCTGTCCGCTTGCCTGCCAAAGCTGCACGACCGCCATTCCGAACCTTGCGGCCATAGCCCCGTCGCACAAGGCAGCCTGCCTGAAGGCCGGTACCGTATGACGAAATTGCTGTCCGTTGAAAATCTGTGCCGGCATTTTCCGGTCCGCGTGCCGGGGCAGGGGGTCAGCGCGTTGTTCGGCCGTCCGGCAACCTTGCGGGCGGTGGATGGTGTGTCGTTTTCGTTGGAAGCAGGGCGAACCCTGGGCGTGGTTGGGGAATCCGGCTGTGGCAAGTCCACCACCGCGCGGCTGGTTCTGGGCCTGATGTCCCCTACGGCCGGCAAGGTTTGGTTCGAAGGCCAGGCTGTTCCGGCCAAGCGGGACCGCCGCTGGCGCGCACTGCGGCAACGCATGCAGATGGTCTATCAGGACCCGCTATCCGCGCTTGACCGTCGGCTGCCTGCCATCACGCAGGTGATGGAACCGCTGACGGTGTTCAACATCGGCACGCCGGCGGAACGTCGGGAGAAGGCGCAAGAACTCATGGCATCCGCCGGGCTGACGCCGCACCTGTTCGGGCGGTATCCGCACGAACTTTCCGGTGGCCAACGCCAGCGCGTAGTGCTGGCGCGGGCATTGATCCTGGAGCCCAGCCTTCTGGTCTGCGACGAGCCGATTTCGGCGCTGGACGTCTCGATCCAGGCGCAGGTCATCAACCTGCTGCTGGACCTGCAGGAACGGTTCAACCTCGCCTTCCTGTTCATCAGCCATGACCTGAAGGTGGTGCGCCAGATCAGCCATGAAGTTGCGGTCATGTATCTGGGCCGGATTGTGGAGCAGGGCGATCCTGAAAGCCTGTTTCAACACCCCGCGCACCCTTACACCCAGGCGCTGGTATCGGCGATCCCGTCGCCATGGCGCCGGCAAGAGGCCAAACGCATCGTGCTGGAGGGCGACCCGCCCAATCCGGTCAACGTGCCGTCGGGATGCCCCTTTCATCCGCGCTGTCCTCACGCCATGCCGGCCTGTCGTGTGAGCGCGCCGGAACTGACCGACATCGGGGGCGGGCGCAAGGCTGCCTGTCACCTGCTGACGACTGCGAATGGCCCGCCCGCCAATGTTTCGCCCATCCATGTTTCGGCCGTCAGCACCGCATAAGGCGCCACCAGAATGTTCTATTTTCTCATAGCGCGCGGCTTTCGGGCGTTGGTTACGATCTTCCTCGTCCTGAGTTTCGCCTTCGTCATATTGCGGCTGTCCGGCGACCCGGCGCTTCTGATCCTCTCACCCGATGCGCCGCCAGAGGCGATTGAGGCCTTTCGGCAGGGCTGGGGCCTGGATGCGCCGGTCTGGAAGCAATATCTCGGCTACTTCCTGAACCTGGCCGAGGGCAATTTCGGCCAATCCATGCGGGATGGCCGGCCGGCGATCGAACTTGTGGCGGAACGCATTCCGGCGACGCTCGCCATCACCCTGCCGGCGTTCGCACTCAAGCTTCTGATCGGTATTCCGGGGGGGATCTTCGCCGCACTCAACCGCAACTCGCTGATCGACCGTCTGGTGATGAGCCTGTCTGTCGCCGGCTATACCGTTCCCAGCTTTGTGCTGGGGCTGATCCTGGTGTTGGTGTTTGCGGTGAAGATGGGCTGGCTGCCCAGCGGCGGATACACCAGCCCCGCCCATATCATCCTGCCGGCGATAACGTTGGGGCTGGGCGGCGCGGCGATCCTGGCGCGGTTCACGCGCTCCGCCATGCTGGAAGTGCTGGGCCAACCCTATATCCGCACGGCATCCGCCAAGGGGTTGATCTGGCGGCTGGTCGTCACCGGCCATGCCTTGCCGAATGCGGCGATCCCGACCGTGACCATCGTCGGGTTCATGGTCGGCAGCCTGATTGCGGGTGCGGTCGTAGTCGAAAGCGTGTTTGCCTGGCCTGGTGTCGGGCGGTTGCTGGTTTCCGCCGTCGCCAACCGTGATTTGGCTGTTGTGCAGGCCATTTTGCTGCTGGTCGCGGCCTGCATGGTGGCATCCAACCTGATCGTGGATGCCCTGTATGGCTGGATCGACCCGCGCCTGCGCACCGGGCGAAACCTCAAGGCGGGGGGCTAGGCCATGACCGACCTTCCTATCGCACCGGTGGCGGCGGTTACCGCCGATGCCGAGCGCAGCAAGCTTTCCCGCTTCCTGGAGGCTTATCCGCCGCTGGTGCTGTTCGGCATCACCTGGATCGGCACGATGCTGGCGGTCGCGCTGCTGGCGGATGTGCTGGCGCCCTATAGCTATAGCGCGCTTGACCTGAAGGCACGGCTGTCGCCGCCGGTGTTTGTCGGCGGAAGTTGGGCGCACCCCCTGGGTACGGATGAACTGGGCCGGGACGTGCTGTCTCGCCTGGTCTATTCGATCCGCATCAGCCTGCTGATTGCATTTGCCAGCACGATCATTTCAGCCACCATCGGCGTCACCCTGGGCTTGCTGGCGGCGCATTTCCGCGGATGGGTGGAGCAACTGGTGCTGACGCTGGTCGACTTTCAGGCTTCCATGCCGTTCATGATCATCGCGTTGGCGGTGCTGGCCTTTTTCGGCAATACCCTCACCCTGTTCATCTGCCTGATGGGGTTTTATGGCTGGGAACGATCGACCCGTATTGCGCGCGGTCTGACCATCGCCGCCAACGAGCAAGGCTATGCCGCCTCCGTCCGCGATATCGGGGCGTCGCCCTTCCGCATCTATGGCCTGCATGTCCTGCCGAACATCGCCAGCACGTTGATCGTCAGCATTACACTGACCTTTCCCGAGGTGATCCTGCTGGAATCGGGCCTTTCGTTTCTGGGCCTGGGCGTGCAGCCGCCGATGACCAGCCTGGGCAACATGGTTGGCTATGGCCGTGAGTATCTGCAATCCGCCACCTGGATCCTGCTGGCGCCCAGCTTCGTGATCGTCATGACGACATTTTCCATCAGCATGGTCGGCGACTGGCTGCGCGACCGTCTGGACCCAACATTGCGCTGATTTCGAGGAAACCATGAGCAAACGCAAGAATGTGCTGTTGATCGTTGTCGACCAATGGCGTGGCGATACGCTGCCCATGCTGGGCCATCCGCTGGTCAAGACGCCGAACCTGGCCGCACTGGCGGCGGAAGGGGTGACCTTCGCCCGGCATTACACCCAGGCTGTGCCTTGCGGGCCGGCGCGGGCCAGCCTGCTAACCGGTCTCTATATGATGAACCACCGGGCCGTTCAGAACACGATCCCGCTGGATGCGCGCCACACCAACGTCGCCAAGGAAGTGCGCAAACTGGGCTATGATCCGGCGATCGTCGGCTACACGACCACCACACCGGACCCGCGCACCATCCCGCCGGAAGACCCGCGTTTCAGGGTGCTGGGGGATCTGATGGACGGCTGGCGGCCGGTCGGATTCTGGGGAATGAAGATGGAAGCCTACTTCTCCTGGGTGGCCGCCAACGGCGTGCAATTGCCGGAAAACCCGTGGGATATCTGGCTGCCGCAGGATTTGGAGCCGGGTGAGATCGGCGCGACCCGCAAGCCCAGCCGGATTCCGGCAGAACTGTCGGATACGGCTTGGTTCACCGACCGCGGCATCGACTATATCCGCGGCGCCAGCAACAAGCCCTGGTTCCTGCATCTGGGGTATTGGCGGCCGCACCCGCCCTTTGCCGCGCCTGCCCCCTATCACGACATGTTCGACGCCGCCGATTGCCCGCCGCCGCTGCGCGCCGCCACCGTTGCCGAGGAGGCGGAGCAGCATCCGATGCTGCGGTTCTATCTCGACAATGTCGCGCGCAAGAGCTTCTTTGAAAATGGCGAGGGCCTGGGCGCGGACATGGACGAGGCCGAGGTCCGGCAGATGCGCGCCACCTATTACGGGCTGATCGAGGAAATCGACGCCCATCTGGGCCGCGTTTTCCAGTTCCTGAAGGATTCCGGCCAATGGGACGATACGCTGATCGTCGTGACCTGTGACCATGGCGAGCAGTTGGGCGACCATCACCTGCTGGGCAAGCTCGGCTATTTCGACCAGAGCTACCACATCCCGATGATCGTGCGCGATCCGGATGCAAGCGCAGACGGCAGCCGCGGGCGTATCGTGCAGCAGTTCACGGAATCCGTCGATCTGATGCCAACGGTCCTGGATTGGATGGATGCGCCGTGCCCGCGCGCCTGCGACGGGCGCTCCTTGATGCCGTTCCTTCGCGATGGTGGCGCGCCCGGCGATTGGCGGCGCGAGGTGCATTTCGAATTCGACTTCCGGAATATCTATTACTCGAAACCGGAGGAGGCTCTGGGCCTGACCATGGACCAATGCAACCTGGCCGTCGTGCAGGATGAGCATTGGAAATACGTGCATTTCGCGGCCCTGCCGCCGCTGTTGTTTGATCTGCAAAACGACCCCGGCGAGTTCCAGAACCTGGCAGCAGACCCGGCCCACGCTGTCACCGTGCGCGACTATGCCCAGCGCATGCTGAACTGGCGGCTGCTGAACGCCGAACGCACGCTCACCGGCTATGCCGCGAGCCCGGAAGGCCTGTTGCTGCGCCTATAGATGCCCCTGCCGCAATTCCTGCCCGCACCCGCGACATTCTGTGTTTCCAGGTGGATGAGCCGCGGATAGTGCTGGCGGGCAGGGGATTGAGGCTGGGAAAAACGGTCTATGAAGCCCAAAATGCCTTCAGGGCATATGATGCTGATCGGAATATCGGTGCCACGGCAAGGAATGATTGAACCCTTGCTGCTGTAGACATAGTTTCCGGGATCACGAGCAAGGGGCTGCACCAGGAACGGATCAATGGCTGAAAACGATCGTGAAGGCACCGAGCGCGATTCCCCAAAGGACGATGGGCGACGGGCGGCTGGACTTCTGTCGGTGCCCAATGGGGCGCGTCTCCAGACATGGTTTCTGGGGATCATCGCCTTTGCGATTATCCTGTTCCTGCTGGTGCAGGCGCGCTTCATCCTCATTTCGCTCGTTATCGCGATCATCCTGTTCAGTCTGACGAGCGATGCGATCAATTCCATTGCGCGCGTCAACATTGGCCGCCTGCGGGTTCCAATGGTGCTCGCGAGCATCGCAGCACTGGGGCTGATCACGGCGGGGCTGCTGACGCTGACTGCGGTGGTTCTGTCACAGGCCAACACGGTTGTGCTGACTGTGTTGGCGTACGCCGACCCGGCTCAACGCGCGGTTGCCGATTTGTTTGCATGGATGGGGGCGGACGTCGAGGCCGCGGTGTTGCAGACGATGCAGGAGGTGCAGTTCGGCAACTATCTGCGAGCCGTCGCCGGCCAAGCCAGCGATCTGCTGCAGGCGACCGTGCTGATTATCCTGTTCGTCGGTTTCCTGTTTGCGGAGCGTATCTGGTTCTCGACCAAGCTCATCAGCCTTTTGGGGGACGAGAATCAGGCGACGCAGGCCAAAATGATCATCGGTTCGATCATGCATCGGGTGAACCGGTACCTGCTGGTCAAAACGTTGGTCAGCGCTGTGACAGGATTTTTGGCCTATTTTGTGGTCAGCGCCTTTGGGATTCAGCTTGCGGTTGCCATCGGCATTCTGACATTTGTGCTCAACTACATCCCGAATATTGGCTCTATCGTTGCCACGATCGCAGCGGCTCTTGTTGGCTATATCCAGACCGGTGACCAAGTTCTGGGACTCGGACTGCTGGCGGTTCTGACCGTGATCCAGTTCACAATCGGTCAGGTGATCGACCCGCTGCTGCTCGGCCGGGCGCTGCGTCTGTCGTCGTTTGGGATCATCATTTCGCTCGCCTTCTGGGCGGGGGTCTGGGGCATTGCTGGCATGTTCCTTGCCGTGCCGATCATGGTGGCGGTGATGATCGTCTGCTCTCATGTCGGCGGCTTGCGGCCCGTTGCGGTGTTGTTGTCGCGGGAGGGGCTGCCGGACACTGGCGCCGAGTTTAGGCATAGCCGCGCGAGGTGACCCCACAACAGGGCGGAACGGAGCGGCTCATTCCGCCGGATGCCGCTGATCCGCCGTGAGTTCGCTCTCCAACGCCTTTTCGATCGCCGACCGTGGCCTGGATAGGCCCGCCAGCAGGTTATAAAGCACCGGTGTCAGGAACAGGGTGAGTATCAGCGCCAGACCGAGCCCGCCGATAATGACGGCGCCAATGGCAATTCGGCTCTCGGCACCCGCGCCCGTCGCAATGACCAGCGGCACCGCGCCCAGTACCGTGGAGATCACCGTCATCAGGATCGGCCGGAAGCGCAGGATGGCAGCTTCCAGCACGGCGTCGCGCACGCTCATGCCCTGATCGCGGAGCTGGTTGGCAAATTCGACGATCAGAATGCCATTTTTCGCCATCAGGCCAATCAGCAGGATGATTCCGATCTGGCTGTAAACATTGATCGAAAGCCCGGCAATGCTCAACGCATAGATCGCGCCGGCAACCGCGAGTGGAACGCTCAACATGATGACGAGCGGATGGATGAAGCTCTCGAACTGCGCCGCCAGCACCAGGAATACCACCACCAGGGCGATGGCGAACGTGATCATGATATCGCCAGACGTATCCTTGAACGTCGCGGACTGGCCGGCATAACCGAGGCGGGCATTGTCGGGCAGGATCCGCGCAGCGCCTTCCTCCATGTACGCCAGTGCGTCGCCAAGGGCATAATCCTGCGCCAGGGCGGCCTGGATGGTGATTGACGGCAACCGGTCGTAACGGCGCAATTCGGGTGCCGCCGCGCTTTCGGAGGTGCTCACCAACGCGCTCAAGGGTACCAGGCCGCCGCTGCCGGCCCGCACGAAGATGTTCGCCAGATCGCCGGGCGTGCGGCGGTCTTCGGCCCGAGCCTGGACGATCACGGGATATTCGCGGCCGCGGTCTATGTAGTTGGTGATCTCCCGCGAGGCGAACATGATCTGCAATGTGGATGCGATCGTCTCTGCGCTGATTCCCAGGTCATTGGCGCGCGCCCGGTCGAGTTCCAGGTCTAGCTGCGGCTGGTTTTCCTCAAAATCGATCTCGGCATTGATGAGGCTATCATTGGCTTCGGCATGTTCCAGCAGGGCTGTGGCCCATTCCTTGACCTTCTCGAAATCCGGACCGCCCACAACGATCCGCAGCGGTGTCGAGCTTCCCCGCAAGCCGAGCCCGGCGGGACTGGCAACGGCAGCGCGTGCGCCCGGCAGGCTGCGGGCGGCAGGCTGAAGGGCGCTGGTGATCTGGGACTGAGTCAGCTCCCGCTCTCCCCATGGTGCCAGCCGCATGACGACAAAGGCGCGGTAGGGGCGGTTACCCCAGCCGATCAGCGAGTAGACCGTGGTGATAGAGCCATTGTCCACATAGGGTTGCAGCGCATCCTCGATGATCTTCGCCTGCTCGTCCGTATAGGCAGTGGTGGCGCCTTGCGGGGCAGTCATCGGCACGAATGCCACACTGCGATCCTCCCTGGGGGCCAGTTCCCGCGGCAGCCCCTCGTAGAGAACGAGTGCAACGGCAACGAACACCAGCGACAGGGCAATCACCACCAGCGGCACACGCAGCGAGAAATCCAGCGCCTTGCGGTAGAGGCTGCCAACGGTCGATTTGGCCATGGCCTCATCGCCGGTCATTTTCGATGCCTGCCCGCTGGCGGGTCGCTTGCGGAGGATGCGGGAGGCGAGCATGGGGCAGAGGCTTAACGCCACGAAGGTGGAAATGACCACTGCTGCCGCCATGACCAGGCCGAATTCGCTGAACAGGCGACCGACTTGCCCACCCAAAAACGAAACTGGCACGAAAACCGCGATCAGGGTGACGGATGTTGCCAACACGGCGAAGGTAACCTGTCGTGTGCCGCGCACGGCGGCAACCAGGGCCGACTCGCCTTCATCCATGCGCCGTTTGATGTTCTCGAGCACGACGATGGCATCGTCGACCACCAAGCCGATGGCCAGCAAAAGCGCCAGCAGCGTTAATGTGTTAATGGAAAAACCGAGTGCGGCGATCAAAGCCATGCATCCAATCAACGCCACCGGGATCGTCACCGCCGGGACCAGTGTCGTACCCACAGAGCGCAGGAACAGCAGGATCACCAGGATCACCAGGGCGAGCGAGATGCCGAGTGCAATCAGCACTTCCCGTATCGATGCGGCGATGAACAGCGCGTCGTCCGAACCGACGATGATCTCCATGCCCTCGGGCATGTTGGGTTGCAGGTTTTCAATCTCGTCGCGGACTGCGGTTGAAATCGCCATCGTGTTGGCCTGGCTCTGGCGCACGACCTGGAGGCCGACGGCAGGCTTGCCATTGGCCCGGACGATGATTTCATCGTCTTCCACTCCGTTTTCCACCGTTGCCACATCGCCCAGGCGGACCGGGTAGCCATCCACCGTGTCGATGACGATGTCGCTGAATTGTTCGATCGTGGACAGGCGGGTGTTCAGGCGGATATCCATCAGGCGCTGGCTGGATTTGACCTCGCCCGCCGGCAGTTCCAGATTGTTCCGCCGGATTGCCGCCTCCACATCCGTGGTGGTCAGGTTGCGCGCGGCCAGGGCGCGGCGGTCGATCCAGATACGGATGGCATAGCGCCGTTCGCCGCGCATATCCACGCTGGCAACACCGTCCAGCGTTGACAGGCGGTCGAGAATGAAGCGCTCGACATAGTCGGTGATCTCCTCGGGCGAATGCCGCGAGGAGGTAACGGCGAGCCGCATGACCGGGTCGGCGTCGCTGTCGTTCTTGATGACCTGCGGTTCTTCCGCGTCGGACGGAAGACTGCCGCGCACGCGGCCGACGGCGTCGCGGACATCGTTCGCAGCTTCGTCGATATCGCGCCCGGTTTCAAATTCGATCACGGTTTGGCTGCGGCCACGGCGGCTTTGAGACGTGATCGTCTTGATGCCGGCCACACCGGCGACCGAACTTTCGACAATTTCTGTGATGTCCGTATCGACGATCTGCGGCGATGCGCCGACATAGGTTGTTGTCACCGTCACCACGGCAGAGTCGACGTCCGGCAGCTCCCGCACCGGAATCGACAGGAGCGACGCCACACCGGCCAGCACGATCAACAGGCTGGCAACAATTGCCAACACCGGGCGGCGGATCGACAATTCCGACAACGTCATTGACGCCTGCTCCTGTCAGAGGCAGCGGCCGAGCCGCGGCCACGAGTTATCTGGCTTATCCGGCAATGGCTTTGGATGCGAAGGCCTCGCTGGACTGCGGCATGCGGCGCACGGGCGAGCCGTCGCGGACTTTCTGGACGCCGCGGACGATCACCTCATCGCCGCCTGCCAATCCTTCGACGATTTCCACCATCCCAAAGCCCCGCTGTCCTCGGACGACATCGCGGCGTTCTGCCCTGAAGCTTCCGTCACGCTCGACGACGGCAAAAACGTAGGCCTGGCTGCCGTCGACGACCAATGCCTCCTCCGGCACGGTAAGCGCGCGCTGGGCATCGAGGACGACCGACAAGCGCATGAACATTCCCGCTGGCAGAATGAGTTCGGCATTTTCGACGAAGGCGCGGGCCTTGAACGACCGTGAAACCGGGTCGATGCGGCTGTCGATCGAATGGATTGCGCCGTCGAATGTCCGCTTTGGAAAGGCTGCCGATTCCGCCGTGATGCGTTGCCCTGGCTCAATGCGTCCGAACAGATTTTCGGGCAGGGACAACTCGATTTCCAATACCGAAAGATCATCGAGCGTTGTTACCGTATCGCCTTCATTGATCCGGGCACCCAGATCGATGCTGGCATAACCGACGACGCCGGCGAACGGTGCGGTCAGCGTCCGGTCACGAAGCCGCCGGGCCGCACGGTCGCGCTCCGCTTCCGCAATGGCCTTGTCGGCTGTGAGTTGTTCGACCGTCGCGTCGGAGACCGCGCTCCTCCGTTTCAGTGATTGGCCACGTTCCAGTGCGCTGATAGCATTTGCCAGCCGCGCCTCTGCTTCCAGCAGGTCGGCGCGCTGGATGTCGTCGTCGAGCCGGAGCAAACGCTCCCCCGTCTCGACGGCCTGCCCAGCCTCGAAGCTGATCTCAACCACACGCCCTGGCGCCAGGGGGGTGATTCGCACCGAACGGCGCGCGCGCGTCGAACCCACGGCTTCCACCAATGTCTCGAGATCGCGGTATTCGGCCTTGGCTGTGACAACCGAGACGCCACGCGGGCCGGAGGCGCCGCCGGCATTCTGCTGCGCATCGGCGTTATTGCCCGCAAAGTGCTGCCAGCCGAAATAACCGCCGGCTGCCAGTGCGGCAATCAATATCAGAATGCCGGCTTGTTTCACGATCGACATTGCGGCCAGTCCCTCGGTAAAGTAGCGCTCGCCGCTATCATTTATAATAATTCAAAATGATATTGTATGAAGAATGGTATGATTTTTATGAGTTTTCTCCGTGATTGACCGAGTTTGTGCGTTTTCATTTTTGTTTTTCCATTCTTTTACGGTCAATCACCGCCGCGAAACACAAACAGCCATGGTGCAGCGGCAGCGTATGATACGGCGAATTCATTATTTATGTCGTAAAGCAAAAAATGTAACCCTTTTCCTGTTCACTGACAGCCGGATCATCTGTCCGGCAAAAAGGCAACGGGCCATGTGTCAGCATGGCCAACTGCGCCGCCGGGCCAAGGAGGTGACGCAGGTTCCTCAGAACTTACAGCATTGTACGAACCCATATTGTGCATTGGATGTCACATTGTCGCCTTGGTTTTGATATGGTGGCCATCGTCGCTGCCCGGCGGCTGAAGACAAAAAGGAGTGGCACTTGAAACCCTTTGGACGCGGTTGGGGCGTTGCTGTCTTGGTTGCTGTTCTCGCGCTGGCTGGCTTCCTTGCGCTGAAATTCATGAACGACGACGGCCTGCCAGAGGGGTTCGCCCGCGGGAATGGCCGGATCGAGGCGGTGGAGATCAATGTGGCGGCGCGCGATGGCGGCCGGATCGACCTGCTGCACGTGCGCGAAGGCGAATTCGTTGAAGCGGGTCAGGTGCTTGCGCAACTCGATATCCGCCAGTTGCAGGCAGCCCTGGCGCAGGCTGAGGCCGAACTCAGGCGCTCCGCTATCGCCGCGGAGAACGCGCGCTTGCTGGTCACCCAGCGGGAAGCCGAGAAACGCGCGGCAGAGGCGACACTTGAGCAACGGCAGGCGACTTACGACGCAGCGCAACGGCAGTACGAACGGACCCAGCAACTCGCGCGCGACAATGTCAGTTCGCAACAGGTTCTCGACCGGACCCGTGCAGATGCCCTTGGAGCCCGGGCGGCGGTCGCTGCAGCCGAGGCATCCGTGGCCTCCGCCGAAGCCGCAATCGCTTCGGCCCATTCTTCGGTCATAGGGGCGGAGGCTGCAATCGAGGTTGCGCGCGCTGCAAAAGACGCCATCACAGTGAGGATCGAGGACAGCACGCTGAAGGCGCCGCGCGCGGGCCGGGTGCAGTATATCGTCGCCCGGGAAGGCGAGGTGGTCGGCGCGGGCGGGCGCGTTGTGAACCTTGTCGATGTGAGCGATGTCTTCATGACCTTTTTCCTGCCGACCGCTGATGCCGGCCGCACCGGTATGGGGACAGAGGCGCGCATCTTGCTGGACGCTGCCCCGGGTGTGGTGATCCCTGCGGAAATATCGTTCGTTGCCGATGTGGCACAATTCACGCCAAAAACGGTCGAAACGGAGGTGGAGCGCGAAAAACTCATGTTCCGCACCCGCGCCCGTATTCCGGTCGCCTTGTTGCAAAAGCATCTGGAGCAGATCAAGACCGGCTTGCCCGGCGTGGCATGGGTGCGGCTGGACTCGAATGCGCCCTGGCCGGAAGAGGCCCAGGGGCGGGTTCTTGAATGAGCACGGCGGCCGATCTGCCCGTCGTGCGTGCCGAAGGGCTTGGCCTGGCTTATGGCAAGACCCGCGCTCTGGACGGTGTGACGCTGGATATACCGGCGGGCTGCATGGTGGGGCTGATAGGGCCGGATGGGGTGGGCAAATCCTCGCTTCTGTCGCTGATCGCAGGCGCACGGCGCATGCAGGAGGGGCGACTGGAGGTCTTGGGCGGCGACATGGCCAGCGCCAGCCACCGCAACCGCATCGGGCCACGCATCGCCTTCATGCCGCAGGGGCTGGGCCGGAATCTCTATCTGACGCTGTCGGTCTTCGAAAACATCGATTTCTTTGGCCGCTTGTTCGGCATTTCCAGGGACGAACGCCAACGCCGCATCGGCGTGCTGTTGCAGGCAACCGGCCTCGCACCCTTTGCCGGGCGTCCGGCGGGCAAACTGTCCGGTGGGATGAAGCAAAAGCTGGGTTTGTGCTGCGCACTGATCCACGACCCCGATTTCCTGATCCTGGATGAGCCGACAACCGGCGTTGATCCGCTGTCGCGGCGGCAATTCTGGCAACTGATCCATTCGATCCGGGACAGCCGCCCTGGCATGAGCATTTTGATCGCCACTGCATACATGGAGGAGGCCGAGGGGTTTGACTGGCTGGCGGCCATGGACGACGGCCGCATCCTGGCGACGGGGACGCCCGCGGAACTTCTGGAGCAAACAAACACGGATAGTCTGGACACTGCGTATGTCCAGCTGTTGCCCGATGGGCAGAGCGAGGGGCACAATGGCCTGATCATCCCGCCCTATGTAGCGCCGGAAACCGCCGATTTCGTAATCGAGGCGGAGGGACTGAGTGTCAAGTTCGGCGATTTCACTGCCGTGGACCGCGTCAGTTTCCAGATCCGCCGCGGCGAAATTTTCGGGTTTCTCGGCTCGAACGGCTGCGGCAAGACCACGACGATGAAGGTGCTGACCGGCTTGCTGGAGCCGGCAGAAGGCCGGGCGCGGCTGTTCGGCCAGCCCGTCGATGCGCGCGACATGGCCGTACGGAAGCGCATTGGCTATATGACGCAAAGTTTTTCGCTCTATGGCGAATTGACCGTCCGGCAGAATTTGGAACTGCATGGGCGGCTGTTCGATCTGCCTACCGGCAGCCTGGCTGCTAGGGTGGCGGAGCTGGCACGGCGTTTCGATCTGGAACGGGTCATGGATAGCCTGCCCAATGCCCTGCCACTGGGAATCCGCCAGCGCCTTTCGCTTGCGGTGGCCTTGATCCACAAACCCGACATCTTGATTTTGGACGAGCCGACCTCCGGCGTGGATCCGGTGGCGCGGGATGAATTTTGGCGCATCTTGGTGGAGTTGTCGCGCAACGACCGGGTGACGATCTTCGTTTCCACCCATTTCATGAACGAGGCCGCCCGCTGCGACCGCATTTCGCTGATGCATGCCGGGCGCGTTCTGGTCAGCGACACGCCTGACGCGATCCGTGCCAGTAGCGGGGTCGACACATTGGACGATGCCTTTGTCCACCATCTTCAAAAGGTCGTGGAGACGGAGGACGCAAGCGCGCCGGAATTGGCCGGCCAGTTGAACAGGGCCGAGGCTGACCCGCCCCCCAAGCGTATCCTGCGCTTCCGGTGGGACAGGATGCTAAGCATCGCCAAGCGGGAATCCCTGGAACTGTCCCGCGATCCAATCCGCCTGACATTGGCGGGCCTGGGCAGCATCGTGCTGATGCTGGTGCTGGGCTACGGCATCAGCATGGACGTTGAGGATCTGCGTTTTGCCGTGCTGGATCTGGACCAATCCGTAACCAGCCAGTCTTACGTCAACGAATTGTCGGGATCGCGCTATTTTATCGAAACGCCACCCTTGCGGGATTATGGCGATATGGACCGGCGCATGCGCGCGGGCGACATCAGCCTTGCGCTGGAATTCCCGCCTGGCTTCGCGGCCGATCTGGCCCGTGGCAGCGGGCCGTCGATCGGTGCGTGGATCGACGGGTCCAATCCGCAATTGGCGGAGACCGTACGCGGCTATGTGCAGGCGATGCATTCGCAGATGATTGCTGAACAGTTGCGGCAGGCCTTCGGTGCTGCGGCCGTGGCCCGGCCCTATAACCTGGAGGTTCGCTACCGCTACAACCCGGATATTCAGAGCCTTCCGGCGATCGTACCCGCCGTGATTCCCCTTTTGCTGCTTTTGATCCCGGCGATGTTGGCGGCGTTATCGGTGGTGCGGGAGAAGGAAATGGGCTCCATCGTCAACTTTTACGTAACGCCAACGCGGCCATTGGAGTTTCTGCTGGGCAAACAAATGCCCTATGTGGTGATGGCGATGGTGAATTTCGCATTGCTCGTGCTGATCGCCGTCCTGTTGTTTGACGTGCCGTTTACCGGCAGCATCGTGGCGCTGACCGTCGGGGCCCTGCTGTATGTTGTGCTGGCCACCGGGTTAGGCCTGCTGATTTCCGCCTTCATGCGCAGCCAGATCGCGGCGATTTTCGCCACTTCCCTGGCGACGATGCTGCCTGCCGTCCAATATGGCGGGATCATCAACCCGGTCTCAGCATTGGAAGGGGCGGGCGCGGTGATCGGCGAGATCTATCCCACCAGCCATTTCGTGATCATCGCGCGCGGCACTTTCTCCAAGGCGCTTGGCTTTGATGCGCTCTGGAGCTCGTTCCTGCCGATGCTGCTGTTACTGCCGGTACTGACAGCCGTGGCGGCACTGCTGTTGCGCAAGCAGGTGGGATAGGCGCGATGCGGCTGCGGCACATCCTGCATTTGGGGGTGAAGGAGCTGCGCGGGCTGTTGCGCGACCCGTTGTTGGTGCTGTTGGTGTTCTATGCCTTCACCGTGGATGTCTATATCTCGTCCACCGCGATGCCCGAAACCCTGTCGAAGGCCGCAATCGCCATTGTCGATGAGGACGCCTCGCCGTTGTCGCGCAGTATTGCCGACGCATTCTATCCGCCCTACTTCCTGACGCCCGTCCAAATCACCCAGGAGGAGATGGATGCAAGGATGGACGCGGGCCTGGATACGTTCGCCCTGAACATTCCGCCCGGTTTTCAGCGCGACCTGCTGGCCGGCACCGCACCAGACCTGCAACTGAATGTCGATGCCACACGGGTTTCGCAGGCGTTCACCGGTGCCGGCTATGTGCAGGGTATCGTTGCGGCAGAGGTTTCGGAGTATCTGGCAGGCAACCGGCAGCCGGCCGAAATGCCGGCCGAGCTGGCCTTGCGGGCGCGGTTCAACCCCGGACTGGATCCCGCTTGGTTTGGTGCCATCACCAATGTGATCAGTGCGGTCACCATGCTGTCCGTCATTCTGACCGGCGCCGCGCTGATCCGCGAGCGGGAACACGGCACGGTCGAGCATTTGCTGGTGATGCCCGTCACGGCGCTGGAGATCATGACCGCCAAGGTCTGGGCGATGGGGCTGGTGGTGCTGCTTGCATCCGGCATATCCCTGACCTTCGTCGTGGAGGGGGCGCTAGGCGTGCCCATTGCAGGCTCCCTGCCGCTGTTCCTGCTGGGCGCGACGCTGCATATCCTGGCCACGACGTCGCTGGGCATTCTGCTGGCGACGTTTGCCGGGTCGATGCCGCAATTCGGGATGATGATCCTTTTGGTGTTATTGCCCCTTCAGGTGCTTTCCGGCGGCATGACCCCGCGCGAAAGCATGCCCGAAATCCTGCAGACGGTCATGCTCGTCTCGCCGGATACGCATTACATTGCACTGGCGCAGGGCGTGTTGTTCCGCGGTGCCGGACTGGACATGGTTTGGCTGCATCTTTTGGCGCTATTGCTGATCGGAACGGCGCTGTTCGCGTTCGCCCTTACACAGTTTCGCGCATTCCTGCGGTGACCGCCCGGGGCTCCGCATGGCCGCCCCCAACGCCGCAGAAGCATAACTCCCCGAGGGATGTCTCAGCATCGCCTCGGGGAGCCGATTTTCTACACCGGCACCTCGTCCAGGCGGATGGAGCAGCGTTGCATGTAGCGGTAGGCCGGCCAGTAGTCGGCCACCGCATAATGCAGCGTGCAGCGGTTGTCCCAGAATGCGATGGAGTTGGGGCGCCATTGGAAGCGGTACTGGAATTCCGGCAGTGCGATGTGCTCGAACAGGAATTCCAGCACTCCGCGGCCTTCGCGCTCCGGCATGTCCGCCAGGTAGGTGGTGAAGGACTGGCAGACATAGAGCGACTTCTTGCCGGTCACCGGATGGGTGCGCACGACCGGGTGTTCCACCGGCGGGTTTTGTTCCCGCACCGTGGCCATGCCCTTGCCGCCGTCGCCTTTCCAAGACCGTGACTTGGACGGGCGTGAATGCAGGTTCATGAAGTCGTTGATCGCGTAAACGCCATCCAGATAGCGCTTCATGCGGTCGGACAGGGCTTCATAGGCGGCGTAGCCGGAGACGAAAATCGTATCGCCGCCCAGTTCCGGCACCTCTATGGCGCGCAGCACGCTGGCGAATTCCGGCTTTTCGCGGAACAGGCCGTCCGGGTGATAGTGGTTGACGTTCGGCGGCCGCTCGCGGTCATAGGTCAGCGTCGAGATTTCCGGTGCATCCTCCGCCACACCGAACGACGCCTTCTGCGCCACCGGCACATGGCCGAACCGTTTGGCGAAATCGACATGTTGCTTGGGCGTGATGTCCTGGTCCCGGAAGAACACGACGCCGTATTGCATCAGCGCGTCGTGGACCTGCTGGGCCTCGGCATCCGTGATCTTGCCGAGGTCCACGTCGGTGATCTCTGCCCCTACGGCGAGGCTGACGGGTCGTATTTGCATGGGCTCCAACCTTTAAGCTTGGGCGGGCAGGCTGCGGTCGATGCGCCAACCCTTTTAGCCTAGGATTATGCCACCAGCACCGATTCGACAAGCCCAGACGCGGGACTTAGGGAGGCACCTCACGGAAGCCGTCAACCAGTTTCTCCACCTAAAACCAGAATGGAATAATTTTTGCGATCCCTTCAAATTCTGTGCAGGATTTACAAGTATATTGGTCTATTCTGTGGGTTTTGTTTTTTGCAAATAGGCTTGTCTCAAAAGTTTTCTGTATCCTTTTTGCTTTTTTGCCCAATCAACTGGCCTTTGGAAGGTGCTAATAACATTACGTAAAGCGAGGGGAGTCCCTTCAGGCAGCTGTATTAAATTAGGATTATTATTATAAACCCACTGCCATATTATAATTCTATGAACTTCTTTATGGCTCAGATATTTCGAGGTATCATTAATCCCGGCTTTTTTCCCAATTTCAGATAGATAATAGCGTTTATATTCAGTCTTAAACGCGGACTCATTAATCGAATGCTCTGTGATAACATCACTATAGTCGATAGTATTGCGAAAGTCGGCTGGATCTTTAATGATAAAATTTCCAAAATGTATGATTGAGTGGCCCCCAATATAATCTCCCATAAAAATCACCTCCGATCGCAAAGCGTAACAACGAGATGCTATGATATCATGTCTCTCTATCAGCTCTTCAAGTAAAATTGGTAATCTCCGCTACGAAAAGGAATTGCACACCCCTGAACAGTCCCTAAAGCAAAGCGGGGCACCGTTGCTGATGCCCCGCTCACTCGGCTGCAATATAGGAAAGGGTGTCAGCCGGCCCGGCCTTTTGCTTCCTTGAACGGCGTCCCGGCTTCGGCCAGCTTGCGCATGAAGTCGCTTGGTTTCCAGCGCTCGCCATAGCGTTGGTGCCAGGCGGCGATCTGGTTGTAGACCTCCTGCGGGCCGCCGATCAGGTCGGCCCAGAACATCAGGCCGCCGCGGTAGCGCGGGAAACCGAAGCCGTAGAGCCACATAATGTCCACATCGCTGGCGCGGTACGCGATGCCTTCGTCCAGAATCTTGCACGCCTCGTTGACGGAGGAGAATAGCAGCCGCTTCAGGATTTCGTCGTCGGAGATCTGGCGCGGCTCTATGCTGTTTTCTTCCATGTGCTGCTTGATCAGGTCGTGCACCAGCGGATTCGGGTGCGGGGTGCGGTCGCCCTTTTCATAGACGAACCAGCCCTGGCCGGTTTTCTGGCCGTAGTGGCCCATTTCCACCAGCTTGTCGGCAATCGGCAGCTTGCGGTAGTTCGGGTCGGCCTCCGCCCGGCGCTTGCGGCCGGCATAGCCAATATCCAGGCCGGCGAGGTCGCCGACGGCAAACGGCCCCATCGGATAGCCGAAATCGACCATGACCTTATCGACCTGCTCCGGCAGGCAGCCTTCCTCCAGAAGGATCACCATTTCGCTGTTGAAAGGCGCGCGGGAGCGGTTGGCGAGGAAGCCATCGCAGTTGCCGGTGGCCGCCGGCGCCTTGCCGATGGCCTTGCCGAGAGCCATGGTGGACGCGATGGTCTCGCCGGACGACTTCGAGCCCTTCACCACTTCCAGCAGCTTCATCACGTTGGCGGGCGAGAAGAAGTGTGCGCCGGCTACAGCCTCCGGCCGTTTGGTGACGCTGGCAATTTCGTCAATGTCCAGGGCAGAGGTGTTGGAGAGGATCAGCGCATCGTCCTTCATCGTCGCGTCTAGCTTTTTGAAGACTTCCTGCTTCACGTCCATCTGCTCGAATACGGCCTCGATCACCACATCACAGTCGGCAATCGCGGCGTAGTCGGTGACCGGTTCGATGCGGGCCAGGCGGCGCTCCATATCGTCCGCCGCGAGGCTGCCGCGCTTCACGCTGGTTTCATAGTTGGCGCGGATCTTGGCCATGCCCCTGTCCAGCGCTTCCTGGGTGCTTTCCACCACCTTCACCGGGAAGCCGTAGTCGGCGAAGCACATGGCGATGCCGCCGCCCATGGTGCCGCAGCCGATGACCGCGGCGGTCTCGATCTGCTTGACCGGCGTGCCCTTCGGCACGTCCGGCAGTTTCTGCGCCTCGCGCTCGGCGAAGAAGGCATAGCGCAGCGCCCGGCTTTCGTCGGTGTTTTCGAGGTATTTGAGCTTATCGCTCTCCCACTTCAGCCCCTCGTCAATGGGCGTCTTGCAGGCGACCTCAACCGCTTCGATATTGGCATAAGGCGCTTCCTGGTTCCGCGCGCGGCGGGCGATTTCCTTGCGCTTTTTCTCGAACAGTTCCGGCGTGCCTTCTTTGAGCTTCTCGGACATGTCGCGAACGCGCGGGATCGGGCGCTTGTCGGCGATGCTTTCGGCGAACTTTACGGCCTCCGCCACCAGGTCGGCGCTGGCCGGCAGCACCTTATCGAGCATACCGAGGTCCAGCGCTTCCGGCGCGGGCACATGACGGCCGGCAACGATCAGGTCCAGCGCCTTGGCTGGGCCGATCAGGCGCGGCAGCCGTTGCGTGCCGCCGCCGCCCGGCAGCAGACCCAGCGTGATTTCCGGCAGGCCGACACGGGCGCTTTCCAGGGCGACCCGATAATGGCAGCCGAGCGCCATCTCATAGCCGCCGCCCAGCGCGAAGCCGGCAATCGCCGCCACAACCGGCTTTTCGGACTGTTCTAGCGCATCCTGCGGCCGCATCGGCAGCTTGGCCCGCTCCTTGCCGAAAAAGCGGATGTCGGCGCCGGCGATGAACTTGCCGTTCGCGCCGATCAGCACGATGGCCTTGACGGCGTTATCCGCGTTGAAGGTCTGGACACCGTTCAGAATGCCCTCCGGCACACCCGGCGAAAGAGCATTGACCGGCGGATTGTCGACAGTGATGACGCCAACGGCGCCTTCCTTGGAAAGGCGGACGAGATTCTCGGACATGGGGCTTCCTTTATTGCGCGCGTTCCGAATGCAATTGGGCTCAATCTATCGCCGAGCGGCGCACGGTGCCATAGGGCATTGCAGCCGGTGGCCGGCGCTTTATTGTGCCGTGTCGTCCAGAAATTCCCGGCCGACGAAATGGGTGAGGGTGTGTTCGGTCAGCCCGCGTATGATGGCCTTGTCGGCTTCCAGTGCGTTCGATGCCTCGAATTCGGCCAGTATCATTTCCAATTGCTCGCGCACGGCATCCTCTCCGGGCAAGTTTGCACCATGGCCGAGGGTGCCGAGCGCTTGGATCAAATGCCTGCACATCAACATATTGTTCGAGGATGCGCGGCGTAGCGGCGTGAATGCCGCCTCGATCAAATTAGCGGCGGCCAGTTGCGGTGCGGTGACTCGCACGGCGCCGGCGCTATCGGCATAGACACCGATCTGCAACCGCGCGCGGCGGGCACGTAGCAGCGATCCCGCCAGACGGTCGGCGCAGGCGATGGCGGTGAAGGTGTCATTGATGCCGGGAGACAGAGCGCGAAGCCCGATTTCGACTAGCAGATTGATGGAGAAATTCAGATCGGCGGTTGTCGTCCGCTGGTCGCTGAATACGGCTAGATTATGAATGATCGGAACCAGCGGTTCCGTATTGCGTCCGATGATCGTGCCAATCCGCTGACCCTGGACGGAAAAAGAACCCAGTTGAATGTCGAAATCCACGAATGCATTGAAATCGGTTGCGGCGTTGGCGATTCCTGCGAAGTCGACGCTGTTCAAATAGCCATTGTCCCGCGATACTAGCGCGATTTCCGGTCCTGAAGGACGAACGATCGCAGACCGTTCCATCGCGTTCGTTTCGGCGATCGCCCGGTCCAACTCGCGATCCAAGGTTTTGCTGATCTGGCTGATTTCCTCGTCGATCGTGACTCTCTGGGCAGCTGAATTGACAAAGAACAGCAGCATGATCACGGAGGCCGCCGCCAGAAAGATCGCAAAATTGGCCGTGATCTCGCCCGTCATGTTCACGGGCTGATTGCGGAGCGCGATCAGGCAAAAAAGGAACGTCGCGCCCAGAATGCCGACAGCAACCTGGTTCACCCTGTCTTCCGCAAAGCGCAGCAGCAGGCGCGGGCCCAGGGTGCCCGCCGCCAGGGTGAACACCACCAACACGCTGGAGTAGACGAGGCTTAGGGCGGCCATTGCCGAGCCGGCGATAGCGATCAACAGGGGGCGGACATTATCCGGCTCTATGGAATAGAGGCTGATCGAGTTCGGCGACATTTGCAGGATGACCCGGTCGAGCCAAGTGGTCAGAATAGCGAGCACGATGCCGAACAGGCTCATCATTCCAGGAATGGTGATAAAGCCGCGAAGCCAGCGCATCCGTTGCATGGATGCCGGGACTGCGGAGGAAAGGCGGCTGGGCATTGGGTTTGACCGTTCGATTCGCGGCCGGTCATTCCCCCTGGGAAACGACGTGCAGCGATTTTCTCGTGTCCGGTCGCAATGCCCCCAGTTCCGCTTCCAGCGCGGCGACCCGCATGGTCAGCCGTTCCACTTCCGCCAGCAATGTTTCCACCCGGCGTTCCACCGGGTCTTTCACGCCGCCGGAAACGCCATAGGCATCGAACGGCTGCTCGTTATCGGCCTTGCCCTTGGCGATGCGGGCCGGGATGCCGACAACGGTCACGCCGGCGGGTACTTCCGACAGCACTACGGCATTGGCGCCGACCCGGGCGCCCTTGTGCACGGTGAACGGCCCCAAAATTTGCGCGCCGGAGCCGACGATCACGCCTTCCTCCAACGTCGGGTGCCGTTTGCCCTGGTTCAATGAGGTGCCGCCCAGCGTTACGCCTTGGTAGAGCGTCACGTCATCGCCGACCTCGGCGGTTTCGCCAATGACGACGCCCATGCCATGATCGATGAACAGGCGCCGCCCGATTTTGGCGCCAGGATGGATTTCGATGCCGCTCAGCACCCGCCCGAGATGCGAGATGAAGCGGCCCCAGAAAAAGAACCTGTTCCGCCAAAGCTTGTTTGCGATGCGATGGAACACCAGCGCATGAAAGCCCGGATAGCTGAAGATCACGTCCAGCCGCGAGCGCAGCGCCGGATCCCGGGCCTTGTAGGTTTCAACTTCTGACCACAGCTCTCGCAACATGGCAGCCTCGCACTGGAAAAAAGTCGCTAAATTATGGCGTCGATCGACGGGATCGGCTAGCGTCCCAGGCAAACACAGCATTTTTGCGCGCGATGCAAGGAAAAGCGCGCTATGTTCTGATTAACGCTAACGCCAGGGCAGGAAAAGACAGGAACTATGGACGTCCGCAGCGGCTTTATCGACTCGATTGGCAACACCCCACTCATCCGACTGAACCGGGCATCCGATGCCACCGGCTGCGAAATCCTGGGCAAGGCGGAGTTCATGAACCCCGGCGGCTCGGTCAAGGATCGTGCAGCGCTTGCGATTGTCAAGGACGCGGAAGCAAAAGGATTGCTGAAGGCCGGCGGTACGATTGTCGAGGGCACGGCCGGCAATACCGGCATCGGCTTGGCGCTGGTCGGCAATGCGCTGGGCTACAAGACCGTGATCGTCATTCCCAAGACACAGACCCAAGAAAAGAAGGACATGCTGCGCCTCTGCGGCGCCGACCTGCGGGAAGTGCCGGCGGTGCCCTACCGCGACCCGAACAACTATGTGAAATACTCCGGACGGCTGGCGGACGAAATCGCGGCGCAGAACCCATCCGGCGCAATCTGGGCGAACCAGTTCGATAACGTCGCCAACCGGAAGGGTCACTACGATACAACCGGGCCAGAGATCTGGCGGCAGACCGAGGGCAAAGTGGATGCGTTCATCTGCGCCGTCGGCTCCGGCGGCACCCTGGCAGGCACGGCGCAATACCTGCGGGAACAGAAAGCCGGTATCAAGATCGGCCTGGCGGACCCGCCTGGCGCAGCACTCTATGAGTTCTACAAGAACGGCGCTTTGAAGGCTGAAGGTTCGTCGATCACGGAGGGCATTGGCCAGGGTCGCATCACGGCGAACCTGGAAGGGCTGGCGGTCGATCTGCCGTACCAGATTCCGGATGGTGAATCGCTACAGGTCGCCTTCGACCTGCTCGGGCAGGAGGGGCTGGCGCTTGGTTCGTCCTCCGGCGTGAATGTCGCCGGCGCAATCCGCATGGCCCGCGACCTGGGGCCGGGGCATACCATCGTGACCGTGCTCTGCGACGGTGCCGCAAAATATCAGTCGAAAATGTTCAACCGCGAATTCCTGGAAGAGAAGGGGCTGCCGGTGCCAAGCTGGCTCTGAGGCCGTCTCGCGCGAGGAGAGGGAAAATGGACCTAGGCCGCCACCAGCTCCCCCTTGGCATCGTCGGAGGCGATGGTGCAGCGCCAGTGAATGCGGTTTTCCTCGATCGGATAGCCGCCGCCGGCAGAATGCAGCATGCACCGGTTGTCCCAGGTGACCAGATCGCCGGCCTGCCACTGGTGGCGGTATTCCGCGCCCGGCGCGATCTGATGCGCCTTCAGGTCCTCGAACAGTGCCGCGGCTTCCGCGTCCGGCAAGCCGATGATGCGTAACAGGTGGGTTGGGTTGAAATACAGCGACTTGCGCCCGGTTTCCGAATGCACCCGCACCAGCCGATGCCGCACCGGCGGCAGGTTGCGATCCTCCGGCTCCAGCAGGTCGTTGCCCCGGCGGGTGGCGCCGCCATAGACATAGTCCGCCTCCAGCCCCTCAATCCGCTGTTTCAGGGCCGGCGGCAGCGCCTCATAGGCCATGGTCATATTGGCGAACAGCGTATCGCCACCACGGGAGGGGATTTCGAGCCCGTACAACTGCGTTGCCTTGCAGCCTTTCGGATCCCACGGCCCATCGGTGTGCCAGCCACGGCCGCGGTTGTAGACCGACTCGTTGACCGAACCATCGGCGTTGCGCGTGCCGATGCCCATGACCGTCAGTTCCGGATAGTCCGCATGGCGCGACTTGCGCACCAGATGCGGTTGTACCTCGCCGAAGCGCCGGCCGTGTTCCAGGAATTGCGGGATCGTCAGGTTCTGGCCGCGGATGCATATGACGCCGCTGTCCAGCCAGGCCCGATAGATCGCCTGCCAGTTGCCATCGCTCATGGCCGTGACATCGACGCCGGTCACGATTGCGCCGCAGCCGGGGCTTGCTTTCTCGATCTGCATCGGGGGTCTCCTTTCAGCCAGGGCAGGATATTTCAGGCAGCTTAGGCCTGCTACGCTGGCGCGCAATCCTTTGGCGGAATCGGTGTGCGTTGCGGCAGACCGGCCGCCGGCCTAGAGTGCCGCCGCAACGCCCGGTTTTCTCCTGCAGATGGAGCCACGTTTAATGGCGCTTCCAATCATCCCCACCATGCTCGTCGGCAGCTATCCGCAGCCGGGCTGGCTGATCAACCGCGATGTGCTGATGGGCAGCGGCCCGCCGCGGGTGCGCATGCGCCAGGTTTGGCGCATGGCGGGAGGGGCGCTGGACGAGGCGCAGAACGATGCCGTTCTGACTGCCGTTCATGACCAGGAGCGTGCCGGGATTGATATCATCACCGACGGCGAGGTCCGGCGCGAAAGCTATTTCAATGCCTTTGCCACGGCATTGGACGGTATCGATATCGACAATCCGGGCACTGTGCGTGCCCGCAACGGTAAGCCGACCCAGGTGCCGCGCGTCGTTGGGCCGATCAAGCTGACCCGCTCCGTGCATGCGGTGGAGGTGGCGTTTCTGCGCGCACAGACCGACCATCCCATCAAGGTCACGATCCCTGGCGGCTTTACCATGGCCAAGCTGGCGCTGAACGAGCATTACGCGGATCAGGAATCCCTGATCATGGCTTATGCCGCCGCCGTGAACGAGGAAATACGGAACCTGAAGGCCGCGGGCGCCGACTGGATCCAGATCGACGAACCGTACATGCAAGCCCATCCGGACGAGGCGGACAAATACGGCGTCGCCGCCATTAATCGCGCGCTGGATGGCATTCCCGGGCCGACGGTCGTGCATCTGTGCTTTGGCTATGCCTATGTCGTCAGCGGCAAGCCATCCGGCTATTCCTACCTGCCGCAGTTGAACGATTGCAAGGCGGACGCAATTTCGATCGAAGCCGCCCAGCCGCATTTGGACCCGGCAACGCTGCGCGCGCTACCGAATAAGAAAGTGGTCTATGGCGTCATCGATCTGGCCGATCCCGTGGCGGAGACCGCGGACGTGGTGGCGGAGCGGCTGCGTGGTGCGCTCCGGCACATCGATGCGGAGCGCCTGATTGCGGCACCCGATTGCGGCATGAAATACCTGCCCCGCGGCCTGGCCTTCGCCAAGCTGAAAGCATTGGCGGATGGTGCGGCACTGGTGCGGGCCGAAGTTTAGGGGGGCTGCGGAAGGGGCTACCGCGCCCACCCATCGACAAACGCACGCATCATGCGGGTTGGGTCGTCGGCGCGCATGATCTCCCCCATGACGGCAACGCCTTTGGCGCCGGCTTCGCGGCAGGCTGCGGTGCGATCGGGCGTCAACCCGCCAAGGGCAACCAAGGGCAGCGCGCACCCTTCCGCGATCGCTGCAAGGCGTTCGATACCCAGCGCTGGACCGTAGCCCGGCTTGCTTTGCGTCAGGAAGATTGGGCTGAGGCTGGCATAGTCCGCGCTGCCAGCCGCAGCCGCTGTAACCTCCGCCGGAGAATGGCACGAGCGGCCGATCAGGCAGCGCGGGTCCGCCTGCCGTTTGGCCGCCCGAATATCGCCGCCGGTGGGCAGATGCAGGGCGCGCAAGCCAAGGCTGGCTGCCAGTGCCACATCATCATGCACGCCGACCTGCGCCTTATAAGGCTCCGCGCGTTTCAGCAACGCTTCGGCCAGCCGCCGGCGTTCATGCGCCGGCAAGTCCTTTTCGCGCAGGCTGACCCAGCGGCAGCCGCCGTCGAATGCGGCTGCGACCACATCCGGCAGCGGGCGGCTTGCCTGGCTGCGGTCCGTGATGAGCAGTATGGGCGGTGAGGGCAGGGGGCGTGGCACCCTAGCCTCCGATCAGCCCCAGTTGCGGACTGGATGGTTCGGCGCGCTCCAACTTGGGAATACGGCCGGCAAGGTGCGCTTCGCGGCCGGCCTGAACCGCCAGGCCCATGGCCCTGGCCATGCGTACCGGGTCCAGCGCCTTGGCCACCGCCGTGTTCAGCAACACGCCGGCACAGCCGAGTTCCATCGCCACAGCAGCGTCGCTGGCGGTGCCGATGCCAGCGTCGCAGATCACCGGCACGGGCGAATCCGCCACGATCCGCGCCATCGCCGCCGGATTCGCGACGCCAAGGCCGGAGCCGATGAAAGAGCCCATCGGCATTACGGCTGCACAACCCAGATCCGCCAGCTTGCGGCAGGTCACCGGATCGTCGTTGGCGTAGGGCAGCACCACGAAGCCGTCCTTCACCAGTTCTTCCGCCGCGCGCAGCAGTTCCTCCACGTCCGGGTAGAGAGTGTCGCGGTCGCCGATGACCTCCAGCTTGACCCAGTTGGTCTCCAGCGCCTCACGCGCCAGTTGGGCGGTCAGCACGGCATCCTTGGCCGTGGCGCAACCGGCAGTGTTCGGCAGCAGATGCTTGCCGGCGAGCACATCCGTCATGCTCTCGGCGTAGGCTTCCAGCGAAATGCGGCGGATGGAGACGGTGACGATCTCCGCTCCGCCAGCCTCCAGCGCATCCAGCATCACCTGCCGGTTGGGGTAGCCGGCCGTGCCCAGCATCAGGCGCGAGCCGAAGCGGACGCCGCCGATTTCGAGCGCGTCGGCGGAATCGGTCTTGGGTGGGGTTTGTGCCATGATCGAGGCTCAGCCTCCGGAAAACGGTTTGACGATTTCGACAGCATCGCCTTCGGAAAGGGCGGTTGCGCCCCATTCCAGCTTGCGGACGACGGCGCCATTCAGCGCCACGGCGACGCCCTTGGCCTCCAGCGGCACGCCTTCCTCGGTCAGAAGGGCGGCGACGGTGGCGGCGGCGGACTGGCGCGGTTCGCCGTTGATGGTCAGAGAAACACTCATGCGACGGCCTTGGTTTTCCCGCGGTGGGCGAAACGATGGTTGGTAAACGGGCGGGCGACCGCCGGCATGTCCTGCCCCAGCACGGCCGCGCTGACAGCATCGGCGGTCATGGGGGCGAGAAGGATACCGTTGCGGTGGTGCCCGGTGGCGAGGAACAGGCCCTCGACCGGTGTCGGCCCAAAAATCGGGGCGTCGTCGCGGCTGGTTGGCCGGAACCCGGCCCAGGTTTCCACGATCGGCAATTCCTCGATGGTTGGCAGGGCGCGCCACGCCCTGTCCAGTAGCGTCAGCAGGCCGCCCGCGGTGATGGTGTCATCGAAACCGCGCTCCTCCACCGTCGCACCGATCAGCAGGCGACCGTCCAGCCGCGGAATCAGATAGGTGGTCGGCGCCCATACGACATGGGTCAGGATGGGCGCGGCCGGGTCCATCTGTACGGCCAGCATCTGACCTTTTAATGGCCGGACCGGCGGTCTGGCCTCTGCCGGTATGCCGGGAATGGCGCCGCTCCAGGCGCCGGCTGCGAGTACGACCGCCGCCGCGGGTCGCATCTCGCCAGCAATGCGCACGCCTGCCGCCCGGCCGCCTGCCGTTTCCAGCGCTTCGACCGGCGTGTGCGGGTGGAGCCGGACACCGGCGCGTTCGGCGGCGATGACGAGCGCCCGCAAGACGTCGCGATTTTCAACCTGATGGTCGAGGGGAGAGAACACCGCGGCGGTGATGTTGCGGCCCAGATGCGGCTCGCGCCGTTTGGCTTCAGCAGCCGTCAGCCATTGTAGCTTCAGGCCCAGGCCGATCTGATAATCGTATTGGTGCTTCAGCGCCGCCGTTTCGTCCCGGTTGGTGGCGATGACCATGATGCCTTCACTGCGATAGCCGACCGAAATGCCGCTGGCGGCCTCCAACTCGTCGCGAAAGGCGGGCCAGCGTTGCTGGCTGTCCAGGCAAAGAGCGGTTAGCGCTTCCTCGCCCGGTTCCGCCTCGATATTGGCGGCCAGCATGCCGCCGGATGCCCACGTGGCCCCGGTGCTGCCCGCCCCGATTGCGCCAGCGTCGTAAACGTCAACCAAGCGGCCGGCCTTGGCCAAACGCCAAGCGATTGCCAACCCGTTGACGCCACCGCCGATAATGATGATGGGGTTATTGTCTTTCGCCATATCCTGGCCTTCCCTCCGCTGGCATTACCCAGATCAGGTCGAATTCGGGTCTGCTCTCAGCCTCGCACCGACGCGGCGCGAAGCACCCCGGGCTGAAACCTTCATATTCGGTTCTGAACGGCCGATGTCAATGGCGGGCTTGGCCGGTGGGCTCCGGCCAGGGATTCAGGCGACTCTTCGGCCCCCGACGTAGGTCTCGCGGACCGACGGCACGCCATCGCTTACGCGAACGCGGATCAGGTCCGCCCGCAGTCCGGGCCGGATCGCGCCGCGGTCGGCAAGGTTGGCGGCCTTTGCCGGTGCACTTGTCGCCCAGCCCACCGCCTGCGGCAGAGTAGCCGGCCCGTTGGGTCCGCCCAGAATAAAGACCGCATGCAGCAACGACGCCGGCACATAGTCGCTGGCCAGGGCATCCAGCAGCCCATCCGTGGCCAGTTCCAGCGCCGAGACATTGCCATAGTTGGACCCGCCGCGCACGACGTTTGGCCCGCCCATCAGGTTTAGCAGGCCAAGCCGGTGTGCGGCTTCCGCTGCCGCGCGGGTGGTTGGGAATTCCGACAGAACCATGCCTTCCGCTGCGGCCTGTTCGACGTGGGCAACCGTTTCGTCGTCATGGCTGGAAAGTGGGATGCCATGGGCATGCGCCAGCTTCACCAGACGGGCCCGGATTTCCGGTGCCAGGACCTCGGACCGGTGGCGGATTGCGGCAATGTGTTCGTCCATCTCCGCATCCGACAGGTTCATCGCTGCCATATGGCGCTCGCGGTAGACGGCGATATCCGGGGACTGACGCTGCCCCGGGGCATGATCCATCAGGGACATGAAACGCAGCCGTGGATCGTGCAGCCACGGCTCCAACAGGCCGACGGTATCCGGATCGGTTACCTCGCACCGCGCATGCAGGAAGTGACGGGCACGGAGCACCCCGGCGGATTCGGCCTTTGCCAGGCCGTCCAGCAGTGGCGCCAACACCAAAGCGCGCTCGACCTTGCGATAGCTGGTGCCGAACGGCAGGGCGTCGAACACGGTGGTGATGCCGCTTGTGGCGGCCTGGGCATCATGCGCCATGGCTGCGGCTGCCGCATCCCATTGCACACCCGGCCGCGGCTGGTAGTGGCGTTCGATAGCGTCGGTGTGCAGGTCGATCAGGCCGGGCAGCAGATAGTCGTCACCGAAATCCGCATCGCCTTGCAGGCGCCCGGGCTCGATGGCGGCGATTTCGCCACCATCGAGGCGCAGCGCGCCCAACACGACCTCGTCCGGCAGCACGATGCGGGCATTGGCAAGAACGGTCATCGGCTCACGCCACCCGGTTACCCTGGCGCCAAACGGCGCGCACCACCGGCACGCCTTCGTGCAGATGCACGTGCACCAGATCGGCACGCAGACCTTCGGCAATTTGGCCTCGGTCGCGGAGCCGCGCCATCGCTGCCGGGGCAGCGGTCACCGTGGCGATGGCATCCGGCAGGGCTATGCCCGCCCGTTCGTTCAGGACAAAGGCGGCGTGCAGCAGACTGAAGGGCGCGTAGTCGCTGGACAGCGCGTCCACCAGCCCTTCGTCTGCCAGGTCCAAGGCAGAGACGTTGCCGGAATGCGATTCCCCGCGCACCACATTGGGTGCCCCCATAACAACACCGATGTGTGCCGCGTTCAGTGCTTTCGCCGCTTCCAGCGTGGTCGGAAACTCGGCGATGGCGATGCCATCGGCAGCGGCTTCCGCGACATGCTCCAGCGTCGTGTCGTCGTGAGATGCGACCGGCAGGTCCGGCCCCTTGGCCCGCCAACGCGCCAGGATTTCGCGGCGGTGAATGGGCACCAGCTTTTGACCGGTCTCGATCCGGTCTGCTACGCGCTGGTCGAAGGTTTCGCCGGGCAGCAGGCGGGGGGTGAGATAGGTGCGGTACTTTTCCATATCCCGCCATTGCCGCTGGCCGGGCGTATGGTCCATCAGGCTGACAAGGCCGAACAGCGGTTCGTCCCAGTATGGCTCCAGCAGGCGCAGAACCCCGGGGTCCGGCAATTCGCAGCGCAGGTGCAGGCGGTGGTCGGCGCGGAACAGGCCGGCCGCGACACCCTCGCGGATGCCGTCAACGCTGAGTTGCAGGAATTCGCGGCGGCCCGGCGCATCCGAATATTCGCCGACAGAGATTGAATCGTAGACGGTTGTTATGCCGGCACCGGCGCATGCCGTATCGTGCGCCAGGATCGCGGCCAGCGCCGACGGCCAAGTGATGCCAGGCCGCGGGCGCAGGTTCTTCTCGATATTGTCGGTGTGCAACTCCACCAGACCGGGGATCAGATAGTCGCCGTTCAGGTCCTCGCCCTGGGCAGAGCCGGTGCCGATGGCAGCGATATGCCCGTCGCGAAGGGCCAAATGGCCGTCAAGAACCTGGTCGCGCAGTACCAGCCGGGCGTTGCTCAGAATGGTTTCACTCATGCGGCTGCTGCAAACTCCGTAACGTCAAACAGGCGGGTCGCGATGGCGTCGCGCACCGGCGCGTCGTGGCAAATGGCGACAATGGCGGTGCCGGCCTCGCGCGCCTCCGTAATCAGGGCCACCACGGTCTCGCGGTTGGCCTGGTCCAGCGAGGCGGTCGGCTCATCCAATAGCAGAATGGGATACGACCGCACGAAGCTGCGCGCAATGTTCACGCGCTGCTGCTCGCCGCCGGAGAAGGTGGCGGGCGGCACGCTCCACAGCCGCTCCGGCAGGGCGAGGCGGGCGAGCAGGGTTTTCGCGCGGGCTTCCGCTTCGTTCTGGCCGGTGCCTTGCGAAAGCAGCGGTTCGGCGACGACATCCAGCGTCGGCACCCGCGGAATGACGCGCAGGAACTGGCTGACATAGCCCATGGTCTCGTGCCGTACCGCGAGGATTTCGCGTGGTTCGGCCCTCACCATGTCCACCCAGCCGCCGCCATGGCGCGCGCGGATATGGCCGGCGTCCGGCAGATAGTTGGCGTAGAGCGAGCGCAGCAGTGTGCTCTTGCCGCTGCCGGAGGGGCCGGAAAGCACCACGCACTCGCCGGGGCCAACGGTGAAGCTGACATCGGCAAACACCGGCAGCCGCACGCCGCCCTGGGTGTGCAGGGTGAAGGTCTTGGACAGATTCTCGACCTGAAGGACGGAGGTGGGGGTCATCGGCCTATACCTGCAACACGGCGGAAACGAGCAATTGCGTGTAGGGATGGTGCGGGTCGTCGAGCACCTGGTCGGTCAGGCCAGCCTCGACCACATCGCCGTCCTTCATCACCATCAGCCGGTCGGCCAGCAGGCGCACCACGGCCAGGTCGTGCGTCACCACCACGGCCGCCAGCCCCAGCGAGCGCACGAGCCCGCGCAACAGGTCCAGCAGGCGCGCCTGCACGCTGACGTCCAGACCGCCAGTCGGCTCGTCCATGAACACCAGGCGCGGCTGGCTTACCAGGATGCGGGCGATTTGCAGGCGCTGCTGCATGCCGCCGGAGAAGTCGCGCGGGCGGTCGTCCACCCGGTCCTCCGGAATTTCGACCTGGGTCAGCCAGTCCAGCGCTTCGGCCCGGATGTTGCCATAGTGGCGGGCGCCGACGGCCATCAGCCGCTCGCCGACATTGCCGCCGGCGGAAACGCCCATGCGCAGGCCATCGCGCGGGTTCTGGTGGACGATGCCCCAGTCGGTGCGCATCAGCAGGCGGCGTTCGGGCTCGCTAAGGCTGAAAATATCGGTCAGGCCGCCGGCGCGGGTGTCGAAACGGATGCTGCCGGCGGTCGGCTCCATCTTGGCGGAGAGGCAGTTGAGCAGCGTGGACTTGCCGGAGCCCGACTCGCCGACAATACCCAGCACCTCGCCGGGGTAGAGGTTGAACGAGACATCTCGGCAGCCGATGCGGCCGCCTGGGTAGAGCTTGGTGACGCTGTCGACGGCGAGAAGGGGCTCAGACATCGGCTGAATACCCCGCTCCGGCCGCTTCCGCCGCCATTGGGCCGGCATGGCCGGCGGCGCGGCGTTTGCCGCAATAGTCGCTGTCGGAGCACACGAACATGTGGCCGCCCTTGTCGTCCAAAATCACCTCGTCCAGGAAGGAGTCATCCGCGGCGCAAAGGCCGCAGACTTCATCCCATTCCTGTGGGCGAAACGGGTAGTCGTCGAAATCCAGGCTTTTGACTGAGGTATAGGGCGGAATGGCGTAGATGCGTTTCTCTCGCCCGGCGCCGAACAGTTGCAGGGCTGGCATGTCGTGCATCTTCGGATTGTCGAACTTGGGGATGGGGGAGGGGGCCGTCACATAGCGCCCGTTCGTCAGCACCGGATAGTCGTAGGTGACGGAGATATCGCCGAACCGGGCGATGTCCTCATAGAGCTTCACCTGCATCAGGCCGTATTCGGCATAGGCGTGCATCTTGCGGCATTCGACCTCGCGCGGCTCCAGCTTGCGCAGCGGCTCCGGGTTCGGCACCTGGTAGACGATGATCTGGTCCTCCCGCAGCGGTTCTTCCGGAATGCGGTGGCGCGTCTGGATGATGCTGGCATCGGCCGTGGTTTCGGTCGTCGCGACGTTGGCGGTGACGGCAAAGAAGCGGCGGATGTTGACTGCGTTGGTGGTGTCGTCCGCACCCTGGTCGATGACCTTCAACGTGTCATCCTGGCCCAGAATGGCCGCGGTCACCTGTATCCCGCCGGTGCCCCAGCCATAGGGCAGGGGCATTTCGCGCCCGCCGAAGGGCACCTGATAGCCGGGAATGGCGACGGCTTTCAGCAGCACCCGGCGGATCATCCGTTTGGTTTGCTCGTCCAGATAGGCAAAGTTGTATGCGGGTTGCGTGGTCATTCCGCCGCCTCCCGCCGGGTTTCGGCGCCGGTTTCCCGCCCGGCCTGCTCGCGGCGCATGCGGCGCAACAGTTCCAGTTCGGACTGGAAGTCCACGTAGTGCGGCAGTTTCAGATGCTGCACGAAACCGGACGCTTCAACATTGTCGGAGTGATACATCACAAATTCCTGGTCCTGGGCCGGATGCACGGCATCCTCGCCGAATTCTTCGCAACGCATGGCGCGATCGACCAAGGCCATCGCCATGGCCTTGCGCTCGCTGTGGCCGAAGGTGATGCCATAGCCGCGGGTGAACTGCGGCGGCACGTCCTTCGCACCTTCGAACTGGGTGACCATTTCGCATTCGGTGACGGTGATTTCGCCGAGGCAGACCGCAAAGCCCAACTCCTCCGGCACAAATTCCACCTCCACCTCACCCAGGCGGATTTCGCCGGCGAACGGGTGAACGCCGCCGAAGCCGCGCTGGGTGGAATAGCCCATGGAAAGAACAAAGCCTTCGTCGCCGCGGAACAGGTTTTGCAGGCGCTGGTCGCGGCCGGCGGGAAAGCGCATCGGCTCGCGCGTCAGGTCGAACGGCTCCTCGCCCTCCGTCTGCGGTGCGGAGGCGGGTTCCATCAGGCCCTGGGCGCCCAGCAGTTCGGCGACCCGCGGCATCTGTTCCGCCACGGGCTCGTCCGCGGCGGGTGTTTCCGGCGCCGGCCGGTTTTCATCCAGCAGCGAGAAATCCAGCAGGCGGTGGGTATAGTCGTAGGTCGGCCCCAAAACCTGCCCGCCCGGCAAATCCTTGAACGTCGCGGAAATTCGCCGGCCAATGGCCATTTGGCTGGTGTCGATCGGCTGGGTATAGCCGAATCGCGGCAGGGTGGTGCGGAAGGCGCGCAGCAGGAACACGGCTTCGACCAGATCGCCCTGGGCCTGTTTGATCGCCAGCGCCGCGAGTTCGGGGTCGTAGAGCGAACCTTCTGTCATGACGCGCGCAACGGCGAGTGCCATCTGTTCCTGAATTTGCCTGACGGAGAGTTCCGGTACGGCAGGGTCGCCGCGGCGGGTTTCGGCCAGCAGGTCGTGCGAGTTCTCAATCGCCCGCTCCCCGCCTTTGACGGCTACATACATGCCTCAGGCCTCCTCAATCGAAATGCTGCGCGGCAGGCACATGACCTGACTGCCGGCGGTCAGGATCACGTCGACCCCGCTGGGGTAGAGAGCGTGGTTATCGGCCCATTGCCGGATAAAGCCGGCCGGGAGCCCTTTCGGCGCCGCCTCTATGCTTCCCTTGATGCCGGGGCCTTGCCAGCGTAGCGCTGTGCCGCCGGTCAGGCTTTCTATGGCGTAAATCAGCGTTACCGAGCGCTCGGGATATTGTGGTTCACCGATGGGGAAGGCGTGCAGAGGGGGAGCGTTTTCCATATCGGCGATCACTGCGAAAGCCGCGCGGTCCTTGCGGTCGGTCAGCGGGCAGCCGCAATGAAAGCGCAGATATGCCTCTGCCTGGCGGCTCGCCACTGCCGGATCGAGCCAGACTGGCGTATCCTGATCGAACAGGGTGAGCGCCAGCGCCGTCAGCGCAGGCGTCCAGCCGTCCGGTATGCCGGCCGGCTCGGGCAGCGTGCGGCAATGGGCCGGGCGGGCCATCGCATCGAGCACCGAGCGGAAACTGCGCTGCGCGTCGTGGACGGGATTGGAAAAGCCCGGCAACAAAGTGTCGGCTGAATGGGCAAGGGCGGTCATTTCGGATTGTCTCCGCGCACGACGGTAAAGAATTCGACCTTGGTGGACGCGGCTTTCCTGCCCCGGTCGTTCCTGGCTTGTGCAAGCTCTGCTACCAATGGTGGAATAGCCTGGCCTGCCAATGCCGGGTTCTGCTGGAATATGGCATCCAGCAGGGCCACCAATTCGGCCTTCCTATGTGCGCGGCCGGCAGCGTAACCGAACCCTAGCGTGCCATCCGCGAGCCGGACCGTTGCCCGGGTAACGGTCATCTCTCCCATGTTGAAAGGCGCACCACTCCCGCCCATTCGGCCCCGGACCATGACGGCACCGGTTTCTGCTGGACGTATCCAGGTATAGTCATCGCCGCCAGAAAGTGTCTTCCATGTCTTGTCCAAAGTCTGTGCATCGATTTTGGGCAAAACGGACAGCCATTCATGGCGATTTGTTCTTATTTCGTAATCCATTGTGCATTTCTTTTTGGTTGCAAACCTACCTGCCAGAGGTATAGCTTTTCGTGCGAAATGGGTGCTCACAGACCGTCCGGCGACGATCGCACCCCACGATTTATCCTAGACAAGTGACACCAAAATGACAGTGGCAGAGGTCTTGATCCGTGGCGAGGGCGTGCCGCTCTGGCGCCAGATTGCCCGGCAAATCGAGCATGATATCCGCTCGAATGTGTTGCGGCCGGGGGATAAGCTGCCGACCGAATGGGAATTAACCCATCGGTTCGGCGTGAACCGGCACACGGTTCGGCGCGCATTGGCGGCGCTGGCGGAATCCGGCGCGGTGCGGGCGGAGCAGGGGCGAGGCACCTTTGTTCAGGAAGGGCTGCTCGACTACCCGATCACCCGCAAGACCCGATTTTCGGCCACGATCCGCTCGCAGGCGAAGGAGCCCAAAGGCGAGATGATCACTGTGTCGGAGGAACGGGCCGGCGCCCGCATCGCATCGTCCCTGGAAATCGAGCCGGGCACCGTGGTCTGCCGGTTGGACGTGCTGCGCCGGGCCGATGGCCAACCCATGTCTCTGACCACCCACATCTATGAAAAGGCCCGCTTCCCCCAATTGGTGCGGGAATACCGCAACACAGGGTCGTTGACCGACGCCTTGCGGGAAGCCGGCGTCGCCGATTTCTCCCGGCTGCGCACGCAGGTAACTGCCCGTCTGCCCTCGCCGGAGGAAACACGGCTGTTACAGGTGGCCAAGACGCGGCCTTTGCTGGTAACCGAATCGGTCGATGTGGATCGCGCCGGCCTTCCCATTGGTATCGGCACAGCGCGCTTTCCGGCCGACCGGGTGCAACTGGTCTTCGAGCCGTAAACCCGGCGCCGGCGCCCTACTTCGCCAGCGCGTCCGCCACCTCCCGAAGCTGGGTGCGCGCGCGCAGCAGGTAGAAACCCTGTGCGGAGAGGTGCGATGGCACAATCAGCCCATCCTGCGCGCCGTTGGCAACAATGTAGGGGTACATGTCGGCTGCCACCCGCAGGCTGGACAGCATCTGTGCCCAAATCTCCGTGGTTTCCTTGTCGCCAATAACCGAGTCGAAATCGACACCGATATCGCGCAGCAGCAGATAGTAGGCGTAGACACGCCCCTTGATATTCATGAACAGGTCGTCAGCCTGGCTGTCGAAATAGCCGGCATTGCTTTCCAGTGTGCGCTTGTCCAGCGCGGCGCTGGCGGCGCCCAGGTCGGCAGCGATTCGGTCCAGCAACCCGATCAGATTATCGGCGCGCTTGTCGTACACGGCATTGCCCATCGCGAGGCGCTCATTATAGCGGCGCAGCGCCTCGGCGCCCTCTCTGTAGAGAACATGCGAGGGCTTTTGCAGCAGAATGCTGCCGCGGGACAGATACCAGCGTTTGCCCTCGGTCTTGAGCAAGCCCGCGGCCCTGTCCAAGTCCGGGTCGATGGCGCTGGATCCGCGGGTGCGGCCGAGCTGGTCGCCCATTTCCACGGCAAACCGGGCAATCGCATACATCATGCCCGTCTGGAAGTTCGGCATATAGGTGAGGACCGAGCCCGGATGCCAGAATGGCAGGTTGGGCGCCCATCGCTCCGATTCGTTTTCGATCAGGGTGATCGCGGTCGCCACCGCCTTGCTGCCACCTGGCATGTAGACCGGCGGCTGCGGTTCCAGCGAGACGTCGTCGGCGACTTTGTAGAAAACGGCCATGCCGATCGGATAATACAGCAGCATGATGGCAGCGAGGGCCAGGATCGGCCATTTGATCCACGGGTTCCGTCCTGCCCAGGATTTGTTGAACTTTTGGGTTGCGGCCACCGGCAGGCGGCGCACTCTTCCCAACAGTTGGCGCATGCGCCACTCTCCCCATATGGAATATATCGAACGATCCGACGCCCTCTAAATAGGTCGTTGATACGCTGCCGAAAGAGATTTCATGCGAACGGACGAGCCACAGACCATCCGCCTTGCCGATTACCGCCCCCCGGCCTTTCTGGTCGAGAATGTGGCCCTGATCTTTGACCTGGACGATCACGCGACGGTGGTAGAGGCGGCGCTGCAGTTCCGCCGCAATCCGGACCATGGCGACGACACGGCACCGCTGCACCTGCATGGCGAGGCGCTGGAGGTGTTGGCGATGACGCTGGATGATGCGGCGTTGGACCCGGAGCAGTACACAATCGACGCCGACGGCATGACCATTGCCGGCGTGCCCGATGCCTTCACGCTGACCAGCCGTGTGCGGATCGACCCGGCCAACAACACCCGGCTGGAAGGGCTTTACCGCACCGGCAGCGCATTCTGCACCCAGTGCGAGGCGGAAGGTTTCCGCCGCATTACGTTCTTCCCAGACCGCCCGGACGTGATGACCACGTTTCGCGTCACCATCCGCGCCGACCGCGAGGCCTGTCCGGTGCTGCTCTCGAACGGCAATCTGGTGGACGAAGGCGGGCTGGACGGTGGACGTCACTATGCCGTCTGGGAGGATCCGCACCCGAAGCCGTCCTACCTGTTCGCCTTGATCGCCGGCCGGTTGGAAGCGCTGGAGGACTCGTTCCGCACCCAAAGCGGCCGCGATGTGGCGCTTTTCATTTATACGGAGCCGGGCCAATCCGCCCGCTCTGCCTATGCCATGGACTCGCTGAAACGGTCCATGAAATGGGATGAGGATGTGTTTGGCCTGGAATACGATCTGGACCGCTTCAACATCGTCGCCGTCAGCGATTTCAACATGGGCGCGATGGAAAACAAAAGCCTGAACGTCTTCAACTCCAAATACATCCTGGCCGAGCCCGACACGGCAACAGACAGCGACTATGCCGGTATCGAGCGGGTGGTGGCGCACGAGTATTTCCACAACTGGACCGGCAACCGCGTCACCTGCCGCGACTGGTTCCAACTCTCGCTGAAGGAAGGGCTGACGGTTTTTCGCGACCAGCAGTTTTCGGCTGACATGCGCGATGGTGCGGTGCAGCGGATCGACGACGTGCGAACGCTGCGCGCCCGGCAGTTTCCAGAGGATTCGGGTCCGACCGCCCACCCGATCCGGCCGAATTCCTATATGGAGATCAATAACTTCTATACGCCAACCGTCTATGAAAAGGGCGCGGAGGTGGTGCGATTGCTGTATTCGGCCCTCGGGCCGGATGGCTTCCGCAAGGGCATGGATCTTTACATCGCGCGGCATGACAACCAAGCCGTCACCTGCGACGACTTCCGGCACGCCATGGCCGACGCCAATGGCGTGGACCTGGAACATTACGCCGGCTGGTACAGTCAGGCCGGTACGCCGCAGGTTAGCGCGCGCGGCGTCTATGACCAACTGGGCGAGACCTACACGCTGACGCTGACCCAGCACACGCCACCGACGCCAGGGCAGGCGCAGAAGTGGCCCTTGCCGATCCCTCTTGCGATGGGGCTGCTGGGGCCGGACGGCCAGGATCTGCCGCTTGTGCTGGATGGCGAGCCGCTGGACCGGCCGGTCATCACGCTGTTGGGCGCGGAGGAGACGTTTACCTTCGAGCAGGTACCCGTCGCACCCGTTCTTTCGCTCAATCGCGGCTTTTCGGCCCCGATTGTGCTGCGGCAGGAGATCGGCCCGGAAGAACGTGCGTTTCTGGCCGGTAACGACCCCGACCCATTCAACCGTTGGGAAGCGATGCAGCAACTGGCAACGCAAGCATTGCTCGCCCGTATCGCCGATGCCAGGGTGGAATGGCCGGCAGCGCTCCTGGACGCGTTCGCCCGCAACCTGATGGCGGACGAGCTGTCCCCTGCCTTCCGCGCCGCACTGCTGACATTGCCGAGCGAGGATTATCTGGCGGAACAGCAGGCGGTGATCGACCCCGATGCGACCCACGCAGCCCGTGAGGCTCTGCGGTCCGACCTTGCGAACCGGCACGCCGCCGCCTTCCGCCGGCTGTATGACGGTTATCGCGCCAACGCACCGTTCAGCCCGGATGCCGAGAGTGCCGGGCGGCGGGGATTGCAGAATGTGGCGCTGGCCTATCTGACCGCCGGGCCAGAAGGCGAGGCGCCGGCGGTGGTTCAGTTCGAGGCGGCTGACAACATGACCGACCATTTGGGCGCGCTCGGCCTGCTCAATCAGAAAGCCGGGCCGGCACGCGACAAGGCACTGGCCGCCTTCGCCGAGCGTTATGATGCGGAGGCGTTGGTGATGGACAAATGGTTCTCGCTGCAGGCGACGGCTACATTGCCGGATGCGGCCTCGCATGTGCGGGAGACAATGCGCCACCCGCGCTTTAGCCTGACGAACCCGAACAAGGTTCGGGCGCTGGTCGGGGCGTTCGCCATGGCCAATCCCACCGGCTTTCATGCCGCCGACGGCAGCGGTTACGCGTTTCTGGCAGAGCAGATCAAAACGTTGAACGGGCTCAACCCACAGATCGCCGCCCGGCTGATTGGCCCGTTGGGGCGGTGGCGACGTTACGATAACGCGCGGCAGGAGAAGATGCGTGCCGCCTTGCAGGACATTGCAGCAACGCCCGATCTGGCGCGTGACCTGCATGAGGTGGTAAGCAAGTCACTTGCCGATTGAACCGCCGACGGAGCGACGAGAGAGCGCCATGCCTGCCCCCTATACCCTGGCTGAGATCGCGGCCGCCTTGGGCGCTGCGGTGGAGGGCGACGACAGTCTTACGGTGCAGCGTTTGATGCACCCGTTGGAAGCGTCCCGCCCCGATGACCTGATTTTCGTGATGGCGCCGGAACTGGCTGCCCGCCTGGGTGAAAGTCCGGTCCGGTCCGCTGTGCTGGCGGAAGGGCTGATGGCGCCGGCCGGCTCGCTCGACGCTTGGATCACGGTGCCGCGGGCGCGCTATGCGCTGGGGCTGCTGCTCGATCTGTTCGAGCGGCGGCCGTACAGCCCACCAGGGGTGCATCCCTCCGCTGTGGTGGAAGCCGGTGCGGAACTGGGCGACGGAGTTTCGGTTGGCGCGCTCGCCTATGTCGGCCCGGGGGCGCGAATCGGTATCGGAACCGTGGTTCTGCCGCAGGCGTTTGTCGGTGCGGAGGCGCAGGTAGGCGCCGAGTGCCTGATCTATCCGGGTGCACGTATTGGTGAGCGGGTGAAAATCGGCGACCGGGTCATTATCCACAACAATGCCAGCATCGGCTCCGACGGTTTTTCCTACGTCACGCCGCAACAGGCGAGTTTCGAGGCGGCCAAATTCGGCGGCGACCAAGTGGCGACCCAGATCAAGGGGTTGCGCCGTATCGCGTCCATCGGCACGGTGCGAATCGGCGACGACGTTGAAATCGGTGCATGTGCCGCCGTGGATCGCTCGAACATCGGCGCCACCGTAATCGGGCGGGGAACGAAGCTGGATAACCATGTTCAGATCGGGCATAACGTCACGATTGGCGAGGACTGCCTATTTTCCGGCCAAGTCGGCATCGCCGGCAGTGTCAAGATTGGTAACCGGGTGGTCTTGGCAGGGCAGGTCGGGGTGGCAGATCATCTGGTGATCGGTGACGACGCAGTGGTTGGCGGTGGCAGTGGCCTGTGGAAAAATGTCGAGCCGGGTCAAGTGGTTGCGGGCTACCCGGCCCTTCCCAAAACCGAAGCCCTGCGCCAGCAGGCGGACTTGGCCCGCCTACCACGGGTATTGCGCGATGTGGCGGCGCTGAAGCGGCAAGTTGCAGAATTGCTACAAGGCCGCACCGAATAGGCTATCGCCGCCCGGCGGAAATCTTGCTATAGGCAACCGAAATCGGCATCGGCAAGATGCCCGGTGCAGTCATATGAGGCAACGGAATGGCGGAAGTACGCGACAAGATCATCCAGATCATTGCGACCGAGTGCGAGATCGACGCGGCAAAAATTGTGCCGGAGGCGACGCTGGATGATCTTGGAATCTCTTCGGTCGATTTGGTCCAGGTCATGTTCCAGATTGAGGAGGAATTCGACGTTTACCTTGCCGACGAGGAAATCGGCGCGGACACCGAAAGCGTCGGTCAATTGCTCGAAGCGGTCGAAAAGCTGATCGCGGCGAAGTCGGCCTAAGGCAGATCCATGCATCGTGTAGTGATTACCGGGGTCGGTTGCGTCTCCGCACTGGGCCTGACGGCGCCTGCGCACATTCAGGCAACCCGTGAAGGCGTCAGCGGACTGGCCACGGTAACGCTGGTCGATCCGGACAAATTGAATGCCAAGATCGTGGCCGAAGCCAAAGGCTTCGACATGGCCAATTATCTGGACCGCAAAACCATCGGCATGGTCGACCGCGTGGCAGCTTTGGCTCTGGTGGCGGGCGCTGAGGCAATCGCCGATTCCGGGCTGTCCTTCGATGGCGAATTGGCGGAGCAGACGGCAGTCATTCTCGGCACCGGTGTCGGCGGCATGAACACGGTCGACGACAATTTTTACCGGCTTTATCACGAAGGCGCACAGCGGCTGCACCCGTTCGTGATTCCGAAGCTGATGGCGAATGCGGCTGCCAGTCAAATCACCATGGCGCATGGGATCAAGGGACCAGCCTACACCATAACTTCCGCCTGCTCCTCATCCAATCATGCTATCGGCGAGGCGTTCTCCAAGGTGCGCTCCGGCCAAATGCGTGTGGCGGTGACCGGCGGCAGCGAAAGCTGCATTACCTTCGGCACCCTGAAAGGGTGGGAGGCACTGCGGGTGATGGCGCCGGATGTCTGCCGCCCGTTCAGCAAGGACCGCAAAGGCATGGTGCTGGGCGAAGGCTCCGGCATTGTCGTGCTGGAGCGGCTGGAGGATGCGCAGGCGCGCGGTGCGAAGATTTACGGCGAAATTGCCGGATTCGGCATGTCGTCCGATGCGGGCGACCTGGTGCAGCCATCGGCGGAAGGCGCTGCCAGGGCAATCAGGGGCGCCCTGCGCGATGCTGGTCTGAACCCGGACGATATCGACTACGTCAACGCGCATGGCACCGGAACGCCTGCAAATGACCCGACGGAAACCGCAGCCCTGAAGCTGGCATTGGGCGAGCGCGCACGCCAGATCGGCATTTCGTCGACCAAGTCGATGCATGGCCATGCGCTCGGTGCTGCGGGTGCGCTGGAGTTGGTTGCGACCCTGGGTGCGCTGGAAGGCATTCTGCCGCCGACCATCGCCTTCACGGAGGCCGATCCGGCCTGCGATCTCGACTACATCCCCAATGTCGCACGTGAACTTCCGGTACGTGTGGCGCTGTCGAACAGTTTTGCGTTCGGCGGCTTGAATGCAGTTTTGGCGCTGCGCCGTTTCGGCTAACATCCAGCGCTGGCGGGCCTGTAGTTCAGCGGTCAGAACGCGCGGCTCATAACCGTGTTGTCGCAGGTTCGAATCCTGCCGGGCCCACCATATCCCTCATCCATTCTACCAACGGTCGAACCGGAAACCGCTTTCACCTGGAGGTGAAAGCGATTCTGCTATATGCTTCAATCACCAGAGGCGGGGTTTCAACCCCTCTGAGTGGAGGAATGTCCGATGGGGTTGGTGCGGGTTCTGTTATGGATCGCGGGTGCCGTGGTGGTCGTCTATATCGGCGCGATGATCTGGTTCTGGCCGTCGGGCAACCTGGAACCCATCGCCTATGATAAGGCGGATGCCAGTGTTCTGGACCTTAGCTATGGCAATGGTCTGGACGAGGCCAAAAGGGAAGAATTTTACCACACCAGCCAGGGGTCGGAGATTTTTCCCATTCGCCTGATGCGCGCGTTGACCGATCCGAAGACCGGCAAGCCGTTCATGCAGGATCTGGAGCGGTTCGGCTTGATGCCGGACCCGGCACGCGACGATGGCCTGGCTGTCGGCCTGACGCTCACCAGGAACGATTTCACCGCCGGTCTGGATATGGTGGGCATCACCTGCGCCGCCTGCCACACGGGCGAATTTCGCTATAATGGCAAGGGCGTTCGTGTCGATGGGGCGCCCAACATGTTCGACATGCAGACTTTTTATGCCGACATGTTCGGCGCCGTGCTGGCGCTCGAAAACAACCGCGATTTGCGCCGCCAGTTTGCCGAACGCCTGTTCCAGCAAAGCTATGGCGAATACGGCCTGCTGGCGCCGGTTATGCGCCCGGCGGTGCTGCTGGGGCAGGCGGTAGGCCTGTTGACGCATATCGACGAGATCAAGGCGCGGGCCAGTCTGGCCGGCGTGATCGCCAAGGCCATCCAGCGGCGCAATGCCAAGCCTGAATGTCAGGGGCCGGATGCGCAGTGTACCTCCGGTTTCGGGCGGCTGGATGCGTTCAATGGCACCCGCAATTTCATCCTGGCCCAGTTGAGCGACGACAATTTGGTCGAATTGAACGCGCCGTCGAAGTTCCCGCCGGTCTGGGGTTTTAAGGATTACCGCTGGGTGGAATGGACGCTCAACACCAACTCGGTCATGGAGCGCAATTTTACCGAGACGATGGGTGCGGGCGCGACCGTCAAGCTGCTGCCCGACACTGGCGCGGATCGATTTGCGAGTTCGATTCCGGTCCGGAATATGCACAAGCTGGAGCGCCTGTCCTACCATATCGAGCCGCCGAAATGGCCCGGGCACGTGTTCGGCGAAATTGACACGGCGCTGGCCGAACAGGGCAAGGCGATCTATGCCCGCACTTGCGCGGGCTGCCATGACTACGGGACGGCGGACTATGACGCGAACGGCCTGCTGGAATTGCGCGCCTTTGCGCCCGGACTGGAGACGCCGATCCCCGGCACGCCTTCGGTAGGCACCGATGCAAGCGTGGCGTTGACGGTGGCCTGCCCGGTCCCGAATCCTGGCGACCTGCCGGTGAAGAAGCGGTCCTACACGGCGGAACAGGCAACCTTGCTGAAGGATTGCAAAGGCGTGACCGCGGGCCAGCCGTTCGACGGCTATGCCTTTGCCGATGTCGTTTCGGTTGCCGTCAATGCGGTGAAGGCCAAGGCCTACGAGGCGGAAGGCGTGACGGAGGCCGAACGGCGCGAGTTCGAGGATACGGACCGGCGCGGCGGCATCTATTGGCGCGATACCATCCTCGACGATGGTCGCCCCTATGCGGCGCGGCCGTTGCATGGGGTCTGGGCGGCAGCACCATATTTGCACAATGGCTCCGTGCCCACCCTGGCGGACCTGCTGACGCCGCCGGAGGACCGGCCCAAAACCTTCCCGATTGGCCAGCGTGACTACGACCCGGTCAAGGTCGGCTTTGAAACCGACCTGCCAAGGGAAAAGGTTAAGTACACGGTAGATACAACCCAAACGGGTAATGGCAATGGCGGCCATGTCTATGGCACGGCGTTGCCCGATGGCGAGAAAAAGGCGCTGCTGGAATATCTCAAGACGTTGTAGCGGATGTGTTTCACCCGCCGACGGCAACCATGACCTTGTCCGGGAACACCTTGAGTTGGCCAGCCATCTCCGGCGTGCCGGCGAGCCGCAAGCCATCCTGAGCCAGTAGCGGCTTCAGGATCTGCGGGATTTGGATCTTACTGATATAGCGGCCGAAACAGGCATGGCGCCCGGTGGCGAAATGCAGGTAATGGCTGGTCGGCCGGCCGGGCTTGAACTCTGCCGGCGCATCGAGCATGCGCTCGTCGAACATGGCGGACCAAGTGAGATTGAACACCACCGCACCAGCTGGCAGCCGGGTTTCATGCGGTTCGCCAGCACCTAGCGTGTAATCCTGCTTCAGCACCCGCACCACAAGCGGGTTGATCGGGCGGAAGCGCAACGCCTCGAACACGATAGCGGCGAGCTTTTCATCCTCGCCAGCCTTGGCGGCGGCCTGGGCTGCGGCCAGCATCGGCGGCTGGCTCAGCATGACGAGCAGCGCGGCATTGCACGCTTGGTTCGTCGTCTCGTCCATTCCGATCAGGCAGCCCTGCAAGGTACGGATGATGCCGTCATCGTCGAAGCAGAGCGCATCGCCGCTTTTCTGCTGCGCCAGCAGGCGGCCCAGTACGTCGTCCCGTTCCTCGCCCGATTCGCGGCGGGCGGCGATCAGCGCGGCGAGGGATTCCCGGCTCTCCGCGCCAGCTTCGACCGCTGCTTCGCGCACCGCCGGCACTTTGTCGAGATTGACGAAGAACTCCTCGAACGCGGCGCGCGCCCAGCGTTTCATGTCGTCATCCGGCGCTTCGAAGCCGAAATACTCATGGGCGACTCGCAAGGGAACGATGCGGGTCAAGGTCTGCACGATATCGAACGGCTGACCGGTTGCGGCCAGGTCATCGACGATGTGCGCGGCATGACGTGAGACGATCTCCTGGATGCGCGGCAGATCCTCCCGCCGGATCGCGAGGCGCATGGCCGAAATGTCATGATCGTACTGCGGAGTGATGTCCTGGCTTAGGATAAATGGGCCAATGACGCCGGTCATGTTCGGCAGGTAGGGCACACCGAACATGGTTTCGCGGTGCAGGATTTCCTCCACATCACGAAATCGCGATACCAGCCAGAAGGGCCCTGCCTGCATGATCGGGCGATGGTCCCGCAACTCGGCGAAGAAGGGCAGGGCGTTGTCGCGGATTTGGGCGCGGACGAATCCGGCCTGCTGCAACGCAATCTGTTGCTGGTCCCCACCCTCGGCTGCGATGGCGTCGAACTGGTCGAGAATTGGCGTGCTCGGTTTGGGAGGCGTGGGCGATGTCGCAGGGTTGTCTTTATCTTCGCGGCCGCACAGCAACCGCGTCAGGGCATGGATGATGGACATGGACCGTGCCTCCTCAATTCGCCTTGCCGCTCTGGGGTTGCAAGGGTGCCGACGGCGGATCGCCGATCGAAAAACAATACTCCTGTCCGGCGGTCGTGTCACGGCGATGGCTGGCCGCTTGCGCTATGGTTGCGCCAGCGCATGCACCCGCTGCGGCCCCAGGGCGAGGGCGACAGGGCGTTTCGGGAACAGGCGGCGGATTGCGGCGTTGCGGATGTCCAACCCGCCGGTCAGCGAGCCGAATGCCGGCAGCACGACCTGCCGCCCGTCGGTGACAAAACAGCGGGCGCTGATGCGGCGGGCGCGGGTGGCAATGCGCACTTTCGGATGCAGATGACCCGCAACTTCCCCACAGGTGCCGGGGCTGGGCTCGTGCCGGAAGATTAGCGGGCCGATACGCAGTTCGCGGGCGCTCTCGCCCCCGAATCCGGCCGGCGGTTCGGGATCGTGATTGCCAAGCAGCCACGTCCAGCGCGCACAGGCGGAAACCAGGGTGCGGAGGCGTGCGGCCACCTCTGGCGCGAGCCGGCCTGTGGCTGCGATGTCGTGGAACGTATCGCCCAGGGTCACCACGTGATTTGGCTGCCGGCGTTCCAGCACCTCAGCCAACCGGGCGAGCGTTGCCTGGCTGTCATAGGGCGGCAGCAGAACGCCGCCAGCCGCATAGGCCGACGCTTTCTCCAGATGCAGATCGGCGACAGCCAACAGACGCTGCGCCGGCCACCAGAGGGCGCCGCTCGGGTCGGCAGTCAAATGGGTTCCGTGGAGGGGAAATTCATGGTCCGTCATGCAGATGCAACCTGCACGTCGATGCCGGGTTGGCTGTGTGGCGGATTGACGCTTGCGACCGGGCGCTGATTTGAGTGTCACGCTGAGTTCGGCTAGACGAGAGCATCCCTATAGGTCCCTCGATACACTGGGGAAGGAGTGAGGATGGCGGACGCCGTACACGGGGCGGATCATCAGGACGATGATGGTGGCACCCGACGCGATTTTTTGATGATGGCCACTGCCGCCATGGGCGCGGTTGGCGTTGGGGCTGCGGTTTGGCCGCTGATCGACTCGCTGAACCCGGCAGCGGATGCGCTTGCCGTGTCCACCGTCGAAGTCGATCTGGCGCCGATCGCTGTTGGCCAGGCGGTTACAATTATGTGGCGCGGTTCCCCCGTGTTCATTCGCCATCGAACGGCGAAGGAAATCGAGGTCGCCCAGGGTGTGGATCTTGGCGACTTGCCGGATCCGGCCACCGATGACAGCAGGGTGGAAAAGCCGGAATGGCTGGTCCTGGTCGGTGTGTGCACGCACCTCGGCTGCATTCCGCTGGGTCAGAAGGTGTCGGACAAGAAGGGCGATTACGATGGCTGGTTCTGTCCCTGCCATGGCTCGCACTACGACACGTCCGGCCGTATTCGCAAAGGGCCGGCGCCGTTGAACCTTCCGGTGCCGCCTTATGAATTCGAGTCCGACACGCTCATCAAGATTGGGTAAGCGCCATGGCCGACAGCAACACACCGCACACTGAGATCAAGAATCCAGTGTTGAAGTGGGTCGATGACCGCCTGCCGGTGGTCACGATGATGAACCACGCGACCGTGGATTATCCGACACCGCGTAACCTGAATTACTGGTGGAATTTCGGCTCGCTGGCCGGATTTTGCCTGGTGCTGATGATCGCAACGGGCTTGGTGCTGGCGATGCACTATACCCCGCACGTGGATCACGCCTTCGCCAGCGTCGAGCGCATCATGCGCGACGTGAATTTCGGCTGGGCGCTGCGTTTCGTTCACATGAACGGCGCCAGCTTCTTTTTCATCGTCGTCTACATCCACATCTTCCGCGGGCTCTATTACGGCTCCTACAAGTCACCGCGCGAGTTGCTGTGGATTCTGGGCGTCTTGATTCTGGTTCTGATGATGGCCACCGCGTTCATGGGCTATGTATTGCCCTGGGGCCAGATGAGCTTCTGGGGTGCCAAGGTCATCACCAACCTGTTCTCCGCCATTCCGCTGGTGGGTGAGAGCGTGGTGACATGGCTGTGGGGCGGTTTCTCGGTCGACAATCCGACATTGAATCGCTTCTTCGTGCTGCACTTCCTGCTGCCGTTTGTGATCTTTGCCGTGGTGTTCCTGCACATCGTCGCGCTGCACAAGCATGGCTCGAACAACCCGCTCGGCATCGACATGAAAGGCCCACAGGATTCGATCCCCTTCCATCCGTACTACACGGTGAAGGACTATTTCGGCCTTGGCGTGTTTCTGACGATTTTCGCCGCTGTGGTGTTCTATGCGCCTGATTATATGGGGCATCCGGACAACTATATCGAAGCGAACCCGCTTCAAACCCCGCCGCATATTGTGCCTGAATGGTACTTCCTGCCGTTCTACGCGATCCTGCGCGCTGTTCCGGACAAGCTGTTCGGCGTGATCGCGATGTTCGCGGCGATTGCGGTGCTGTTCATCCTGCCCTGGCTCGACCGTTCGCCCGTGCGCTCGATGCGGTTCCGGCCTATCAGCAAGTGGTTCTTCTGGCTGTTCGCCGCGAACGCCGTCCTGCTCGGCTGGTGCGGCGCCAACGCGCCGGACGATGTCTGGCTCGGTATGGAATTCGTGGTGTGGAGCCGGATCGGCACCATCTACTACTTCCTGCACTTCCTGGTGATCATTCCCTATCTGGGCCTGTTCGAGCGGCCGAAACAGCCACCCGCCAGCATTGCCGAGCCCGTTCTCGGCGGTGGATCCGGTGCCGCCGCCGCCGCTGCCGCCAAGCCGATGGAGAAAGCCTGATGCGTATCCTTCGCTTTGCTCAGGCGGCCGCTGCTGCTGCTGTGGTCGCATTGTCCGCGCCTGCCGCCTCGGCGGCCGGTGGGGGCATCGAATACGAAAGCCAGGACTGGTCCTTCAGCGGTATGTTCGGCACAATCGACCTTGCCGCGGCCCAGCGTGGCTATCAGGTCTACCGGGAGGTTTGTGCCAGCTGTCACGCAATGGACCTGATGGCCTACCGCTATCTGGAAGGGATCGGCGTACCGGAAGAAGCCGTAAAGGCGCTTGCTTCCCAGGCTGAGATCGCAACGCTGGATGACTACGGCGAACAGACCACGCGGCCCCGTCTGCCGTCGGATCGCTTCCCCAATCCGTTCCCGAACGAGAAAGCCGCCCGCGCAGCCAATGGCGGTGCCTTGCCGCCGGACCTGTCGCTGATTGCGAAGGCTCGGGCCGACGGGCCAAACTATCTCTACGCCTTGCTGACCGGCTATCACGATGCGCCTGCGGGCTTTGAGCTCAACGAAGGCATGTATTACAATGCTGCCTTCGATGGGCATCAGATCGCGATGGCGCCGCCGCTGTACGAGGATGGTGTGACCTTTGCTGACGGTACGCCGGCAACGGTCGACCAAATGGCACGCGACCTCACCACCTTTCTGGTGTATGCCGCGGAACCGCACATGGACGAGCGCAAGCGCACCGGTCTGAAGGTCGTGCTGTTCCTGTTCATCCTGACCGTGATGCTGTACTTCGTGAAAAAGAAGGTGTGGGCGGACGTCCACTAGCCGAACGCGTTTCCAGCGCGTAAGTGTTGCGAAGGGCCGCTGTTTCAGGCGGCCCTTTTGCTTATGTCAAACCCCTTTTGAGGAAGGAGCCCGAGCCATGGCCCATTCCCCCGGCACCCCGCCCGTTATCGGCATTATCGGCGGCAGTGGCATTTACGAGATCGACGGGCTGGAGAATGTGCGTTGGCAGCGGGTGCATTCCCCGTTCGGTGTCGCCTCCGACGCGGTGATGCATGGGGAATTGAACGGCCAGCAACTTGTGTTTCTGCCCCGCCATGGCCGTGGCCATCGTATTCCGCCGTCTGACCTGAACTACCGCGCCAATATCGACGTTCTGAAGCGCTGCGGCGTCACCGATATCATTTCGCTGTCGGCCGTGGGCTCGTTGAAGGAGGAGTTGCCGCCCGGAACTTTTGTCCTGATCGACCAGTTCATCGACCGCACCTTCGCCCGGCAGAAAAGTTTTTATGGCAAGGGCTGCGTCGCGCATGTGTCCATGGCCGACCCGACCTGCTCTCGCCTAATGGAGGCATTGGAAGGCGCCGCACGGGAGGCCGGGATCGAGGCGGTTCGCGGTGGCACGTACCTCACCATGGAAGGCCCGCAATTTTCCACCCGCGCCGAATCGAGTCTCTACCGCTCCTGGGGCTGCTCTGTCATCGGCATGACCAACATGCCGGAGGCGAAATTGGCGCGCGAGGCGGAGATGTGTTACACGACGGTCGCCATGGTGACAGACTATGACTGCTGGCACGACGGCCACGACGACGTGACGGTGGAGCACGTGATCAAGGTGCTGGGCGAGAATGCCGAACGGGCCAAGTCGCTGGTGCAAAAGGTGATCCCGCGGCTCGCCACCCGCAAGGAAACCTGCCATGTGGGTTGCCATACCGCGTTGGAGGTGGCGATTGTGACGCCGCCGCATGCACGAGACCCTGAAATGGTCGCGCTGCTGGATGCCGTCGCCGGCCGGGTGCTGGGAGCATAGGCCATGCTGGTGGACGGCACGCCCTACCGGACGATCTGGCCGAACGCCGACGGCTCGGTCGGGATCATCGATCAGACGCGCCTGCCGCATGTGTTCGAGACCGTGACCCTACGCGCGATGCCGGAAGCGGCGCATGCGATCAAGGCGATGCTGGTACGCGGCGCGCCGCTGATCGGCGCGACGGCAGCTTATGGCCTGGCGCTGGCGATGCGGGACGATGCGAGCGACGGCAATCTGGCCGCCGCCTATGACACCCTGTATGCGACGCGCCCAACGGCCGTGAATTTGCGCTGGGCGCTCGACGACTTGCGACGTCGCCTTTCTGCCCTGCCGCCGGCTGAACGCGCGGCTGCGGCATGGGCGCGTGCTGGTGAAATCGCCGACGAGGACGCGGCCATTTGCGAAGCCATCGGCGACCAGGGTCTCAGCCTGATCCAGGAGGCAGCGGCGAAGAAGCCGGGCCAGACCGTCAACATCCTGACCCACTGCAACGCCGGCTGGCTGGCGACTGTGGATTGGGGTACGGCGCTCGCGCCGATCTACAAGGCGCACGATGCGGGCTTGTCCGTTCATGTCTGGGTGGACGAAACCCGCCCGCGCAACCAGGGCGCCTCGCTCACAGCCTGGGAACTGGGCCGGCACGGCGTGCCGCACACCTTGGTCGTGGATAATGCCGGCGGCCACCTGATGCAGCGCGGGCAGGTCGATCTCTGCATCGTCGGCACCGACCGCACCACGGCGAATGGCGATGTCTGCAACAAGATCGGCACCTATCTGAAGGCGCTGGCGGCAAACGCCCACGGCGTGCCTTTCTACGTCGCCCTGCCGAGCCCGACCATCGACTGGACGCTCGCCAACGGCCTCGCCATTCCCATCGAGGAGCGGGCCGAATCCGAAGTGACCCAGATGTGGGGCAAGACGCCGGAGGGCGATCTCACCCGCGTCCGCATCACGCCGGAAACCACGCCCGCCGCTAACCCGGCCTTTGATGTAACGCCGGCGGCACTGGTGACGGCGCTGATCACCGAGCGCGGTATCTGCGCCGCCTCGCCCAAAGGGCTCAAGGGGCTTTTCCCGGAGGAGTAACCGCGTGAGCGAAGCGGCATTACGTCAAAAGGTGGTCGATACCGTCCGCCGGATGAACGCCCTCGGCATCAACCAGGGCACCAGCGGCAACGCCAGCGTCCGGCATGAGGACGGCATGCTCATCACCCCCTCCGGCCTGCCCTATGAGGCGATGGCGGCGGGGGATGTGGTGTTCGTCCGGCTCGGCGATGGCGAATACCGCTCGCGCAATGGCCTGAAGCCTTCCAGCGAATGGCGCTTTCACCGCGATATCCTGGCCGGGCGGGACGACCTGCACGCCGTGGTGCACACCCATGGCCGCGCGGTGACGACGCTCGCCTGTCTGCATCAGGAGATCCCGGCGTTTCACTATATGGTGGCGGTGGCCGGGGGGGCGACGATCCGCTGTGCGCCCTACGCCCTGTTCGGCACGCAAGAACTTTCCAACCATGCGCTGAAGGCACTGGAAGGGCGCAAGGCCTGCCTGCTCGCCAATCACGGTATGATCGCCTGCGATGTGTCTTTGGAAACGGCGCTGGCGTTGGCGGTCGAGGTGGAGACGCTGGCCGATACCTACTGGCGCTGCCTGCAGGTGACGCGGCCAGCCATCCTGGACAACGGCCAGATGGCGGAGGTTCTGGAGAAGTTCAAAACCTACGGCCAGCGCAAGGGCTGAGCGCAGCCCTGTTCCTTCCGGAACTGCGCGCCTATCCTCTGCGGCAATGCCAACCGCAATCGAGGAACCCGCCCGCCATGTCCGCCGCCGCACCCGAATACGAAGTCTACGCCATCCGCTATGCCGACCAAGGCAACGATCCGGTCGCCGCCGGCAGCATGATGTTGAGCGCGCCGCACGATCAGATGGTCCCGGGATTGTCGTATTATCTCTACGTCATTGAGGGCGGTGGCCGGACCATCGTCGTCGATACCGGCTTCGCGCCGGTTCTGACGGAGCGTCTCGGCTCCCGCCTGTTTTTCTCCGGGCCGGACGGCGTGCGGCGGCTGGGGCACGATCCGGCGCAGATCAGCGACCTGATCATCACCCACGCCCATTACGACCATGTCGGCAATCTGGAGGATTTCACGGGCGCCACCTTCCATATCGACACCGAGATGATGCCGATTGTCGAGGGCACGGATCCCTGCCACTGGTTCTTCCGCCAGGGCTACGGCAAGCGCGATTGCGCCAATATCCGGCGCTACAAGGCCGAGGGGCGGCTGGTCGAGCACGCTAACGTCTCTGTTCCCTGGCCGGGCATTGAGCTGATCCATATCGGCGGCCATTGCCGCGGCCAGATGGTGATCCGGGTGAACACGCGCCGCGGTCCCATCGTGCTCGCCTCCGATGCCGTGCATCTCTACCAGGAATGGGAGGAGGAGCGGCCGTTCAGCGTGTTCTACGACATGAAGGCGATGCTGGACGGCTACGGTACGCTTCGCCAGTTATCGGGTGGCAGCCGTACGGAGATGATCGCCGGGCATGACGTGGCGGTGATGAGCATGTTTCCGGCGCCGGCAACGGAGTTGCAGGGCGAGGTGGTGGCGCTGCACGCGGCCCCGGTGGGATGACAGCGCTGGACCTGTTCTGGCGCGAGGATGGCAACGCGGGCGGCCCGCCCGTCCTGCTAGTGCATGCGTTCCCGACCTCGCACGCGCTTTGGGACCGCCAGATCGCGGCGCTGGGCGAGCGTTTTCGCCTGATTCGCCCGGACCTGCGCGGCTTCGGCCAGAGCCTGGTGCCGGACCCGCCCTACCGGATGGAAGACATGGCCGCCGATTTGCTGCGGCTGCTTGACCGACTGGAAATCGGCCGGGTCAATTTCGTCGGCATCTCCATGGGCGGCATGATTGGGCAGGTGTTTACGCTTGCTTATCCGGAGCGGGTGCAATCACTCGCGCTCTGCATGACCACCAGCGTGGTGCCTGTGAATACGCCGGCCGGCGATGATCCGGCCTATGCGATTTGCGCCCGGCTTTTCCGCCGGGCGGCGGACCGGGCCGATGCGGACGGCATGGAGCCCATCGTCGCCATGTGCCTCGATCGTTGGTTTACGCAGGCGTTCCAGGCAAGCGATGCGGCACAAGCGGTGGCGGAGATCGTGCGGTGCAATACGCCCAAGGGCTACCGCGGCGGTGTCGAGGCGATGGCCGCTTTTGACGTGACCGAGCGGCTGGGCGGGATCGGCCAGCCGACACTGGTGATGCCGGGCGCGCTGGATCTGGGCACGCCCGTGCGTTGCTCGGAGGAGATCGCGGCGCGAATTTCCGATGCACACTTAGAGATCATCGACCATGCAAAACACATTGCCATTGTCGAGCAGCCAGAGGCCTGTAACCGGCATTTGCTGCGCCATTTAAACCGGTTCGCCGGCTGAAATGGGGCAGCTCCCTCGGATACCGTTTTAATGCTGGACCGACTCGCTATTGATTTGCAGCGGCACGGCATCCATCAATGGTTGTGCCGCCGGTGCTGTTGCCTGGCCCGTTGACGGCTGGATCGGGCTGGGAGGAGGCGTTGGGGTGTCAAATGCCGGTCCGCCGGAAGGCACCGGCTGCCGCCGTTCCGCCGCCATAGCCTCGCGAACGGCGGCAGCGGTTCGTTCCGCCTCTGCCTGTGGCATCCGTGTGACCAGGGTGGAGATGTAAGGGCCTTCCAGCCAATAAACGATCGACACGCCATCGCGTTCGGCAGCTTTCACGCCGTCAGGATCGGGCGACCAGCGCGGAGCTAGAAACAGACTGAAGCCGTGTTCCCTCGTGGAACTGGCCGAGTGGGCCATGCCCGCAGCGCCGGCAGCATCGTAATCCAGGCGGACCATGTCCGTGCCGCTGGTAGATACCTGCCGTTCCTGGGTCAGCCGGTAGCCGGCTTGCGAGAGGTCGGGCGCATGCAGGCCGATGCTCGTCTCCCCCGTCGCCATCCTGGGATCGACGGCTTGGAATGCGCCGATCCCAGGGGCTGGCTTGGGCGTGTCAGCAGAGGGTGCGGCGGCGAATTGCTGGTAACTTTGGTCGACGGCTTTGGAGATCATCCGATCCTGGTTAACGCCAAGCCCCGCCATCCACCCGGTCAGGCCGGCGGCGAACAGCGCCGCCGTCATCGCGGCCGCACGCAAAGCCACCCGCTGGCTGCGCTGGCGAGGCGGGACGTCCAGTGCGTCGTACAGGCGTTGTGGCACCGGATCGGCAATGCGCGGGCCGAAGGCTTTTTGCAGGGCGGCGTTTTGGGTCTTGAAGTCTTCGACGCGGTGCATGGCTTCTGGCGAGTGGCGCAGGTACGCCTCCACGGCGGCCTTGCGCCCCGGGTCATCATCCAGCAGGCCATCGACGTAGGCGTGCAGGTCCAAGTCTTCGATGGTTTTTTCCGTCATGTCACTTTACCCGGCGCAAATGGGGAATTTCACCGGACTCCGAATAGAGGTGGCGAAGCTGCTCCCGCCCGCGCGACAGGCGGGACCGAAGCGTTCCGACCGGAACCCCTAGCGCTGCCGCTGCCTCGTCGTAGGGGAGCCCTTCCAAACCGACGAGGGCGATGGCTGCGCGCTGTTCTACCGGCAGGCGTCGCAGGGCATCGGCAATATCGCGGCAGGCTGCAGCCTGTTCCTGTGTCGGTGCGATTGCCGTGGCCGGCGCGTCCTCTATATCCAACTCGTTCTGCCGGCGATGCCGGCGGGGTTTCTGATTCACAAATACATTGAACAGGATTCGGTATAGCCAGCTGCGCATGCTGCCCCGCCCTTGCCAGAGGTGCCGCTTGCGAAGGGCGCGCTCCAACGTGTCCTGTACCAAATCGTCGGCCGCCGCAGGGGAATCCGCCAACGTCAGCGCATAGCGCCGCAGCCGGGGAATTTCACGGGCGATCAGCCATTTTGTTTCGTGCAACGCTGTCTCCTCTCAGCCGGCCGCGAGGCTTGGACTGTTGGTTCCTAAAGAAAGACAGGACGGGAGGCAAAATCGTTCCCGATGAATGTGCGGCAGCCAAAAAAATCCGTCCCTGTGATTTTTTTTGGAACCAAATCACTCCGGGGCCTGTCCTACCCCACGACTCGCCTTGGTCCGGTTTCGCCTGGCTATTGCACTGCGGGTCTGACAGACGCAATAACGGAGGTTTCTCCAAATGCAATTCTCCCGAACCACACTCGCCATCGCCGCCGCATTCGGACTTGCGGTCAGCGCCGCGCCCGGCATTGCCGCGGCCAGCCAGTCGCCGATGATCGTGGCGCAGGCGCAGCAGCAATCGTTCAGCGATGACAAGTTGCGCTCGTTTGCCAGCGCCGCCATTGAGGTGCGCGAAATTCGTGAGCAGCATGCTCAGAAAGTCGAAGGTGTGACGGATGAGCAGCAGCACGCCACGATCGTGGATGAGACCATCACGAAAATGACGGCTGCGGTCGAGGAGGAGCCCGGTATCACGGTTGAGGAATACAACCAAATCAACCAGGCGAGCCAGAGCGACCCGGAACTGGCGCAGAAGATTCAGGCCTTTCTGCAGGAAGCCGGGCAGTAGGCCTTTCCCCGATTGTGCGGGTCCGCCGGCCTCTATGGCTGAGGCAGCGCGCCCTGCACACTGTCACACCGCAAGCCCGGGGGGCTTATCCCGTGCGCTGCCCCGGCCCATCCTCCCTGCGGTGACTGGCGTTTGCGGCCAAATCGGCTGCGAACGCCCTTTTTTGTCAACGCGTTGCCTGGAAACGCTCTGCGAGCCTTTGGTCCAGCCAGGCCTTAAGCGCTTCCTGCGCAACCGCATCGGCCTCCGCCCGCCAGGCCAGGGCCGCGGCATCGCCACGATAGCGCATGCGATCCTCGATATCCGCGGTCAGGCGACCGGCTGACCGGTCGCCGGCAGCGCTCGCCAGCGTTGCCCAATAGAGCGCTTGGCGGTAGCTGCGGCGGGCGCCGAAGCCGGTCAGGTGCGCCATTGCTTGGCTGCGCATGGCCTGGACGGTGCCGTAGGTCTCTGGCGCCAGTGCCGGCAACTCCTCCGCCTGGATCATCAACACGTCCGGGGTCGTAAGATGGCGTTCCAGCGTATCGAGGGCGGCGACTGCACCGGCCGTTTCTTTCGCGCCGGCATGCAGCGCCATCCGATAGGCCCCGGGCGGGTCTTCATCCTTCAGAACCATCGCGAGCGCGAGGCCAGCCTCGCCGTCGCCGGCAGCCGCCATCGGCTCCAGCAGTGAGCGTCCGGCGGCGACTGCACGGGGCGCGCCTTTGCCAGAGAGCAACGCCATGCCGATTTCGCGCCGGTCTTCCTCGCTTAGCGTATCCAGTGCGCCAAGCGCAGCCTGCAATTTGGCTGCCGCGATGACCGGATGTTTCGGTGTTGGCCGGCTGGAGACGGTGGGTTGCAACTGCTCGAACAACAGCGGCAGATGCCCGATGATGTCGGCGTTGAGATAGACCGGTTCCGGCGGATGCGCCTCCACCGTAATGCTGGCGGGCTCGTTCAGAAAGCGCCTCGCCTCGCGTGTGGCGGCGTTGATAAAATCTTGTTGCGCTTGCGTCAGCGGCTGGGCCGGCTGGTTCGGGCCGGCGGGTGTCTTCAACGCTTCCGCCAGTCCGCCCTGGAGCATTGCGGCGACAGTATCCGGGTTGCGGAATTCAGGCGGCAGAAATTGCTGGGCTTTTTCCCAAAAGCCAAGATTTTCGACGGTCACCGAGGCGTGGGAGAGAAAAGCGTCGATATCGTCGTTCTTCTGGACGGCGAAATAATCGAAATCGAGATTCAGGCTGATCGCTGCCAATCCATTAAGCAGCGCATCCGCCGCCACGGTCAGTTGGCCAGGGCCGACGGCGTAGGCGAGTTCGATATCGAACTGATCGAGCGTGATCCGATCCATGCCGGCAGCCTTGATCTGCTGATCGACCGGCGGCATCACGCAACCGAGCGAGGCCGTTGCGCCTTGCAAAGCGATCCGCACCCGCATTGTATCCCAGTTGGCGAGCGAAGCGCCGCGAATGGTTGCGCGTTCCGCATCCACGACACACGGCTTTGCGGCCGGCCAGGGAGTGTCCGGGTAAATTCTCAGGCCGTGCATGGTGATCGTGCCGGCGTGTATGTCAGACGAGATGTGAGCGTACGTGAAATCCACCTGATCCCGCAGGGCCAAGACCCCTACCTGAACCAGTGCCTTGGTGTAGCGCTCGACTGTGATGAACTCCCACAGCGGCGGCCGCGGGTCGCCCTCCGCCTGGGCATGCCGCACGCCGGTGCCGGCCGCTGCCGCCGTGATCAGGATTGTCAGAAACAGACTACGCATGGCTCATCGGCTTTCCTCTGCCTGTCCCGGATCGGTCGAGCCGGGGGCCATCTGAGTGTCCGCCAATCTGTCATGGGAGTCTAGCAGCACCCGATGGTTCTCGACGAACCCTATCGGAACTCGCTATAACCGCGCCGGAAGTTGAAGCCCTTGCGAGGAAGAACCCGGATCATGGCAGAAATCAGTACGGACGTGTTGGTCGTCGGCGGCGGCAATGCCGCCATGTGCGCCGCTCTCTCGGCGCGGGAGCAGGGTGCAAGCGTGATTGTGCTGGAACGTGCGCCGGAGGATGAGGCCGGCGGCAACTCCGCCTTTACCGCCGGCAATATCCGCACGGTCTTCCATGGCGTTGATGATATTCGCGAACTCTGCCCCGACCTTTCTGACGATGAAGTCGCCATGTCGGACTTCGGAACCTATACCGAAGACCAATTCTACGACGATATGGGCCGCCTGACCGAATACAAAACCGATCCGGACATGTGCGAGCTTCTGGTGACTCGCTCGCTGGATACCATGAAGTGGATGCGGAAGAAGGGCGTCCGCTTCCTGCCGATCTATGGCAAGCAGGCCTTCAAGATCGACGGTATCTTCAAGTTCTGGGGCGGCCTGGTCGTCTCTGCCTGGGGCGGCGGCCCCGGCCTGGTCGAATCGCTGACCGAGGCGTGCGGCAAGAACGATATCAAGATCATGTACGGCGCCCGGGCAACCGAACTGATCCATGACGATGACGGCGTGCATGGCGCGAAGGTCCGCATTCGCAGCGAAGACGGCAAGGTGAAGACGGTCAGCATCAGCGCGCGCGCGGTCGTGCTGGCTGCCGGCGGCTTTCAGGGCAACCCGGAAATGCGCACCCGCTATCTTGGCCCCGGCTGGGATGCGGCGAAGGTGCGTGGCACCCGCTTCAACACCGGCGACGGCATCAATATGGCGCTGGCCGCCGGTGCCAGGCCCTACGGCAACTGGAGCGGCTGCCACGCGGTCGGCTGGGACTACAATGCGCCGGAATTCGGCGACCTCGATGTCGGCGACAACTTCCAGAAGCACTCGTATCCCTGGGGCGTGATGATCAACGCCGAGGGCAAACGGTTTGTGGATGAGGGCTATGACTTCCGCAATTACACGTATGCGAAATATGGCCGGGTGATCCTGGAACAGCCGAACCAGATGGCCTGGCAGGTGTTCGACAACAAGATCATCCCGAACCTGCGCGATGAATACCGCATTCGGCAGGTCACCAAGGTTCGCGCCAACACGTTGGAAGAACTGGCGGAGAAGTTGGAAGGTGTGAACGCCGCCCAATTCCTGCGCGAGATCAAGGAGTACAACGCCGCCGTCCGTCAGGAAATTCCCTACAACCCGAACATCAAGGACGGGCGCTGCACCGAAGGGCTGGCGATCAACAAAACGAACTGGGCCAACACCATCGACGAGGCGCCGTTCGAAGCCTACCAGACCACTTGCGGCATTACCTTTACCTTTGGCGGTGTGCGCATTGGCAACAATGGTCAGGTCATGGATACTGAGGAACTGCCGATCCCCGGCCTCTATGCCGCGGGCGAGATGGCGGGTGGCTTGTTCTGGTTCAATTATCCGGGCGGCACGGGCCTGATGGCGGGTGCGGTGTTCGGCAAGATTGCGGGTGAGAGCGCGGGCAAAGCCGCGGTCGGAAACCAGTAGACCTTACAGCCGTCAAGTTGCTGATCCAGGCCCGCCGCAGACCTTGCGGCGGGCCTTGTTCGTTGTGCTTGGCGGTTTCTCTCATCACGGCTAGCATGTCCGGTAACATCCGGAAGGAAACATGCCCATGACCGACACCTTGACCGATATTGAGATCAATCCGCTTTCCGACGTTTTGGGGGTCGAGGTGATCGGCCTTGATCTGCGCGAGCCGATCCCCCCGGCGATCAGGCGCCGGCTCGACGATGCGCTAGCCCGCTATCATCTGCTCTGTTTCCGCAATCAATCTCTCTCCAAGCACGAACAGATCGAGGCGACCAAGCAATTCGGTGAGTTGGATGTGCATGTCCAGTCGAACCGCTCGTCCGATATTCCCCTGATTCATATCGTGACCAACCTGGACGAAAATGACGTGCCGCGGCAGTCGCTGGCTGCAAAGGGCAGTGTCAACTGGCATTCCGACAAGTCCTACCGTCTGGCACCGTCGCACGCGACGTTCCTCTATGCGCTGGAAGTACCGGACGAAGGGGGCGAAACCGAATTCGCCAACATGATTCTGGCGTTCGAGGCGCTGCCAGAGGATCGCCAACGGCACCTCGCCAGCCTTAAGGTGGTGCATTCCTGGCCGGATAGCGTCCGCCGCACCAACAACCGCGAGGCGACTGACGAGGAAAAGGCGAACTGGCCGCCAACCCCGCAGCCGCTGGCCCGCACCCATCCGGAAAGCGGTCGCAAGGCCCTGTTCCTGGGCCAGCATGCGGCCTGGATCGAAGGACAGGAAGACCAGGGCCGCGCGCCGGTCGATGAGTTGGAAGCCTGGGCGACCCAGCCGCAATTCCGCTATGCCCACAAGTGGCGCGTCGGAGACTTGTTGATGTGGGACAACAGCTGCCTGCTGCACCGGGCAGCATCGTTCGACGGCGACCGCTATCGCCGGCTGATGCATCGCACCGTCACGCAAGGGCCGGTGCCATACTGATACAGGGGAAGCGCCATGGACATTATCCCGACAGGCAAGGCTTTGGGCGCCGAAGTGCGCGGCATCGACCTTTCACAACCATGGACGGCGGAGCAGGCGGCTGCGATTGAGCAGGCTTGGCGCAACCACCTGGTTCTGCTGTTTCGAGGCCAGACCATCCGCGATGAACACCTGCTGGCAATGGCGGAAGCGCTCGGCGGCAGCCAATCCACAGGCAGCCGTGCCTATTGGCTACAGGCCGGCTATGGCACGGAAACCGGGCGGGTTTCGGCCTTGCCCGGCATTTCCATCATTTCCAACCTGGATGAGAACGGCAAGCCGGCGATGAAACACGCCGGCAGCGGCAGCCAGGAATTGCTTTGGCACACCGACAACTCCTATGTCGACAATCCGCCGAAAGGCAGCATCCTGCACGCGCTGCAGGTGCCGGTGAATGGCGGCGGGCATACTTCGTTCGCCAACCAGTACTTGGCCTACGAACAGTTGCCGGAGGCGACCAAGGCGCGGATCGCCGGTTTGCATACCAGGCAGGACGCCAGCCGCAACACCGCCGGCGGTCAGCGCCCGACCAAGGCGCTGCCCACCACCTATGCGGAGGTGGAGGGGCCGGTGCATCCGCTTGTGCGCGTGCACCCCGACACCGGGCGCAAGGCGCTGTATCTGGGCCGGCGGTATGCTGCGCCGTCCAGCCATATTCTGGAAATGCCGAATGCGGAGGGGGAGGCGCTGCTGGACGAATTGTGGGCCGCTGCCACCCATCCCGAGCTGACCTGGACTCACGCCGATTGGCAGGCGGGCGACGTTCTCATGTGGGACAACCGCTGTACCCTGCATGCCCGGACGGAGGTCGACCCGAAACAGGCCCGCGTTATGCACCGCACCTTGATCAAGGGCGAATTGCCGGTTGCCGCGTGACCGATCAGCTGGATAGGACGGGACGAGGCTGTTGGATGCGCTGACCTGACTCTGGCGAGACGGGGCGCAGCGATGCGAAAATCCAGCTATTCGCAACCAGGGTCAGATGCCAACAGAGGATGCCATGTCAGCAGAGCCGAAGCCGTCGCCCGCCCGCTCCATGCGTTCCGCCTTGCGGGTTTGGGATCTGCCGACCCGGATTTTCCATTGGGTTTTGGTTGCGTTGCTGTTGGGCGCGTGGTTTACGGCGGAGGAAGGTCCGATCGAATGGCACGCCTGGATCGGTCAAACGCTTTTGGCGTTGGTGATTTACCGCCTGATCTGGGGCGTGATTGGCAGCCAGACGGCGCAATTTTGGGATTTCGTGAAAGGGCCGGCGGCGATCTGGCGCTACACGCAAGCCTTGATCAGCGGGAAGCCAGCGCAGACGCTCGGGCACAATCCGGTTGGCGGGCTGATGGTTGTGTTTTTGCTGGGGCTGGTGGCATTGCAAGCCACACTGGGACTGTTTGCGAATGATGACATTTATTTCGATGGTCCGCTGCGCCATCTGGTCAGCAAGGATTTGTCGGACACGCTGACCGGCCTGCACGGACTGGTCTTTGATGTGCTTTTGGTTGCGGCGGCGATTCACATCGCTGCGGCGCTATTCTATCTGGTGTTCAAGCGGGAAAACCTGATTGGGGCAATGATCACTGGCAAGAAGCGGTGGCCAGAACCGCATCCACGTCTCCGGTTCACGCCGGCTTGGGCGGCGGTTCCGGCATTGGCAGTGGCCGCCGCCCTCGTCTGGGCAGCGGTCACGTACCTGTAGTCCAGGCCTATTTGTTCCGGAAATCGTCGTGGCAGGCCTTGCAGGCCGCGGCCAGCGCCTTGACCTCGTCAAAGCTTGCGTCGGCGCCGGCCATCGCCATCGCCTTGCCGGCCTTTTCCATGTCCGCTAAGCCTTTTTCGAACTTGGCCCAGTCGTTCCAGACGTCGGCGGTTGCGGTGGTCTTCTCGCTGCCTTGGCCGTCCGTGTTCATTTTGAATGCGGGAACGGTGATGGCCATGCTGGTGGCTCCACCCATGAGCGCGGCGTGCTCGCCCAGCGCATCCTTGTTGTCGACCTCGCCTTTCAGGATGGCCACGATTGAGCCCATCTGCGAGCCGACCGCCTTCATTGCGTTCTTGCGGTATTTGATCGCCGCGTCCGCGTCGGCGAGTGCCGGGCCGGCGATGCAAACGGCCAGGGCGGCCGCAATCAGAGTGCGAAGCATCTCTTATCTTCCTCCTTGTTCTGTCATGAAACGGTATGTTCCAGAACCTGAGAGACGGTAACGGAGATTGCCGGAAGAGAAAGGCGCCATTCGTCGAAATGGCGCCTGTTTTCACGAGAATGTGACCCGATGGCCGGAATTGGCTATTTCCGCTCGACCAGTTCGATCAGGTAGCCATCGGGGTCTTTGATGAACGCGATGACGCTGCCGCCGTGTTTCATCGGGCCTGCGGGCCGCGGAATCTCGACGCCTTCCGCCGCCAGGACATCGCACGCGGCATAGACATCGGGAACGGCCAGGGCAAAGTGACCGAAGCCGTTGCCCAGGTCATAGGGTTGTTCCTGGCCCCAATTGTGGGTCAGCTCGATCACGGTGTTCGAGGTCTCGTCGCCGTAGCCGACAAAGGCCAGGGTGAACTCGCCGGAAGGGAAGTCCTTCTTGCGCAATTCCTTCATGCCGAGCAGCCGGGTGTAGAAATCCATGGATTTCTCCAGATCCTTGACCCGGATCATCGTATGCAAAAAGCGGGCCTGGCCGGTGGTGAAGGGGTTCTGAGCGCTCATGCTGGGGCTCCTTTCGAGTGGGATGATTGTTTGGCGGCACGGCCGCGCATGGCTTCTTCTAGCACGATTTTGGCCGCTGACGCACTGGGCGTTACCGAGGCAGGGTGCAGGGCGGCGACAACTTCGGTGACCCCTTGCAATTGCCGGGCGCGAGCATCGGCATCGCGGTAAAGCGCCAGCGTCGCCGCCGCCAACCGGTCCGCTGTTGCCTGGTCCTGCAGCAGTTCGGGGACGAACGGCCGCTTTGCCAGCAGGTTTGGCAGGCTGGCGCTGCCGACATTCAAAAGACGCTTGCCGAGGAAAGCAGTCATCCTGTTCAGGCGGTAGGTAACCACCATCGGCACGCGCGCGAGCGCCAATTCCAACGTGATCGTACCGGAAGCGGCCAGCGCGGCGTCGGCGGCAGCGAGGGCATCGTGTTTGTCGGCCATGTGCTCGACTACCGCGGCCGGGACGTCCAGCCCCGAAAGCGCTTCGTTCAGCAATGGCGCGACCAATGGCACGGTCGGGCAGATCAGGTGCAAGCCGGGCAGGGCGGGGGCGAGGCGGCGGACAGTCTCGACCATGACCGGCAACAGACGCTTCACCTCGCCCCGTCGGCTGCCCGGCAGCAATGCCAGGGTCGGCGTATCGGCGGGGATGCCATGTTCGGCGCGGAACCGATGCCCGTCGCCAGGTGCGGCCTCGACTGCCGGATGGCCGACACAATCGGTTTGCAGGCCGAACTTCTCGAAATAGGGCGGTTCGAACGGAAACAGCGTCAGCAGCCGGTCAAACAGTTTTGCCATGCTTTCGGCCCTGCCCGGACGCCAGGCCCAGACCATCGGCGCTACGTAATGCACCCGCCGGGCCGGTATCCGCGCCTTGATCAGGCGCTTGGCCAGCCCTTTGTTGAAGCCGCTCGAATCGATGGTCAGAACGACATCCGGCTGGAACGTTTCAATCGCTGCGGCGGCTTCCTGCCAACGCCGGTTTAACCGGAATAGTTTCGGCAGGATTTCGAACAGACCCATGATGGCGAGGTCGTCATAGGGAAAGACCAGGTCCATGCCGGCCTCTGTCATCCCCGGACCGCCGATTCCACGCGCCTCCAAACCGGGCGCTTCCGCCCGGAGGGCTTGCAGAAGGCCAGCACCCAGCGCGTCGCCGGATGGCTCGCCTGCGACCAGGAAGATGCGGGGGTCAGCCAGCCGCATCGTTTGTCCCCGCAACCTCTTGTAACACCCGGGCCGGGTTGATGCCATAGACGAACAAGCCGGCCGCGTCCGCGGCCGCAATTAGCGCTGCGCGATCCAGTGCAAGTGCGCCGCCTGCCTCCACAGCGAGGCCGCGCAAGCCAGCCTTGACGGCTAGGGTGATCGTCTCGGGACCGATGGTTGGCAGGTCAATGCGCCGCTCCTGCTCCGGCTTGGCCAGCTTCACCAGCACGCCGCCCGGCCCATCGCGCCGCAGGTCTGCAGCGCGGGCGAGCATGGCGTCGGTGCCTTCAACTGCTTCCACCGCCAGGACGATGCCTTGTTGCACGACGCAGCCTTGGCCGACATCGACCGCGCCCAGCGCCTGCACCACCGCCACGCCGCGGCGGATATCACGCCACGCTGCGGAATCGGGCCGCGCCTTGGTGAGTGCGCCGGGGGGCATGCGGCCGTCGTCCCAGACCTGATCCGCGCCGATCACCCGGAACCCTTCCGCCTCAAATTCGGCGACGACGGCGGACAAAAGCGAGTCATCTCCCATCGCCCGCCAGCCGACTTTGGCGAGGAAGGTTGCCGCGCGTCGGTCGGGGCGCAGACCCAACAGGGAGGGGCGCTTGACCGCGCCGGCGAACACCAACTCCTCCACACCCGCATTGCGCAAGTGCTTCAGCGCTGCGGCGCCATCCGCCAAGCGTACCCAGGCATGGGGATAGCGTGCGACCATGGCGGGGTCGGCCTGTCCGGTGAGGGCCAGCATGAACACGTCGCGGCCCTGCTCTCGCGCCTGTTCCGCCACCTGCGCGGGCAGGGCGCCGCGGCCGGCTACAATGCCGAGCGGCTTGGCGGATGGCTTAGCCGGCATGCTCCGGCTTGGGCTTCAGCAGGCCGCGGTCGGAGGATTGGCGGGCGAATTCCACCATGCCGCGGACGGTCTCGTTCGTGGCCAGCGTGTTTTCCACTTCCGCCAGCCGCTCCGCCATGGTGTCATGGTCGGCAAAGAGCAGGCGGTAGGCATCCCGAAGCGCCTTGATCTCATCCTGTGCAAAGCCGCGCCGGCGCAAGCCGACCAGATTGAGCCCGGAGAGCGAGGCGTGGGCGCCGGCTACCATGCCATAGGGGATGACGTCATTCACGATGCCGGACATGCCGCCAATCATGGCGTGGGCACCGATGCGCACGAACTGATGCACCGCCGCCAGTCCGCCGATGATGGCGAAATCGCCAACCTCGACATGCCCCGCCAGGGTGGCGTTGTTCGCCATGATGACATTGTTGCCGACCTTGCAGTCATGCGCGACGTGTGAACTGGCCATGAACAGGCAATTGTCGCCCACCTGGGTCAGCATGCCGCCGCCCTCGGTACCGGGGTTCATGGTGACGTGTTCGCGGATGCGGCAGTTGCGGCCGATCACCAGCCGCGACGCCTCGCCATTGTATTTCAGGTCCTGCGGCGGGTGGCCGATGGAGGCGAATGGGTAAATCTCGGACCCGTCGCCAATGCTGGTCTGCCCCTCAACCACAGCATGGCTGTGCAGTTTGACCTGCTCGCCGAGTTCAACATGCGGGCCGACGATGCAAAACGGGCCGATGTGAACGGTCTCGGCCACCACCGCCTGGGGGTCGACAATCGCGGTGGGATGAATAAAGGGCATTTATCGGTCCACAATCATTGCGCTGAAGTTTGCTTCGGCGGCTATCTTGCCGTCGAGTATGCAGCGTCCCTTGAACTTCCACACATTGCCGCGATTCCGTTCCTTTTCCACCGCAATTCGCAATTGGTCGCCGGGGGTCACCGGCTTGCGGAAGCGGGCATTGTCCACTGTCATGAAATAGACGAGCTTGCCCTCGGCGGATTTGCCCATGGTCGCAACCACAAGCGCGGCGGCAGTCTGCGCCATGGCTTCGATCAGCAACACGCCAGGCATGACCGGATGGCCGGGAAAATGGCCCTGGAATTGCGGCTCGTTGAAGGTGACGTTCTTGATTGCCACCGCGCTCTCGTCGAGATTGATCTCGATTAGCCGGTCGATCAGCAGCAGCGGATAGCGGTGGGGCAGCATCTCCAGGATGCGCTCGATCGGCACAGGCAGGGCCGGCTGTTCGATTGCCTGGCCGCTCGTCGCGTTGGTCATGGTCGTCCTGGTCCTGAAATTCGGCGGGCACCCGGGGCGCCCTGCCGCTAGAAGCGGGTTCCGAAGCTGAAGTGGAACGCTTGAGTCTCATCGTAGGTTTCTTTGAGGACCGGAAGTCCCAAGTCAACCCGGATCGGCCCGAACGGCGAATCCCAGGATGCGCCGACGCCGACCGTTGCGCGGATGCTGTTGTCGTCAGCCACTCCCGGCAGATTGTCCCGGTCCAGGCCAAACACGGTACCGGCTTCCGCAAAAACACGGCCTTTGAGCGCAAACTCGTTGGGGAGCGGCAGGGGGAACGATAGCTCCACGGTGCCGACGCCAAAGATGTTACCGCCAAGGGCATCTTCCGTCGCCAGATCGCGCGGGCCGATACCGGCCGTGGCAAAACCGCGGAAGTTATCGCCACCCAGGTTGAAACGCTCGTTCACATCGACATCCTTGCCGATGCCGACGATATGACCGGCTTGCCCCAGCACGGACACGACGTAGTCCGGGGCAACGCTGTAATAGACGCCGGCGCTGATGCGGTTGCGCAGATACCGCTTACTGCCGCCCAATCCGGCGATTTCGTTCGTCGTGCTGATGACGTAGCCTTCATTCGGGCTGAAGCGGTTGTCGCGATTGTCGAATGTCAGCGTATGGGCGATTGCCGATGTTGTTGATTTTCCGGCATCGTCCTTGATGAACTGCGATGCGTCGACTGCCGGCCGCACATCATCCGTGCGCAGCGTGTAGGACCAGCTTTGCGCCAAATATTCGGAGAAGCTGTAGCCGAAGCGCAGCCGCCCGCCTGTGGTATCCCGTTCGAACGAGCTTTCGTCTGTATTGTCCTCTTCCACCCGGAAGATGTCGAAGCCGGCTCTCAGCTCACGATCCAGGAAATAGGGTTCCGTAAAGCCCAGGTCGATCTGCTGGCGACGGCCCGATACCTGCACCCGCACCCGCAGATCCTGCCCCTTGCCCAGCAGGTTGCGCTCGCGGATCCCCACGTCGGCCAGCGGGCCGTCGCTGGTGGAGAAGCCTGCGCCGAACGAAACCTCGCCCGTCGATTGCTCCACGACTTCCACATCCAGATTCAGACGGTCGGGCTGGGTGCTGGGTTTGGTTTGGACGTCGACCGTTTCAAAGAAGCCCAGATTGTTGATGCGTTCGCGCGAGCGGCGCACCTTTGATGCGTTGTAGGCATCGCCCTCGGCCAGACGGAATTCGCGGCGGATTACACGATCCTGGGTGCGAATGTTGCCATTGATATTGATTCGGTCGACGTAGACGCGGGGGCCCTCGCCAATCGAATAAGTGACATCCAGCAAAAGATTCTCGCGGTCCCGCCTCACGCTGGGCCGGACATCGACGAAAGCAAAGCCCCGCTCGCCAAGGCGATCGGAAATAATATCCACGTCATCGTCGACCACGGATGCATCGTACCAGTCGCCGGGCTCGACGGTGAGGTCCGGCAGCACGCTTTCCGCTGTTACCTCCGGCAGTTTGCTTTCGATGTCGATCTTGCCGAACTTGTAACGCTCGCCTTCGTCCACGGTAAAGGTGATGACGAATCCCGTCCGCTCGGGGGTCAATTCCGGAACAGCCGACAGAATGCGGAAATCCGCGTAGCCTTCCCGCAGGTAAAACCGGCGGAGCTGTTCCTGATCGACGTTGATACGGTCCGGGTCGTACACGTCGGCGCTGGTGTAGAAGCGCCACCAGGCGGTTTCCGTCGTCAAAATCTCACCACGGAGGCGCGAGTCGCTAAAGTGTTTGTTGCCGATGAACACAATGCGGTCGACGCTGGTAATCTGTCCCTCGTCGATTTCGAACACCAAATCGACCCGGTTCTGGTCGAGGCGAATGATCTTCGGCTCCACGGTCGCGCCGAACCGGCCGCTGCGGCGGTAGACATCGATCAGGCGCTGGACATCCGCCTGAACCTTGGCCCGGGTATAGATCGACCGGCCGCGCAACTGCACCTCTGCCTGAAGGGCATCGTCTTCCAGACGTTTGTTTCCCTCAAACGCAACCCGATTGATGATCGGGTTTTCCTTCACACGCACGATCAGGATGTTGCCGGTCTGTGATTGCAACAATTCGACCGTCGCAAAGAAGCCCGTGGCGAACAGTTTTTTCAGGGAGGCGTTGATTTCTTTCGGGTCGAAGGGGTCGCCCTCTTGAACGGTCAGGTAGTTGATGACCGTCCCGCGGTCCACCCGCTCGTTACCCTCCACCTGAATGGCGGCAATCGTCCCTGGGGTGGCAGCTCTCGTCTGTGCCGACGCACTCGCTACCAGCCCCTGGGGGAGAGCCAGCAGTATCATCGCAATTGCCAGCCAGCGCGTCGCGGTGGCGGCTGCTTCCCTGCATTTATCCATTGGCTTCCGTCATTATATGTTCAGCAGATCCAACACACGGAAATAGACCAGATCGTTCCAGGAGGCAAAGACCATCAACGCGATGACCATGCCAAACCCGATCCGAAGGCCCGCATCCCGCACCCGTTCCGGCAATGGTTTACCGCGAAGCGCTTCAATTGCGAAGAACAACAAATGACCGCCGTCGAGCATCGGCACCGGCAACAGATTGATCAGCGCCAAGTTCAGTGACAACAAAACCATAAAATGGAGTATGGCAATAGAGCCAATTTGTGTAACTTCGCCCGACATATGCGCAATGCGGGCAACGCCACCAATTTCATTTGCAGGTCGGGCGCCGGAAACGATTTGCCAAACAACATCAACAATCGTTCCAGTCAACACCCAGGACTGATGGGTTGCTTCGACAATCGCTGAAAAAGGGTCGTGGCGGACACTTTCATAGCCGGTGCGGGCGACGCCAATGCGGCCAAAGGCCTGTGGATTACCGAAGCTATCCGGCTGTTCGATTCGTTCAGGGGTCAGCGGAATTCGCACGATGCGGCCATCGCGGTCGATTTCGGCCAGCATCTCCTCGCCCGGGCGCAGCGAGACGATGCGTTGAAGATCTTCGAACCGTTGAACGCCCTGGCCATCCAGCGAAACGAACCGGTCGCCCGGCTGTAAGCCGGCTGTGGCGGCGGGGGTGTCCGGGAGAACCTCCCCGACCACGGCAGGGGTGTAGGATTGGCCGACCGTCATGAACATGATCGCCATCACAACGATAGCAAAGAGGATGTTTGCTGCCGGCCCGGCGGCTACGATCGCCATCCGGTTAAGCACAGGCTGGCTGGGGAATGCGGTTGCGCGCTCCGCTTCGGTCATCCGTGCCACGGCCTGATCATCCGGACTGGAGGCCTCGTCACCGTCGCCGCGCATGCGCACATAGCCGCCGAGCGGCAGGATGGCGACCCGCCAACGGGTACCGCGCCGGTCGTGCCAGCCGAACAGCTCACGCCCGAAGCCGATGGAGAATGTTTCCACGAACACGCCGCAGCGGCGCGCCACCCAAAAGTGCCCGTATTCGTGCACGAAAACCAGCACGGATAGGATCATGATGAAGGGGATTAGGTAATCGACAAAGATCGACAAAATCCTGCCTCCCTGGCGCGGATGTTACTGTGCGGCACGCGCAGGGAGGGTGACCTTCCGGCGCTGGTGAATGGCCTCTTGAGCGATGCCCCTGGCGGCGCGGTCCGCCTCCCAGACTGCCCCAAGGCTGTCCAGCTCCGCGGCCGGTATCCGATCTAGGCAAATGGCAACGATCGCTGCGATATCAAGGAAGCCAATCTCTCCGGCCAGGAAGGCGTGGACCGCGGCCTCGTTTGCGGCATTGAGAACAGCGGGCGCGGTGCCACCGGCCCGCATCGCCTCCCGCGCGAGACGCAGGGCGGGGAAACGTGTTTCGTCGGGCGCCTCGAAGGTCAGGTCGCCCATCCGGGTCAGGTCAAGATGCTCGACCGCGCAATCGGCCCGTTCCGGCCAGTACAGCGTGACTGCAACGGGAGTGCGCATGTCCGGCAGCCCCAATTGTGCGAGGACGGAGCCGTCGCGATAACTGACCAGGCTGTGAACGATGGACTGGGGGTGGACGACCACATCGATCCGGTCTTCAGGCATGGCGAACAGGTGCCCGGCCTCGATCAACTCCAAGCCCTTGTTGAACATGGTGGCGGAATCGATGGTGATCTTCGCGCCCATGTCCCAGTTGGGATGACGCAGGGCCTGAGTCGGTGTCGCTGCAGCCATATCCGCTTCGGTCCATGTGCGGAACGGGCCGCCCGAAGCGGTTAGGATGATGCGGGCAACTCCTTCCGGTCGCTGGCGGTCGAACACCTGAAAGATCGCGTTGTGCTCGCTATCGACTGGTAGCAGCCGCCCGCCCGCGGCCTTGGCAGCGGCGGTCAGCAGGTGGCCCGCGCACACCAGGCTTTCCTTGTTGGCCAACGCCACGGTTGCGCCGCGCCGGGCAGCGGCAAGAGTAGGGCGCAGGCCGGCAGCGCCGACAATGGCCGCCATCACCCAATCGGCGGGCCGCTCTGCCGCGGTCAGTACTGCGGCATCGCCGTTAGCCACTTCCGTGCCGGAACCGGCGAGGCCCTCGCGCACCTGTTCGGCAGCGCCGGCGTCGGTCATGGCGATGAACGCAGGTTTCAGCTTGCTGGCGAGACGGATCATCTGCGCCGCGTTACGATTGCCGGTTAGCGCCTCCACCTGAAAACGCTCGGGTGCCTCCGCCAGCAACGCGCAGGTGGTTCGGCCCACCGATCCGGTGGCGCCCAGGACGGTGACAGTGCGCTTCGTACTCATAGCCATTGCCACCCGGCCAGATAGAGAAGGGCTGTCACCGGCGCCGCAGCTAGCAGGCTATCGAGCCGGTCCATCACGCCGCCATGGCCTGGAATGAGACCGCCCGAATCTTTCACCTTGAAGGTGCGCTTCAAATGCGATTCGAACAGATCGCCGAGGCCACTGGCAATGCCGATGATGAGCCCGGCTGCCGCTGCCGGAAAGAATGCGCTGCCGGTCAGCGTCATCGCCGCCAGTCCGCCAATCAGAAATGCTGCCGTCAACCCGCCGATCAAGCCAGCCCAGGTTTTGGAAGGACTGATGCGTGGCGCCAGCAACGGGCCGCCTATGGACCGGCCCACGGCGTAGGCGCCGGTATCTGTGACCCATACCGCCAGCATCAGCCAGAAGATCAGCGCCATGCCGCCTGGCTCCAGCGTTCGCAGCCACAACAGTCCTAGTCCGGCTGGCAGAATGGCTGCCACGCCCAACGCCAGCCATCCGGCCCGCTGCGCGCCGTGAGATTTGACGTGCGTGATGAGCAAGGCGGCAGCGAGGCCAGCGCCGGCCATGCCTGCCGCCTGAAACCATTCGGTAGCAGCTGCCGCGAATATTAGCAGCACGAGACCTGTCGGCAATGCCCAGCCGGTTGGCCCGCCGTTCAGGACACGGCAGAGCCTAGCCCATTCCCATCCCAGCAGCCCGGCAAAGGCGGCGATCATGACGGCAAAGGGCCACCCGCCGGCCCAAGTCAGACCAAGACCCAGAGGCCCGAGGACAATCGCCGCCGCCACTCGCCGGCTCAGGCGGTCGTTTTGCGAGGGGGAGGCGAGGCTCATCCCGTCACCCAACGTGCCGCCCGCCATACCGGCGCTCCCGCGTTCCGTACTGCGCCAACGCCGCTTCGAGTGCAGCGCGGTCGAAGTCCGGCCAAAGGGTATCGGTAAAGACGAACTCCGCGTAGGCAGCCTGCCAAAGCAGGAAATTGCTGACCCTCTGCTCGCCGCTGGTGCGGATGACCAGATCCGGGTCTGGAATGTCGTGGGTGTAGAGGTAGGTGGACACGGTCTCCGGCGTGATCGCCTCCGGGACGATTTTGCCAGCCGCTGCATCCCGGGCCATCTGCTGCGCTGCGCGGGTGATTTCGTCCCGGCTGCCATAACTGAGCGCAATCACCACGGTCATTTGCCGGTTCCGCGCCGTCTTGGCCTCCATGGCTTCAACTGTTTGGCGCACATCCTCGGGCAGCCGCTCGCGGTCGCCGATCACTCGAAGGCGGATACCTCGGCTATCCATATCGCTTGCCTCGCGCTGCATCGTGTAGCGCAGCAGGCCCATCAAATCCTCGACCTCGTCCATGGGACGGTGCCAATTCTCTGACGAAAAGCTGTAAAGGGTGATGTATTCGATGCCGAGCTCCGCCGCGGCCAGCACCGTATCCTTGGCAGCCTGCGCGCCGCGGCGGTGGCCGGCGGTACGGGGCAGGTGGCGGCGGGCCGCCCACCGACCATTGCCATCCATGATGATGGCGATATGGCGGGGCAGGGCGCTGCGGGCGATAGAAACAGGTGCGGTTTGTGCCATGATTGTTTGACAAACGGCGCCGGGGCAGCCGGCCGGCCCTAAACCTGCATGATTTCTTTGTCTTTGGCGGCGGCCGCCTCTTCGATCAGCTTAATGTGCTCATCGGTCAGTTTCTGGATTTGATCGGCCACTTTCTTGTGTTCGTCCTGACTGATTTCGCCATCTTTTTCCTGCCGTTTCAGCAGGTCCATGCCATCGCGACGCACGTTCCGCACCGCGACCTTGGCCTGCTCGGCATAGCGGCCGGCGACCTTGGTCAATTCCTTGCGGCGGTCTTCCGACAGTTCGGGAATCGGCACCCTTACCAATTGGCCGTCGGTCGACGGGTTCAGGCCCAGGTCGGACTCGCGGATTGCGCGTTCCACCGCGTTCACCATGGATTTGTCCCACACCTGCACGGTGAGCAAGCGCGGCTCGGGCACGCCAACCGTGCCGACTTGGTTCAGCGGCATGGACTGGCCATACGCCTCGACCTTGATCGGGTCGAGCAGGCCGGCAGAGGCGCGGCCGGTGCGCAATCCTGCGAATTCGCGCTTCAATGCTTCAAGCGCGCCATCCATGCGGCGGGTAATATCTTCCAGATCGCTGCCCGACATCAGACTTCTCCTCGAAACAACAGGCCACAGGACCGGTCAAGCCGGCGCGGCGGTTCATTCCTCGACGATGGTATAGCGCCCTTCGCCACGTAATGCTTGTACAAACGCACCGGGTGTGTGGATCGAGAATACCAGAATAGGGATGCAGTTTTCGCGCGCCAACGCGATGGCTGCCGTATCCATGACACCCAGGTCGTGCGTCAGCACCTCGCGGAAGCTCAGGCGGTCGTAGCGGATTGCCGACGGGTCGATTTTCGGGTCGGCCGAATAAACGCCGTCTACCTGCGTGCCTTTCAGCAGCGCATCACAACCCATTTCCGATGCGCGAAGCGCTGCCGCGGTATCCGTCGTGAAGAATGGGTTCCCGGTGCCAGCGCCGAAGATCACAACCCGCCCGCGTTCCAGGTGCCGTTGGGCACGGCGGCGGATATAGGGTTCGCAAACGGTTGCCATGGGGATAGCAGACTGCACCCGCGTGGCCTGGCCACGGCTTTCAAGCGCCGCCTGCAAGGCCAGTGCGTTGATGACGGTGGCCAGCATGCCCATGTGGTCGCCGGTCGCGCGCTCCATCCCCCAACCTTTGGCTTTGATGCCGCGGAAGATGTTGCCACCGCCGACGACGACGCAAACCTCAATCCCAAGTTCGCAAACGCCGATGATGTCGTCGGCAATACGGGCGACCGTATCGGGGTCGATCCCGTATTGCTGATCGCCCATCAGGGCCTCGCCAGAGACTTTGAGCAAAACGCGGTTATACCGCCTGCCGGTACAGGGTTTCGGTCCGTCGGTTTGCTCGCCGTCCATGGCTGGCAGGCCCTTTTTGTGCGTTCGATTGTTCGTCTGGCGGTCAGTCTTTTTTGAGGGTGGCGGCGACTTCCGCGGCGAAGTCGCTTTCCTCCCGCTCCACGCCTTCGCCCAGCGCCATGCGCACGAAGCTGGTGCAGGTTACCGGCGTGCCCAGTTCCTTTGCCAGTTCTTCGACAGCCTTGCCGACGGTCTTGTCCGGATCGATGACAAAGGCTTGCTCCAGCAGGACGCTTTCCTCGTAGAATTTGCGCATCCGGCCTTCCACCATCTTTTCGATGATGTTGTCCGGACGGCCCGAAGCCTTCGCCTGCTCGATCAGCACCTGCCGCTCACGGTCCACCACTACCGGGTCGACACTTTCGCGGTTCAGCGACAGCGGGTTGGAGGCGGCGACGTGCATGGCAATCTGCCGGCCAAGTTCGTTCAGGCGCGCGACATCGCCGGCAGATTCCATGGCGACCAGCACGCCGATCTTGCCGAGGCCGGGTGCGGCGGCATTATGCACATAGCTTGCGATGATGCCTTCGTTGACCGAAAGCTGGGCAGCGCGCCGCAGATTCATGTTCTCGCCAATGGTGGCGATGGCGTCGGTGACGTTGTCGGCGACGGACTTGCCGTTTGCCATCGTGGCGTCGGCCAGCGCTTCGACCGTTTCACCCTTGTCGATTGCCAGCGCGGCGACATCGGCAACCAGCGTCTGAAACTGATCGTTGCGCGCGACGAAGTCGGTCTCGGCATTCAGTTCGACTGCAGCGCCCTTCTTCCCATCGACAGCGATGCCGACCAGACCTTCAGCGGCGACACGGCCGGCCTTTTTGGCGGCGGCGGCAAGGCCCTTGGTGCGCAGCCAATCGACGGCCGCTTCCATATTGCCGTCGTTTTCCTGCAACGCCTTCTTGCAATCCATCATGCCAGCGCCGGTCTGTTCCCGAAGCGCTTTCACATCCGCGGCGGTGAATGCCATAACGTTCTCGTCCTTACGTCTAAAGAGCGCAAGCGATAGCTGCCCCGGTTTTTGCCGGGGCAGAATGCGCGTTGGTGTCGCGCCGCGACTTGCCGCGGCGCTTGTTGTCAGGTTCCGGCCGCTCCGCGGTCAGGAGGCGGTCTGTTCGCCCGTTTCTGCCGAGGTGGCGGCGGTGGCTGCCGCTTCATCTTCCGGTGCCAGCTCGGCTGCTGGCGCGCCAGCGTCCTCCAGATTCTCCGTCAGGCCTTCCTCGGTTTCGCCCAGGTCGATGCCGGAGGCGGCCATTTCGGCCTCAAGACCATCGAGCACGGCACCGGCGATCAGATCGCAATACAGGCTGATTGCGCGGATGGCGTCGTCATTGCCGGGGATCGGGAAGGTGATGCCTTCCGGATCGGAATTGCTGTCCAGTACGCCAACAACGGGAATGTTAAGTACCCGCGCTTCATCAACCGCGAGGTGTTCCTTGTTGGTATCCAGAATGAAAATCAGGTCGGGAAGGCCGGCCATCTCCTTGATGCCGCCCAGCGTCCGCTCCAGCTTTTCCTGCTCGCGGGTCAGAGTGAGCATTTCTTTCTTGGTCAGGCCGACATTGTCCTGCGCCAACTGCTCTTCCAGATCGCGCAGACGGCGGATCGAGTTCGATACCGTGCGCCAGTTGGTGAGCATGCCGCCGAGCCAGCGATGGTTGACATAGTACATGCCGCAACGCTTGGCCTGCTCGGCAATGATGTCCTGCGCCTGTCGTTTGGTGCCGACGAACAGCACGCGGCCGCCACCGGCCACGACTTCGCGCACCGCCAGCAAGGCACGGTGCAGCATGGGCACGCTTTGCTGCAGGTCGAGAATGTGCACGCCATTGCGCACGCCAAAGATGTACGGTTTCATCTTTGGGTTCCAACGGCGCGTGTGGTGGCCGAAGTGAATGCCAGCCTCAAGCAGCTGACGCATCGTAAAAGTGGGCATCGCCATGGGCCCTGGTCTCCGTTTTCCGGTTAATCCTCCGCAAGCCGAGAGCCATCCCCCGCGGATATGCGGGTTCGAACACCGGAGCGACGGATCACGCCTTGAGGGCGCGCCGCCGCGAGGCTCGCGTGTGAAGTAGGGCGCTCATACGGGATCTGCCCCGGCAATGCAAGCGGCGAAGTATCTTGCCGGGAGCATCCATCGTCCGCAGCCTTGCATTTGCCGCGCACCAGCCATGCCGATGCTGCACCGCCAAATCATTAGCATGGTAACGAGTTCCGGCTATGGTGGTCGCCCATGACATCAGCCCTTCTATCCACCAAACGGGAAATTCGTCCGCTCGCGGCGGCATTGTTCATGCTGGCCGCCTGTGCCTGTTTCGCGTTCAACAGCGTGTTCGTCCGTCTTGCGGCGGAACAGGGAACGCACCCGTTCGTCGTGGCGTTCTTCCGCAATCTGTTCTCGTTGATGATCCTTTTGCCGATGACCGTAGGCCGGTCCGGCTGGAGCATTCTGATTCCGAAACGATTGGACCTGCTGACGCTGCGCGGTTCGCTCAACGGCGCCAGCATGCTGGCTTGGTTCTATGCCGTGCCGCTGCTGCCGCTGGCAGACCTGACCGCGCTCGGCTTTACCGCGCCATTGTGGGCCACAGTGCTGGCGGTGCTGCTGCTGGGCGAGAAGGTGCGTTGGCGGCGGTGGGCGGCGACGCTGATCGGCTTTGCCGGTGTTGTCGTCATCCTGCAACCGGGTTTTGCAGAGGTGCATTGGGCCAGCGGTCTGGTGCTGTTTTCATCCGCGATGTGGGCGGTGACGATCATCGTGGTCCGGCATCTGACCTTTATCGAGCGGCCGGAGACCATTCTTGTCTACCAGGCGTTGATGATGGCCGTGATTGCCGGGGTTCCCTCGGTCTTTGTCTGGACCACACCGTCCGGCGAGGTCTGGATCTGGCTGATAGCCCTGGGCGTGCTGGCCGCGACAGCGCACACGTTCCATGTCCGCGCCTACTCGCTGCAGGAGGTGGCGGCCCTGCAACCGCTCGATTTCTCGCGCCTGCCGATCATCGCGGTTGCGGCGTGGGCGATTTTTGGCGAGGTGCCGGCGCCGGCGGTCTGGATCGGGGCGCTCATCGTGTTTGGGGCGGGCAGCTACATTAGCCATCGCGAGGCACAACTGGCGCGCCGTGAACGGGTGAAAGCGGCAGCCGACAAGGCCAGCAGTGCATGACCCCGCTGCTGCGCGCCGCCCTGTTTGCAACTCTGGCAACCCTGTTTTTCAGCTGCATGGCAATCCTGATCCGCCACGTTTCGGCAGAGTTGCACGCCCTGCAAATCGTTTTTTTCCGCAACCTGCTGGCGCTCGCTTGGATGACACCCTGGCTGTTGAAGGTCGGCGCGGCGGGCATGAAAACCGATCGCATCGGCATGTTCGGCATTCGCGCCTGCATTAGCGTCGTCGGCATGACCAGCGGTTTCTGGGCGATCACGCTCATCCCCATTTCGGATGCGACCGCGCTCAGCTTCCTCTCCCCGATTTTCGCAACCGTCGGTGCGGCGCTGTTTTTGGGGGAGGATGTGCGGATGCGGCGTTGGGCGGCGGTGTTCATCGGTTTTGCCGGGGCAATGATCGTGCTGCGGCCGGGCGAGTCGATGATCCATTTCGGTGCGATTCTGGCGCTGGTGAATGCGGTCGGGATGGCTGCCAACAAGCTCGTGCTGAAATCCCTGACGCGGACGGAGCGGCCGGAGGCGATCATCACCTACATGGTGCTGTTGCTGACACCGCTGACCTTCGTGCCGGCCTTGTTCGTCTGGCAAACCCCCAGTTGGGAAGCGCTGGGGTGGATGGCCTTGTTGGCGGCGTGCGGCACCGGCGGCCACTATTGCATGACGCGGGCGTTTGGGCTGGCTGACTTGACAGTCGTTATGCCGTTCGACTTCACCCGCCTGCCGATCTCCGCCCTGCTGGCCTACCTGATCTTTGCCGAGGTACCAACGATCTGGACGTGGATCGGCGGCGCGGTGATCTTCGCCTCCACCTTCTACATCGCCCGGCGGGAGGCGCAAGTGGCCAGGGAAAGAGCGGCGGCCATGCTGGTCTGATGCAGCGCCTTGCCCCTTGAGGTGCGCGCCGATTCGTGGGAAACCGCGCGTCTGTCTATTTCTATAACCAGCAATGTGAAACGAGCCCATGCCCGCCAATAAGAAAGTCTATGTCCTGCCCGGCGACGGGATCGGTCCTGAGGTCGTCGGCGAGGTTCGCCGCATCATCGACTGGATGGACAAGCGCCGTCATGTGTCCTTCGACCTGTCCGAAGGGCTTGTGGGCGGTGCCGCCATCGACGCCCACGGTACGCCGCTGAATGACGAGACCCTGGCCGACGCCATGGCGGCCGATGCGGTGCTGTTCGGCTCGGTCGGCGGGCCGAAGTGGGAGACGATCCCCTTTGAAAAGCAGCCGGAGCGCGGCCTGCTGCGCCTGCGCAAGGAAATGGACCTGTTCGCCAACCTGCGTCCGGCGATGGTGTTCGACGCGCTGGCCGACGCTTCCTCGCTAAAGAAGGACTTGGTTGCGGGCCTCAACATCATGATCGTGCGGGAGCTGACCGGCGGCGTCTATTTCGGTGAGCCGCGCGGCATCGAGACCCTGCCGGATGGCCGGCGCCGCGGCATCAACACCCAGGTTTACACCTCCGACGAGGTGGAGCGGATCGCCCGCGTCGGTTTCGAACTGGCACAGAAGCGCGACAACCGCCTGACATCGGTCGAGAAAGCCAACGTCATGGAATCCGGCCTGATGTGGCGGGAAGAGGTGCAGAAAATCCACGACGCCGAATATCCAGACGTTCAATTGAGCCACATGTACGCCGATAACTGCGCCATGCAGTTGGTGCGCGCGCCGAAGCAGTTCGACGTGATCGTGACCGACAACCTGTTCGGCGACATTCTCAGCGATTGCGCCGCCATGCTGACTGGCTCACTCGGCATGCTGCCCAGCGCCAGCCTTGGAGCGGAAGACCCGACCACCGGGCGCCGTATGGCGCTGTATGAGCCAGTGCATGGCTCCGCGCCGGATATTGCCGGCCAGGGCAAGGCCAACCCGCTGGCCGAAATTCTCTCCTTCGCCATGCTGCTGCGCTACTCGTTCGATATGGGTGAGGATGCGGACATGGTGGAAAAAGCGGTCGATAACGTGCTGAACGCGGGCTACCGCACCGGCGATATCATGACGCCCGGCGGCAACCTGGTCTCGACCGAGGGCATGGGCAGCGCGCTGCTGGCCGAACTGGACAAGCTGGCGGCCTGATTCCCTTACGCCGCGCCGGCTTCACCGCCGGCATGCCTTGGTTTTGTGCGGCCGGAGCATCTTTTGCAGACAATCGGGTTACGGAATGATCCGATTGAAAGCGAAGGGGGCTCCGGCTTGCATTTCCGCTTTTTGCGTTGCGGTAACTTCGGTTACGGTCGCGGCCGCAGCACAATCAGCCGGAGACACACAGACCATGCCGAAAGTCGCGATTATCGGAACCGGGGGCACCATTTCCTCCATTGGCCACGGGCCGCTGGACCTGCTCGATTACGCGCACACTGGCCAGAAAATGACGGTGGAACAACTGGTCGAGAAATTTCCCGTGGTGCGCGAAGCGGCCGATCTGACGCTGATCCCCTACAAGGCCGTGGGTTCGCCGGAAATTGGGCCGCCGAACTGGCTGGATCTCACCCGGATGGTGCATGAGGCGGTGGCCGCTGATCCGGCGCTGGACGGCATCGTCATTACCCATGGCACCTCGACCACGGAGGAAACCGCCTATTTCCTCAACTTGGCGCTGAAGGTGCCGCAGACCGTGGTCGTCGTCGGCGCGCAGCGCCCCTCCAGCGCGGAGAGTACGGACGCGAGCCTGAACCTCTATAACGCGGTGCGCGTTGCAGCGGCGCCGGAGTCGCGCGGCATGGGCGCGCTCGTCATGCTGAACGACGAGATCCAGGCGGCGCGGGAGGTTACCAAGACCTCGACGCTGCGCCTGCAAACATTCCGCACCGCAGATTTCGGCATTCTGGGCCATGCCGACGGCGATGCCATCGTCTACTACCGCCAGCCGTTGCGCCGCCGGGCGCCGGATACGGAATTCGATGTGGGCGGCATTGCGGACCTGCCGCGGGTAGATATCTCCTATTCCTATGGCGGGGTGGATGGCACGGCCGTCCGCGCCTTTGTTGAAGCGGGCGCCAAGGGCATCGTTGCCGCCAGCTTTGCCCCCGGCATGAGCCACCCGGCGGAGGTCGCGGCGCTGGAGGAAGCGGTGAAACAGGGCGTGCACGTCGTCGTTTCCACCCGTTCCGGCAGCGGCCGTGTCACCCAGCGCAAGGCCATGGACGACCGTGGCTTCATCGCCGCCGACAATCTGATCCCGCAAAAGGCGCGCATCCTGCTAATGCTGGCGCTGACCCGCACCGGCGACCCAGGCGAGATCATCCGGATGTTTGCGGAGTATTGAGTTCGATGGCCGCCGTCTCGACACCCCCCGCACCGGAAGGCGCGCTGGTCCTGTTCTCCGGCGGCCAGGATTCCGCCACCTGCCTCGCCTGGGCACTGGACCGGTTCGCGCGGGTGGAGACGTTGGGATTCGATTATGGCCAGCGTCATCGCGTCGAACTGGATTGCCGGGCAGGCCTCTGCGATGGCTTGCGCGCGCTCAAGCCCGAATGGGCGGCACGGCTGGGCGAGGATCACCTGATCGACCTTGCCGTGTTGGGACAGATTTCGGAGACCTCGCTCACCCGCGACAGTGAGATCGCGGTGGAGGCATCGGGTCTGCCGAACACGTTCGTACCCGGCCGCAACCTGCTGTTCCTGACCTTTGCCGCCGCCATTGCCTACCGCCGCGGCCTCCGCCGGATCGTCGCCGGGGTGTGCGAGACCGACTATTCCGGCTATCCGGATTGCCGGGACGACACCATCAAGGCGTTGCAGGTGGCGCTCAACCTCGGCATGGACCATCGGTTCGTGCTGGAAACCCCGCTGATGTGGATCGACAAGCCGGCGACATGGCGCATGGCCGAAGCCATCGGCGGTAATCCGCTGATCGACCTGATCCTGGAGGACAGCCACAGTTGCTACCTTGGCGACCGTTCATATCGCCACGCCTGGGGCTATGGCTGCGGCGAGTGTCCCGCCTGCGACCTGCGCCGCAAGGGATGGGAAGGCTATCGCGCCGGAAAAGCCTGATCGGCAGGCTGCTTTCAACGCTATAGGCCAACGGCGAAGCCGGGTGCTATGAATGACGCAGGCCTTTGCTTTCATGCCCCGGCAGGTTCATGGACTACTTCCTCGCCCTGGCCGTCAGTGGCTTGCTGTCCGGCGCGGTCTATGCGCTGGTCGGCGTGGCGTTTGTTGTGGTCTACCGCGCGTCCGGTGTGCTGAACTTCTCACTTGGGGAGTGGGTGAGTATCGGCGCACGCACCACCGCCGCAGGCATTCACGGCGCCGGCCTGCCGCTGGTCGCCGCGCTGGCCATCGCCTTGGCGGTTCTTGCGGCGCTGGCGGTGGCGTTCAACCGCATCGTGATCCGTCCGTTGGTCGGCCGGTCGGTGGTGGCCGTGGTGATGGCTACGCTGGCGTTGGGCGTGTTCATGCGCGGCGGCGCGGCACTCAGCATTGGCGACCTGCCGGCAACCATTCCCTTTCCCTTGACGGCGGATCTGTGGTGGTGGGGCGACGTGCCAATCCCCCCGGCCCGTGTGCTCGCAAGTGGCGTTGCGATTCTGCTGGCGCTGGCAGTCATGGGGTTTTTCCGCTTCAGCCGCGCCGGTGTCGCTATCCGCGCCATTGCCGACGATCCGCAGGCTGCGGCCGCCGCCGGCGTGAGCGTCACCCGCTATCTGACGCTGGCCTGGCTGATTTCCGCCGGCCTTTGCGCTGCGGGCGGAGTGCTCTGGAGCATTGACGGCCTCGGCGGCTTCGGCATGGGGCTGGTGCTGGCCAAGGTGCTGCCGGTCGTCGTGATCGGTGGGCTGACCAGCTTTGCCGGTGCCTTTGTCGGCGCCATCGCCGTTGGCCTGGCGGAGACCATGGCCGCCGGCTATGTCGATCCCTGGCTGGGAACCAGCACCGCGAGCGTGGTGGCGGTGGCGCTGGTGTTGCTGACCCTTTGGCTCCGCCCGGCCGGCCTGTTCGGCGCGCCCGCGGTCGAGCGTGTCTGACCCCTCAGAACGCCCCCGCTGCGCGCAGCCGCCCGATCTCGTCGTCCGATAGGCCCAGCTCCGCCAGCAGGCTCGCCTGATCGGCAGCGAGGGGAGGGGCAGGGTTTGCCAGTGGCGGCAGGCCCGGCATGCGGATGGCGGAGCCGGTGGCGCCAACCGGCGTGCCATCCGGCGCGGTGTAACGGATCAATTGTCCCGTGCTTTGCGCAAACGGGTTGTCGAGCGCCTGGCCGATATCGTTCACGGGAGAAGCCGGCACCTTGCCGCCGAACACCTGCATCCATTCCGCCGTCGTCCGGGCACTCAGCGCCTCGTCCAGCAGGTCTGTGAGCCGGTCGCGGTGCTTCAGGCGCGTTGCGAAGTCGGGGTAGATTTCGGCCCAGGACGGCTCACCAATGGCGTTGCAGAGCGCCGGCCAGAACTTCTCCTTGTTGCACATGATGAAAATCCAGCCGTCGCGGGTCTTGTAGAGTTGGCTGGGCGTCAGGTTCGGGTGGGCGGAGCGTGGTTCGCGTGTCACCTTTTCGCCCATGCTCATGTACCAGGCGGCGACATAGCAGACATTGGCCATGGCCGCGTCGAACAGGGAGACGTCATAGTCACCGCCCTTCCCGCTGGCCCTGGCGCCGAGGATGCCGGAGGAGAGCGCAATGGCCGCCTGCAATCCCGTCGAAAGGTCCACCAGCGACAGGCCCATGCGCGACGGCGGCCCGCCCGGCTCGCCCGTCACCGAGAGATAGCCGCATTCCGCCTGCATCAGGTAATCATAGCCGGGCCATGCCGCCCGTTCCCCCTCGCGACCATAAGCGGAGAGGTGAACGCAGACCAGTTGCTCGTTCACGTCACGCAGTTGGTCGTAGGTCAGGCCCAGCTTGCCCGGCAGGTCGCCGCGCAGGTTGTTGAACACCGCATCGGCGCCCGCCACCAGCTTGCGAAACACGGCCTGCCCATCGTCGCTTTTCAGGTTCAGGGTGATGGAGCGTTTGTTGCGGTTGAACGCCTGGAAGAACAGCGAATCGCCCTTTGCCAATGGGTCGTTCGGGTGGCGCACATGCCGGCCCACATCGCCGCCTTCGCCGGCATTCTCGATCTTGATGATCTCCGCGCCCAGGTCGGCCAGTTGCAGCGTGCCGAACGGGCCGGCGCCGTATTGCTCGACCGCCAGGATGCGGACGCCCGTTAGCGGCAGCATGACAAGCCCTCCGGGCGGTGAGGCGGGAGCGGTTTTCGCCTTTGCATGGGCGTGCAATCCTCGTGATAACTGGCAGCGCAAATTTCCGGGCCGCAACATGACACAAAGGGCACGCTCATGACCATTACCATCACCGGCGCAGGCGGTTTTCTGGGCCAGCGCGTGACCAGAGTGCTGGCGGAGCGTGGCGAGAAGTTGGTGCTGGCCGATCTGGTGCCATCGCCGAATCCGCCGGCGGATGCGACCGTGCTCACCGGCAATCTGGCGGAGACCCTGCCGGAGGCCATCACCAAGGACACCAGTGCCGTCATCCATCTGGCCGCCGTGGTCTCTGCCGGTGCGGAGGCGGATTTCGCACACGGCTACCGGGTGAACCTGGCCGGCCTGCAGGCCGCGCTGGAGCGCTGCCGCAATCTCGCAACCCGGCCGAAATTCCTGTTCACCAGCTCGCTGGCCGTGTTCGGCGCGGTGGATCGGGTGGACGATACCACCGCCACCATGCCGCAAAGCTCCTATGGTACGCAGAAAGCCATCGGCGAGTTGCTGGTGAATGACTATAGCCGCAAGGGCCATATCGACGGGCGCACGCTGCGCCTGCCGACCGTCGTGATCCGCCCCGGCAAGCCGAATGCTGCGGCGTCCAGCTTTGCCAGCGGCATCCTGCGGGAGCCGCTGGCGGGCGAGAAAAGCATCTGCCCGGTTTCGCCGGATCTGGCGCTCTGGATCGCTTCGCCCGCCAGCGTGACCAAGGCCTTGGTGCACGCACTCGACCTGCCGGATGATGCGCTCGCGCCCTGGCGGGTGCTGAATGTGCCCGGCATTACGGTGACGGTGCTGGAGATGATCCAGGCGCTGGGGCGGGCCGGCGCCGATACCGGGATGGTGGCATTCGAGCGCGACCCCGCTATCGAGGCCATAGTCGGCTCCTGGCCGGCCGTGTTCGATACGCCGCGGGCGCTTGCCCTGGGCTTCCCTGAGGCGGACGACCTGGATACGGTAATCCAGAGCCATATCGACGGCCTCTAACCCTCCCGCATGCAACAAGGAAACGCGCCCGATGAGCGGCCTGTACTATGAAGAGTTCGAAATCGGCCAGGTGTTCGACCATGCCCTGACCCGCACGGTGACGGAGATGGACAATGTCATGTTCTGCGCCATGACCCACAATCCGCAACCGTTGCACCTGGACGAGGAATTCGGCAAGCAGACCGAATTCGGCGCCCGCATCGTCAACTCGCTGTTCACGCTGGGCCTGGTGATCGGCGTGTCGGTGCAGGATACGACGCTGGGCACCACGGTCGCCAATTTGGGCATGACCGATGTTGCCTTCCGCAAGCCGGTGCTGCATGGCGACACCGTCCGCAGCCAGACCACCGTCATCGACAAGCGCGAGAGCAAGTCCCGGCCCGATGCCGGTATCGTCGTATTCGAACACCGCGGCTTCAACCAGCGCGGCGAGGAAGTCGCCTATTGCAAGCGTTCCGGCCTGATGCACAAGCGGCCGAAGGCGTAATGCCTGCTGCCCGGGCGGTGCCCTCGGTCTGGGACCGGAACGCCGCCCGGGCGTATTGGGAAGCCTCTATCCCTCGAACGCTTTTTTCAGCGCAGCCGCCACATCCCGCTGCGCTTCCACCGCCACGTCCACGTCCGGGGCCATGCCGAAGAAGCCGTGGATCATGCCGGGATAGCATTTGTACTCTACCGGTACCCCCGCTGCCTTCAACGCATCGCGGTAGCGCACGCCATCGTCGAACAGCACGTCGCACTCGGCGGCCGTGATGACGGCAGGCGCGACGCCGGCCAGGTTCTTTGCCAGTAGGGGGGATGCGCGCCAGTCGTTGGCGTCGTCCGGGCCGTTCAGATAGTGTTCCTGGAACCAAACCATCGCCTTGTCGGTCAGAACGCCATAGCCCTCGCCATAGGTTTTGTAGCTCTCGCCTACCAGCCGATAGTCGCCGACGGGATAGACCAGGGACTGCAAGGCCAGTTTCGGGGCGCCGGCATCGCGGGCCATCAGGGCGACCACGCCGGCAAGGTTGCCGCCGGCGCTGTCGCCGCCCACTGCCAGTCGGTTCGGATCGACGCCCAGGCTCGCAGCGTTCTCTGCGGTCCAAAGCAGGGCGGCCCAGCTATCCTCCACGGCGGCAGGGAATCTGTGCTCCGGCCCCATGCGGTAATCGACCGAAACAACAACGCAACCTGCGCCTTCACACAGGTTGCGGGCCACCTTGTCGTGCGTGTCCAGGCTGCCGATAACATGGCCGCCGCCGTGGAAATAGACCAGCGCACCGCGGGTGCCGTCTGCATGCGGCCAGTAGATGCGTACCGGGATTTCTCCGGCCGGGCCGGGAATCGTCCGGTTTTCCATCTGACGCACCGGGGTGGGTTCCCCGCCGCGCGCGGCGTTCATGGCGGCCATCTGTTCTCGCGCAGCGGGCGCGTCCAGCGTGTGCAATGGTGGCAGATTGGCCTTGGCGAGCGCTTCCAGCCCTTTCACAATTTGAGGATGCAATGCCATGATCCGGCGTTTCCTTCGCGTTCTTCGGAGCAGACCGCCGCAGGCGGCGTTCGGGATGGTTCAAACTGTCGAAGCCGGCGCATCGCTTGTCAATAAGCTGCCGGGCTGCGGAAAGCGACGGTTGCACGGCGGGGTGGGGCCGATATCCGATATACGTTGACAATCCCTGACATCCTTATGAATATATTTGTAAGCAAATATAACAAGGTCAGGGTATGGCCTGTTTATGGCAAATGGAGCAAGAAATGGCAGTTGCACTGAATGCTGGCGTATGGGGACGGGCAGCGGCGGTTGCGGGGTTTGCCGCGCTTTCCGTGGCGATGACAGGCAATGCCAGTGCCGGGATGGTATTCGTCAGTCACGACGAATGGACGCTGAGCAACGGCGGTTTTGCGAATGCACCGGATACCGGCCAGTTCGTCACCAATCTGGTGGCAGAATTCGGTACGACGATCCATGCCTACACAAGCAATTTCGGCCTCACGCAACCCGCACTCACGGGTGCCATGGCTTCGGCCGGCGCGACCTATACGACGGGCACCGGCTTCGCGTTCAATCTGGCGAACATCAGCGCGTACGATGCGATTTTCCTCGGCGGATTCTCGCTCAATGCGGCGGAACTGGCGGACCTGAATACCTATGTCGGCAATGGCGGCGGGGTTTACATCGCAGGCGGCACCGGCTCCCTCGGCAGCGCCGCTGCCGAGGCGGCAGCCTGGAACAGCTTTCTGGCGCCGTTTGGGGTGCAGATGGACCCAGTTTACAATGGCATAGGTGGGACGACGCCGGTTGCGGGCGACCCGATATTCAACGGTGTCTCCAGCCTGTATCAGAACAACGGCAACGGCCTTTCCGGGGCCAGCGTGTTCTGTTGCGGTGCGGATGGACTGTATGCAATCAGCCGCTCAGCGCCGCCACAGCCGGTATCCGTCGCGCCGACGCTTGCCCTGATGGGCGTGGCGCTGGCTGGCCTTGGCCTCCATGGCCGGCGGCGAGCGCATCCTCAGGCGCAGCACCTATAGGCCAGGCAGGTCCACCACCAGCGCGGCGTGATCGGAGGCGTGCGGGCGGTGTTCGCCGACCGCCGCGAAACGCTTGCCTCGGTAGCGGGTGGCCTCCCGGTCGAGGCCGGCACGGATGATTTGAGGTGCCGCATCGGGAAAGCGCTCGGCCAAGGCTGGCGAGGCAATCATCGCATCTGGTTTTGAATAAACGCCTGAGTGCGGCAGGTGAAAAGACCAGCGGTCTTCCTGAGGCAGGCGCAGGGTCAAATCCACGCCGAAATCGTCGAGCAGCGGCATCGCCGCCCGTCCGCGCTGTGAATCCTCGCGCGCGGGCTCGTTCAGGTCGCCAACGACCAACCAGAGCCTGGCCGCGGGGTCAGCGAAGCGGCGCTCGATCAAACGTTTCACCGCCAGCGCCTCCAGCCGCCGCACTGGCCATGCGGCTGCCGCGTCCGGATAGGGCGCCTTGAAATGGCAGACGAAGAGGGTGAGCGTGCCGAGGTCTGCCTCCAGACAATCGCGGCGGAACACCCGGTCGTGCGGACTGCAGCCGGGAACGGTCGGCAGGCCCAGCGTCTCCGGCGTTTCTTCCGCATGGCTTGTGACAGCCGTCAGCGGCAGGCGGCTCAATATGGCAATGTCCAAGCCACGCCCGTCATTCCCTGGCGGACAATGGCGGTTGGGGTAGGGCGCGGCGCCGGTGGGCACCAGCACCCGGTCATGGAAATGATCCAGCGTTGCCTGATCGAATACCTCCTGCAGCGCCACCACATCGGCATTCGCGAGTTTCAGCACCTGCGCCGTCAAAACCCGGTCGATCGGGTCGAGCGCCACCGCTTCGGCGGTCGCATCCTCCGGCATGTCGCCGTCCCGTGCGCCGTCCAACCGTGGCGTGCCATGATCCCGGCGCAGGCGCAAATTCTGGACGTTGAAGGTGGCGATGCGCATGGGGCTGGCCGTTCAGGCGGGTGGCAGTTGAGGATTGGCTGGCGCGAGAGCATCCATGCCGAGTGTGGTTCGGATGGCGGCTTGGCTTTGCATTCGGTACCTTGAACCCAGGCAGGCTATGATCGGGCTTGTGTTCGGTGCGACACCGCCGAATATGCGGAAAGCCGCCTGCGAAGGAAAGGGAGCCTGGGTGCGATGAGGATCAATGCCGATTTTGACAAGCGGGTTGTTGTCCATGGCGATACGGTCGAATGGCTGCATTCGCCGGCCGCCGGGGTCGACCGCCGGCCGCTGGACCGGATCGGTGGGGAGGTGGCGCGGGCGACTACTATCGTCCGGTTTGCACCGAACAGCCGATTTGATGCGCATGTGCACGGCGGTGGTGAGGAGTTTCTGGTGCTGGAAGGGGTGTTCGAGGATGAATTCGGCGCATTCCCGGCCGGCTCCTACATCCGCAACCCGCCAACCTCGCGGCACACGCCCGGCTCCGGGCCGGGCTGTACCATCCTGATGAAGCTCTGGCAGATGCACCCGGACGACCGGGCCGAGGTGCGCATGGATACGGCCAAGGCGGAGGCGCATCAGCCGGAGGACCGTCCCGGCGTCACGGTCACGCCGCTGTTCGATGACGGGCGCGAGCAGGTGCGCATGGAATGCTGGGCGCCCGGTACAAAGGGCCGGATCGTGGCGGACGGTGGCGGTGAATTGTTCGTCGTCAAAGGGTCGGCCAGTGAATCGGGCACGGCGTTGCGGCCATTATCGTGGGTGCGGGTGCCGGTTGGCTCGGCGTTCGACGTGACCGCCGGGCCTGAGGGCGCGCGCTTCTGGATCAAGACCGGCCACTTGCGCGATGTACGCGCGCCGGCAGCAGCCTCGCCGATCCAGCTAAAGCAGCAGCAGGGCGGCCAGTCCCAGGAAAGCAAAGAAGCCGACCACATCCGTCACGGTGGTCAACAGCACGGATGAGGCGACGGCTGGGTCGATCTTGAAATGATCCAGCCCGACCGGGATGGCGACGCCGAAAAAGCCGGCAATCACCAGGTTCACGATCATGGCAACGCCAATGACGCCACCGAGCAACGCATCGCCAAACCACAGGCCGCTCAGCAGGCCGGCGATCAGGGCGAAGGCAACGCCGTTAATGCCGCCGACGATGACCTCCTTCCACATGATCCGCGCAGCGTTGCGGCGGGTGAGTTGGCGCATGGCGAGCGCCCGCACGGCGACTGTCAGTGTTTGGGTGCCGGCATTGCCGCCCATGCTGGCAACGATCGGCATCAGCACCGCCAGCGCAACGATCTGCTCGATCGTCGCCTCGAACATGGCGATGACGGTGGACGCCAGAATGGCGGTGCCCAAGTTGACCAGCAGCCACCGGAACCGGGCCTTGGTGGTGTCGATAGCGGCTTCGTAAAGGTCCCCCTCTTTGACGCCGCCCATTCGTAGCAAGTCATCCTCGTGCTCCTCGTCGATGACGTCGACGACGTCGTCGATGGTGACGACACCAAGCAGCCGACCATCCTCACCAACGACTGGCGCAGAGGTCAGGTTGCGTTGCCGGAATTGGTGGGCCAGGTCTTCCTGGTCCATGGTGACCGGAAACGGGTCGGTCACTGCCTGCATGATGTCGCTGATCAACACTGGCCGTTTGTTGCGCAGCACGCGGCTAAGCGCGATCTGGCCAATGGGCTGGTGGCGCGGATCGACGACAAAGATGTCGTAGAAATCGTCGGGCAGGTCGGAGGAGGCGCGCAGAAAATCGATTGTATCGCCGACGGTCCAGAAGCCCGGAATTGCCAACAGGTCGCGCTGCATCAGGCGGCCGGCGGTGTATTCCGGATAGGTCAGGCCCTGGCGCAGCAACACCTGATCCGCCTCCGGCAGGCGGCCCAGCAATTCCTCCCGCTGCCCAGGCTCCAGGTCGGCGACGACTTCCAGCGCGTCGTCGCTTTCCAGATCGGCCACTGCTGCGGCCAGGCGGTCCGGCTCCAGCGCCTCCAGAACCTCGTCGCGGACGGCGCCGTCCAGTTCCGGCAGCACCTCTGCGTCCAGGGTGTCGCCCAGCAATTGCACCAGTGCAATGCGGTCTTCGGAGGATAGCGCCTCGATCAGGTCCGCGACATCGGCCGGCGGCAGCGGCTCGACCAGTTCGCGCAGTTCTTCGGAGTTGCCGGCCTCCAGCAACTCCTCGATCTGGTCGATCCATTCGGCACTGAGAACGGGCGGCGGTGCGCCTTCTGTATCGTCGGCAGCGGGCGTTTTGGGGTCCAGTTCTTGCGTATCTGCCATACACCGCTCCTCCGGGCCGGCAGGGCAGGCCCTGCGCCGTTCGTTTAGATGTGTTGCCTACGGTGGATACGCAACGCCCTGCGCAATGGACCGGTGGCCAAGCGCAGTGCCATCAACTCCCTGGGTGGTGGTGCGGTCGAGAAGACTCGAACTTCCACGGGATTTCTCCCACAGCGACCTCAACGCTGCGCGTCTACCAATTCCGCCACGACCGCTTATGTTTCCAGGATCAGGAAACCCAACCCCAGGGGCGCGGCCACCCAGCCGCGCGAACAAGGCATGTCAAATATCAGAGCGTCTCACATCGATCAAGCATCTCTGCCTGCGGTGGAATGGACCATTGGTACCGGTTTGCAATCTTATCCCGAGGCCTTGGCGGCGATGGAGGCGCGTGTGGCGGCGATCCGTGAGGGCACGGCGCCGGAATGGGTCTGGCTGGTGGAGCATCCGCCGCTTTATACCGCCGGAACCAGCGCCAGGACGCCGGACCTGCTGACGCCGGACCGGTTCCCGGTGTTCGACGCAGGCCGGGGCGGCCAATACACCTATCACGGGCCGGGGCAGCGCGTGGCTTATGTCATGCTGGATTTGCGGGCGCGCAAGCTGGGAGTGCGTGATTATGTCTGCCGGCTGGAGGACTGGATCATCGTCACCCTGGCGCGCTTCGGCCTGAAGGGGGAGCGGCGCGACGGCCGCATCGGCATCTGGGTGGACTGCGGGCCGGATGGCCTTGGCGGGCGGCGCGAGGACAAAATCGCCGCCATTGGCGTGCGGGTGCGCCGGTGGGTCAGCTATCACGGCATCGCCATCAACGTGGAGCCGGATTTGGGCCATTTCGGCGGCATCGTTCCCTGTGGCATTGCCGAGCATGGAGTCACGTCACTGGTCGATTTGGGCTATCCGGTAACGATGGATGATCTGGACGTCGCTTTGCGCCAAACATTCGCGGCAGTATTTGAGACAGGCCGAGAGGATTGATCGTCCGGCCAATAATCTTGCCTTGGGGTGTTATCTGACACTAATATTGCAAGGTTCGCTATTGAGGGAGAAACAAAATGATGAAGTCCGTTCTCTTTGCGGCGCTTGTAACCCTGTTTGGGATTGGCTCGGCAGCCGCCTGCAGCGGCGACATTGCCGGAAAGCAGTCGATCAAACCTTCCGAAACTTCCACAGTCGCAACTGTTTCAGTGCCGAGCGACGGGAAGTAGGGCCGTCCCTTCGCCAAAGGCTGTTCGATTCCGTGGCGAAGCCGCTATGCTGCGCGGCCACGCAATGGAGGAGCAGCCAATGGCTATCGACCGCATGAAAGACAAAGTCGCCATCGTCACCGGGGCAGCGCCCCGGGGCGACGGCCTGGGAAATGGCATGGCCTGCGCGATGATGTTTGCGCAGGAAGGTGCCAAAGTCGTGCTCGTCAACCGCAAGCGCGAGAAGGCTGACGCCCTGGCCGAGAAAATCCGCAGCGATGGCGGCGAGGCGCACGTCATTACCTGTGACGTGACGCAGGAGGATCAGGTCGAAGCCATGGTTGCGGAGACCATGGACAAATATGGCCGGGTCGATGTGCTGCACAACAATGCCGGCATTGGCGGCGGCGGGCCGTTGGAGCAGACCGAACTTTCCAGTTGGCAGAAAGTGGTCGGGCTGAACATGACCGGCGTCATGCTCTGCTGCAAGGCAGCCGTGCCGGCAATGCGTGCCGGCGGCCGCGGCGGCTCGATTATCAACATCTCGTCGATTGCCGGTGCCACCGGGCTGCTGCGCGATTCCGGCGGAGCGATGGCCTATACCGCGACCAAGGCGGGCCTGCACGGCATCACCATGTCGATTGCCGCCGACTATGCCAAGGAGCAAATTCGCTGCAACACGCTGGTGGTTGGGTCCGTCTATACGCCGATGGTGGCGCACCAGGGCGATGAAGCCCGCCAGCGCCGGGCGCAGATGGTGCCGCTGATGACAGAGGGGACAGCCTGGGATGTCGCCTACGCCGCCACCTTCCTCGCCAGCGAGGAATCGCGCTGGATCACCGGCATCGAACTGCCGGTCGATGGCGGCCTGCTTGCAACCCGGCAGTGGCCGGCCTGACTAGGAATGCCGAAAGGCGGTGTGTCTGGATGGACAGGCCGCCTTCCGGTAGCAGGGTCATGCCGCGGCTCGCGCGCCCGCTGCGGCATCGGCCAGCACCATCTCCGCGCATTTCTCGCCGATCATGATGCTGGGGGCGTTGGTGTTGCCGCTGGTCAGCGTCGGCATGATCGAGGCGTCGGCAACCCGCAGATTGGCGATGCCATGCACCCGCAGGTGATCATCAACCACTGCCATCGGGTCGGGGCCCATCTTGCAGGTGCCGACCGGGTGATAGGTCGTCTCCGCGAAGTTGCAGATCCATTGCACCAAGTCCTCGTCACTCTCGACATGCGCGCCGGGTGCGAGTTCCTGGCCAACCACATCGGCAAGCGGCGGGGTGGCGAACAGTTCGCGCGCCTTGCGGATGGCGGCGACGGTGCCCTGGCGGTCGTAGTCCGATGACATGAAGTTGAAGTTGATTGCCGGCGGCTGATGCGGATCGGCAGACTTGATGTGGATCGAGCCAACGCTTTCCGAGCGCAGCACGTTGATGTTGAGGGTTACGCCGCGTTGTTTGGCAATCTGCAAGTGGCCGTCCTTGTCCAACTCATAGAGGAAGGGTGTCATGGCGATGGCGGCGTCCGGGCTCTCCAGTCCCTCGCGCGTTTTGAAATACATGCGGATTGGCGCGGCAGTCATGGCGAAAAAGCCCTGGCCGGTCAGCGCGTATTTCGCTGCCTCGCGCCAGAGCCGCCAGCCGCGACCGTTGTCGTTGAAGGTCGCGCCCTGCTCGGTGATGGAAAAGCGCACGCGGGGGCTGTAGTGGTCGCGCAGGTTTTCGCCGACGCCGCGCAATTCATGCACCGGCGTAATGCCTCTCTCCCGCAGCAGGTCGGACTGACCGATACCCGAAAGCTCCAGCAGTTTCGGCGAGTTGATGGAGCCGGTTGAGACGATGACCTCGCGGCCGGCACGGGCCTCGCGCGTCTCGCCATTGACGCTATAGCGGACACCGGCGCAGGTCTTGCCCTCCAGGATCAGGCTTTCCGCCATGGCACCGGATTCGATGGTGAGATTGGAGCGGCCGCGCGCCGGGTCTAGATAGCAATAGGCGGTGGACTGGCGCCGGCCCTTGTTGATCGTCACCTGGGTGATGCCGATGCCTTCCTGGTCGCCGCCGTTGTAGTCATTCGTGTGCGGGATGCCGATCTTCTCGGCGGATGCGATCATGCGGCGGTGCAAGGGCGAGATGTCGGTGGGCGTATCGGTGACGCGCAGCGGGCCGGAGCGGCCACGGAATTCGTCGTCGCCGCCGTCGTAGCTTTCCATCTTGCGGAAGGTTGGCAGCACGTCCTGATAGCTCCAGCCGCGATTGCCGAGCTGGGCCCAGTGGTCGTAATCCTGCGGCTGGCCGCGCACGAACACCATGCCGTTGATCGATGACGAGCCGCCGAGCATCTTGCCGCGTGGCACCGGAATGCGGCGGCCGCCGGAGCCCTCGTCGGGCTCGGAGGAATAGACCCAGTTGACTGCCGGATTGTCGATCAGCTTGGCCATGCCGATCGGCACTCGCGACCAGAAATAGTTCGAGCCCTCTGTCCCGGCCTCCAGGCACAGCACCGTATACTGGCCGCTGGCACTCAACCGGTTGGCCAGGACAGACCCGGCAGAGCCTGAGCCGACGACGATGTAATCGTAAGTGGCGGACATGTGCGCTTCCTCTGTTTCGTTCCTTGCTGGTCAGTGAGCCAGCGAACGGGGGGAAGGGCAAGGGGATAGGAGGCCCCGGCGCGCAATGATTCGGCGGCCGGGGAGGCGTGGTTAGGATTTCTGATAGTTGGATGGGAACATGTTCTTGCGGGCGTCGTCGTCCATCTCCGTCTTGAAAGAGTGGCGGTCCTTGATCGCCTCGGCTCTTTGGGCTGCCGGCCGTGCGTTGATTTCCTCCATCAGCCGCTTCAGGTTCGGCATGGATGGCAGGGCATCGTCGCCGAGGACCACCGGCAGCAGCCGCGCCCAGCCCCAGACGGCCATATCCACCAGGCTGTAATCGTCGCCCAGCATGTACTTGTTGTCGGCCAGGTGCGTATCGAGAATGCCGTAATGGCGGCGCGCCTCGAACATGTAGCGGTTGATGGCGTAGTCCAGCTTCTCCGGCGCGTGGTGGCGGAAGTGGACGGACTGGCCGCTATAGGGTCCGATGCCGGTAGCAACGAACATCAGCCAGGACAGCATTTCCGGCTCCTGCCGTGCCGGGCCGGTGAAACGGCCGGTTTTGTGGGCAAGATAGAGCAGGATGGCGTTGGAATCGAACACGCGCACGCCATCGTCGACAATGGCCGGTGCCTTCGAATTGGGATTGATAGCCTTGTATTCCGGCGTGTGCTGGTCGCCTTTGCGACCATCGACCGGAATAGCTTCGTAGGGCAGGCCGCTTTCTTCGAGGAACAGTGCGACCTTCATCGGATTCGGGCCGAGATTGTAATAGAATTTCAGCATGGCTCGGTGGCTCCTTTGGCTGAGACGGCAAGGTGAGCCTAGCGGCTGGGCGGGTGTGACGGCAATCGGCTTTGCCGGTCCTGCACCCTTGCCTTGAGCGCCAAGGCGAAGCCGTTAGGATGGCCGCAAGTCAACCCGCCCAGGAAAGAGAGAACGCGGATGCGTGCCCTGATTTGCCGTGAATGGGGACCGGTGGAAAACCTGGAACTCGCCGATATTCCCGCGCCCGTTCCCGGCCCGGACCAGTTGTTGCTGGATGTGGCCGCGAGTTCGGTCAATTTCGCCGATAGCCTGATGGTGGCGGGGAAATACCAGACCAAGCCGCCGTTTCCGTTCGCGCCGGGGCTGGAGGCTGCTGGCGTGGTGACTTCGGTCGGCCAGAACGTGACCAGGTTCAAGCCGGGCGACAGGGTAATGGCAATCCTGGCGCATGGCGGTTTCGCCGAACAGGCGCTGGCCGAGCCGGGCGAGGTTTACCCGCTGTTTCCGGGTATGGACTTTGCCGAAGGTGCCATTTTTCCGGTCGCCTACATCTCTGCCGACGTCGCACTGCGTTGGCAGGGGCGGGTCGAGGCCGGCGAGACCGTGATCGTGCTGGGCGCGGCGGGAGGGTCCGGACTGGCAGCGGTGGAAATCGCCAAGGCGATGGGCGCGCGTGTCATCGCCTGCGCGTCCAGCGACGAACGGCTGGCGATCTGCCGAGAGCATGGTGCCGATCATATCATCAACTATGCGACCGGCTCGTTGAAAGAGGGCGTGATGGCGGTGACGAACGATCAGGGCGCGGACGTGTGTTTTGACCCCGTCGGCGGCGACCTGTTCGACGAGGCGCTGTCGTCGCTCGACTGGGGCGGCCGCTATGTGCATTTCGGCTTTGTCGGCGGCGTGCCGCAAATTCCCGCAAACCGGCTGCTGGTCAAGCATCGCACGGCGGCAGGCTCCAGCCTGCGCTACTTCCGCTGGCGCAAGCCGGACCTGCTGGCGCGCAGCGTCAAGGCGTTGGAGGTCTACTGGCTGGATGGCCGCCTCAAGCCTATCGTCACCAACCGGCTGCCGCTCGAGCGCGGGATCGAGGCGATCCAGTTGCTGACCCAGCGCAAGGCGGCGGGCAAGGTGGTGGTCGACGTGCAGAAGCTGGAGGGCTAGGCCATGGCCGTGCATCTGGAGCGGAAGGGCCCGCACGTCGCCCTCATCACGCTGGACAACCAGCCGAAGCGCAACGCCGCCAGCCGGGCGGATTTCGCGGAACTGGGGCGTATCTGGGACGAGCTTGCGGCGGATGAGTCCTACCGCGCCATCGTCATCACCGGCGCGGGTGAGAAGGCATTCTGCGCTGGGGCGGACCTCTCCGGCGACCTGACGGCGGGCGAGGAGATGAGCCGGCTGGTGCACAAGGGCCTGCAGAAATACACGATCTACCGCAAGCCGGTGATCGCTGCCGTCAATGGCGACTGCATCGCCGGCGGCGTCGAACTGATGCTGGCAAGCGACATCCGGCTGGCCGCGCCGCACGCCCGCTTTGGACTGACAGAGGTGAAGTGGGGCGTCTACCCCTTCGGCGGGGCGACGACGAAATTGCAGGCGCAGATCGGCTATGTGCACGCGATGGAATTGCTGCTGACCGGCAAGCTGATCGGGGCGGACGAAGCGGCCCGTATCAACCTGATTAACCGGGTGGTGCCGGCAGAAAACCTGCTGGACGAGTGCTTGGCCCTGGCGGAAGCCATCGCCGCCAACTCGCCCGCGGCGGTGCAGGCGGTCAAGGAGCAGTATTCGACCAGCGCCTATTTGCGGGACATCGGCAAGGAGCCGTTGGAACAGACGCTTGGCGACCGCGTGCGGATGAGCTCGGATTTCAAGGAAGGCGTCGCGGCGTTCCTGGAGAAGCGCAAGCCGTCCTATTAAGGGATGAATTGACGCAAACGGCCCCGGCTTCGCACCGGGGCCGTTGAGATATGGCCCCCAGATGAAAGGGCCGCTCGGCTGCCGTGGGGAGGTCAGCCCGGCAGTGGTGCGTTCTTGAAGGCGTCCAGCGCTTCGGCGCGGGCGTTGTGGGCGGCGAGGGCCGGGAATTTCTCGGCCAGGCCCAGTTTCGGGCGCACCTTGCCGGCGAAGCTGAAGCCAACTGCCGCCGTCACATCCGCTTGCGTCATGTTCGGGCCGCATAGCCAGCCGTCACCGGCTGCCTTGGCCGCAATGTCCAGCCACTCGAACCCGCCCAGCGCCTGCTGTTCGTTATGCTCCACCCACGAGCGCGACACGTGCTCCTTGTCGTGGAAGCGCAACTCGTAGACCGCCCAGATGGTCTTGTCGATGGAACCGGCGGCAACCGCCGTCGTCTTCATCACCTTGCGGCGCTCCGCCCCGCTGGCCGGGGTCAGGCGCTTGTCGCCGGCCATTTCGTCCAGCGCGTCCAGGATGGCATAGCTTTCCACCAGGGCCTCGCCGTCGTCGGTCAGCAGGGTCGGCACGCGCACCAGCGGGTTGTGCTGTTTGATGGCATTCGGGTCATCCCAAACGCTGATTGCCTCCGAATCCCAGGCAAGGCCCATCAGGTTGAGGGAAACCGCGGTGCGGCGCACATAGGGCGAGAGAAATCCGCCGAGTAGTTTCATTGCCAGAAGCTCCAATATCAGGAGTGAGAGGTCGGGCGCATGCGGATGCGCCATTCGATATACGGGTCGCCATAGTCCAGGCGCTGCGTGACGTTCAGCACGCAAAAGCGATTGTGGACCATCAGCGCACCTTCGAACAGACCATTCCATGCCTCGAACACGCAAGGGTGTTGTGCCGGCAGATTGCGTGTCAGGCGCCAACCATGGCGGCGAACAATGGCGGTGTTGCCGTCGGTCATAACCTCCGCAGCATTGCCTTCCGCTTCTGCTATCGCCGCCAGGTAGCGGCCGAAATCTGCCGGGGAATCGCCTTGGATGCCCACCCCTGCCGCGGTTTCCAGATAGGTCTGCGCGCCGATTTGGCGGGCGGCCTGGCCGGCGATGGCCAGGGTTTCGGCGGGGCCGAAGAGTTCGGCCATACGCGGCAGGCCAGTGCGGACATATTCCATGGCGTAATTGCGGTTGGCCTTGGCCAGCCGTTCCGCCGGCCATTCGGTCGCCGGCAGCTTTGGCGCCGCGGCCGCATCGAATGGCGGCGGCAGTTCGCCCGGCGCGTAGCGCAGCCGCTCGCCAGGGCCGAGGTCGTGGTCGTGTTCCAGGAAATAGCCGGCAAGGCCATGCTGGCCGTCGGTGGTCTGGGCGGTGCAGACGAAGCCCAGGCGTGGATTGTTCAGGCTGACGCCGTTCTGCGCATACCAGCCTTCCAGCATGCCGCGGCTTACCTCGCTGGGGACGCCGCAAATGGTGGCGCCCGGGTAGATCCAGCGCGGCGGCACAAACCGCACCCACGCCTTGCGGTCGCTTTCGCGCATGAACTGGACGCCAACGCCGCCGACGCTGTTGGAGAGATAATGATAGGCCGCGCATGCAACCGCGTCCGGCATGCCGGTCAGGCCCAGCTTGTCGAAGCTGGACAGGAATTTTTCGTGATGTTGATGACGGAACACCCGGAACATCCATTGCCCGGCATCGTGGCGGCCGCGCTGCAGGCTCGTGGCCAGGATCAGGCCGGTCATATACTGGTGATAGAGTTCGGCGACGGCAGTCAGGGCCGGCGCGGATGGTTGAAGGGGCACGAGGGGTGTTTCTCCAGGGCAAATGTTGACTGGTATAGCCCTAGCCCATGACATGGCGCCCGGACTACCGGTTTGTTGCCGCAAAACAGGCTGGCAGACACCACCTTCGCGGTCTTAGACTGGCGCAACCGACGCTGAGGGAGCCTCACCGCATGGGGAAGTTGGCCTACGACCTGCGTCAAACCTCCGGCGCCTTTCTTCTCGACGTCTTGCGCCGCCGCGCCGAGGCGGACAATGCACCGGACGATGTCGTTCGCCGCTACGAGATCGCCTGCGATGTCTATATCAAGCAGTGGAGTTATGCGGTCCTGAACAAGGTGTTTTTCTGGCTGGCTCTGGTGGCGACGCTGGCGGTGTTGGTTTGGCCGGTCTTGCTCGCGACGCTGGAATCGCTGGAGGGCCTGAAGCTGGTGACTTCCGCCATTACCCAGGCAATGGCGACGGCGGTCGCGGCCTTCTTTGTCGGCTTGTACCTGCACTACAAGTCGCGCCAAGCTTCCGCCGAAACCCTGTTGCGCACTATCGCATTCGGCGACCTGCCGCCGGAAAAACTGGCGGAGGCCGTGAACGAGGAGTTGAGCCGCATCGACCAGGGCGTGCGGTTCCGTTCCCAGTCGAAGGATGAAAACGGGTGAACCGGCCCGTTAGCTGCAAATTCAGGGCCTAGCGGGCATTGCCGCTTGGCGAGGATGGAAAGGCGTGAAAGCGGCGCGCCGTGGCAGTGTTTGCGGGCTTGCGCAGCAGCAGGCTCGGCCAATCCTTGTCGCCGGCCCTGGCTTCGAACACCAGCCCATAGCTGGCAAAGCGCTGCAACAGCGGCCGTTCCTGGCCGGATAGCAGGCCGGCCAGGATCAAGGCGCCGCCGGGGGCGAGCCGTTCGGCCAGTTGGCGGGAAAAGCGCAGTAGCGGGCGGTAAAGCAGGTTGGCCAGGATCAGGTCGAATTGCGGACCATGGTCCAGCGCCCGATGCCGCCAGCCATCGGCCACCACACACTGCATGCGCACGCCATTCGCCCGTGCATTGAACACGGCGACTTCCAACGCACGGGCGTCGATCTCGCTCGCAACGATCTGCGCATCTGGATAGAGCTTGGCTGCGGCAATGGCCAGCAACCCGCTGCCGGTGCCGATATCGGCGATGCGCCGCGGGTGCCGGCTGCCCCGCCGCTGCATCAGCACCAGGCAGCCGTGCGTGGTGGCATGGCCCCCAGTGCCGAAGGCGCGCCCGGCATCCAGGCGGATGACATGGGGGGCAGGTGGCGCGCGGTCCACATGGCTCGGCTTCACCAGGATGCGTCCGGCTCGGATTGCGGGATTTTGTGCCTGGCTGGCACTTACCCAATCGGTATCGCCGCTCAACTCGTCCCAGGAGAGCGGCGGCAAGGGTTGGCGCAGGGCGACCGCGACTTCGGCCAATGCGGCGGTCAGGTCGTCGGTGGCGGGTGGCGTTTCGAACAGGGCTTCGACAATGCACAGGCCGCTCATCAGAATGTCGGTTGCCCATGCTTCTGGCTGTCCGCCGACGCCCCGATGGGGTTCTGGCTCAACCTCATAGATCGAGACGACGGCCGCCATTGGCTCCAGCGATTGCGCATAGGCCTCCGCGAACGATGCGTCGGCGGTCAGGGCGAGACGCCACATCAGACTTTCTCCACGAAGCTGTCGACGACGGTTTTGGCGCTGGTCTTTTCAAACGCGATGTGCAGCTTGTTCGCGTCGATTTCCTGGATGGTGCCATAGCCGAATTTCTGGTGGAAAACCCGCTCGCCCACTTCGAACGTGCCGGTCTTGGATGGGCGGGAGACGGTTTCCCAAGCCGCATCCATTACCTTGCCACCGCTGGCAGCCGATGGCCGCCGCCAGGCACCGGAGCCCCAGTCGTAGCCGCTGCCGTGCCAGGAGCCGGAGGTGGAGCCGGCGGTGTTGCCCATCAGGCCGGGCTCGCTGGCGAACACGATGGTATTTTCCGGCAATTCGCTGAGAAAGCGTGAGGGCAGGGCTGTAACCCACTGGCCATGCACACGCCGGTTGGCGGCGCAGGAGATATGCGCCCGCTTTCGCGCGCGCGTCAGGCCGACATAGGCGAGCCGCCGCTCCTCCTCCAACCCGGCCGCGCCGCTTTCGTCGAGTGCGCGCTGGTGCGGAAACAGGCCCTCCTCCCAGCCGGGTAGGAATACCGTATCGAATTCCAGCCCCTTGGCCGCGTGCAGGGTCATGATCGTGACCTGATCCTCGGCCGTGGTCTGTTCGTTGTCCATGACCAGGGAGATATGTTCCAGAAACCCTTGCAGGTTCTCGAATTCGTCCAGCGCGCGCACCAGTTCCTTCAGGTTTTCCAGCCGACCCGGCGCCTCCGGCGTCTTGTCCGCCTTCAGCATGTCCGTGTAGCCGCTTTCGTCGAGAATCGTCTGGGTTAGCTCCACCGGGTCGGCGTTTTCGGCCGATGCCATCCCGCGCCAGCGCTCGAAATCCGTCATGGCCTTGCGGAGCGCATTGCGGGCGCGGGCGGGCAGGGTATCGGTTTCGATCAGACGCAGGGCGGCGGCGTAGAGTGGCGTTCCGGCCTCGCGCGCGGCGGTGTGGAGGACCTGCAGGGTTGCGTTGCCTATGCCGCGCCGCGGCTTGTTCAGCACTCGCTCGAACGCCAGATCGTCCGCCGGCTGTGCCGCCAGCCGCAGATAGGCGATGGTATCGCGAATCTCCAGCCGTTCGTAAAAGCGCAGTCCGCCGAACACGCGGTAGGGCAGGCCGATGGTCAGGAAGCGTTCCTCGAACGCCCGGCTCTGGAAGCCGGCGCGCATCAGGATGGCGATTTCGTCCAGTTTGTGACCCTTGCCGCCCAGACTCTGGATCTGTTCGCCGATGATCCTGGCTTCCTCATCCCCGTCCCAGACTTGGCGCACGGTCACCGGCTCGCCCTCTCCGACCTCGGTCCACAGGGTTTTGCCGAGCCGCTGGGCGTTGTGGGCGATGATGCCGCCCGCCGCCGCCAGGATCGGCCCGGTGGAGCGGTAGTTTTGCTCCAGGCGGATGATCTGCGCACCGGGGAAATCCTGCTCGAACCGCAGGATGTTGCCGACCTCCGCCCCGCGCCAGCCATAGATGGATTGGTCATCGTCACCGACGCAGCAGATGTTCTTGTGCCCCGCCGCCAGCATGCGCAGCCAGAGATACTGGGCCACGTTGGTATCTTGATACTCATCCACCAGGATGTATCGGAAACGGCGCTGGTACTCGGCCAGAATGTCCGGATTCTGCTGGAACAGTTGCAGGCAGAGCAGTAGCAGATCGCCGAAATCAACCGCGTTCACCGCGCGCAATCGCGCCTGATAGCCCTTGTAGAGTTCCAGCAGCCGCCCGCCCGCGGCCTCTCCCGCTTCGGCGGGGGAGACCTTGTCCGGTGTCAGGCCGCGGTCCTTCCAGCGCTGGATCGCCGGCATCAGCACCCGCGGCGACCAGCGGCCGGGGTCCAGGCCCGCAGCTTCGATCACTTGTTTCAGCAGGCGTTGCTGATCGTCCGCATCCAGGATTGTGAAGCCGCTCTTCAGCCCCACCATCTCGGTATGGCGGCGCAGGATGCGCAAGCCCAGCGCATGGAACGTGCCGAGCCAGAGCGCCTCTGTCAGGTCGCCGGCGATGGCGGCGACACGCTCCTTCATCTCGCGCGCGGCCTTGTTGGTGAAGGTCACGGCCAGAATCTGGCTGGGCCAGGCGCGGTTCTGGTTCAGAATATGGGCGAGGCGGGTGGTCAGCACCCGCGTCTTGCCGGTGCCGGCGCCGGCCAGCACCAGAACGGGGCCATCCAAGGCCTCCACCGCCGCGCGCTGCGGCGGGTTGAGGGTCGCAAGGTACGGTGGGGCGGCGGCCGGGGTGGGGGCGATGCTAGGCTCTGACATGCCGTCTTAGATAGCACGCCTGCGCCAGAATTGGAGGCGGCAACACGCGCTTAACCGGCAAAACGGCTCAATAGATGGTTTTGGCCATGTGGGCCGGGTAGTTGCGGTCGTAGTCCTCCGCATCAAAGGGTTGCTGAGACAGGGCCGCGATCATCTGGCCGGTGCTGGGCAGGGCGGAGCGTGGAATTTGCGATGCCGGGTCCCACAGCTTCGAGCGCGCAAGCGCCTTGGAGCACTGGAAATACACCCGCTCCACATGCACGACGACCACGCACCGCGGCAGCTTGCCATGCATTTCGAACGTGGCCAGCAGCTCCGGCTCGATGGAGAGTTCGGCCCGGCCGTTGATGCGCAGCGTCTCGCCGACGCCGGGGATCAGGAACAGCAGCGCGCAGCGGCCGTCGCGGACGATATTGCGGAGCGTATCCACCCGGTTGTTGCCGTTGCGGTCCGGGATCATCACGGTTTTGCGGTCCACCACGCGGACGAAATCGCCCTTGGGGTCGCCGCGCGGCGAGCAATCCACGCCTTCCTCTGCCACTGAAGCGATCATCGCGAACGGCGAAGCCTCGATGAAGGCCTGATAGTGGTCGGAGATGTAGTCAATCTCCTTGGTGATGGCGCGCGGGCTGGCATCGCCATAGATCGCCTCTAACTGTTCGATGGAAGTGATTTTGTGTTCAGGAGCGACCTTCGTCATGCCTTGCCTACTTTGCGTGTTTGCCGGTGAGCTGCGGGGTGTAGTTGCCGGGCTTGCCAGATTCGCGGTGGCCGGCGCGGGTGACGCGCGCCCAGGTGCGTTGCAGCGGGTCGGAGACGCTGAATTCCAGCTTGCCGAGCGGCCCCACCTCCAGCGTGACCTTGTCGCCATCCTGGAACGGGTTCAGGCCCTGGTGGTTGGTGCCGGTCGCGACGATGTCGCCCGGCTCCAGTGTGTGGATCGCGGACAGCCATTCGATGCAGCGCGGGATCTTGTTGGCCATGTCATCGGTGTTGAAGTCTTGCATGACAGTGCCGTTGACCGTCAGCTTGACCGGCAGGTTGTGCGGGTCGTCGATCTCGTCTGCGGTCACCAAAAACGGGCCGGTCGGCGCGAAGGTGTCCCGGCTTTTGGCCTGGAAGAACACGTTGCCGGCCGGCGGCAGGTCGCGGGCGGAGCCGTCGATGAAGTTCATGTAGCCGAAGACATGGCTCATGGCGTCGGTCTGGCTGACATTGCTGGCGCGCTTGCCAATCACCAGTGCCAGTTCCGCCTCGCCCTCGAAAATTCCGGCGGGCGCATCCGGCAGCACCATGGTGTCGCCGTGGCCGATCAGCGAGGCCGGAGTCTTGTGGAAGGCGTTGATCGGCGCCGCCTTCTCCAGCAGGCCGTTTTCCATGTAGTTGACCGCCATGCAGTCGATCTTCTGCGGCATAGGCACCGGCGCACGCAGCCGTACCTGGGCCAGCGGTGTGCCCTCGATGGTAGCCAGCGCATCCTCGATCTTGCCACGTAGGGCGTCGAAGTTCTCGATCAGGCCGATGATGAGGTCGCGCGTATCGCGGTGTGGCAAGTGGCTGACCAGGCCGGTAATGTCCACGACACGGTCGCCCTTAACAGCGCCCAAGCGGAAATCGTCAAAATAGCAGAGTTTCATGGAAGCGTGCCTCTCTGAACGGATTTGCTCCGGACTTTACGGCTGCCAACCATGATGCGCCAGCGGATTATCGCATCCGCCCGGCGGCTGTGGGCGGCCAGCCTACCGCCGGGCCTGCAGGGCATGGCCCTGCAGTTTCGCGGCGGACACCCAGTGCGACTCCGGCTGACGCTGCGCGAGGGTTTCGTCGATTTCCACCTCGTCAAAACCGCAGGCGCGCGCCATCGGGTATTGGTCAGCGATCATATGGCCCTTGGCCCGCAGCCGCCCCCGATAGCCGAGCGCGCGCAACCGCCTGGCGAGAGAGAACCCACGCCCGTCGGCGAAGTTCGGGAAGGTGACGGCAATCAGGTCAACCCGTGAGAAGTGCGAGGCCAGATCGCGCGCATCGGTGTCGTTCGCAACCTCCAGCCCGCACCGCGCATCCCCGCCGCCGCTTTCGAGGGCTGCGAGTGAGAGGAGGGGGGCAGGCGTTGCCTCGTCTGTAAAACCGGTGTCGTTGACGATGGGCATCGGAAACTCCTTCCTAGAAGTGGTAGAAAACGTATTCGCCGGGTGCTGCGACGGCGGCTTGCGGCAGCGGCCCTTGCGCCACTGGCCCCTGTGCCCGTGGCCCCTGTGTCACTGGTACTGCCGGCCGAGAGCCATTCGTCGCCTGCGAATAGAGCGCGGCCTTGAACGGTGTTGCGCCAAGGCGGCGGTAGGTTTGCAGGAAGGTCTCGTCGTCGGTCAGACGCAGCGCCCGGTAGGCATCCAGCAGGCGCTCGATGGCCGGCACGACCTCGTCATAGGCAAAGCCGGGACCGGCCCGTTCGCCTATGGCGGTAGTTTCCGTGGCGTCGCCGCCCAGAGTGATCTGGTAGCTTTCGACACCGGCCTTTTCCAGGCCCAGAATGCCGATATGGCCGACATGATGGTGGCCGCAGGCGTTGATGCAGCCGGAAATCTTGATCTGCAGCTTGCCGATATCCTTGGCCAGCGCCGGGTCGGCAAAGCGCTTGGAAAGCTCCTGCGCCACCGGGATCGAGCGGGCGGTCGCCAGCGCGCAATAGTCCATACCGGGGCAGGCGATGATGTCGGAGACCAGGCCGATATTCGCCGTCGCGAGATCCGCCTGCTGCAGGCAGGCGAACACCTCTGGCAGGTCCGCGGCACGCACGTGCGGCAGCACGATGTTCTGCTCGTGACTGACCCGCAACTCGTCCAGGCTGTAGCGCGCGGCGATATCCGCCAGCGCCCGCATCTGTTCGGCGCTGGCATCGCCTGGCGCGCTACCGATGGGCTTCAGCGAGACGGTAACAATGCGGTAGCCGGACTTGCGATGCCCGACGACGTTGGTTTTCATCCAGTCGCGGAAGGTCGCGTCCGCCATCAGCGCCGCATCCAGGTCGCTGTCGGCATCCGGCAGTTCCTCGAAGGCGGGCGGCGTGAAATACGCTTCGATCCGGGTAATTTCCTCCGGTGACAGGGCCAGGGTGGGGCCGTCGGACTCGGCCCGCAGGCGTCGGAATTCGTCCTCCACCTCCGCCCGGATGGTCTCCAGCTTCGCCTCGTGCACCAGGATCTTGATGCGCGCCTTGTACTTGTTGTCCCGCCGGCCATGCAGGTTGTAGACGCGCAGCACCGCCTCCAGGTACGGTAGCAGCTCTGCCTTCGGCAGGAATTCGCGGATCACCTTGCCGATCATCGGTGTCCGGCCCATGCCGCCGCCGACGATCACCTCGTAGCCCGGCTCGCCCAGCGTATTGCGCAGCATGCGTAGGCCGATATCGTGCGCCTTGGTCACTGCCCGGTCGTTCGGGGAGCCGGTGACGGCGATCTTGAACTTGCGCGGCAGGAAGGCGAATTCCGGGTGGCCGTTGGACCATTGCCGGACGATTTCCGCCGTCGGCCGCGGGTCTTCGATCTCGTCATCGGCTGCGCCGGCGAAGTGATCGGCCGTGACGTTGCGGATGCAGTTACCGGAGGTCTGGATCGCGTGCATGCCGACATCGGCCAGTGCCTCCAGAATATCCGGCACATCGGCCAGCTTTGGCCAGTTGTACTGGATGTTCTGGCGGGTGGTGAAGTGGCCATACCCCTTGTCCCAGCGCTCCGCGATCATGGCGAGCTGACGCATTTGCCGGGAATCAAGCGTGCCGTAGGGCACGGCAACGCGCAGCATGTAGGCGTGCAGTTGCAGGTAGAGGCCGTTCTGCAGACGCAGCGGCTTGAACTCGTCCTCCGTCAGCGCACCGGACAGGCGGCGCTCCACCTGGCTGCGGAATTGGCTGACCCGTTCCCGCACGAAGCGGTCGTCGAATTCGTCATAACGATACATTGGGTTGCTCCTGCCGGCGCACGGCCGGCGGTTCAGCCTGGCGGCCAAGGTCGGGGCGATTGGATGGGCCGCGCGTGCGGATGCGCTCACGGTAATGCAGGGGTTCGGGCCGGCCTTTCGCATCGCGGGCGAGGTCGATCAGGTAGGGGCCGACCACCTCGGCCTCCTGTCCTTCCGCCGCGGCGAGCAGACGCCCGGCTTCTTCGGCGGTCTCGGTGATCGCTGCCTCCGCCAAGTCGCGCGACCAACTGAGCGCAGCGGTCAGATAGACAACGTCGCCATCCAACAGGTGGTTGGCAGTGACAGCCTGAAGGCTTGAGGGCTGGTTCATCGCACGCCACCCGTTGCCGCGACCGCCGGTGTCTCTGCCCCGCCGGCCAAAGCTGACAATGGGCGTGGACCGATGCCCAGAAACAGGATTGCCGGCCCTCGAACCGCCGCCGCCGCCATGTCGGCCGTCAGGTTGGCGAGGGTGGTAGCGATGATGGTTTGATCCGCCCGCGACGCGTTTTCGACCACGCTCATCGGCGTTCCCGGATCGGCCCCGACCATCAGCAGCCGCGCCTGCAGGAATTGCGCTGCCCGCACGCCCATATAGATCGCAGCGGCTGCGCCCGGCTTTGCGAGCGTGCGCCAGTCGTGCTCGGCAAAGCCGTTCACATCCTGGCCGGTCAACAGCCGCAAGGCCGAGTTCCGGCCGCGCTGGGTGAGGGAGACCTTGGCGGCCGCTGCCGCAGCGGTCGCCGCGGTGATGCCAGGAACGATAGCATAACCGATACCGGCTTCCTCTAGCGCCTGCATTTCCTCGTCCAGGCGGCCATAGATGCCCGGATCGCCGGATTTCAGGCGCACCACCTGGAAGCCCGCGGTCGCCTCCGCCACAATCCGGGCATCGATGTCCTTTTGCTGCCAACTGGACCCGCCGGGAACCTTGCCGACCGCGATCAACCGAGCCTCACGGCGGGCCAGTTCCAGCACCGCGGGTGAGACCAGACGGTCGTGGATCACCACGTCCGCCTCGTGCAGCAGGCGGCGAGCTTTCTGTGTCAGTAGGTCCGGGTCACCGGGGCCCGCGCCGGCCAGGTGCACGAAGCCGGGTGCACAGGCCTCAATGCCAGCTTCGGCGGCCAGTGCTTCCAACGCTGCGCGGGCTGCTGCCTCGCCGCCCTCGCGCAGTGCCTGGGGCCCGGCCTGGTCGAAAAACCGCGACCAGAAGCGCCGCCGCGGCATGCCGCGGGGCAGCGTTACCGCTTGGGTGCGGAACTCCTCGGCGATTCTGGCCAGAACCCCGGTATCCGGCGAAAGGCTGGCTTCGACATCGGCCTTGATCCTGCGCGCCAGCACGGGCGCGCTGCCTTCGGTTGCGATCGCGACCGTCACCGGGTCGCGGTCGACGATGGCGGGGGTGATGAAGTCGCTCGCCTCGCGGTCATCGACGACATTGCAAAGTGCGCCGGCAGCCCGGCCCAGATCGGCAATACGGCCATCCTCCGCGTTGTCGCCAGTTGCGGCGTAGGCGAGAGTGGCGCCGACCAAGTCTGCTGCCGCTACCGGCCTGTGGTACAGGCGGATGCGCCGCGCTTCGGCCAATGCGCGGATCTCCGGCAAGGGGGCAGGCGCAAACACGGCGAGCCGCGCTTCGGTTTTCATCAGCAGCCGCAGCTTGGCGAGCGCAACTTCTCCGCCGCCGGCAAGGACGACAGTTTTGCCGCGCAGATCGAGGGAAATCGGCAGGTGGCGCATGAAATTTGCTCCTACACGCACGGTGTCGGTTGACGGGGTGCCTTTGCAGGCGGTATGCAAACAATGCGCGTTTGGAGAAATTTTTTCCAGATTTTGCTTTCAAATCCCGAAAAATAGGGAAATTATAACATTTCGGGCGCCGCGCTGCGGAGCCCGTTCGACAACCCGAAGGCTTTGAACGATGAGCGTCTCGCTTGACGACCTGGACCGGAAAATCCTTGTGGCCCTGCAGGAGGACGCGACCCGTCCGCTGGACGAATTGGCCCAAATCGTGGGGTCTTCGCGTACCCCGGTTTGGAACCGGATCAAGCGCCTGCGCGAGCGCGGGGTGATCAAACGGCAGGTGGCGGTGGTCGATCCGGAGTCGGTCGGGCTCGACGCCTGCTTTTTCGTATTCATCCGCACGGCGGAGCATGACGCCGGCTGGCTGCAACGTTTTCTGGAGGCGGTGCAGGAAAGCCCCGCCGTGATCGAGGCGCACCGGCTGGCGGGCGAAGTTGACTATATCCTCAAGGTGCGCGTGCCGCATCCGCGCGCCTATGACGACTTTTACCAGTCGCTGATCCGACACGTGAAAATCTTCAGCGTGACCTCAACCCTCTCCATGGAGGAGATCAAAAGCGACCAGGGGTTGCCGATAGCGGTGGAGTGAGGCGGCAGGTTTGGCCTACAGTTTCGGGCCAAGCCAATGATTGTCAGGGAACACGCCCATGTCTCGCCCCGATACCACCATCGCCAATGCCAAAGTCACGCTGCTGCGCACACCGTTTGTCGAGCAGCCGAAGCTATCCGCCAACTTCACCCGTGACAGGGAAATCCTGGCGCTGGAGATCGAGACCAAGGCCGGGCATGTCGGCCTTGGCTACCAACTGTTCCTGCGCGACGGCTTCCGCACGGTGAAGACCTGCCTGGAGGAGCAATACCTGCCGCAGATCATAGGCCGCGACGCGACGGAGGTGGAGGGCATCTGGAACGACCTGTTCCGCTCCTCCATCGCCGACGGGCGCATGGGCGCCAACCTCTATGCGATCAGCGCCATCGACGTGGCGCTCTGGGATATCGTTGGCCAGGCTGCGGGCCTGCCGCTGCATCGGCTTTGGGGCCATGTGCGCAGCGAGGTGCCGGCCTATGGCTCCGGCTGCTGGCGCGGCATGGGCGGCGAGGGCATGGCGGAGAAGGGCGCGCGCTTCGTCGCGCAAGGTTTCAAGGCGATCAAGATGCAGGTCGGCCACATCTGGACGGATGCGGAGGACGTGGCCAACGTCGCCCTGATGCGGGATACGGTCGGCGACGAGATCGACATCATGGTCGATGTCAACATGGCCTGGACCGCGGACAAGGCCATCATCATGGGCCACAAGCTGGAGGAGCACGGCATCTACTGGCTGGAGGAGCCGGTGATCCCGCCGGACTTCGCCGGCTATCGCCGCATCGCCAAGGCCCTGACCCGCACCCGCGTCGTCGGCGGCGAGAGCCACTACACCCGCTACGACATGCAGCAATTTTTCGAAGACCCGTGCTGCCCGATCCTGCAGCCGGACGTGGTGCGCGGCGGACTGACCGAACTGCGCAAGATAGCGACCATTGCGGATACCTGGGGCCTGAAGATCGCGCCGCACCTCTATCCGGAGCTGATGATCCACCTCTGCGCCTCCATCCCGAACGCGGAAATCCTGGAGGACATGGGCCTGATGGACGGCATTTTCGTCGATGCACCCGCGCCGGTGAACGGCGTGGTAACGGCGCCAGAAACGCCCGGCCACGGCCTGAAGATCAGGCCGGAATTGATGCGGGATGCGGCAGTGGCGTAGCCAGCATTTTTTCGCGGTACTTGGGGAAGGCCCGCTCCGCCACCGCCCCCGCGGCGGTGAGCAGGGCGAGGCCGCCCCAGAAGCGCGGATCGTTGATGCCGCCGATCAGCAGCAGATAGCCCAGCATGCCGGCGGCGGCGAACGGCCAATGACCGCCGCAGGCATAGCGCCAGAACCCGATCAGGCTGGCGCAGAACAGCAAACTGCCGGCCGCGCCCAGTTGGATCAGGCCGATGGCCAGCCCGTTGTTGCCGAGCGGCGACGTGGTGGCGATCAGCACGCCGGCATCCAGCCCCAAATCCTGGGCCGCAGCGATGGCGTAGGGCAGCCCGCTCTCCTTCGCGCCGAAGCCCAGGCCGAACAGCGGGTAGTCGCTCCAGACCCGCGCCAGCACCTTGAACGGCAGGACGATGCGGATCAGGAAGCTGGTGTCTTGGCCGCTGAGGATATGGTCCAGCCGGCCTGCGAACAGGCTTTCGCCGGCGACGATGGCCAGCGGCGCCAGTAAAAGAGACGCGCCGGCCGCCAGCAGCCAGCCGAGCGCGCCGCGGCTGCGGCAAAGATCGGCGATCCACGCGGCGGGCAGGCCAACCAGCACGGTCGGGCTCTGGATCAGCACCACACCGGCGCCGAGCAGGGCATAAAAGCCGGGCATGCGGCAGCGACTGCGGGCGGTTGCGTACCAGACCAGCAGCATCAGCACATAGAATTTGGCGACATGGCTTGGCTCGCTGGTGAACAGCTTCGCCCGCACGCCGCCATAAAGCAGCCGGTCGCGCAGGTCGGCGGCATAGGTCAGGTTTTCAGCATAGAGCATCGCTCGCACCGCGTCCGATACCGCCGCCAGACCCAGCCACCGCTCCGCCGCCGAACCTATGAGCAATAGCAACAGCCCGATGAGCGCCATGCGGCAGAGGCTGGGGCGCGGCCACTGGCGCAGCGCGGCGAACACGCCCAACACCATCATCAGGCTGGCGAGAAACACCAGAAAGCTGGTGCCATAGGCCGCGCCGTGCCGGTCGAAAGTGCGGGTGTCCCAGAAGGCCGGGTTGAGCAGCAGAGAGGCGGCGGCCACTGCGATCCAAATCCCGGCGAACAACAGATCGCCATGACGCAGCCGGCCGAGGAGCAGGGCCAGCAGACCCGCACCACCCGCCAACGCACCGGCGGCAGGGACTTTCAAACCATCGCTCAAAACCAGGTCGGCGTGCAGGTAGAAGCCGATCAGGAATATCGCCGCCAGCGACCCGCCTACCGCCCGCGCCGGCGTGCTCATGGTGCGATCCCGGCGGTTTCGTAAAGGGTGGCTTCCAGGCGCAGGAACCATGCCTCCCAGCTCCACCCCGCTTCGACAAAGGCGCGGGCGTTGCTGCCGAGGCGGCAACGTGCCGTAGCATCATTCATCAACCGCAGGGTAGCGGCCGCGAACTCTTTCGCACTGTCGGCAATCAGAACGGCCTCGTCCGGCGGCAGGCCGATGCCCTCGTTTGCGATGCCGGTGGCGACAATGGCTTTTCCTGCGGCGGCGTAGTCCAGCAGCTTGTTTTGCATGCCCGCCCCGGCCTGCACCGGGTTTACAGCAATAGCGGCGCGGGCGAGGTAGGGGGCGGGGTCATCAACCTCGCCAACCACCTCGACGCCATCGCGGGCATTCAGGGCCTGAACAATGGCCCGGGGGCGGCGGCCCAGCACCAGGAAGCGGGCGTTGGGCCGCTGCTGCCGTACCAGGGGCCAGACTTCGCGAACAAACCAGAGCACTGCCTCCGCATTCGTGTTCGTGCCAAGCACGCCCAGGAACAGGACTGTTTCGGGCTCCTGCAAATTCGGGTCCGGTGGCGGCCTGGAGAGGTCGACGCCGTGGGGAATCAGCACGGCATTGTCGATTCGACGCTGACCTTCGGCCACACAGGCTTGCTCGACCGCGGCGAGGTCGGCACAGCCGATCAGAACAGTCTGGGTAAAGCGCTGCCATGCGCGGGCCTCGTAGGCGCGAACCAGCGGCAGTTCCAGGCGGTACAGCCAGCGCTCGCGCCGGCTGCGGAATGTGGTGAGCATGCGCTGGATGTTGAGGGTCTGTGAGAGTTGCATCGCCAGCACCCGCGGCGGCGAGCGCAGGCCCCGCACGGATTCGGCACTGCGGATGTAATAAACATAGATCAGGTCGAAGCGGTCCGCCGCGGCCCGCAGCGCCGCGCCCTGGCGCCGGTCATTGAACAGGCCGACCTGAAGAGGCAGACGGCTGAGCATTCCGGCAAGAGCTCCAAGGACGGCCCGCCAGCGCGGGCGGCGGAACCAATGGACCGCGGCGCAATGCAGGGTCAGCCAAGCCTGTGCTTCCGGCTCTACAGGGCTATCGTGCAGGGCGAACAACTCGACATGGTGGCCGCGCGCGGTAAGAAAGGCCAGCCAATGGGCGACCGTCATTTGGTCTGCCCGCGTCATCGGCAGCGGTGGCCGGCTAGTGACCACCGCGATCCGCAGCGGCCGCGCCGCGGGCGAGAGCCGGTCGAATTTTGGCGGTAGCACCATCCGGCAGGGTTGGGTCGAAGCAGGGGCGTCTTGCAATGGAGAGGGCCTGTCGTCCGAACGGTTTCGGAAGGGATGAGATCAGGCCATTATCCTAAAAGGCTTTGCGGTAAAATTTTCGTTAATTCGCCGCCCGGCGGTTAGGGGAATATCAGCGGTTGGCAGTCTGCGTTTGGCGCCTGCGGGCGGTGGAACGCTGCCACCGCCCGCAGGGCCGCCAGCCTCAGTAGAACTGAGACGGCAGCCAAAGCGCCACTTCGGGCAGTGCCAGCAGCAAGAAGATCATGGCCAGCATGGCAATGACGAATGGGACCGCGCCAATCGCTACATCGTTGAACTTGCCGGTTGGGCGGATGCCGTGAACCACATACAGATTCACACCAATCGGCGGGGTGATGAGCGCCGTTTCCATCAGCACCGTGATCATGATGCCGAACCACACCGGGTCGTATCCCAGGTGCGCGATGATCGGGAAGACGATCGGCACCGTGGTCAGCATCATGGAGAGTGTTTCCATGAACATGCCCAGGATCAGGTAGAAGACGATGATGATCAGCATCGTTTCCAATGGAGTCAGGCCCAGTGCGGCGATGCCCTGGATGATGACCTGGGTGATGCCGATGAAGCCCAGAATGAAGTTCAAAAACACGGCGGCCAGGATGATCAGCATGATCATCGCGGTGGTGCGCATCGTGCCCTCGAATGCCTCCTTCAGCATGTTGATGCTAAGGGTTCGGTTCCAGGCGGCCAGGATGCAGGCGAAGACGACACCAACCGACGCCGCCTCCGTCGGGGTGGCGACGCCGGCATAGATCGAGCCAACCACGACCAGGAACAGCATCAGCGGCGGCACCAGGTCCGGCAGCGTGCGCAGGCGCTGGCCCCAACTCGTTTCCACCCTCTGGCCGCCCCATTTCGGACGCATCAGGCAGGCAACAATGATCACACCCATGAACAGGCCGGCCAGGATAACGCCCGGAAAGACGCCCGCCAGGTAGAGTTCCGGCACCGACGTGTCGGTAATCAGGCCGTAAAGAATCAGATTGATCGAGGGTGGGATCAGAATGCCGAGCGTGCCGCCGGCGGCGAGCGAGCCCAGGAACAAGCGCTCATTATAGCCTCGCTTTTCCACCTCCGGATAGGCGACCGTGCCGACCGTCGCCGCGGTCGCGACGCTGGAGCCGCTGGTGGCGGCGAAAATGGTGGAGGAGCCGATGTTGGCGTGCATCAACCCGCCCGGCAGCCAACTGAGCCATTGGATGACCGCCGCGTACATTTTTTGCGCGATCCCGGCGCGCAACATGATCTCGCCCAGCAGGATGAACATCGGCACGGCGACCAGGATGAATTCCTTGCTCTTGTCCCAGACGAATTCGCCGAGTGCGAGCGAAAGCCGCCCATCCATGTAGAGCTGGTCGAGGCTGAGGCTGAGAATGCCAAGGACTGCAGCGACCGGAACCGCGCCAAGCACCAGGGCCAGAAGGATGACGATGGACCAGACAGCCATGGCTCAGGCCCCTCCCGTGCTGCGGGTCTTGATGCCCATGCCATGGGTTTCCTCGGCAATGCCTTCTTCCATGGAGGGAACGCCTGCGACCCGCTGCACTTGCCCCAAGTCGCCTTTCAACAGACTGATCAGGGCATAGAGGGCGACAAAAACCAGGGTGATGATGAACAGCACCAAACCGGTCACCCAGAACAGTTGCGGAATCCAGAGGGGAATCGCCAGCGTGCTGATCGAGACCGAGTCCCGCTCCCACGAGGTGAGAAACATCTCCAACGCCTTTTGGGTCAGCAGGCCCATGTAGATCAGCAACAAAACGGCCCCAAGAATATCCAGTACGGCTTTGACTGCCGGATGGAAGAAATTGTACAGGGCATCGATGCGAACGTTGGACCGGTGGAGCAGGCAGTAGGAATAGGCCCACGTGGTCGCGGCGGCAAAAACATAACCGGAGATTTCATCCGAGCCGCTCATGGTGATCGAGAACAGTTTCCGCAGGAACACATCGCCCGTCACCATGAAAGCTGCGGCCAGCAGGGCTGCGCCACCACACCAAACGGCGAACCGGGATATGCGTTCCAACCCACTGTGAACACGCTGTAGCATCAGCCTGGCTTTCCAGTCCGGTGGAACGAGAGTTCCGGTAATGAAGCGGCCGGGCCGCGGAATTCAACCCGCAATGCCCGACCGTGTCGTAAACCGTATCGTTGCAGCGTCAGGGCAGTTTCGCCGTCATGCCGACGATGCTGCCAACGGTTTCATTCCACTCGTCGACGCATTCCTGCGTGCCGCACCGCTCGGCCCAGCGGTTCAGGACGTATTCGCCGACCAGCTCTTTCAGCGTGTCCTGTTCTGCGTCGCTGAACGCCACGGGCACCATGCCGCCCGGCTCGCCATACGGGCAGGGGCCGGTCGTGCCGCAGGCGATGCCGACACTGTCGCTGGCCGTGGTTTCACGCCACGTGTTTTCTTCCCAGATTGCCAACTGATCCTGGAACATTTTCTGCGCATCCGGCGTCAGGCTTGCCCAGGTGTTGTTGTTCATGGCGACATAGGTGCTGGTATAACCGACGCGCACCTGGATGTTGTGCGTTGCCACCTGATACCACTTGGCGCTGTAAGACGGCAGCGTACCGGTCAGGCCGCAATCCACGACGCCTTTCTGCAAGGCCGGCACGACCTCGGCAAAGGCGATGGTGACGGGTGTTCCGCCGACGGCCTCAATGAAATCGCCATGCGTCGTCGCGTAGGAGCGGACCTTCTTGCCCTTCAAGTCTTCCAGCGTGACGTTTGTCTTGGACTTGTCGCCCAGATTGCAATAAAGTTGCTGGGATGGCCAGTAGTACAGCGCCAACAATTTGGCATTGTACTTGTCATTGAGTTCGCGTGCCAAAATCGGGCGATAGGCGTTCAGCACCTTCTCGAAGGTTGGTATGTCCGGCACGATCGCGGCCAGATCGACGCCTTCCATCGCCGGGCTATCCTGGCTGGTGTAGCCGGAAAGGCCGTGCACGGCATCGTAAACGCCCAGGCTCAGCAGGCGGACCACTTCAAAGCCGGAAAGGCCGAGTTCGGTATAGGGTTTGGCGTTGGCGGTCAGTGCGCCGTCTGTCACTTCCGGCAGGGTTTCCTGCCAAAACGTGCTTTCGAACTTTTTCCACTGATCCAGGTTGCCCCAGGTGCCGACAACCTTGAATTCGCGCTTGCCGTAGTCGGCGGCGCTGGCCGGGGCGGCCGCAATCGCCAGCCCGAGGGCGGCAGTGATAGCAATCGCTGTACGTTTCATTCTCATTTACTCCCAATTCTGACATCAGGCTGTAAGCCGTTATGACCGGATAGATCCGACGGCCGCACGCGCGCCGGATCATAGGGAACCTAAAGTCATACGACTAGCCCCGCTGGTCAGGGGGCAGATACGCCAAAAGTAGCGGGCGCCATGATTGCGCGGTCGATACCCCAATATACGGCGCCGCTGCCATACAGGCCGGTGCCGGTATCCGGATCGCCCCACACCGTTTCATGCACGGCCAAGTCGGTTTGGCCTGCAGTCAGGCTTTGCACCATTGCTGTGTGCCGGCCGGCGGGTAGCATGGGATACCAGAGCAGCCCGGCCGCCTGAGCCCAGCGCTGACGTAGACGGCGGACGAAGGCAGGCAGGGCCGCGTATTCGTCCTTGATCTCGTAGCTGGGATCAATGAGCAGCAGGCCGCGGCGCGGTGCCGGGGGCTTGGGCGGCAGGCGCAGCGGCAGGCCGATCTGGCCGTTGGCATGGAACACCTGAACCCGCCGGTCACGCGCGAACAGGCGGGCCAGAACCGCGTGTTCGCGCGGATGCAGCTCCCAGAGCCAAAGCGCATCGTTGCGGCGCAACAACTGGGCCGCCAGCGCTGGCGAGCCGGGATAAAGCCGCCGGTTCTGACCCTGAAACTGCCGCAGCGCGGCAAGGAAGGGCTCGCCCTCGCCAATGCGGCGCTCGCGCAGCAGGGTGTCGATGCCGGCGGCAGCTTCCCCGGTCTTGCGGGCCTCGGGCGCATCCAGATTGTAGCGGCCCCGGCCGGCATGGGTTTCCGCATACAGCAACGGCGCAGGGTCGCGGGTCAGGTGGGTCAGCGCGCGGGCCAGGAGGATATGTTTGTGCACGTCCGCGAGGCTGCCGGCATGATACATGTGCTGATAGGAAAGCATGGGCAGGGCAGCCTGTCAGGCAGGGGGAAAGGGCTGGCGCCTGGCGAGTATTTCAAGCGTTGGCGCCGTCATAGCGGTAATTTCTTAATGTGCGGCCGCCCAAGTTTTTGCAACGCCAGCCTCGACCACCAGGGGGACGGACAGGCTGGCGGCGTTCTGCATGGTGTCCTGCACAACGGTCTTGGTTTGGTTGACTTCGGCTTCCGGCACCTCGAACAGCAATTCATCATGGACTTGCAACAGCATTTTCGCGCCAAGCCCGGCATTCTCCAACACATCTGGCAGGCGGATCATGGCGCGCTTGATGATGTCTGCGGCCGAGCCTTGCAAGGGTGCGTTGATGGCAACCCGTTCCTGAAAACTGCGTCGGGCCGGGTTCTTGTCCTTGATTCCCGGCGTGTGGCACTTGCGGCCAAAAATTGTTGTCACATAGCCGTGCTCCGCCGCGAATTCTTTGGCCTTGGTCATGTAATTGCGGATGCCGGGATAGCGTTCGAAATAGGCATCGATGAACTTCTTGGCCTCGCCCTGCGGCACGCGGATGTTGCGGGCCAGGCCGAACGCGGAAATGCCGTAGATGATGCCGAAATTGATCGCTTTTGCCTTGCGGCGGTCGGCGGGGTCCATGCCTTCCAGCGGGATGCCGAACACTTCCGAGGCGGTAACGGCGTGAATGTCCAGGCCGTCCAGAAAGGCTTCGCGCAGCGACTCGATCTTGCCGACATGGGCCAGCAGCCGCAGTTCGATCTGCGAATAGTCCGCGCTCATCAGCACGGTGCCGGGGGTAGCGATGAAGGTTTCGCGGATCTTGCGGCCTTCTTCCGTCCGTACCGGGATGTTTTGCAGGTTCGGATCACTGGATGACAAGCGGCCGGTGTTGACGATCGTCTGGGCCAGGCTGGTATGGATTCGCCCGGTTTGCGGGTTGATCTGATCGACCAGGGCATCGGTGTAGGTGGATTTGAGCTTGGAGAGCTGGCGCCAGTCCAGCACCTTGGCCGGCAGGTCTTGGCCCTGCGCAGCCAGATCCTCCAGCACATCCGCACCGGTTGCCCAGGCGCCGGACTTGCCGGTTTTCTTGCCGCCGGCGAGGCTCATCTCTTCATAGAGGATTTCACCCAGTTGCTTGGGCGAGCCGATGGTGAATTTGCGGCCTGCCAGTTTGTGGATTTCCTCTTCCAGCACTTGCAGACGCTCGGCGAAATCTGCGGAAAGGGCTTTCAGGGCGTCGCGGTCGACCAGGACGCCGGCCAGTTCCATGCCAGCCAGAACGGGCACCAGCGGCCGGTCAAATTCCTCGTAAATCCGGACCATGTGCTCCTGCGCGAGCCGGGGCTTCAGCTTTTGCCAGAGCTTGAGGGTGACGTCTGCATCCTCCGCTGCATAGGCTAGGGCCTTGTCCAGCGGCACGCGGTCGAACGTGATGGCGTCCTTGCCTTTGCCGCAGACTTCCTCGTACTTGATGGTCTTGTGGCCGAGGAACAGCTCGGCCAATTCATCCATGCCATGTCCATGCTGGCCGCCGTCGAGGACGTAGGACAGCACCATGGTATCGTCGGCGGTTTGAATGCGCAGGCCATGCCGGGCCAGCACTTCCATATCGTATTTGAGGTTCTGTCCAATCTTCAGGACGGAAGCATCGAGCAACACATCGGCCAGGCCGGCGACGGCCTCTTCCAGCGGCAGGTTCGGCACGTCGCCGCCGTCGTTGAACTCCAATTCGCCGGCAGCACCGTTGCGGTGGGCGATTGGGATGTAGCAGGCCTTGCCGGGCGCCGTGGCAAGCGAGATACCGACGAGTTCTGCCCGGTGCGCATTTAGCGAGGTCGTTTCGGTGTCGATGGCCAGCACGCCCGCTTCGAAGGCATCGGCGACGAAGCGATCCAGCGCCGCACGCGTCGTCACCAGTTCGTAGTCGGTCGCGGCGGGGGCGACATCTTCGGGCGTGGTGCGGATATTGCCGTCGGCCGCGAGATTGGCTTCCACCCGGGCGGTGAGGGACTTGAACGCCTGCGCCTCCAAAAAGCCGAGCAGGGTGTCGGCCTCCGGTTGCTTCAGTGCAAAATTTTCCAGCGGCTCCGGCACCGGGGCATCCTGGGCAAGGCGGACCAATTGCTGGGAAATGCGGGCCTGTTCGGCGAATTCCAGCAGGTTTTCGCGACGCTTCTTCTGTTTGATACCGTCGGCCTTCGAGAGCAGCGTTTCCAGGTCGCCGTATTCGACAATCAACTGTGCCGCCGTCTTGATACCAATTCCAGGGACGCCAGGCACGTTGTCAGTCGAATCGCCGGCCAGCGCCTGCACGTCCACCACCTTTTCCGGCGGCACGCCGAATTTGGCCTCCACCGCCTCCCGCCCCAATGTTTGCAGCTTCATCGGGTCCAACATGGAGATACGGTCGTCCACCAACTGCATCAGGTCCTTGTCGGACGAGACGATGGTGACCTCCGCCCCCTTCGCCGCCGCCTGCTTTGCATAGGTGGCGATCAGGTCGTCGGCTTCATAGCCTTCCAGTTCGATACAAGGCAGGTTGAAGGCGCGCACGGCCTCCCGGATCAGGCCGAATTGGGGCACCAGTTCTTCGGGCGGCGGCGGACGGTGGGCCTTGTATTCAGGGTAGATATCGCTGCGGAAGGTCTTGCGGCTGGTGTCGAACACCACGGCGATATGATCGGCGTCGGTGTCCTCCAACAGCTTCATCAGCATGGAGCAGAAACCATAGACGGCATTGACCGGCGTGCCATCCGGTCGCGTCATCGGCGGCAGCGCATGAAAGGCGCGGAAGATGAAGCCGGAGCCATCAACCAAAAATACATGCTTCATGCGGCTTCTCCATCCATGTTTGCGGGTGCTTTCAGTGGTGCTCGGCTTGCGCACCGGCTTTCAGCACGAAGCGGCGGCCGCAATAGGGGCAATCCACCTTGCCTTCGACCAACTGAAGGAACACACGGGGATGCCCAAGCGCGCTCTTGCCGCCGTCGCAGGCAACGGTAGTGTCGTCAACTTCGATCGTCTCAACCGGTTCCATGGATGCGTTATCCTCTGTCGTCTGTCAGCCAATGCGTGTAGCCCTTTCTCTTAAAGCAGCCGCGCGCGGGATGCTATGGGGTGTCGTGCTTTGTGGCTTGGTTGCGTGTCAGCCATTTGTCGTGCTGCGGAATGGTAATGAGGCTGTGCCACGTATTGCCGCCGATGCCTATCATGCCGCCGATGGCGCCCTGCTGCCCCTGCGCAGATGGGAGCCGGAGGGAAAACCAAAGGTTGTGGTGTTGGGGCTACATGGCTTCGGCGACTATTCAAACGCCTTCGACATTCCTGGCAGACGGCTTGCCAAGCAGGGGATTCTGACGGTCGCCTACGACCAGCGGGGTTTTGGCGAGGCGCCGGGCCGTGGCCGCTGGCACGGTGTCGACCGGATGATGGCGGATGCCGCGAGCGCCGTGTCGATGCTGGCCAGTAAGCACGCGCCGGCGCCTGTCTACGTGTTGGGCCTCAGCATGGGCGGGGCGATCGCCATGGCCATGACGGCCCGCCACCCGGAGGTTCCAGCCGCCGGCGTGGCCCTGGTCGCGCCTGCGGTTTGGGGACGCAACAGCATGCCGGCAATCCAGCGGGCGGCGCTATGGTTTTCGGCTCATACTATACCCTGGTATCCTTTGACGGGGAGCGGGCTCAGGATTCAGGCTTCCGACAATTGGGAAATGCTGCGGCGGTATGCGAAAGATCCTTTGGTGCTGAAACGCTTCCGGGTCGATTTGGTTTGGGGGCTGGTCGATGCGATGGATGCCGCCGTATTGGCCGCCGGCAAGTTGCGCCGCCCTTCCCTGTTTCTTTACGGGTTGCACGATGAGTTGGTACCGCTTGGACCGATACGGCGGGCTTTGCTGATGGTCCCGGCCAAATCCCAGCGGATCGCTGTCTATCCCGATGGCTATCACATGTTGTTGCGCGACCTGAATGGCGGTTTGGTGATCGACGACCTGGCGGCATGGTTCCTGGATCTATCCGCCCCATTGCCCTCCGGCGCGGACCGGGGTGGAATAGGGGCCCTGCTGGACGCGGACCCGCGCTAGCCCAACAACGACAACGCACTTCGGTGGAGGAAAAAACCGATGGTCCTATGGCTTGGCTGCATCGCCGACGATTTCACCGGTGCGACCGATATGGCTTCCATGCTGGTCAAGGGCGGCCTCCGCACGGTTCAGACTATCGGTCTGCCGCCGGGCGGATTGGAGAATATTGCTGCCGATGCGGTGGTCGTTGCGCTCAAGTCGCGCTCCATCCCGGCGGAAGATGCGGTGGCGCAATCGCTGGATGTGCTGGCCGAATTGCGCAAGACCACGGCCAGACGATTCTTTTTCAAATATTGCTCCACCTTCGATTCGACGCCCGACGGCAATATCGGCCCGGTGGCGGAGGCGCTGGAGGAGGAATTGCGGGCCGATTGGGTGCCGTTCTGTCCCGCCTTGCCGGTCAATGGGCGGAGGGTGTTTAACGGGCATCTGTTCGTAGGAGACCGGCTGCTGAATGAAAGTGGCATGGAAAACCACCCGCTCAACCCGATGACCGACGCGGACCTGCGGCGGGTGTTGGCCGGGCAGTCCAATGCGGCCCCCGGGCTTGTGCCGGCAAAGGCGGTGCGTGCCGGGGTGGAGGCTGTACGGCGGACGATTGTCGAGCATCGCCGGCAGAATGTGCATTTCGCCATCGTCGATTGCGTCGATGACGCCGACCTGGACGTGCTGGGCGAGGCGTTCAAGGACTTGATCCTGGTGACGGGCGGCAGCGGCGTCGCCATCGGTCTGGCCCGTGCGTGGGTGCGGGAGCGCCGGGTGGAGGAGCATGACGATCCGGCGGAATTGGAGCCACGCGAAGGGGCCACCGTCATTCTCTCCGGCTCTTGCAGCAACGCGACGCTGGCGCAGATTCGGGCGTTCGAGGCGCAGGGCGGCGAAGTGCTGCGGCTCGACCCGGTTGAACTCGCGAGAGGGTCGGGCGCTTTGGGTGAGGCTGCGCAGTGGGCAGGCGCCAGCATGGGACGCAAGCCGATTGCCATCGTTGCGTCCGATACGCCGGATGGCGTGCAGGCGGTGCAATCCATTCTGGGGCCGGAGAAAGCCGGGCAGGTGGTGGAGCAAGCCTTTGCCCAGCTTGCGCCCGCCCTGGTTGGCAATGGTGTTACCAAGCTCGTGGTGGCCGGCGGCGAGACCGCCGGCGCGGTGGTGAGCGCGCTGGGGGTGCAGGCCATGGCCATAGGGCCGGAAATCGACCCTGGCGTGCCATGGACCCAGGTGGTGCAAGGCGATTGCGAGGGGCTTTGCCTGGCCCTGAAATCCGGGAATTTCGGCGCAGAGGACTTTTTCACCAAGGCCTTCGAGGTGCTGGGGTGAGCACGGAGACCAAGCTGCGCGATCGCATGGCCGAACACGGCAAGGCGCTGTTCGACCGTGGCCTGACCTTCGGCACTGCGGGTAATATCAGCCTCAGGCTGGACGACGGTTGGCTGCTAACGCCGACCAATTCCTGCCTCGGCCGGCTCGATCCTGGCCGTATTGCCAAGCTGAATGACGAGGGCGCACTGCTTTCCGGTGATCCGCCCTCGAAAGAAGCCTTCATGCACCGCGTGGTTTATGAGGAGCGGGCAGGGGCGCAGGCGGTGGTGCACCTGCATTCGACCCATTCGGTTGCGGTTTCGTGCCTGCACGGCATCGATCCGGCCAACGTACTGCCGCCGCTGACCGCCTATTACGTCATGAAGATCGGCACCCTGCCGCTGGTGCCCTATTTCCGGCCGGGCGACCCGGCGCTGGGCGACGCAATCCGCGAGTACATCGCGAAAACGCCGGCGGTGCTGCTGGCCAACCATGGCCCGGTGGTCGCCGGCAAGTCGCTGGACGATGCTTTATACGCGACCGAGGAGCTGGAGGAGACCGCCAAGCTATTCCTCCTGCTGCAAAACCACCGCACCCGGCCGTTGACGCCGGAGCAGATCGACGACCTGCGCACCCATTTTCCGAGCTAGGAAGGCCAACAATGCCGAAACTCGCAGCCAATCTCTCGATGATGTTCACGGAATGGGACTTCCTCGACCGCTTCCAGGCCGCCGCCGACAATGGCTTCAAGGGGGTGGAGTTCCTGTTTCCCTACGACCATGCGCCCGATGCGATCGCCAAGGCGCGCCAGAAGGCAGGGGTGGAGCAAACCCTGTTTAACCTGCCGCCGGGCGATTGGCAGGCGAACGAGCGCGGGCTGGCCGCCCTGCCAGGGCGGGAAGCGGAGTTTGTCGCGGCACTGGCCAAGGCCATCGACTATGCCAAGGCTTTGGATTGCCCGCGCCTGCACGCGATGGCCGGCCTGATCGCCGATGACGCGGACGAAAGCGCGATGGCCGCGACCTATCAGGCCAACCTGGCCAAGGCGGCGGAGGAAGCCGGGAAGCATGGTCTCGACATCTGCATCGAGCCGATCAACAACCGCGATATTCCGGGCTACTTCCTGAATTACGTGGAGGATGCGGCGGCGGTGATTGCCAGTGTCGGTGCGCCGAATCTGAAGCTGCAGTTCGACATCTACCACCGCCAGATCATGTCCGGCGACGTGATGATGGGGCTGGCGGCAAACCTGCCTCTGATCGGCCATGTCCAGATCGCCAGCGTGCCGGACCGGCACGAACCCACTACGGGCGAACTGGCCGACGTGCGGGTGCTGCAATACCTGGACGAGTTGGGCTACACCGGTTGGGTCGGCTGCGAATATCGCCCGGCAGCCGGAACGGTTGCGGGTTTGGCCTGGCGGCACAAGCTGCAGTAGCGCCGGCTTAGGGCTTGCGCGCTACCACGTGCCAGATGTGCCAGTGTTTCGGCGTGCCGCGCGGGGTGGTGCTTTCGTCCTCTTCCTCGTCGAACAGTTCGACGTCCCATCCGGCAAACAGCGCGTTGATCTCCGCCCGGGTATGGAAGGTCATGCCTTCGCGGCCCGCCCAGGAATCCTTGGTGCCATAAAGCTGCCCGCTGAAGCGGCCGCCGCGGCGCAGGCGCTGCTCAATATGCAACCACACCCGCGCGAAGCCTTCGGGCGGGCAGAGCGGCAGGGCGAAGCTGCTGTTGATCAGATCGCAGGCGGGCCAGGAGGCATCCTCGAACCGCTCGTTGATGAAGTGAAATTCGCCGGTGGGCGGCAGGTCCGGCCGGGCCAGCACCTCGTCGCCTGCGCTGGCGGCTTGATCGACTCCCCAGACCGACCAGCCGCGGCGCAGCATTTCCACCACGTCGCGACCACCGCCGCAGCCCAGATCGACCGCGACGCCGGGCGACTCGAACCGGTCGAGCGCAAACAGGAGGGTGGGACGCGGGGGCCTTTCGCCGGTGCGTTTGTAGTAGGAACGCCAGTCGGCATCGCTATGGGGGCTCTGAAGCTCGGCCACGGGGATACGCCTTATGATTGATAAGTGGCCCGCGAGGGCACAGTTAACATAAGGCTAATTCGGGCCGATTGAAGGCCTTGTCTGCCCGATTGGCCAATCGTCCTATCGGTGCGGGATTAGGTTACCGCCGGTTTCAGGGCTCCAGGGGTGGGGCAACACCCTCTGGCAACGGTTCCTCGAACACATTCAGCGCCATCGATATCAACGCATAATAGCCCATGATACCAACGATATCGGCGACGCCCCGGCGGCCGAAACGGGACCGCGCCGTCTCGAAGGCCGCGTCGCTGACCCTGCCGGTGGCGTAATATTCGTGGGCGAAACGATAGAGCGCCGCCTGGTCCGGATCTGGCAGGTCTGGCTCTTGGCGAGTGCGAATCGCCTCGATCGCCCTAGGCGGCAGGCCCGCCTGTTCGGCAGTTTCGGTGTGAGAATACCACTCGAACTGTGCGGTCCAATGGCGGGCCGAAATCAGGATCAGCAATTCGGAGAGCGCCGGCGGCAGCGAACTGTCGTAGCGGCAATGCAGCCCCAGTTCCTGCACCCGGTCCAGCAGGGTGGGGCTGTAGATCAGCGGCAGAAAGGGGCCATAAAAGCCCTTACGCGGCCCGGCGACGATTTTGTCGACCACGCGCTTTTGTTCCTCGTCCATCTCCTCGTAGTTTAAGGGCGGCATGCGTTGCATAGAAAGCTCCTTTGATAACAGCCGGAGGGGGTCAGTTCATCTGCGTTGGCAGCCAAGTCGCGAGGCCGGGGAAGAACAGCACCATGGCCAGCGCCAGATACATGATCAGCACATAGGGCAGGCACGCACCCCAGATGTTCTGGATCGTCACTTGCCGCAGCGCACCGCAGCCCTCATACCCCTTTACCTGATCGAGGATCCCGCGCAGGTAGAACAGGTTCATCCCGAACGGCGGGGTGACATAGCCGGCGGCGATTGAGATCATGATCATCACGCCAAACCAAACGGGGTCGATCCCCAGTGTCTTGACCACCGGCATCATGATCGGCGTGACGATGAAGATGATGGCGGCGCCGTCGATGAACATGCCAAGGATGGTGACGACGGCAATAAAGATCAGCAGGGTGCCGGTGATCCCGACATCGATGCCCGCGATCATCCCGGCCAGCATGCTGGCCGTGCCGGAGAGTTGGAGCAGCTTCGAGAACAAGGCGCCGCCGACCAGAAGGGTCAGAACCATGACCGATACCTGGGCCGAATCCGACAGGATCTGACGCAAGGCCTTGAGGCCCAGTTGCCCGCGGATGGCCGCAATCACCAGGGTGCCGAGCGCGCCGATGCCGGCTGCTTCGGATGGCGTGGCGATGCCATCCCAGATGCTGCCCAGCACGACGACGATCAGCACGAACGGAAAGAACACATGCCGCGTTGCTTCCAGCTTTTCGAGAAGGGTCGGGCGCTGGTCTTTCGGCACGGGCGGGGCGAGCGACGGGGTGAGGGCGCAACGGATCAGGATGTAGATGCAGAACAGGCCCGCAATCAGCAGGCCGGGCACGGCTGCGCCAAAGAACAGGTAACCCACTGGAATGCCCGCGAAGCCGCCCAGCAGCACGCCGATAACGGTCGGCGGAATTAGCACGCCCAGTGCGCCGCCTGGCGGCAATCCGCCAATGGCCAGGCTGGTATCGTAACCCCGGCGCAGCATCTCCGGCACGGCCAGGACGCCCAGCACCAGCACCGCGGTGCCACCAATGCCAGTCATCGCGGCAATGATCGCCGCGGCAATGACCGTGCCAACGGCCAGGCCGCCTGAAATGCCCGCGGTCCATTTGTGGATCGCATCATAGAGCAGGGCGCCAATACCGGCCCGCTCCAGACCGACGGCCATGAAGATGAACAGAGGGGCCGCGATGAAAATCTCGGTCGTGCCGGTGTCGAAGATCGTCGCCGGCACCAGCTTCAGGATCGGCCCGCCATGCAGGATCAGAAACCAGATCAGCGACACGGACATGAGCGCAAACGCGACGGGAAAGCCGGAGATCAGGAACAGCACCAGGGTGAAAAAGATCAGTATGGCTTTGAGTTCCGGGCCCATCAGACATTTCCCGTTTCAGTGCTGCGGCCGTGGATTACGACCCGAATATCGCGGATCAGTTTGACAACGCCCTGCAGCACAAGCAGGGCACCGCCAAGCGGCAGCATGAATTTGATCGGATACAGCGGCGGCGCAAAAATGGTCGATGCGGTCTGCCCGCGGCTGTAGGAATCCAGGAAATATTCCCAGCCCGTCCAGGCGATGGTGCAGGCAACCAGCAAAAAGACGGGGGCAAACAAGACCTCAATTACCGTTCTTGCCCGGGCGCTAAGGGCAGAGGTCAGAACATCGACCCGCACATGGGCATCGCGCCGATAGGCTTCCGCCATGCCAAGCATCATCAGCAACAGCATCAATTGCACATTGATGTCCCAGGCCCAGATGGTCGGCGCGTTCATGACGTAGCGGGAAAACACCTCGAACCCGACGATGAGTGTCATCGCCAGCAGCGCCCAGGATGAAATGGCAGAGATCCAGGCGTTCACCCTTTCGACGGCCAGCAGGCGGTCGAGCATGGCCAACCTCCGATAAAATTCAGATGTCAATGGGAATCATGGCTTGCCCCTGCCGCCATGCGGATGAAGCCCGGCCCCTCATGGAGGCCGGGCGTCGCATGGCAGGAGCCGCCGGCTTACATCCGGCCGAAATCGCGCTGCTGTTGTTTGACGATCTCGACGGCCTTGGCCGCCAGAGGCGAGCGCTTGGCGACTTCGTCCCACAATTCGTGCGCGGCGGCGCGCAATTGCGTGGTCTCGTCGTCCGGCAATGCGATCATGTTGACGCCAGCCTTGGCCATCACGCCGACCTTCATCTGCTCGGCCGCACGGTACCTCATCGCCGTTTCCATGTTGCCGATCTTGGCGGCATCGTGAACGACCTGTTGCAGGTCTTCCGGCAGGGAATCCCAAACATCCTTGTTGAACATCCACTGGCCGCTGCCCGCGTTGAAGTTCGGCTTCACGATCATGGACTTCAGGAAGGTTTCGAGCCCCTGCGCAACCATCGCCTCCGCGCCATAGATCAGGCCGTCCACCGTGCCGAGTTGTAACGCGGTGTAGAGTTCGGCGCCGGGCAGTACAACGCCGGAGCCGCCCAGCTTCTGCACCAGTTCGCCCATGGTGCCCAGCGCGCGAATCTTAAGGCCTTTCAGATCCTCCAGGCCCTTGATCGGCTTCGTTGTGGCGAGGCCGTACTGCATGCTGATGATGGCCGGGAAATGCTTGACATTGAACCGGCTGCTGTACGCCTCGTTGATCACGTCGCCCAGGCCGCGCTGGTAATAGGCGTCATAGACCTCATAGGCCTCGTCCCACGCCATCGGCAGGCCGGCTTCCACATCCGCTGCCGGCACGTCGCCGACATAAAAGCTGCCCCAGGACTGATGCGCACCCAGAATTCCCAGATGGGTCGCTTCCAACATGCCGGCGACCGAAGCGACCGCGCCGACATCGTAGACCTCGAACTTGATCCGGCCGTTGCTGTTTTCCTCGATCCGCTCGAGGAAGGTGGTGCCGGTCATGTTGTAGAAGGCCAGCGACGGCGGATAGGAGTGCTGGAATTTGATCGTAAACACCTTGTCCGCGGCGGTGGCGGTGCCTTGCAGGCCCAGTGCAGCAAATGCCGCCCCGGCCATTACGGTCGCGGTCTTCCGGAAAATGTTCCGCATTTTCATCCCTTTGACGTTTCCTGTCGATCATCATTAGCGGGCGTTGGAGCCGCGCCATTTGCGATGTGCCCGCAACGCATGCCCAGCAGAGGCGGCGTCTGTGGTGCCGGGCGCGATGGTTGCCGATCATCTGGCGCAACGCAAGAGGGATACCGGGGTATAGGTGCCATCCGTTGCCTTCGGGTGCTGCTGTCGCAGACGCTGCTTACGGTTTTATTCGAAACTGGGCGACGCCGTCCCCGTGCTGCGCATGGCAGCCCGCTGCATTTCGGTAGCCAAGGCGTTTGCAGCCGGCGTTTCAGCCGCTAACCTTCCGGCCATACGCATTCCGCTGCGACCGACCAGCGATTCTAGGCAAAGGCTGCATCATGACACGCCCACTTGAAGGCATAACCGTTCTCGACCTGACCTCCGGCGGCGCTGGAGCGTTTGCCACCATGTTCCTGTCCGATTGTGGTGCGCGCGTGATGCGCGCTGTCCGTCCGGATGCGCCGCTGTTCCGTGACGGCGGTTTTGTAATCTGGGACCGGGGCAAGGAGGCCGTCGAGTTGGACCCCGCTACGGCGGATGGGGCGGCCGCGCTGGACCGGGTGATTCGCGGGGTGGACGTGTTGATCGAGGATTTCGCACCGTCATCGCCGTTGCAGGACTTGGTGACCGTAGGCCGGCTGAAGGCGCTGAACCCGCGGCTCGTTTCCTGCTCGATCACCGCCTATGGCTTGCGCGGTCCGCTGAAGGACGAGCCGCCAATCGACGACCTGATTTTGGCGCGCTCCGGCGTCATGGGTGGGATGCCGGGCTTCCGGCCGGCGCCGGTGCACACGGTCCACCCGCTGCCGAGTGTTGGCGCGGCCCTGTTCGCCTGCATCGGTATTGCTGCCAGCCTGCTGGCACGCGAGGAAACGGGCAGGGGCCGCAAGGTGGAGACCTCCATGCTGGCGGGCGCGTTGCTCTATCATCCGAAAGTCATTGGCGAGGGCATCGCCCCGCACGTGTTCCAGACGCACCCGTCCGGCAGCGCACCGTTCTATAGCGTCTATGAATGCAAGGATCAGGACAATTACATCCAACTGGGCTGCGTGCATCCGGGTTTCATCCGGTCGGCAGCGGAGTTGATGGGCATTGCCGATCTGGTCGCCGAGCCGCGCTTTCTGGAAGGCCGGGGCGGCGAGACGCCGGAAGACGTGCAGGAAATGCGCGACAAGCTGACGGAGATCATGAAAACCCGCACTGCTGCCGAATGGGCTGCGGCGTTCGAGGCGGCAGACGTGCCGTTTGCGCCGTCCCGCCATGCGCAAGAGGGTTTGGAAGATCCGCAGGTCATTCACAATGGTATGGTGCAGCGTATCACCGATCCTGCCGTCGGCGAGGTGGTGCAGATGGGAGCGCCGATCCGTTTCACGGTCACCGAAGCCGCGCCGCAAGGGCCGCGTGCCGCCGACGTTTTACCACTGCCCGAATTGCCAGCTATCGACGGGATGGCGGCGGCGCCCGGTGCCGAGCAGGATCCGCCGCCGCTCGCCGGTATCCGCGTGCTGGAGATCACCAACCTGATCGCCGGGCCGACCAGCGGCCGGCTGCTGGCCGACCTTGGCGCGGACGTGATCAAGCTGGAGCCGCCGGGCGGCGACCTTTCCCGCCCCATCGGCCGCACGTACTTCTACAACGTCAACTTCAACAAGCGTTCCGTCTGTTTCGATGCGCGCAAGCCTGGCGCCAAGGAGGCGATCCAGCGCCTTGCCGCCAGTTGCGATGCGGTGCTGGCAAACCTGCGCCCCGGCGCGACCGAGCGCATGGGCATCAGTACCGATATCAACCCGACACTGATCGAAACCCACCTGACCGGCTATGGCTGGACCGGCCCTTATTCCAAGCGCCCGGGTATCGACCCGCTCGCCCAGGCGATGATGGGTCTGCAACGGGCGCAGGGCGGGCCGGAAAACCCGCCGTCCTTTCCGGCGGAACTGGCGCCGACCGACTACACAACCGGCGCAATGGGCACGCTCGGCTTGATTCTGGCGCTGTATCAGTTGAAGACGAACGGCGTTGTGCAGCGGGTGGAAAGCAACCTGCTCAACGGCGGTGTCGTGCTGAGTTCGGCTTGGTTCAGCCAATACGCCGGCCGCCCGGAACGCCCGCTGGCCGATCAGCAGCAGTACGGCCTGAACGCCTGTCACCGTCTGTATCAGGTGCAGGACGGCTGGATATATATCGTCGCCGACCGTGAGGCGGAACAAGCGTCGCTGCGTGGCTGGCTGGGTGTCGGCGATCTGGACTCGAAAGGCAGCGGCCATCCGGCCGTGTCGCCGCTGGCCCGGGCGATGGCCGAGGCCTTCAAGGGCCGCATCCTGGCGGATACGCTCGCCGGCCTGAAAGCCGTCGGCGTTCCGGTGGCAGAAGCGCAGAAGGGTGACAGTATTCTGTTCCTGGACGACCCGCATTCGCACGCCAACAACATGGTGGCGGTGCGGCAGCATCCGCGTGTCGGGCAGATACAGGTCGCCTGGAACTATATTCAGTTTTCAGGTACTAAGCCCAGTCTCGGGCGGCACACGCCATTGCTGGGCGAGCACACGTCGGAGGTGCTGGCCGAAGCCGGCCTTTCCGAAGCGGAGATCGCCACGTTGTTCGAAAACGGCGGCGCTCTGACCGAGACGGTATAGCTGCCGGAATTACCATGCCGCCTCTGCCAGTTGTGCGAAGGTTTGCTCCGTCAAAGAAGGCTTGTTCTCGCCCGGTTTGAAACGCTAGAGCTTCCCGATCGCCCGCTTTTCCATCCCTCAAACATAACGGGTTGCCGTGTTAGGAAAGTTCAAAGCGCTTCAGCAGGCTGCTGCGTTGCCATATGTCTGGACGCCGGATGGCCTGGAAGTCGCGCTGGTGACCTCGCGGGAGCGCAAGCGTGTGATCGTTCCGAAAGGATGGCCGGAGAAAAAGCGATCGCTGAGCCAGGTTGCGGCGCGCGAGGCGTTGGAGGAAGCCGGCCTGAAAGGGCAAGTTTCGCCCGAGCCGGTTGGCTCATTCGATTACCGGAAATTGGTCGATAAAGGCTATGCGGTCACCTGCCGGGTGTTCGTATTCCCGTTGTTCGTGACCGTGCAGCGGCTGCGCTGGAAGGAGCAGCGCCAGCGCCGCCGGTTTTGGCTGCCGATCGGGGAGGCGGCCAAGGCTGTCGATGACGGCGGCCTGGCCGAACTGCTGTCCAAGATTGCTGCCGAACCGGCTACATTGACCGCCTCCTTCGCCCACGATAGCCGGACGTCCGCATCATGACGCTGATCAAGCCGACCCTGGACAAAGACCTGGACAAGATCGTCCATGTCGAGGCCGCGACGCGCACCCTTTCGACCGGCATGGCTGCGCATTTGATCGCCGTGCTGTTCCTCGGCGCGTCGGCTGTTCTGGCCGGCGTCTTTGCCGGTATTTCCCAGGACGCCGCACTGGTGATGTTTGCGGCGGTGCTGGGCGGTTATATGGCCCTGAATATCGGGGCCAACGATGTTGCCAACAATGTTGGCCCTGCCGTCGGTTCGCGGGCGATGACGATGGTGATGGCCCTGATCATTGCCGCGGTATTCGAGAGCGCCGGCGCCCTGCTGGCAGGCGGCGATGTGGTGTCCACCATTTCCAAGGGGATCATCGACCCCGCCCTGGTGCAGGATTCGCAAACCTTCATGTCTGCGATGATGGCCGCCCTGATCGCTTCGGCCATTTGGATCAATATCGCGACCGTGCTGGGTGCGCCGGTTTCCACGACCCACGCGGTAGTGGGCGGTGTGATGGGTTCGGGTATCGCGGCGGTGGGTTTTCAACTGGTCAACTGGGTGACGATGGGCCAGATTGCGGCCAGTTGGGTGATTTCGCCCTTGATGGGCGGTGTCATTGCCGCCGCTTTCCTGGCCTTCATCAAGCTGAACCTGATCTATCAGGACGACAAGATCGCCGCGGCCCGCCGCTGGATCCCGTTGCTGATCGCCATCATGGCAGGCGCGTTTGCCTGCTATCTGTCGATCAAAGGGCTGAGCCGAATCTGGAAGGCCGATGCCGTTTCCGTGATCCTGATCGGCTTGGCCGTTTTTGGTTTGGTCTGGGCGGTGACGCGGCCGCTGATTCGCCGCCAATCGGACGGGATGGAGAACCGCAACCGGTCGCTGCGGCGGCTGTTTCGCCTGCCGTTGATCTGTTCGGCTGCCCTGCTGTCGTTCGCGCATGGCGCCAACGACGTTGCCAACGCCATCGGCCCGCTGGCTGCAATCCTGCACAGTATCCAGCATGGCGATATCGCGATGAAGGCGGTGGTGCCGGGCTGGATCATGGTGATCGGCGCGTTCGGTATCAGCCTTGGCCTGTTCATCTATGGGCCGAAACTGGTGCGCATGGTCGGCAATCAGATTACCAAGATGAACCCGATGCGCGCCTATTGCGTTGCGCTGTCAGCGGCCATCACCGTGATCATCGCCTCGTGGCTCGGCCTCCCGGTCAGTTCCACCCATATCGCGGTCGGTGCCGTGTTCGGTGTTGGGTTTTTCCGTGAATATTTCACCCGTCACAGCAAGCGCCGCCGCGCTATGGTCGCTCAGGCGGGCGGCGATGACGACGATGGGGACAATGGCGTTTCGGTGATGGAAATTCGCCACCGCAAGCTGGTGCGGCGGGCGCACTTCATGACCATTGTCGTGGCCTGGGTGGTGACGGTTCCCGCCGCTGCGGTTCTGGCGGCGGTTGTGTTCTACGGCCTGCAATGGATGCTTTAACGCCTCAGAGTCCGTAGCTCACCTTCGCCAGAATGTTGCGCTGCACCTCGCTGGAGCCGCCAAAGATCGTAGCGGCGCGGAAGCCGAAATAGCGGCCGGCTGAACTGGCCTCATCCGGTGTCGCAATCCCTGGTTCGTTCGTACCGCTGACCGCGGCTTCGAGCTGCTCGAACGGCAGGGCGTAGAGGCCTGCTGCATCTACGATCATCTCTGTCGCTTTCTGCGTTGCCTCGCTGCCACGCAGCTTGATGATGGAGGCAGAGGCGCCGGGGTTCTGGCCGGTGGTGAGCGACGAGAGCATGCGCAATTCCGACATGCTCACCGCCTCCGCTTCCACTTCCAACTCGGCCAGGCGTTTGGCGAAGGCCGGGTCGTCGAGGCAGCCATTCCGGTGCGCCAGCTTGCGCAGCCGGGCCAGGTTCACGTTGATGCGCCCGGTGTAGAAATTGCCGCCACGCTCGAATTCCAAAAGGTATTTGGCGACGGTCCAGCCGTCGTTTTCCTCGCCGACGCGGTTCGCCTGCGGCACGCGCACGTCCGTAAAGAATACTTGGTTCACCTCATGATGCCCGCCAAGGGTGATGAGCGGGCGGATTTCGATGCCGGGCGAATCCATTGGGATCAGCAAGAAGCTAATGCCCTGCTGCGGCTTGCCTTCGGTCGAGGTTCGGACCAGGGCAAACATCCAATCGGCGAAATGGGCGTGCGTGGTCCAGATTTTCGAGCCATTGACAATATAGTCGTCACCGTCGGCTACCGCCCGGGTTTTGAGCGAGGCGAGGTCGGAGCCGCTGCCCGGCTCGCTATAGCCCTGGCACCAATAATTGTCCGTCGCCAGGATGCGCGGCAGGAAGTGCGCCTTCTGTTCCGGCGTGCCATAGCGCATGATGACCGGCCCGACCATGCGCAGGCCGAGCGGTATCACCGGCGGCGCACCGGCCTCCGCCGTTTCGGTCTCGAAGATAAACTTTTGGCTGACGGTCCAGCCAGGGCCGCCGTGTTCTTCCGGCCAGTTCGGCGCGATCCAGCCTTTTTTGTAGAGGATTTTCTGCCAGCGCACGGCATCGTCCCGGTCCGGAAAGATCAGCGAGCCGTTCTGCCAGCGCTCGCGGATGTCATCTGGCAGTTCGGTGGCCAGAAATGCGCGGACTTCGTCGCGGAACGCGCGTTCGGCGTCGGTGAAGGCCAATTGCATGGTGCGGATTCCTCCAGGTGTTATTCCTTTCGGATCAGCATAGCAGCAACATCCCTGCCGGGTAGAGATGTTCGGCGCGCCGACACCCGGCCGGGGGCGGCATCTGAACAGGCTTGATCTGACGCGTTAAACCGGGTCTCGTTGTGGCAACTCCGATCCGGGCAGGAAACGTTTTCGCATGTCTGACAACCCTACCATCAACGCCATGTTCGAGACCGCAACCAATGCCGGCAAGGTCGCCGGCGTTGTGGCAATGGCTGCAAAGGCCGATGGCACCGTTCTTTATTCCGGCGCGCATGGCCGCCGGCGCATCGATGCCGACCAGCCGATGACGGAGGATACCGTGTTCTGGCTCGCCTCCATGACAAAGGCGATCACCTGTGTCGGCATGTTGCAACTGATCGAGCAGGGTAGGGCCGCGATGGACCAGCCAGCGGCGGAATTGCTGCCGGCGCTCGCGAATCCGCAGGTGCTGACCGGCTTTGGCGCAGACGGGCAGCCGCAGCTTCGTCCGGCGAAGCGGCCGATCACCATCCGCCACCTGCTGACCCATACTTGCGGCATGAACATCTTCATGTGGGACGAGGCGATGACTCGCTTCATGGAGGCCACCGGCGTTTCACGCGATATCGACCCGAATAACCCAAAGCTGAGCCTGCCACTGATGTTCGATCCGGGTGAGCGCTGGCAATATTCCTCCGGCATCGATTGGGCCGGCACAGTTATGGAGGCGATTACTGGCAAGAAACTGGGTGTCTATCTGAAAGAGGCGATTTTTGACCCGCTGGGCATGGACAGCACTGGTTTTGCCCGCACGGACTCCATGTACGCGCGCATGGCCCACCTGCACCACCGGCAGGCGGACGGCACGCTTGCGGCGCAGGACCTGGGCCCGAACAAGCCGCCCAGGATCGAGCGCGGCGGCGGCGGCCTGTATTCGACCGCGGGCGACTATATGACATTCATGCTGGAATTGCTGCGCGGCGGCGGCCGGCTGCTGAAGCCGGAAACGATGCCGCTGGTGACCCAGAACCAAATGGGTGACCTGCGCGTTGCGCCACTGCGCACCACCAACCCGGCGCTTTCCTACGATGCCGAATTCTTTCCGGGCTTGCCGAAGGCCTGGAGCGCGGCCTTCATGATGAACCTGGATGACGCGCCCACCGGTCGCAGCGCCGGCTCGCTTGCCTGGGCGGGCCTCACCAACTGCTATCAGTGGATAGACCCCAAGCAGGGCGTGGCCGGCATGGTGTTGAGCCAGTCTCACCCGTTCGTAGACCCCATTGTGCTCGACCTGCTCTATGGGCTGGAACGGCATGTTTATGAAATGATTGGCTGAAGGACCTTTCGACCAATGGAATTCCGCAATCTCGGCAAATCCGGCCTCCGCGTTTCGACAGTCGGCCTTGGCTGCAACAATTTCGGCGGAAGGCTGGAGGTGGAGCAGACCCGCAAGGTCGTCCACGCTGCACTGGATGCTGGCATCACCCTGTTCGACACGGCGGACCGCTACGGCAATTTCGGCGGGTCGGAAACGCAACTCGGCCAGATATTGGGCGCGCGGCGCAAGGATATCGTGCTGGCCACCAAGTTCGGCGGTGCGATGTCTGCCGATGGTCCGCGCAAGGGGGCCTCACGCCAATGGATCATGCAGGCGGTCGAAGATTCTCTGCGCCGGCTGCAAACCGACTGGATCGACCTATACCAGCTGCATTTCCCCGACGCGGACACGCCGATTGACGAGACGCTGCGTGCCCTGGATGACCTCGTGACGGCCGGGAAGGTGCGCTATGTTGGCTGCTCCAACCTGCGGCCATGGGAGATGGTGGAGGCCAGCTTCACCGCCGAAATCCTAAAGACCGGCGCTTTCGTCTCCGCGCAGGAGGAATACAGCATCCTGCGGCGCGGGATTGAGCGGGACCTGCTGCCGGTCGCACGGCGGTATGGCTATGGCCTGTTGCCCTATTACCCGCTGGCAAATGGCCTGCTGACCGGCAAATACACCCGCGATACCATGCCGGAAGGCGCCCGCCTGACCGTGAACCCGGCTTATGGCGACCATGCCTATATCAACGACGCCAATTGGAACCGGGTTGAGAAGCTGACGGCCTTCTGCCAGGAGAGCGGGCACTCGCTGCTGGAATTGGCCTTTTGCTGGCTGCTGGCTGAGCCGCTGACCGCCAGCGTGATCGCCGGCGCGACCAAGCCGGAACAGATCGATGCGAATGTTGCCGCTGCCGGCTGGGTGCTGACGGCGGACGATCTTGCCGCCGTCCGTGCCATTGTTGAACAGGGCTGAGCCGATATTCAGGGCAACCGCCAGGCAAGCGGTTCGGCACTCGCCAAGCTTTCACGGCGGTGTTAGCGTGCCGCCGCTCCATCGGTTTATGAATAGAGGATCAGACAGGGAATGGAATTTCGCAATCTCGGCCGCTCCGGCCTGCGCGTCTCGGCCGTGGGCCTGGGCTGCAACAATTTTGGCATGAAGCTGGACGAGGCCGGCACTAAAGCTGTCGTCCATGCGGCCATCGACGCGGGTATCACATTGCTGGATACGGCGGATATGTACGGCGGGCGCGGCGGCTCCGAAACCCATATGGGCGCGGTGCTGGGCAACAAGCGCAAGGATATCGTGCTGGCCACCAAGTTCGGCTGGGAAATGGACGACGATGGCAAAAAGGGCGGCGGCTCGCGGAAGTGGATCATGGAGGCGGTGGAGGATTCGCTGCGGCGGCTCAAGACCGACTGGATCGACCTGTATCAACTGCACAAGCCCGACCCACTGACCCCGATCGACGAGACGCTGCGGGCGCTGGACGATCTCGTGCGGGACGGCAAGGTGCGCTATGTTGGCTGCTCCAACCTGCCGGCCTGGCAGATGGTGGAGGCGCATTTCGCGGCGGAACTGGCCAATGTCGGCGGCTTCGTCTCGGCGCAGGAAGAGTACAACATGCTCAACCGCGCCATCGAACAAGATGTGCTTCCGGTCGCGCGCAAGTACGGTTTTGGCCTGCTGCCCTACTTCCCGCTGGCGAGCGGCCTGCTGACCGGCAAATACAAGCGTGAAGCGATGCCGGAAGGCGCGCGGCTGACCGATAATCCGCAATTCGCAGGCCGGCAGTATGTCAGCGATGCCAACTGGGCCAGGGTGGAGAAGCTGGCCGCCTTCGCCGACGAACGCGGCCATAGCCTGCTGGAACTGGCGTTCGCCTGGCTGCTGGCCGAACCGGCAACGTCCAGCGTCATCGCTGGCGCAACTCGGCCAGACCAAGTGGCGGGCAATGTAGCCGCTGCCGGCTGGAAATTGACAGCTGATGAGAAAGCGGCGGTCGACGGGATCGTCGGCGGCTAATACCTTCCGAATACTATTGCCGGAGTCGTAAACCGAGCGTCATTGCGATGACGCTCGGTTTTGTTTTGCGCGACTGCAGTTTCCGTTCGGCTGGAATTTCTGCCGGCAGTCAGCGCACCATCTTTTTAGGATCGACCGCACGGTCGTGCTGGCGCAGTTCGAAATGAAGCTGCGGTTCTGAGACGGAGCCCGTATCGCCGATGGTGCCGACAGTCTGACCCTGGCTCACCGTGTCGCCGCGTTTGACGGTCATGGTGTCGGCGTGGGCATAGGCGCTGGTCCAGCCGTCCGCATGTCTGATCAAAATCAGATTGCCGAACCCGGGCAGCCCATCCCCGGCATAGGCAACGGTTCCGTCCGCAGTGGCGCGGATCGGCGTGCCGCGTGGCGCTGAGATGTTGATGCCATCATTATGCATGCCGCCCGATTTGGGGCCGAAGTCCGAGAGAATCTTGCCCTCGGCCGGCAACAGGAAGGCGGGCGTGGACGGCGGCGCGGATGGCGCAGCCTTTGCCGTTTGTTGTGGAGCCGGCTTTGCGGCGGATTTTGTTGCGGGCTCCGTCGGGCGTTGGCGGGGCTGCGGGTTGGCACTGGCTACGGACGCCGGTTGCTCCGGGACCGGAGGATGCTCCGGCGCGGTTGGAATCGCTTTTGGCTCCGCCTTGCCTATCGCAGGCGCCGGCGGGTTCGCTGGAGACGCGGGCGCCGATGCTGCGGGCGTGCCAATCGTCACCGAGGGCGTGCGGACGAGGGGGGGAGCTGTGCGCTCCGGTAAGGCGGCTGCGGGTCCGGTTTGCGGCTGAACCGCAGCGGGCGCTCGTACAATCTGGGTGCCCGAATTGGGGATCGCGAGTTGGGTCGCCGGCAACAGGCGGTCCGGGTTGGTCAGTTCGTTGGCGGCGATCAGGTCACTGGTGGAAACGCCTGTCCTGCGGCTCACATCCATCAGGGTATCGCCGGGCTGCACCTCGTACACATATTCATCGGGAAGAATGAGGATGGAGCCGGCCAGGATCCGGTCGCTGGTCAAGCCGTTCACCCGCTTCAGATTGGCGACGGTCACATTCTTGTCGCGTGCGATGCTCAGCAGGGTGTCGCCGCGGCAGACTATCACGCGGCCATGCCCGGCCTGATCGCGGTCGCAAGCCTGCGCAACCGTTGCCGGCCGGCTCGATGCCTCTTTCGAGGCAACCCGAACGCCGCCGCAACCGACCAGAGCCATGGACAGCATCATCGTCAAGGCCACGCCGCCAAACTTAAGCGTCAGCATCAAATCGGTCGCCTTTCAGGGCAACATTTTGCCAGAAATTCCATTCTACCCACATACAATGATTCGCCGGCCGACAACAGCAGCGGCCAACCTCATGTGGGCCAGAGGCTGGCGAGTTCGCCCATGGTTTCGCGGCAGGTCAGATCTGCCGTCAGCGGCGTCACCGTAATCCAGCCTTCCTCGATCAAGTCCTCATCCGTGCCGGGCGAGTGGTAGGCCTGCTCCCGTTCGGTTGAGACCCAGACATAGGGGTTGCCGCGCGGATCAATGCCTTCCTGCAACCGCCCGCCGGGCTTGCGCCCGCCCTGGGGCACCAATTGAACGCCGCGCACATCGTGCGGCTCCACATCCGGAAAATTGACATTGACGGTCACGTTGTGCCGCCAGTTTGCCGTCAGCACGTGTCGCAGTAGCGGCACCAGATGCGCCTCTGCGGTCGCCCAGCGGGCCGGGCCGAGCGGGGTCTTGTTCAGAGAAAAAGCTATGGAACGCACGCCGCAAAGCGCTGCCTCCATCGCGGCCCCGACCGTGCCGGAATATAGCACGTCGCCGCCGATATTGCCGCCACGGTTGATGCCGGAGAGCACCAGATCCGGCGGCTCTGGCATGATGTGGCGCAGGGCGAGCAGCACGGCATCGGTCGGAGTGCCGGCAACTGCCTTGCGCTGATCGCCCAGGTCATGCACCCGAAGCGGCGAGTGGATGGTCAGGGCATGGCTGGTGGCGCTTTGCTCATAACGCGGCGCCACGATCCAAACGTCTTTCACCAGCGGCGTGATCAGCTTTTCAAGAAGTGTGATGCCCGGCGCTTCAATCCCATCGTCATTGGTCAGCAGGACGCGCGCCTGCGAGAGATCAAACGCCACCGATCCGCTCCTTCCCGCCCATATAGGGCCGCAGCACCTCCGGCACGATCACGGAGCCATCGGCCTGCTGGCAGTTTTCCAGCACGGCCACCAGCGTGCGCCCGACCGCCAGGCCGGAGCCGTTGAGGGTGTGGCAGAACACGTTGCCCTTGCCTTCCGCCGGCTTGAAACGTGCATTCATGCGCCGGGCCTGGAAGTCGCCGCAGTTGGAACAGGAACTGATCTCGCGATAGGCGTTCTGGCCGGGCAGCCATACCTCGATGTCATAGGTTTTGCGCGCGCCGAAGCCGGTGTCGCCGGCGCACAACACGATGACGCGATAGGCAAGGCCGAGGCGTTTCAGCACCTCCTCCGCACAGGCGGTCATGCGCTCGTGCTCGGCTTTGGACTGGTCCGGCGTGGTGATTGAGACCAATTCCACCTTCTCGAACTGATGCTGGCGGATCATGCCGCGGGTGTCGCGCCCGGCAGAGCCGGCCTCGGAGCGGAAGCACAAGGTGTGCGCGGTCCGGCGGATCGGCAGGTCGGCCTCGGCCAGAATCTCGCCAGCCACCAGATTGGTCATGGTAATTTCGGACGTGGCCGTGAGCCAATAGCCGTCCGTCGTTTGGAAACTGTCCTCCGCGAACTTGGGCAACTGGCCGGTGCCATAGAGCGCCGCATCGCGCACCAGAACCGGCGGGTTGGTCTCGCTATAGCCGTGTTCCTCGGTCTGCAGGTCCAGCATGAATTGGGCCAGCGCCCGGTGCAGGCGCGCGACTTGCCCCTGCATCACGACGAAACGGGCGCCGGAGAGTTTGGCGGCGCGCTCGAAATCCAGCCCGCCCAGGCCCTCGCCGATGGCGGCGTGATCCTTCGGCTCGAAATCGAACACAGGCGGTTCGCCAACACGGCGTAACTCCACGTTGGCGTTCTCATCTGGGCCATCCGGCACGTCGTCCGCCAGCACGTTTGGCAGGATGGAGAGCAGCGCCTCGATTTCTTCCGCCGCCGCTTTCTCGTCGGCCTCGGCGGTGCTGGCCTTGTCCTTCAGGCCTTCCACCTCCGCCATCAGGCCCGAGGCATCCTCGCCCTTGCCCTTTGCTTGGCCGATCAGCTTGGAGAGTTCCTTGCGGCGCGACTGCACGTCCTGAAAGGCGGTTTGCGCGGCGCGGCGGCGTTCATCCAGCGCCAAGATGCGCTGGGACGCAGGCTCGGCGCCGCGCCGTGCCAGCGCCCGGTCCAGGGCTTCGGGCTCGGCGCGGATCCAGCGCAGGTCTAGCATTGGTTATTCGTCCTCGTCGTCGTCTAATGCGGCCTCGCGCTCGGCGCGTTTGCGCTCGACCAGGCGGGCCATGAAGATCGAGATTTCATAAAGGATCAGCCCCGGCACGGCGAGGCCGATCTGGCTGATGATATCCGGTGGGGTCAGCACGGCCGCGCACACGAACACGATCACCACGGCGTATTTGCGCTTGCGCGCCAGCGTATCCGCGGTGACCAAGCCGACGCGGGCAAGCAAGGTCAGCGCCACCGGCATCTGGAAAAACAGGCCGAAAGCGAAAATCAGCTTCATTACCAGACTGAGATATTCGCCGACCTTGGCTTCCAACTGGATCGGCAACCCGCCCGCAACGTTGGCGGTTTCGAATGACAGAAAAAAGTTCCAGGCCAGCGGAAAGATGAAGAAATAGACCGTGGACCCACCCAGGAAAAACAGAACAGGCGTTGCAACCAGGTAGGGGAGAAACGCACCTTTCTCATTGGAATAAAGACCTGGTGCAATGAAACGGTAAAGCTGACTGGCAATGATTGGAAAAGATATAAAGAGCGCAGCAAAGAACGAAACCTTGATGTATGTGAAAAAGGTCTCGGTCAGGCTGGTATAAATCATGCGGCGCCCGGTTTCGCCGTGGAATTGGTCGGCCAGCGGTTGCACCAGGAAGCCAAAAATTTCCTCGGCAAAATAATAGCAGACGAAGAAGCATAGAAATAGCGCCAGCAGCGAATACATCAGCCGCTGCCGCAGTTCGACCAGGTGTTCGATCAGCGGCGCCCGGGTATCCTCATGCTGCGCCTCCTCTTCCTCTCGGCTCGGGCGTTTGGTCATGAGGCGTTTGTCGAGCTGCTGGGGTTCGACTCTGCTGGCGTATCGCCTTCTGCCGCTGCCGGCGGCTCGGCCGGTGCCAGGGTTTTAGGGTCCGGTGGCTGGGTGGAAGCAGGCTTGACGGAATCATCCACATCGTTGTTCAGATATCGGTCGATCGCGCGCGGATTGGTGGCGTCAGTGACGGTTTTCTGCAGTTCGCGCAGGTCTTCCTGGCGGGCAATATCGTCGATTCCATCCTGGAACTGCCGCACCATGCGCCGCAACTGGCCGACATACTTGCCGAACGTATGCAGCGCACCGGGCAGATCCTTCGGCCCGATCACGATCAGGGCGACAATGCCAACGACAAATAATTCGGTCCAGCCGATATCCAGCATCGCTTTAACAGCCCTTCACGGCCGACGCGTGCGGCGCGGAGCGGTTAGCTCTGCGCCGAGTCTTTCTGCTGGGTAGTGCTTTGCTGGGTGGTGCCCTGCTCCACTTTCTCGGCCGGCTTGGATACCTGGGCCGTATCCTCTTCCTCGTCCTTCATGCCGGCCTTAAAGCTTTTGATGCCCTTCGCCATATCGCCCATCAGACGCGGAATCCGGCCTGCGCCGAACAGCACGACGATGATCAGGACAACAATCAGGATTTGCCAAATGCTGATCCCCATGGGATCGCTCCTTCACATGTGAGAACGGCGTTCCATCTAGGCGGACTTATCGCAGAAAGCCGACGCCGGGGCAACGCACCGGCGCATGGCTCTTTAGACGCGGGGAGATTCCGCCCTGGGAAAGACCAGTGCCGCCCCAGCCGGTATGGAGACGTTGACTTGGTCGCCCTCGTCCAAGGGGCCATCCTGCCCGGCGCGGGCGGTCAGGGGCAGCTTGAAGCCATCCACATCCAACTGATAAAGCGTCGAGCGGCCGAGCGGCCGTTTCAGCGCGACAGTGCCGCCATTGCAACGCCCGCAGCCGGCCGGCCCCAGGGCGACGTGCAACTGATCCGGGCGCACCAGCACCTCCACCGATGTACCGGACGGCAGGTCCGGCGTTTCGACCAGGCCGGCGGGCGTCCAGCAGGTGCCGTCCTGCACGGTGGCGGTGAACCGGTTCACTTCACCGAAGAAGCTGGCGACAAAGGGGGTGCGCGGGTGTTGGTACAGTTCAGCCGGGGTGCCGACCTGTTCGATCACGCCGTCATTCAGCAGCGCGATGCGGTCGGCCATGAACATGGCTTCCTCTGCATCATGCGTCACCATGATGGCGGTTGTGCCGGTATTCTTCAGCACGCGCACGGTTTCGGCCCGCAGGCTCTGCCGCAGGCTGGCGTCCAGACCGGAAAAAGGCTCGTCCAGCAGGATGACACTGGGTTCAGGGGCCAGCGCACGGGCCAACGCCACGCGCTGCTTCTGGCCGCCGGACAATTGATCCGGATAGGCATCCGCCTTATCCGCAAGGCCGACTTCCTCCAGCATTGCCATCGCTCGCGCCCGTTTGACGCCATTGCGCAGGCGTTTAAGGCCGAAGCCGATGTTTTCCACGACCGTCAGGTGCGGGAACAGCGCGAAATCCTGGAACATAAAACCGATCCGGCGTTGTTCGGCCGGCAAACACCGCTTGCCACCGCTTACCACCTGGCCGCGCAAACTGATCGAGCCGCTGTCCGGGATTTCCAGACCGGCGATCAGGCGCAGGGTTGTGGTCTTGCCGCAGCCGGACGGGCCAAGCAACGCCAGGATCTCGCCTTCGCCGACGGATAGGCTGATTCCATGCACACCGGCCCGACTTTCAACCTTGGCGCTGGGATAGTCCAGGTGAACATCGCGCAGATCGACGGCAATGCCGCGGGCAACGCTGCCGTGCCATTCGGTTTCTTCGCCATGATAGACCATGCTGAACCGCTACTCCCTCGCGGCTTGCGGACCGATGCGTACATCCTTCGTTTAACTAAGTAATGCAAATCATTCGCAGCCGCAACCTTTAACCTCGGGATTTTAGGCGGATCCGTCCTTGGCGGCAATCTGACCCTCGCTATCGGCCGGGGCGGCGGGGTCCAGGTTCAACAGGGATGCCGTATCAAGCATGCCGGCGGCGCGGAGGTCATCCATGCCCGGCAGATCGTTCAGGCTGGCCAGCCCGAACGCTTTCAGAAACGCCGGCGTTGTCAGCCAGGTGAGAGGGCGGCCAGGCACGTCCTTGCGCGGGCCGGGCTTGATCCAGCCGGTGTCCAGCAGCCCGTCGATGGTGGAACTGCCCACGGAAACGCCGCGGATGGCCTCGATTTCCGGTCGGGTCACCGGCTGCTGATAGGCGATGATAGCCAACGTTTCCTCCATTGCCCTGGTGAGCCGCCGTTCCTCGCGTTTGGTGAGAGCCAGGGCCGGGCCAAGGTCTGGCGCGGTGCGAAAATGCCATTTTCCGCCCAACTGGACCGGCTCGACGCCCCGTCCGGCATAGTCCAGACGCAGGCGCTCAATCACGGACGAGGCTTTGATACCCGGCGGCAGGCGCTTGGCAATATCGGCCTCGCTCATCGGCTCGGATGCGGCGAAGAGCAGCGCTTCGACCAGCCGGGCGGCTTCCAGAAGATCATCCATCGCTCGGTTCCTCCGGTGCAACGGGGCCGGCCGTACCAGCGTCGCAGCGCTGGGAAAGATACAACGGGCCGTAGGTCTCGTCCTGCCGCAACCGGACATGCCCGGCCTTTGCCATCTCAAGGCTGGCAACGAACGACGCGGCGAGGGCAGAGCGGCTTTGGATGCCCGGTTGCAGCCCCTTCGGCAGGAAGCTGCGCAAGTCTCCCCACGCGGGCAGGGTGCCGACCAGCCGTTCCAGCCGCGCCATCGCATCCTCGACCGAGGTGAGGAGGCCGGGATCGACGGTTAACACCGGCGCCGGTGTGCGGCGGGCCATCAGCGCGCCATAGGCGCGCAGCAGGCTGGTGAAGTCCGCCGTCCAATCCGCCTGTTTGTGCACGGGCAGTCCCTCCGGCACACCGCGCGGCAGCCAGTCCCGACCCAGGCGTGGCAGGGCGAACAGGCGTTTGGCGGCCTGCTGCATCGCCTCTAGCCGGCGCATCTGCTCGGCCAGTGCCTCCGCCATTTCGGTGGCGCTGCGCCCGTCCGGCGCAGGCACGTCCCGCGGCAGCAGCAGGCGCGATTTCAGATAGGCGAGCCAGGCGGCCATGACCAGGTATTCGGCTGCAACTTCCAACCGGGCGGTCTTCGCCCCGGCGATGAATGCCAGATACTGGTCCGCCAGCGCAGAGATGGAGAGGGCGGTCAGGTCGATCTTGCGGTCGCGGGCGAGGGTCAGCAGCAGGTCGATCGGGCCCTCATAGCCCGCCAGATCGACCGTCCATTCCTCGCCCTGTTCCGGTTCCAAGTGGCCCGGCCCTCCGCGGCTAGGTGAAAATGCTGAGGATCAGCCAGAGCAACGTCCCCACCACATATTCGATTGCGTACCAGACGAAATTGAGATTCAGGCCCAGTTCACCCCCCAGCATCGGCAGGATGAAGATCAGGCCCAGAACGATGAAAAAGCCATAAGGCTCCACTTGGTCCAACCGCCGGGCGAACGGCCGCGGCAGCAGGCCAACGGCGATGCGCCCGCCGTCCAGCGGCGGGATCGGTATCATGTTGAAGGTTGCGAGTATCAGGTTGATGATGATTGACTTTTCAATCACCAGCGCTGTCCACTGCTGCGCGACATCCGGCAGGAAGCCGATGAAATTAAACAAGGCGGCCGACAGGCAGGCCAACAGGATGTTGATTCCGGGGCCAGCGGCTGCCACCCAAATCATATCCCAGCGCGGGTTGCGCAGGCGATAGAACGCCACCGGCACCGGCTTGGCATAGCCGAACAGAAACGGCGAGCCGAACACCAGCAGCATGCCGGGAATGATCAGCGTGCCGACAGGGTCGACATGGCGGATTGGGTTAAAGGTGACCCGGCCCAGTCGGTAGGCGGTATCATCACCCAGTTTCCACGCCATCCAGCCGTGCGCGGCTTCGTGGAAGGTGATGGCGATCAGCACCGGCAGCGCCCAGACCGAAAACATCAATATCGTGTGGGAAAGTTGATCCATGATTCTGCCTTCAGGCCACCGCGGCGAGCAATTCCGCCAGCCGGGCCATGCCGGCGCCGGGGTCAAATTCTTTGGCGGCAGGACGGACCGCCCGTTGCCAGCGCGCAGCCGCCGTGTCGCTCAACGGGCCGATCGCTTGCGCCACTGCCCGCATCTCGGTCATGTCACCATTGCAGTGCAGCACCGCATCGCAACCGGCCGCGATGGCCAGCGCGGCCCGCTCGTCCAGCGGCCCGCCAAGCGCCTGCATGGACAAATCGTCGGACAGCAGAAAGCCGTCGAAACCGATCCAGCCGCGCACGATCTCGCCAATGACCGTTGCCGACCAGGTTGCAGGAATGCCCGGGTCGATGGCGGTATAGTCGATATGCGCTGTCATCCCCAGAGGCAGGTCGTTGAGGGCCCGGAAGGGTGCGAAATCCACTGCCTGCAAATCTGTCAAAGAGGCATCGACCGTTGGCAGGGCATGGTGGCTGTCCACCTGTGCCCGCCCGTGTCCCGGCACATGCTTCGCCACCGGCAGCACGCCGCCTGCCAACAGCCCGTTGGCCATATGGCGGCCAAGGATGGAGACAATTTCCGATGTTGGCCCGAACGCGCGGTCGCCGATCACCTGTGTTGCGACATCGGGGGCCAGAACGTCCAGCACTGGAGCGCAAGCTATATCGATCCCGAGCCCTGCGCAATCATGCGCGATCAGGCGGCCAGTAAGCCAGGCCGCTTCGGCTGCGGTGTCACCGCCCAGCCCTGCGATCATGGCTGCGGCGGGCAGGGCATGCCAATGCGGCGGCCTCAGGCGGGCGACACGGCCGCCCTCCTGGTCTATCAACACCGGCGCATCCGCGCGCCCAACCGCCTCGCGCAGGGAGGCGACAAGGGCCCGCACTTGGGCGGGGGTGTCGATATTGCGGGCGAACAGGATAAAGCCCAGCGGCTGGACTTCGGCAAAAAACGCCCGCTCCTCCGCGGTTAGATTGAGGCCGCTCAGGCCGAACAGGCCGGCATTAGGGCGAGATGACAATGCAGGGCACCTTTCGTCCCTTGAGCTGTGCACAGAGCAATTCGGCCAAGGCCTCGTCGATCAAAGGGCCGCCCTGCACGCGGTAATAAACGCCGCTGTTGTTGGTCTCGAACCGTTCATAACTGGGCGTCAGGCGGCTGAGAAGATCCGGATGGCGGTCTGCGACCCGCTTCCATTCCGCCGCTGCCTGCTCCTCCGTCCGGACAGAGGCGATCTGGATGCGGTACTGCTCGGAGGGCTCATCCGGGCTTGCTGCAGCCGGGGGCTGTGGCGGGATCGGTTGCGACGGTACGGAGGGCGTGGCAGCGGTGGAGTCCTGATCCCGCTCGGGCGATGTGGGGCGCATTTCGGGGGGAAGCCCTGTCTGCTTCGCCGCGTCTTCCACAGCCTCGTTAGATTCGGGTGTGGGGACAGATTCGGGTGCGGGGACGGGTGTTTGTTCCGCATCCTGGGCCTCGGCCTGCGCGGTAACGCCGGCCTGATCCAGCGGCCGTTCGGGCATGGCCAGCAGATCCTGTCCCCGCCCAGTTTCCGTACCCGGAGCGACACTTTCGTAAATGGGCTGGTCCTGATTGGGCACCAATCCAGTCTGATCCTCTGGCGCACGGCGTTCCGGCAGGCTGGGCGCGGTAATCACCGGTGCAGGGCCTGGCGGCGGTCCAGTCAGAACCCAGACAGCCAGCGTTGCGGCCAACAGCGCTGCGAATCCCAACACAAACCAGCGGAACCACCGGCCGAATGGCCCTGTGGCCCCCTCCTCGTGCTCCGGATCGTCATTGCGGGGTGACGGATCGCGGCGAAACCACACTCACATGCTCTCCCTGGGCGCTACGCCCATGACGTTGAGGCCTGAGGCAATCACCATTGCCATGGCCTTGACCAGTGCCAGCCGCGCCATGGTCTCGACCGGTGCATCCGTCTGGATGAACCGAAGCGTGGTATCGTCCCGCCCTTTGTTCCAAAGCGCGTGAAAGGCTGCGGCTACCTCGCCAAGATAGAATGCGATTCGGTGCGGTTCATGTGCAATCGCTGCCTGTTCGATAATTCGTGGCCAGTTTGCCAGCGTGCGGATCAGGCCAAGCTCATCCTCATCGCTCAGAGCCGAGAGGTCGGCGCCGGCCAGCGCCTCGGCCGTCACCGCCGCATCGCCGAACGCGTCGGCCGCATGGCGCAGCACCGAATGGGCGCGGGCATGGGCATACTGCACATAGAACACCGGGTTCTCCCGGCTTTCCTCCAATGCCTTGGCCAGGTCGAAATCCAGCGGCGCGTCGTTCTTGCGGGTCAGCATGATGAAACGGACGACATCGCGCCCGACTTCGTCCACCAACTCCCGCAGGGTGACGAAGTCGCCAGAGCGCTTGGACATGCGCACCTGCTCACCTTCGCGCATCAGGCGCACCAATTGGCAGAGCTTCACGTCCAATTCCGCCGCGCCGTTGGTCAGCGCCTTGACGCTGGCAGCAACGCGCTTGACATAGCCGCCATGGTCCGCGCCCCAGACGTCGATCAGTTGGGTAAAGCCGCGGTTGACCTTGTCTTGGTGATAGGCGACGTCGCTGGCGAAATAGGTCCACGAGCCGTCCGACTTTTTCAGGGGCCGGTCAACGTCGTCGCCGAATTGCGTCGCCTTGAAAAGGGTCTGCGGCCGTTCTTCCCAGTCATCCGGCAGCTTGCCCTTGGGCGGCTCCAGCACGCCGGTATAGATCAGCCCGGCGGCCTCCAGCGCGGCAAATGCGCGGTCGACTGCGCCGGCCTCGACCAGTTCGCGCTCGGATGAAAATACGTCTTGCTCGACACCAAGCGCGGTAAGATCGCTGCGGATCAGCTGCATCATGGCGTCGATGGCGGTCTTGCGCACCAGCGGCAGCCATTCGGCCTCGTCCATGTCCTTCAGCGACTCGCCATGGCCGGCGACCAGGGCCTTGCCGACCGGGACCAGATAGTCGCCGGGGTAAAGGCCGGCCGGGATCTCACCGATATCCTCGCCCAGTACCTCACGGTAGCGCAGATAGGCGGAGCGGGCGAGCACGTCCACCTGCGCGCCGGCGTCGTTGATATAATACTCTTTGGTGACGTCATAACCGGCCTTGGCCAGCAACAGCGCCAGCGCATCGCCCACCACTGCGCCGCGGGCGTGACCAACGTGCAGCGGTCCGGTCGGGTTGGCGGAGACGTACTCGACGTTGACTTTGATATTTTCGCCTAACGCACTGTTTCCGTAGGCCTCGCCGATGGCCAGAATATCTCTGATCCGTTGCTGCCAAAACCCAGGGTTGAGGCGCAGGTTGAGGAAGCCCGGGCCTGCCACTTCCGCCGCTGCGACATCCGCATTTTCCGCCAGCGCCGCAGCCAGCCGCTCAGCCAGGTCGCGGGGTTTCTGTCTGGCGCCCTTCGCCAGCACCATGGCGGCGTTGGTGGCAAGATCGCCATGCGCCGGGTCGCGGGGCGGTTCCACCGTTACCTTGTCGATCGGCAGGCCGTCCGGCAGGCTGCCGTCTGCGACCCAATCTTTCAGTTGTGTCTGAATAAGATGCAGGAAGTGATTGAATACATTCATAATTGACTATCATCATTATCGAACAGGCGCTGGTGTTCGCGCAGCGCGAAACGGTCGGTCATGCCGGCGATGTAGTCGCCAACCACCCGCTGCGTCCGCAAACCGCCAGGGCCATCGGTTTCGGCGAACCAGTCGGGTGGCAGGATCTGCGGCTCGCTCGCGAACTCGTCAAAGAGGTCGCTAACCACCCGCTTGGCCCTGACCGACATGCGGTTCACCTTGTAATGCCGATACATGCGGTTCATCAGGAAATTGCGCAAGGCGTCCAGATCGCGCGCCATGCCGGCGGAAAACGCCGCCACCGGTTTTCCCAGCGCCCGCACTGCTGTGGCGCTATCCGGCGCAGTCTCGGTCAGGCGCCGTTTGGTCTCGTCGGTCAAATCGTAGACCATGGCGCCGATCATTCGGCGAATCGTTTCGTAAATCGCACGCTGGCGGTCGAGCGTCGGATATTTCGTCCGCACCTCTGCCAGCAGGTCGCCGATCAGCGGCAAGCCCGCCACTTCCTCAAGTTCGAACAGGTCGGCGCGCAGGCCGTCGTCGAAATCATGGTTGTTGTAGGCGATATCGTCGGCCAGGGAGGCTATCTGCGCCTCCGCACTGGGAAAGCCATCCAGTTCCAGCGGGTGCAAGGCGTCATAGTCACCGATGCCGAAGGGCAGGGGTCGTTGCTTCGGTGCGCTCTGGCCGATAAGCGGGCCGTTGTGCTTGACGACACCTTCCAGCGTTTCCCAGGTCAGATTCAGGCCGTCGAATTCCGCATAGCGCCGTTCCAGCCGGGTCAGGATGCGCAGGGTCTGGGCGTTGTGGTCGAAGCCGCCAGCTCCCTCCAGCTTCGCGCCCAGCGCCTCCTCGCCCGCATGTCCGAACGGAGTGTGGCCCAGGTCGTGCGCCAGCGCCAATGCCTCCGCCAGATCCTCGTTCAGGCCGAGCGAGCGGCAGATGGTTCGGGCGATCTGCGCCACCTCGATCGAATGGGTCAGACGGGTGCGGTAGTAGTCGCCCTCATGATAGACGAAAACCTGCGTCTTGTGCTTAAGGCGGCGGAAGGCGTTGGAATGGATGATGCGGTCGCGGTCGCGCTGAAACGGCGAGCGGTTGACCGCCTCCGCTTCCGGATACAGCCGGCCGCGCGATTGTGCGGGATTGCTGGCATAGATGGCAGGCACGCGTCCTCCGCAACGACAATTTTTACTGCCGGCACAATGCCAGCATTTGACGATGGTTGCAGGCGTTCTAAATATATGAGAATGATTTGCAACCCGCGGACGCCGAGGCATGTCCGCGCTGGCTGCCTTTAATAGGAGAGTTTTCGATGCCAGATACCCTGATCGACACACCCTCTGTCGGCCTTAGTGAAGCCGCGGCCGCGCGGGTGGCTCATCTTCGCAAGATGGAAGGCGACGATTCGTTAATGCTGCGCCTCTCGGTCTCCGGGGGCGGATGCAGCGGCTTTCAATACGGGTTCGATTTCTCGAAAGAGGTTACCGAGGACGACCACGTGTTCGAATATCACGGCGTGCCGCTTGTGGTGGATGAGGTGTCGCTCGACCTGCTGGCCGGGTCGGAGGTCGATTATGTCGAGGATCTGGCCGGAGCGGCGTTCGTCGTGAAAAATCCGAACGCCACGGCATCCTGCGGCTGCGGCAGTTCATTCGCGGTTTAGACACATCCCTCCGCCCCGGGTTTGCCCCGGGTCCAACCGGCAGCAGGGGGGAAGGAGCTTGCGGACGTTGGGCGCGCAGGGGGTCCCTGCCAGCCCCTCGCTACGCCCGTTCAGCCATCAAATTGCCGGCACCGATATGCCGGATCGACCAGCCAGCGGGCAGCCATAGGGTCGTGTACGGTTCTTCAATGATCATCGGGCCGGAAAGCGGCGTTCCGGCGATGGCGTCCCGCGCATAGATCGGGGTTTCGGCGCCGTCAACGTCGCGCCGGCCTTTCGGTTCGGCCGCGGCATTGGCTGCGCCTGCCTCCACATTCGCCTTGGCCAACAGGCCACGGGCGACCAGACGCAGGGTGACGATTTCCGGCGTTTCCGCCAAATCCTGATGCGCGAAGCGTTCCAGGTGCAGTGCGTGGAATGCGGCAATGGCCTTTGCCAGACCATCGGTATCGATTGCGCCGTTCCACGGCACCAGCATCTCGTAGCCCTGGCCGCGATAGCGCATGTCGGCGGACAGGTCGAGCCGCCGTTGGTCTGCCGGCACGCCGTCCCGCGCCAGTACGCTTTCGCCTTCGGCGCGCAAACGCTCTGTCATCTCCTGTAATACCGGCAGGGCATCGGCATCCGCCCGTAACAGCCGGGTTTCGGCGAGGTCGTGCGCGATATCGGCGAAAAGAATGCCGCGCGCCGAAAGGGTGCCCGGATCAGTCGGGAACAGTACCCGGCCCATGTCCAATTCATCCGCCACGCCGATAGCGTGCAGGCCGGCAGCGCCGCCAAAGGGCACCAGCACGAAGTCGCGCGGGTCGGCGCCTTTCTCGAACAGGGAAAGGCGGGCCGCGCTCGCCATCGCGGCGTTTGCGACCTGAACCATGCCCGCCGCCGCGCGCGGTGTGTCCAGCCCGAGGCCGCTGGCCAGCGCACCAACCGCGGCCGCCGCCTTGTCCAGATGCAGGGCCATGGCGCCGCCCAAAAAGAAGTCCGGGTCGAACATGCCGCGCACGGCATTTGCGTCCGTCACCGCAGGCCGCTCGCCGCCGCGGCCATAACAGGCCGGGCCTGGCTCCGCACCGGCGCTTTCCGGGCCGACCCGCAGTCCGCCGCCGGTATCCTGATAGCCGATCGAGCCGCCGCCTGCGCCGATGGTGCGGATCTCGATCATCGGCAGGCGCACCGGCAGGCCGTCAATGCTGCCTTCCGTGACAACAGTGGTCTGTCCGTCGCGGACCACGGCGATATCGGTGGAGGTGCCGCCCATGTCCAGCCCGACCAGGTTCGGCTCGCCGGTCAGGGCCGCAAGCTGCTGCATCGCCATCGCCCCGCCGGAAGGTCCGGAGAGCAGCAACCGCGCTGGCTGCTCTGCAGCGGTCGCGGGCGTGGTTACGCCGCCATTCGACTGCACCAGATAAAGTGTGGCACTGACGCCGGCATCCGCCAGCCGCCGTTCGATCCGCTCCAGATATGCGCCGACCACAGGCATCAGCACGGCATTGAGGACGGTGGTGGAGGTGCGTTCGAACTCCCGCATTTCCGGGCTGACCCGGTGCGAGAGCGAGACGCGCAGGTCCGGCGCCTCCTCATGCAGGATTTCCAGCGTGCGGGTCTCGTGCGCGGCGTTGCGGTAGGCGTGCAGATAGCAGACCGCCACCGCCTCGATCCCCTCGGTGACCATCTGCCGGGCGAGGGCGCGGATCTGATCTTCATTTAGCGGCGTTTCGATGGTGCCGTCGGCGCGGATGCGTTCGCTTACGCCATGGCGGTGCTGGCGCGGGATCAGCAGCGAGCGCGGCTCCGCCTTCAGGCCGTAAATATCCTTGCGCAAGTGACGACCGATTTCCAGCACATCGCGGAAGCCGTGGGTGGTCAGCAGCGCCCCTTTGGCAAGCTTGCGTTCCAGCACGGCATTGGTGGCGATGGTGGTGCCGTGCAGGATCAGGCCGATATCGCTCAGGGCAAAGCCATACCGCTCCGCCGCGCCCTTCAACCCGGCCAGCAGCCCTTGCGAGGGATCGGCCGGTGTCGTTGGCGTTTTGAACGCCCAGCAGGCGCCGCTCGCCTCGTTGAGAAATTGCAAGTCGGTAAAGGTGCCGCCGATATCGACGGCAACGCGAATGGACGCCATGGAGCCGGATTCCCTGCTTCGGATTATGCGTCCAGGGGATACCGGCAGGGCGCGCGGGCCGCAAGCCTAGGCTTTGGCGCTTTGCAGCGCGATATAGAGTGTGGAGGCGACGATTACGGCGCCACCGATGAAGGTGGCGAGCGTCGGCACCTCCCCGAAGGCGAAGAATCCGATAGCAGCCGCATACAGCAGGCGGGTGTAGTCGAACGGCGCCACCGCCGTCGCATCGCCGGCACGCAGGCCCAGCACCATGCAGCTTTGGCCCAGCGTCGTGAACACGCCGATGATCGCGACAATGCCAAGCTCGTGCAGGGTCGGGTTGCGCCATTCGTAAATGGCCGGTCCGGCCGCCAGCAGCGCCATCAGCGTGTAGGCCCATACCAGGATGGTGATCGGTGCCTCTGTCCGGGTCAGGTGTTTGATGGAGGTGGATACGGCGGAGGCAAAGAAGGCGGAGCCAAGCGCCACCAAAATCCAGGGGTCGAAGCCGCCTTCCGCCCCTGGCTGCATGGTGATGATCACGCCGGAAAAGCCGGCCAGGGTTGCGATGGCGCGTTTGACGTTGAGTTTCTCGCCCAGAAACATGAGCGCCAGCAGGATGACGAACAGAATGCGGGTGAAGCCCAAAGTGGTGAACAACGCCAGGTCCAGATGCGTCACCGCAAACACCATGGAGGTGAAGCCGCAGAAGCCGACGATGGCGCGCAGCAGATGCAGTTTCGGGCGTTGCGTCCGGATCTTGCCGAACCCTTGTTTCGCCAGCGCCGGCATGATGATCGCCAGCGCAAAGACCGAGCGCAGCAAGACGATCTGCCAGGGAGACATGGTTCTGCCCAGCACTTTGATCGCCACTGCCATGCCGGTGAGCCAGACCGCGGCGATGATGATCCAGACCGCACCGCGGATATTGCCGGGGATCAGCAGCCATCTGGCTTGCAGGGGGGCGAGACGGGCCTGAAAGGGGATCACGGCCATCGGGACCATTTGGTGCCGGGATCGGCCGGGGGCAGCTCTGGCCGCAACGGCGTGCCGGCCGTGCCCAGGGTCAAGAAGCCTACCAGTTGCTCCTGATCCGCCAGGCCAAGCGTGTCGCGAAGGCTGGGCGCTTCGGTCTTGCGGCCACTCAGCAGGCTACCGGCAAAGCCAAGGGCGTCGGCTGCCAGCAGCATCTGTTGCAATGCCGCGCCGATTGCGACCCATTGTTCCCGTTCGGGTGCTTCGGCGTGGTCAGGGTGCAGGCAGGCGATCATGGCCAGCAACACCGGACCGGCCATCGCCCTTTGCCACGCCCGTTCCAGCCGCTCCGCATCGGCGCCGGGGCGTTGGTGGGTTGCGGCTTCGGCAAATGCTGCCGCGAGACGCTGACGGTCGTCGATCAGCAGCAGGCGCCAGGGCCGCAGGCCGCCGTGGTCGATGCCGCGCAGGCCGGCTGAAACGATCCGGTCCAGGGCTTCGGCGTTTGGTCCCGGCGCACGCAATCGCCGTGGGCGTACCGACCGGCGGGTAAGAAGGGCGTTCAACACCAGACGGTCGGAAGAGCCGGTCACTTATTCTGGCAGAGGGGTTATCTGGTACAGGGTATGCAGCAGGTCGCTCACCTGGCCATCGAAGTGGCGCGCTGCGATTTCCTCAATCTGACGTGACTTGTAAAGCGAACTGAGGGTCCGGTCGACCAGCAGGCGGAAGCGGCCGTCATCCTTCGGCAGCGCCAGGCCATAGGGTTCTATTGTCAGATAATCGTCGGCGATTTGCAGTTGCCCGGCTTCCGGATGTTCCTGCCGCAATCCCTCCAGCACCGTGCGGTCCGCGAAATAGGCGTCAAGCGAACCGTTCAATAGACCCGCCACGCCATTGCGATGATCGGCCGTGGACACGATGTCGGCATTGGGATAGGTGCTGAGCAACGCCTGCTCGGTCGTCGTTCCGGCGCGCACGCCCAGGCGCCGGTTGGCCAAATCATCCAATTTCACGATCCCACCGCTGTCAGGGACCATGACGCCGGTGCCGGCAATGAAGGTCGGCAGGGAGAAATCGACTCGCGCACGCCGGGAAAGCGTTGTCGTTGTCGGCCCGCACAAAATGTCGATCGAACCGTCTTCGATTTTTTCGAACCGGTTTTCCGCACCCACAGCGATGTATTGGACCACTAGCGCGGTGAGTTTCAATTCGGCCCGCACTGTGTCCGCGACAGCGCGGCAGAGGTCAATGGAGTAGCCCTGGCGGTTGCCCGGCGGCCCCTCCATCGAGAACGGTGGCGCGTCGGTGCGGTAGCCAAGGCGGAAGGTCTTGGTCTCTGAAATACGTTCCAGCACGCCCGCCGAAGCCGCGTTGCAAATCAAGGCCAAAACAACCGCAGCCGTGCCTCGCCATACCATCGCGCATCCCTCAGACTATCGTTCTGCTTCGGATAAACTAGCCGACCTCAACGAGGCCGGCTAGGGGATCGTCCAGCAGGTGCCGATGGCCGTGTCGTGCGCGCGATTGGATCAATTCTGCAGCGAGTTGAGCGACTTGGTGAAACCCGAAAGCGAGAAGGGGGCGGCCACCTTCTTGTTGTTCGGCAGCACGAAGGTAATGGTACCCTTGATGCCGCGTTTCAGCAGAGAGACCAGGTTGTTATCCATTGGCCCTGCTACCAGGCAGCGCGGCGGGCGGGCGAGGCAAACGGCGTATTGCATGCGCATTGGCTCCGCATCGTCCACCTTCAACTCCATGCCCGGCTGCAACAAAACCCCCAGAGGAGTGAAGATGCGGAGCACGGGTTCCTTGCTGTTGTCAGCATAGCTGACGGCGATACGCAGCCATTCCTTGTCGGTGTCCGTCTGCACCAGGATCTGGCGCATTTCGCAAACTTTTTGCGTCTTGCCGTCCTGTTCGACTTCCTGGCAGGCGACTTCCCAATCGCCGTTGCGGGTCACATCGACCTTGGGATCCTCGCCCACGGCCTCCTGGTTGGCTTGCTGGGCAGCAAGGGGCATTGGGGCGGCCAGTACGGCTGCAACAATCGCGGCATACATCATGCGCATCGGTAAGGGTCCTTCGTTTTAGGGGGCGGGCTCAAAAGTGGACAATCCGGCAGGCTTAATAGCCTGGATTGTTCAGGTCCAGGTGGGGATACATCCGGTTTAAAATCGTTGTTCCATTCAGACCGGGTGGAATTGGATCAGCAGACGCCAAATAACTCTCGTTCAATTCGGCGAGGCTGGTCACACCCAGCAGGCCGAGCGCGGAGATCACCTCGTTCTCCAGTATTTCCAGCGCCCGCACCATGGCCGGTATGCCGCCGGCGGCGAGTGCGAACCCTTGCAGACGGCCAAGCCCGATGGCATTGGCGCCCAGCGCAACGGCTTTCACCAGATCGATGCCGCGCATGAAGCCGCCATCGACCCAGACCTCCGCCTTGCCTTCGACGGCGTCGACAATCTCGCGAATTGCATCGGCAGCGCCCCGCCCGTGGTCCAATTGCCGCCCGCCGTGGTTGGAGACATAGACAACCTCGCAGCCATGCTCGACGGCGATGCGCGCGTCCTCTCCGGTCATGATGCCTTTCAGCACCACCGGGATGTCAAACTTGCTTTTGAAGTTCTCGACGTCCGCCCAATTCAGGGCGGCTTGATAGAGCCGGGCATTTTCGCCCGCCGCCCAGGCCCGCTGCCGGCCGCGTGGCAGGTAGCGCTTGGCGATGTCACGCTCGCGCCGGGAATAGACGGCGGTATCGACCGTGAAGCAGAAGGCACGGTAGCCGGATTCGACCACCCGCGCACCGACATCCTCCACGAATGCCCGGTCACCGCGCACGTACAGCTGATACATGGAGGGCTTGGAGACGGACTTGGCCACTTCCTCCAGGCCCGGCTCGCAGGCCGACGACAGCATGTGGTCGCAGCCGAACTGGTCGGCGGCCTGGGCCGGGGCGGTGCCGCCCTCGGGCGTGAAGCTCTCGACTGAGCCGATGGGCGCCAGCACCACCGGCAGCCGCTTGCGCTCGCCCAGCACGTCACCGGACGGGTCGATTTCCGACACGTCGCGGAGCACCCGCGGGCGGAAAGCGATGGATTCGAGCGCCAGGCGGTTGCGCACCTGTGTCGTCTCGGTCTCCGATCCGCCGGCCAAGTAATCCCAGGTGTTCTGGTGCAGGTTCAGGCGGGCCTGGTGCACGAACTCGTGCAGGGTCATGTATTCGCGCTCGGCGTACACTGGGCGTTGGTCCTTCGTGGCGTCTCAAACTGGCCGCAACCATACTGCGCGAATAGGGATTCGCCAACCGCGCGAGGTTTCAGGCCGCGTCGGGACGCGCTAATGTCGCGCCAGTGTCCCCTTCCGGCTGAGACCTGCCCATGCCTGACCTGCCCACTCAAGCCAAAATCGTCGTTGTCGGCGGCGGCATCGTCGGCTGCTCCATCGCCTATCACTTGGCGCGGCTGGGCGAGCGCGACGTGCTGCTGCTGGAGCAGGGGCAGCTTTCAGGCGGCACAACCTGGCATGCCGCCGGGCTGGTGGGCCAGTTGCGCGCGACGCACAACCTCACCCGCCTCGCAAAATATGGGGCGGAACTGTACGAGACGCTGGAGGCGGAAACGGGGCAGGCCACCGGCTTCCGCCGCACCGGCTCGCTCAGCGTTGCCCGCACCGCCGCCCGCACGGAGGAGTTGCGCCGCGGCCTCGTCATGGCCGCCTGTTTCGGCGTCGAGATGCATGAAATCGGTCTGGCCGAGGCACAGGCGAAAATCCCGCTGATGGCGGTGGACGATCTGGACTCCGCCTTTTTCATCCCTGGCGACGGCATGACCAACCCGACCGACACAACCCAGGCGCTAGCTCGCGGCGCGCGGCGGGGCGGCGTCACGATCCGGGAACGCGTGAAGGTGGAGCGAATCGAGCGCGCCGGACGCTCACCTGCCGCCGTGGTCACGAACCAGGGCCGCGTCGCCTGCGAGCAGGTGGTGCTGGCCGGCGGGCTCTGGACCCGCGAGCTGGCCCGGCCTTTGGGTGTAGCCGTGCCGCTGCATGCTGCCGAACATATGTATGTCGTCACGCGTCCGATCGAGGGTGTGATCCGCAACCAGCCGGTGCTGCGCGACCCTGACGGCTATCTGTATGCGAAGGAGGAGGTCGGGGGGCTCGTCCTCGGCGGGTTCGAGCCGAACGCCAAGCCCTGGGGCTCCCGCGGTGTGCCGGACGATTTCGTCTTTCAGCTTCTGCCGGAGGACTGGGACCAGTTCGAGCCGTTCATGATCAACGGCCTGCAACGGTTCCCGTGCATGGAAACCGCCCAGATCCGCCAGCTTTTAGTCGGGCCGGAGAGCTTTACGCCGGACAATGCCTATTGCCTGGGCGCCGCACCCGGCTGGCAGGGGCTCTATATCGCGGCAGGCTTTAACTCGGTCGGCATTGCGTCGGCGGCGGGCGCGGGCAAAGCGCTGGCGGAATGGATCGCCGCCGGTGAGGCGACGATGGACCTGACCGATATCGACATCCGCCGCTTTCACGGTTGGGAGTGGAACCGCACCTATCTGGCGGAACGGGTGACGGAGACCGTGGGCACGCTCTACGCGATGCACTGGCCCCACCGCCAGATGACCACGGGCCGGGGCCTGCGCCGTTCGCCCCTGCACGAGGCGCTGAAGGGGAAGGGGGCCTGCTTCGGGCAGGTGGCCGGCTGGGAGCGGCCGAACTGGTTCGCGCTGGAGGGGCAGGCGCCCGAGTACGAGTACGCCTGGGATCGCCAGAACTGGTTCGAAAACCAGCGTCAGGAGCACATGGCCGTGCGGGAGGCGTGCGGCCTGTTCGACATGGCGAGCTACGGCAAGCTGCTGTTGCAGGGCCGGGATGCCGAGCGCGTGCTTTCCCGCCTTTGCGCCAACACCGTGCAGGTTGAGCCGGGACGCATCGTCTACACCCAGATGCTGAACGCGCGCGGTGGCATCGAGTGCGACCTGACCGTGGCCCGGCTGGACAGCGACCGCTTCCTGATCGTGACCGCCTGTGCTGCAACCGCCCGCGATCGGGCCTGGATCGAGGATCATATCGAGCCGGACGACTGCGCGGTCCTTACCGATATGACCGGCGGCATCGGCGCGTTCTCGGTGATGGGGCCGAACGCGGTCGCGCTGCTGGAGCAGGTCAGCGGCGAGACGCTGGACAATGCCCGCTGCCCGTTCGGTCATTGGACGGAGTTGGAGATCGGCTTCGCCACCGCCCGCGCCATGCGCATCACCTATGTCGGCGAGCGCGGCTTCGAGCTTTACATGCCGTGTGAGATGGTGGCGCATGCGTTCGAAACCGTCCGGGTCGCCGGTGCCGATCACGGCCTGCGGCTGGCCGGCTATCACACACTGGATAGCTGCCGGATCGAGAAGGCGTTCCGCCACTGGGGGCACGATATCGGCCCGGACGACACGCCGCTGGAGGCCGGCCTGGGCTTTGCCGTGAAAAGCGACGCCGCCTATATCGGCCGCGACGCTATCGAGCGGCAGCGGCAAGAAGGCATTGCCCGCCACATGCGCCAATTCCGGCTGGACGATCCCGCCGTTCATCTGTTCCACGACGAGGCGATTTGGCACGAGGGCGAACTGGTTGGGCGCATCACCAGCGGCAATTACGGGCATGCTCTTGGCGGCGCAATGGGAATGGGCTATGTGCCGGCGCGGCTCGCAGATGCCGAAAATTTTGCCATTCAGGTTGGAAATCGCATGATCTCCGCTTGCGCCAGCCGCATACCGCTCTACGATCCCCGATCCGATCGCATCCGCGGCTGAGCAGGGGATGATAAAATTACATTTAATGCGGCATTTGCGACACAAAAACACGATGACGGCGCCGAAATTGTAAGATAATTTCGCGTTAATGAAAGCTGATAGGATGCAAGGAGTCCGGTGCCATGGCTGAGGAAGGGTTGATCCCGTTCGACGACCGCGACGGTGTCATTTGGTTGGATGGAAAGCTCGTGCCCTGGCGCGACGCGAAACTGCACGTGCTGACCCACGGCCTGCATTATGCCAGCGCCGTGTTCGAGGGCGAACGCTGCTACACCGGCAATATCTTTGCCTGCCGCGCGCACTCGGAACGCCTGCGCAAATCCGCTGAGATTCTGGGTTTTGAAGTCCCGTTCACGGCGGAGGAGTTGGACGCCGCGAAATACGCGACGCTCAAGGCCAACAATCTGACCGAGGCCTATGTCCGCCCGATTGCCTGGCGCGGCACGGAGCAGATGGGTGTTTCCGCACAAAAGAACAAAATTCACGTCGCTATCGCGGTGTGGGAATGGCCGTCCTACTTCTCGCCAGAAGCGCTGATGAAGGGCATTCGCATGAAAACCGGGCCCTGGCGCCGCCCGCCGCCGACCTCGGCCCCCGTCCATTCCAAGGCGACCGGCCTCTACATGATCTGCACGCTGTCCAAGCACTGGGCGGAGGCGCAAAAGATCGACGACGCCATGATGCTGGATTGGCGCGGCTTCGTGTCGGAAGGCACGGGTGCCAACATCTTCCTGAACATCGACGGCAAGCTGCACACGCCGACGCCGGATTGCTTCCTGAACGGCATCACCCGGCAAACCGTCATGAAGATCGCCAAGGAGCACCAGATCGAGGTGGTCGAGCGCCACATTCCGGTGGAGGATCTGAAGGTCGCCACCGAATGCTTCGTCACGGGCACCGCGGCGGAGGTCACGCCTGTAGGTTCCATCGACGACAACACCTTCACCGTCGGTCCGATGACCCAGACGCTGATGAACGCCTATTCTACCCTGGTGCGCTCCGGCGGTTCTGCCTGAGGCGCGAGCGGCAGGGGGTTGGAAACATTCCGCCCCCAGCAAGCCAGCACCGGATTGTTAGAAAATGCAGCGGCGGCGCCATGGCGCCGCCGCTGTCTTGTTATGAGGTTTTGCCTTTTACCGAAAAACGGTCACCATGCCTTTCTGCACCCCGAACGCTGCTGTCTGCGTACCGTTCGCTCCCGAAAGCCCGCCTCGCCAAAAGGATCACAATGCCGAACCGTGCCCAAGCCCTTGCCCGTGCCGAAGCCTTTGTCGACGAGGGACGTTTCGAGGCCGATCTTGCCGAGCGTGTTGCGGTGCCTAGCGAAAGCCAGGTGCCGGAACGCTTCGGCGAGTTGGTGCGCTATCAGACCGACCTGATGGCGCCCGCCTTCGCAGAACTGGGATTCGAGCATGTCCTGCTCGACAACCCGGTGCCGGGCCGTGGCCCTGTGCTGGTTGCAAGCCGCATCGAAGACCCATCGCTGCCGACGGTTTTGTTATACGGCCACGGCGATGTGGTGCGCTCTGTCGCGAGCGAATGGGACAACAACCGCGACCCCTATGCTGTGACGCGCGAAGGGGACCGGCTCTATGGCCGTGGCGTCGTCGACAACAAGGGCCAGCACACGCTGGCCATGTTGGCGCTGGAAGCGGTGCTGGCAGAACGCGGCCGTTTGGGGTTCAACGCCAAGTTCATGGTTGAGACTGGCGAGGAGCAGGGCTCGCCCGGCCTCGACGCGCTGCTGGTGCAGCATCGGGACGTGTTCCAGGCGGATGCGTTTCTGGGCTTTGATGGTCCGCGCAAGTCCTTTCGCAGGCTCGACCTGAATCTGGGTTGCCGCGGCGGCGTGTTTTTTGGGCTGGAGGTCGACTTGAACCGGCCCGGCGGCCTGCATTCCGGCCATTTCGGCGGGGTGCTGCCGGATGCCGCCATCATCCTGGCCCAAGCGCTGGCGACCATCACTACGCCGAAGGGCCGCATTCTGGTGCAGGACTGGCTGCCGAAGCACGTGCCGAATTCGGTGCGCGCGGCCGTGGGCGACATCGTCGCCGATCTCGTCGAGGGCATGCCGCAGCCGGATCCGGACTGGGGCTTCACCGAACTGACGGAGCATGAAAAGGTGCTGGCCTGGACCAGCTTCATCATCCTGGGCATGTCCGCCGGCAATGCAGACAATCCGGTCAACGCCGTGCCCAGCTATGCCAAGGCCACCTGCCAGATCCGGCACACGGTGGATGTAGATGCCGCCGTGTTCGTGCCGGCGCTGCGCAAACACCTGGATGCTCACGGCTTCCAGCATGTCACCATCAATTCTAATGTGGGCCGCGACCAGTTCCTCGCCAGCCGCACCGATCCGGACGACCCCTGGGTGCAGCGCTTCCGCCGCTCCATTGTCGCGACGCATGGGGAGGAGCCGAACATTCTGCCATCCTCCTCCGGCTCGAACCCGTCCGAGCTGTTCAAGGCGCGGCTGGGCGTGCCGGTGGTCTGGTTCCCAAGCTCCTATGCCGGCTGCAACCAGCACGGCGCGAACGAGCACGGCCTGATGCCGCTGTTCCGCGAGGGCATCGCCGCCGCGACCGGCATGTTCTGGGATTTGGGGGCGGCTGGCTCTTAAACCTCAGTCCGCCAGCGGGTGGTGTTCCAGCACCAGCGCCCGGCGGCGTTCCTCCAACACGTGCGTGTAAATCTGTGTGGTGCCGATGTCGGCATGCCCCAGCAGCGTCTGCAAGGCCCGCAGATCGGCACCATGCGCGAGCAAATGGGTGGCGAAAGCGTGGCGTAACACATGTGGTGAGACCTTCGCCGGATCGAGCCCAGCCCCCAACGCCAGCGCCTTCAGCAACTGGCCTACCCGGCGGCGTGTCAGGTGCCCCTCCTTGCTGCGCGAGGGGAACAGCCATTTGGCCAAACCAGGTGTGGTCACGAATACGCCGCGCACAGCCAGATACCGCTCCAGCGCTACCACTGCCGCGCTGCCGATCGGCACCATGCGCTCGCGTCCGCCCTTGCCGCGCAGCCAGAGCGCGCCGGCGCTGGCGCCGTGGCGTGCCGCGGCTTGCGGCAGGCTGACCAGTTCGCTGACCCGGAGCCCGGTCGCATAAAGAAGCTCAACGATAGCCACGAGCCGTGCGCCTTCAGGCCCGTCCATGCCATGCGCGGCTTCCAGCAGCGCCTCGACTTCCGCCGGTGTCAGGAATTTCGGCAGGCTTTGCGTGCTGCGGGGGGCGTCCAATGCAGCGGTCGGATCGTCGGGGCGTTCGCCTTCGCTGACCAGATACCGGAAGAACTGGCGCAGCGCTGACAGACGTCTTGCCTGGGTACTGCGCGCGAGACCAGCCGCGGCCATGCCTTGCACCACATGGCGCAGGTCCGCGGGCGAGGCCTCCGCGAGCGGGCGCGGCTGTATCCCTGCCGCCACGGCGCGCAGGTCGCGACCGTAGGCCTCCAGCGTGTTGCGGGCCGCGCCGCGTTCGGCGGAGAGTGTTTCCAGGAATGCCTCGATGGCGGGGTCAGAGGCCGGCGGCAATGGCCAGTTCCACCGCAACGGTGCGGGCATCGGCGGGGCTGACCTTTGCCAGCGCGGCAACCGCCTGCACGGTCAGGCCGGCGCTTGGGGCAGGGGAGGCGGCAAGTGCGGTCAGCGCCAGCAACGCTGCTTCTCCCGCCTCTGCCCTGGCAATGGCGCGTGCTGAGGCAGAGCGATCCGGTCCGGGGCCGGAAGCGTTTGGCACCGCTATCCCCAGCGCCTGTAACAGGCCTGCGGCGAGTGCTGTTTTCTCCTCGCCGGGCTTTGCCGCCTTCAGCCAAGCGGGCCACCAGTCGACCGATGCTGGCAAGGGCTCTCCTGCCAGCGCCAGTATCAGGTAGGCGGCATCGCGCGCTTCCGCCCCCACCTGGGTCTTTCCGGCGGTAGCCAGCGCATTCTGTGCCGCGCCGGTTGCAGCGGCATCACGAGCGGCCAGCGCGGCGCGCAACGCCCTGGCGGCAAAGGCGGGCGGCACGGCTTTCAGATCGAGGCCGGTCATGAATTCCAGCGAGAAGGGCGCCAGCTGAGCATAGAGTCCTGCCTTGGCTGTGGCATCCCAGAAGGCTTCCAGCGCTGCCAGCCGCTGCGGCCCCGAGCCGGTAATGGCCACTTGGCGGTAGGTGGCGCCGAGCGGCGTCGTCAGTTCGGTCGCCAGATAGAGCTGCACCAGCATGTCGGCCGGCAGCACATTCGCCCGCACTGCCCGCTCCGCGGCTTCCGTTCGTGGCTCCAGGCCTATTGCCGGATAGCGGGCGACACTGCTTGCAACCAAGGCCGGCGTTTCATTCCACATTTTTGGCAAGGCCATGGGCTGGCTCAAAGCGCGGATCATGGTGAGGTGCAGCGGTTCTGTCGGCGTGACAGCAGGGCCAGCTGGCCGCTCGGGAAACTGGCGAGACAGGAACAACTGCGTAAACACGGGGTCATCCCCGCCCAATTCGTCCGCCAGCATCACCGCGACCATGGCCGCTTCTTCCTGCTTGCGCAGCAGCCGGCAAAACGCCGCGAGCCGTTGCCATTGCTCTGTCGCTGCTGCATCTCCTGCCTGTGTCGGCAGGGCGCAGACACCCGACAGGTTGTAGCGCAGCATGGCGACCGTGGCCCGGGCCTGCCAATAGGGCGCATCACGCAGCCCGGGGTCGATCCGCTCGGCCAGATCGAGCACGTCCTGCTCGGCCCCCAGGCGGGCGAGTGCCGCCAGGCGCCGGCTTGCCAGCGACGGCATGGCCTGCTCGCCATCGGGCGGCGCTGCCGAAACGCGCAGCAGATTGACGAGCGCACGGTATTGCGCCGGGCTTTGCACCTCTGCCGGCAATCCGTCCAGCACAGCGGCCAAACGGCTGGGCGAACTGCCCTGCCACAGCGCCTCCGGCAGGCCGGTGTCCTGCGGCAGGGTTAAACCCACCCGTTCCGGAGTGGCATCGATAAACCGCACGGTCTGGGCCGCAACCGGCTGGGTGGCGATCAGCGCGCAGCCGATTGCCAAACCTGCCAGCCAGCCCCACCTATTGCTCAAATCGGGCATTCGGTAAGATCTTTTCGACAGTCTGGGTTGGCGGCGGAATATCGCCCATGGCGATGTACAGACCGCCGCCCAATGCTGCCAGTACAACCAATGCGAGGAGTGCCAAAACTATCCGTCCCATCCGCGCGGGATCCTTTTGGAAGCGTGTGAGGATGGTTCATCACGTCGCAACGCGACACTTCCGAACCACTTTAACGGATTCTGCCATGCAGCATAGCTTGACGATCAACCCCTTCCTGCGCCATGGAATCGCGCCATGAGCAGAGCTAGCGCTGCGGCAGAGGCCGCCAACCCCAATATCGTCGCCCGTCCCGACCGGACCATTGTCCTGGTGGGAATGATGGGCGTTGGCAAAACCACCATTGGCAAGCGCTTGGCGCAACGCCTTGGCATGGATTTCATCGATGCCGATGCCGAGATCGAAAAGGCGGCAGGCTACACCATTCCCGAGATATTCGAAAAATTCGGCGAGGCGCAGTTCCGCGATGGAGAGCGCCGGGTCATCGCCCGTTTGTTGAAGGATGAGCCGGCGCACGTCCTGGCGGCGGGTGGCGGCGCTTTCAACGATCCGGAAACGCGGGAGCGCATCGCCGAACGCGGCATCTCCGTCTGGCTGCGTGCGGAGTTGGACGTGCTGGCCAAGCGCGTCGCCCGCCGCAACAATCGCCCCTTGCTTGCCGATGGCGATGTGGAACAGAAACTTGCGGTTCTGATGGAGGAGCGGGCGCCGATCTATTCTCTTGCCGATCTTCACCTCGACACCAGCGAGGGTGAGCCGGAGGACAGCGTGCAGGCCCTGGTGCAGAAACTGGAGGAGGGCGGTTACATGAAAGTTTACGCAACCCGGTCATGAACGGCGTGCACCGCCTTTCGGTCAATCTGGGTGCCGCTGCTGTCGACCGCTCCTATGACATTTTGATTGGCCCTGGTCTGATTGCGGCCGCAGGCAAACTCATCGCCGAGCGCCTGGCGGGCCGCCGGGCCGTGATCTTGACGGATAGCTGCGTCGGGCCGCTTTATGCCGATGCCATGGCCGCGTCGTTGAAGGCCGCAGGCATGGAATCCGAGACCCTGATCATTCCGGCGGGCGAGGCGGCCAAAAGCTTCGACCAATTGGGCGCGCTTTTGGATCAATGCCTGGACGCCGGTCTTGACCGCAAGAGCTTCCTGGTCGCTCTCGGCGGCGGTGTTGTCGGCGATTTGGGTGGTTTTCTCGCAGCAATCCTGCTGCGCGGCATCGACTATGTGCAGGTGCCGACGACTCTGCTGTCCCAGGTGGACAGTTCCGTTGGCGGCAAAACCGCGATCAATACCCGCCACGGTAAGAACCTGGTCGGCGCCTTTCACCAGCCGCGGCTGGTGCTGGCCGATACCGGCGTATTGAAGACGCTGCCGAAGCGCGAATTGCTGTCCGGCTATGCCGAGGTGGCCAAATACGGCCTGATCGACCAGCCGAGTTTCTGGGTATGGCTGGAGGAAAATTCTGGCCGCATGCTGGCGTTGGAACCGGAAGCGCTGGCCCATGCGGTGCGTGTCAGTTGCGAGGCAAAGGCTGCCGTCGTCGCGGCGGACGAGCGGGAAGGCGGCGTGCGCGCGCTGCTGAATCTCGGCCACACATTTGGTCATGCGATCGAGGCGGAGGCGGGATATGGCGGCCAGGTGCTGCATGGCGAGGCGGTGGCCGTCGGCATGGCGCTGGCCTTCCGCCATTCCGTGCGGCTGGGGCTTTGCGAGCCGCCAGAGGCCGACCGGGTGGAGGCGCATCTGACCGAAGTCGGCCTGCCGGTGGCGCCACGGCTGGTCATGGGGCAGCAGTTGCCCACCATCGACCGGCTAATGGCCCGCATGGCCTCCGACAAGAAGGCGGAAGGCGGGAAGCTCACCCTGATCCTAGCCCGTGGTATCGGCCAGAGCTTCATCGCCAGGGATGCCGACGCGGCCAAGGTGATCGAAACATGGGAGGAGGCGCTGGCCTAGCCTCTGCCCCGCTTCGCCCGGCTTTCCGCAGCGGTAATATAGCTGACGCTGGCGAATACGATCAGCGCGCCCAAAACGGTGAACAGGTCCGGTACCTCCAAATAAAGCAGGAAACCGGCCACCGCCGCGAACGGCAGGCGTAGGTAGTCAAACGGCATGACCACACTGGCCTCGCCATGGCCCAGTGCCTTGGTCATGCAATACTGCGCGCCGAAGCCGGAGCCTGCCAGCAACCCGATCCAGGGCAGCATTGCCAGCGACGGCGTCACCCATACATAGGCGGCAGGAACAGCCGAGAGCAACAGGATGATGGCGTTGACGCTGAAGGTCATCTTCGCGACCGGCTCTGCCCGCGTCATCAGCTTCACCACCGTGTTGGACAGCGCGTAGAAGACGGAGCAGCCGAGCAGCGCGAGCGTCGCCAGGCTCACCTCGGTAAAGCCGGGCCGCACGATGGTCAGCACGCCCACAAAGCCCGCCAGCGTCGCCAGCCAGCGGGCCATGCCCGGCCGCTCGCCGATGAAGGCGACCGCCAGCAGGATGGTGAACAGCGGATAGACTGCCTGCAACGCCGTCGCATCGGCCAGCGGCGCATTGGCGACGCCATAGAACATCAGCGTGATCGCGCCGAAGGTGCAGAAGCCGCGGGCCAGATGCATGAGCGGCATGTCGGTCTTGAACGCACTGGCGCGATTGCGCACCAGCCAGGGCAGCATCAGCAGCAATGCGGTGCCGACCCGCAGGAAGACGATTTCGAAGGTGGAGATTTCGGCCGAAAGCTGCCGGGCCGCGATATACATCGCCGTCAGCGAGGCCGCCGTGCCGGTCATCCAGGCGATGCCCAGCGCATTGCTGGCGCGCAACAGGCTCATTTCCGTCGCGCCTCCGACGCTGCGATGTAACTGACGCTGGCAAAGATGATGGCTCCGCCCGCCAGGGTAAACGCGTCGGGAACCTCGCGGTAGATGAGGTAGCCCAGAATGGCAGCGAAGGGCAGGCGCAGATAGTCGAACGGCATGACTACGCCTGCCTCGCCGTGGTTCAGCGCCCGCGTCAGGCACATGTGCGCCGCATAGCCGCTAAGTGCCAGGAGGCCGATCCACGGCACCGCCGCCGGTGGCGGTGTCACCCACACATAGAGCGCGGGGATCGCCGACAGCACCAGGATGGTGGCGTTGACCGAGAACACCATCTGCGTCGGCCTGTCGATGCCAGCCATCATGCGGACGATGGTGTTGGACGCTGCATAGAAGATCGAACAGCCCAGCAGCGCCAGCGTCGGCGGCCCGATTGCGGCGAAACCGGGCCGGACGATTACCAGAATGCCAGCAAAGCCGGCCAGCGCCGCCACCCAGCGCCTCACTCCGCAGCGTTCGCCCAGTAGCAACGCCACCAGCATGATGGTGAAAAGAGGATAGGTGGACTGCAGCGCGCTGGCGTCCGCCAGCGGCGAGTGAGAGATGCCGTAGAACAGCATGCTCATGGCGGTGAAGGTGCTGGCGCCACGCAGCAGATGCATGCCGGGCCGGCGGGATCGAAAGGCGTTGAGCCTTTCCTGCCAGAGCCATGGCAGCATCAGCACAATTGTGAAGACCGATCGCAGGAACAGGATTTCGAACGTCGGCAACATCGTGCCCAGTTCCCGCACCGCTACGAACAGCCCGGAGAATGCAACGGCGGCACCCAGCATCCAGGCAATGCCCAGCGGATTGTTGACGGGCGGGCGGGTCATGGACGGGGTGGCACCGGGCTTCGGTTGGCAATGAAAAGCGCCGCCCCGGCCGGCTGCCGGAGCGGCGCTTCTGCATGTGGGCATCAGCGATGAGCTGAAGCTTAGCCCAGTGGTTCCGGCGCCGCCAAGGTCTTATCCCCCGCGTGCCGGGCCAGGCTCTGCCTCAGTCCTGAAGGTACATCCGCACGATGGTATCCGGGTCGTTGACCGATCCGTTCATCGCTGGCGAGCCCTTCTTGATCTGGTCGATATGCTCCATACCCGCGGTCACTTGGCCCCAAACGGTGTACTGACCGTCCAGGTGCGGCGAGCGGTCGAACATGATGAAAAACTGGCTGTCTGCGCTGTTCGGGCTCTGCGCGCGCGCCATGCCGAGCGTTCCACGCTCGAACGGTGCCTTGGTGAATTCCGCATCCAGGTTCTGACCGGAGCCGCCAGTGCCATCGCCACGCGGGTCTCCGGTCTGGGCCATGAAGCCGTCAATGACCCGGTGGAATTTCAGGCCGTCATAGAAACCTTCGCTGGCCAATTGCTTGATGCGTGCAACGTGCTTCGGTGCCAGGTCGGGCCGAAGTTCGATCACCACATTGCCGGTGCGCAGTTCCAGGATCAGGGTATTGCTGGCGGATTCGCTCATAGGGGGGGGTGTCCATCTGGGAAAAATCGGCGCCACCCTAGCCGGGGCGCGGCGACGATACAACTGCCTCACCAGCCCTGCAGCACTGCGCCCAGCGCTCGCGCCAAGGCTGCTTGGCTCGGCTCAACCACCGGCAGGCCGGTCGCTTCGGCCAGCGGCGCGCGCTGGTCGGCCATGCCGGCGCAGCCGAGGATCAGCACGTCGGCTCCGTTTTCGTCCCGCAGGCGCTGGCCGGCCTCTATCATCGCTGCCCGCGTCCTGGTGCTATCTGCCAGTTCCGGCACCTCCAGCCCGATGGAGCGGCTGGCGGCATAGCGTGCGTCCAGGCCATAGGCCCGCACTGTCCGCCGCTGCCGCGCGATGGAGGAAGGAAGGATGGCGATCATGCCGAACCGCTCCCCCAGGCTCAGCGCAGCGGCCATGCCGGCCTCGGCAATGCCGAACACGGGCCGCCCGGTGCGCTCGCGCAGGGATTGCACGCCGGGGTCGGAGAAACAGGCGACGACATAGGCATCCGCCGGCTCGCGCTGGCAGATGGCGTGCAGGTGCGGGATCACCGCGTCGCTGTCGGCTTGGCTCTGAATGCCGGGCGGGCCTTTGCGGTTTGTCAGGCAATCGACTGCCGGTCCGCCGGGCAGACGGAACGGCGCCGCTGCCCGGTCAATCGCGGCGGTGCAGGTCTCGGTTGCATTCGGATTGAGCACCAGGATACGGCTCATGGTGGTTCAGCCTCTTGGTTGGCGTTTGGCCTGCCGATCATCGCATGTTCCCGGCGTATACTGCCAGAGTGGTGGTGCAGCATTTGACTTGTCTCAATGATTTGACTGGCACTTGTCGCTAAGAATTCATCTTCAATCCATTTATGCGAGGTGTGTCATGCCTTTGTCCTGGCGTACCGGCGGGCTTCTGCTCGGTCTGGTCTTTTTTGCGGCGGTGGCGTTGGTCAAGCCCATCGGGGTTTCTACCCAATTCGTCATCTTTGACGGTATTGTCTGGGATGCCGTGCAGCCCACCGTGGTCGAGCCATCGACCGAGGCGACAGGCGGCTATGCCAGCCCTAACGCCTATCTCAATAAAAGTGGGGGCAAGTATGCCAGCAATATCGCCAACCCTTGGAATTATAGCTTCGTCTTTGTCCTCGCCATGATTGGCGGGGCGGCCCTATCTGCGATGCTGCGCGGCTGGCCGACACGGGCGCAGCGCACCATGCCGGAACTCTGGCGCGCGAATTATGGTGATTCGCCGGGCAAGCGTTATGCGATGGTCTTTATCGCGGGCGTTCTGGTACTTTATGGCGCGCGCATGGCTGGCGGCTGCACCAGCGGTCACATGATGAGCGGCACGATGCAAACCGCGGTCAGCGCCTTTCTGTTCATGGCTGGCGCCTTCGGTGCAGGCATTCCCATTGCTGTGCTGATGTTCCCGAAGGAGGACTGATCTTATGGAAACCCTTATTCTCGCTATCGTTATCGGCGCGGCCTTCGGTTTCACGCTCGACCGGGTCGGCGCGACCAATCCGAACCTAATCATCGGGATGTTGCGGCTCTCGAACATGCACCTGATGAAGACGATCCTGTTGGCGGTGGCCGTTGGCACCCTGCTGCTGTTCGGCGGGTTAATGCTGGGATTGCTGAATCCCGGGCACCTGGGGGTCAAGGACGCCTATATCGGCGTGATTGTTGGCGGTGTTCTGCTGGGCGCAGGCTTTGCCATTGCCGGATATTGCCCCGGTACAGGCCTCACCGCTGCCGCGACTGGGCGCAAGGATGCACTGTGGTTCGTGCTGGGCGGGCTGGTTGGTGCGGCGGCCTACATGCTGACCTTTGCCGCGGTCGAAGGCACCGGGCTGCTTGCCACGATTGCCGGCGGCAAGGCCACATTGGGTACGGTTGCCGGCACCTCCTACCCCGCGCTTTGGCCGGACGTTCCTGGCGAATGGCTGGGGCTTGCCCTGGCGGTGGTGTTGGGCGCGGTAGCATTTCTGCTGCCGATGCGCCTGCGCGGCGGCGGTGGCAAGGCGCGCTAGGCTCAAAGCCGGTGTCCAGATTATCCGGTGGGCACCGGCTTCCAATCCCGAAACGGTCATGCGCAGGCTTCTCGCCGGCGCGCAAATAGGGCAGGGTGTGGGCCCCGGCAATAACGGCATGAGGTTCCTGCGTGCCCCCACAACCCAAGACCGCGAAACCGAAAAAGAAGGCGGAAAAACCCCGCCTGACCGTCCGCAACGCGCGGATGACCGACGTGGACGGCATCGTAGCGCTCAGCCGCAAGATCTATAAGGGCGACATGGCGACGACGCCGCAATGCGTGCGCGGCAATATCAACATCTTCCCCGAAGGCCAGTTCGTCGTCGAACTGGGCGATCAGATCGTCGGCCATGCCGCCACGTTCATCATTTCCGGCGAGATCGCCCTCAAGCCGCATTCCTGGTCGGAAATCACCGGCAATGGCTACGCATCCCGGCACGATGCGAATGGCGATTACCTTTATGGCATGGAGGTCGCCGTCGATCCGGATACCCGCCGGTCGCGCATCGGCCAGCGCCTCTACAACGCCCGGCGCGAGCTGTGCGAATACTGGGAGCTGAAGGGCATCGTCTTCGGCGGCCGCCTGCCCGGCTATGGCCGCGCACGCGCCAAGGTCGGCTCTCCGGAGGAGTATCTGGAGCAGGTCCAGGAAAAGAAAATCCGCGACCAGGTGCTTAACTTCCAGCTTGCCAACGGCTTTGAAGTCATCGGCGTGCTCCAGAACTATCTGCCGGAGGACCGGCAGTCCGGCGGCGTTGCCAGCCACATGCTCTGGCGCAACCCGCTGGTGATGGAGGCGGAAAAGGCGCGCGCCTCGCAGCCCATGGGCCGGCTGCCGGAAAGCGTGCGGGTTGCGGCGGTCCAATTTCAAATGCGGCAGATCAGCGACATCCAGGCGTTCGAGGATCAGGTCGAATATTTTGTCGATGTCGCCAGCGACTACCGCTCGGATTTCGTTGTTTTCCCCGAACTGTTCACCCTGCAATTGCTCGCCGCCGAGAAAAAGCCGCTTGGGCCGCTGGAAGGTGTCGCGAAGGTCGCGGAATACACCGAGCGGTTCCGCGAGTTCATGAGCGCCCTCGCGGTGCGGTACAACGTCAACATCATCGGCGGCTCGCATCCAACCCTTCAGGCCGACGAGAGCATCCGCAATACCGGCTATGTCTTCCTTCGCGACGGCGGCACCTACATTCAGGACAAACTGCACCCCACGCCGGCGGAACGCTATTGGTGGAACATCAAGGGTGGCGAGCGGCTGGAGGCGATCAATACCGACTGCGGCCCCGTCGGCGTTCTGGTCTGCTATGACTGCGAATTCCCGGAGGTGGCCCGCAACCTGGTCGACCAGGGCGCACTGATCCTGTTCGTTCCGTTCTCCAGCGACGAGCGGCGGGGTTATTACCGCGTGCGCTACTGCTGTCATGCCCGTGCGGTTGAAAACCAAGTCTATGTCGTCATGTCCGGCGTCGTCGGCAACCTGCCGCATGTGGAGAACATGGACATTCATTACGCCGAAAGCTGCGTCCTGACCCCCTGCGACTTCCCCTTCGCGCGCGATGGCGTGGCCGCGGACAGCGGCGCAAATACGGAGATGATTGCGTTTGCTGACCTGCGCTTCTCCGACCTGTTCGTCAGCCGCAACCAGGGCACAGTGCAGCAGTTGAAGGATCGGCGCTTCGACCTCTACCGCGTCGGTTGGCAGGGCGGCAGGCGGCGGCGGAGCGCGGGGTAGAAGGTTGTTGTCGTTGACGCACCGGTTCCGCCGCGCAACCATGGGGCCAATCACAAGCGCATCATCCTGAGGAATGCCCGTTCATGTCCAAGCTCGCCGGTAAGACGGCCATCATCACTGGTGCCGCCCGGGGTATCGGTGCGGCCGCCGCCCGCCTGTTCGCCGCCGAAGGCGCCAATCTCATGCTGGCCGATGTTCTGGAGGAGCCGCTCCGGCAACTTGCCGGCGAGATTGGCGGGCAGGCTGCCACCTGTCTGACCGACGTGACGGACGAGGCGGCGGTGAAGAACCTGGTCGATCAGGCCGTGGCGCGGTTCGGCAGTGTTGATATCGCCCTGCTGAATGCGGGCATTGAGGGTAAGCTCGACCCGATTGTCGACTATGACCCGGCGATGTTCGACAAGGTGATGGCCGTGAACGTTCGCGGCGTCTGGCTGGGGCTGAAATATGCGATGAAGGCAATGCAGGCGAAGGGGGGCTCGATCGTAATCACCTCCTCGACCTCCGGCATTCGGGCCACGCCGCGGATGTCTGCCTACACCGCCTCCAAGCATGCCGCCGTGGGCCTGATGCGGTCGGCGGCGATCGAGGGGGCGGAGCACAATATCCGCGTCAATTCGGTCAACCCGTCACCGATCGAAACGCCGATGATGGCCTCGTTGGAGAGCATGCATGGCGTCGCGGGTCGGAACGACCAGCCGCTCGCCGGCGCGACCCCGCTGAAGCGCTACGGCAAGCCGGAGGAGGTGGCGCAGATGATGCTGTTCCTCGCCTCCGACGACAGCAGTTTCTGCACTGGCGGGGTCTACATGGTCGATGGCGGTGTATCCGCCGGCCGTACGGTAGGGGGGAAGAGTATGTTGCCAGATCCATCCGGCAAGGCCACCCGTGACGAAAGCGAGTTGGTGCCGGGGTTTGAATTCGCCCCGTGGACCTTCGCACTCGATGCCGATTATCAGGCCCGCAAGCTCGGCTGCTGCGGTATCGACCCTGCGATCTGGGGCGATTGCCTCGACCCCAGCCACTTTGCGCTGCTGACCATCCGCCATGTTCACCGCGACGGTTTCTCCATCAATGGCAGCGTGCACATGATCCAGCGCTACCGCCAGCATGCGCCGGTGAAGATCGGTGAGGAAATCACGCTGCGCGGCCGGATCACCGGGATCGAACCGGCGCCGCGGGGCACGCTCATGCATGCGGGCTTCGAGGTTGTGCGCGCCGATGGCTCCGTCGCGATGGAGTTGAGCCGCACAAGCGTGCGCATGCATCAGGATGGCGAGCGCAAGGGGCCGGCTTCCGGCGGAAAGCAGGCCGCCGCTGCCGAAAATCCCGACGCGCCAGCCATGGGCCTGCCCGTGATCGGTGAACGGCAGTTGACGCCGGACGGTGTCGGCAATTTCTCCGACGACAAGATGAACCGCATCCATGACGATCCGGAAGTGGCCCGCCAGTTCGGCTTCCGCGCCCCCATCGCCGCCGGCATCATGGGCTCGCACATCCTGATGGAGGCGCTGGTGAAGGATGGCGGCGGCCCGCCGCAGCAACTGGAAATGGAAGTCCGCTTCCGCCGCCCGATGTTCTGGGACGACCTCCTGACCGTCCACGGCGAGCGCACCAACGGCTACCTCTCGCGCATTGCTCTGATGAAACCGGAGGGCAAGCCGGCGTGCTTCGGTCTGGTGGAACGGGTGATCTACTAGCCGCGGTCGCCCGTGCCGAGCCGCTTCACCCTGACCCTGTCGAAGGGTGAGGAATGCAAAAAAATCTTCAACAAGGTTAAGGTTAAACAAGAGGAAATGCGCAAATGAACAGACTAGATGGGAAAATCGCCCTCATCTCCGGTGCCTCCCGCGGCATCGGCGCCAAGACGGCGGAATTGATGGTTGCCGCCGGTGCCAAGGTCATCGTCGCCGACGTGCTCGACGATCTGGGCCAGGAAACGGCCAAGACGCTGGGCGACGCTGCGGCCTACATCCATCTGGATGTGACGAAGGAGGCCGACTGGCGCGCCGCGGTCGATCTGGCAGAGACACGGTTCGGTGGGCTGGATGTGCTCTGCAACAATGCCGGCATCTTCACCGGCCTCGGCATTGACGAGGTGACCTTGGACGATTGGAACAAGCTGGTTGGTGTCAACATGACCGGCGTTTTCCTCGGCACCAAGCTGTGTGCCGATGCGCTGGCAGCGCGTGGCGAGAACAGTGCGCACGGTTCCGCCATTGTCAACACGTCCTCTATTGCCGGTCTGGTCGGCTCGCAGCTCGATCCGCTCTATTCGATGACCAAGGGCGGCGTGGCGCTGTTCACAAAGTCAACCGCGCTCTATTTCAGCCGCAAGGGCCAGCGGGTGCGCTGCAACTCCATCCATCCGGGCGTGATCGACACCGACATGGGCGCGCAGACCTATGAGGCGCGGGCGCAGAAGCAGGGGCTGAACGATCCGGCCAAGGCCCGCGAGTTCTCCGCCAAGATGCACCCCATCGGCCGCCTCGGCGTGGCCGAGGATATCGCCAAGGGCATCCTGTTCCTGGCCAGCGACGACAGCGGCTTCATGACCGGCGCCGGGCTAGTCGTCGATGGCGGCATCACCGCGCAATAGCAGCATGAGCGAACCGGCCCGCCAGTCACGCGGGCCGGGTTTGCCATTGTGGCGGCGTTCGGAATCGCCGAGCCTGATGGCAGAACTACGAAATCCGGGAGAGTTGAAGCCGTGGATGTGATCCTGCTGCCGTTTCGGCGCTATTTCGAGTTTTCAGGCCGGTCGCGGCGGCTCGAATTCGGGGTGTTCATCCTGTTCAATTTCGCCATGTCGGTCGTTCTGAGCGCGGTCGACATGCAACTCGCCCTATTGCCGATGCACGGTCCGGGCGGGGTGTTAAGCGGGCTCTACGGCTTGTTCATCATCATCCCAGGCATCGCCCTCGGCGTGCGCCGTTTGCACGACATGAACGCTTCCGGCTGGTGGTATTTGCTGACGTTGGTGCCGATTGCGAACTTCATATTGTTCCTGGTCTTGCTGTTCAAATCGGGGAGCGAGGGACCGAACCTCTACGGGCCGGACCCAAAGGAACCAGCGTTTTAAGGCGGCACCGGCTGCTCATGGTCCTTGCGGAAACATCAATGCCCGCGTTCGCCCAGACGCTGCATTTCCGCCAGCCAGCCCTGACGGGTCCGCGTGTCGGCCTCGCCCACCATGCCGTGGAGCGTTTCGCGCACCGGGCTGATGCCGCAGAATTTCAGGATGTTGCGTTCCAGGCTTTTCAGGCTGTGGGCGCCGTAGTACCAGCGATAGGCCAGCGCCGGCATGCCCATCGTCACCACCACCCGCGCCGACCGTCCCTTTAGCCGTCCCGCAGGCCATTTGCCGGTGTAGTCCATGGCAAAGTTGGGCCGCAGCGCCTGTTCCAGCAGCGCCTTCAACGCGGCGGGCATGGTGCCGAGCCATAGCGGATAGATCAGCACCCAATGCTCCGCCCACTCCATGGCCTCCTGGGTTTGGATTGCGGCGGGCGGCGGTGTTGTCTCGTGGAATTCGCCTTCGGAGCGGAGCAGCGGCAATTCCATGTTGCCGACCGCCAGGCTCCGCACCTCGTGGCCTCCGGCCTCCGCGCCTTCGGCATAGGCCGTTGCCAGCGCGTGGCAGAGCCGTTCGGGCGCAGGGTCCGGGTGCCCGTTCAGGACGAAAATACGCATGGGGGAGGGCTCCTTGGCGTCCTGGGATCGATCTGACCGCCATATGGCATTCCCGCGCTGCCGTACAATGGAAGAGGTCTTGACCCGCTGGCACTCGCAGCCGACAACCGCAGCACGAAACAGCATCCGCGCAGGAAGGATTGACAAGCCCATGACCGCCCCCGCCCCCACCAACACCCGCACCGGCGGCCAGGTATTGGCCGATGCCCTTCGCGTGCACGGTGCAAACACCGCATTTTGCGTGGCCGGAGAGAGCTATCTGGCCCTGCTGGACGCGTTGCACGACCACAAGGACTTCAACCTATACACCTGCCGGCACGAAGGCGGCGCCGCGAACATGGCGGAGGCCTACGCCAAAGTGACCGGCAAGCCGGGCATCGTCATGGTGACGCGCGGGCCCGGCGCCTGCCATGGCAGCATCGGACTGCATACCGCCTATCAGGATTCCACTCCAATGGTCATGCTGATCGGCCAGGTGGCGCGCGACCAGTTCGACCGGGAAGCGTTTCAGGAAATCAACTATCGGGAGATGTTCGGCCAGGTGACCAAATGGGTCGCGCAGATCGAGGATGCAGAGCGCATTCCGGAATACATCGCCCGTGCCTTCCACACCGCCATGAGCGGCCGCCCCGGCCCCGTGGCGCTGGCCCTGCCGGAGGATATGCTGCGTGACCGGGTGGCGGTCAGCGACACGGCGCCTTACGCAGTTCACCGCGCCCACCCGAGCGCCCATGCAATGCAGACGCTGCGGGCGATGCTTTCCGAGGCGCAGAAGCCTTTGCTGCTGATCGGCGGCGGCGGTTGGGAACAGGGCGCCTGCGACGACATCCGCCAGTTTGCGGAGGCGAACAATCTGCCGGTGATGGCTTCGTTCCGCTGTCTGGATTTCATCGACCACGGTTCGGCCCAGTATGCCGGCGACCTCTCGACCAGCACCAATCCGAAGCTGGCCCAAGCGGTGCGGGATTGCGACCTGCTGATCTGCGCCGGCGCGCGGCTGGGGGAGATCACGACCCAGGGCTACGCCCTGATCCAGCCGCCGAACCCGCACATGAAGCTGGTGCACGTGCACGGCAGTGCGGAGGAGTTGGGCAGTGTCTATCAGCCAGCCCTTGGCATTCAGGCCGGTCCGGAAGGCTTTGCCGCCGCTGCGGCTGCGATGGAGCCGGTCGCGAACCGCGCCTGGGATGCCTGGACGGCGGAGCGCCGGGCGGATTTCGTCGAATGGGCCAGCCCGCGCGAGTATGGCGGCAAGATCGACCTCGGCGCATGCATGGCGGCGATGCAGGAGCGGATGCAGCCGGATAGCGTCGTCACTGTCGATGCCGGCAACTTCTCCGGCTGGCCGATGCGTTTCCTGCGGTTCGGCCAGCGTCATACCTTCGCGGCTCCGACCTCCGGCGCGATGGGATATGCGGTGCCGGCGGCGGTCGGCGCGGCGCTGGCGCATCGCGAACGGCGGGTGTTCGCCTTTGTCGGCGACGGCGGCTTCATGATGACCGGTCAGGAATTGGCGACCGCCATGCATTACGGTGCCAAGCCGGTCATTCTGGTGTTCAACAATGGCATGTACGGCACGATCCGCATGCATCAGGCGCGCCATCACCCTGGGCGATATGTTGCGACGGACCTGCATAATCCGGATTTTGTTGCGCTGATGGCGGCTTATGGCGGCCACGGGGAATTGGTCGAAAAAACCGAAGATTTTGCGCCGGCGCTGGACCGGGCGCTTGCCAGCGGCAAGGCAGCCCTGATCGAGATCCGCCAGGATCCAGACGTGATTTCGACAACGACCACCCTCAGCAAAATGGAAACGGCCGCCAGGGCGGAGTAAGCGGCAAGGCTGCGGATTTCGGAAGCGGGATGGCAACGAGACACTTGCGCTTCCTGAAATCTGCGTTACTTTTAGAATGTCTGGGTGAATGCGGCCGTTGAGTCTGATTTGCCCGGGCCGTTTCTTGACAAACAGTCAGCAACCCCACCCGCAGGACGCCCATTCCGGGCGCGCGGGCCGAACGAATGGAGATGCCACATCGCACGTGGATCTAACATGGCGCCGCCTGTAAAAGACGGGCCACGTGTAAATAACGAGATCACGGCGCGCTTGGTCCGCCTGGTCGATGCAGACGGAGAAATGCAGGGCGTGTACAAGGTCGACGACGCCTTGCGCGAAGCTGCGCGGGTCGGCCTTGACTTGGTCGAGGTGTCGCCGAATGCGGAGCCGCCCGTTTGTAAGATTCTCGATTACGGCCGCTACAAGTACGAGGCCCAGAAGAAAAAGAATGAGGCTCGGAAAAAGCAGAAGGTGATCGAGGTCAAGGAAATCAAACTGCGCCCGGCCATCGACCAGCACGATTACGAGGTCAAGATGAAGGCCGTGCGCAAATTCCTGGAGGAAGGTGACAAGGTCAAGGTGACCCTGCGCTTCCGCGGCCGAGAGATGGCCCACCAGGATCTGGGCGCCAAGGTGCTGCAGCGCGTACGCGAGGAATTCGCTGAAGAGGTGAAGATCGAGCAGTCGCCGCGTCTGGAAGGTCGCCAGATGGTCATGGTGATGGCGCCGCGGTAAATCTGGACAGGGAAAAACTGCGCAGCGGCAAGCCTGCTGCGTGGCCCTACTACCGGAGGCGGGCTAAGCTCGCCTCTTTTTGTTGGTATCAATATCCGAATATCAATTCCGAAATAATCTGTTCACCCTCCGGCGGATAAAACCGTATCGAGGGGGGCCGTAAGCAGTTGGATGCCTGAGAACCTTCAACCTAGCGGCATGAAGCTGATCATGGGCATATCATACGGCGGTCGCGTTAAACGTTTGAGCCATGGCAATGCTTGAACTTACGGCCAGAACCGCACGGGCAGGGCGCATTGCGGGCGACCTTGCCCCATGTCTCCGGGCGATCCGGATCGAAAGCCGGGCGGGGGGGTGCCGCTGGCGCCCGGGCGGGTTGTGCCGCTTCGGCCGGCTCCAGGTCGGCATCGGCGCCAACCAGTTCCATCGCCGGCGCTTCCTCATGCTGTTCCTGCCATTCCCTGCCATCGGGCGATTCTGGCATGTCCACCTGCTGTTGCCGCAGTTCCAGGTGCGACAGGGCGGAAACCACGCCTTCGCGCAGGCGTGAGAGCATGGCGTCGAACAACTCGAACGCTTCCGACTTGTATTCGTTCAGCGGGTCGCGCTGAGCATAGGCGCGCAGGCCGATACCCTGGCGCAGGTGGTCCAGATGCAACAGATGCTCTTTCCAATACTGGTCGAGCAATTGCAGCAGCACGCTTTTTTCCGCAAGCCGCATCAGATCCGGCCCCCAGTTGGCAGCCTTGCCGGCCATGCGTTCCTCGACAGCCTTGGCGATGCGGTCATGAATTTCCTGGTCGGCGATACCCTCTTCCTTGGCCCAGTCGGCGATTGGCAGGTCAAGGCCAAACAACCGTTGCACATCGACGTGCAGGCCGGTGGTGTCCCATTGGTCCGGCAGTGCCTTTTCCGGAATGTGGGTGGCGATAGCCTCCTCCAGCACCTGCGCCCGCATGTCCTCGATCGTGTCGTGGACATTTTCTGTGGTCATAATCTCGCGGCGCTGTTCGTAGATCACCTTGCGCTGGTCGTTCATGACGTTGTCGTAGCGCAGCAGGTTTTTGCGGATGTCGAAGTTGCGCGCCTCGACCTTCTGCTGTGCCTTTTCCAGCGCTTTGTTGATCCACGGGTGAATGATCGCCTCACCCTCTTTCAAGCCCAGGCGGCGCAGAATTCCATCCATGCGCTCCGACCCGAAGATGCGCATCAGGTCGTCGTCGAGGCTGACAAAAAATTTGGAGGCGCCGGGGTCGCCCTGACGGCCGGCGCGACCGCGCAGCTGGTTATCGATCCGGCGGCTTTCATGTCGTTCCGTGCCGATGACGTAAAGGCCGCCCGCTTTTTTGACGATTTCCTTGTCACGCGTAACTTCGGCTTCGGTTTCCGCGATGATGCGTTCGCGTTCGGCTGGATCGGTAATGTTTTTAATCTTGTCCTGCGCCATCAGTTCGGCATTGCCGCCCAACTGAATGTCGGTGCCGCGGCCGGCCATGTTCGTCGCGATGGTGACAGCGCCCGGCTGGCCGGCCTGGGCAATGATCAACGCCTCCTGCTCGTGATAGCGGGCGTTCAGAACCTTGTGCTCGATGCCGCTGGCTTTCAGGTGTGCCGACAGCGTTTCGGAGCGTTCGATCGACACGGTGCCGACCAGGACCGGTTGCAGTTTCTTGTTGCACGCCAGGATTTCGGCGACGATGGCATCGTTCTTTTCCGCCATGGACCGGTAGACTTCATCGTCATAATCCTTGCGCACGACGGGGACGTTGGTCGGCATGTCGACCACTTCGAGGCTATAGATTTCCTCGAACTCGCCGGCCTCGGTCATCGCCGTGCCGGTCATGCCTGCCAGCTTCTCGTAGAGGCGGAAATAGTTCTGGAAGGTGATAGAGGCGAGTGTCTGGTTTTCCAGCTGGACCTCAACGCCCTCCTTCGCTTCCAGCGCCTGGTGCAGGCCTTCCGAGTAGCGGCGGCCTTCCATCGCCCGGCCGGTGAATTCGTCGATGATCACCACATGGCCGTTGCGGACCATATAGTCCTTGTCACGCTCAAACAGCGTATGCGCCCGCAATGCTTGGTTCATGTGGTGGACCAGGGAGATATTGGCGGTGTCGTAGAGGTTGCCCTCCTGCAACAGCCCGGATTCGCGGAACAGGTTCTCGACGAACTCGCCGCCGTCTTCCGTCAGGGTGACGGTGCGGCTTTTCTCGTCCTTCTCGTAATGCTCCGGCTTCAGGCTCGGCATCAATCCATTGACGCGCACATAGAGGTCGGACGAGGTTTCGGCGGGGCCGGAGATGATGAGCGGCGTCCGCGCCTCGTCGATCAGGATCGAGTCGACCTCGTCGACGATGGCATAGTGGAACGGCCGTTGGGCCATGTCCTCCAGCCGGAATTTCATGTTATCGCGCAGATAGTCGAAGCCGAACTCGTTGTTCGTGCCATAGGTCACATCGCAGGCGTATTGCTGGCGCCGGGCGTTATCATCCAGCCCATGCACGATGCAGCCGACCGACAGGCCCAGGAACTGGTAAATCTGACCCATCCACGCCGCGTCGCGGCGGGCGAGGTAGTCGTTGACGGTGACGACATGCACGCCCTTGCCGGTAAGCGCGTTCAGATAGACCGGAAGGGTGGCGACCAGGGTTTTGCCTTCGCCGGTTTTCATCTCCGTGATTTTGCCTTGATGCAGGACAACGCCACCCTGCAACTGCACATCGTAATGGCGCTGGCCGAGCGTGCGCTTGGCTGCCTCTCGGACGGTGGCAAACGCCTCCACCAGCAGGTCGTCCAGCGTCTCGCCTTTGGCCAGGCGCTCCTTGAAGGCGTCGGTGCGGGCGCGCAGTGCGGCGTCGTCCAGCGCTTCCAGCTCCGGCTCCAGGGCATTGATGGCCTGAACGGTCGAGCTGAGCTTTTTGATCACACGATCATTTGCAGAGCCGAATAGACGTTTGGCGAGCGCGCCGATCATGGCGGTCCTCGTGGGTAATTTCATGGATGACGGCTGCAGGATGTAAAGGCAACGCCCGGCGGGTTGGGAGCGAGCCCAGCAGCCCCGCATGGCACGCCGAAAGGCGCGTCAACGGATAGTGGCTGAGATAAGCGGGGCAAGTGCCGAAGTCAATTGCGGCCTAGCGACCGCCGGGCCGGTGACGCTAGCCTTGGGGTGGCATCTCCGCCTGCCCTTTGGTCTGCCCCGCCTCGCCGGTTTCCAGTTGGGCTTTCAGGGTAGAAAGCAGGGGAAACAAGCCTGCCATGATTGCAATCAGCAGCCCATACCCGCCTTCACGGTAGCCTTTGCGTTGCACATAGCATTTGAAGAACCGTGTGAACAGGCGGCGAAGATCTCCTGGAATCGAGCCTTGAATACCTTGCTCGCGCATGTCGCGTGCGCGATTGGTAGTGTAGCGGTTCAGACGGGCGATCATATCGGCAATGTCCCGATCGACATAATGCAGCATCCGCCCTGTCAGGTCGGGGCCACGCTTGCCTTCGAAGCGTATTCCCGGATGGGTGCGGGCGGTGCCCCAGTGTTTTGCGCCCTTGCGGAACAGCCGCATCACGGCGCTGGAGCCGAACGAGCCGCCCCAGCCGTAGCGCACCAGCGTATTGCCCACATAGTTGTCGAACGGAACCAGGGCGAAATCAAAAGGCGGGTCGGTATCGCCGATCTGGCGAAGTTCCCGGGCCAGTTCCGGCGAAATGCGCTCGTCCGCGTCCAATTCCAGAATCCAGTCGCTGGCAACCGCGTCGATGCCGGCATGCCGCCGTTCGCCTTCCAGGGGCCAAGCGCCCTCGATCACGTTGTCGGTGTATCGGTGCGCGACGGTGACAGTCTCGTCGGTGCAGCGGTCAGCCACTACGACGATTTCGTCGGCCCAGGCGGCGGTATCGAGGCATTCCGCAATCTGCTGCGCTTCATTGTGTGCGCAAAGAACCACTGCAATGCTCATGATGTTTGCTCCAAGAGCGCGCGGCAGGCGTCGGTAACAGCCGTTTCGCCGATTTCTCCCATCAGACTGCCAGTCGTATGCCGGTTATAGCCTGGCGCGCGGACAAATTCATCGACCGTTGTCGTGGTGCGCACGACGGTCGTGTGATCGCCCCATGGGGCATATTGCTCTGGCCGGGAAGGGCCGAACAGGCCGACGGTAGGGGTACCGACGGCGGCTGCCATGTGCATCAGGCCGGAATCGTTGCCGATATAGATCCGTGCCTCGGCAAGTGCGGCCGCAAGAACCGGCAAGGACCAGCCAAAGGCCGAGACGGTTGTGTGGCCGTGCAGAGCCTCGAACACCGGCTTGGCCATCTCCTCCTCCCCCGGCGCGCCGGCGATCAGGATGCAAGCGTTGGCCAGCGGCCCGCCTGGGGCGGTCAGGGCCTTGGCGACAGCGCCGAACCGTTCCGCGTGCCATTGCTTGCCGCGCCAATTGGCGGTGGGGCCGATGGCAAGCCACGGGCCCTCTGCACCGAGCCGGCGCCGGGCCTCGGTCATGTCCGCTTCGCTCCAGCACAGCCGCGGCGCCAAGGGTTCCAGCGCGCCCAAGGTCTCGGTCAGGTGCTTGACGCGGTGGCGCAGTGTGCGGTCCGGCTGCATGATGGAGCGGCGGCAGGTCAGCACGGTATAGGCAAAGGCAGAGCCACGCAGGTCGACGACATGGCTCCAGCGGTACCGAATCGCCTTTAGCCAAAGATTGCGCCAGTGGCCGGCATAAGGCCGTTTCCTGACCGGCCAGACCTCCGCCACCTCGGGCATGGCCTCGAACAGCGGCGCCGGCAGGGGGCCACAGGCGACCGTCAGGCGGACACCCGGATAACGCGCAGCCAGATAGGGCACTGCACCTGTGGTGAGCACGGCGTCGCCGAGGCGGTTGGCGGTGATGAGCAGGGCGCGCATTGGTCCTAGACGATGGGGCTGGCGAAGATGCAAACGCGCCTCTATAGCAGCAACCTGACACCGGCCAACCCCAAACCCGCCGGAGCCAGGACTTGCCGCCGATGAGCACCGCCGCTGATTCTGCTGACGAAGCCGCCCTGACGGAAGCGATGGCCCCCTTGCTCGCCATTGATCCGGCGCAGCGGATTGCCACGCCGCCGCAGCGTCTGCCCTTGCCCGACGGGCGCGAGTGTCTGGTGCAGTGGCAGGCGGATTCGGACGGCGGCGATTGGAGCTTGGTGCTCCATGCCCGCGCGGTGGACGTGACCGACACGGCGACGCCGCTGGCAAGACTGGCCCTGCACCTGCGCGATGCCGAGCCGGCATCAGCCGTGTTCTGGGAGAATGCCGACCAGGCGTTCCGGGAATGGGTGCCGGCGCACCTGCCGGGCATTGTCCGGCAAATCGCTGGCGATCAGGCTGCCGAATTTGCTGCGGTCCGGCAGCGTGCGGGCCTTGCGGGGAACGTCGTTGGCAAGCTTAGCGGGCTGTTGCCGCACGTTGTCGTCCTCGGCGGCCTCGCGGCATTCGCCTACATGTTCGGCATTGTTCACATCAAATGAGCCGCCTTAAAGCGTATCCAGCGCCTCATTGAGCAGCGTCATCGCCTCGGTGGCGAAGGCGAACATGTTGGCCTCGCGGTCATCGCTGGCGGTTTCCAGGGTACGGGCGGTACTCAATGCGCCGGAAATCGCGACGCAGGTATGCCCCGCGGCATCGCCATAACGGTTGCCGGTCGGGCCGGCCGCCCCGGTTTCTGCCAAGCCCCAGTCGGTCTTGACCCGCTCGCGCACCGTCTTGGCCAGCAGCGCGGCATAGGGTTCGGAGGAGGAACGGATGCCTTCCAGATCGGCTCGCTCGATCCGCAGCAGGCCGTCACGGCTCCATTGCGAATAGGGAACGGCACCACCGCGCATGTAGGCGCTGGCACCGCTGACGCTCAGCAACGCGGCGGAGATGAGGCCGCCAGCGGATGTTTCGGAGACTGCGATCGTCTCGCCCCGCGCTTTGAGTTTGCCGCCGACTTCGGTGGCGAGGCGGGTGAGGTCGGTCCAATTGGCCATGGGGGCATGTCCTTCCAGGTGGGATTTTTTGAGAGCTTACGCTGCTTCCGCGTTGCGAAGCTTCAATTTGAGCCCAGCCACCTGGTAAATGTCCAGTTGTGTGATGTCGGCAATATCCTGAAGCGACAGACGGGTTTCCAGCAACAGGGTGCGCGCGAATTCCACCGGGTTGCGGCGGCGACGGCTGCGCGGCGCCTGGTAGACCTGGCGTGGCCGCTGCGGCTTGCCGTCGGGCTCTTCGTCCAGGCCGCGGGCCCTGGCATCGTGCCAGGCCTGCTCCCACTGCCGTTTGTCCGCCGCCCGCCGGGCTTCGGCCTCTCGAAAGCGATGGGCGGCTTCGCGTTGCGCTGCCTGCCAACGTTTCTCTGCTGGTGTCGGCTCAGGTTCCAGATCGACAGGGTTGCGTTGCGCCGCCTCGTCTAGTGTCATGCCGTGTTTGGCGACCAGCCGTTCGGCAGCGGCCAGCGCTGCCGACCGCTCGCCCTCGTAAGGGCTGTCGGCTGCCAGTTTCAGCAGGTTGTGGAAGCGCTCCTGCTCCTTCGGTGACAGTCGGGTGGAAATCGCTCTTGGCTCCGGCGTAGCAATCGTAGATCACAAAGGCGCCACAATAACGGATTTGGCCGCTCATTGCGACAGCACTTCCGGGTGATGGCTAGATTCCCGGTACCATTCCCGCGGGCAGGCTGGCAATATGTGCGGCAATGTCGCCCGGCCGCGTTAGCCAGATGCGGTCGCGGTGCCTGTCGATATGGGCGAACACCCGTTTCAGCGCGCGCAGGCGGTAGGGTCGCCCCACCACGAACGGGTGCAGGCTGATCGGGCAAACGAGCGGGTATTTCGTCGATTGCTCCAGCATTTCGTCGAACTGATCGATCAGCATCTGGGCGAATTCCTCCGACGTGTACCGGAACCAGACGATGCCGCGGTTATCGTTGCATTCGATCGGGTAGGGCATGGACAGAATCTTGCCGCCGCGCGTCGCCATCCAGATCGGCTGATCATCCATGGTCCAGTCCATATGGTAGCGGTAACCTTCCTCCTGCAACAGATCGAGCGTGACGGGCGAGTTGGAAAGCCAGGGGCTCATCCAGCCGGTCGGGCGCTTGCCTTCATGCCGTGCGATCGTATCGGTGCAGGCGCGGATGAACGCGCGCTCCTCCTCTTCGGGCAGGCTGCATTGCTCGTCGGAATTGGTGTGGCCGTGGCCCAGAAACTCGTCGCCGCGGTCGCGGTGGCGTTTTGGGATGTCCGGGCATTCCTCATAGATCGCGGTATTGAGTTGCACTTCCGCCGGCAGGTCGTACCGGTCAAGCGCATCCATCAGTGTCCAGAAACCGACCCGGTTGCCGTAGTCGCGCCAGGAATAGACCGAATCGCTCACCGCCTGGTCCGGCGGCGCTATGGCCGCGCCCTTGCCGGTGCCATAGCGGAACACTTCCACATTGTTGGCGATATAGATCGCCAGCCGCGTGCCGTTCGGCCACTCGTAGGTCTTGCGCGTGTCGATGGAGGAGTAGGCGTAGCGGGCTTGGCGTTCGAACTGGGGCATGGGCAGGTTCCGACTTCATGTTTCACCCAGAGCCTGTCGAAAGGTGAGCGTGCCACGATGAAAGACACCCTTCGACAGGCTCAGGGTGAGAGGGGAATTCACGCCAAGGCGGCGGCAACCGACCCTGCCACCGCGATCAGGCGTGGGTCTTGCCCGTAGTGGCCGACCAGTTGCAGGCCGATGGGCAGGCCGCCCGGACCCTGGAAAAGGGGCAGGGTGATGCATGGCAGGTGCAGGCTGGTCCACAGGGCGTTGAAGGTTGCGGGCCCGGTCGATGCCAGCCCCTCCGGCGCTTCGCCGGGCGCGCTGGGGCAAAGGAGAACATCCAGATCGCGGCTCGCCACGGCCACCTGCGCGCGATAGATGCCAAGGCCGGCGAGGGCGGCCCGGTACCGGTCCAGTGTCACGCCCAGGCCGTCGTTGACCCGGCCATTCAGCAACGCAGCCGACAGCTTGTCGCGGTGGTTCAGCCGCTCCCATGCCATGGCGCCCGCGAACTCGTACCCGGCGACGGTGCGGATAGCGGTTTCGAACGCATCGAAGCCATTCGGCAAATGGAAGTCGCTGACATTGGCGCCTGCCGCAGCTAGCTGGCGTGCGGTGTCTTCGATAAAGCCCTGTGTCGCCGGGCAGGCCTGATCCCAATAAGGCGTGCGGCAGAGGCCGATTTTCAGGTCGCCAATGGCGGGCGGGGAGAGTTCTGACAGCGGTTCGGTCGTTGCGGCGGCGCGGATCAGAGGCAAGTCCTCGACCGCGCGGGCCATGATGCCGACCGTGTCGAAACTGCGGACATTGCCGCGCACGCCCTCCGTGTTGATCTCGCCCCAGGAGGGCTTGTAGCCGACCACGCCGCAATAGGCGGCCGGGCGGATCACACTGCCGGCCGTCTGCGTGCCGAAGGCCCAGGGCACCATGCCCGCGCCAACCGCCGCCGCCGAACCGCTGGAGGAGCCACCGGGCGTGTGCGACGGGTTCAGCGGGTGGCGCGTCTGGTTTGGGTGAACGTGGGCAAATTCGGTTGTCACGGTTTTGCCCAGCAACACCCCGCCATTGTGGCGGACATAGGCTACGCAGGCGGCATCCGCCGTGGGCTGCCGGCCCTTGTGGATGGGCGAGCCGTGCTCGGTCGGCAGGTCGTGGCTGTCGATGATGTCCTTCACACCGAACGGCACGCCATGCAGCACGCCATGGCGCGGGCCCTTGTCCCGCGTGCGCGCCTCGGCCAGTGCCTGATCGCGCGCGAGGTATGCCCAGGCCTGCACCTCCGGCTCGCGCTCGGCGATGCGGTCCAGATGGGCGGCCGTGACGGCCTCGCAGGTGACATCGCCAGCGTCGATGGTCGAGGCCGCCGTGCGGGCGCTGATGGAGCAGGCATCTTGCATGGTGGGAGAACTTCCCCGATTGGATTCAATGCCGCTAGTATTTCCTGCCCAGGCAAAGAAAACAATCCGGGAGACCGCCGCGATGCCCCGCCCCATCACCCTTGCCGGCGCGCAACTTGGCCCGATCCACAGGGCGGACAGCCGGGAAAGCGTGGTCAGGCGCCTTTGCGACCTGATGCGCCGGGCGCATGGCAAGGGTGCGCATCTGGTCGTGTTCCCGGAAATGGCGCTGACCACCTTTTTCCCGCGATGGTACATGGAAGATCAGGCGGAGGTCGATTCCTGGTTCGAGACGGAAATGCCGAACGCGGCCACCCGGCCGCTGTTCGAACTCGCCGCCAGCCTGAAGATCAGCTTCTACCTGGGCTATGCGGAGAAGTGCGTCGAGGGCGGCGAGACCCACCGCTACAACACCTCCATCCTGGTGGACCGGGACGGCAAAATCGTCGGCAAGTACCGCAAGGTGCACCTGCCGGGCCATTCCGAGTATGTGTCAAGCTATCCCTGGCAGCACCTGGAAAAGCGCTATTTCGAGGTCGGCAATCTGGGTTTCCCGGTCTGGCGGACGATGGGTGGCATCATGGGCATGTGCCTCTGCAACGATCGCCGCTGGCCGGAAACCTACCGTGTCATGGGCCTGCAGGGGGTGGAGGTCGTGATGCTCGGCTACAACACGCCGACCCAGAACCGCGAGAGCAACACCATCGAACCGCCGCACCTGCGCATGATGCACAACCAGATGAGCATGCAGATGGGCGCCTATCAGAACGGCTGCTGGGTGGTTGGCGTTGCCAAGGCGGGAGCGGAGGACGGGTTCGACATGATGGGCGGCAGCGTGATCTGCGCGCCATCGGGCGAGATCGTGGCTATGGCCCGCACGCTGGGCGACGAGCTGATCGTCACCGATGCGGACCTGGACGATTGCACCTTCAACAAGACCACGATCTTCAACTTCGCCGCCCACCGCCGGCCGGAGGCCTACGGCATCATCACGAGTCAGGCCGGCGCCACGCCGCCGCCGGAGGAGTGAGGGCGATGACCGCCTCCACACAATCCACGGCGGAGCCGAGCCTGGGCCGGATCATGCTGCTGGTGCTGTTGCCGTTCGGCAGCGGCTATTTCCTCTCCTACCTGTTCCGGGCGGTCAACGCCGTGGTCGCGCCGGATCTGGTGCGGGATATTGAGCTTTCCGCCAGCAGCCTCGGCCTGCTGACCGCCGCCTATCTGTTCGCGTTTGCGGCCTTCCAACTGCCGCTCGGCATCCTGTTGGACCGGTTCGGTCCCCGGCGGGTGCAGACCGGCCTGTTGCTGACCGCCGGCATCGGCGCTCTTTTGTTCAGTGTGGCCGAAAGCGAGATCGCCCTGATCGCCGCCCGCGCCATGATCGGCCTGGGCTTCGCCGGTGGCCTAATGGCCAGTTTCAAGGCGGTGGCGGAATGGGCGCCGCCGGGGCGCATGCCGCTGCTCAACTCCTGGGTGATGGCATTCGGCGGCATCGGCGTGATGGCGGCCAGCACGCCCGCCGATCTGGCCGTGCAGGCCTTCGGCTGGCGTGCAGTGTTCGTGGCGCTTGCCTGTGTGACGGTGCTGGTCGCGCTCGCGATCTGGACCATCGTGCCGCGGCGGGGCGAGACACGGCAGGCGAGCGGCGAGGCCTTTGGCGACCAACTGAAGGCGCTCGGCCAGATCTATTCGGACCGGGAGTTCTGGCGGGTCGTGCCGGTGATCGCCACCACCTGCGGCAGCCATATCGCAATCCAGACCTTGTGGGCCGGGCCATGGCTGGCGGATGTCGGCGGTCTCGGCCGGGATATGGTGGCGATGACACTCACGCTGATGGCGGTGTCCTTCACCATCGGCATTCTCGGTGGCGGTGCGCTGGCGGACTGGGTGCGCCGCTTCGGTCACGGACCGCTCACCATCATGGCGGTGGCGACGGTGATCTATATTGTCAGCGTCGCCGGGCTCCTGGTTCTGCCGGTGACGTGGATGCTGCCGCTCTGGATCGTGTTTGCGGCGACCGGGCAGTTGGGCGTGCTGGGCTATCCGCACCTTTCCGAATATTTCGGCACCGCGCTGGCCGGGCGGGCCGGCACGGCGGTCAACCTGCTGGTGTTCGGCACGGCCTTTGCGATCCAGTACGGCATCGGCGGGGTGCTCGACCTGTGGCCGGGCGGGGGCGACTACCCGCCGGAAGCCTATGCGACGGCGTTCGGCATCGTGCTGGGGCTGATGGTGGTGTCCTTCGCCTGGATGCTGCTCGGCAAGCCGGCCTCCAGCAGGCGTTAGGCGATCGTCACGATGTCACGGTTGGCGAGACCCTCGACCTGCCCCTCCGCGTAGCCGGCGACGTCGCGCAGCACCTCCAGCGTGTGCTGGCCCAGCAGCGGCGCGCCGGCGGGTGCGCGGGCCGGCGTTCCGGTCATGGCGATAGCGGAGCGGAGCGTCGGCACCGCGCCTTCGGTTGGATGCGGAGCACTGACGATCATGCCGCGGGCGGCCGTTTCCTCCGACTCCAGCGCTTGGCCAGGCGTGCGGATTGCGCCGGCGGGAATGCCGGCCTTGCGCAGCCGCGCGATCCAATCCTCCGTCATGGCCTTGCCGAACACGGCATCCATCTCCGCCTTCAGTTCGACGTGGTTGGCGACGCGGTCGGCGTTCGTCGCAAATCGCGGATCGTCGGCCAGATCCTCGCGCCCTATGCCATCGCGGCAGAGCCGCTGCCACATGCGGTCGCCAGCGGCGCAGAGCACGAACGGGCCGTCCATCGCTTCGTAGACGTTGAGCGGCTGGGCCACGCGGCTGGAATTGCCGATACGGGTCTCGTCCGTGCCTTCCATCAGATAGCGCGCCGCATAGGGCATCATGGTCGAGAGGGCCGAGTCGTAGAGCGGCACGTCAATGCGCTGGCCCTTGCCGGTGCGGTCGCGGGCATAGAGTGCGGCCAGCACCGCCTGCGTCAGATACTGCCCCGCCATGATATCGAACAGGGAGACGCCCATGCGCGTCGGCGGGCCGTCCGGATCGCCGGTCATCGCCATCATGCCGACCTCCGCCTGGGCGATGGGGTCGTAGCCGCCCAGGTCCGCCAGCGGTCCGGTGCGGCCATAGCCGGAGATCGAGCCGAAGATCAGGCGGGGGTTGTCTTGCGCCAGCGTCTCGTAACCGAGGCCGTAGCGTTCCAGCGCGCCGGTGCGCATGCTTTCGACCACCACATCGCACTTGGCCGCCAGCGCCCGAACCGCAATCGCGCCTTCCGGCTGGGTGATGTCGATGGCCAGCGAGCGCTTGTTGCGGTTGATCGCCATGAAATACGGCGATTCCCGCTCGCTGCCGGCGGGGCGGTAGGACCGGGTTTCGTCGCCGCCGTCCGGGTTTTCCACCTTGAAGACTTCGGCGCCGAGGTCGGCCAGCATCATCGTGCAGAACGGCCCGGCCAGCACCCGGGTCAGGTCCAGAATGCGCACGCCGGCAAGTGCGGTTTCGGCCATGGCGATGGTCTCCCAAAGAATATTGCCGGCAAGCATTGCCGCTTGCCGCCGCATCTGCAATCGTTTCCGCGTTTCACACCGCAAACGGGAGCCCATCCAGATGGCCGGCGATAAACAGAACATCAGCTTCGAGATCCAACCGGACGCCCAGGCGTTCCTCGACGAGATGGTTGGCAAGTACGACCTGCCGGACCGAGGCAAGGCCCTGCGCGCGCTGATCGACTACGCCATGGAGGATGGCGACCCGGACGTGATTTTCGGCGAAATCCGCTGCCTGCGCTGCGAGGATTGACCGGTTCCGATGATGTTGAAAACATTGCGCGGCGCGGGCCTGGCGCTCTCGCTGCTGCTGCCGTTGCAGGCAGGTCAGGCCGACGAGATCGGCCGGGTCGATACCGCCTTCAACTGGGTGGGTTCGAACAAGCACATCGCGGTGGAGGCGTTCGACGATCCGAAGGTGGATGGCGTCACCTGCTATCTTTCCATGGCGCGCAAGGGCGGCATTTCCGGCGCCATTGGCGTGGCGGAGGAAACGTCTGACGCCTCTATCGCCTGCCGGCAGGTCGGCCCAATCGAATTTCGTGAGCCGATTTCCGGCGACGGGGAGGGAGAAGAGGTTTTCCGCGAAAGCCGCAGCTTCCTCTTTAAGAAGCTGCGTGTCGTCCGCTTTTGGGATGCCAAGCGCAAGGTGTTGGTGTACCTGACCTATTCCGACAAGCTGATCGATGGTTCGCCCAAGAATGGCATCACCGCGGTCGCACTAATGCCCTGGGGTGCCGAGCCGCCGGGCGAAGTGAAGATTGACCGATAGGACGGATGCGGGTCGGTAAGGCGTGCATATCCGCCAGCCTATGTCAGTGCGGCAATCTCCGCCTTGCTGAAGCCCGCCTCGCGCAGCACCTCCGCCGTGTGCTCGCCCGGTGACGGCGGCAGGCTGGTCAGTTTCGGACCGCCATGTTCGAAGGCAAAGCCGCCGCCCATCAGCTTCAAGCCGTCGATCTCCTGCATGCCGGAAGTGCGGTAGGCGTGCTGGGGGTGTTCCACCACCTCCGGAATGGTCCAGATCTTGGAACAGGGGCAGCCGGCCTTGTTAAGCCTGTCATCCCATTCGGCAGCGGTGGCGGTGGCGAACACCCCGTTCAGGAGGGCCTGGAGTTCGGCGGCATTTTCCTTGCGTCTGTCCCAGTCGGCAAAGCGCGGGTCGGTCAGCAGGTCCTGCCGCTCCGTGACGCGGGCGAGGGCCTCGTACTGGCCATCGGTGTTGCACGCGAGGAGAAAGTGCCCGTCCTTTGCCTGGAACAGGTCGGCGGTCGGGCGGCGGCTGACGGCCATGTTGCCGTATTGCACCGGATTGAAGCCGGTAAAGGTCCAGTCCGCAACGGTCGGTGACAGGAAGCTCAAGGCCGAATCCAGCATTGAGACATCGACCAACTGCCCCTTGCCGGTCGCCTGCCGCTGGAACAACGCGGCTGCAACGGCAAAGGCCGCCGTCATGCCCGCCGCTGCATCGACCACGGCGAAGCCGGCGCGTGTCGGGCCTTTGTCGGGATGGCCGGTGATCGACATGATGCCGCTGATCGCCTGGATCTTGCCGTCATAGGCCGGTGTCTTGGCATCCGGCCCGACGCGGCCGAAGCCGGAGACGGCGGCATAGATCAGGCGCGGGTTGATCTGTTTCAACACATCCCAGCCGATGCCGAGCCTATCCATCACGCCCGGTCGGAAATTCTCCATCACGACATCGGCGGTGGCGGCCAGCTTTTTGACCGCTGCGATGGCTTTCGGATCTTTCAGGTCCAGGCAGATTCCGCGTTTGTTTCCGTTCGAACTGATATAGATCGGCGAGGTGGTGTCGCCCTTCGGGCCGGTTGCGCCGTTGGTGGTGCGAGAGTCCTCGCCGCCGGGCTTTTCGATCTTGATGACGTCCGCACCCAGCAGGGCCAATTGATAACTGGCATAAGGGCCGGCAAAGACCTGGGTGAAGTCCAGCACACGGATGCCGGTGAAGGGTTGTGTCATGGGGGGGAACGCGCCTCTCCGTTGAACGGCCGCAAAGAGGCGCTATGCTGCCTGCGAGAGTGATACGACACAAGGTCTCCTGAGACGAAGGCGAGGAAACGATGAGTGGTCCGTTGACAGGCGTCAAAGTGGTGGAATTTGCAGGCATCGGTCCGGGTCCGTTTGCCTGCATGATGCTGGCCGACATGGGAGCGGAGGTCATCCGCATCGACCGTGCGGCGAATGTCGGCAAGGAAGGCGCTGCCGATCCGAAATACAACAACCTGCTGCGCGGCCGCAAAAACGTCGCCATCGACCTGAAAAACCCGGAAGGCGTCGAACTGGCGCTGCAGCTCTGCGACAAGGCCGATATTTTGATCGAAGGCTTCCGCCCGGGCGTGATGGAGCGGCTGGGCCTTGGGCCGGATGTGGTGCTCAAGCGCAACCCGAAAATCGTGTTCGGCCGCATGACCGGCTGGGGCCAGGACGGACCGATTGCGCACACGGCCGGCCACGACATCAACTATATCTCGCTATCCGGCGCGCTGCACTCCATTGGCCCGAAAGACGGCCCGCCGGTGCCGCCATTGAACCTGGTGGGCGATTTTGGCGGCGGTGCGCTCTACATGGTTGTCGGTGCGCTGGCGGCTTATATCGAGGCTCAGAAATCCGGCCAGGGCCAAGTGGTCGATACCTCTATGGTGGAGGGGTCCGCCTCGCTCATGACATCCATGTACGGCGCACTGGCCGCGGGCGCCTGGGACGACCGGCGCGGTTACAACCGCCTGGACGGCGGCGCGCACTATTACGGACCTTACGAATGCAAGGACGGCAAGTATATCTCCATCGGCTCTATCGAGCCGCAATTCTATGCGCTGCTGCTGGAGAAAACCGGCCTGAAGGGTACGAATATGCCCGACCAGAGCGACCGATCTGCCTGGGACGTGAATCGGGAGACGCTGAAAGAGGTGTTCCTAACCAAAACCCGCGCGGAATGGCAGGCCATCATGGAGGATAGCGATGTCTGTTTCGGCGCCGTCCTCAGCATGGGCGAGGCGATGGAGCATCCGCACAATGTCGCCCGCGGCACCTTCATCGAGGTCGATGGCTTCAAGCAGCCGGGGCCGGCGCCGAAATTCACCCGCACTCCCAGTAAGACGTCGCGCGGCGTCGCCCATGCCGGCGAGCACTCGAAAGAAGGCCTGGCCGACTGGGGCTTCGCCGCTGCGGAAATCGACCGGCTGGCGGCTGCCGGCGCGATCAAGCAGCGTTAGGTTTCCGATGATGCGCTCGCGGCCACCAGCGGGGGGGCGGTTCTATTGTCCTTATTGTCTGAGCCCCGGCCTTGAGCCGGGGTCCGTACGATCCGGCGTTTGCCAAGCCTAGAACATGTCGTTCTCTGCCAGGTCGTTTACTTTCTCCAGGTCCGCGGGTTTGGGCAGGGTGGTTTTCAGTAGCTTCGGTAGGAAGAGAATGCCCGCGCCGTGGCGAGTCGAATCCCAATTCGGGCCTGGCTTGGCGCTCTCTTTCAGGCAATGGCGGAAGGCTTCCACCCGCCGCCAGGTGTTGCCGTAGAGGCGCTGAATATCGGCCCAATGATGCGCCAGCCATAGCACTGCCGCCCCGGAGACATGGGTTGTGGCATAGCTGGTGCCGTCGCCATCTTTGGGCGAATAACCGGGCTGGGTGCCGTTCGGGCCGCGGAACAGGGCCCGATAGACGTCATCCGCCGGCGCTGACAAATCAACCCGCATGCCTGCGCTGCCGCCGGTCCAGGGGCGCCGGGATTCCGAAACGCCGCCCACAGTAATAGTGCGGGCATACCGTCCGGGGTAGGTCACCTCGCTGGTGACATTGCCCGCGGCGGCGACCATGATCACACCCATCTCGTAAGCGGCATCCACCGTCCGGCCGATCGCGGCGCCCGGGAAGCAAGGGTTCCCCAGGCTCATGGATAGCACCAGGCAGCCGCTATCTACAGTCGCGCGGCGAATGCCTTCGGCTAGGCTCGTGTCGTTGCTCAGCACGCCAGCAACGACGGGGAAGTTGGTAACGCGATAGGGTATGACATTGGTGCGCGGCGCGACGCCCGCGAACAGTCCCGGTTGAAAACCACAGAGCACGCTGAGCGTGCGCATGCCATGTCCGGGCGTGCCGAAGCCGGTCAGCGGGTCGCTCGGCAAACTGTTGATGGCCTGCGGGTCAAATACATTCGCGCCCTCATGCATCAGCACGTGCCCGGAGGACGCCATGGTGCCATCGTTCAGTTCCAGGCAAGGATGTAGTGCCATGCCGGTATCCAGGTGGCCCACCTTGATTTCCGGATGCCGCCAGGGTGGCTCGTTCTGACGGTCCCAGTGGAAAAGATCCCAGGCCTCCGGCGCGCCGACCATTTCCAGATTCCAACTGAACCAGCCTTTCTTTTGGCCCTGGCGCGTGGCGGTGCGAGGGCTAGCGCTATCGACCGCGGTAGCCTTTGCCTGCGGGTTCTCGTACCACCGTTTCATCGCAACGCGGCCGCGCAGCAACTCCACCTTTTTCGCGCCTGGCTGGCGCGCGAGCCACAGGAACACGGCGTCATTGTTGCCATGCTTGGCGCGCAGCGCCTTTTGCACCGCACGGGCCAGGAACCACTCGTCCGGGCCGACCTGGATCAGTGAATGGCCTGCCTCGCTTCCGCCCGAATAGGGATCCAGGCGCTGTTCCAATGCCTTGGCGCCGCGGGCACCGTTGGTCTGAATGACGAAAATCGATGGGTTCGCCGTATCGCGGCTGCGGTCCTGATCGTCTGTCATCGCCGATCCCTGCCTTTGATGTCGTCGGTCCCCTTGGCTTGCGCCCTGCGGGTTGTCATAGTTGGCGGCAAAACATTGCCGCATGGCAAGACCCCTTAGCCGCCACGAGGAAACGCCGACCATGAACAACACTGCAAGCACCGTCGCCAGCCGCGCGGGGGTGAACGATGAATGGCTCGCCCGCCGGGTGGAGGATGTGCTGGAGCCGGATCTGCCGATCTGCGATCCGCATCATCATCTGTGGGACTTTCCCGCCCACCGCTATCTGCTCGATCAACTGCGGGAGGATACGGAGGATGGCCACAATGTCGTCTCCACCGTGTTCATCGAATGCACAGCCTTCTACCGTGCCGATGGGCCGGAGCATATGAAGCCGGTGGGCGAGGTGGAATTCGTCAACGGCGTGTCCGCCATGACCGCCAGTGGCCGCTATGGCGACAGCCGGCCCTGCTCCGCCATTGTCGGCCGGGCCGACCTGACCCTCGGCGAGGCGAAGGTGCGGGAGGTGCTGGAGGCCGAAGTGCTGGCGGGCGGCGGCCGCAAGGGCGGGGAGGGCCGCTTCAAGGGCATCCGCCATGCCGCGGGCTGGGATGCGGCGGCGGAGGTGCACAACTCGCACACCAACCCGCCGGAAGGGCTCTATCTCCGCGATGATTTCCGCGAAGGCTTCAAGGTGCTCTCCGGCATGGGCCTGACCTTCGAGGCTTGGCTCTACCATCCGCAACTGCCGGATGTGGCCTCGCTGGCCGCGGCCTTTCCGGACGCCAAGATCGTGCTGAACCATTGCGGCGGGCCGCTCGGCGTCGGACCGTATCAGGGCAAGCAGGACGAATATTTCGCCGACTGGCAGCAGAATATCCAGGCCATCGCTGCGGCGAGCGAGAACGTCTACGTCAAGATCGGCGGCATCGGCATGAAGGTGAACGGCCGCAACTTCCATGAATTGCCGGAGCCGCCATCGAGCGAACATCTGGCCAATGTCTGGAGGCCCTGGATCGACACCTGCATCGAAGCGTTCGGGCCGAAGCGCAGCATGTTCGAGAGCAATTTCCCGGTGGACAAGGTCTCCGGCAGCTATCGCACCTACTGGAACGCCTTCAAGTGCATCGCGTCCGGCGCCAGCGCCGATGAGAAACGCTGGCTGTTCCATGATGCTGCCCACACCTTTTACGGGCTGGAGCCCCTGGGCAAGTGACCGCCATGGCCTTCGACTGGATCGCCAAGCACGCCACGGCCCAGCCGGAGGCGCCGGCAATCCATGATCAGTTGTCGGGCCGCAGCTTCACCTACGCCCAATTGCACGACCGGGTGGAACGCTGTGCCCTGTTCCTGCACGAGCGGTGCGGCGTCGGCCGGGGCGACCGCGTTGCATTGCTGATGCACAATTCGTCGGACACGGCGGAGTTGATCTTTGCCTGCTGGCGGCTGTGCGCGATCTGTGTGCCGATGAACTGGCGGCTGGCCGTGCCGGAAATCGGCTACATCCTTGGGGACTGCGAGCCGAAGGCGCTAATCCACACGGCCGAGTTTGCAGAGCCGGCGGCAGCGGCGGTTGGGCATGTCGGGCGGGAGGTGCTGGTCGCACAGGCCGATGACGGCAAGCCCAGCGTCTACGAAAGCGGTCTCAAGGCCTCCTATGGCAACCTGCCGAAGGTGGAGCATGGTTTCGACGACCCTTGGGTGATTCTCTATACCAGCGGCACCACTGGGCGGCCGAAAGGGGCACTGATCACCTACCGCATGCAGTTTTTCAATGCGGTCAACGCTGTCATCGCCAATGGGCTCAGCCGCGATAGCCACGGATTGACGATGCTGCCGATGTTCCATGTCGGCGGTCTATGCCTGTATCTCAGCCCGCTGATGCATTTGGGCGGTCAAAACACGATCATGCATCAGTTCGATGCCGAACGGATGTTGCAACTGATGACCGACAAGTCGGTCGGCCTCACCCATTTGCTCGGCGTGCCAACCAATTTCCTGTTCATCAGCCAACTGCCGGCATTCCGCGAGGCGGATTTCGGCCACTTGCAATGCGTGGGCGTCGGCGGCGCCGCCCCGCCGGTGTCTTTGTTGGAGACGTATGCCAAGAAAGGCGTTTTGTTCGAGCATGCCTGGGGAATGACCGAAACCTGCTCCATCGGCACGTCCATTCCCAAGCCGATGGCCCTGACGAAGATCGGCTCCTGCGGCCTGCCGGCCATGCATGTCGAATGCAGAATTGCCGACGACGATGGCAACACCCTGCCGCCCGGCGAAACCGGTGAATTGCTGATCCGCGGGCCGACGGTGACCAGCGGTTATTGGAAGCTGCCGGATGCGACCGACAAGGCGTTTCTGACCGGTGGCTGGTTCAAGACTGGCGACGCCGCGCGTATGGATGAGGACGGCTATTACTACATCGTCGACCGCTGGAAGGACATGTACATCTCCGGTGGCGAAAATGTGTACCCGGCGGAGGTGGAGAACGCCCTGTTCCGTCTCAACGGTGTGACGGAGGCGGCGGTGATCGGCATTCCAGACGAACGCTGGGGCGAGGTCGGCCGCGCTTTCATCGTACAGGAACCCGGCGCCGGCCTGACGGAGGAGGCCGTGATTGCCTACTGTCGCAAACAGTTGGCCCATTATAAAGCGCCGAAATCGGTGCGCTTTATCGACGAACTGCCGCACAATGCTACCGGCAAGGTGACGAAACACCTGCTGCCGCGCGACTGATCCATCCCGGTCCCCGAGAGGAGCAAATACCATGAAAATCGGCGCATTCATGTTCGCCACCGACTACAACATCGACATCGTCGAGCTGGCGAAGGCGATGGAGGACCGGGGCTTCGACGCCTTGTTCGTGCCGGAACACACGCACATCCCCGCCAGCCGCCGGTCGCCCTTCCCAAGCGGCGGCGACCTGCCGAAGAAATACGTCCACACGCACGATCCGCTGGTCTCGCTGGCGTTCGCGGCGGCGGCGACGGAAAACCTGACCATCGGCACCGGCATCTGCCTGGTGCCGCAGCACGACCCGATCGTGCTCGCCAAGGGCATTGCCTCGCTCGACATGCTTTCGAATGGCCGGTTCGTGTTCGGCATCGGCGGCGGCTGGAATGTGGAGGAAATGGAGAACCACGGCGCCACCTACAAAACCCGTTTCACCATGCTGCGCGAGAAAATCCTCGCCATGAAGGAAATCTGGACGCAGGAGGAGGCGAGTTTTGCCGGCGACTATGTGAATTTCGAAAAGATCTGGTCCTATCCCAAGCCGGTGCAGGCGCCGCACCCGCCAATCCTGCTGGGGGGAGAGACCGACTACACGTTGCGCCGCGTGGTCGACTTCTGCGATGGCTGGTTCCCGCGCGCCAACGCCAGTTTCGACCCGCACGACGCCATGGCTCGCCTGCGCCGCCATGCCGACGAGGCCGGCCGGGACATGAGCACGCTTTCCGTCACCGTGTTCCGCGCGCCGGCGGAAAAAGCGGCGCTCGACAGTTACCGCCAGCACGGCATCGACCGCGTATTGCTGGAAATTCCGGACACTGGCCGCGACGACGTGCTGAAACTGCTGGATGAGTACGCGAACCTGCTGGCATAGAGCGTCGCGCCCAGCGCATCCGGCATTGACCCGGCGGTCATTCTGAGTATGGTCGCCACTTCCTTGGAACGGGCCGTTAGCTCAGTCGGTAGAGCAACTGACTTTTAATCAGTGGGTCGCAGGTTCGAATCCTGCACGGCTCACCAAGGAATTTTCAAGAAAACAATAGGTTAAGGGTAGCGCGAAGCTAAGCTTTTCGCTCCCGTTTTCGCCTTTGTCACCGGATTTCGCGCGGCTTGTCACGGGGTCGGAATCAGCCGCTTTCCAAGCCCGGCCTATTCTATCGCGGAAAGAGAGCTGAAAAGTTCGCCGTCGATTCCGGATCAGCGCAAAGCCGTCGGCATCGGCGCCAGATCACGCAGCCCGCATCCTTGCCCTTCGCGACGTCGTACAGCACATGGGCCGGCACCGCGCACCACAAGCTGACGTCGGGGCGAGCAACGAGCCCTGACTACAACTTGACAACCAGAGCAGACTTCCGAACCTAAAACAGGGCGTGAATGAGAAATAGGAAGGCGCGTCATGGGATTTTGGTCGTGGTTATTCAGAAAAAACAGATCGTCGGTCATGGCGACGGTTTCCGCCCAAGAGCAGCGAAAACAACGACCTAATACCTCAGGTTGCGTCCAATGGTCGGGCGGCGGTTGCCCGATGAACGTAGTTGGTGAATCTAAGAGTCTGTCCGGAAACTTCATGATGGATTGCAGAGTTTTCGGATCATGATTCGGATCGAGGCGAGTTTCAGGAAGGCGAGCGCCTTGGCGTTGAGGCGCTCCCAGTCCCTGGCCAGACGGCGGCAGCGTCCTAGCCAGGCGAAGGCGCGTTCCGCGTCCAGCGCTTGGGCAGCACGACGAAGCCTTTGGCTTGGTCCGAGCGCTTGACGATCTCCACATTGACCTGGGAGAGGGCCTTTCTGGCGCCCTTCTGGAACCGCTCCCCTTGATAGCCGCCATCGGCGTAAAGCTTGAGCAGGAAGGGGTAGAGTCCGAACAGAGCGGCCATCCCATCACGCCGCCATCGCGGTCCTGGATGTCGGCAGCATGCACCAGGGCATGCATCAGCAGCCCTGAGTATCGACGAAAATATGCCGTTTCTTGCCCTTGATCTTTTTGCCCGCATCGTTCCCCGGCGGGGCGATGCAAGCCCCCTTTTTCCGCGCTTTTCACGCTCTGGCTGTCGATGATGGCGGCGCTGGGAGAGGCTTCGCGCTCTGCCTGTTCCCGGCAGGCCGCATAAAGCGCATGATGGATGCGGTCGAGCGTGCGGTCCCAGGTCTCCAGAGGTCAAGATAGTCGTGGACCGTGCTCCTCGGCGGCAGGTCTTTCGGGATCGCCCGCCACTGGCAGCCGGTCGACAGCACGTACATCAAGCCCGTTGACCACCTCGCGCATGTCGACCGTGCGCTTGCCGCCGCCCGGCTTCCGGCTCCTCAGCGCGCCGGCGTTTTCCAGCCGCCGATTTCCGGGCGCGGCAGGCCCAGCGTCTCGCGCAGGGTGGTGCCGGGGTATTCCTTGCGATAGATGCCGCGCTTTTGCAGTTCCGGCACGACGAACTTGACGAAATCCTCGAACGAGCCCGGCAGCCAGGTCGGGCCGACGACGAAGCCATCGCACGCGTGGGAGGAGAAATATTCCTCCATCCTGTCCGCAATGTCCTTGCCGGTGCCGACCCACGGGTCATCCATGCGGCCGCGGCCGGTCACCTCCATGAAATCGCGCGGGGTCGGGTTCTTGATGCCCGCCGTCTTCACCACCCGGTCGCGCATCGCCTGCATGCCGGTGATGCCCTCCAACTCCTCATCCGTAAACGGCTCGTCGATGCCTTTCTTGCCGAAATCGTAATTCAGCGCCTCCGACAGCAGGGACAGCTGGTCGGTCTCGTTCGGCAGGGTGTTGTAGAACGCTGCCTTGTCCTCCGCCTCCGCCCGCGTCTCCGCCACCATCGGATAGAACAGGTTGCAGAGTTTCATATGGTCCGGGTTGCGGCCGAAGGCGGCGCATTCATCCTTCATCGCCTTGTACTGCTGTTTGGCCAAGTCGATATTGTGCCAGGCGGTGAAAATCACCTCGCCCCAGCGCGAGCCGAACTTCATGCCCCGGCCGGAAGACCCCGCCTGGATCAGCACCGGGTTTCCCTGCGGCGAGCGCGGCACGGTGAACGGCCCGCGCGAAGAATAATACTGGCCCTTGTAATCCAGCCGGTGAACCTTGTTCGGGTCGGCAAAGACCATGTTTTTCTTGTCGTAGAGGACTGCATCGTCCTCCCATGAATCCCAATGGCCGCGCACGATTTCCAGAAACTCGTCGGCGCGGTCGTAGCGGTAATCGTGCGCCAGCCCCTGGTCGAAGCCCATGTTGCGGGCCTCGTTATCGTTGACGCTGGTCACCACGTTCCAGGCCGCGCGGCCGTGGGTCATCAGGTCCACCGTCTGGAACAGGCGGGCGACGTGAAACGGGTTGAAATAGGTGGTGGACATGGTGGCACCCAGGCCCAGATGCTTGGTCGCCAGCGCCATCACGGTCATGCAGGTGACCGGGTCCATCTTCACGCAGCGGATGCCGTGTTCGACCGTGTGCGCATGGTCGCCCATGTACATATCCGGCATGGCCAGCCGGTCGTCGAAGAAGCCCATGTCGAACTTCCCCTCCTCCAGCACACGGCCGATATGCTGGTAGTATTCGGGCAAATAGCTGTTGGTCCAGCCATCGGGGTGGCGCCAGGCGGCGGGAATGGTGGTGCAGTTCTGGGCCTGGAGGAAGGCCACCAAAGAAATCTGGCGCATGGTCGGGTCGGTTCCTCTGACGTGCGGGCGAATGCGTTGGCCGAAAGTCTAACCCCGATCCGGCCGGACAGGGAAGAGGCGTGCAGGCCAACCCTCCCTGCCATTATGCCGCCGCCCGGCGCGCTGGCTCTGTTGCCAAAGCGGGGGCGGCGTGGGACGATGCGGCCAAATCCGTCCATCAAGTATCAGGAACCGTCCCATGCCGCGCGCGCCCTCCACCCAAGGTGTTGAGATCGAATACGTAACCTATGGCCCGGATGACGGCCCGCCGCTGCTGCTGGTCGGCGGCCTGGGCGTGCAGATCCCCTCCTGGTCGGAACGGCTGGTGCAGGAACTGGCCGGCCGTGGCTTCCGCGTCATCGCCTACGATAACCGCGATTGCGGCCTGTCCACCGCGTTCGACGATTGGGGCCCGGCCGACATCGGCAAGGCGTTCAAGCAGGCCCGCGCGAAGGAGCCGGTGGACGCGCCCTACAAGCTGGAGGACATGGCCGACGACGGCGCGGCGGTGCTCGACCATTTGGGCGTTCCGGCGGCGCACATTGTCGGCAGTTCGAACGGCGGCGCCATCGCCCAGATTTTCGCCTACCGCCACCGTGAAAAGACCACGACCCTGGTCTCGGTCATGGCGACCAGCGGCCGCCGCGGCCTGCCGCGCCCGTCGGAGAAGGCGAACGAATGGCTCGGCAAGCCGAAAAACCCCACCGGCACGCGAGAAGGCGCGATGGAGGATGCGCTGGCCTCCGCCGATGTGCTGGGCTCGCCCGGCTTCCCGCGCAACGTGGAGGCGCTGAAGGCCAAGGCCGCCATGCTCTATGACCGCGCATTCAACCCCGCCGGCGCCTCGCGCCACCTTCTGGCCAGCATCGCCAGCGCGGATGGCCGGGTGGAGCACCTGGCCAGCATCACCGCGCCGACCCTGGTCATCCACGGCAAGGAAGACCCGCTGGTCCCCGTCGCCGCCGGCCAGGACCTGGCCGATACCGTTGCTGGCGCGGACATGCTGGTGATCGCCGGCATGGCCCACGACTATCCGGACGCCGCCTGCGGCCGCATCGCCAGCGCGATTGCCGCGAACGCGGCGCGGGTAGATTAAGCTGAAAGGCGTAACCGATGCCCCAACTCCCCGAGACCGGCTGGGTGGCGGTGGTTAAACGCGACTGCCCCACCTGCGAACTGACCGAACCCGTGCTGGCCTTGCTCGCCCATGCCGGCGGGCTGACCGTCTTTACCCAGGACGACCCGGCCTTTCCGGCCAGCGTGCCGCACGAGTACGACGAGACGCTCGATATCAGCCACGGCCTGAAGATCGAGATCGTGCCGACCCTGCTGCGCCGTGAGAACGGCAAGGAAGTCGCGCGCACCTATGGCTGGGACAAGGCGGAGTGGCGCAAACTGACCGGCCTTGCCAATCTGGGGGAGGGGCTGCCGGACCTGCGGCCCGGCTGCGGCGCCAAGAATATCGAGCCCGGCGTGATCGAAGACCTGCTGGTCCGCCACGGCGAGACAGGGCTCAAGGCGCGCAAGGTCGAACTCGGCAGGCAAGAGGACGAGATCGAGGCGATGTTCGACCGCGGCTGGTCCGACGGCCTGCCCTTGGTGCCGCCGACCGAGGCGCGGGTGCTGCGCATGCTCTCCGGCACGTCGCGCGATCCGCAGGAAGTGCTCGGCCAAATGCCCTCCGACCTGGCCGACTGCACGGTGGAGAAGGTGGCGATCAACGCCGTCATGGCCGGCTGCAAGCCCGAATACCTTCCCGTCGTCCTCGCCGCGGTGGAGGCGGTGTTGGCGGAGCCTTTCGCCATGCACGGCGTGCTGGCGACGACCATGTATGTGGGCCCGGTGGTGATCGTAAACGGCCCGATCCGCCGGCATATCGGCATGAATGCCAAGGGCAACGCCCTCGGCCAAGGCTTCCGTGCCAACAACACCATTGGCCGCGCGCTGCAGCTGGTGATCCGCAATGTCGGCGGCGGCCGCCCGCAGGAGGTGGACCGCGCCACCCTCGGCAACCCCGGCAAGCTCAGCTACTGCATCGCGGAGGACGAGGAAGGCTCGTGCTGGGAGTCGCTCGCCACCGAGCGCGGCGTGCCTGAGGGCAAGAGCGCCGTCACCGTGTTCGCGGGCTATGGCCTGCAGGGCATCGTAGACCAGAAGTCGCGCGCGCCGGAAAGCCTAGTCCAGTCTTTCGCCGAAAGCCTGAAGGCCCTGCAGCACACCAAGCTCTACCCCGGCGCCGACGCCCTGCTGGTGATCTGCCCGGAGCACGAGCGCACTTTCCGCGAGGCGGGTTGGAGCAAGCAGAAGCTTTACGAAGAACTCTACGCCCGCGCCCAGCGGCCTGCCGAGGAAATCCGGCCCGGCGCCGGCGGCATCGCGGAGGGGACAACCGCCTTCGCCGATGGTACGATGGCCCGCAAGTTTCGCGATGGCGGCCTGATGATCGTGCGCGCTGGCGGCGGTGCCGGCATGTTCAGCGGCATTATCGGCGGCTGGTCCGCCAGCGGCGAGAAAGGTTCTTCACCAGTAACGAAGGAGATCAAGCTTTGACTGTGATCCTCGACCCCACCGCCGAACGCTCGGTCGCGGCCCGCCCGCGGCTCGCGCGGCCGGAAAGCCTGGAGGGCTTGCGTGTCGGCCTGCTGGATATTGCCAAGGCCAAAGGCGATATTTTCCTGGACCGGCTGGAACAGCGCCTGACTGAGCGCGGGCTGGAGGTGAAGCGTTACGCCAAGCCTACCAACACCCGCCCCGCGCCGACGCCGCTGCGCCAGCAGATCGCGGACGAAGTCGACGTCGTCATCGAAGCGCTAAGCGATTGAGGCTCCTGTACGTCGTGCTGTACGCATGACATGGCAGACCTTGAGGCCCGCGGAATCCCCTCTGTTGGCATCGCCACGACCGAGTTCGTCCAGGCGATGGAGGCCCAAGCGAAGGCCCTCGGCACCGACCCGGCCTACGTGTTCGTCCCCCACCCGATCCAGGACCGCACCAACGAGGAGTTGCATGCCCTGGCGGATGAATATCTGGAAAAGATGCTGGAATTGCTGGTGAGTAGAAACGGCTAAGAGGGGTAAGGCTCTGGCTGACCGTCTCGACGGTTGCAAGACTGTGGCGGCGTCGTGCTGTCGCAGTACTGGCAGAAGCCATGAATACGCCACTATAAAACGCCATTTTGGTTGAGGTGACCAATCTTCGAAAGGTACTTCAATGTTGGTGTTTTCTTTGAATCGTAATCTGTTACTTTCCGCCGTTCTGGTGTGCGGGGCAGCGCTAGCCTCTCCTGCGGTTTCAGCCGCGGATGGCGACCCGGCGGAGCAATTGCGTGAGCGGACAGTAGAGCAGCAGCGGCACCGCACCCAAACCGACTCTGATAGCGATGGCGTAATGCAAGAGCGGAAGGAGAAAATGGAGAGGGAGCGCCTCCGCGATGAGAGCCACTCCGAAGGCGCGGAGCAGAAGCGCGAGAAAATGGAAAAGCGCGATCAGAAGCGCGAAGATATGAACAAGCGCGAAGACATGAAGATGAAAAAGGGTAATTCGGACGTCGAGGATCACCTTCGCCGGGGCAAGGGCGGTAACCGCTAGCCTGCGGGTGTTTTCCGCCTAGTCCGAACGAGGCTCGGCCTTTCCAGGTTTGCTTTGCGAAACGGAAATGCCGAGCCGTCCCCTTGCACTTGCCTGGATTTGGTTGTGTCCTGACACCCACCCAAATCCGGAGCAAGCAAGGGACGCGCCCAGAATGTCAGATCTTCCCATCGGTTTCATCGGTCTAGGCGCCATGGGGCGGCCTATGGCCATCAATCTTGCCGACAGCGGTCAGGCGCTGGTCGTGCGCGATGTGAACCCCACCGCGACCGATATTCTCGCCCAGCGCGGCGCGCAGGTGGCCGACAGCGTGCAGGCGCTGGCGGGGCAGGCGGCGGTCGTTTTCGCCTGCATGCCCTCCGTTGCGACGGCGGAGGATGTGGTGACGGAGGCTGCGTCGGCGGAAGGCGCCGCCATCAAACATTTCATCAATCTCAGCACCACCGGCTCGAAGTTCTCGCAGGCCGCCGCCAGCCTGCTGGCTGAGCAGGGCATCGCCTATCTGGACGCGCCGATCTCCGGCGGGCCGCCCGGCGCGGATGCGGCGACACTCTCCATCATGTGCTCCGGCGACCGGGCCGCGTTCGAAGCGGCCCGCCCGGCGTTGGACGTGATGAGCGGCAAGCTCACCTATCTGGGCGAGCAGGCCGGCGCGGCCCAGACCATGAAGCTGGTCAACAACATCATGAGCTTCTGTAACATGGTCGCCGCGTCGGAGGCGTTCACGCTCGGCGCCAAGGCCGGCCTCGATCCGGAACAGATGGCGGAGGTGGTCAATGCTTCCAGCGGCCGCAACAGCGCATCCCTGGACAAGATCCCGAAGGCCGTGCTGACCCGCAGCTTCGACTATGGCGGCGGCAACCACATCATCCTGAAAGACTTGGAGCTCTGGCGGCAGGAGGCGGAGGCCTACGGCATCCCCGCCTATATGGGCAATTTGGTCCGAACCTTGTTCCGGCAGATGGTGCAGGAGGAAGGTGCGGATAAAGACTTCACCCGCATTTTCCTGCTGATGGAGCGGATGGCCGGCGTGGAGATGGAAAAGACGCGCTAAGCGCTCTTTGCTCTCACGTGTACTCCCTCACGCCCGTTTGGGTGGAGTTTCCTCTGGCTGGGCTGTCTGCTGGGATTCTTTCTGCTCAAAAATATCGCTGAACAGAAGTTCGATGGCATGATCGGCTGCGTCCTGGAACGGCTGGAGCACAAAATCCGCGCCGGATGCAAGCAGATCTTCCATATCCGCCTTGCTGTGCGCGGTTAACACAATGTTGCCTTGAAAGCCGCCGGCCCGTGTCAGTTGCAGCAGTGTGGTGCGTGTGTCTTCATGTGTCAGGCCGGTCGGGTGGAGTGGTATTGTCGAAACCACCCATTTGGCGCGAGTGAGGGGCAGGCTGGTGATGAATTCGGGATCGGTCGCGTCGCCATATTCCGTTTTAAGGCCCAAATTGCGCCACCGGCGTACCGTCAATGGATTGAAATCAATCCCAAGCACCTTCACACCTTTTTCCCTCAGGCGCGTACCGATTGCCGTTCCAAACCGGCCCAGCCCGAAAATCAGCACATCATATCGGTCAGTATTGTTCGGATCGCCGCCATCGGGTTCGCGCGGCGTTGTTTTCCTCTCAAACAGGCGCAGAAACGGCTCACAGACTGCATATAACCGGTGCGAATAGGTAATCATGTAGGTTGAGGCTGCGATGGTGACCAAGCCGACCATGGTTACCAAACCCAGCGCGTCTTCCGGCACATGACCCAGGGAAACGCCCATGGCGATGAAGATCAGCGAAAACTCACTGATCTGGGCGACCGTCAGGCCAGCGAGGAAGCCTGTTCTCTTCCGGTATCCCATAGCCGCCATAATCGCAAGCACGATCAATGGGTTACCGATCAAAACGAATAGCGAGAAAACGACTGCGGCAGTTACATGCGCCCCCAGCAGGGACAGGTCGAGCGTGGCGCCCAATGCAATGAAAAAAAACAAAAGAAGGAAGTCGCGTAGCGAGGCAAGCCGGGCGGCAATGGTTTCCCGATAAGGGGTTGAGGCCAGGGCAACGCCCGCCAGAAGACCGCCGACCTCCTTGCCCAAACCGACGAAATCGCCGATGGCGGCAAACATCGCCGCGAGGGAGATCGCAAAGATAACCAACAATTCAGGCGCGCGTGCCAACCGCTCCGTCAGTGGGTTGGCGATATACTTGATGAAAAGGATGACCGCGCCGACAAAAGCAATTCCGGACAGAAATACCGTAAGGAAATTGGTGCTGCCATGCCCGCCGCCGGATCCAATACCCATTGCGGATAGTGCAATCATCGCGAAAACGACGACCAGATCTTGAACAATCAGAAAACCCAACGCGATCTGTCCATGCAGGGAGTCGATTTCCCTTTTGTCGGACAGCAGCTTGACGATGATGATCGTGCTTGAGAATGTCAGGGCGACCGCGACATAGATGCTGGTAACCGTGTCCAGTCCCAATGCCAAGCCGATGAGAAAGCCAAATATGGAGGTGAAAGCGACCTGACCGAGCCCGGTCATCAAAGATACGGGGCCAAGGGATTGGATTAGTTTGATGTCCAGCTTTATCCCAACCAGGAACAGCAACACGGCGATGCCGAGTTCAGAAAGAAGACTGATCTGAGCATCCGAGCGTACGACATCGAACACTGACGGTCCTGCGATTAGCCCGACAGCGATAAAACTGACAATCAACGGCTGGCGTAATATAATTCCAATCAAGCCGACCACTGCGGCCATCACCAGCAAAACGGCAATCTCACCAAACGCAGATTGTGCGACAATGTCCATTAATCAGAGTCCAGTTTTATAGTAAAAAGATAATTGCAGATCGTTCATCGATTGCATGATTTTTGGTATGGAAACGTATCGAAATGCAACAAATTCAATTCTATAGAATGTAATTCACTCCTGTCGGCCAATCCCGGGGGCGAAATGATCTTTTGGACGATTCGAGAATGATTAATTGCATTTCAACCATAGGCCAGCGTACGTTACTCGCTTGTAGCAAAAAAATCGATCTCTTGACAGACTTTTGTCTATTGTCCAGCCAAACGAATGATGCCATAGGTGCGTGATGAAGACCATTCTTGTGGCGACGGATTTTTCCGCCCGTTCGGATCGGGCGGCCCGGCGGGCGGTACTGCTGGCCCATACATTCGGCGTTTCCGTCATCCTGATTCATGTTGTCGATGACGATCAGCCTGCGCGGATCGTCGCCGCAGAGCAGGATGCAGCGAATACACTGCTGAAAGAGCAGGCCCGTTCGCTTCGCGATATCGATGGTTTGGACTGCAGCCATCATGTCGTACTTGGGGATCCGTTTGAAGCCATCACCCGGTCGGCGGAGGAACTGTCGGCCGATTTGGTCGTCATCGGCCCTCACCGTCGGCAGGCCTTGAAAGATATGTTCGTTGGCACCACCGCCGAGCGGACGATTCGGCTTAGCCGGCGGCCGGTTCTAATGGCTAACGCCGTACCCGCTGGGCCGTACAGGCGCGCTCTTTTGGCAACCGACCTGTCCGCGCCATCCAAAAACGCCGTCCGTGGTATGGTGGAATTGGGTTTCATGAAGGGGCAAAATCTGTCGCTTCTGCATGTGTTCGATGCGCCGGAATCGTGGCTGCGGACACGCGGATCCCTGAGCGACGATCAGATCAAAGCCTATCTGGCCGATGAGAGAGGCCGCGCGGCCTCGCAACTTTCCCAATTCGCGGCGGATGTTGGCTTGCGATCCGCGGAATTTGTGTTGGAGCCAACGACGGCTTCGGCAGGTCACGTCATCAACGAATCCGCCGAAAAGGCGCGCGCCGATGTGATTGTCGTCGGCACGCATAGCCGGTCCAGGCTGACAAAGGCGTTTCTGGGCAGCGTCGCGGAGGAGGTGTTGCGCACCGCAACACGAGATGTCCTGGTGGTGCCGCCTGAAACCCGGATTTGATCTGCGCGGGTAACCAATGCCGGTGGTTTACGGCGCGGTATGAGAATTTTGCACGTTTGATTGGCTCGTTATCGTGAACGGCGAACGCCATGGCGAGCCATCCCCGGTAAATTTTTCCTGTTTTGTTGCGATGTTTATCCCTCTCTATGCCGGCTTGTGGCGGAAGGCTATCATTGCAGGAAGTTTTTCTACTGGCCGAAAGGAAGCGTTCCATGACTTCACAACCGGGAATCCGGACCACCAACGGCCGCGGCCGCCTGTTCGGCAGCGTTGTCGAAACCGTCGGCGATACGCCTTGCATTCAGGTCAAGAATTTGGCGCCGTCGGGCGTGCGCGTCTACGTGAAGGCGGAATTCTTCAACCCGGCGGCGTCCGTCAAGGACCGGCTGGCCGTCAACATCATCGAGGCGGCGGAGCGCAGTGGCGCGCTCAAGCCCGGCCAGACCGTGGTGGAGGCGACCAGCGGCAACACCGGCATCGGCTTAGCCATGGTCTGCGCGCAGAAAGGCTATCCGCTGGTCATCACCATGGCGGAGAGTTTTTCGGTGGAGCGCCGCAAACTGATGCGCATGCTGGGCGCCAAGGTCGTGCTTACGCCGCGGGCCGAAAAGGGCTTCGGCATGTACAAAAAGGCGGTGGAACTGGCCGAGAAGAACGGCTGGTTCCTGGCGCGCCAGTTTGAGACCGAAGCCAATGCCGACATTCACGAGGCGACCACGGCGCGGGAGATCATGGCGGATTTCGCGGGCGACCGGCTCGATTATTTCGTTTCCGGCTATGGCACCGGCGGCACCGTCACCGGTGTCGGCCGGGTGCTGCGGCGCGAGCGGCCGGAGACCAAGATCATCCTCTCCGAACCGGCCAACGCGGCCCTGCTCGCCAGCGGCCAGGCGCAGGAACGCACGGCGGACCATTCGCCCGCGGTCAGCCACCCGTCATTCGAGCCGCACCCGATCCAGGGCTGGACGCCGGATTTCATCCCCTACGTTCTGCAGGAAGCCATCGACAAGAATCTGTATGACGAACTGATCCCCGTGGCGGGTGCCGACGGCATCAAATGGGCCAAGGAACTGGCGCAGAAGGAGGGCATCCTGACCGGGGTTTCCGGCGGCTCCACCTTCGCCATTTCCATGCAGATCGCGGAGAAAGCCGCGCCCGGCTCGGTCATTCTCTGCATGTTGCCGGATACGGGCGAGCGCTACCTCTCGACGCCGCTGTTCGATGGCATTGAGGAGGAGATGAGCGGGGAGGAAATCGCGATTTCCCATTCCACGCCCGGCTATCAGATGGGGTAGTGACCGGCTGGCGGCAGCGGCCGCGGGCTGGACTGGCCCGTTACCGCTGCACCAGTTCGATGCTGACCCCGTCCGGCGCTTCGATGAAGCAGAGTTTCAGGCCGGTGGGGTTGGATTTGAGCGGCACGGAAAAGGTGACGCCTTTGGCCTTCAACTCCGCGCAATAGGCTTCCAGGTCGCCCTGGTAGGTGAAGCCGATATGATCGGCACCCCAGCGGTTGTGGCTGGAGAAATCGCCATAATCGCTGAAAGTGTCGGGCGCCGCCGGCTCCTCGCCCGCGCGCCTGCCGCGCACCAGCACGGTCATGCCGCCCAGCGAGACAAAAATCTGCGGCGCGCCGCGCACCACCGTATCCGCCGCAATCTCCGCCCCCAGCTTCTCCACATACCAGTTGGCGGTGGCGTGCGGGTCGGCGGCGATGACGTGGACGTGGTCGAAGGTGAGGCCGGGGTTGGGCGCCATGGCGTGGGGGTTTCCTATCGGGGTTCGGTTCGGCTGTGAGGATAGCACGCCCGCGCCGCGGTTGACGACGACCGCGATGGCCTGCGTAATGCGGGCTGGCGCGCGGCAGCGGGAGGCAAGGGTGTGAACGATAATGGAGGCGGCTGGCCGATAGGATGGACCCTGCTCTTGGGCGGGCTCGGCATCGTCGTGGCGTTCGCGCTTATCTCGGGAATTGCACCCTGGGTGTTCGACTGCGGCGAGGCTTCCGCCAAGGAATGCTCGGAGATCGTGCGCAACAACGGCCTGGCGGTGGCAGGCGTATTCGCCGGCCTGATCGGCCTGCTGGCCCTGCACTTCAACGCGCGGCGCACCCACACCGACCGCCTGCGCCTGACCAACGACACCTATGTGAAGGCCATCGAGCAGCTTCGCAGCGACTCGGTGGAGGTCCGCGTTGGCGGTATGTACGCCCTGGAACGCATCGCGCTCGAGGAGCAGCGCTACCACTGGCCGGTGATTGAAACCCTGTCCGCCTACATCCGCGAACGCGCGCCCTGGCCGGCGCGGGAGAAGGAGGCCAAGGGGCTGGACGCGGTCGCGGCGGCGATTGTCTCGGTCGGCGGCACGGTGGCGGAACGGCTGCCCGCGCCCGAAATCGTACAGGCGGAGCCGGAAGAAGCGGGAGAGCAGCCCGAAGCCAAAGACGCCACCGGGGCCGAGGCGCCGCGCCGCGCACCGACCGACATCCAAACCGCGCTGACCATTATCGGCCAGCGCTCGCAGCAATGGCGGGAACGCGCGCCGAACTGGCTGCAACAGCAGGCGCCGAAAATTGCGGGCCGTCTTCGAAAATGGCGCGAGCGACCACTGCCCCGCTCGGAGTTCGCAAAGCGTTGGGGCGATGCTGCCATCGCGCAGTTGGAGCGCGTGCGGACCGAACCGACTCGGTTGGAACCCCGTCGTATCGATTGGCGTCACACCGACCTTCGGCATGCAGACTTGAGTGGTTCGGACCTGAGGGGTGCGAACCTGAGGGGTGCGGACCTGACGGGTGCGGACCTGACGGGTGCGGACCTGACGGGTGCGAACCTGACGGGTGCGGACCTGACGGGTGCGTACCTGACGGGTGCGAGCCTGACGGGTGCGAGCCTGAGGCGTGCGAACCTGACGGGTGCGTACCTGATGGGTGCGTACCTGAGGGGTGCGTACCTGATGGGTGCGTACCTGATGGGTGCGTACCTGATGGGTGCGTACCTGAGGGGTGCGTACCTGATGGGTGCGTACCTGAGGGGTGCGTACCTGATGGATGCGAACCTGATGGATGCGAACCTGACGGATGCGTACCTGACGGGTGCGGACCTGACGGATGCGTACCTGACGGGTGCGTACCTGACGGGTGCGGACCTGACGGGTGCGGACCTGACGGGTGCTCAGTTCTCCAAGCATCCGCAGGAACTTGGCGCCCTCTGGGATGAGGCCAATCCCCCCATGGGTCTTGACTCGATCGAAATCGTGCCGACTCCAGATTAATCCCGCGTTCTGGGGATGTGCAGTCAGAACGCGGGATTGCGTTTTCTTGTCATTGCCGAGGAGCCGCAGGAGACGAAGCAATCCAGGCAATCTCCTCACTGGGCGGGGGCCTCCCCTGGATTGCCGCGCCCGTTTTGCGGGCTCGCAATGACGGCGGCGGGGAGGCTCAGGCCCTGCCATCTCCAACGACCGTCGTTGCGAGCAGAGCGAAGCAACCCAGGCCGGCGGTGGAGATGGAGCAAGGGCCTGTTCGGGCTGCTTCTTCGCTATGCAGGCTCGCAATGACGGCTGTAGGGCGGCGGGACGTGGCGGGGCCTACCCCCAATCCTCCAACCCCGCCGCGTTCCGCCCGGCAATGCGGCCGAACGCTAGGCACTCGCCGATATTGCCGGTGCCCTGGTAGAGATAGCTGTAGATCGAGCCCAGCTCGCCCGCGGAGTAGAGGCGGCCGATGGCCTCGCCCGAAGGCCGCACGATTTCCGCCCGCTGGTTCCGCCGGGGGCCGCCCTGGGTGTTCAGCATGGAGGGGGAAAGTTCGACCGCATAATACGGCCCCGGTCCGAACGCCTCGAACATTTTACTGCGGCCGAAATCCTGGTCCTCGCCTGCCGCCACGCCCGCATTCCAGCGCGCGACAGAGCCTTCCAGCGCCGCCGCATCCACGCCGATCAGCCCCGCCAGTTCCGCCAGCGTATCCGCCTTTTTGATCCAGCCCTTCGCCACTTCCGCGGAATTGTCGTCGCTCCATTCCGGCTGTTCGACGATCTGGGTCCAGCCGTGGCTCGGGTGGCCGTCATAGAGTGGCCCGGCC
>JAWLBX010000005.1:0-216097 GCA_041687435.1 Alphaproteobacteria bacterium
TCGTAGCGTGCCATGGACAATCCTCCTCTGACACGCTTGAATCCGATTTGCTCGACTTTGGGAATCCCCGATTACCCGTTAATGAGTGCACGGCCTAGACATCCATTCAAAGATGGCAATAAAACGAAGAATCCCAATACGATCACAGCTTGTGACGTAATTTGTATTATCCAAAATCCTCCGACCGCTTGCAAAATAAAAAATGCAATTACCGGAACGATATAAGAAATGGATTCGGAATTTTTCTGTTTTAATTTTAATACTCTGATTCCAGCGCTAGCGAGAGCACCAGCAAGAGCGACTATGCCAGCGAGAACGCCAACGGTGCTGACAGCGCTAGCGAGAGCCATAGCGCCCGCACGATGGATAAGGACAGCAACAGCGACAGCCACAGCACCAACGATAACGACATTGATAGCGCCATATATAGCGCCAGGACCAGCGCCAACAATAACTACAGCACCAACGACAGCAACAGCGACAGCCCCAGCTTCAGCGACAGCGACAACGCCAATTTCAGCGCCAACTTCAGAGACAGCGACAGCGACAGAGACGGCAATAGTAACAGCAATAGCGACAGCAACAACGACACTATCAGCGCGAGCAACAGTGCCAGCGCACGCGATAGCGGCAGCGCCAGCGATAATGACACCGATTAGATAGGCTGGAAGGCCCAGCCCAAACGCCAATCCCAAAACCGCCTGCGTGTATGTGTTGCCCCGGCTCGGGAAAAGCGATTCTCCCATAATGGCTCCATCGCCGACGCCAAAACCCGCCAAAATGAAAAACACGGCCCAAGCATAGCCGAAGGCCGCTAGTAGAGAGAGCGCCCACGCCCGAGCGCTGCAGGAGGGGCCGTAAAAGCGCTGCAAACGCTGCAACCCCCATACGAGCGTTTTTGCATACCGCGCCGTCGGCTTCTGCCGGATCCGCGCCACCGCCCGCTGCCGCTCGCTCGCCAGTTCCAGCAGATCGTCGCGCAACGCCCGCGTCGTGGTACGGCGGGTGTGGAACAGGAAGGTGAACAGGGCAACCAGCGCGCCCGTAACAAACAGCACCGTCCGAATATCGTCGCCCATTGCCGCCCCCTCCTTGTGGTTCCCCGCTGCTGTCTCACCCGCCCTTGCGGGCTTTCCACTCCTGGTATTTCGCCAGGTTCTCCTCGTTCGGCGGGTAGGTGCCGGGGATTTTCGCGCCGTCCTTGACTTGGCTCAGGATGAACTGCTCGTGCAGTTCCTGCTCCAGCCCGCCCTGGGCCACCTCCTGCACCAGGGCCTGCGGAATGACGACGACGCCGTCATTGTCGGCCACGATCCAGTCGCCGGGAATGACCGCGACGCCGCCGCAGCCGATCGGCACGTTCAGGTCGCCGTCGGAAAGGCTGGCCACGCTCGCCGGCGCCGCCGCACCCGGACACCAGACCGGAAGCTGGCTGGCGGTGACGCCGTCGGCATCGCGCACGCAGGCGTCGCTCACCAGCCCGGCAACGCCACGCACCCGCAGGCGTGTTGCCAGAATATCGCCCACCGCGGCGCCATCGGCCCGGCCCAGTGCATCCACCACCAGAATATGGCCCGGCGGGCATTCCTCGATCGCCCGGCGTTGGGCCAGGTCCGTGCGTTTCAGCACGTCCGGCCCGCTCAAATCCTCCCGCCCCGGAATGAAGCGCAGCGTGAAGGCCGGGCCGGCGATGCGTTCCTGACCATCCGCCAGCGGTTTCGGCCCGTACATCCAGACCTGGCGCAGGCCGCGCTTTAGCAATTGCATGGTTAATGTGGCGGTGGACACTTGCTTCAGCGTGGCGACAAGCTGGTCGTGGTTCATGTGATCTTCCCCTTGGGCGCTATCGTAGGTACAAATGAGCCGAATAACCGATCGGATGCAATAAGCCGCCGCATTCGGCCAAACAATGGAACCTCTAGGAGCCGCACCATGGATATGGCCTTTAATGCTGAAGACGAAGCCTGGCGCCAGGAAGTGCGCGCCTTTATGCGCGAAAACCTGCCGCCGGCCGTTGCGCACAAGGTTCACAACGGTTTCGCCGTGACGCGTGAGGAAATCCGCGATTGGCACGCCAAGCTGTATGAGAAACGCTGGGTCGCGCCGAACTGGCCGGCGGAATGGGGCGGCCCGGACCCGGCATGGAGCGTCACCCAGAAATACATTTATGACGAAGAATCGACCCTGGCCGGCGCGCCGCGGCTAATCATGTTCGGCATCACCATGTGCGGCCCGGTGCTGATGCGCTATGGCACCGAGGCGCAGAAAAAAGAATTTCTGCCGAAAATCGTCTCCGGCGAACGCACGTTCTGCCAGGGTTATTCCGAGCCGGGCAGCGGTTCCGATCTCGCCAGCCTGAAAATGCAGGCCAAGCGGGACGGTGACGATTTCGTGCTGAACGGCCAGAAGATCTGGACCACGTCGGCGCACATGGCCGACTGGATTTTCTGCCTGGTCCGCACCTCCAACACCGGCAAACGCCAGGAAGGCATCACCTTCATTCTGGTGGATATGAACACGCCCGGCGTTGAGGTGAAGCCGCTCATCACCATCGAGGGCACCCGCGAAGTGAACGAGGTGTTCTTCAGCGATGTGCGCGTCCCGGCCGCGAACGTGATCGGCGAGGTCGACGATGGCTGGTCCGTCGCCAAATACCTGCTCGGGCACGAGCGCATGGGCGGCGGTGCCTTGGGCGGCCTGAAGAAGTCTCTGGAACAGTTAAAAAAAATCGCCCGGGAAGAGCCGGGCGATGGCGATGGCAAGCTGATCGAGAGCCCGGATTTCGCCCGCAAGGTGTCTGAGGTCGAAATCGAACTGATGACCCTGGAGGTGCAGATGCTGCGCCTGCTCGCCAAGATGAGCGCGGATGCGGAAATGGGCCTGGAAGCCTCCATGATCAAAATCCGCCGCTCGGAGATCATCCAGCGCCTTTCCGAACTGAAGATGGAAGCGGTCGGGTACTACGCAAATCCGTTCGTCCTCGGCGCGATGGAGCATGGCTGGAACGAGGAGCCGATCGGCGGCGCGGACTATATCAACGCGCTGGCGGCGCAGTATTTCAACAACCGCAAGCACTCGATCTTCGCCGGCTCGAACGAAATCCAGCACAACATCATCGCCAAACGGGTGCTGGGCCTTTAGGGCGCGATCAGGCATCCTGCGACAATCGCCGCTTGAGCCCGCGGCAAAAACGTGATTGAAATTATGCGTTCGGCGCCTACCAGCTATGCGTCGGACGCATTTCTTTTGGCGTGCAAACACGGTTTGGAGTGTGCACCAGCAGTTAGCCAACATTTTTCATTTGGGAGGAACGATGCGCCTAAATACCATGGTGAAAAGCCTTGCGGTAGTCGCGGTCGCGGCCATGACAATGTCAGCGGTTGGGGAAGCGGAAGCGCGGGTCAACATGAAGATCCATTCCGCTTATGGCCGCAATCTGTTCGTCATTGGGCCGGGGCCATACAATGTCGCCGACGCGATGGAAAAAATGTCGGATGGCGAAGTCCGGATGAAGATTTTCGCGCCGGGCGCCCTGGTGCCGGGAACCAAATACTATGACCCGGTTTCCGCCGGCTCCATCGACGGTGCCTGGGGCACGCCCGGTTTCGACGTGCACAAGAATTTCGCCTATGCCTTCTTTGCCTCGGTGCCGTTCGGTCCGCGTGCGGGCGAATACCTGGCATGGATGCGCCATGGCGGCGGCCAGGAAATGGCGGAAGAGATGTATGCGCGCGATAACATCAAGTTCTTCGTCTGTAACATCATCCCACCTGAATCTTCCGGCTGGTTCCGGAAGGAGATCAATGGCATTGCCGACCTGCAGGGCATGAAAATGCGGTTCTTTGGCCTGGGCGCCAAGGTGATGGAGAAATTCGGCGTCTCCACGCAGTTGCTGGCGGCGGGCGATATCTACCCGGCGCTGGAACTGGGCTCCATCGACGCGACGGAATTCTCCATGCCGGCCATCGACCGTGACCTGGGCTTCTACCAGATCGCCAAGCACAACTATTTCCCCGGCTGGCACCAGCAATCCACCATCGGCTCGCTGCTGCTGAACATGGATTCGTACAACAAGCTGTCTGATCCGCAGAAGGTCATGCTGGAGCAGGCATGCCAGGCACAGACACTGCGCGGCTTTGCCGAAGGTGAGGCCGGTCAGGCCGAAGCCATGGCCTTCCACGAATCCAAGGGCGTGCAGATCCATCGGTGGAGCGACGATGTTCTGGCCGAATTCGAGAAGGCCTGGTTCGCGGTGATCGAAGAGGAGATCAAGGAGAGCGAAGACGCCCAGCGGATTTGGGAATCCTACTCCTCCTTCCGCGATACCTACGAAATCTGGCGCGAGAACGGTTATCTGAATTAGCGCTCAGCCAAGGCCAGTCTTTCCATCGGGAAGCCTGGCCTTGGCATTTTGTGCCAGAGAGTGCGGGGCATTCCGCCCCATCGCCCTGGCGCAATTCGCAAGTTCCCGTCTACCGTAAATAATTCAGATCGCGGTCACCTCAAGCGGCCGCGGCACCAGGGTGGAAATGACTATGCGGCAAATGCTCGATATCGCGGATTCGATTGAACGGATTCCGCAATTCTTTGGCCGGCTGGGTTCGTGGCTGATCATTCCGCTGATTACCATCATCATGTTCGATGTGCTGACGCGGAAACTGTTCGGCGGCGCGATCCAGCAATGGATCCAAGCCGGTCCGTTGTATGAAGTGCTGTCACCGACCAAGCTGCAGGAATGGGAATGGCATCTGCATGGCGCCCTGTTCATGCTGGCGATCGGCTTTTCCTACACCATGAACGCCCACGTCCGGGTTGACGTGCTGCGGGAAAAGGCCAGCGACCGGAAACAGGCATGGATCGAACTGATCGGCATCCTGATTTTCCTGATCCCCTACACTGTCACCATCGGCATTCTGTCTCTGAATTTCATCCTCCGCTCCTATGGCTCCGACGAGGCGTCGGCAGCGATGACGGGCCTGTCCCACCGCTGGATCATCAAGTCATTTCTGCTGATTTCCCTGTTTCTGGTCCTTTTGGCCGGCATCTCCACGCTGCTGCGGCAGATCGTGTACCTGTTCGGGCCTGAACATCTGCGCGGCGACGTGAAGATGAACATGCTGACCTCCGCCGTCGCGGAACACCTGCCGCATCTCGACGACGAGGACGTGTACGGCCCCGGGCACACGCTGGAAGAAGACCTGGAGCACGCCGACGAGGAAGTCGGCGACGAGACCCATCCGGAAATCAAATACTAAGCCACGGCGACGCGGAAGGAATACGCACCCATGTACTGGGAAGATTATCTACCGGTGATGATGTTCTTGGGCCTTGCCTTTGGCCTGTTTTCCGGCATTCCGGTCGCTTTTGTCGTCGGCGGCATTGGCCTGCTGTTCGGCTTCATCGGCTGGTATTTCGACATGTTCGCGATCATGGAGTTCTTCAACATACCCGTCCGCATCTGGGGCGGCGCGGTAGAAAACTTGGTTTTGGTCGCGGTTCCGTGCTTCATCTTTATGGGCACGATGCTGGAGCGATCGGGCGTCGCGCAGGATCTGCTGGAAATTCTTGACGTCCTGCTGAAAAAGGTGCCTGGCGGCCTTGCCATGTCGGTGACCTTGATGGGTACGATCATGGCGGCAACCACGGGCATTATCGGCGCGTCTGTCGTCATGATGACGCTGATGGCGCTGCCAACCATGCTGCGGGCCGGCTACGCCAAGAGCCTGTCGACCGGCACGATCGCAGCCTCTGCAACGCTCGGCATCCTGATCCCGCCCAGCATTATGCTGGTGATCATGGCCGATCTGCTGTCGCTGTCGGTTGGCAACCTGTTCCTGGGCGCGATCTTCCCAGGGCTGCTGCTGTCTGGCCTGTACATGGTCTATATCTGCGTCATCGCCAACGTGAAGCCGAGCATGGCGCCACGGGTGCAGGACGACTCTTTGATTGCCTCGCACGGGTCCAAGAGCAAGATGGTGCTGAAGGGCTTCGTGCCGCCAGTATTCCTGATGGTGCTGGTGCTGGGGTCGATCTTCGCAGGCTGGGCCACCCCGACCGAGGCAGCGGGCGTGGGCGCGTTCGGTGCGGTTTTGCTGACCATCTTCAACGGCCGGATGACCGGTACCGTTCTGCGCGAGGTCAGCGAGCGCACGGCGCTGATCTGCGGGATGATTTTCTTCATCTTCATGGGCGCGACCGCGTTTTCCTACGTGTTCCGCTCGCTGGGCGGTGAGGACATCATCATCCACGGGATCGAGGCGCTGGGCTTTGGTGCCTGGGGCATTCTGATCGTGCTGATGGCGACGATCTTCATTCTCGGCTTCTTCTTCGACTTCATTGAGATCACGCTGATCGTGCTGCCGGTGTTTGCGCCGGTGGTGGCGCTGCTGGATTTCGGCGATCACGTCATGGGCCGGGATGTGGCCTATTGGTTTGCGTTGCTGGTTGCGGTGAACCTGCAAACCTCGTTCCTGACGCCACCATTCGGGTTTGCGCTATTCTATATGAAGGGCGTGGCGCCCAGTTCTGTGAAGATTCAGGATATCTACGCCGGTATCATCCCGTTCGTCGGCTTGCAGGTGATCGGCCTGTCCATCGTGATTGCCTTCCCGGGCGTCGCGCTCTGGCTGCCAAACACGCTGCTGAATTAGAAAGGCTGGATTAGCCAGACAGGCTGGCATAGGCTCCGGGGAACCCGAACACCGTTCCCCGGAGCCTTTTTTCATGGATCTGCGCTTCACCGCCGAAGAACAAGCCTTCCGCGCCAAAATCCGGGCGTGGACTGCCGAAAACCTGCCGGCCGACATCAAGGACAAGGTCGACCGCGGTATCGAGCTGGAGCGCGACGACTATGCGCGCTGGATGAAAATCCTGTCCGGCGCCGGCTGGATCGCCCCGAACTGGGATCAGAAGGACGGTGGCCCCGGTTTCAGCCTGGCGGAGAAATACATTTTCGAGGAAGAGCTGTTCGCCGCCCACGCGCCGCGCACCGTCCATTTCGGCACCCGCATGGTCGGCCCCGTGCTGCTGGCCTACGGCACGCCGGAACAGCGCCAGAAATACCTGCCTAAGATCCTGACCAGCGAGGAAATCTGGTGCCAGGGTTATAGCGAGCCGGGCAGCGGCTCCGACCTGGCATCGCTGAAGACGACGGCGGTGCGCGATGGCGACCACTATGTTGTGAACGGTACCAAAATCTGGACCAGCTATGCCCACTGCGCCGACCGCATGTTCGCGCTGGTGCGCACCGACAACACCGGCAAGAAGCAGGAAGGCATCACCTGCCTGCTGATCGACCTGTCGCTGCCGGGCATCACCATCAACCCGATCATCACGCTGGACGGCCGCCATTCCTTCAACCAGGAATTCTTCGACGATGTGCGGGTGCCGGTTGCGGACCGCGTTGGCGAGGAGGGCCAGGGCTGGAGCATCGCGAAATACCTGCTGGGGCACGAACGCTCGAATGCGTCCTATGTCTCCATCAACAAGCGCAATCTGGTGAAGTTGAAGGCGATTGCCGCCGATCAGGAGATGGATGGCCGCCCGCTGGCGGAAAGCGAGGAGTTCAAGCAGCTGATCGCCGATGCGGAAATCGCGTTGGAAACGCTGTCCGTCACCTCTCTGCGCCAGCTTGCGAATGCCAGCGCGGACAAGCCAGTGGGGCCGGAAGCCAGCGTTCTGAAAATGCGCACCGGTGACGTGTTCCAGCGCATCCACGAGCTGATGATGATGGCTGGCGGCTACAGCGCCCAGCCCTATGTGCAGGAGGCGATCCGCGGCGGCTGGAACGAGGAGCCTGTCGGCCCCGACTATCTGTTCCGCATGGCGCCGGACTATTTCGAGGCGCGTGCCATGTCCATCGCCGGCGGCAGCCATGAGGTGCAGAAGAACATCATCGCCAAGGCGATGCTGGGCCTCTGACCGGCTGGGAGCGGCATTCAGACGTGACGATCCTCTATATCGATGCCGATGCCTGCCCGGTGAAGGCGGAGGCGCTGCGTGTGGCGGAGCGGCACGGGCTGAAGGTGCGCGTTGTCTCCAACGGCGGCCTGCGCCCCAGCCCGCACCCGTTGGTCGAGACGGTGGTTGTCGCACATGGCGCCGATGCCGCCGACCAATGGATTGCCGACCGCATCGGCGGTGGCGATATCTGTGTGACCGGCGACATTCAGTTGGCCTTGCGCTGCATCGATGCCGGCGGCGAAGCGATCAATCACAATGGCGAGGTGTTCACGAAGGCGAATATCGGCAACCGGATGGCGATGCGCGACCTGATGGCCGATATCCGCGCCGCCAACCCGCTGGCGGCTGGCGGCAGCGGCCGGTCTTTCTCGAAGGCCGACCGCTCGCGCTTTCTGAACGGGCTGGAACGGCTGATCCAGCAGGCCAAGCGACGCCCGCCGCCGCCACCGCCGCGCTGAGGCGGAAAAGCCGGGGAGAGCCGGGCCGCCCGGCGTCAGTTCACCCCGCCGCGCTTGTTCATCTTGCGGTACATGTCCAGCGCCGCCACAACGTCGTGGCCTTCATAGCCGCCCGCCATCGCCATGGTCATCATCTCGCGCACCAGGGATGCGACCGGCATCGGCTGTTTCAGGCTGCGGGCTACATCGATGGCGAGCGCCACGTCCTTCTCGCCCAGCTCCATCTTGAAGCCTGGGTCCCAGTTGGATTGCAGCGCGTTCGGCCAGCGTTTCAGGAAATGGTGCGAGCGCCCGCCGCTCTGCGAGAGGGTGTTGAACAACACCTCCGGATCGACGCCCGCCGCTTCGCCCATGGCGAAGGCCTCGGCAGCGACCAGGACATTGCCCATGGACATGACATTGTTGACCAGCTTCACCGTCTTGGCCGTGCCGACATCGCCGGTGTGCAACTGCGTCTGACCGAGCGCCTCGAACACCGGCTTGGCGCGCGCCATATCCGCATCGCTGCCACCCAGCAGCAGCACCAGGGTGCCGTCCGCGGCCTCCTTCGGCCCGCCGCTGACCGGCGCATCGATCACGCCCAGGCCGCGTTCGCGGCAGGCTGCCCCGACCTCGAGCATGGTCGCCGCATCGATGGTGCTGAAGTCGATGCAGACGGCGCCATCCTGCGGCTTGCAGGCAAGAATCCCGTCCTCGCCCAGCCACGCCTCCCGCACGACGGCGGAATTCGGCAGGCTGGAGAGCAGGAACTCCGCACCGGCAATCGCTTCCGGCAGCGAGGCGGTGACAGCCAGCCCGTCCGCTGCGGCGGCATCGCGGCTGGCGGCGCTGACATCATAGCCGATCACATCATGGCCGGCGCGCTTCAGGCGGAGCGCCATGCCGGCGCCCATCTGGCCGATGCCGATATAGGCAATACGCATTGTGAACCTGATCCTCTTGTCTGCATTGGCGGTTTGGCTGGGAAGTGTAGAGGACCGGCGGGCTGGTTGGCGACCCTGCTGCGGCACGGATTATTCCGCCCGGTCGCCGTCGTCTCCCCGCTTGGCGCCGTCGAGCAGGTTGCGGCTCTGCTCGGCCTCCGCCTTTTCGCGCGCCTTGTCGCCCTTCCGGCGCCCGTGTTTGGCCCGGTTGGCGGCTGTCTGCGCCGTTTTCTTCGCCTTTGCCTTGCGGAACTGGTTCAGGTTCACGACGTTCGACATAAGCGGCAGCCTCCCTAACCTGCGGAACCAAATCGGCCATGGCGTGGCACCCCTCGACCGATATATCCTGGGTTTAATCATAGCACAAAACTTCGAGAGGAGCCCCCATGGTTGGCGAAGTCTGGCGCGTTGGCGCCGTTAAAATCACCCGCATTGTCGAGATTGAGGCAACCGGCGGCATGTCACGTATCATCCCGGATGCGACCCGCGACAAGGTACGGGAAATTGGTTGGCTCTATCCGCATTTCGCCGATGCGGACGGGCGGCTGCGCGGCGCGATCCACTCGCTGATTGTAGACACACCGACCAGGACGATCGTTGTCGATACCTGCGTCGGCAACGACAAGCCGCGCGACGTACCGGCCTGGAACAAGCTGCAGACCGCCTATCTCAACCATCTGCAGCAGGCGGGCTATCCGGCGGATAAGATCGACACCGTGCTCTGCACTCACTTGCATATCGACCATGTCGGCTGGAACACGAAATGGGACGGCCAGAAGTGGGTGCCGACCTTCAGGAACGCGGAGTATCTGTTCGGCGAGAAAGAGTTCAATCACTGGATGACGCACGACCGCGAAGGCCAGAGCCAAGTGATGACCGACTCGATCCTGCCCATCACCGAGGCCGGCCTGCATCGGCTGGTCAGCCAGGGCGAACAGCTATGCCCGGAAGTGCGCCTGATCCCGACGCCCGGCCACACGCCCGGTCATGCCAGTGTGATGATCGAAAGCGAAGGTGAGAGCGCGCTGATCACCGGCGACTTTCTGCATCACCCCTGCCAGTTCGCCCACCCGGAATGGCCGAGCGGGCCGGACTGGGATCCGGCCGAGGGCTATGCCACGCGTATCGACATGTACAACCGGCTGGCCGAGACCTTGACCCTGGTGATTGGAACCCACTTCCACACGCCGACAGCGGGCCATCTGAAAAAGGACGGCAAGGCTTGGCGGCTGGACGTGGGGTGAGGCCCGGGCCTTACTCCCAGCCCAATTCCGCCAGCGTGTAGGCGTCGTTCCAGACCTTGGTCATCTGTGCGACCTTGCCTTCGCCGTTCATTTTCAGTGTGTAGACATAATCGGTGCTGGTGGACTTTTTGGTGGGCGGAACCGGGCCGCCCTCGCCGGAGTGCGTGCCGTGGAAAGTGGCGGCGAACGTTGCCGTATTCGTATCCGTATCCCAGGCGCTGCTGTGCAGGGTATAGCGCCCGTCCGGTAGCGGGCCGTCCACCAGCCATTTCATCCAATCGCAATAGGCCTGCACGGTTTTCACGTCGGCCAACACCCCGGCCTGGCAGGAAAATGACGCACCATCGGCCACATAGGCCTTGCAGCCATCCCACCCTCTCGGCGCTTCGCAGGCCTCAAAGAATTTTTTGGCGTTTTCAAAAGCGGACATCGTTCCTCCCAAAATTTCAGAGGTTTATTGAATAACCGCCAGTACAGCGGTGAAGCTATACTATCAAATTCACTGCTCTTTCCCAAGACTTCTGTGCCATTGGGCGCGCAACGGCATCGGCGTGCTCGACCGACCGCCGCTTTCTGGCTGGGTACCCGATCACGAAGCTCTATGCGGACAGCCGCGCCAGTCGTATTTATGGTGGCTCTTTCGAGATCATGCGCCTGATCATGGCGTGCAGCCACTAATCGTAAACCCAGAAAAACCGAAAACCGGGAGTCCCCGCCCCATGGCCAACCCCAAACTGTTCGAGCCGCTGACCATCCGCGGCGTCACGATGAAAAACCGTGTCTGCGTCGCGCCGATGCACCAGTACGCGGCCGATCATGGCTTTGCCACCGACTGGCACCTGATGAATGTCGGCCGGTTTGCCGCCGGCGGCGCCGGCCTGACCTTTGTCGAGAGCACCAAATGCGACCGGCGCGGCTGTGGCACGGTCGGTGATCTGGCGCTTTGGGACGACAAGTTTATTCCGGGCGTCAAACGGCTGGCGGATTTCATCAAGGCGCACGACAGCGTCGCCGCGATCCAGATCGGCCATTCCGGGCGCAAGGCGAAGCGCTACCGGCCATGGGAAGGCGGCGCGCCGCTGCTGGAAAACCCCGGCGTCGACCAGGACTATTGGGACAGTTGGGAACTGGTCGCGCCAAGCGCGGAGCCCGCCAGCCCGAAAGACCCGACACCGCGCGCCCTTTCCAACCAGGAGGTGAAGGACCTAGTGGAGATGTGGGGCCAGGCCGCCCGCCGGGCGAACGAATGCGGCTTCGACGTGTTCGAGGTACATGGCGCCCACGGCTATCTGATCCACCAGTTCCTCAGTCCGATGGCCAACCTGCGCAACGACGAATACGGCGGTTCCGAAGAAAACCGGATGCGGTTCTGCTGTGAGGTGGTGGAGAGCGTGCGCGCCCACTGGCCGGACGACAAGCCGCTGTTCCTGCGCCTGTCGTGTGAGGACCGGGCCGGCTGGGATTTGGATGCAAGCGTGCGCCTGTCAAAGATCGTCAAGACGCTGGGCGTCGACGCGATCGACTGTTCCGGCGGCGGCATGCAGGGCAGCCCGACCGAGTTTGCGCCGAGCTATGGCTATCAGGTGCCCTATTCCGACCGCATCCGGCACGAAGCGGACATGCTGACCATGGCGGTGGGCCTGATCGTACATGCGGAACAGGCGGAGGAAATTCTGCAGAAGGGGCAGGCGGACATCATCGCGCTGGCCCGCGAGATTCTCTACAATCCGAACTGGCCGATGGATGCCGCGCGCAAGCTGGGCGCAGCGGATCACCTCGGCACCGTGCCAGACCAGCAGGCCTATTGGCTCGGCCGGCGCGAGGCAACGGCGAAGGAGGTCGTGCCTTCCACCTACGGCCAGGGCTGGTAGGCCCCCCGCACCGGGTCTTTGCCCGGCTCCGGCCTGGTCCTCGGACGGTGCGAGGCACCGATCCGGGGCCATTGGCCGGAAAACCCCACGCGATTTGCGCATGCCAGCCGCCCGCTCACCCCTGTAGACAAGCGCGGGTTGAGAACCTAGGCCTTAATCCTGTTCGTTCTCCATCCGTCAATCCAGGTGCCGATGTCTGCCCCCCTGCTGATCGTCATTTTCGCCATGCTGATTCAGCAGGCCTTCGCCTATTTCGCTGCGCTGGTGCTGCCCAATATGGCGCCCGCGGTGGCCGCGGATCTGGGCATCGATCCGCACCTGATCGGCTTTTACACCGGCGTGCTGTATTTCTTTTCCAGCATGGGCCAGCTGTCCTGCGGCGGCTTCATTTTGCGTTTCGGCGCGGTCAGGATGAGCCAGGCCTCACTGGTGTTCATGGGGCTGGCGCTGATGATGGGCTATTTCGGTTCGCTGCCGGTGTTCGCCGCCGCGGCGGCCTTGACCGGCATGGCGACGTCGGTCTCCACACCGGCCAGTTCGCATTTGCTGGCCCGCTACAGCCCGCCGAAATACGCGCCGCTGATTTTTTCGGTGAAACAGACTGGCGTGCCGGTCGGCGGCCTGATGGCGGGCCTGCTGGTGCCGCTGCTGTTGGGCCTGTTGGGCTGGCGCGGCGCGTTCGTCGCCTGCGGCTTGTTCTGCGTAATCTTCGCTGTGATGCTGCAGCCGATCCGCGAGCGGTTCGATGGCGACCGTAATCCCGCGCAATCCCTGAAGCCGAGCTATATCTGGCAGAATCTGCGGGGGGTAATGGGCTCTCCCAGTCTGCGCGATCTGGCGTTTGGCATGTTCTGCTTTGTCGGCCTGCAGGGCCTGTTCGGCTCCTACTTCGTTACCTATATCGCGGAAAACATGGGCCGTCCGCTGGAAGACGCCAACCACTTCTTCTCCATCGCCATGACTACGGCCATCGGTGCCCGTATCCTGTGGGGATGGGTCGGCAGCGCGCTGATGCCGGCCAGGCGGGTCGTGGCCTATCTGGCGGTGGTGATGGTCGTAGCGGCGGTCGGCATGGGCTCGATCCAGCCGGATTGGAGCGATATGGCGATCATCGGCGTCGCCATCCTGTTCTGCATCAGCGCGATCAGCTGGCATGGGCTGATGATGGCGGAGATTGCGCGCCTTGCGCCGGAAGGGCAGGTCGGGCCGGTGACGGGCGCCTGCCTGGCCTTTGCCGGGGCCGGCATGATGAGTTATCCGATGATCTACGCCCTGCTGCTGGAGGCGACGGGTGACCCCGCGCTTGGCTTCTTTATCGCGGCCTTGCCGGCGGCGGTGATGGCGGTCAAGTTGTACCTGCCGCCGAAACATGTGGAAGGAGCCGCCGTATGAAGTTCGTGACGCTGCTGAACCGTTTCACCGATGCTGTCGAAGCGGGGGATGGTCAGGCGCTGGCCGCCCTGTTTACCGACGATGGCATCTATCACGATACCTTTTATGGCGCCTTCCATGGTCGCGACGGCATTGCCGACATGCTGGAAAACCATTTCTGGCGGGACGCCAAGGCGTTCCGCTGGGATATGCGCGAGCCGGTAATCCAGGGCGAAACCGGCTACGCCCATTGGCTGTTCAGCTATGAAAGCAAGCTGCCGACGGCGGCGGGCCGGCGGGTGGCGTTCGAGGGCATGAGCTGCTTCCACCTGCGCGGCGACCTGATCCTGCATTATGGCGAGGTGTTCGACCAGGGCATCGCCATGGCCCAGACCGGCTTCCCGGCCGAGCGCATGGCCAAGCGCCTGTCTCGGGAGGCGGAAGCCGTGCGCAAACGCGCCGCCGGCACCCGCCATCTGGCTTGAGCAGCGCCGCCGCCGTGGGCGGAATGGTGCTGTGGGGCGCGGTTTCGTCCCGCGTGCTGCGGGTGCACTGGGCGCTGATCGAACTGGGGCTGCCGTATGAAAGCATCCCGATTCTCTCGCGCAGCGGCGAGACCGAAACGGCCGAATACGGCGCCCTCAACCCGAGGCGGAAAATCCCGACCTTTCAGGATGGCGGCCTGGTGCTGACCGAAAGTGCGGCCATCGTTACCTATCTGGCAGAGACCTATGGCACCGCAGGCCGCGCTTTGATCCCGGCGGAACAGCCGGCGCGGGCAAAGTATTTCGAGTGGCTGTCGTTCGTTTCCATGGAACTGGACGCGACCGCGCTCTATGTGCTGCGCCGGCACGAGGGGCTGCCGCAGGTTTATGGCGAGGCACCGGCCGCTTGTGCCGCGGCGCGCGCCTATTTCGACAAGATGATCCGGGCGAGCGCCGGGGATTTGACCGACGGCCGGCGCTATCTGCTGGGCGAGGCATTCGCCGGCGCCGACATCTGCATGACCACGGTCTTGGATTGGGCGGAGCGCTACGATTGCCCGCTGCCGAATGCTTGGCTCGCATACCGCGAGCGGGTGCGCGAACGGCCCAGCTATGCCGCGGCCATGGCAGCGAACCGGGCACCCGATTAAGCGCGCGGCACCCGCTTGCCATCCTTCAGCAGTACCATCGGTTCGCCGAAATCGCCGACCGGGATGCAGTGGCTGGCAAGCGTCTTGCCCCCTGCCGGATCATCCAGCCAGAGGTGCAGGGAAAAGCCCGGCGGCTCGCGGGTGAGGGCGAGGGTGTTGGCAGCGCTGAACCCGGCTTCGAACTGGTAGCAGGTTGCGGGCGCAACCCAGACCGTGCGGCTGCCGGTAATCGGCCGGTGGGCATGGCCGCAGATGATGCGCTGCACCTGGGCGTGGTGCGCAAGCAAGGCGGCAAATTCCGGCCCGCCCTCATCCAGCCCGGCCTTGGTGGAACCGGTGAGCCCGGTCGCAATCGGCGGATGGTGGCAGGCGATGACGGTCGGCCGTTCGGGCGCTGCGCTTAGCTGCGCCTCCAGCCAAGCGAGCCGTTCCGGGCAGAGCGTGCCCCAGGCATGGCCCGGCACCACGGTATCCAGGCAGATGAGGCGCACCGGCCCGTTTTCGACCGTGTAGTGCAGGAACGGCCCCGCCGCCGACAGCCAGGGTTCACCGGCGAAGGCGGCGGCAAAACCCTCCCGGCTGTCGTGATTGCCGGGTACGGCATAGAGCGGGGCTTTCAGCCGGTCCAAAATTTCGCGGGCCGGCGGGTATTGTGCGCTCTTGCCGTGATGGACGATGTCGCCGGTGTGAATCACGAGGTCCGGCGGCGGATCGCAAGCGTTTACGGCCTCCACCACGCGGGCGAGGGAGGCGGCAGCGTCGAAGGTGCCGTAGGTGAGAACTCCCGGCGCCTCGATATGGCTGTCGCTGATCTGGGCGATGATCATGGCCATCTCCTTGCGGTTCGCCTATGGAAGCGGAATTGGATGACGAGGCTATGACAGATGGAGCGCAAGCGCCATGTATGTTCCCAAGCATTTCCGCGAGGATGATCCGGAAACCCTGCTGGCCGAAATGCGGCGGCAGGCGGCGGCAACCCTGGTCAGCCAGGGGCCGGACGGCCTGATTGCCAGTCATGTGCCGGTCGAGCTTGTGGCCGAGCCTGCGCCCTGGGGCCGCATCCGCTGCCATCTGGCCCGCGCCAACCCGCATGCCGATGTGCTGGCCGCCGGCGGCGAGGTGCTGGCGATCTTCCAGGGGGCGCAAGGCTATATCTCTCCCTCCTATTACCCATCCAAAATGGCGAGCGGCGGGAAGGCGGTGCCGACCTGGAACTATGTCGCGATCCACGCCTACGGTACGCCGCAGCCATTCGAGGACGAGGCAGCGCTGCGCCCGCACCTGGCCGCCCTGACCGAGCGGCACGAGGCGGAGCGTGCGGAACCGTGGGCGATCGACGACGCACCGGACGATTTCATCGCGATGATGTGCAAGGCGATCATTGGCATCGAGATCGCGCTGACCCGGGTGGAAGGCAAATGGAAGATGAGCCAGAACCGCGCCCCGGACGACCGGCAGGGCACGGCCAATGGCCTGCGGGCCGAGGGGCGCGAAGACCTTGCCGTATTGGTGGAAGCGGCAGCGGCGAAGCGCAGCGGTTAATACCGGCCCGCAGGGCTCAGCCAGGGAACTGGTACAGCTTTGCCGGGTTATCCACCAGGATGCGGTGCTGGATTTCCGGGTCCGGTGCCATATCCGCCAGTACGTCCAGCAGCAGGCCATCGTTCGGCATGAGGCCGTCGAAATAGGGATGTGGCCAGTCGCTGCCCCAGATGCAGCGTTCCGCCGCGGCGGCGACCAGCGCCTGCCCCATCGGCACCACGTCGCCATAGGGTGGCCCCTGGCGGGTGAGGCGGTAGGGGCTGGACAGCTTGACCCAGGTGCGGCCGTTGCCCAGCAGGCGCAGCAGGGCGTGAAAGCCGGGATGTTCCCGCCCGATATCCGCGGGGATATTGCCCATATGGTCGATCACCAGTTCGGTCGGCAGGGCGGCGAGGCGGGGCTCGAGTTCTGCCAGGGCGTCGGCGCTGGTAAACACCTGGATATGCCAATGCAATTCCGATGCCTTGGCTGCCAGCGTTTCGAGCGCGCGCAGGTCTGTGCCGCCCGTTTCCAAATTGAAACGCAGGCCGCGCACGCCTTCCAGATGCAACTCCTCCAGCTGGTTGTCGCTGACATCGGGCGGCATGACCGCAACGCCGCGCATTTTCACGTGATGCTCGTTCATCCCCTGCATGGCGGCAAGGGCGGCCCGGTTGTCAAAGCCATAGATGCTGGGCTGTACCATCACGGCCCGCTCCATGCCCAAAGTGGCGAGCATGTGCTGATAGGCCTCCAGCAAAGCCTCCGGCGGGGTGTATTGCCGGCCGGCGTAGTAGGGAAACTCCACCAGCGGGCCGAACACATGCATATGGCAGTCGCAGGCGAGCGGCGGCGGCGTCAGCTTTTGCGGCGGGCGGGGGGCCGGATCGGGCGGGGCGCAATCGGGAATCATGGCGGGCACTCGCGCGGCTGAAGAACACATTGGCCAGCAAAGCACATCGACCGGCCGGGGCGCAATTAGGCCCTGACATACCCTGCCGCATTGCAGCGCGGCCCGGCCGCGCCGGGCGCAGTTTGTTGACTTGGCCCCGTGCCCGCTTTAGATGAAAGACTGATCCAACGCTGCGCCCTGGGCGTAGATTTCCCGTGTATTCGATCACGCGTAAGAGGGCTTCCAATGGCCAGCGCTGAGCGCCCGCTCTCCCCCCATTTGCAGGTCTACCGGCCGCAATGGACCTCCGTCCTTTCGATTTCGCATCGCGCCACCGGCATTGTGCTGAGTGTCGGCGCCGTCGTGATGGTGTGGTGGCTCGCCGCCGCCGCCGGTTCGGCTGAAGCTTATGAGAGCTTTGCCGGGGTCGCGGGGTCGGTCATCGGCCAGCTGTTCCTGTTCGGTTGGACGTTCTGCCTGTTCTATCACCTGATGAACGGTATCCGCCATCTGGTGTGGGACGCCGGCCATTGCCTGGAGCTGGAGCAGGCGCGCAAGTCCGGCTACCACGCTGTTATCGCCGCGGCCGTGCTGACGGTCGTCAGCTGGATCGCCGCTTACGCGGCTATGTAAGGGGAGAAGAAAAGCCATGTCCCTCCGCTCCCCGCTCGCCGCTGCCCGCGGCCTCGGCTCCGCCAAGTCCGGCACGCATCACTGGTGGGTGCAGCGTGTCACCGCAGTTGCGCTGGTGCCGCTGACCATCTGGTTCGTCATCGGTCTGATTGCGCACGCTGGCGCTTCCTATGCGGAAGCCCGCGCCTGGATCGGCTCGCCGATCTCCGCAACGCTGATGATCTGCCTGATCATTGCCATGTTTCACCACGCGCAGCTGGGCCTGCAAGTGGTGATCGAAGACTATATCCACGCCGAACGCTGCAAGATCGCCAGTTTGATGCTGGTCAAGGGCGCCGCCTTTTTCCTGGGCGTGCTTGGCGTGCTCTCCGTTGTCCGTATCGCGTTTGGAGGCTGAGCCCCGTGACCGAAGCCTATAAAGTTCAGGACCACACCTATGACGTCGTCGTGGTCGGCGGCGGCGGTTCCGGCCTGCGGGCCGTGCTTGGCTGCGTTCAGGCCGGCCTCAAGACCGCCTGCGTGACCAAGGTGTTTCCGACCCGCTCGCACACTGTCGCGGCCCAGGGCGGCATTGCTGCCTCGCTCGGCAATATGAGCGACGATAACTGGCACTGGCACATGTACGACACCGTCAAGGGGTCGGATTGGCTGGGCGACCAGGACGCCATCGAATACATGTGCCGGCAGGCGGTTCCCTCGGTGATCGAGCTGGAGCATTTCGGCATGCCCTTCAGCCGGACCGAGGAGGGCAAGATCTATCAGCGCCCGTTCGGCGGCCACATGAAGGATTACGGCAAATCACCGGCGCAGCGCGCCTGTGCCGCGGCCGACCGCACGGGCCACGCCCTGCTGCACACGCTCTATCAGCAGAGCCTGCGGCACCAGGCCGAGTTCTTCATCGAATACTTCGCCATCGACCTGATCATGAGCCAGGAAGGCGAATGCCAGGGCGTCGTCGCCTGGAACCTGGACGACGGCACCATTCACCGCTTCCAGGCGCAGAAGACTATTCTGGCAACCGGCGGCTATGGCCGCAGCTACTTCTCGTGCACCAGCGCCCATACCTGCACCGGCGATGGCAATGGCATGGTGGCGCGGGCCGGCCTGCCGAACCAGGATATGGAGTTCGTGCAGTTCCACCCGACCGGCATTTTCGGCGCCGGCTGCCTGATTACCGAGGGCGCGCGCGGCGAGGGCGGCTATCTCACCAATTCCGAGGGTGAGCGCTTCATGGAGCGGTACGCGCCGACCGCGAAGGATTTGGCGAGCCGCGACGTGGTCAGCCGCTCCATGACCGTGGAAATCCTGGAGGGCCGCGGCGTCGGCCCGAATAACGATCACATTTTGCTGCACCTGGAGCATTTGGGTGCGGATGTTCTCAACCTGCGCCTGCCGGGCATTACCGAGACCGCGCGCATCTTCGCCGGCGTCGACGCCACGAAGGAGCCGATCCCGGTGCTGCCGACCGTGCACTACAACATGGGCGGCATCCCGACCAATTATGACGGTGAGGTGCTGCGCCCGACCGCGGACAATCCGGACGCGACCGTGCCGGGCCTGATGGCAGTGGGTGAGTGCGCCAGCGTTTCGGTGCATGGCGCGAACCGCCTGGGCTGCAACTCACTGCTGGACCTCGTCGTGTTTGGCCGCGCGGCCGGCCTGCACTGCGCCGAAACCGTGACCGCCGGCGCCACGCAGAAGCCGTTGCCGGCGGATGCGAGCGAGAAGGCGCTGGGCCGTCTCGACAAGTTCCGCCATGCCCAGGGCGCGACCCTGACGGCGGAGATCCGCGATACCATGCAGCGCTCCATGCAGTTGCATGCTGCCGTGTTCCGCGAGCAGAACTCGCTGGAGGAGGGCTGCCGCAAGATGGAGCAATCCGCCGGCGCGATGGAGGATATCCGGGTCAACGACCGGTCGATGATCTGGAACTCGGACCTGGTGGAGGCGCTGGAACTCGACAACCTGATGGCCTGCGCCCAGGTCACCATGGTTTCGGCGGAGGCGCGCAAGGAAAGCCGCGGTGCGCATGCGCGCGATGACATTCCGGATCGCAACGACGAGGAATGGATGAAGCACACGCTCGCTTGGTATTCCGAGGACCGCCGCGTGTCGCTGACCTACCGCCCGGTGCATAACTTCACCCTGCACCCGGACGAGGTGGAATACATCGCGCCGCAGGTGCGTGTGTACTGACCGGCTTTCTGATCCCCCGAGGCTGCTAGAGACCTGACCCATGGCTGAATTTTCGCTGCCGAAGAACTCCCAGATCAAGCCGGGCAAGAAGCACGCGCCGGCCACTCCGCCGAAGAATGCGCGGACGTTCAAAATCTACCGCTGGTCGCCGGATGACGACCAGAACCCGCACATCGACGAATATGTCATCGACATGGACGAATGCGGGCCGATGGTTCTGGACGCGCTGATCAAGATCAAGAACGAGATCGACTCGACCCTGACCTTCCGCCGGTCCTGCCGGGAGGGTATTTGCGGCTCGTGCGCCATGAACATCGACGGCACCAACACGCTGGCCTGTACCAAGGCCATCGACGAGGTGAAGGGTGATGTTGCGGTCTATCCGCTGCCGCACATGCCGGTGGTAAAAGATCTGGTTCCGGACCTGAAGCACGCCTACGCCCAGCTTGCCAGCATCGAGCCCTGGCTCAAGACCGAAACGCCGCCGCCGCACCGCGAGCGCCTGCAAACGGTCGAGGAGCGGGATAAGCTGGATGGACTCTGGGAGTGTATTCTGTGCTTCTGCTGCACCACCGCCTGCCCCAGCTATTGGTGGAACAGCGACCGCTATCTGGGCCCCGCGGTGCTGCTGCAATCCTACCGCTGGCTTGCCGACAGCCGCGACGAGGCGACCGGCGAACGCCTGGACGACCTGGAAGACCCGTTCCGCCTGTACCGCTGCCACACGATCATGAACTGCACCAACACCTGCCCGAAAGGCCTGAATCCGGCCAAGGCGATTGCCGAGACCAAGAAGATGATGGTCGCCCGGCAGGGGTAGGCTATCTGGCTCGACACGGAAAACCCCGGCAGGCTCGCGCTTGCCAGGGTTTTTGTTGGTGCGGTGCGGTCGCCATTGGCCGCCTGCCGGGGCGGCGGAGGATTGTCCCCGCCGCCGTTTGACGTCAGATCGGATCCCAGTTGTAGTATTCGCCGGTGCCTTCCAGGCCGTAAAGTTCGTTGCGCAATGCCGGTTCGACCATAGCGGCGAGGGATTCGTGGTCCCATCCGCCCTGGCGGTGAATGGTCTTGACCGGGCGCGGCTGGCTCATCAGGTAGATTTCACCGCCGCGCACGCCGAACACATTACCGGAAATCTTGGCGGACGCCTCGCTGCACAGATAGGTCACGACAGGCGCCACATGTTCCGGCTTGGCATTCTCGCGGAACTTCTCGAACGCTGCCGCCTGCTCGTCCGACTTGATCGGGATCGACTCGATCATGCGGGTCCAGGCGAAGGGGGCAACGCAGTTGGAGCGGATGTTCTTGATCGCGCCCTCCATCGCCAGAATGCGGCTGAGGCCGACAATGCCCATCTTGGCCGCGCCATAGTTGGCCTGCCCGATCTGCCCAACCAGGCCGCTGGTGGAGGTGAAGTGGACGAACGCCCCGGATTCCTGCTCGCGCATCGGCTCGACCGCGGCGCGGGAGACGTTGAAGCAGCCGTTCAGGTGCACGTCGATTACGGCCTTCCAGTCGCTTTCGGACATCTTGTGCAACATGCCATCGCGCAGGATGCCGGCGACGTTCACGACGGCGTCGATCCGGCCGAACTTGTCGATGGCTGTGTCGACCATGCGGCGGGCGCCGTCCCAGTCGGCCACGCTGTCGACATTGGCCGCGGCCTGGCCGCCCATCGCCTCGATCTCGTTCACGACCTGCTGCGCCGGCGCCAGGTCATCGCCTTCGCCGGTCAGCGAGCCGCCCAGATCGTTGACGACGACCTTGGCGCCGGCCTTGGCCATGTCCAGGGCGATGGCGCGGCCGATGCCACGCCCGGCGCCGGTGACCAGCGCCACTTTGCCATCCATCAAACCCATATGCTTTGAACCCCGTGGTTTCTTCCGGTTGCGGTACGGGCCCGGCGCCGAACGGCGGCTAGCCGGCCCGCGGGCGAGAGTGCCCGTTGATCCTCGTCACTAGCAGGCGCCCGCCGGCCTGTCACGCAGGCGCTTGGAGGGAGTGCTGCCGAATTGTGACCGCGTCGCGGCTTGTCACCTGCCTGCCGGGCCCCTAAACACAAGGGATAAGAACGCCCAACCGATGCGCAAGAGGACATCTGGACGATGACCGGACGTTACGCCGAAATGCATGCCCGCTCTCTGGCCGACCCCAACGGCTTTTGGGGAGAGGCCGCGAAGGCGGTTCACTGGTTCAAAGAGCCGGAATTCATCCTCGATGACCGCGACCCGAAGCGCCCGCGCTGGTTCACAGGCGGCGAAACCAATGCCTGCTACAACGCGCTGGACCGGCACGTGGAAAGCGGCCGTGGCGAGCAGGCCGCGATCATCTACGACAGCCCGGTGACGGACACGATCCGCTCCTACTCTTTCCGCGAATTGCGCGACCAGACCGCGAAGTTCGCCGGCGTGTTGCGCAAGCTGGGCGTTGGCTATGGCGACCGCGTCATCATCTACATGCCGATGGTGCCGGAAGCGGTCGTGGCGATGTATGCCTGCGCCCGTATCGGCGCGATCCACTCGGTCGTGTTCGGGGGGTTCGCCTCCAACGAGCTGGCGGTGCGGATCGACGATTGCCAGGCCAAGGTGGTGGTCACCGCTTCCTGCGGGATCGAGCCGAACCGCATTGTCGAATACAAGCCGCTGCTGGATGGCGCCTTCGAACTTGCCAAGAACAAGCCTAGCCACGCCATCGTCGTGCAGCGCCCGCAATGCGAGGCCAGCATGGTGGAAGGGCGCGACATCGACTGGAACGACGCCATGGCGTCAGCGGAGCCAGTGGAGTGCGTGCCGGTCAAGGCGACGGACCCGCATTATATCCTTTACACCAGCGGCACCACCGGCCTGCCCAAGGGCGTCGTGCGCGACACCGGCGGCCATATCGTGGCGTTGCAATGGTCGATGAAGCACATCTACGGCGTGGAACCGGGGGAGGTGTACTGGGCCGCCAGCGATATCGGCTGGGTGGTCGGCCATTCCTACATTGTCTACGCGCCACTGTTCGCCGGCAATACCGCCATCCTGTTCGAGGGCAAGCCGGTCGGCACGCCGGATGCGGGCGTCTATTGGCGGGTCATCAGCCAGCACAACGTCAAGGCCCTGTTCACGGCCCCGACCGCGTTCCGTGCCATCCGCGGTGCCGACCCTGATGGCAAGCTCTTGAAACAGTATGATCTTTCCAACTTTCGCACCCTGTTCCTGGCGGGCGAGCGCTCGGACCCGGATACGATCAAGTGGGCGGAACAACAGTTGCAGGTGCCGGTGATCGACCACTGGTGGCAGACGGAAACGGGCTGGTCCATCGCGGCCAACTATGCCGGGGTCGAACTGCTGCCGATCAAGTATGGCTCGCCCAGCAAGCCGGCGCCCGGTTGGGATCTGCGTGTTCTGGGCGAGGATGGGCATGAACTGCCACCCGGCCAGATCGGTGCGCTGGTGGCCAAGCTGCCGATGCCGCCATCCAGTTTCCCGACCCTGTGGAACGCTGACGACCGCTACCATAATTCCTACTTTGCCCACTTCCCCGGCTACTACGAGACGGCGGACGCCGGCTATATCGACGAGGATGGCTATGTCTTCGTGATGGCGCGCACCGACGATATCATCAATGTGGCCGGCCACCGCCTGTCCACCGGCGCGATCGAGGAGGTGCTGTCGGCGCACGATGCAGTGGCGGAATGCGCCGTCATCGGCGTGGCGGACCCGTTGAAGGGCCAGATTCCGGTCGGCTTTCTGGTGTTGAAATCCGGCATCAACCGGCCGGAGGAGGAGATCAGGGCCGAGGTTGTCAAGATGGTGCGCGACAAGATCGGTCCGGTCGCGGCATTCAAGGATGCCGCCGTGGTTGAACGTCTGCCCAAGACCCGGTCCGGCAAGATCCTGCGCGGCACGATGCAGAAGATCGCCGATGCGGAAATCTGGAAGATGCCGGCCACGATCGACGATCCGGAAATTCTGGCGGAAATCGAGCAGGCGCTGAAAGCTGTCGGCTATGCCCGCAAGGGCGACTGATCGCGCTGCACCCTCCGCTGGCGAGACCGCGAAAGGCTGCCCGGAAAGGGCAGCCTTTTTGCGTTGCAGCATCGAGGCTTATATGGCCGAGGACCAGACGCGTCTGTGATTCGGAGGATTATTGCAAGACTTGCAAGATTTTATGAATATTATGCAAAAATCTAGATAATTTGAACTATGACAACCTGATCAATGCAAAAATGGCATGGGCGCCATTCCAAAACAGCGCTTATTCGCGGGTGCAGCATAGCCTATCTCTGGGGTGCAACATCATTCAGGAGAGATATTCCAATGCAAATTCCCGCCGACCAGTTCGCCACCCAGTTCACCACACAGTCTGTCAGCTTCCCGCGGGCCCGCCGGGTTGCTTCCGCCGTCACTGGCGTAGTGATCTTTGCGCTGCTCGCCGCCTTCATCTTTTTCAGCACCGATGAAACCCGCGCCCTGATCGGGTAATCTGGCAACCGTCTCAACCCCGGGCTTTTGTGCGTCGCCTGGTCCTCTCGGGGATCGGGCGATTGCCTTGTTCAGCGCCAGGTTTCGCCGACCTGGCCGCGGTGGCGCAGCAGGTGATCGGCCAGGACGATGGCCAGCATGGCCTCGCCCACCGGCACCGCGCGGATGCCGACGCAGGGATCGTGCCGGCCCTTGGTACGCACCTCAACCGGCTCGCCTGTAACCGTGACGCTGGGCTGCGCGATCAGCAGTGAGCTGGTCGGCTTCACAGCAAAGCGGGCGATGATCGGCTGGCCAGTGGAAATGCCGCCCAGCACACCGCCTGCATGATTGGTTTCGAACCGAGGCACCGGGCCGTTGCCCGGATACATGCGGTCGTGCGCATCTTCGCCCCGCATGGCGGCAGCGGCAAACCCGTCGCCGATTTCCACACCCTTCACGGCGTTAATGGTCATCAGTGCGGCTGCCAGGTCGCTGTCGAGCTTGCCATAGATGGGCTCGCCCAGGCCCGGCGGGACGCCCTCGGCCATCACTTCGATCACCGCACCGAGCGAAGACCCGGCCTTGCGCGCCGCGTCCAGGTTTTCGGCCCAGCGCGCGGCAGCGCCAGCGTCCGGGCAGAAAAACGGGTTCCGGTCCACCTCCGCCCAATCCCAGGCGCTGCAATCCACGGCATCGCCGCCCATGGCGGTGAGCGCGCCGCGAATCCGACAGCTATCGCCCAATACGCTTTTCAGCACCGCTTCGGCCACCGCACCAGCGGCAACACGCATCGCCGTTTCGCGGGCGGACGAGCGGCCGCCGCCGCGGTAGTCGCGGATGCCATATTTCGCTTGGTAGGCATAATCGGCATGGCCGGGGCGATAGCGGTCCAGAATCTCCCCATAATCGCGGCTGCGCTGATCGGTGTTCTCGATCAGCATGCCAATGGAGGTGCCGGTGGTCACCCCTTCGAACACGCCGGAGAGGATCTTGATCCGGTCCGGTTCCTGGCGCTGGGTGGTGTAGCGGCTCGTCCCCGGCCGCCGCCGGTCGAGCCGTTCCTGCACCTGCGCTTCCGTCAGCGGTATGCGGGGCGGTACGCCATCCACGACGACGCCGATTGCAGGGCCGTGGCTTTCGCCCCAGGTGGTGAAGCGGAAGCTGTGACCGAAGCAGTTGAAGCTCATGCAGGTGGACCCAATGCGGCGCGTGCGGCCGTGCCGTTATTTATCTTTGAAAGTGCCGAGGAGTTCGGCGGTATCCTGTGCGCGGTGCGGGTTCATCATGCCGACGACATGATAGCCGCAATCGACATGATGCGTCTCGCCCGTGACGCCGGAACCCAGTTCGCTCAGCAGGTAGAGCGCGCTGCCGCCCACATCCTCCGGCGTGACGTTGCGCTCCATCGGCGAATTGAACTCGTTCCACTTCAGAATGTAGCGGAAATCGCCAATGCCGGAGGCGGCCAGTGTGCGTGCGGGGCCGGCGGAAATGGCGTTGACGCGGATGCCGTCGGCGCCAAGGTCGGCAGCGAGATAGCGCACACTGGCTTCCAGCGCCGCCTTGGCTACGCCCATGACGTTGTAATGCGGCATTACCCGCTCTGCCCCGTAATAGGTCAGCGTCACCAGTGCGCCGCCCTCCGTCATCAGCGCGCTGGCGCGCCGCGCCACGTCTGTGAAGGAAAAGCAGGATATATCCATAGTCATCAGGAAATTCTCGCGGGTCGTATCCGCATAGCGGCCCTTGAGCTGATCCTTGTCGCTGAACGCTATGGCATGGACGACGAAGTCCAGCCCGCCCCAGGTTTCCTCAACGGTGGCGAACAGCCGGTCCAGGCTGCCGCTGTCGGTGACATCGGCCGGGAACAGCAACGAACTGCCGAGTGATTCGGCCAGCGGTCGCACGCGCTTTTCCAGCGCCTCCCCCTGATAGGTAAAGGCGAGCGTGGCCCCATGGGCGGCCAGCGTCTGGGCAATACCCCAGGCAAGCGAGCGGTCGTTGGCGACACCCATGATCAGCCCGCGTTTACCGGCCATGAGGTTCGACTTCAGTTCCATCGTAACTCCTACGGCTTCCGCCAACAGGCAAGGACAACGCCGGACGGCCGGCTGGGGGTTGGCCTTCCGTCATTCCCCCAATACACATAAGGGCTGGCTGAAGGCAGGCTGCCCGAGCTTTGCCCCGGTCAATACTCCTGTTTATGCGGCAGCATGGAGAGAGACGCAATGCCGGTATCATCCCGCGCCAGGAACTGGATCGCCCAACAGTCGAATTGGCGCCAGCTTGGCCTGTTCATCCGGCTGGTGATCGAGCGGTTCACGGCAGACCGCGGCCTGCAAACCGCATCTGCCCTGACGTACACGACGCTTCTGAGCCTGGTGCCTTTTCTGGTGGTGTCGCTGGCGATTCTCTCGGCATTCGGTGCGGTTGCCAATATGCGGGAGACCGTGAAGGACGCGGTGCTGGATGTGCTGGTGCCGGACTCCAGAGCCCAGGTATCGGCGCAGATCGACCAGTTTCTGGGCAATGCGGCGAATCTGACCGGCCCTGGCCTGGCCGCCATCGCGGTGACGGCGGTCATGCTGCTGTTTACGATCGAGGGCACGTTCAACCGAATCTGGCGGGTGGCGAGCCCGCGCTCACTGGTGTTGCGGATTCTGCGCTTTTGGACGGTGCTGACCCTTGGCCCCCTGCTGCTGGGCGCGAGCCTGTCGCTGACCAGTTATTTTTTTGCGGTCGCCGATGACGATCTTGTGCGCAGCGCCATGAAGGAACTCAGCCGGCTGTTGCCCATCGCGTTGCAATGGCTGGCTTTCACGCTGCTCTATATCGCGGTTCCGCATGCCCGCGTGCGCATCAAGCATGCCGCTATTGGCGGCCTGGTTGCCGCGGTCCTGTTCGAGGTGCTGAAGCTGGGCTTTGCAGTCTACATCGACAACGCCGACAATTTCCGCGTGATCTATGGCGCGCTGGCCGCCATTCCGGTTTTTCTGATGTGGCTCTATGCGTCGTGGTCCGTCATCCTGATGGGGGCGGAGGTCACGGCAGCGCTGCCGCAGTGGCAGCGCGATCTGGCGCGCGACCGCGAGGGGGCGCAAACAGCGTCACGGCGCTTGGCCACAGCCCTGGACTTGCTGCAACGGTTGTGGGGCATTGCCGGAACAGGCGGCACCCTCTCCCCGAACGCGCCGGAAGTGCTGGAAGCGGACTGGGCCGGCGACGTGTTGGAGAAGCTGGTCAAGGCGGACTTTGTTGAAATTACCGCAGACGAGCAATTGATTGCCGGCCGTGATCTCTCCCGCACCCCGGCGCTGGCACTATGGCATGCGCTGGATTTGGCGACGCCGGAAATCGAGCCGGATACCCAGGCAACGCGGGCATTGCGGTCGCACGAGGCGGAGGTTCTGCAGCAGCCGCTCAGCGCTTTTCTGGCGGACCGGATTGCGGCAGGGGCTGAGGCTCAGCCCGCCTTGGCGGATTGAGTTTTCCGTTCCCGCAGGAAATTGGCCAGTTGTGAGTCGTTTGGGTCCGACAGGACAATGCGCAGGGTCACGTACTGGTCGCCGGCCTCGGTCTGCCGGCGCGCTGGAACGCCCTTGCCGCGCAGGCGCAGCCGCGTGCCGCTGTTCGACCCCGGCGGAATCCGCATGGTCACGGGGCCGTCGATCGTCGGCACGGTCACCCGGTCGCCGAGGACGGCTTGGTGCAGGTCCACCGGCAGCTCGGACAGGATGTTGTTGCCATCGCGCCGAAACAGCGGATGGTCCTCCACGCCCACCGTGACGACGGCGTCGCTGGCTTCGCCATGGGCGTTGGAGTTGCCCTGGTGCGGCAGGCGCAACTGGGTGCCGGACTCGGTTCCGACCGGGATGCGCATGTCGATATTGCGCCCGGATGGCAGGTGTACGCGGTGGCTCCCGCCCTTGATCGCAATCAGGAACGGCACGTCAATCGAAACGCGCACCGGTTCGGGCTTTGGGGCGCCCTGGTGGCGGCCGGCGGCACCGTTCGGTCCGCCGTCTCGGCGCGCGCGCTGGCCGAACATGCCGAAAATCTGTTCGAACAAATCGTCGCCGCCCGGCCCATCGGCGCTGCGGCGGAAGTGGAAGCCTCCATCCTCCGCAAAGCCGCGGCTGCCGGCGTGGAAACCGCCACGCCCAGGCCCGCCATCCTGTTCGCCACGGTCATAGGCGGCACGGCGGGCCGGGTCGCTCAGCAGTTCGTAGGCGTCTGTTGCATCCTGGAACCGCCGTGCGACATCCGGAGCATCGGGATTGAGGTCCGGGTGCAACTGCTTTGCCAGCTTGCGGTAAGCGCGCTTGATCTCGTCAGCCGACGCAGTGCGCGCAACGCCCAAAACCGTATAGGGGTCTTGCATGTGCGGGGCGGACCTCCAGCAGTGTTATTCTACGATGCGCCAGTTTCCTTCGGCGTCACGGCAAGCGGTACCATACGCCTGTTGCTTTTTCCCTGCCACCGTCACGGTTGAGGTGTATTCGCGGCAAGGCTGGCCGTTGGCGTCGGTATAGGTGCGGGTCGGTGTGGTCGTGCCGTAATTGCCGGAGTCCGGGTTGCGCCAGGTGTTGGTTTCGCCGGTCGGGTAATTTTCCAGTGCGCGCTGCGTGGTATAGGTCGCGCGTTCCCGGTCCCGATCGTCGAGCGCGGCGCCCAGCTGGTTGCCAGCCAGCGCGCCGATGGCCGCACCGGCAATGACCGCCGCTGTCCTGCCGGAGCCACTGCCGATGGTCGAACCGATCAGGCCGCCGGCCACGCCGCCGACGACGGTGCCTGCCGTCTGTTTTTCCGTGCCGCTCTCACATGCAGCCAGCGCCAGCGGAATCGCGAGTACGAGAGCCAAGCGTCGCATGATTTCTATCCTTACCTTGCGGACGCCGGCGCTGCCGGAGCCCTGTGTCAATGAACCTTCCCCCAGATAGGAAACCGAAGGCATATTTGCTATGAGGTATGTCAACATTACGCTTAACACAGCAGGTACCCCATGGACGCTTCCATCGATCCGTTCCAGCAGTTTGCAGCGTGGCTGGCCGAGGCGGAACAGGCAGAGCCGAACGATGCCAATGCCATGTCAGTCGCGACCGTCGATGCGAACGGCCAGCCGTCGGTCCGAATCCTGTTGCTGAAAGGGGTGGAAGATGGCGCCTTTCAGTTTTTCACCAATTACGAGAGCCGGAAAGGGCGCGAACTGGATACTGGGAAAGCGGCGCTTTGCTTCCATTGGAAGACGCTGCGGCGTCAGGTGCGGGTGGTCGGCCCGGTGCAAAAGCTGCCGGCGGCGGCGTCCGATGCCTATTTCGCAACGCGGGAGCGTGGTAGCCAGGTCGGCGCGCATGCCTCGCGGCAATCGTGGCCGCTGGAATCGCGGGATGTATTGAAACAGGCAGTGGCGGATGCCGATGCGCGGTATGCGGACGCAGATGTGCCGCGGCCAGCCCACTGGGGCGGCTACCAACTGATTCCGGTGGAGATCGAATTCTGGATCGATCAGCCCTATCGCTTGCACGACCGCTTTCTGTTTACGCGGGATGGCACAAGCTGGGCGGTGCAGCGGCTATATCCATAGCCGCTGTGGATGACGTAAGCCGTTTGCGGCTTACTTCATCTTCTGTTCTTTGAACACCACATGCTTGCGCGCGACCGGATCGAATTTCTTGAATTCGAGCTTTTCCGGTTTGGTGCGCGGATTCTTCTTGGCGACGTAGAAATAACCGGTGTCGGCGGTGCTCACCAACTTGACCAGTACGGTTGCGGGTTTGGCCATTGCTGAACATCCTCATCAGCGAAAACAGGCAGGCTAGTTACCGGTTCGCGGCGACGCGGTCAAGGCTCCGCTGACATGTCGGGAGGTGCCGCGGCCAGTCAGCCCATTTGCCGCCGCGCTTTCCAGCACCGGACGCAGCGCATGCTGGTACAGCGCCGGGTCATGCAGAAGCCGTTTCGCCAGGGCGATATCGCTGTCCAGTTGTTCCATGCTGGCGGGGCAGGCGGTGCGCAGGATGCCGGCCAACGGCAGGTCAACATGATCGTAGCGGTGCCAGCGAGCCGCGCGGACGGCATAGTCTTCCAGGCTGGCATACACATCCGCCGTGCTGTCCAGCGCCGCCGGGTTCGCGGTGCAGATGCTTGGCAGGACGCCCAGCCCATCCAGGATATAACCGGACGGCGCATGCATGCGCGACCAGGTGATGAGCAGTTCGCCGCCGTTCGGCAGCCGGGCCAGATTTTGCACCGAACCCTTGCCATGGGTGGTCGTGCCGATGACGGTGGCTCTGCCCCTGTCTTGCAGAGCTGCGGCCATCAGTTCGGCCGCAGAGGCGGAGCGGCCATTGATCAACACAACCATCGGCACGCCGTTGCCAATCTGCCGGGCGTCGGCGGTGAATATGCTGCTGGCCGCCGGATGCCGGCCGAATGTGCTGATGACGACGCCGCGGTCCAGAAACAGGTCGGCTGCCAATACCGCCTGATCCAGCAGCCCGCCCGGGTTCCCGCGCAGGTCGATGATGATGCCGCCAATGCGGTTTTGCGCTAGCCGGCCGTATTCGCGTTCCAGATCGTGGGTGGTGGTGCGGTTGAAGCTGGAAATGCGGAAGATGGCCAAGTCTCCCTCCATCCTTGCTTCGACCGTCTCCGGCACCACATGCGCCCGGCGCAGCTGCACCTGAACCGGCCGCGGCGGTGTGCCGCGCAGCATGTCCAGCACAACCTGGCTGCCGACCGGCCCGCGCAGGCGGTCGACGACATCGTTTGGCTCCAGCCCGGCCAGCGGTTCGCCATCGACATGGGTGATCTGATCGCCGGTCAGCAGGCCGCCGGCGGCGGCAGGCGTGCCCACCATGACGCTGACCACATGGGTGACGCCGTTCTCCGTCCGGATCGAAATGCCGAGACCGTCGAAACCCTCCCGCGCGGCCCGCTGCTGTTCGGCATCGCGGGCACTGGCATAGCGGGAAAACGGGTCCAGCATTTCGACAACACCGTCGAGCACGGTCTGGTAGATATCTTCCGCCGCCAGCGCCGCCATCTGCGGTTCCGCGGCGCTGGCGCTCTGCACCACGCCGGCGGTCACCTCCGCCCAACCTTCGGCGTCGTGCGCGTTCGGCCGTTGGAACCGGGCCACCATATTGCCGCGGGCCATTACCGCGATCGTTTCGGGTTGATCGTTCAGGTGGAGGCCGGGGCTGTTCTGTGCCGCCAGCAGGCCGCGCATGCCGTTCAGCGCCAGCGGCGCGATTGCCACCCGCTCGATATACCGCTCCTGAATGTGGCCATAGGCGTTTTCGAACACCCGCCGCGCCGTGGCTTCGGAGTAGGTTTCGGATTGAACCCCGGACGGGCCGTCGGTGGCGCATCCGGCCAGCAACAGGGCGGCCAGGATTGCCGCAACCATACGGCGTGCCCAGCAGCCGAAACCGAAGCCTGCAGCCGAATTCGTCAAGCGAGGGAACACCGACATGTGCATGGCGGGAAGACTACCACTTTCGCCATTCAACCGCCAGGATGAGGCGGAGGCTGCGTGGCAACAGTTACGGGAGTGCGCCTGTGCCGGCTATCGCCGCTTGCGTTTGGTGGGGCGGGAAGGCTTGCCGCGGCCCTTGCGGTGCGGGGTGTCCGCGGGGGGGCTGACGTTGGCGCTAAAGATCAGGCCGCCGCTGATTGGTTGCGCTTCCCGCAGGATGACTTCCAGCATGTCGCCAAGGCGGAATTCCAGTCCGGTGCGGCGGCCGATTAGCATGTGGCGGCCGGCGTCGTGGTCCCAAAAATCATCCGGCAACAGGCCGCGTGGCACCAGCCCCTCCGCGCCGGCGGAATCGATGCGCACGAAAATTCCAACCTTGTGAACGCCGGTGATCCGGGCCTCGAACGTCTCGCCGATATGGTCCGCGAGGTAGGCGGCGGCGAACCGTTCCTGGACCTGCCGTTCGGCGGCCGCGGCACGGCGCTCGGTCATGGAGATGTGTTCGGCCACCTTATCCAACCGCGCGTGCTCCTCCGGCGGCAGGCCACCATCGCCGAGCCGCAGCGACGCGATCAGCGAGCGGTGGACGATCAGGTCGGAATAGCGGCGGATGGGGGAGGTGAAGTGGGCGTAGCGGGCCAGCGCCAGGCCGAAATGGCCGATATTCTCGGGATGGTAGATTGCCTGGCTTTGCGAGCGCAGTACCAATTCGCTCACCAGCGTGGAGTAGGGCGTGTCCTCGGCCTTGCGCACCAGGTCGGTGAACTGGCGCGGCCGGGTGATGGCAGACGCGCTGGCCTTGATGCCCATCTCGGAGAGGACGCCAGTCAGCGACTCCACCCGCAGCGGGTCCGGCTTGTCGTGGATGCGGAACAGGCACGGCGCCTGCCGGTCGATCAGGGTTTCGGCGGCGGCGACGTTGGCGGCGATCATGTAGTCCTCGATCAGCCGGTGGCTGTCGAGCCGTTCGCGCTGGCTGACCGACTGGATGCTGCGGCGCAGATCGTCCATCTCCACCACCCATTCCGCTAGCTCCAGCTCCAGCGGGCCACGGTGGGCGCGGGCCTTGGCCAGCACCTTGTAGGCGTCGTAGAGCGGCTTTAGCACCGGCTCCAGCAGCGGGCCGGTTTTGTCGTTTGGCTCACCGTCGATGGCCGCCTGCACGTCCTCATAGATCAGCCGGGCGGCCGAGCGCATCAGCCCGCGCACAAACCGGTGGCGACGTTTGATGCCGTCGGCGTCGAAATCCATAACCACCGCCATGCAGGCCCGGTCCTCGCCAGGGCGCAGCGAACAGAGGTTGTTGGACAATGCTTCCGGCAGCATCGGCACGACGCGGTCGGGGAAATAGACGCTGTTGCCGCGGCTTTCCGCCTCGCGGTCGAGGGCGGAGCCGGGGCGGACGTACCAGGCGACGTCGGCGATGGCGACGGTGATGCGCCAGCCGCCATCCGGCAGCGCTTCGGCATGCACCGCGTCGTCGAAGTCGCGGGCGTCGGCGCCGTCGATGGTGATCAGCGGAATGTGGCGCAGGTCTTCCCGCCCGCCGGAGAGATCGACGGGGCGGGCCGCTTGCGCGTCCGCTACGGCCTCGGGCGGGAATTCGCAGGGGATGTCATGCTCGGCAATCGCCAGCGCGCTGATGGCGTTCGGTTCGTCGAGATGGCCGAGCGTTTCCGCAATGCGGGCGGCGGGCATGGAACGGCGGCCCGGCTTGGCCGTCGCCCAGACGATGGTGCCGGCGGCAGGCGGTGTGCCCGAGCCCTCGATCCGGTAGTCGTTGCGGTCGCGCTTGTCGGCGGCGCGCAGGAAGCGGGCGCCGTCGGTCTCTGCCACCACGGCCAGAAACCGCTGCGGCCCGGCTTTCAGATGCCGGATCGGGTCGCCCTTGTAGCTGTTCTCGCCGCGTTTGGAGAGCCGCGCCAGCACCTTGGAGCCGACCGCCAGATCGCGGGTGCCACGATCGGAGGAGAAGAACAGGATTTCCGGCGGTGGCCCCTCGCCGCGCCAATTGTGCGGCTGTGCCACCAGGTCGCCGTCGCCGTTGATGCGCACAATATCGACCACGGTCACGCTGGGCAGGGCGCCTGGCGCGCCGACCCGTTTGCCATTCTCGCGTTCGATCAGGCCCTCGGCCTCCAGTTCGCGCAGCAGTTGTTTCAATTCGATGCGGGCCGTGCCCTTCACCTTGAACGCGCGCACCAATTCGCGCTTGTCGAGCACGCGGCCGCTTTCGCGGATAAAGGCGAGCAATTCCTCGCGGGTGGGAGCGGTTGCGGGCGTTGTCACGCCTCCTCGGTCTTGGTGGTGGCCGCTTTTCTGGCAGGTGCCTTTTCCTTGGCGGCGGGTTTTTTCGCGGCGGCAGTGCTTTTTGCCGTTTTGGCGGTGGATACCGTCGTGGCAGCGGCCTTTTTCGCCGGCGCCTTCTTGGCGGCAGGCTTCTTGGCAGGTTTGTCACCGCCGGTTTTGGCGGCAGCCTTGACCTTTGCCTTGCCTTTGCCGGCCCCCGCCCGTTCCGCCTTTGCCGCGATCAGGACCAGCGCGTCGTCCAGGGTCATGGTGTCGGGGTCGTTGGCCTTGCGCAGCGAAGCCATGATGCTGCCATGCTTTACATAGGGACCGAACCGGCCGCGGTTCAAGGTCACCGGCTTGCCATCGTCCGGATGCTCGCCCAGTTCGCGCAGCACGCCGCTGCCGCCGCCCTTGCTTTCCGCCAGCAGGGTGACGGCGCGGTTCAGGCCGATGCTCAGGACGTCATCGTCGCCTTTCAGCGAGACGAATTTCTTATCATGGCTGATATAGGGGCCGTAACGGCCAATGGCGGCGGTGATCGGCTGGCCGGTTTCCGGATGCAGGCCCACCTCCCGCGGCAGCGCCAGCAGCGCCAGCGCCATATCCAGGTCGACCGAATCCGGCGGTGTGCCGCGCAGGAGCGAGGCGCGCTTCGGCTTTTTGTTCTCCTCCGTTGCCTCCCCTAACTGGACATAGAGGCCATAGGGACCCTTGCGCAGGCTGACCTCCTGCCCGCTGTCCGGGTCGACGCCCAGCACCTTGGGCAGGGCCATGCCGTCGTCCTCGCCCGGCACGGCGAGCGGGCGGGTATAGGAGCATTCCGGGTAGTTGGAGCAGCCGATGAAGGCGCCGGTGCGGGACAGGCGCAGGCCCAGCCGGCCATCGGCACAGGCCGGGCAGGCGCGCGGCTCGGTGCCGTCCTCGTTCGGCGGGAAGAAATGGCGCCCCAGATCCTCGTCCAGCACGTCGATCACTTGGCGGATCGTCAGATCCTTGGTTTCCTCGACGCGATTGAAAAAGGCCTCCCAGAACTCCCGCAGCAACTGCCGCCAGTCCCGGTCGCCGTTGGAGACATCGTCCAGCGACTGTTCCAGGTCGGCGGTGAAGTCGTATTCCACATAGCGGTGGAAAAAATTTTCCAGGAACGCCGTCACCAGCCGGCCGCGGTCCTCCGCCTTGAAGCGTCGGCGGTCGAGCGTGACGTACTGCCGATCCTGCAGCACCTGCAGGATGCTGGCATAGGTGGACGGGCGGCCGATGCCCAACTCCTCCAGCCGCTTGACCAGGCTCGCCTCGGTAAAGCGCGGCGGCGGCTGGGTGAAGTGTTGTTCCGGCGTGATCTTCTCCGCCGTGACCGGCTGGCCTTCCTCCATCGGTGGCAGCAGCCGGCCTTCGCTGTCCTTGTCGTCCGCCGGGTCGTCCACGTCTTCCTGATAGAGCGTCAGGAAGCCATCGAACTTGATCGTGGTGCCGACGGCGCGCAGGCCGGCCTTCTTGTCCGCCGTTTCGATGTCGACCGTGACCTGATCCAGCACCGCATTCGCCATCTGGCTGGCCAGCGTGCGTTTCCAGACCAGTTCGTAGAGCGCCAGTTGTTGCGGCTCCAGCAGGCCGCGCAAGCTGGATGGGTCGCGCGCCATGTCGGTCGGGCGGATGGCCTCGTGCGCTTCCTGCGCGTTCTTGGTCTTGTTCTGGAACCGGCGCGGCGAGTCTGGCAGGTAGGGGGCCGAATAGCGCTTGGCGATCAGGTCGCGCGCCTGCCCCAGCGCCTCGTTCGACAGGTTGACGCTGTCAGTCCGCATATAGGTGATGAGTCCCGCGGTCTCGCCGCCGATCTCGATGCCTTCATACAGCTTCTGCGCGATGCGCATGGTCTGGCTGGCGGCAAAGCGCAGCTTGCGGCTGGCTTCCTGTTGCAGGGTGGAGGTGGTGAAGGGCGGCGGCGGGTTGCGGCGGACCTGGCGCTTCTCGACCGAGGTGATGTGCAGGTCGGCACCTTGCAGCACGCCGACGATCTCGTCCGCCATCGCCTTGTCTTTGATGGCCAGCCGGTCCAGCCGCTTGCCCTGCCACTGATTGACCCGGGCGGTGAAGGGTTTGCCGGCGGCGGTCTGGCAGGCGGCCTCGATCGACCAGTATTCCTGCGGGACGAAGCTTTCGATTTCGCTCTCGCGCTCGCAGACAAGGCGCAGTGCCACCGATTGCACCCGGCCGGCCGAGCGGGAGCCCGGCAGCTTGCGCCACAGGATCGGGGAGAGCGTGAAACCCACCAGATAATCCAGCGCGCGGCGGGCCAGATAGGCCTCCACCATTTCCTGGTTCAGTTCGCGCGGATGGGCGATGGCATCCAGCACGGCCGCTTTGGTGATCTCGTGGAACACCACCCGCTCGACATGGCGGGAGCCGAGGGCGCGGCGGCGCAACAGTTCTTCCTTCACATGCCAGCTGATCGCCTCGCCCTCGCGGTCCGGGTCAGTTGCCAGGATCAGGCTGTCGGCGTTTTTCAAGGCACGGGCGATATCCTTGATGCGCTTGTCGCCATCGGGATCGACATCCCAATCCATGGCGAAGTCTTCATCCGGGCGGACGGAGCCATCGCGTGGCGGCAGGTCGCGCACATGGCCATACGAGGCCAGTACCGTGTAATCGCTACCCAAATATTTGTTGATGGTCTTCGCCTTGGCCGGCGATTCGACGACAACGACTTTCAAAGCACACCCTAAAAATCCGCGTGCGTGGACGCTCAGCGCAGCGAAACATACTGGCCAGGATGGCGTTCCAGCCGACCGTCAAGTTCCATTTCTGCGAGGAGACGTGCCACCTCAACGCTGGACAAGTGACATTGACGGCACAGTTCGTCAACGGTGACGGGTGTAGCGCCCAGCGCTTCCAGCAGCCGGGCGGTGTAATCGTCGTCCCGGTCGAGCGGCCCGTCGTCGGCCTCCTCAAGGTGGTTCGGCAGCCGGTCGGCATAGCCGTAGAGCGGGGGCCGTTCGGCAGCGGCGACGGTTTCGGGCAAGGCCGCCAGCACATCCTCCGCCGTCTCTACAAACGTGGCGCCGGCGCGCAGCAACTGGTTCGGCCCGGCGGCGCGGGGGTCGATGGGCGAGCCGGGAACGGCGCAAAGCTCGCGCCCTTCCTCCAGCGCATACCGGGCCGTGATCAAAGAGCCGGAGCGCTGCGCCGCCTCCACCACCACCACGGCGGCGGAGAGGGCGGCGACGATGCGGTTGCGCCGTGGAAACAGTTCTGCCCGCGTTTCGGTGCCAAGCGGCATTTCGCTGACGATGGCGCCGGTTTCGAGGATCGCCGCCGCCAGTTGCGCGTGTTCCGCCGGGTACAGCCTGTCGAGCCCGCCGGCGGTGACCGCGACCGAGCCCGCCGCCAGGCCGCCGCGGTGCGCCCCTGCGTCGATGCCACGCGCCAGACCGGAGACGATCACCAGATTGTAACGGCCCAATCCCGCCGCCAGTTCCTCCGCCAAGCGCACGCCGGCGGCCGAGGCGTTGCGTGCGCCAACGATGGCGACGGCGCGGCGATGCAGCACACGCGCATCTCCCAGGATGGAAAGTACAGCGGGCGGTGCGGCGGCGTTGGCGAGCAGTGGCGGATAGTCCGGGTCGCCCAGCAGCAGGAACCGCCCGCCCATCGCCTTCAGCGCCTTGCCCTCGGTGACGATCTGGTCCAGCGGTGCGGCTTTCCAGCCGTCGCCCAGGCGTTTGCGGATATAGGCGGTGCGTTTCAATGCTTCGGCGGCTGAGCCGAACCGCGCGATCAGGCTTTGAAATCGCTTCGGGCCAATGCCGTGGCTGCGCGCCAGTTGCAGGCGCGCCCGCCGTTCGCCCGGATTGGTCGCATGGTCGATAATCGGAACCCTCCCGCCGGCCGCAAACGGGGTTAATGGCCAGGCTCGGTGGTTACGATCCCTTCAGACTGGTTAACGAATGCCTAACGCGCGCCGGGCTGCGTCATTTTCGTTTGCCGATCCGCGGCTCCTCGCCTTTCAGCAGGCGGCGGATGTTGGCGTGGTGGCGTACGACCACCAGCAGCGCGATCAGCGCCGCCACATCGCGGATCTGCGGCGTGGCGAGGAAGTGGGCAGCCACCGGCGCGGCCAGCATCGCCAGCATTGCAGCCAGGGAGGAGAAGCGGAACAGCGCCGCCGCCGCCGCCCATGCAGCGCATGCCGCGGCCCCAACCCACAAACTCAGGGCCAGCAGCACGCCGAGCGTTGTCGCGACACCCTTGCCGCCCCTGAACTTAAGCCAAACCGGGAAGCAATGACCCAGCACAGCGCCCATGGCGGCGAACGCCGCCATGTCCGGGCCGAAGCGCCAGGCCAGCGCCACCGCCGCCGCGCCCTTGCCGCCATCCAGCAATAGCACGGCCAGCGCCAACGGCTTGTTGCCGGTGCGGAGCACGTTGGTGGCGCCGATATTGCCGCTGCCGATGCTGCGGATGTCGCCCAGCCCGGCCGCCTTGGTCAGCAGCAGGCCGAACGGGATGGAGCCCACCAGATAGGCCAGCACGAAGCCGGCATAGAAGGGCCATTGGTAGGAGAAATCGCCCAGCAGGTCGGGCATGGCCGGCCCCGTCTCCTATTGCTCCGCCGCCTGATAGACGATTCGGCCGTCCACAACGGTCATGCGCACCTGTCCCTGCACGGGGCGGCCGTCATAGGGCGCGTTTTTCGACTTGCCTACACCGCCCTTGATGTTCAGGCGCCAGGGCTTTTCCAGGTCGAACAGCACCAAGTCCGCCGGCCGGCCGATACCGAGCGTGCCCAGCGGCAGGCCCAACAGTTCCGCCGGTGCCACCGTCATTTTGCGCAGCAGGTCCAGCAGCGGCAGCACGCCGTCATGGTAGAGTTCGAGCGCCAGCGGCAGCAGCGTCTCGACGCCGACGATGCCCGGCTCTGCCTGGGCAAAGGGGATGCGCTTCGATTCCTGGTCGTGCGGCGCATGGTCGGACGCAATGACGTCGATCGTACCGTCGCGCAACGCATCGACTACCGCCATCCGGTCCTGCTCCGCCCTGAGCGGCGGCGAGACCTTGGCGAAGGTGCGATAGTCCTCCACCTCCAGCTCGTTCAGGGCGAAATAGGGCGGCGCGGTGTCGGCGGTAAAGCGCAACCCTTCCGTCTTGGCCCGGCGCACGATCGCCAGCCCCTCGGCGGTGGAGAGATGGGCGGCGTGGTAGCGGCCGCGGGTGATCGCCACCAGCCGGCGGTCGCGTTCCAGCAGGATGGCTTCCGCCGCGGTCGGAATGCCGGCGAGGCCCAGGCGCGTTGCCAGTTCGCCCTCGTTCATATGGCCGCCTTCGGCCATATCCGGGTCTTCCGGATGCTGGATGATCAAGGCATCGAAGCCGCGGGCGTAGGACAGCGCGTTGCGCATCACCTGCGCGTTGCGCACGGCCTTGAGGCCGTCGGTGAAGGCGAGCGCGCCGGCCTCGCGCAGCAGGCCCATCTCAGTCAGGTTCTTGCCGGCCATGCCCTTTGTGACGGCGCCATAGACGAAGATCTTGACCAGCTTCACTTCACGCGCGCGGCGGGCGACGAATTCGACCACGGCGACGTCGTCGATGACCGGATCGGTGTTCGGCAGCCCAACCAGCGCGGTGATGCCGCCGGAGGCGGCGGCGCGGGAGATGCTGTCGAGGGTTTCCTTGTGCTCCTCCCCTGGCTCGCGGAACTGGGTGCGCATGTCCACCAGACCGGGCGCGAGGCAATGGCCGTGGCAATCCACCCACTCGATATCCGGCGACAGCTGATCCGGGCGGATGTGCGGGCCGACATCGGCGATCTGCTCGCCCAGGACCAGCAGGCCGCCCGTCTGGTCCAGGCCGGTGGCGGGGTCGAGCAGGCGGGCGTTGACGAAAGCGCGGCGCATCAGGCCTCATCCCCCTGGCTGCCGTCCTCGTCATAATTGGCGATCACATTGCGGGTCAGCAGATCGAGGCAGGCCATGCGCACCGCCACACCCATTTCCACCTGTTCCGGAATGACGGAGCGGTTGATGTCGTCGGCAACGTCCGAATCGATCTCGATGCCGCGGTTCATCGGGCCGGGGTGCATGATCAGCGCGTCGGGCCTGGCTGCCTTCAGCTTCTCCGCATCCAGGCCATAATAGCGAAAATACTCGCGTTTGGAGGGGATCAGCGAGCCGTGCATGCGCTCCGTCTGGATGCGCAGCATCATGACGATATCCACGTCTTTCAGGCCCTCCGCCATGTCATGATAGACATCGACGCCCAGCCGGTCCGCTTCCGCCGGCACCAGGGTCGGCGGTGCCACGACGCGCACGAACGCGCCCATGGTGTGCAGCAGCAGGATGTTGGAGCGGGCGACGCGGCTATGGGCAACGTCGCCGCAGATCGCGACGTTCAGGCCGGCCAGTTTTCCCAGGCGGCGGCGGATGGTCAGCGCATCCAGCAATGCCTGCGTCGGGTGTTCGTGCCAGCCGTCGCCGGCGTTGATCACCGCACATTCCACCTTTTCGGAGATCAGCTGCACCGCGCCGGAAAACGGATGGCGCACGACCAGCACGTCCGGGTGCATGGCGTTCAGCGTCATTGCGGTGTCCAGCAGCGTCTCGCCCTTGTTGATGGCGCTCGCCTCTACCGCGATGTTGATGACGTCGGCGCCGAGGCGCTTGCCCGCCAATTCGAACGAGGTGCGGGTGCGGGTGGAGCTTTCGAAGAACACGTTGATGACGGTGCGCCCGCGCAGGTCGCCGCGCTTCTTGTCCCGCTGCCGGTTCAGCGCGACATAGCTCTCCGACAGATCGAGAATCGTAGAGATGGCATCGGGGCCCATGCCCTCAATGCCCAGGATGTGCTGATGCGGGAAGATGATATCGTCCATGGCCTTTTGGCTTTACGCGCGCCGGAAGTGAGTCGCAAGGGGGCGCACGTCATTACCAGGGGATAGGCTGGCCGTCATAGGCGAAAAAGCCGCCGCTATCCTCCGGGCCAAGCTTCTCAATCGCAGCCAGCAGCCGCGCTGCGCTTTCCGCGGGGGTAAGGGTGTCACGGTTGCCGGCGAAAGGCGCGCTCAATTCCGTTGCCACCGTGCCGGGATGCAGGGCAACGACGACCGATTCCGGGTGTTTGCGCGCGATCTCGATCGCGGCAACCCGCACGATCTGGTTCAGCGCCGCCTTCGACGCCCGGTAGGAGACCCAGCCGCCCAGCCGGTTGTCGCCAATCGAGCCGACCCGGGCCGAAAGCGTCGCGAACACGCCGCGGCGGTGGCGCGGCAACAGCGGGGCGAAATGCTTGAGCAACAGCGCCGGGCCGATGGCGTTGATGGCAAAGGCGTTGGCCATCGCCACGGGATCGAGTTGGCGCAGGGTTTTCTCGGGCCCGCCGGGCCGTCCGTCCGCGCCCGCCACCGTCAAGATGCCGGTAGCGTCGAACAGCAGACCGATCTCGCCATGCTGCTCCCGCACGATTCGCGCCGCTGCGGCGATGCTGGCCTCGTCGGCAAGGTCAATGGCGGGATCGCTATTGCGCGTGAGGCGGACGACGGCGCTGCAAGCCGGATCGGCCTCCAACCGGTCGGCAACCGCGCGGCCAATGCCGCCGGTGGCGCCGAAGACGACAGCGGTGAAGGGGGCGGTTTCGGTCATGGCGGCAACCCGCAAGCCTCTATCCTAGGGGATCGTCGAGCCAGTCTTCACGGCCATGTCGGATACGAAGAATCAGGACATCAGTGTTTTCGTCGATGGTATAGACAATAACGTGCGTACCGTTGCGATGGAGCCGGACTGGCGGAGAAATCTCGTTACGCAGCCGCGCCAGAAATGGATTTGCTGCGATCAGACGGAGGGTCCGGTCCAGAGTCTTCCGATAGGCCTCCGCCTGGTGATGGCCGAAATGCTCCAATCCGTAGCGATAAATTTCAAACAGGTCGGCCTCTGCAGCGCGGCTATACCGGATCGCCATCGCCAGCGGTCGCCTTGCGACGGGCTTCCTCCCAGATCTCGTCCAGACTGCGATCGCTGATGCCGCTGGAGATTGCCTCGTCCACTCTTTTCTGCATGGTCGCGATCTTAACGGCGCGCTCGCGATCCTTATGAATCAGATTGCGGAGATAGTCGTTGGAGTTCCGGTACCGGCCGCTTTCAGCCTGGGTATCCAGCCATTCCTGTTCCTGGTCCGTAAGGGAAATGGTCACGGACGGCATTGGCCTCTCCTCGACGCAATATAAGCAAACATCCTACGGAATATAGCCGCTCTGGCCCTATCCCGCCAGCATCCAGCCGGCCACCAGCGCCACACTCACCATGCCTACCACATGCTGCAGGGTGATGGCGCTGGCCATGGTCTGGCCGTCGCCGCCCATCTGGCTCGCCAGCACATAGCCGCTGGGGGAGCAGGGCAAGGCAGCGGAGATCACCATCACCTGCGTCACCAGCGGCGGCAGGCCGAGCAGGCTGCAGACCGCCCACATCGCCGCCGGCATGACCGCCAGTTTCAGGACGGTCGCGAGCAGGGTCGGCGGGCCGGATTGGCGGAGGCTGGCGAATTCCAGCGCAGCGCCCGCCGCCAGCAGGCCGACCGGTAGCGCCGCGCTGCCCAACAGCTTGAAGACGCCCAGCGTTTCGACCAGCGGGCCGAGTCCGGCAACATTGAGGAGAGCGCCTGCCGTCACCGCGATCACCACCGGGTTTTTCAGCACCGCCAACGCCATGGCCGCGGGCGAGCGGTGCACGCCAGCAGCGTTGGCATAGACGATGATGGACGTGGTGTTGGAGAGCGCCGGCCAGACCGAGGTCATCACCACCAGATAGGGCCAGACCTCCTCGCCCAGCAGTGCCGGCAGCAGCGCGATCATGACGACACCGTTCAGCCGGACGGAGGCCTGATGCACGCTCGCCGCCGTGGCGGGCGGGCTCCAGGTCAGGCGGCGGGCGCTCCAATAGGCAAGGACGCCCAGGCCGAGGATAATCCCAGCAATCGGCAGCAGCATCGCCGCCACCTTCGCCATCGCCACGTTGCGGACGGCGACATGATGCAGCACCAACGCCGGCAGGAAGATGCAAAAGACGCTGCGCTCCGCCGCTGCCCAGGCCACCTGGGGCACGCCGCGCACCTTCAGGCCATAGCCGATGGCGATGGCGACGACGATCGGCAGAATCGCAACCGCGACGCTCAGCACGTGGCGTCGGGTTCCCCGCCGGCTTCGTCTGCCCCGTTCTGTTCGTCCTCGTCATCCAAATCGGGCGTCAGCGGCCGCATCAGAAAGTCGAGGCAGCCTTGCAGGATGAAGGCCGCGGCGGTCTGGTCCACCAGTTCCTGCCGGCGCGAGCGGGAAAGGTCCGCCTCCTCCAGCAGCAGGCGCTCGGCGGCGACTGAGGAAAATCGTTCGTCCCAGAGCGCGACGGGCAGGTCGAAATGGCGCGCCAAGTTGTGAGCAAACTGGCGGCTGGCCTGGGCACGCGGACCCTGGCTACCATCCTGGTTCAATGGCATGCCGACGACGATGCCGGCCACCGCTTCCCCCTTCCAGAATTCCGCCAGCAGCTCGGCGGTTTCGTGAAAGCGTTTGGCGCGGCGCACCACGCCGGCGGGCGAGGCGATGCGGCGGCCGGGGTCCGACAGGGCGACGCCGATTTTCCTGGCGCCGACGTCGAGGCCGACCAGTCGCGTGTGACGTGGCAGCCCGGCTAGGTCGGCGGGCTTGCAAATCCGGGTATGCTGGCTAGAGATGGGCAGAGCCCTCCCAGGTAAAAGACTGTATCAGGACAAAGGAACGCGCGTATGGCGTTGGATCAGGCGACGGTGGCACGCATCGCCAATCTGGCCCGCATTAAGGTCAGCGAGGACGAACTGCAAGCCTGGGCCACCGATCTTTCCGCCATTATCACATTCGTCGAGCAATTGGACGAGGTGAATGTGGATGGTGTCGAACCGATGACCGGCGTCGGCGATTTCTCGCTGCCGCTGCGGCCGGACGTGGTGACCGATGGCGGCTATGCGGAGGTTGTGACGTCGAACGCGCCCAATGGCGCCCACGGCTTCTATACCGTGCCGAAGGTGGTGGAATAATGGCCGTGCTGACCGATCTGACCATTGCCGCCGCCCGCAAGGGGCTGGATGCCGGCGATTTCTCCGCCCGCGAGCTGACGCAAGCGCATATCGATGCGATGGCGCAGCACAAGACGCTGAACGCCTTCATTACGGAGACGCCGGAGCGGGCGCTGGCCGATGCCGCCGCCAGCGACGCCCGCCGGGCGAAGGGGGAGAGCGCCGGTCCGATGGACGGCCTGCCCATCGCCATGAAGGACCTGTTCTGCACCGCCGACGTGCGCACCACGGCGGGCAGCCATATTCTGGAGCCGTTCACGCCGCCCTACGAGAGCACGGTATCGGGCAGGCTTAAGGCCGGCGGCTCCGTCATGCTTGGCAAGGCGAACCTGGATGAGTTCGCGATGGGCTCGGCCAACATTACCTCCTATTACGGCCCGGTGACGAACCCGTGGGTCGCGAGCGGCGGCGACAACCGCCAGCGCGTGCCCGGTGGCTCCTCCGGCGGTTCGGCGGCGGCGGTGGTCGCGCGCATGGCGATTGCCGCGACGGGCACCGACACCGGCGGCTCGATCCGCCAGCCGGCCAGTTTCTGTGGCATTGTCGGCATGAAGCCGACCTATGGCCGCTGTTCGCGCTGGGGCATCGTCGCCTTTGCCTCCTCGCTGGACCAGGCCGGGCCGATGACGCGGACGGTCGAGGATGCGGCGATCATGCTGCAGGTCATGGCCGGGCACGACCCAAAGGATTCCACCAGCGCGCCCTATGCGACGCCAAACTTCTCGGAGAAGCTGGCCGCGGGCGTGAAGGGGCTGAAGATCGGCCTGCCCAGGGAATACCGCGTCGACGGCATGCCGGCGGAAATCGACCATGTCTGGAACCAGGGCGCCGACTGGCTGCGCGCTCAGGGGGCCGAGGTGGTGGAGATCAGCCTGCCGCACACCCAATACGCGCTGCCGACCTACTACATCATCGCGCCGGCGGAGGCTTCGTCGAACCTGGCCCGCTATGACGGCGTGCGCTATGGCCTGCGCGTCGATGGCGGCGACCTGAAGGAGATGTACGAGAACACGCGGGCGGAAGGCTTCGGGGCGGAGGTCAAGCGCCGCATCATGATCGGCACCTATGTGCTGAGCGCCGGCTATTACGACGCCTACTACCTGAAGGCGCAAAAGGTCCGCTCGCTGATCCTGCGCGACTTCACCACGGCTTTCGAAAGCGTCGATGCGATCCTGACGCCGACCGCACCCAGCGCCGCCTTCGTGCTGGGCGAGAAGCAGGACGACCCAGTGCAGATGTACCTGAACGACGTGTTCACCGTGCCGGCCAGCATGGCCGGCCTGCCGGCAATTTCGGTGCCGGGCGGGCTGAGCGACGAGGGCCTGCCGCTCGGCCTGCATCTGATCGGCAAGCCATTCGATGAGGTCACCCTGTTCCAGGTCGCGAGCGCGCTGGAAGAAGCCGCCGGTTATGACGCAAGGCCGGCGGGATATTGACAGCCTTTCGGCTATGCCGCGCGCCTTGTGCTGGCTGGCAGCAGCTCTACTCGTCATCGGGATTGGCCTGACGGCGCTCAACGTGGTCGGTTTGGCCATGCCTCTGCGCAGCCCGATGCTGGCGGACTATCGTGAGCCGGGCTGGACCCAGCCGCTTCTGCCAGGTGCGGAGGCGGTACGCTGGCTGTCGGCATTGTCTGCCGACGAGTCGGGTTTTATCGCCGCTGTCCATGCGGTATTTACCTACGCAATCGCGCATCCTGTGCCGGAGAGCCTGTTGATGAGCAGGGCCGATGGCGGTAAGCCTGGGCTCACCGCGGAGGAACGGCGGGCCTTCGGGCTCATCATATCGCCATACGATAACTGGTTCCTCTCGGCATTAAGTCTTCTCAAGAAGTCGGGATATTATGGCCACGCCTATTGCAACTGGCGCCGCGCTGTTATCCGTGGCATCGGCGATTGCGAGCAGCAGGCTATTGCGCTTGTCGGGTATTTCACCGAGCGGGGGTTTGACACGGGCTTTCTGATGGGATGGAGCCATGTGGCGCCCATGGTACGGGATAGCCAAGGCGAGTGGTGGCTGGCAGATCCGGATTTCGGCGTTCTGGCCAAAGTGACACCGGACGATTTGTTGGCAGAGCCTGGGCAAGTGCGGGGATTGTATGACGGTGTCCGCAATCGAGGCGATGGCGAGCCGTTTGGCGTTGGCCCCTTCGGGCCGCCGCGCTTTGCCCTTGGTGGGCCGGCGTCGCGGTATCCCATCGCATGTCCTATAGAGCGGTTGTCTTATGTCTTGAAATGGGCGATTCCTGGCGCCCTAATCGGCATCGGCGCCTGCATCCTATTTTGGTTCGGATGGCCAGCGTCCAGGTGCGCAGGCTCAAAAGTGTCGTCACAATAAGGGAACAACCGCAGCAATGCCCAAACTCCTATCCGGCAACACCGGCGAGTGGGAAATGGTGATCGGGCTGGAGGTGCATGCCCAGGTCATCTCCAACTCGAAACTGTTCTCCGGCGCCGCCGTCGCTTTCGGGGCGGAGCCGAACACCCAGGTCAGCCTGGTCGATGCGGCGTTTCCCGGCATGCTGCCGGTGCTGAACGAGCACTGCATCGAACAGGCGGTGAAGACCGGGCTCGGCATCAACGGACATGTCAACAAGTACTCGCGCTTTGACCGCAAGAACTATTTTTATGCGGACCTGCCGCAGGGCTATCAGATCAGCCAGTACGAGTTTCCCATCGTCACCGGCGGTTATGTCGATATCGAGCCGGAGGGCGAGGAGCCGAAGCGCATCGGCGTCACCCGGCTGCACGTGGAGCAGGACGCCGGCAAGTCGATCCACGACCAGCACCCCAGCCAGTCCTATATCGACCTGAACCGGTCGGGCACGGCGCTGATGGAAATCGTCTCCGAGCCGGACATGCGCTCCGGCGAGCAGGCGACGGCCTATCTGACCAAGCTCCGCCAGATCCTGCGCTATCTCGGCACCTGCGACGGCAACATGGACCAGGGCTCCATGCGCTGCGACATCAACGTGTCCGTGCGCAAGCCCGGCGATGAATTCGGCACGCGCTGCGAGGTGAAGAACGTCAACTCCATCCGCTTTGTGCGTCAGGCTATTGAGTATGAGGCGCGCCGCCAGATCCGCCTGATCGAAAGCGGCGGCGAGGTGGTGCAGGAAACCCGGCTCTATGACCCCGGCAAGGGTGAGACCCGCTCCATGCGCTCGAAGGAAGACGCGCACGACTACCGCTATTTCCCCGATCCGGACCTGCTGCCGTTACGCCTGGAAGACGCCTTCATCGAGCGGGTGCGGGCCGAAATGCCGGAACTGCCGGATGCCAAGCGCGCCCGCTTTGCCGAAGAGTACGGCATTACCGACTATGATGCCTGGGTGCTGACCGCCGATCAGGCGACGGCGGCCTTCTATGAGAGTCTGGTGGAAGGCCGCGACGCCAAACTGGCGACCAGTTGGGTGATGGGCGATTATTTCGCCTACCTGAACCGCGAAGGTTTCGACGTGACCAACGCGCCCGTCGGTGCGGAGAAGCTGGGCGGGCTGATCGACCTGATTTCCGACAACACCATCTCAGGCCGCATCGCCAAGGATGTGTTCGAGGCGATGATCGAAACCGGCAAGGACGCCGGCAGCATTGTCGAGGAAAAGGGCCTTCGCCAGATCACCGACACGGGCGCGATCGAGGCGATCATCGACGAGGTGATTGCGAAGAATGGCGACAAGGTCGAGCAATACCGCGGTGGCAAGGATAAGCTGTTTGGCTTCTTCGTCGGTCAGGTGATGAAGGCGACCCAAGGCAAGGCGAACCCGGCCCTGGTCAACGAGCTGCTGAAGCCGAAGCTGGACGGATAGGCGGCGGGTTTCCGTTCAGGCGCTGATGCGGCGGGGCTGGGCCGCCGCCGTTGCGGACGGGCACCCGCCCAGGCCCAGCATGGCGTGCAGCTGGTCCCGGGTTTTTTCCAGTTGCCGTAATTCGCGCGCATCCTCCCGGTCATAAACCTCGACACAGCCGAGGCGGATTTCCACGAGGTCCAGCAGCGTTTCCAACGCTTCGCGGGAAAGTGCGGATACCGGGTCGATTTTGCGGTGGCGTGCCATGATCGATTCCTCCTGGCCGAAGCTGCCGGGAAGCTTACGAATGTGGGCTTAACAAGCGTCTAACGCCCGTTTGCGCCCAGGCCAGCGCCTCCCCTCCCTATTTCATCGCCTCCTTGAAACGCCGCATCTCCGCAATCTGCGCATCGACGCCGCCGACGCCCTGGCCGGAGGTGTAGAAGGTGGCGTGGCTTGCACCGGCCTCGCGCCAAGTATCGACCGCCTTGCGCCAGTCCTCCGGCCCGCCGAGATTGTGGCGGATCCAGGCTTCGACGCCGAACGCCGCCGGGTCGCGGCCGTCGGCGGCCAGATAGCCCCTCAGTTTTTCCAGCATGGCCATGCTGGTGCGCCCCGGATTGCCGAGCGGTATCCAGCCCTGGCCATACTTGGCGGCCCGTTTCAGCACCGCATCGGCGCCACCGCCGAACCAAACCGGAATTGGCTGTTGGATCGGCATTGGCTTGATGCCGGCATGGGTAACGCGGTCGAATTCCCCTTCGAAAGTCACCGTGCGCTCGGTCCAATACCGGTTCATGAGTTGAACCTGTTCTTCCTGCTTGCGCCCGCGCGTTTTCCAATTTTCGCCCAGCGCCTCGTATTCGACCGGGTTCCAGCCGACGCCGACGCCAAGTCTGAGGCGCCCGCCGCAGAGAATATCCACCTGGGCGGCCTGTTTTGCCACCAGCGCCGTCTGGCGTTGCGGCAGGATCAGCACGCCGCTCGAGAACCCGACCTTCTCGGTGATGGCGGCCATGTAGGCGATGGTGGTGAAGGTCTCGTGGAAGCTATCGTCCACGTCATAGGGGCCTTCGAAGCCGGGTATCGCCGCCCGGTCCGCACCGACGACATGGTCCGAGACCTCGATATAGTCGAAGCCCAGTTCCTCCGCCGCCTGCGCCCAGTCGCGGATGGCGGCGCGGTCGGCGGGCATGTCACGGGTGGGGAAAAAGGCGCCGTATTGCATGGGCATGGTTGGTGTTTCCTCAGTCGATTATTGGGTATGGAATGGCGTTCAAAGGGCCGGCGCCACCTTGGTCATCAGCCGGGTCAGCGCAGTTTTGTGCGCGGCCACGTCGTCATTGGCGATGGAAACCACGGCTTCCTGAACGCCGGCATCGCGGAATGCGCGCAGCGTTTCCGCCACATCGGCATCCGTGCCGCGCAGGCCGCGGCGTTCATTGGCCGGGCGGTCCGGTGCCGCATCCTCAAAGCGCAGTTCGATGCTGATCGAGACTTTTAGCTTGTCTGGGTCGCGGCCGGCCTCGCGCATCATGCCCTGGAGCCGGGCCAGACCCGCCGCCACCTCGTCCGGCGACTGCCGCAGGGTGTGCCAGCCGTCGCCATAGCGCACGATCCGGCGCAGCGCCGCCGGGCTGGAGCCGCCGACCAGGATCGGCGGGTATGGCTGTTGCAATGGCTTCGGCGAGAAGCGAAGGCCACGGTAGCGGTAGAACTCGCCCTGGAATTCCGGCACGTCCTGGGTCCACAGCGCCTGCAGCGCACCCAGCACCTCGTCGGCACGGCGGCCGCGGCTTTTGAAATCCACGCCCAGATTGTTGAATTCGTCCTCGGTCGTCGCCACGCCGACGCCGAAATCCACACGGCCGCCGGAAAGATGGTCCAGCGTGGCGATCATCTTCCCCAGCCGCGGCGGGTCGTGCCAGGGCAGCACCAGCACCGACGTGCCAAGGCGCACCCGCGACGTGGCGCAGGCCGCCGCCGTCAGCATGGTCAACGGGTCCCAATAGGGCCGGTCGCCCAGCCGCTCCGCCACATAGGCGGAATGGAACAGGTGCTCACTCACCCAGACGCTGTGGCAGCCGAGCGTTTCCGCCTGCTTGGCGAGCGCCAGCAGCGCCACCGTATCGGTGATGCCGCGGTTCGAGGGAATACTGTAACCGATCTTCATGGCGATGGCCTCCTCCACAATTGGATTATTCTTGGCCTCATCATAGAGCCTATCCGGGCCGCTGGGCAGGGGGCGTTCCCTTAGGCTTTGCAAACCGGCATAGTTTCACCCACACCAAGCCAGAGGAAGCCTTGCCCATGCCGCGCCTGCCTTTTCCCGCCGATACCGATGCCTTTGCGCCGGAAATGCGAGAGACCGTCCGCTATATCCAGGAAACGCGCGGCAGCCTGCCGCCGCCCTCCACCTATCTCGCCTATGCGGGCGAGGTGGGCAAGAAGCTGGCCGACCTGGCGGGCTATCTGCGCTACAAAACCTCGCTCACCGATGCGGAGACGGAGCTGGCGATCTGTGCGGCGGCGCGGGCCATGAATGCGGATTTCATCTGGAGCGCGCACGTGAAGCTCGGCCTCGCCGCCGGCACGCGGGAGGAGGCGATCCACGCGGTCGACACGTTCGGGCCGCTCGACGGCCTGACGGCGGACGAGGCCCTGATCATCCACTACAGCCGCGAACTGCTGGAGGAAAAGCAGGTGCGCGACGAGACATTCGAGGCCGTGCGCCAGCGCTGGGGCGAGAGCGGGGCCATGGAACTGACCGCGGTGATGAGCGTCTATCTGATGAACGCCACCATCCTCCGCGCCGTGAATCACCAGGCCGCTCCGGACGCGAGGCACCTGACGCCGCGGGCCTGAGTCCGGCGCAATTGGTCATCAGCCTCCATTCCGTCATTGCTTCGGCTCCTGCGGCTCCTCGCAATGACGGAATGGAGGCGGGAAGCGCAACCGCCGGTTGCTTCAGCGCGGGGTGTTCGCCTGGAGGAAGGTGCGGATGTGGCGGACGGCCAACGGAATGCGCTCGGCCGGGTCTTTCCAAGGATACATGCTGACCTGCGCATTCGGCGACAGCATCGCCACTTCCATCGCCACCTCATAGGGGTGCGGGTCGATATCGTCCGGCAGCACCAGGATGGGCGTCCGGCACTGGCGCACGAAATCGCGGCCGACAGTGTAAACGAAATCCGGGTTCTTGCGGTACATGGTGGAAAGGAACGCCTCCACTTGGTCCTGCGTCAGGTCGGAGCGCTGTTTCAGCAATTCGGGCGCCCAACCGGCGATGTTGCGCTGGAAAAACTGGTCGGGGATGGAGGCGCGGTGGCCGCTCGGCTGGGTCATCACCGCGGCGACGACCCGGTTGCCTGCGCATTTGATCATGTTCCAGTTCATCGGCCCGCCGATGCAGAAGCCCAGCAGCAGAAACCGGTCGATGCCCAGATGGTCCATCAGGCCGAGTTGGTCATCGGTGTGGGAATCCCACGGCCGGTCGATCTCCAATGGACCAACGCTCTGGCCATTGTTGGCGTTGCGATGGTCGAGCGCGATCACCCGGAATGCGTCCGAAAATTCCTTGAGCGGATTGAACGGGTGGCTGGCATCGAGCCCGGCGACCGTGCCGTTCAGGCCGCCGCCCGGCACGATCAGCAGCGGAAAACCGGAGCCGGCTTCCTCGTAATAGACGCGGGTGGAACCGTGTTCGTAGAATGGCATGGGCGTTTCTCCTTTGCCGCCAGCATAGGCGCTGTGGCGCGGCCTGCCTATCCTCTGGCGCCTGCGTTATGCCAACACCCAGGCCACCACCAGATAGCGCCCGGTCTTGGCAACCGTCACCAGCGCCAGGAACAGCCAGAACGGTGTGCGCAGGACGCCGGCAACGATCGTGATCGGGTCGGCGAATGGCGCCCAGCTCAGCAGCAGCGTCCAGACGCCGTATTTGAGATACCAGCGCCGCGCCCGCTCCAACTGCCGCGGGGTGGCGGGGAACCAGCGCCGGTCCTTCCAGTGCTCCAGGAACAGGCCCATGCCATAATTCACCACCGAACCCAGCGTGTTGCCGACACTGGCGACCAGCACGAGCAGCCAAAGCGGACGGCTCCCTTCCAGAACCAGCGCACCAAATACGAATTCCGACTGGAATGGCAGGATGGTGGCGGCGCCGAAAGCCGCCAGAAACAGGCCGCCAAGCGCGGCGAGGTCAGCAATGGCTGGAGTCACTCCGGGCTTCCCCCTGTCGTTCGGTTCTCTCGTATTGGCCCCGCTGCCGGGACGGCCTGTCCGCCGTTCCTTCCCGTTCGCCAGTTTACAAGGTCATCTGCCTGTTCAATGCTGACGGCAACGATGAATCTGCGATCATAATTTTGCCGGGAGCCGCCCATGTCCGAACCCTATCTCTACGACTTCATGAATGTGGACCGTGCCTACAAGGACGCGGTGCAGACCTACAAGCCTGTCATCCCGGCGGATTTCAACTTTGCGTACGACGTGATCGACCGGCAGGCGCGGGAGCATGACAAGACGGCGGTGATCGCCGTTTCCGGTGATGGCGAGAGCGTGCGCGAAATCAGCTATTCCCAGATGGCGGAGCGCTCGAACCGATTTGCCAACGGTTTGGCTGCCCTCGGCATGCAAAAGGGCGATTTCGTCGCCCTGATCGGCAACCGCATTCCGGAATGGTACGATGCGCTGTTCGGCGCCATGAAGATCGGCGCCATTTCCATGCCGGGCACGACGCTGCTGACTGCCAAGGATATCGCCTATCGCGTCAACCACTCGAAAGCCACTGGCGTGATCGTGACGCCGGAACATTGCGAAAAGGTCGATGCGATCCGCGCCGAATGCCCCAGTCTCAAGCACTTCGTCGTGATCGGCGAGGCGCCATCTTGTCAAATCGGTCCGGGCTGGACCTCATCGCAAGAGATGTGCGCTACGGCCTCGCCCGTGATCGAGAAGCGCGTACCGGTGAAGTCCACCGACATGATGATGGCCTATTTCACCAGCGGCACCACGGCCATGCCGAAAATGGTGCCGCGGGATTTCGCCTATGGCCTGGCCCACGCCTCCACTGGCCTGTTCTGGATGGATTTGCGGCGGGAGGACGTGCACTGGACCCTCACCGACACCGGCTGGGCCAAGGCGGCCTGGGGCATGCTGTTCCCGCAATTCCTGATCGGCTGTTCGGTCGTGCTGTATGACGGCGCGGGCTTCGATCCTGTGCTGCATCTGGAGATCATCAAGAAGCTGCGCGTCTCCACCTTTTGCGCACCGCCGACCGTCTACCGCATGTTCGCGCAGATGGACCTTCGGCAATTCGATCTTTCCTCCGTCCGCCGCTCCCTCGGCGCGGGCGAGCCGCTGAACCCGGAGGTGATCCGCTACTGGCAGGAGCAGACCGGCACCACCATTGCCGATGGTTATGGCCAGACCGAGACGATTAACATCGTCGCCAACTTCCCGGACCAGCCGGTCAAGCCCGGCTCCATGGGCCAGCCGGTACCCGGCATCGACATGCGGGTGGTGGATGATGACGGCAACGAGATGCCGGCGGGCGAGATCGGCCATATTGCGGTGAAGCTCACCAACCCCTGGCCGCCCGGCCTGTTCGAGGGCTATTACACCGGCGGCGAGCCGGACCGCGCGGCGTTCCGCAACGGCTATTACTACACCGGCGATACCGCCACGCGCGACGGGGACGGCTATTTCTGGTTCGTCGGCCGGGCGGACGACCTGATCAGCTCTGCCGGCTACCGCATCAGCCCGTTCGAGGTGGAAAGCGCGCTGTTGGAACACCCCGCAGTCGCAGAAAGCGCCGTGATCGGCGAGCCGGACGAACTGCGCGGCCACATCGTCGCCGCCTATGTCATTCTGGCGAAAGGCCATGCCGACACGCCGGAACTGGCCCACGAAATCCAGGAATTCTGCAAGGACCTGACCGCGCCCTACAAATACCCGAGGCGGGTGTATTTTGTTGACGAACTGCCCAAGACCATCAGCGGCAAAATCCGCCGTGTGGAATTGCGGGGGCAGGGCTGACGCTGCGCGCCTATAGTCCGCCCATCATCGAAACCGGAAGGAACCCTCCAAGATGTCTGACAACGCCGCTGCCGTCATCGCGCTCGACAAGGCCCGGATGGATGCCATGGCCGCGCAGGATTACGCAAAACTGGATGCGATTATCGCCGACGATCTGGTCTACACCCATTCCTCTGCCCGGATGGACACCAAGGAAACGCTGATCGGCGCGATGAAGTCCGGCGCGACCGTCTACAAGGCCTGCACGCCGTCCGACGTGAAGGCGCAGGACCTGGGCGACACCGTGGTGCTGACCGGCCGTGCCGAAATCAGCATCGACCGCGCGGGCGGCGATTCCATTTCCTTCGCCGTGCGCTTCACCGATGTTTATGCCAAGCGCGGCGGCAACTGGCAGATGGTGGCCTGGCAGTCGACCAAGACGGATTGACGCCTTGGCGGCCTAAACCCGCATCGTCTCGCCCGGGGGCGCACCCGGGCGGTGGCGGTAGGCGCCCGGATCGCGTTTGGCCAGTTCGGCTGGATTGGAGCCGGGGCGGTCGCTCGGGCGGGCGAATTGCAGCAGCATCAGGTCTGCGCCTTCCGGCCCGGCGCGCAGAACCGGCGGCGCTTCGCCCGGCTGGACATGCACCAGCGACCACTGCGCCAGCGTCTTGCCGCCCTGATCCACCGTGCCGGCGCAGACCAGGTAATATTGCCCGCCGCCATCGGACGCCGGCCCATCCGCCAGGGCTCCAGGCCCGAGGCGAATGCCAAGCGCATCGACGCCGTCGCCCTGCTCGTCCATCAGCCGCGTTAGCGTGCGCTCGCCCGCCGCCGGTTGCGGGGCGGAACGGTCGAAATGGCCGGCGATATTGCGGCCCGCCCGGCCCGGCATCTTGTCCCGGCTGCCCGGCATCGGGAAGAAGCCGCCACTGGCGATCGGGCGCAGGGTGAAGAAGGCGAAGCCCTTTTCCTCCCCCTTGATCGGGCCGTAGGGCGTGTAGGCGTCGGCGTATTGGAAGCTGACTGGCGGTGCCGCCTTCTTGCCCATCATGCAGAAGCCGCCGACAACGACCTGATACTGGTCGATATCGTGGAAGTGCGGCGGGATGTGGGCGCCGGGGAACAACCGGTCGACCAGAAACGCCTGGGGGTTTTCGTCGATGATGCCGGGGCTGCCGATATAGTCCGTCCGGCCGCCCGTGCCCTCCTTCTGAGGGATGACGATTTTTTTGGTTTCGGTGCTGGCGACGGCTTGCATGGCGTGTCCTCCCCGGTATCGCCGCATCCGGCCTTGCCGAGCGGCGCGCAATCGCGAATGATGATCGTACCTTAGACCTATCCTGCGACAAAACGGAAAACGAACTTATGAACAAGCACGTCGGAACCTGGGCCCTGGCCCGCGCCGAAGCGGTGGATGCGGATGGCAATCCGGTTGCCCCGCCATTCGGGGGCGAAAAGGTCATCGGCCGGCTGGTGTTGACCGCCGACGGGCGCATGTCGGCGTCCATTGTCGATGCCCGCACGACCATTCCCGCGGGGGAGACGCGCGAATATTCCTGCTATGCCGGCCCCTATACCTTCGACGGTCAGACGCTGATCACGACGGTGGATTCAGCCTCGGACCCGGCGCGCAAGGGTACGCAGCAGGTGCGCGAGGTCTCGTTCGAGGGCGAACAGATGGTGTTGCGCCCGCCGCTGCGCTCGTATGGCGGCAAGCCAGCCGAGCGGCGCACAATCTGGTGGACCAAACTCTCGGACGTTTGAAATCCACCCGCAACAGGAGGAAAGCCTGATGGCAACCGCAAACAAGACTGCATTCGATGAGGTCATGGCCGCCCGCGGCAAGGGCATGCCGACCAATGGCGAGGTCACGATCACCGGGCACGATCCGGTGTTCTCCACCAAGTTCAAGATCGGCGAGACCTGCGCCGCGGTCCTCGGCGGGGTCGGCACCGCGGTCAACGACATCTGGGAGCTGAAGACCGGCCGCCGGCAGCAGGTCGCCATTGACGTGCGCCACGCCGCCGCCGGCCTGCGCAGCACCACCTATATGCAGCGGCCGGACGAAAACGGCGCCTTCCAGCCGGTGGTGAACAGGAACCACGAGAAGATGATCGGCATCACCCAGCCCTGGCCGACCAAGGATGGTCGCTGGGTGCTGCCGCATTTCGGCCTGCCGAACCTGCAGGAACGCATGCTGAAGCTGCTGGGCTGCGAGCCGAACCCGGACTCGGTCGCCAAGGCCGTCAGCCAGTGGAACGCGCTCGACCTGGAAGCGGCCATCGACGAGCACCGCGTCTGCGGCGGCATGGTGCGCACGAACGCCGAATGGCTGGCCGGCGAGCACGGCCAGGTGCTGGCGGGCAAACCCATCGTCGAGGTCATCAAGATCGCTGACAGCGACCCGGAGCCATTGCCGGCCGGCGACCGGCCTCTCTCCGGCATCCGCGCGCTGGACCTGACGCGCATCCTCGCCGGCCCGATCTGCGCCCGCACGCTGGCCGAACACGGCGCGGACGTGCTGATGGTGGCCGGTGAGGGCGTGCCCCAGATCGCCGAGCACGTGATGGACACCAGCCACGGCAAGCGTTCGTGCTACCTGAACCTGAAAGAGCCGGCGGACAATGCCAGGCTCAAGGAACTGGTGAAGGATGCCGACGTGTTCAGCCAGGGCTACCGCCCCGGCCAGATTGCCGGGCTAGGCTTTGGGCCGGAGGAACTGGCGGCGGTTCGGCCCGGCCTGATCTATGCCTCGATCAGCTGCTATGGCGCGGATGGCCCGTTCAGCCACCGCGGCGGCTGGGAGCAGGTGGCCCAGACCATGACCGGCATTTGCCAAGAAGGCTCGCCGGAGCGCCCGCAGCTGCTGCCGGCGGCGGCCTGTGACTACACCACCGGCTATCTGGCGGCCTATGGCATCCTGCTGGCGCTGGCCCGCCGCGCGACCGAGGGCGGCAGCTATCACGTGCGCGTGTCGCTCTGCCAGTCCGGCATGTTCATCTACCGCCAAGGCGACGTTGGCTATCAGCAGCCGGGTATGGACCTGAGTGCGGAGGAACTGGATGGGCTGCGGGTCGAGAGCCAGCCGGCGTTCGGCCCGCTCCGCCATCTGGGTCCGATCCTGCGCCTCTCCGAAACCCCGCCCCGTTGGGACCGGCCGACGCCGGTGCTGGGCGGCGATGCGCCGGAATGGCTGGAGGACGGCGCGGCGGTCAGGGCAGCGGAGTGAGGCTTTTGCCCGGCTACTTCTTGCGCCACTGACCATCCACCAGCAGATAGGTGCCGGCGGGTACCTGCTTGTAGATGCGCTGCCCTGTTACGGCCTCCACCTGTTGAAGGGTGGAGCCGGTGTTGCCGGCGATGACTTGGTATTCCGCGCGCCGGGCGGAGTTGATCCTGTTCACCAAGTCGCGCACCTCCGCACTGGGCGTGCTGACGGGCGCGACATAGCCTTGCGGCGTTTCCCCGATCAGCCCTTGGCTTCGGGCCTCGCTCAGGCTCAACGCCTGGGCCGGCAGCGCCACGAGTATCAGGAGCAATGCCAGTACAAAACGCATCAGAACAAATCCTTCCGGTCGCGCAGCAGGTCTTCGACCTCGCGCTCGATCTTGATCCGCACCTCGCGCTCGATCTTGATGTTGAGATTGATCACGATCGGCTTGTCGGGTGCTTTCAACTGAATAGAGGGCTGGCAGGCCGCCAACGCGAGCCCCGCCGCCAGTAGGACCGCCCGGGCCGTCAAGAGCCGTCCCCCTCGGTCCATGAATAGGTCGTAATGTCCGATGTGTCATCGGCCGCATCGTTCAGGATCTGACGCATCGGCCCCTCCAAATTTATATTGATCTCGATCGGTACGGGATCAATGGTGATACCGCCGCGGGTCAATGGCTTTGCGCTTCGTCCGGCGAAATGCAGTCTGATCATTAGTTCCTCCGCATCCTGTTCGTCCAGTTCGATGACAAAACGGTCGTAGTGGAAATCCTCCAGGGCTTGCACCACCATGTCGGTCGCCTGGTTTGCGTCCTGCAGCGCATCGCCAACGGCAATGGGTTTGTAGCGGATGCGTCCGGGCCGCTCGGTTTCCAGCCGTGCGCCGCGAATCAGCATCTCACCATTTTCGGTGATGATCGGAATACGCCCGACCAGCTTGCCTTCCGCCGTGAATTCGCCGAACTCGGCAAACCGCAGAGCCTGCGAGAGATCGATGCCGTCGATTTCCAGCACGGTGCTAAAACTCAGTGTGGCCGGGTTCAGCTGTAGCGGTTGGGTTCGAACCTGGCCGCCGAACAGGTCGAACTGTTCCAGATGCACGCGGATATCCTCCAGCGACCGCAGATCGAACGTGGCGACGCCCAGGGTCAGGGGAACGCCCACGTCCAGCCGGCCGATGGTGACGCGCTGTGGGCCGGCCGTTGCCGGCGGCACCAGGCTGGCCAGTGCAACCTCCATCGTGGCGCCGTGCACGGATAGCTCCGCCGTCTCGAGATGGTCGATGCTCGCCGCCAGCCGCCCGGTCTGACTGAGGCCTTTGGGCGTCCAACGGACGTCGGCATCCAGGGTGATGGCGGCGTTGGCTTCAAGCACCAGATTGGCGAGGCTGGGGAACAGGTCGGCCGGTTGCAGGACGTTGGGCAGGAATAGCAACGGTGCCTTGATCTTGGCATGGCCGGTTCCGGCCATAAGGTTGTGTGCACCGGTCACCGTGAAGGCAGTCCGCTGCTGAAGGTCGGTCAAATCCCCCTTGAATGTCAGGCTGTCGCCCTGGCTGGCCACAGCCAGCCCCAGACGCAGCGGAACCACCAGCGGACTGTCCACCGCATGCCGGATGCGGCCAATGGCGAGGCGCCCCGTATGGCCCTGGCCCTGCTGGCCGAACCGCAAATCCGCCTGCAGCCGGTCTGCCAGCAGCGACAGTTCCGGCATACGGATTTGCCCGTTCTGGATGCGGATGCGGTAGTCCTCCGGCCGCAGTTCGATCCCGAGACCGTCCAGCCGCAAAACCGCCGATTGCGCCTGTTGCCCGGCTTCCCGCAGCGTGACGGCGCCGGTCACGCGCTCGAACATCAGATCGCCAGTCAGGCCGCCCTGTTCGAGATCCAGGGTGATGCGTTGCGCATTTCCCTCTGCCAATTGCAGCGTGGCCGGGCTGGTGAGCCGCATGGTGGGAAGAGCGAGGCCCAGCAGCCGGGCGCGGCTGCCGGGTTGCAGGTCCACCGTCAGTTGTTTGGCTTGCCAGTCGAGGCCGATTTCCGCATCCAGATCCGCCTGCGCGAACCGGACGCCGGGGTCTGGCGAGCCACCGGTGCGGGCGGAGAGGGTTAGGGTCGTGCGCACCCGCTCGGGCGTTGCCGCCAGGCTGGCCAGCACGAACTCGCCGCTGGTTCTCATGTCGGCCAGTTGCGTATCGACCAGGTGGAGTGTCAGCGCATCGCTGGTAAGGCGCGGTTCGCCGCCGGCAGGCAATGCCAGCGCCATCGCTCCTTCCGCCAGCAGGCCGAAGGCCGGGTTGCCAAGCCGCAATGCCAGCGTGCTTTCCGCGAGCAGCCCGCCATCGCGCGTTCTCTCCACGGTGATTTCCGGGCTGCCGAGGCTGGGGCCGCCATAGGCCGCAAACACAGGCTCCGCCAGCAACGGCGCCAAGGCCGGCGGAATTCGGCCGCGGATCGCATCGGACAGGGTCAGGCCCGCGGCGCGCAGGCCTTCGGGAAAGCGCACGCGCCCCCGGTTCTGCATCGCCTGAAACAGGAAATATCCGTCCAGTGTCTCGGCCGATGCCAGATCGCCCCAGCGCAGGCCCTTCAGCGCCAGCGAGACCGCGCCATCGGCTTCCGCCGCATCCAGTGTGGCGGGGTCGGCCAGCGGGCCGTCCGGCACTATGAGCGAGATGTCGGCTGCGATGTTGCCACTGCCGTGCAGGGGCAGCCCGGCCGCCTGTGCGATCGGCACCAGCCAGTCGACAACGGCATGGCCGCGAACCGACAGCCGTTTTTCCGCGCCGGTCCGCAGTTGGACGGTCAGCGGATCGGTCTGGTCGGCGGTGGTAATGGAGATCCGCAGATCGCTGGCGGTGCCGGAGGCGCGAATCCGCGGTTCCGGAATGCTCCAGCCGTCGCCGCTGGCGCTATCGGCTGCCAAGAGCGCGCTCAGCGCAGGCGCGCCGCCAGGCTTCTGATCGGCCTCGGCGGTGAAGCGCAGGTCGGTCATTGTCACGCCGTCCGGCAGGTCCGCCCGGTTTGCGGTCCAGCTCAACGCTGCCGCAGTCTGGCTGCCGGCCGTAGCGGTGAGCGTGAGCGGCCCGGACGCCGCGGCCCCTTGCCCTGCCGCATCCAGAAGGCCCGCAAGCGTTACCTGCCAATCGCCGTTCGCGGCCTGTTCGGCCCGCAGGTCGTCCAGTGCAAGCCGGGCCTCGCCCGCAGCGTGACGGACCATGACGCTGCCGGTAGCCTGCACGCCGGCATCGAACCTGGCTTGCAGCGAAGCCTCCGCCTCCACCGTCACGCCCGGCAGGGCAAGCGTCAGACGGGAATCGCTCAGGGTGAGTGAGCGCAGGGGAAAGGCGACGGCGGCAGCCGGTTCATCGCCGCCGCTGGGTGGCGCCGGTTCCGGCAGGCCGGCGATGGCGATCCGGCCCTGGTCGTCCACGGATACATGCCCGGCCGCGCCTTCGATCTGGACGGTGTCGACCCTGCCGCCCAGCACCTCCAGCGGGTCGAATGTCACTACCACCCTTTGCGCCTGCAGGTCCGGGCTCAGGCGCACGTCGCGCAGGACGATGCGGTTGGTCCCGAGCGACTCCAGCGTGGCGCTGCCGTCCTTCAGGCCCAGCACCCGCATTGCCGGATGGACAAGGAATTGTGCCCAGCTTTGCTGCGCCCACGCCGGCCCGGCCGCCAACCATGCGAGCATGACCGGCAACAGGATCCGGATAAGGGCGGCGGCCCGGTGCATGGGTCAGCGGTGGGCCGTCATACCAGCGGCATGACTTCGGCTGCGAACCGTTCCATGCGGTCCAGCATTTCGCTGCGGTCGTTGGCGGTCAGGTTGAGGATCATCTTTTGCGCCCCGGCTTCCGCAAACGCGCGCACGTCGCTGGCCCGTTGTTCGGCCGTTCCGGTCATGGCGATGCGCTGGCCGTCCAGTTCCGCCGCGGTTTCGGAGTGATACGGGCTATTGTAGGCCAGCCCGACAGCGACTGGGTCACGCCCGGCTTCCGCCACCGCCTGCTGCATGCGCTGCGCGCGCTCGCGGTAGGCTGCGGCGGACGCCAAACGGAATTTGGGGTTGGAGGCGAACGGGTACCAGACATCGCCCACCGCCGCGACCCGCCGCATGGCTGGCCCGCTCTCGCCGCCGATCCACAGTGGCGGGTGCGGTTTCTGCACCGGTTTGGGGTCGAAGATGATGTCGCGGAACTTGACGAACTCGCCCTCGTAGGACGGGTTGTCCTGGGTCCAGAGCGCCTTCATCGCCTCGATATACTCGGTCGTCACCTGGCCGCGGCGCGCAAACTCCACGCCCAGCGTCTCAAACTCTTCCCGCATCCAGCCGGTGCCGCAGCCGATGGCGACGCGCCCGCCGGACAGCACGTCCATGGTGGCGATGGATTTGGCCATGAACAACGGGTTGCGGTGCGGCAGCACGGCGACGGAGGAGAGGATGCGCAGGCTGGTGGTTGCCGCGCAGAGCCAGGCCATCAGCGTGAATTGCTCCATGCAGTCGCCGCCGCCGCCCTGGGTCCAGGGAAATTCGCCGGTGTCGCTGTAGGGGTATTTCGCATCGATCGAGCGGGGGCAAAGGATATGGTCGGACACGGTCAGATAGCTGAACCCCAGCCGCTCGGCCGCCTGGGCAATGGCGCGGATGTCCTCCGGGTTGGCGAGCGGGCCGCGGAAAGGGGCGGAAAGGCCGAATTGCATGGGCGTGTTCCCTGTTATTTGTCGGTTGTCGGTTGTGGCTTGGTCACCGCGTCGCTTTTCCAGCCAACGCGTGCAGACAGAGCCGAGAATTCTTTGCGGTACAGCGCCGCGTCAGCCACCGGGCCAATGCCGACGGTGCGCAGATAGGCGCACTCGCGGAAGCGGATGGTTTGCACGGCGATGACCGGCTCCCCGTCCAGGCTTCCCGTTGCTTCCGTCACCAGGGCGTCGTCGCCGCCGATCGCAGTGGCGGTCGTGCCGGAAATCGCCAGATTTTCGACCTGGTTCAGGCTTTGCAATGTCTGGGCGGCGAAGGCGTGCGGGTCGTCCCGCCAGGGATCGCATTCGGTGCCGAGCGACATGCCCGCCACGAACAGCGGCCGGGTGCCGGCATTGCCCTTATAGGCTGTGTCGGTCAGCAGAACGGCGCTCCCGGACAGGGTCTGGGAAAAGCGGAACCGCTCGGTTTCGCCGAACGTGAAGGGCAGGCTTGCCCGCGGGTTGCTGCGTTCCGGCGCGATGGTGATGGACTCCAGCGCAGCCTCCACCTTTGCCTTCCGCTCTGCCGTCGCCAGCAGGCTGGGCATTTGCGCCGTGACCAGCAGGGCGACATGTGGCGCGCCGATCAGCAAAAGCCATTTGTCATAGGCCTGGGTGCCGACCTGCTGGCGGCCCCGCCCGATCACGGCCTTGTGTTCGCCCTGTGTCGTTTCCTCTGTCCGGTCCAGCAGAATGCCTTGTTCCGCCAGTGCCGTCGGGTCTGCCAGCAAGCCCTTGGCAACCGGTTCGTAGGCCTTGGCCGGCAGTTCCGCCACCAGGATGGAGGCGCTGCCTTCCGGCCACAGCGCGCCTGTGAATTGCTGGCTTTCCGCAAACCCGTCCGGCATCGTCATGACAACATAACTGCCGGTCAACTGTTGCGCGGCAAGGGCCGGTTGGGCGGTCAGGGTGGGCAGGAAAGCCAGAAAGACGGCAAGCCAGCGTATCATTGCGGCACGATCTCCCCATTCATGGTGCGGGTCTGGCCGCGGAAGACGGCGATCAGCGCGCCATTCTGATTGCGCACGTCCACGTCATAAATTCCGGTGCGGCCGGCCGTTGCCGTCTCTCGGGCAATGGCGGTCAGGCGGTCGCCCAGCCGGGCCGGCAACAGGAAGGTAACCTGGCAGGTCTGCGCCAGTGCCGGCCGGTTGCGCGCGTTGCTGGCATAGGCCATCGTCGTGTCCGCCAAGGCAAAGATAAAGCCGCCGTGGCAAACGTCGAGCCCGTTGAGCAGATCCTGGCGGACCGTCATGGCGATGGTGGCGGCGCCGGGCGCAACCGCCTCCACCGCCAGGCCGATATGGCCGGCTGCCTTGTCCCGCTGATTCAGCTTGGCGGCTGAAGCTTCCGCCAATTTCTGCGGGGGAAGCATTGTCATGCCGGCATGGTGGACTGCATCGACGGGCGGGCGTTGAACCCCTCGAACCACTTGGCGAGTGCCGGGCGGCCATCGCGCCAGCCCCAGTCGGCAAAGCGGAAATCCAGATAGCCAAGGCCGCAGGCTGTGCCGATCACTGCCGAATCGATGGTCCCTAGCGCGCTGGCCTCGCGCTCCATCGCATCCAACGCGCGGTTGATTTTGGTGCTCTGGGTTTCGATCCACCCGTCCCAGCGTTTTTCTTCCGGCCGCGATGCCATCTCTGCCCGCAGCAACAGCGCCGCGTCGATCAGGCCTTCCGCCTGGCTTTCGCGCCGCTGCACGTCCCAATGGCCGACCGGGTAGAGCGGGCCACCGACATATTCATTCAGAAACCGCAGGATGATGCGCGAATCGAACAGGGCTTCGCCGTTGTCGCGGATCAGCGTCGGCACTTTCAGCAATGGGTTGGCGGCGGTGATCTCGTCGCTGGTCGGCGGGACGTTCAGGTGTTCGACGCTGTCGGACAGGCCGAGCTCGATCACGGCGACCCGGCATTTGCGGACATAGGGCGATGTGGAACTGCCGAGGAGTTTCATGGGTTGGTCCTTCCTGAAAAATGACGATTATGGACAGCCTGCGGCCGGTTGCATCTTGCCGCGACCGGTCCGACCGTGGCTTTCTGTCTTAAATGCCTCATACCATGGCCGTGGCAATCGGGAAACGGCCAACCCTCGTCTGGAGAATCGCAATCATGGCAGACCGTCTGTTCGACGGCCTACTCGTGCTCGACATCGCCAGCTTCATCGCAGCGCCCGTCGCGACCACGTTTCTGGCCGATTTCGGTGCGAACGTTATCAAGATCGAGGCGCCGGGCGGCGACGGCTACCGCGCGTTGCACGCCGGAAACGGCATGCCCGATACCGGCGGAAAAGACTTTGCCTGGATGTGCGACAACCGCTCCAAGCGGGGGTTGTGCCTCGATCTGGCGAGCGAGGGCGGGCAGGAGATTTTGCGCACGTTGATCGCCAAGGCGGATGTGCTGGTCACCAATTTCCCGATGCCTGTGCGGCGCAAGCTGAAATTGATGTACGAGGATGTGGCGCCGCTCAACGACCGGCTGATCTATGCCAGCCTCACCGCCTATGGCGAGGAGGGGCCGGAGTCCGAGCGTACCGGTTTCGATTCCACCGCCCTTTATGCCCGCACCGGCATGATGGACATGATGCGGGCACCGGGTGCCGCCCCTGTGCGCTCCCTGCCCGGCATGGGCGACCACCCCACCGGGACGGCGCTCTATGGCGCGATCATGACCGGCCTTTACCGGCGCGAGAAAACCGGCAAGGGCAGCCATGTTTCCACCAGCTTGGTGGCGAACGGCATGTGGATGAATGGATTTTATGCCCAGGCGGCGCTGATGGGGGCGCATGTGGAATTGCGCCCGCACCGCGACAACGCGCCGAACGCCATGGCCAACCACTACTGCGCTAAGGATGGCCGGTGGTTCATCCTGGCCGTTCTGAACGAGGCCAAGCAGGCGCCGTTGCTGTTCGAGGCGATGGGGCGGCCCGATCTGGCCGATGATCCGCGCTTTGCCGACCAGCAGGCCCGGCGCGAAAATTCGCTGGTGTTGACCAAGGTCATGGACGGGATTTTCGCCCAGCACGACTGGGCCTACTGGAAAGAGCATTTCGACCGGCTGGGCATCACCTACGGTCAGGTGGCCAAGATGGAAGATCTGCCCGGCGACGAACAGTTGCGCCACGCGCAGGCAGTGATGCCGGCAGGGGAAGATTTCGGCGGCGACTGGACGGTCGGCACGCCGGTCTATGTGCGCGGCGAGGACAAGCGGCCGGCGGCGGCGGCGCCGTCAGTCGGCGAGCATAACGCCGATATTCTGGCCGAATTCGGCTATTCCCCGGCGGAGATCGTAGCATTTGCGGCAGCGGGCGTTTTGAAGTGAGCACATCGGTGATCGCAACCCGCGAATCCTTGCCGATCCGCGGCGCTGGCTTGATTGCCCTGCTGACGGCGCTGGCGGCGCTGGGCCAGTTTGCGTCCAGCGTCTACCTGCCGTCCATGCCGGCCATGGAGGTGGGGCTGAACGCCTCGCGCGCCGCAGTGCAGGCAACGATGACCGCCTATCTGGCTGCCTTCGCCATCATGCAGATCGCCTATGGGCCGCTGGCGGACCGGTTCGGGCGGCGGCCGATCATGCTGTTGGGCGGGGCCCTGTTCGTCGCCGGCAGCGCACTCTGCATGGCGGCAGAAAGTATCGAGATTGTGATTCTGGGCCGGGTGGTGCAGGCCATGGGCGCCTGTGCCGGGGTGGTTGCCAGCCGCGCCGTCACCCGCGACCTGTTCGAAGGGCCGGACCTCAGCAAGGTCATGGCCGCCATCGCCATGGCGTTTTCCGCCGTGCCGGCCCTGGCGCCGGTGATCGGTGGCGCCCTGCAGGAGGTATCTGGCTGGCGGGCCAGCTTTGCCGCCTCTGCCTTGTTTGGCGGCATTGTTCTGCTGGCCGTGCTGGTCTGGCTGCGCGAGACCAACCGCAGCGAGCGGCAGGCATTGAATTTTGGCTCGATCTGGCGTGGCTACAAGACCGTGGCCAGCCACAAGCAATTCCGTGCCTATGCCTTGACCACGGCGGCCACTATGGGCGGCCTATTCGCTTTCCTGACCGGTGCGCCAGCGATTGCCATTCAGGAGGCGGGGCTGTCGCCGATGGAATTCGGCCTTTATCCCGCGCTTTCCATTCCCGGCTTCATCATCAGCGGCACTCTGGTGCGCAAGCTGGTGGCGAAAACCGGCGACGCACCGTTGATGCGCACGGGCGCTGCGCTGGCCGCGCTCGGCTGCCTCGCCATGCTGGCGGTCGCCTGGACCGGTAATGTGACGGCCCTGACCATGCTGGCCTGCATGTTGGTGTTCGTCTGTGGCATGGGCTTTGTTTTCTCCCTGGGTCATGCGGGCGCGCTGCGCCATTTTCCCGAGCGGGCGGGCGTTGCCTCCGGCCTGATGGGCGTGCTGCAACTCGGCTCTGCCGCAGTGTTCTCGGGGCTGGTGGCGGCCGCGGCGGCCTGGGGCGCCATGGGCTTTGCCGCCGGCATGGCGATTGCAGGCGTGGCGGCATTTCTGTTCTCGCGCGGGTGCCGTTAACCCTCTGTTAGGGTGAATGGTTGGTTAATGCCCTCTCGGACCTGCCGGCCGGGAGGGAAGGACCATGCCGCCGTTTCACCGCCTTTTCCTGTTGCTCGCACTGCTGGCGCTCGCCGGTTGCGCTGGCGGCAGCGCGCGTGAGGTGGCGCAGTTGCGCACGGCGGATGGCCCGGCCAGCATTGCTCTGATGCCGCTCGATCTGACCCTGACCCGCCGCAGCGCCGGCGGATCGGAGCATCCGGTCGCGGATTGGACGCTGGCGGCGGAGCGCAACCTGACCCTGGCGCTGATGGCGGCGGCACGGGAGCGCGGGCTGAGGTTGCAGCCCGTGCGGCATGACCTCTGGACTCAGCCAAGCCTGCGGCCCTTGCACCTGCTGCACCGAGGTATCGAGGGCGCAATCCTGGCGCACCGCTTTGGCGACAGCCGTAACCGCCTGCCGGCCAAGGCCGGCCCGCTTGGCTGGAGCCTGGGGCGGGAGGCTGCGGTGCTGCGCGCATACACGGCGGCGGACTACGCGCTGTTCGTCTCGCTCGACGACAGCTATGCCAGCGCCGGACGCAAGGCGCTCGGCATAGCCTCGCTGCTGCTGGTCGGAATGCCGGTCAGCGGCGGACGGCAGACCGGGCTGGCGACGCTGGTGGACCTGCAAAGCGGCGCAGTGGTTTGGGCCCGCCACTTGGACCGCAGCACCGGCGACCTGCGCCAGCCGGCGGCAGCGCGGGAAACCGCGGATGCGTTGCTTGAGGACTTGCCGCAGTGAACCGCCTGCCCCTCCTGCTGTGTGTCCTCGCACTCGCGGCCTGTTCGGCCGGTTTGGAGCCGATGGCGCCGCAAGCCCGGCCCGCCCTCGCCGACGACGAGGCCGGGGTCTGGCTGGCGGCGGACCGGGCGGAGCACGGCCTGCAATCCGCCCCGCACCGGGTTCGCGACCCGGCGCTGAACCGCTATGTGCAGGGTGTGGCCTGCAAGGTGGCGGGGACGTATTGCGGCGATATCCGCGTCTATCTGGTGCGCGAGGCCGGGCTTAACGCAGCGATGCTGCCGAACGGCGTTCTCACCCTGCAAACCGGCCTGCTGCTGCGGCTGGCCGACGAGGCCCAACTGGCTGCCGTCATCGGCCACGAGCTTGGCCATTATGTCGAGCGCGACGGCTTTGCCCAGATGGAGCGGGCTCGGCAGCTTGGCGATATCGGCGCCTGGGCGGCAGTGTTTGGGGCGGCGCTGGGCGTGCCGGGCCTGGACAGCGCGCTGGAAACCGAAGCGGCGCTCGACATCCTCGCCTTCAGCCGCGATCAGGAAGGTGCTTCGGATGTGTTCGGGTTGGAGCGCATGGCCGCCGCCGGCTATGCGCCGCAGGCGGCGGTGGAGGTCTGGGATCTGATCCTGGCGGAGGCCGGGGCCGACGGCGCGACGCCTGCCGACCGCCTGCTCGCCACCCATCCGTTGCCGGAGGACCGCCGCGAACGCCTGAACGCGGCCGCAATCGCGCTGCCGCAGCCGCCGGAGGGGCGGGGCCGCGCCGCCTATCGCGCTGCCCTGGCGCCGCACCGCGCCGCCTTTCTTGCCGACGAGGTGCGGCTGCGCCAGCCGACGGCGACGCTGCGCCTGTTCCGCTATCTGGCCGAGCGCGACGGCCTGGATGCCGTGCTGGCGTTTCATTGGGGCGAGGTCCACCGCCTGCGCGGCTGGAAGGATGATCGGCGCAAGGCGCTGGCGACGTACGCCCGCGCCCTGGCTCTGCCGGATGTGCCGGTGGAGACGCACCGTTCCATTGCGCTCGTGCGGCGGGCGCTGGGTCAGTGGCGCGGCGCCCGCTTTGCCTTTCAGCGCTATCTGGCCCATGCGCCCGATGCACCGGACCGCGCCATTGTCGAGGCCTATATTGCGGAGGTGTTGTAGGCCATGCGATGGCCGGTTTTTCTGGCGCTGGTGCTTGCCGTTCTGGCGGCGCTGGCCGGCTGTGCCCGCATCGCCGCGGTCGGGCCGGGGCGGGTGGAGATCGGCGGCGGGCTCAGCGTGCAGGCGGCGGCGGGCTGGAACCGCCTGCCGCGCGGCGCCTTCGGTGCAGGCGCGGCCTGGACGCGCGACGGCCCCGGCCTCGACGCCCTGCTGTTCGTTGCAGGCCATGGTGAGGGCGAGCCGCTGTTCGCTCACACGCGCGAGCGCAAGGCGCTGCTGCTGCGCGCCAGCATGACCCCGACCGAGGTGATGGAGCTCTGGGCCACCGAGCTGGCCCTGGCCGACCGCCGCATGGTCACGGTCGGCAGCCTGATGCCGGCGGAGTTTGCTGGCGCGCCCGGCTTCCGCTTTCAATACGCCTATGCCGATGCCGATGGGCTGGTGTTCGACGGCTATGCCGCGGGCGCCATGATCGCGGGGCGGCTCTATCTCATCGCGTTTTCCGGCACCCGTGCCCACCAGTTCCGCGCCCACTGGCTGGCGGCGGCGGCGCTGATCGGCTCGGCCCGCATCGTGTCGGACTAGCGGCGCATGGGCTTTAAACCGGCGGGGTTCGTCCGTAAGATGCGCGCATTGTCTCCGCCATTAATCGCCCGCCCGGTTGTCTCATGCCTTCGCAATCCTTCCTGCTCAAATCGGAATGCCAAATGCGGCATACAATTGGCGGCCTTGCCGCCCTGTTCCTCGGGGCCGGCCTGCTGCTGCTTGGTCACGGCCTGTTGCAGACGCTGCTGGCGGTGCGGGGTGAGTTCGAAGGGTTCGGCGCCGGGCTGATCGGCGGGATTGGCACGGCGTATTATCTGGGCTTCTTCACAGGCTGCGTGCTGCTGCCGCCGCTGATGCGCCGGGTCGGCCATATCCGCATGTTTGCGGCGGCGGGCGCGCTGATCGGCGCTGCCGCACTCAGCCATGGCCTGCTGGCGGAGGTCTATGTCTGGCTTCCGGTGCGTTTCTGCACCGGCTTTGCCATGGCGACCATGTTTATGGCCGTGGAAAGCTGGCTGAACGTGCGCGCCACCAACGAAACACGGGGGCGGGTGATCGGCATTTACATGGTGATCAACCTGGGCGCGGCGACGGCGGCGCAGCAGGGCCTGCGCCTGGCGCCGCCGGAGGAGTTGACGCTATTCGCGATCGCCAGCCTGCTGGTCTGCCTCGGCTTGTTGCCGGTGACGCTGACCCGCAGCGAGCAGCCGCCGACGCCGCCCTCGGTCCGGCTCAACCTGCGGCAGTTGTTGCGGCTGTCGCCGATGGGCGCGGTCGGTTGTTTTCTTTCCGGCCTGATTACCTCGCCGTTCTGGGCGCTGGGGCCGGTCTATGGCCAGCGTCTCGGCCATGACCTGCCAACGGTCATGCTGTTCATGAGCGCGGTGATTGGCGGCGGCATGGTCATGCAATGGCCGCTTGGCTGGCTGTCGGACCGGGTGGACCGGCGGCTGGTGCTGATCGGCGTGTTTGCGCTGGTGGCGGCGATCAGCGCGCTGATGGCGGCAACGGTCGGCCTGCCGGTGCCGCTCTGGCTGGCTCTGGGGGCAGCGTTCGGTGGGGCTGCATTCTGTGTCAACGCGCTGTGCGTCAGCCATGTCAACGATGTAATGACCGACCAAGACAGAATTGGTATTAGCGCCGGCCTGTTGTTGCTGTTCGGCACTGGCGCCGTGCTGGGGCCGGTGCTGGCGGGCTTTCTGATGATGGAGGTTGGGCCGGGCGGCATGTTCGGTCAGATTGCGGTCGTGGCCCTGTTCGGCATGGTGTTCGCCCTGGTGCGCCGGCAAAGCCGGGCAGCGCCGCCGGACGCGCAGAAGGAACCGTTCGTTGCCGTGCCGCGCACCACGCCGGCCGCCATCCCCCTCGACCCGCGCGTTCCGGCGGAGGAAGCCGGTTTCGAGGAGAAACCGTTCGATGACACCGGTGCTTGACGTTGCCGCGCGCCTGCGGCCTTAGTAGCCGCATGGCTGAAACTCTTCTGAAATCGCTGAAATTGCCGTCCGTCGAGAGCGTCCTGTCCCGGCCGGCCGTGGCCGCGTTGACCGCGCATTACGGCCGCCGCCCGGTGCTCGCGGCAGTGCGGGCGGTTCTGGACGAGGCGCGGGCGGCCGGCGCATTCGACGGGGATCGGTTGCCGGAGACGCTCTCGCACCGGCTGGCGGCACGGCAGGCGCTGGGCCTCAAGGCGGTCTACAACCTGACCGGCACGGTGCTGCACACCAATCTGGGCCGTGCGCCGCTGGCGGAGGAAGCGGTGGCGGCAATGGTCGAGGCCGCGGGTGCATCCGCCGTCGAGTTCGATCTGGCCAGGGGCCGCCGCGGCGAGCGCGACGCGCATGTGGAGCGGTGGCTCTGCGAACTGACCGGGGCGGAGGCCGCGCTGGTCGTCAACAACAACGCCGCCGCCGTGTTGCTGGCCCTGAATGCGCTGGCCAGGGGCCGGCAAGTGCCCGTGAGCCGCGGCGAGTTGGTGGAAATCGGCGGCGCCTTCCGCGTGCCGGATATCATGGCCCGCGCCGGGGCGAAGCTGGTGGAGGTCGGCACTACCAACCGCACCCACCTGCGCGACTACGCCGACGCCATCGGGCCGAAAACGGCGGTGTTGATGACCGTGCATCCCTCGAACTACGCGATCCAGGGGTTCTCGGCAATGCCGTCAGCCAAGGATATTGCGGCGCTGGCGCATGGGCATGGCCTGCCCTTCATCGAGGACCTGGGCTCCGGCGCGCTGCTGGACATGGCCGCGCTCGGCCTGCCGGCGGAGCGGACGCCGATGCAGGCGCTGGCCGACGGCGTCGACCTCGTCACCTTCAGCGGCGACAAGCTGCTGGGCGGGCCGCAGGCGGGCCTGGTGGTCGGCCGCAAGAACCTGGTCGAGAAGCTGCGGCGCAACCCGCTGAAGCGCGCCATGCGGCTCGACAAGGTGATGCTGGCAGCGTTGGAGGCGACGCTGGTGCTCTACGACGATCCGGAGCGCGCCGTGCGCCGCATCCCCGCGCTGCGCCTGCTGACCCGCCCGGCAGCGGAAATCCGCGAGTTGGCGGAGCGGCTGGCGCCAGCCTATGCGGCGGCGGTGGGGGAGGCGTTCTCGGTCAGCGTGGAGGAGTGTCAGAGCCAGATCGGCTCCGGCGCGCTGCCGGTGGACCTGCTCCCGAGCGCCGCCCTGCTGGCCCGCCCGGCGGCGGCAAAGGGCAAGGGCCGGGCGTTGCAACGCCTCGCCGCCGCGCTCAGGGCCCTGCCGCGGCCTGTGGTCGGCCGGGTGGCGGACGATGCGCTTTGGCTCGACCTGCGCTGTCTGGAGGACAAGGCCGGGTTTGCGGCGCAACTGAAAGAGCTTCGGCCATGATCGTCGCCACCGCCGGCCATATCGACCATGGCAAGACTGCGCTCATTCATGCGCTGACCGGCATCGACGCTGACCGGCTGCCGGAAGAGAAAAAGCGCGGTATGACTATCGACCTGGGCTTTGCCTATTGGCCGGTGGAGCCCGGGTTGACCATCGGCTTTGTCGATGTGCCGGGCCATGAGAAATTCGTGCGCACCATGCTGGCCGGCGTCGCGGGCATTGACCTGGCCTTGCTGGTCGTGGCCGCCGATGACGGGCCGATGCCGCAAACGTGCGAGCATCTGGCCATCCTCGACCTGATGCAGGTGCCGGCCGGCGCTATCGTCATTACCAAGGCCGACCGTGTCCCGGCGGAGCGGCTGGCGGAGGTGGAGCAACTGGTTCGGGCGGCGGCGTCGGCCACGCTGATGCAGGACGTGCCGCTGTTCATCACCTCCGCCCATACCGGCCAGGGGGTGGAGGAGTTGAAGGCCTGGCTGCTGGAGCGCGGGCACGGCCTGCAACGCCCGCCGGTTGCCGGCCATTTCCGGCTGGCGGTGGACCGGGCCTTCACGCTGCGCGGCGCCGGGCTGGTGGTGACGGGCATGGCCGTCAGCGGCCAGGTGCGCACCGGCGATCGGCTGATGCTCTCTCCGTTGGGCCGGGAGGTGCGGGTGCGCTCCCTGCACGCCCAGAACGCAGAGAGCGAGATCGGGCACGAGCGGCAGCGCCTCGCCCTCAACCTCTCCGGCGTGGACAAAGACCTGGTGCGCCGCGGCGACTGGGTGCTGGCACCGGCCGTGCACGCGCCCACCGACCGCATCGACGTGCGGGTGCGGGTGGTGGCGGGCGAGGGCCACAGCCTCAGCGACCGCCAGCCGGTGCATGTGCATCTCGGCGCGGCGGACGTAACCGGCCGGCTGGCTCTGCTGGAAGGGCGGCGGCTGGAGCCGGGGGAAAGCGGTTGGGGCCAGTTGGTGCTGGATTATGCGGTTGGCGCGTTGGCGGGCGACCGGTTTGTGCTGCGCGACCAGTCGGCCCGCCTGACATTGGGCGGCGGCCAGGTGGTCGATCCGTTCCCGCCGGCCCGCGGCCGGCGCGCACCGGAGCGGCTGGCGTTCCTGGAAGCTCTCGCCGAGCCGAATCACGCCGCCGCACTGGCCGGTGCGCTCGCAACCTCCCCGAACGGGCTGGACCTTTCGCGGTTCGCGCTCGCCCGCAACCTGACCGCGGACGAAGCCGCGGCCCTGACGCAACAAGTCGAGGCCCGAACGGCGGCGGGCCTGAGCCTCAGCCCGGAGCACGCCGCCGGCTGGGTGGAGCGGGTGCGCGAGGCATTGGTGCGCTGGCACGAGGCGCACCCGGACCGAGCCGGCGCGCCGCCGGAAAGCCTGCGCCGGACGCTGCCGGTCTCCGCGCCACGCCCGGCCTGGGCGGCCGCGCTGGCCATGGCCCTCGCCGATGGCGTGACCAAGCAGGTGGGGCCGATGGTGGCGCTGGCCGGGCATGAGGCGACCATGGCCCAGGCCGACCGCGTGCTGTGGGAGGTGCTGGAGCCGTTGCTGCTGGAGGGTGGTTTGCGGCCGCCGCGGGTGCGCGAACTGGCGGCGGCGATTGGTGAGGAACCGGCACGGATCGAAGCGGTGCTGCGCCGTGCTGCCAATCTGGGGCTGGTGGCACCGGTCGCGCGGAACCGGTTCTTTCCACCAAGTGCGATAGAAAGCCTGATCGGCATTGCCCGAGACTTGGCGGCAGCGCAGCCGGATGGCCGCTTCACGGCGCAGCAATACAAGGACGCGACCGGCATCGGCCGCAACGTGGCGATCGAGGTGCTGGAATACCTGGATCAGATCGGTGTCACCCGGCGCCAGGGGGAGGCGCGCATCGTGTCGTAAGCTACCCTCTTGCGATTTGGCGCCAGGAATGGTCCACTCCGCCGCGTACCAATCTGCCGGCGGTCATCCCGTACGGCACCGATATTTTAAGAAAGGGAGACACCCGATATGCGTTCAATGATCGCTGCCGCCGCCATGGCGGTTGTCGGCACCTCGGCCATGGCGGCCGAAGGCCTGCCGAAGCAGATCGCCTGGACCGCTTACGGCACCACGTCATCCGGCTATGCGCAATCGATCGGCCTCGGCAACATGCTGAAGGCAAAATACGATACCGATCTGCGCGTCATCCCGGGCAAGAACGACGTCAGCCGCATGCTGCCGCTGAAGGCCAACCAGGCGGAAATCTGCGCCTGCGGGATCGCGGCCTATTTCGGTCAGGAAGGCGTGTTCATGTTCGCCAATGACCGCTGGGGCCCGACCAAACTCTATAACCTGTTCAACAACCTTGGCCGCAATGGCCAGCAGATGGTGGTCGCCGGCGATGCGGGCGTCAAAACCATGGCCGACCTGAAAGGCAAGCGGGTCACCTGGACCAAGGGTGCGCCGGCGCTGAACGTGAACACGACTGCTGCGCTGGCCTTCGCTGGGTTGACCTGGGACGATGTAGATCGCGTCGTCGTGCCCGGTTGGGGCCAGGCGATGCAGGCGATCATCGACGGCCAGGCGGATGCGTCCTGGGGTTCGACGATTTCCAGCGTCTACAACCAGATTGCGGCCAGCCCGCGCGGCCTGTTCTTCCCGACGCTGCCGCATGACGACAAGGAAGCCTGGGGGCGTGCTCAGGCCGTGGCGCCGCATTGGGCTCCGCAAATGATCTCGAACGCGGTCAGCGGCGAGAACAATACATCCGGCAAGATGCCGTTCGAAGGCAGCAACTATCCCTATCCGATCTTTGTCGGCATGGAAAACCTGTCGGAAGAGCTGGCCTACAACCTGACCAAAGCCGTGATGGAAAATTACGAGACGTTCAAGGATTCCGGTCCGGGCATGGATGGCTATCAGATCCAGAACCAGAACCTTGAATGGGTGTTCCCGTACCACAACGGCTCGATCCGCTACTACAAGGAAGCGGGCATCTGGTCCGATGCCGCACAGGCCGCTCAGGAAGCCAACCTGAACCGTCAGGATGTGCTGGCCGCAGCCTGGGCTGACTTCAAGTCCATGGACGTTTCCGGCGACGAGTTCGAGCCGAAATGGCTCGAAGTGCGCGCCAAGCACCTGAGCGATGCCGGGTTGGACGCTCCGTTCAGCACGCCGTTGGCCGAATAGGGTAAAACCCGTCAGATTGCTTTCAAGCGCCGGCAATGGAGTGACATCCATTGCCGGCGTTTTCTTTGGCCATAGTAAGCCTTGTTTCGCGAGCGGCTGTATGGTGAACTTCCGCCCTAAGAGCAATAATACCAACCGCTCTCCATCTCGCTATCGACTAGGGAATGAACCGCATGAGAATCCTCTCGGCCGCCGTGGCCGTATTTGCATTGGCTGCCGGCGCCGCCGCTGCGGCAGATGACATCAAGCTGCCTGCCCAGCTCTCCTGGACCGCCTATGGCACCACGTCCTCCGGCTATGCCCAGTCCATCGGCCTCGGCAACATGCTGAAGGCGAAGTACGATACCGATCTGCGTGTCATCCCGGGCAAGAACGACGTCAGCCGGATGCTGCCACTGAAGGCCGGCCAGGCGGAGATCTGCGCCTGCGGCATCGCCTCTTATTTCGGCCAGGAAGGCGTGTTTATGTTCGCCTCCGACCGCTGGGGGCCGACCAAGCTCTATAACCTGTTCAACAATATCGGCCGCAACGGTGCGGGTCTGATCGTGGCCGGTGATCTGGGCATCGAGAGCTACAAAGACCTGAAAGGCAAGCGCGTTGCCTGGGTGAAAGGCGCGCCCGCCTTGAACCTGAACTCAACCTCTACACTGGCCTTTGCCGGTTTGACCTGGGGCGATGTTGAGAAGGTCGTGTTTCCGGGCTATGGCCAATCCATGCAGGCGATTATCGACGGCCAGGCAGATGCGGCCTTCGGCTCGACGATTTCCAGCATTTACAACCAGATGGCGGCCAGCCCGCGCGGCATCCGCCACCTGCCATTCCCGCATGACGATGCCGAGGGATGGGAGCGTATGACGCGTGTGGCGCCATATCTCTACCCGGTCAATGTTACGAACGCGGTGGCGATCGAGACCAATCCGAACGGCGGCAAGTCGTTCGAAGGGTCCGCTTACCCCTATCCGATCTTCGTTGGCATGCCGACGCTCGCCGAAGATACGGCCTATGGCCTGACCAAGGCGGTGATGGAGAACTACGAGACGTACAAGGAATCCGGCCCCGGCATGGATGGCTACCAGTTGGCCAACCAGAACTTCGAATGGGTGTTCCCCTATCATCCGGGCGCCGTGCGGTATTACAAGGAAGCCGGCGTTTGGGACGATGCTGCGCAGGCGACCCAGGATGCCAACATGAAGCGCCAGGAAGTGCTGGCCGCAGCCTGGGCTGATTTCAAATCCATGGGCGTGTCCGGTGACGATTACGAGACGAAATGGCTGGAAGTCCGGGCCAAGCATCTGAGCGATGCCGGCATGTCCGTGCCGTTTGCGGAACCTTTGTCCGAGTAACCAATCCTGCACGGTCAGGCTGAATGCCGGCGGCGGAGCCAGTTCCGCCGCCGGTTTTTTATGGAAACACTTGCGTTGCATCTCGCTGTATGGTCAGAATTCCGGGCGCTAGAAAAGGGCAATAAAAAAAGCGCCAAACAAAAACGGAAATTGGCAAAACAATGGGAGTTAACGCTATGAAAACACTGATCGCGGCTGGCGCCGCTATTGCCTTGTTCGCTGGTTCGGCACTGGCGGCCGACCCGGTCCTGCCGAAACAGCTGTCCTGGACGGCTTACGGCACCACATCATCCGGTTACGCGCAATCGGTTGGCCTTGGCAACATGCTGAAGGCGAAATACGACGTCGATCTGCGCATCATTCCGGGCAAGAACGATGTCAGCCGCATGCTGCCGCTGAAAGCCAACCAGGCGGAAATCTGCGCCTGCGGTATTGCCTCGTATTTCGGTCAGGAAGGCGTGTTCATGTTCGCCAACGACCGTTGGGGGCCGACGCCGCTTTATAACCTGTTCAACAATATCGGCCGCAACGGCGCCGGCCTTATTGTCGCCGGCGATCTGGGAATTGACAGCTACCAGGGCCTGGAGGGCAAGCGTGTTACCTGGGTCAAGGGCTCGCCGGCGCTCAACCTGAACAGCACCGCCGTTCTTGCCTTCGCCGGGCTCACCTGGAGCGATGTCGAGAAAATCACCGTGCCGGGCTGGGGCCAGTCCATGCAGGCGATTATCGACGGCCAGGCCGATGCCGCCTATGGCTCGACCATCTCCAGCGTCTACAACCAACTGGCCGCCAGCCCGCGCGGCCTGCGCCACCTGCCGTTTCCGGCGGCGGACAAGGAAGCCTGGGCGCGAGCCAATGCCATCGCGCCGCACTGGTACCCGCTAGAGGTTAGCAACGCCGTTGCGATCGAAACCAATCCTGGCGGCGGCAAATCGTTCGAAGGCGCCGGCTTCCCCTACCCAATCTTCGTCAGCCTGCCGAACCTGGCGGAAGACACTGCCTACGGCCTGACGAAAGCGATTTTCGAAAATTACGAGACGTACAAGGATTCCGGCCCCGGCATGGACGGCTACCAGATCCAGAACCAGAATCTGTCCTGGATCTTCCCCTATCACCCGGGGTCGATCCAGTATTACAAGGAAATCGGCAAGTGGACGGCGGAAGATCAGGCCAACACCGACGCATTGCACGAGCGGAACAAGGTGCTGGCGGCGGCGTGGAAGGAAATGACGTCCATGGATGTTGCGGGCGATATGTTCGAGAAGACATGGCTTGAAATCCGCGCCAGGCACCTGAGCGAGGCCGGCCTGCCGATCCCATTCAAAACGCCTCTTGAAGGCTGACCGATGATCGGATAATCGCGGTTGGAAACCCTGGCCGCACGTGACACAATCGCATCCGGCCCGTCGCTCGCTTCGTGCGGCGGGCCGTCCTTTGTTGGCCTGCGAGGCCACATCCTGTTTTGTCTCCCTGCTCTAGAAAACGGTCTCCACAGTCATGACAACCCCGTCGCCTGAACGCGGTCCCATCAGTGTCGAGGAGGCGGTCGAACAGGCCGAAGTCTCGGTCGACCGGCACCGCAAACTGTCCCCTTTCTGGTGGACGATACTGCTCGCCTCTGCCCTGCTGTCGGTCGCGCTGTCGATCTATGTGATTTTCGGTCTGGGCAACCGGCTTGGCACCTATGTGCCGCTGGAAACCGAGTATTTCTATGCCATGCTGGGGCTGCTGCTGCCACTGGTGTTCCTGCTCTATCAGCCCTGGCGAGGCGTGGGGCCGACCAACAGTGTGCCCTGGTACGACGTGCTGCTGGCGGCGGTAACGTTCGGCATCTCTGTCTACTTCGTGCTGCATGGCAACGAGATACTCGAGGACGGGTGGGAGTATGTTCCGATAACTTCGGGAAGCCTTGTCGTCTTTGGGTATGACTTGATTCCGGACGATCTTCCCGCCTACTTGGCCTTCATCATGTGGGCGATCGTGCTGGAAGCGGCCCGGCGCGGCGGCGGCATGCCGATCTTCGCCATTTGCGTGCTGCTGTCGGTCTATCCTGTCTACGCCAACTACTTCCCTGGCGTGTTCGAGGGACAGCCGGTTACCTGGACGGTTGCAGCGGGCTTCCACATTTTCGGCACCGAGAGCGTACTCGGCATTCCGATGAAGGCCTTCGCCAACCTCGTGGTCGGCTTCCTGGTGTTCGGCGTGGCATTGCAGTTCACCGGCGGCGGCGCGTTCTTCCTGAACCTGGCGTTTGCTATGCTGGGCAAGTTCCGCGGCGGCCCGGCCAAGGTGGCGATTTTCGCCAGCGGCCTGATGGGCTCCATGAGCGGGTCGGTCATCACCAACGTGCTGACCACCGGCGTCATGACCATTCCGGCGATGAAGCGGGTCGGCTTCCGCGCCAGCTATGCCGGCGGTGTTGAGGCCTGTGCCTCGACCGGCGGCGTGCTGATGCCACCGATCATGGGCGCGACCGCGTTTGTCATGGCGACCTACCTGGAAATCCCCTATGGCGAGATCGTCCTGGCGGCGATCATCCCCTCGGTTCTCTATTATTTCGGTCTGTTCGTGCAGATCGACGCCTATTCGGCGCGTTTCGGTCTGAAAGGCCTGCCTGTATCCGAATTGCCCCGGGTGCTGACGGTCATGAAAGAAGGCTGGTACTTCATCTTCGTGTTCGCATTGCTGATCTACATGCTAATGCACATGCAGCGGGAGGCGCAGGCGCCGTATTATGCGACAGCGCTGCTGTTGCTGATCAACCAGGCCTCCGCCAGGCACCGCTGGAACCTGCGGAAGCTGATGGATTTCCTGGTCGGGATCGGCAAGCTGTTTACCGAACTGGCGGCGATCCTGGCCGGTATCGGCCTGATCATCGGTGCGCTGACCTTGTCCGGCAAGATCGGCTCCATCGCCTATGAACTGGTGAATATTGCCGGCGACAACGTGATCACGCTGTTGATCCTGGGCGCCGTGACCAGTTTCATCCTGGGCATCGGCATGACGGTGACCGCCGCCTATCTGTTCCTGGCGGTGACGGTTTCGCCGGCGCTGGTGCAGGGCGGGCTGAACGAGTTGTCGGTGCACCTGTTTCTCCTCTACTGGGGTATGATCAGCTTCATCACCCCGCCGGTCGCCATCGGCGCCTACGCGGCGGCCAGCGTTGCGGAATCGAGTCCGATCAAGACCGGGCTGGAGGCGATGCGGCTCGGCACCGTCATCTATTTCATTCCGTTCTTCTTCGTTCTCAACCCGGCCTTGATTGGGCAGGGCACCGCTAGCTACGTGGCGTTCGTGTTCGGTACGGCCGTGGTTGGCGTCGTGTTCCTGTCGGCTGCGTTGCAAGGCTATCTGGTGGGCGTCGGCCGGCTGACGGTCTGGGGCCCGTTCGGAATGGTGCTGCGGCTGATGTTGTTCGTCGGCGGCTTGCTGATGTTGGTGCCGGGCGGCCCGCTGATCGGGTATACCAATTTGCAGTTGAGCATTGCTTCGGCTGCTCTGTTGGCGCCCGCCGTCCTCCTCTGCTGGCTGGCGAACAGGGTCATACCCGCGCCGGCGCGGTAAGGGCTGGCATGGTAAGGCTTTCCCCGATCCATGCGGGTCGGGGAGGCTTCCTTCCGGCAAAAAAAGAACCCCGGGCTATTTCGGCCCGGGGTTCTTTTGCGCGTGCAGCAAGCACGCCCGCGTGGGAATGGCTCGGTCAGGTGCCGGTGACGAAAGCCCAAAGGTCGTCGGCGCCGCGTTTGGCCACCATCTCGCCAAGACGGATCGACCATTCGGCCTCGTTACCGAACTCGTCCCGCCACGTCCACAAGCGGCGGGTGCGGTGGTGCAGCGAGTGCTCGTAGGTAAAGCCCATGGCGCCATGGGCCTGGTGTGCGATACCCGAGCCTTTGGTCGCGGCCTCGCCGATCCGCACCTTGGCGGTTGCGATCTCCGCCAGCGCGGCCTCGGTCCAGCCGTCTGCGGTCAGCGCGCCGGGGGCAGATACGGCTTCCGCCGCGGCCTCTGCGGCGGCGCCGGCGGCTGCTGCTTCGCCAGCCAACTCTGCCAGCATATGTTGGATTGCCTGGAATTTGGCGATGGGGCGGCCGAACTGCTCGCGCTCCAGCGCATACTGCACCGACTGGTCGAGAATGCGTTGCAGGGCACCCGCCATCTGGGAGCATCGCACCGCGGCACCGAAGCCCTGCAGCGCCGCTTCGTCCAGGCCCGCGGGGGCGGGGGAGACGCTGACCGGCACGACGGCGTCGAACGACACATCGTCCGCAGGCTCTCCCGCCAGAGATGTGCCGGGCACGATGGAGCAGGCGCCCGTCCGCACGATCGCAACGACATAGGTCTCTTTTTCCGGCGCCGGCCCGGCTTCGCGCGCCAGCACGGCGATGTGGTCGGCGTTTCGGGCAAACGGCACGGCGCGTGCGGTTCCTTCCAGTTGCCCGCCCTTGAGCGTGATGTGTTGGTCCGCGCTGCCCATTCCTACGGTCATCGGCCCCATCGGTACCTGCATGCCAGCCTGGCCCAGCAGCCAGCCGGCCAGCAGGGTTTCGGCCAGCGGCACGGGCGTCGCGAACGCGCCTGCGACCTTGAGAACGGCAAACCCGTCCGCCATGTCTGCGCCGGCGCCGCCGATTTCATCGGAAACCCAGGTCAGCGTGAGCCCGCTTTCCTCCAGCGCATTCCAGAGGTCCGCCGGCCATTTGCCTTCTTCCGCGTCGTTGATGACGCCGGGTTCGCAAAGGTCCTGCAGGACGCGGGTGATGGTATCGACGATGATCGAGTCGGACATGGTTCGGACGCTTTCCCGAAAGCGAAGGGATTGAATTACGGGTCACAAAACGCGGGGCGGCGGGCGGTGTCAAGCGCCTGACGCTCAGCCTTTGAAGCTCGGCTCCCGCAGGCCCTTGATGCCCAGCCCTTCGATCACGAACAGGCCGCCGTCGTCAGGGCCATCCGCCGTCATGTTGTGGCTCTCCGAGATGGAGGTGATGTAGATGTCCTCCAGGTCCGGGCCGCCGAACATGACGCTGGTCGGGCGCGAACACGGCATGTCGATCAGCAGGTCCAGCTTTCCTTCCGGCGAGAGCCGCGCGACCTTGCCGGCCGTGACGAAGGCGGACCAGATATAGCCTTCCGCATCCACCGTGCCGCCATCCGGCCAGGAGTTATGCTCCGCCTTGGTGTCGACGACGATGCGCTCGTTCGAGACGCCGGCATCGCCATAGTCATAGGCGGCGATGCGCGCCTTGCGGCTGTCGGAGAAATAGAAGGTGTTGCCGTCCGGGCTGAACGAAGGGCCGTTGGTGACGATGATGTCGCCCATCAGTGTGTCTAGGCTCAGGTCATGGTTGAGGCGGTAGAGCGTGCCCTGTGCCTCGCCCGTGATCTTGGTCGCCATGGAGCCGGCGAGGAAGCGGCCCTGCCGGTCGCACTTGCCATCATTCAGGCGGTTGCCGGGCTTGTCCGGCTCCGGGTCGATGATGTGTTCGGTCTTGCCCGTCGCGAAGTCGAAGACATGGAAGCCGTCCTCCATTGCCAGCACGGCGCCGCCCTTTTCGCGCAGCGCCATCGAGCCAACGGTGGAGGGCACCTGCCAATCCTCGCGCTCGCCGGTTTTGGGGTCGAGCCGGTGCACCGTCGGCCCGCGGCTGTCGAGCCAGTAGAGCGCCTGCTCCTGCACATCCCAAAGCGGACCCTCGCCCAGCTTGTCGCGCGTGGTGCCGATGCGGCGGATGGTGTATTGGCGGGTCATCTGGCGGTTCCTCGGCGGCTTGGTTTTTGGATGACGATAGTCTAGCGCACCCTTCCGCGTCATTGCGAGGCGCCGCAAGCGCCGCGGCAATGACGGCGCGCGCCTGCCCTACCGGCCCTCGAACGCCGGAATGACCTCTTCGATCAGGCGCTGGGTCTGGTCCATCAGTTCCTGGTCGTTGCTCCCCGTAGGTCGCAGGACGAATTTGGAGATGCCGGCGGCGATGTATTCCTCGATCCGGGCGCAGATATCCGCCGCCGTGCCGACGGCGGAGGCGTATTTCGGGTCGCGGCCGGTGCGTTTCTGGATGTTCTTGACCAGGAAAGGCAGCGGGCCGTCATCCCAGCCGCCAAAGCGGAAATAGAAGCCGGTGCCGTAATGGTCGTCGTCGATGCTGCGGCCGTTTTCGGCCACCGCCGCCTTGATCGCCGCCACCACCGGCGCCACTTCCGCCGGACTTTCCGCGCCCGCCTGCCAGCCGGTGCCGATGCGCGCGGTCCGCCGGATCGCCGCCTTCGATGAGCCGCCGATCCAGAGCGGGATGTTCTTGTTCACCGGGCGCGGGCTGATGGTTGCTTCCTTGTATTGGAAGAACTGGCCCTCATACGTGACCTTTTCCTCTGCCCAGAGGCGGGTGATCAGGTCCAGCGCCTCGTCGGCGATCTTGCCGGAGCCCTTGGAGGAACGGCCCGTCGCCTCCCAATCCGGCGCAATGGGCGAGCCGACGCCGAAGGCCGGCAGGATGCGGCCGTCGGACAGGAAATCCACCGTCGCGCACTGCTTGGCCAGCAGCAGCGGGTCGCGCAGGCCGACGCTGGCGACGTTCATGCCGAATTTCAGCCGGTCGGTGGCGCCGGCGAGCGCCGCCATGGTGCTCATCGTCTCCAGGAAGGGCACTTTGGAGACGAGCCGGTCGGTCTGCCAGAGCGAGTCGATGCCGCCGCCCTCGCACTGCTCCACCCATTGCCAGAACGCCCTGGCCGAAGAGAACGGAAACTCGGCCATGCCGAGGCCGATGCCGATTGCCATATTGAACCTGTCCCTTGTCCTCTTTCGTCTGGCCCATCCCGAATAGCCCTGGATGCGACTCCGGGGCCTATCCGGCGGTCGGTCGGTCTCCTACCCCAGCACCTTGCCAGGGTTCATGATGTCGTTCGGGTCCAGCGCGGACTTGATCGCGCGCATGACCTTCAAATCCACCGGGTTTTTGTAGGCGTGCATCTGCGGTATCTTGCGGCTGCCAACGCCATGCTCGGCCGAGAAGCTGCCGCCGAAGCGCTTGACGCAGTCGAACATTGCTGTTTCCAGCTTCGCGATCGTGTCCGCGTCGAAATAGGGCTTGCCGGGTGCCGGCTGCACGCTGACGTGCAGGTTGCCGTCGCCGATATGGCCGAAGCCCATGGCGAAGCAATCGGGCACCACCGCCTTGCATGATTTGACGAAATCCTCGTGGAAGGCATCCACGTCCGACAGCGCGACGCTCAGGTCGTGGCTGAGGCGCGGGCCCGCCTGGCGGCCGGCTTCCGGCAGCATCTCGCGCAAATCCCAAATCTGTTGGCTCTGCGCTTCCGACTGGGCAATGACCACGTCCAGCGCCAAGCCTTCCTCCAGTGCTTCGCCCAGGGTGGCCTCCAGCGCGGCGCGGATGTCGACGATCTTGCTGGTCGCCGAGATTTCGAGGATCAGATACCACTCGTAGGGCTGGTCGAACGGGTCGCGCGTCCCGGCGATATACTGGGTGACGTTATCGACGTGCACACGGTTGATCAGTTCGCCTGCCGTCACCTGATCGCCAGTGGCCGCGCGCACCTTGTTCAGCAGGGTCAGCGCCGTTGCCATGTCCGGCACGGCGCAGATGGCCGTGCCCTTGTCGACGAAGCCCGGATAGACTTTCAGCGTCGCCGCCGTGATGACGCCCAGCGTACCCTCCGCGCCGATGAAGAAGTGCTTCAGGTCATAGCCGGTGTTGTCTTTCTTCAGGCGCTTCAGGCCGTGATAGATCTCGCCATCCGGCAGCACCACTTCCAGGCCCAGGACCTGATCGCGGGTGTTGCCGAACTTCAGCACGTTCACGCCGCCCGCATTGGTGGAGATGTTGCCGCCGATCATGCAGGAGCCCTGCGCGCCGAGGCTCAAGGGAAAGAAACTGCCCGCTTCCTTCGCCGCCGCCTGCACGTTCTGCAGGATGACGCCGGCCTCCACCGTCATGGTCAGGCCCTCGGTATCGATCTGGCGGACGCGGTTCATCCGTTCCAGGCTGAGGACAATGGTCTGGCTATTCGGCCAGGGAGTGCCGCCGCCGCAAAGGCCGGTATGGCCGCCCTGAGGCACGATTCCGATGCCATGCTCGTTGCAGTATTTCACTACGGCAGAGACCTCCTCCACCGTCGACGGCTTGGCGACGCCGATGCAGGAGCCGGAGAATTTGGTGCTCCAGTCCATGGTGTAACGCTCGGTCGGCTCCGACCATGCGTTCGGGCCGAGTTGCTGGGCGAGCGGTTCTAATATGCTGGGCGTGCCGTCTGGCATGGTGGCGTCCTCCGGAGGCGGTTCTGTCAACGTGGGCCAGAGGATAGCAGAGCCGCGCGCCACTGCCACCGGTTCGTTGATGGCGTTGACCGGTCCGCCGGCTTGCACCACTCTGGCCGCCTCAACTCCCAAACCCCAAACCTCAAACCACAGAGGACCGCCCGATCATGGCATTCTACGAACTGCGCCAATACAAGGTGAAGCCCGGCAAGCTGGACGAATGGGTGAAGATCATGGAGGAGGAAATCATCCCCTTCCAGGTCTCCAAAGGCATGGTGATCTGCGGCTCGTTCCGCGGTGAAGCGGACGAGAGCTGCTATGTCTGGCTGCGCCGGTTCGAGAGCGAGCAGCAGCGCGAGGCACTCTACAAGGCGGTGTACGAAAGCGACTACTGGAAAAACGAGATGGCACCGCGCGTGCCCGACTATCTGATCCGCGAGGAAAACGTGGTTCAGCGCATCGTGCCGACGCCGCGCTCCACCGTGGCGTAGTTTAGAGGTGCGCCCCGGCTGAAGAGCCGGGGTGCAGGCAGCAATGGCTATGCCGGCGGTGCGACGGTCAGGCGGCCGGTGACACCGAACTTGTCGATCAAGCCCTGCACCGTGCCGTTCGCCTTCATCTCCTCGATGAAGTCTGACAGCATCTTGAAGCCGGCATCGCGGCCCTTTTTCGTGCAACTTGCCTGCTGCACGGCGGTGAATTTGTCCTCCAGCAGCCGCGCGCCGGGCAGTTTCTTGACGTCGTCGATCAGCTTCGGCCGCAGGCCCGCCAGTGCGTCCATCTTCTCGTTCACGAACAGGTCGAACGAGGCATCCAGGCCGGAAACCCTGAAAACCTCTGCATTCTTGATGTTGCGCTCCAGCCACAGGTCATAGGCTGCGCGAGCGGAAACCGCGATGCTGGTGCCCTTGCTGTCGACATCCGCGCATTTCTGGAAGGGCGAGCCTTCGGGCACCATGTAGGTCGCTTCGATCTCCACATAGGCGGCGGTGAAATTGACGTAGGTGGCCCGTTGCGGCTCCGCGCCGACAAAGCCGACATCCCAAAGATCCTCCGCGGAAGAGTCTGCCAGCAGGCCCGGGTTGGCGTAGGGGTGGTATTCCACTGGCACGCCCAAACGCTCCGCAAACAACGCGGCCATGGAGGGGGCCACGCCTTCCGGGTCGCCGGATGCGGTCTTGCCGGTCACCAGCAGGAAGTTGCTCATGTTGATGGCGGCGCGCAGCGTGCCGGTGGGGGCCATTTCGGCGGCGAGGGGATGAGCCATTGCGGATGCGTTTCCTGTTTCGGGGCTTTGATTGAAGAAGCCGCAGTTAAGCGGTTTCGCGCCGCAGCGGCAAGCTGCGCGGCACGGTATCCGGCGTTGCTGGCCCGATGGCAGGCGGATAGATCTCGTCCAACGGGCGGGAGCGGCCGTCGGCGCAAACCAGACGGCAATGGTGCCGCTGCAATTGCCGCGGTTCGGTCACGCCGCAGGAATGGGCGATCACGCCGATTTCGTGATGCATGTGTTCCGCATAGCGTGCCACCCGTTCCGCCTTGTTCGCTGGGTCGAGGCCTTTCTGCAGGCGCGGGTCGTGCGTGGTGACGCCGGTAGGGCAGGTGTTTTTGTTGCATTGCAATGCCTGGATACAGCCGAGCGAGAACATGAATCCGCGGGCCGACTGGACGAAATCCGCACCGACGCAGATGGCCCAGGCGGCCTCCGCCGGGGTGATCAGCTTGCCGCTCGCGATGATGCGGATGCGGTCGCCGAGCCCGGCATGGTCGCGCAGGTCGACGACCACCGGCAGGCTTTCCTTGATTGGCAGGCCGACATAATCCATCAGGCTCATTGGCGCCGCGCCGGTGCCGCCATCGCAGCTGTCGACGGTGATGAAATCCGGCGCGCTTTCGATGCCGCGGCTATGCACCTCGCGGAACAGGTCTTCCAACCAGCCGGCGCTGCCGATCACCGCCTTGATGCCGACCGGCTTGCCGGTCACCTCCCGCACATGGCCGATCATGTCCAGCAATTCGGCTGCGTTCGCTACTTCAGGATGGCGGTTGGGGCTGATGGAATCGTGGCCTTCGGGAATGCCCCGGATCTCGGCGATTTCTGGCGTGACCTTCGCGGCTGGCAGGATGCCGCCCTTGCCGGGCTTCGCGCCCTGGCTCAGTTTGATTTCGAACATACGCACCTGCTCGTGCGCGGCTACGGTGCGCAGCCGGTCATCCGACAGCTGCCCTTCTGCGTCGCGCACGCCATATTTGGCGGTGCCGATCTGAAAGACGATGTCGCAGCCGCCGTCCAGGTGAAAGGCCGACAGCCCGCCTTCGCCGGTGTTCATCCAGATGCCCGCCTTGCGCGCGCCGTTCGAGAGCGCCAGCACTGCCGGCTTGGAAATTGCGCCGTAGCTCATGCCGGATACGTTGAACAGCGACGCGGTTCTGTACGGTTGGCGGGCATAGGGCCCGACCTCCAGCGAACCTGTTGGCGCCGCGTCCAGGTCCAGCGGCGGGTAGGCGGCGTTCGCAAACAGAATCGTGCCGGTCGGGTGCAGGTCGCGGGTGGAGCCGAAGGCCAGCGTGGTGTCGACGCCCTTCGATGCGCGGTAGACATAGGAGCGCTCGGCCCGGTTGAAGGGCATTTCCTCCCGGTCCAGCGCGAAAAAATACTGCCGGAAAAACTCGCCCAGGTGCTCGAAGAAATAGCGCATGCGGCCGATGACGGGAAAATTCCGGCGCACCGCATGCTGGGTCTGGGTCACGTCCATGATATACAAGGTGACAATGCCGGCCACGATCACGCCAACGCCGACGATGAACATCGCCGCCATGATCTGGACGATGGAAAGAAGCAGGTCGATATCCATTCAACGGCCTCCATGGGGCAACAGTCAGTGCGTGCGCCGGCGTCAGCCACGCGCCGGATGCGCGACCCCGGCTACACTACAGAATTCTAGGAATTCCGAAACCGTCTCCCATGGCAGGGCTGTCGGCGGCCGGTAGCGGGGTGACGAAGGCGGTCTGCACGGCTTGCGAACGCGTCGCCCTTGCATTCCGCCGGCGCATTCGGTCCTATGCGGACAGCCCGAGACAGATTGAGACATCGTTGCCATGCCCTCTGCCCTTAAGACCGTTCCCCATGCTTCGCATTGGGGCGCTTTCACCGCCGTTGTCCGTGACGGACAGGTGATCCAGGCCCGGCCGATCGCGGGCGACCCCGACCCATCGCCGATGCTGGCGGCGATCCCCGGCATGGTGCACGGGCCGGCACGGGTGCGGCGGCCCATGGTTCGCGAGGGCTGGCTGAAACACCGCGACCGCAACCGCGGTGCCGACCGATTCGTCGAAGTCGGCTGGGACGAAGCGCTGGACCTGGTGGCCGGGGAATTGCAGCGGGTAAAAGCGGAACACGGCAACCAGTCGATCTTTGCCGGCTCCTACGGCTGGTCGTCCGCCGGGCGTTTCCACCATGCCAAGAGCCAGCTGGGCCGATTCATGAACACGTTCGGCGGCTACACCACCCAGAAATACAATTACAGCTATGCGGCCGCGCTGGCCCTGCTGCCCCACGTCTGCGGTACGGCCCAGCCGAGCGAGGGGCCGATCAGTTCCTACGAGACCATCGTCGCCGAAACCCGGCAAATGGTTTGCTTCGGCGGCCTGTCGATGAAGAACACCCAGCTCGATTCCGGCGGCCTCGCCCGGCACGAGACCGCCGATTGGCTGAAAAAGGCGGCGGACGCCGGGGTGCGCTTTGTGATCGTCAGCCCGATTCGCGACGATGTTCCGCCATTCCTGGAAGCCGCAAACCTGGCCGAGTGGATTCCAATCCGTCCCAATACGGACACGGCCATGATGCTGGCCATGACCTATGTGCTGGCGACCGAAAGCCTTGCCGACGAAGCGTTTCTGGCCAGCCATTGTGTCGGCTGGCCGCAATACCGCGCGTATGTGCTGGGCGAAAGCGACGGTCAGCCGAAAACGCCCGCCTGGGCGGAGGCGATTTGTGGCGTGCCGGCCGCGCGCATCGCGGGCCTGGCACGGGAAAGCGCGACGCTGCGCACCATGCTGTCCGCCGCATGGTCGTTGCAGCGAGCCGACCATGGCGAACAGCCCTATTGGGCGATGGTGGCGCTGGCGGCGGCGCTGGGGCAGATCGGCCTGCCTGGCGGTGGCTTCGGCTTCGGCTATGCCTGTGTCAGCGGTCAGGGCGTGCCGCGCGCCTCCGTCAGCGCGCCGACGCTTGCGACGTTGAAAAACCCGACCGGCAGTTTCATTCCCGTCGCCCGCATCGCCGATATGCTGCTGCATCCGGGGGAGGCGTATGAGTATGACGGCGAGGTGCGCACCTATCCGGATACGCGGCTGGTCTATTGGTGTGGCGGCAACCCGTTCCACCACCATCAGGACCTGAACCGCCTCGCCCGCGCCTTCCGGCAACCGGAATGCGTGGTCGTGCATGAGCCGTTCTGGACCGCGACCGCACGCCATGCCGATATCGTGCTGCCGGCGACAACGACGCTGGAGCGCAACGACATCTGCGCCGGCAAGCGCGACCGGACCTGGGTCGCCATGCATCAGGCGATCGAGCCGGTTGGCCGGTCGCGCGACGACCATGCCATTTTCTGCGGTCTGGCCGAACGGCTCGGCACACGCGATGCCTTTACCGAAGGCCGCGATGAGATGGGCTGGCTGCGCCACATGTACCAGACAGCGGTGGACAAGGCTGCGGCCCAGGGCCTCGATCTGCCTTCCTTCGACGAGTTCTGGCGGCTGGGCGAGGTGGAAATTCCGGCTCCGACCAAGCCTTTCACCTTGTTCGAAGGGTTCCGCCGCGACCTCGAGGGCGAGCCGCTCAGAACGCCGTCTGGCAAGATCGAGATTTTCTCCGAGACGATTGCCGGTTTTGGCTATGACGACTGTCCCGGCCATCCGGTCTGGTTCGAGCCGCACGAATGGCTGGGGCATGTGAAGGAAAGTGCAGAACACCCGCTGCACCTGATCTCTAACCAGCCGCGCACCCGCCTGCACGGCCAGAACGATCCGGAAGGCCCAAGCAAGGCCAGCAAGATCAAGGGGCGGGAGCCGATTTGGCTGCATCCGGACGATGCGGCGGCGCGCGATATCGCCGATGGTGAGATTGTCCGCGTGTTCAACGCCCGTGGGCAGGTTCTGGCCGGCGCCGTCGTTACCGACCGGGTAACGCCCGGCGTTGTGCAGCTTGCCACCGGCGCCTGGTACGATCCGCAGGAGCCGGGCGGGCTGGACAAGCACGGCAACGCCAATGTGCTGACCCGCGACCAGGGCACGTCGCGGCTGGGCCAGGGGCCATCCAGCCACTCCGCCCTGGTGGAAGTGGAGCGCTACCGCGGCAACCTGCCGCCGATCACCGCCTGGGGACCGACGGAAGGTTCGGACTGACCGCCCCTTAAATCGGCTTCTGGCCCACCAACTGCGTCCGGTAGAGCAGCCGCCGGTCCGTCGCCTCGAACGCGTCGCGGTGGTGGATCACGGCGCGGTTGTCCCACATCAGCACGTCGCCTACCCGCCATTCCTGGCTCCAGACCAGATCCTGATCCACCGCCGCCTCCCATAGCGCATCCAGCAGGGCTTCGCTCTCGTCCAGCGGCAGGCCTACCAGATAGGCGTTGCGGCGGCGGCCCAGGAACAGGCATTTGCGCCCGGTCTCCGGATGGGTGCGCACCACGGGATGCACTGCGCCCGGCAATTCCCGCGGATCGTTCACGCCTTCGAACCCGGCGCGGCGCTGGCCGGCGCTGTTGGTGGAGGCGTCGTGCTTGCACATCAGCCCCGCATCCACGCGCGTCCGCAGCTCTGCCGGCAGGCGCTCGTAGGCCAGATACATGTTGGCGAAGTTGGTATTGCCGCCCGCCGGCGGGATTTCGACGGAATAGAGGATGGACGCGGTCGGCGTTTCCTCCTTGTAGCTCATGTCCGTGTGCCAGATCGCCTCGCCGTTGCCCAGCGAGCCGATGGGTTGGCCGTCCCGCTCGATATTGCTCATCACCGCAACATAGGGGTGGTCCGGCAGATGCGGCTGGCCGGTAGTCGGCGTGATCGGCGCCTTGTCGAGCGGGCCGAAACAGGCGCTGAACTGTTCCAAATCCTCCAGCGCCAGCGACTGGCCGCGAACGCGGATCACCAGATGGTCGAGCCAGGCATTGCGGATTGCCGCGATGGCGGCCTCGTCCAGGGGCTGCGAGAGGTCAACGCCTTCGATATCGGCACCGAGCGCGCCGCCAGACGGGCGGATGCGGAGGGCGGTGGTGGTGGTCATGGCACGTTCCTCGTTGATGGCGGCAATTCGCGCTGGAGTTTATGCTTTTGCCTCGTCAATCTCCAGCCAGCTTGAGCGAAAGGATGGATGAGAGATGAAAGTCGGAATCGTCGGTGCCGGCGCCATGGGCTCGGTCTATGGTGCGCTGATGGCGGATGCGGGCCACGAGGTCTGGATGTTCGACAAATGGCAGGAGCATGTGGAGACCATGCGCAGCCGTGGCCTGCGGGTCGAAGGGGCCTCTGGCGACAGGACCGTGGCAATAAACGCAACGACGGATGCGGCCGAGGCCGGGCCGTGCGGTTTGGTGATCGTCGCAACCAAGGGCCATGATACCGATGCTGCGGTTGCCGGCGCGAGGGCCATGATCGGGCCGGAAACGGCCGTGCTCTCGCTGCAGAATGGCCTGGGCAATGTCGAGAAGATCCAGGAATTGCTGGGCAATCATCCGGGCGGCGTGCTGGCCGGCATTGCCGGCGGTTTCGGCGCCAGCATGGTTGGCCCCGGCCACGCCCATCACAACGGCATGGCGGCGATCAATATCGCGGAGGCAGCGGGCGGCCTCTCCGACCGGCTGGAACGGGTGCGGGCGGTCTGGACCTCCTCTGGCTTCAATTGCGACGTCTATGAAGACATTTGGCCGGTGGTCTGGAGCAAGCTGAACGCCAACATTGCGGTCAGCGCGTGCAGCACCCTGTTCGGCCTGCGCACCGGGCAAGTGCGGGAGAACCCGAATGCCTGGGCGCTTGCCAAGGCCTGTGTGCTGGAAACATCCGCTGTGGCCGCGGCGAAGGGTATCAAGCTACTGTACGATGACCCGGTGCAATGGGTCAGCGATTTTATCGCCAAAATGCCGGATGCGCGGCCCAGCATGTATCAAGACGTGATCGCTGGCCGCCGCTCCGAGATCGACACGATCCATGGCGGCGTGGTCGCGGAGGGCGAGAAGGTCGGGGTGGCAACGCCAGCCTGCGCCTTTATGGTGACGGCGGTGCGGGCGTTACAGGATAAAAACCGCCAGCAGGGCGACGCCTACAGCCATGGCTGAGCGCCGCCGCCGCTGACGGGGTTGGCTTAGGCTGCCTCGTCGGCCGCCTCGGCCTCATCCTCAATATCCGTCTCACCGTCTTCGTCATCCGCTTCAGCGGCAGCGGCTGCTTCCTGCGCGGCGGTGGAGGCGGCGCTCAGGATCGCTTCCAGCTTTTCCTGGGCTTTTTCCTCGTCAATGCGGTCGACCGCCGCCAGTTCCCGGGTCAGCCGTTCCAGCGCCGCCTGATAGATCTGGCGTTCGCTATAGGATTGGTCGGGCTGTTCGGAATTGCGATAGAGGTCGCGCACCACTTCGGCCACCTGCACCAGGCTGCCGGAGTTGATCTTCGCCTCGTATTCCTGGGCGCGACGGCTCCACATGGTGCGTTTGATCCGGACTTTGCCCCTCAGTGTCTTGAGCGCATCGGTCATGTCCTTCTTCGAGGACAGGCCACGCAGCCCCGCGGCGGCCACCTTGGCCAGCGGAATGCGCAGGGTCATCTTTTCCTTTTCGAACTCGATCACCAGCATTTCCAGTTCGAAACCGGCGACGGTACGGGTTTCGATATCGGTGACCTGCCCTAACCCGTGCGCCGGATAGACAACGTAATCACCGGTCTGGAACCTTGCCTGTTTTGCCATTTAATCGACCTCTTTCCCTCAGACACTCCGAGGACTGAGTCGCACCGCGACCATTTAATGGACCCAAGATGCGGCTCAACCCAATTGCCGCCACGGCGGTTTCGCTGTGGTCAAAAGGCAATCCGTTCATTCAAGCACGGAACAGCGAAGGGGGACGAACATTCGCGCGAGCGTTGCTCCGTCCAACATTTATCCCACTCCGGCCCAAGGGTGCCGCATCCCATGCGACATGGTTACGGTCCTCACCCCAGCTTATGAGGTGCGCTTTCCATGTCACTTAAGTTTAATATAGCACAAAACAGCGGCGATTCCCATCGCCGCTTGCAAGAAATTTGGGCGTGAGTATGGCGTTGGCCGGCCCTGCGCAAATCCCAGACTCCGCCGCGTCCGCAATGCGGCAGGGTTTTGCCTGGGACAATTGGCGCAGCCTTTGCCGCAACTGGCGCCCGGGCGCGGTTATGGCGTGCCGGGAGAGGGGTCGAAAAACTTCTTGAACTTGTCCGGAACCCCTGCCCACTCGTCAGCGTCGGCCGGGGGTTCGCCCTTGCGGGTGATATTGGGCCAGGCTTCCGAATACTCGCGATTGAATTCCACCCACTCTTCGGCGCCCGGTTCGGTATCCGGCTTGATCGCATCGACCGGGCATTCCGGTTCGCAGACGCCGCAATCGATGCATTCGTCCGGATGGATCACCAGCATGTTTGCACCGACATAGAAGCAGTCGACAGGGCAAACCTCGACGCAATCCATGTGTTTGCACTTAATGCAATCTTCGTTGACGATATAGGTCATGCATGGGCTCCTGGCGCACACCGGCCTGTTGCTCGGCCAGGCGGCGGCGCGACAATCTCGGAAGGAGGCATTGTCTAACCCCCATCTGTGCCAAAATCAATCGGCGGGTACCAGTTCCTCGTACAGAAGCCGCGCTTCTGTCGCAGGTCCGCGCCGCTCGCCCATCGCCACCACCCGGACCACCGCCACCCCACGGCCCCGCGGCAGGGTCAGAACGTCGCCAGGCTTGAGTTCGTAGCTGGCCTTGCGGATTGGCTGGCGATTGACCCGCACCCGCCCCTTGCCGACCAGTTCGGCGGCAATCGTGCGGGTTTTGCAGAACCGGGCATACACCAGCCATTTGTCGATACGCAGACGGGCGGAAGGATCGTGTTCCACGGGCGATCATCACCTCACGAAGCTGCCGCCAGCGCCATGGCAACACGCAGGCCGGCAAAAGGAGAATCAGGAGAAGGTGCCTGCCGGTTGTCGGCCGGCGGTTTGGCCGGGCGCTTGCGCCGCTGACCCTGCGCGCCGGCTTTCGCAGGCTTGCCGGCGGAGTCGCCCGGCTTTGGGCGCTGACGGCCCTTGCGGCGGTAAAGGGGCTCGCCTGCCTCCGTCGCCGCCCCGGTCGGAAAAAAGCGCAGACGGCGCAACAGGTCGGGCACGGCCTTGGCTTCCACTCCCGCGGCGGCGGCCAGGCTGGCGGATGCAGTCAGCCCCTCTGCCGTTGCGGCTTCCTTGTGAGCGGCGGCGGCGAACGCCTCCCACCGGTCGACGCGGATGGCATGACGGCCGATCAGCGTATAGCCGCAAATCTGGTACCAGGCCCGATCGGCATCCTCCGCCACAGTCAGCACGGGCGCGCGTTGGGCGGGCGGAGCCTCGCCGCCATGATGCAGCCGCCAGAGCAACAGCCGCCAACTGTTCGGCGCGCCGCGCATCAACTGGGGCAGGAACAGATATTCGCGGCCGATGCGCAGCCCTTCGGCGCCCAGCTGCTTGCGCTCCGCCTTGGTCAGCGCCTGTACCTGGTCCCGCACCGCCCACCGTTCCAGCACGCCGGCACCTTCCGCCAGCTGATAGCCGATACCGCGCAGGGCAGCCGAGCCATCCAGCGCCTGCAGCCGGGCCAGCGGGCCGAGCCGGCGCTGGACCTCCTGGTCCAGCCAATCCTGCAGGCGCGCACGAAGCGCCTGGCGGTGGCGGCTATCCAGCAGCGCGCTGGCGAGCGGTTCGGCCCGCGGCTTCAGCCAGTCGGAGCCCTTGACCACTGCGCCCAGCGGTTCGCCATCCCAGGTGATGCGTCCGTCCGCGTCCAGGCGGAAATCCTTGTGCTTCGCCTGCATGACCTGGGCGACGCGTCCGTCGATCTCCTGCCGCAGCACCCGGTTGGCTGCGTTCAACAGCGCCCGCCCGTCTTCGCCCCGATCCGCCGTATCCGCCTTGAAGCGAAAGCCGGACAGCGTGCCGACGGTCTCACCCTCGACCACCACCTCGCCCTCTGCATTGACGCCGCCGATCAGTTCATCGCCATCGGCCAGGCGGCGCACCAGCACGGCGGTGCGACGGTCGACAAAACGCTGGGTCAGGCGGTCGTGCAGGGCGTCGGACAGTTTGTCCTCGATCGCCAGCGCCTGTTCCTGCCAATGCGCCGGGTCGTCCAGCCAGCCGGTGCGGTGGCTGATATAGGTCCAGGTGCGAGTGCCGGCGATGCGGGCCATCAGCGTATCGATATCGCCGTCGGTGCGCTCCAGCCGTTTGATGTGGCTGGCGACCCAGTCGGTCGGCAGCCGCCCGTCCCCGTTGGAGCGGAAGGCGAAGATGCGGGCCAGCAGGCGGGTGTGTGAGTCCGTCAGCGTCTTGGAGAAGTCCGGTACCTGACACACATCCCAGAGCAGCTGCACCGCGGTCTTATTGACGGCGCGGCTGGCTACATCCGGCATCTGGGCGAGCGATTCCAGCGTCCGGTGATCGTCCGCCCGGCGCGCCCGGCGCAGGAAGGGATGTGGGGGCTTTTCCTCCAGCGTGCGCAGCAGGCCGGCGACGCTGCGGAAGTCCAGCTCGGCATTGCGCCACATCAGCGAGCGCAGGGTCTCGAACTCGTGGCTTTCCACCCGCTGAACGACTTCCTCGTCCATGCCTTGCAGGTCCGCGGTGGTGCCGAAGGTGCCGTCGGACATGTGCCGCCCGGCCCGCCCGGCGATCTGGCCGATCTCGCCTGCCGCAAGGTCGCGCATGCGGTTGCCGTCGTACTTCGCCAGCGCGGAGAAGGCGACGTGGCGCACGTCCATGTTCAGGCCCATGCCGATGGCATCCGTCGCCACCAGATAGTCGACCTCCCCCGCCTGGTACATGCCGACCTGGGCGTTGCGGGCGCGGGGTGAGAGAGCCCCCAGCACCACCGCAGTACCGCCGCGCTGGCGACGAACCAGTTCCGCCAGCCGGTAGACCTCCGCCGCCGAGAAGGCGACGATGGCGGAGCGGGGCGGCAGGCGTGTCACCTTGCGGTGGCCGGCGTAGGAGAGGGTGGAAAAGCGTGGCCGCGTGATGAATTCACACTCCGGCACCAGCTTGCGGATCAGCCAGCGGGCCGTTTCGGAGCCCAGAAACATGGTTTCGGCGCGCCCGCGGGCGGACAGCAGGCGTTCGGTAAAAATATGGCCGCGTTCGGAATCCGCGGCCATCTGGATCTCGTCAACGGCAAGAAAGTCCACCGCCAGGTCGAGCGGCATGCTCTCCACCGTGCAGACATAATAGCGCGGGCGCGGCGGGATGATCTTTTCCTCGCCGGTGACCAGCGCGACCTGGCTGGCCCCCTTCAGCTTGACGATCTTGTCGTAATTCTCCCGCGCCAGCAGGCGCAGAGGAAAGCCGATCATGCCTTTGGCATGGCCCAGCATCCGTTCCACCGCCAAGTGGGTCTTGCCGGTATTGGTGGGGCCGAGAACGGCAAGAACGCGGCGCTCGCCCGGCGGCAAGGCCTGGTGGTAATCGTCGGTGGGCCGCCCGTTTGTGGGGGTATCCATCGGCGTCTCCCGCGGTGTCCTCGACTGGGTATGAGTGATAGCGGAGATTCCCGGGCGAAGGAATGCTGACGGTTATATAGGTAGGTACATAGGAAGCCGGCCGGCATGGTGCCAGTCTTCCTCACAAATGGTGCAACCAATGCCGGCAACGACAGCCGCCTCCTAGAATAACCGCTTGGTTCGCTCCTGACATGGCGCCCGATAACGCAGTTTTGTAGCCGGCGTGATCCTGACACCGGGCCTTATGTGTTTGTCAGGGTGCAATTGGGCCGCATTCTTCTGTATCATACGCCTTAAAAGCACCCCGATACCAATCCGACAGGGAGTTTGCCCGGCCATGGCGCGACAAGCCGTCCTGATGATCGATGATGACGATGCCCTGCGCGAATCGCTGGCCGACCAGTTGCGTCTGCATGAGGATTTCGAGGTGGTCGAGGCCGCCACCGCGGCGGAAGGACTGGAAAAAGCCGGCCAGCAGCATTTCGATGCCATCATTCTGGATGTTGGCCTGCCGGATATGGACGGGCGCGACGCCTGCCGGGTGCTGCGGCGCAACGGCATCGCCTGCCCGGTGCTGATGCTGACCGCGTCCGACGGCGATGCGGATACGATTCTGGGCCTTGATTCGGGCGCGAACGATTACATTACCAAGCCGTTCCGTCTGGGCGTTCTGCTGGCCCGCCTGCGCGCGCATCTGCGCCAGCACGCCCAAAGCGAGGATGCGGTATTCACCATCGGGCCTTACAGCTTCCGGCCGGCTGCGAAAATGCTGATCGAGACCGCAAGCGAGCGCAAGGTTCGGCTGACGGAGAAGGAAACCGCCATCCTGAAATACCTCTACCGGGCCGGCCAGCGGGTGATCGACCGGGAAACGCTGTTGCACGAGGTCTGGGGCTATAACCCTGGCGTGACAACCCACACGCTGGAAACCCATGTCTACCGCTTGCGGCAGAAGATCGAGCCGGACCCTTCCGATGCCAAAATTCTGGTGACCGAGACAGGCGGCTACAAACTCCTTCCGTAATCCTGATAGTGATCTCCGTCACACTATAACGCTCCATCGGCTTGGCTTGACCTGCCTATGGCAGTATACCCGCCAGGGTAACTTGAAGGGCGGAGTGCCGGTGTCCAATACCGCAAGCCAAGATCCAGCCGATACGTCGTTCACCGTCCGATTTTGGGGTGTGCGCGGCAGTGTCCCGACACCGGGGCCGGAGACGGTGCGTTATGGCGGCAACACCTCATGTGTTGAGGTGAGGTGCGGCGGCAGGCGCATCGTGATCGACGGCGGCACCGGTCTGCGGGTTCTGGGCCGGTCTATGGCGGCTGAAGGGCAGGTGCAGGCGGATATCCTGCTCTCCCACACCCATCTGGACCATATCGAAGGCTTCCCTTTTTTCCTTCCGGCCTTTGTGCCCGGCAACCAGTTCCGTATTTGGGCCGGCCATCTGCTGCCAGAGACGACGCTGGAGCAGACGCTGGGCCGGCTCATGTCGGCGCCGCTGTTCCCGGTGCCGCTGGAAGCGTTCGGCCCGCAGGTGAAATATTACGATTTCCGTGCCGGCGACCGGTTGGTTCTCAGTGACCGAATTCTGGTGCGCACCACCATGCTGAACCATCCGAACGATGCGGTCGGCTATCGCATTGAGTTTGCCGGGCGCGCGGTCTGCTACATCTCCGACACCGCACACACGCCAGGGGAAACCGACCGGAACATCGCCGGCCTGATCGAAGGCGCCGATCTGGTGATCTACGATGCCATGTTCAATGCCGCGGAATTTGCGGAGCGCCCGCATTGGGGGCATTCCACCTGGGAAGAGGCGGTCCGGCTGGCGCAGCTCTGCAATGTCAGGCAACTTGCCCTGTTCCACCACGACCCGATCCGCACCGACGACGACCTGGACGCGCTGGGAGAAAAGATTGCCGCGCGTCAGCCCGGTGCCTTTGTCGCCCGCGAAGGGTATACGGTGGATCTTTAGGGCCAGGTTTGGCTTAAAAATCCCGCTTCCATTTTACGCCGACCGACGAGCCGCTTTGCGCGCCGGTCTCGCTCTCAACCACGACCTCGTCCAGAACCTCCACCTCGACCCGTACGCTGGGCGAGGTGCCGTCTATCGGCTGGGTGGCGCCGACGAATACGCCAGGGGCAACATTGCGGCCGACGGTGACGCCGGTGCCGTTGCCAGTATCCTCAACCCGCAGCACATCCAGGCCTATGGCGCCGCGCACCCGGTCCAGCGTGCCGCCGGACCCATCCATCAGCGTCGCGATGCTGCTGGCCAGTTCCAGCCCTTCCAGCGGCGTCAGCGACTGGGCAGAGCGGTTGAACAGCAGCCGCGGCATCACCTCGCTGCGCGGCAATGCGGGGGTAGAGACGAAATCCAGTTCCGGCGCTGAGACCGGGCCGCTGATGACAATTCCGCCGCGAATGCCCTCTGCCGAGCGCAGCATGGCGATGTCCAGTTCCGGGTCTATGGCGACCGGGTTGGTGAAGCGCACTTGGCCGCGTTCCAGATCGAACGCCTTGCCCAGCAGGGACAGTTGCCCGCGGATACGGTCGATCGAGCCGGTGACCCGCGGTTTTGCTGCCGTGCCTGTCACGGCCAGATCCATCCTCCATTCCGAATCCAGGCCGCGGCCGCGCACGAAGATATTGGCGGGCGCATGCACGCGCAGGTTCAGGCCAATCCGGCCTTCTTCCGCCGGTTTTGGCCGCGGTTGCGGGGCGCCCTTGATTCGTACGTTGCCCAGTTCGGCGATGGAGGGCGGTACGGCATGCACCAGCCGCACTTCCGCCCGGTCGATCAGCACGTCGCCGGCTACTTCCGGCCGCAGCAGTGTGCCCTTGGCGGTGATCGCGGCGGTCACGAGGGCGGTCACATCGTTGCGGCGCACCAGTAGCGTTTCGCGTGTGTTGATGCTTGCATCCAGCTCGCCGCCACTGACCGTCACCTGCCCGTTGAGCGGCGCGCCTGCCGGGTCTTGCGCTTCCAGCGTGACCGTGTAGCTGCCATCGGCGCCGACAGAGGATTTGGCATTCAGCCGGGTTAGCACCGTGCCGGCTTCCAGGTTCTCGTACCGGCCGTCGGCGATATCGCTACGGCCGGAAATCTCAGGCTCGGCGAAGGTGCCGCCCAAGGTCAGGTCCACATCGACTGCGCCTTCCAGATAGTGATCGGCGGCAGGCACCAGAGACCACAGCCGCTCTGCCCGGCCTGACCAGCGAATATGGCCGGCCAGCGGCGCCTGCGCACTGGGCGTTGGCGCGAACCCAGCGGATGGCCGCAGCGCCATGCTGGCGTCGGCCAGGATCGGGTCGCCGAAGCCGCCGGTGATCTCTGCCGTTGCGGTTGCCTGCCTGCCATCCCAGGCCGCGGTTATGGTCGCACCGATGGCGTCGCCGCCATCGGGCAGCTCGGCCATTTGCAAATCAGCGAGGCGCAGGGTTACCGAGGCCGGCGCGCGGCTGTCATAGGCGGCCGTGGCCTCCAGCCGCCCCCCCTCGACCGGCAGGCCGGCAATCCCGGCGAGCGGGCCGATGTCACTGAAACTGGCATTCAGCGCCGTCTGCAAACGCTGGCCGCGCAGGTCCAGCTTTCCGGTAAGTTCTCCGCCCGGCACGGCCAGGCGCAGCCCTTCCGCGCGGGTGCGACCGCCGCCGCTGGTCAGTTGCAGCGGCTGAAGCAGCCGGGCCTCGTGCTTGTCGTAGCGGGCGGTGAGGGCGCTGACCGTCACCGCCAGCGGCTGGCCCAGCAGGTCGAGCCTGGCAGTGGCATCGGCGGCAATCGCCCGTCCGTCCGGCGCGATGCCGGCAAGCGTTAGCTCCAAACCGGCGCGGTTCAGCGGGCCTTTCAGGGTCAGATCGACCGGACCGAGACTGGTGCGCCCGGCCTCGATCCCTTCCGCATGAGCGGTGGCGTTGACCGATGGCACTTCGCCCAAAGCGTCGCGAACAGATCCGTTCAGGGTCAGCAGGGCCAACGCGGTATCGCCGGTGCGGCCATTCTCAAGGGTGAGCGCCAGCGTCACATCCTGCCGCCCGTCGGATGGTTTCAGCGTGACCTCGCCCCGGGCCTGCCCGGCCAGCGGCGTGCCTGCCAGCTTTGCCACCGTTGCAAGGTCTGCTGCGCGCCAAGTGAGGCGGCCCTCGGCCAAGCCGGACACGAGGTTGGCAGTGACAGGCCCGGCGCTGGCGGCCCTGACGCCCAGCGCGCTGGCTGTCAGGTCGTCAACCGTCAACGCATCGCCATCCAGTTTCACGCCCGCCGCGGCGCGCACCGGGCCATAGTCCCGGGTATCCGCCGTCAGCGCCAGGGTGCCGGTGATGGCGTCAGCCAGGGTGAAATCGTGCTGCAGGCGAGCGTCACCGACCGGTTGGCTATCGAACGCAAACCCGTCCAGCGTGGTTGCGGCCTTTATCGTTGCCGCCGCGAACGGCCCGGTCAGATCGCCGGCAGAGGTCAGGGAGCCGGCGGCGTTTGCGTCATAGGCAGCCGCGACCGGCGCCAGATCGGGCACGCTCACCTTGTAGCGCAGCGCCAGCGTTTCGTCTGCCAGCGCCACCGTACCATCCGCATCGCCGCGGACCAGCGGTCCGTCCAGTTCCAGGCGTGCCAGAGTCAGGGTCTCGCCTTCCAGCGCGCCCGCAAGGTCCAGGGTTACGCCCTGGCCTTGGGAAAGGTCGAGCCGGTCGGCGGTCAGGCCGTCGGCTCGCCCCTGCAAGCCGAAGCGTACGGTTTCGCCCGCCAGCATTACCTGGCCGTCGAGCCTGACGCCGTTGGCGGTGAGCGCATCCGTGCTGACGTCGGCTACCGTGAATTCGCCGGTAGCCTCCAACTGCTCCAGAGTGCCGGCAAGCCGGCCGTCGAAGCGCAGCGCCGTGATGGTGCCTGCCGACAGCGCCGGCGGGCCGAGCCGCGGCACGTCCACCACCGCGGTCGCATCGACCCGGCCGGAGACGGTATCCAAAGATCCGGCGGCGCGCACCATGCCGAAGGTCGAATCGACTGCGAGTTGCTTCAAATCCAGCACGCCGTCATCGCCAAGCGTCAGGTCGGCGTGCAGGTCCACCGGATCGGCCAGCCACGGCCCGCCGTCAGTTTGCATCCGCCCCTGCGCTGCCGCGCGCACGTCCAGCGTCAGCGACAGCGGTTGCACCGAGGCGACGCCGATTCCGCCCTCCAGCCGGCCGATATCGTCGATACGCGCCAACAGGTCCGCCCGCCAGTCGGCAATCGGGGCTTCGCCCTCCAGGCGCACTTCGGCGGCGACATCCGGCGGCAGGCCGGCCATCTCGGCGACCAGGCCGCCCGGCGCCTCCTGCGCGTTCAGCATTAGGCGCAGCAGATCGGTGGCAAAGTTGCGAGTATAGTCGAAGCGGATCGTGCCGGTAACGTCATCCGTCCGGTCCATCGCCAGCGCGGCGGCCTGCACGTCGCCTTTGTCCTCGAACCGTCCGCTGGCGTCGAATGCCAGCGGGCTCGGCCCCAACACGCCGCCTGCAATACGGACGCGGGTGAGTTTCAGGCCTTCCACCGTCACCGCGATGGGCGAGCGCGGCCAGGTCAGGGGCTCCGCACCGCCCTCCTCCGGCGCCGGGGCACTGTCGTCCGCTGGTGCGGGAACTGGCTGGCGCAACACCTGCACATCATCGGCGGTCAGCTTGGTGATGAAAACCTCGCCGGCGGTCAGGCGCGAGGGATTCCAGTTCATCGAAACGCGGCCGATGCGCAGCCAGACACCCTGGCTGTCGGCCACGGCCACGCCGACCAGATCGGTTGCGCCGTCGCCGGGCTCTTCTACCGCCTCAACCGTGATCTCCAGCGAGCCTGGCACGTTGATCTGGTCGAGTGCGAACTGAACCAGCGTATTTTTCAGCCCGAACAGCGACAGTTGTGCCGAGGCCGGCGCGGACACAAGCGGCGAGGCGGCGAGGAAAAGGCAGATCAGCAGCGGCAGGATACGGTGACGGCGGCTCAAAACGCTTGCCCAATCGAGAAATAGAGTTGGTAGGCGTCGTCGGTATCGCGTGGGTTCAGCGGGATCGCCACGTCGGCGCGGATCGGCCCCAGCGGTGTGTGATAGCGCAAGCCGACCCCCGCGGCGAATTGCAGGCCGTCGCTAAAGGTCGGCACCACGTCCTCGGTCACGCTGCCGGCGTCGGCAAACAGGGCGACACCGAAATCGCCATAGAACTGGGCGCGCAATTCCGCTCCCAGCTCCACGACCGAGCGGCCGCCGGTTGGGTCGTTTAGCGCGTCCAGCGGGCCCAGAGAACGCTCTGCATAGCCGCGGACAGAGCCGCCGCCACCGCCATAGAGGCGCCGGCCTGCCGGCACCTCGCCGATGTCGCCCGCCAGGATCGAGCCAAGCCGGCCGCGGATCGCGGCGACATAACGCTTTTCCCCGGTCAGGTCGAAATAGGTTGAGGCCTTGGCTTCCGTGCTGAGGAATGGCGCAAACTGGCTGTCGAACTGTCCTGCGAATGGCGTGGCGGATAATCTGATACGCCAGCCCCGGCTCGGGTTCAGCAGGTCATTGGAACTGTCGTACTCGGCGAAGCCGGGCATGCCCAGCAGGTAGGACCGGCCCCCCGCATCGCTGGAGACGGTCTCGGTCACCTCCGCAAGCCCGCCGAGGCCGACACGCCAGCGATCGCTCAACTGCCGTTCCAGGCCAACCGTCAATGTGGCGCCGGTTTCGTCGAAGGCGTCGAGTTCAATGTGGCGCAGCGACAGGGAGGTCACCAAATCCTGCCGGTTGCGCCGGAATTGCGGCTTGCGCAGCGAGGCATCGAAACGCTGTTCCGGCAGCGATGCGTCGGTTTGCAGCCGCAGGATTTCATTGGCGCCGAACAGGTTGCGGTGCTCGAAATCCACCTCGACCCGCGGCCCCAGGTCGGTCGAGTAGCTGAGACCGACACCGATCGAGCGGAATTTCCGCTGTTCCATCTCTGCAACCACCGGCACGGCGCCGGGTTCGGGCGGTTCGATCGGCAGCAGCACGGCGCCGGCATTGAACAGGCCGGTGCCGATCAGGCTGCGCTGATATTGGCTGAGCTTGCGCGTGTCCACCGCCTCGCCCTGTTGCCAGGGCTGATAGGTGCGCAGGTAGGTCTCGTCGATATTCGCGGTGCCTTCGAAGTTCAGATCGCCATAGGTCAGGTGCGGGCCGGTATCGATGGTCGTCGTCACGCCCAGGCTGGCATTCTCCATATCGGCAACGGCATCGCGGCCCATCCGCCTGGCATAGGGAAAGCCAGACTGCCGCAAGGCCTGCACCATCGCATCTTCTGCATCGAGGATTGCGGCCGCCTCTGCCGCGCGGCCCACGGGCGAAGCGGCCGCCGGTGCGATTCCCTGGGGCAGGGCTTCCGCCAGCGAGGTTGGTTGCAGAACGAAATCGTGGCGCGCCAGGGTGAAAGCCGGGCCGGGCTCGACCGTTACAGTCACCGAGGCCTCACGCTCGGACTCGCCCACAGTTACGTCAACGGCCATCGCCCCCTGATAATAGCCATACGAGCGCAGCACCCTGCCGCCGATTTCGCGGTCGTCGAGCGCCCGGCGGCGCAGCAGTGCCACGCTGGGAGCGCCATTTTCCTGATAGCGGAACAGGTTCAGCGCCTTTTCCAGGTCCGCGGTAACGGCGTCCGATGGCGAGCCTTCGATGGCGACCTCATAGGTGGTTACCTCCGCCGGCGCATCGACTATCGGCGGCGCATCGTCAGCAAGCCCGCTTGCAGCCGGTATTGCCGCCATGCCAAACGCCAACAAAAGGGCGCGGATCAATGCTCCGGGCGGGTAATATGAATTCAATCGCAGTTGCAAATTCTACCCGCGCGAAGCGGCCTCACGCTATGTTTGGACCCGAAGCAGTTCAATAGCACCATCACTATGTAGGTGCGCAGCCGGCGCTGTCACGTGGAGGATGGCTCCGATGATCAGAATCCGCGTGATACTTTCGCCGTGTTACCTTAGATCGACAGCACTTTATCCAGCCATTTCAGCACGCCCTTGGGCTCGCCCTTTTCCTCGGGCAGGGTCGCATGACGGCTGGCGGCTTCGCGCGGTGGCAGATACTTGTTGGTGGGTTTGTAGCCCAATTCTGGCATCAGGTCGTAGCCGAGGCGTTCGACAACCAGTTGAGAGACCGCGGAGTTAGGGTCGCCCAGGTCGCCATAATGCCGTGCGCCGGCCGGGCAAGTGGAGACGCAAACGGGCACCCGCTCGTCCTCCTCCAAGGTCTCGTTGTAGATTCGGTCGATGCAGAGCGTGCATTTCTTCATCACACCCTCGTCCACATCGACCTCGCGTGCCCCGTAGGGACAGGCCCAGGAACAGAGCTTGCAGCCGATGCAGGTGTCCGCGTTGACCAGCACGATGCCGTCCTCCGCCCGCTTGTAGCTGGCGCCGGTCGGGCAGACGGTGACGCAGGCCGCATCCTCGCAATGCAGGCAGGATTTGGGGAAGTGGACCGTCCGCCCATCGGCACCCTCGCCCGCCTCGTAAGAATGGACGCGGTTGAACCAGACGCCGTCGGGGTCTGCACCATAGGGGTCATAGTCCGTAAGCGGCGCGGAGTGGCCGCCGGTGTTCCATTCCTTGCAGTTCACCGCGCAGGCATGGCAGCCAACGCATATGTCCAGGTCGATGACCAGGCCAAGTTTCTTGCCGGTGGAATCGGGGAGGGTGGTCATGGGCTCGCCTCGTTCAAAGCATGGCCGTCATCGCTTCGGCTTCGCCTCGCAATGACAAAATAAGGCTGACGGGTGAAGGGGGGCAGACGCATCACGCCTGCGTCTTGCCATACCGCAGAATGGCTGGCCGCCGCACCACGCTGCGCGGCGGTTTCAGTGCGCGGAAGACCGGCTCTGCATGATCCGCGTTCACCTTCTCGATCCGCACGCGCAGGTCGTACCACGCGGCCTGGCCGGTGACCGGGTCGGAATTCGAGGTTTTGCCGTCCGGCAGCAGTTCGCTGATCAGGTGGTTCAGCAGAAAGCCGCGGTTGGACTCCTGCGCATCCTCAGCCAGGTTCCAGGCGCCCTTGCGCTTGCCGATGGCGTTCCAGGTCCAGACCGTGTTCGGGTTGACGCCCTCCATCAGCTTCACCGGCGCGACGATGCTGCCATGGTGCGAGGTCAGCCGCGCCCAGTCGCCATCCTGCAAGCCGTGCTGCTCACCCAGCGTGCGCGGGATAAATAGCGGGTTGGCGCCATGGATCTGGCGCAGCCAGGCGTTCTGCGAGCCCCAGGAATGGTACATCGCCATCGGCCGCTGCGTGATTGCGTGCAGTGGGAAGTCATCCGCCTGCACGGCCTCCTCCTCGAACGGCGCGTACCAGATTGGCAGCGGATCAAAATAGGTGGAAATCCGTTCGCGCTCTTCCTCCGGCGGTAGTACGTCGCCATGGCCCTGCGCCGCCAGCCGGAATTTCTGCAATGGCTCCGAATAGAGTTGCAGCACGATCTGGTTGGCATTCGGGATGAAACCCATGCCGGCGGACCATTCCAGATAATCCTTGTTGGCGTGCTTGAAGTAGAGCTGGCTTTCTTCCAGATTGTACTTCCAGAAACAGCCATTCTCGATATAGCGCTGCAACTGGTTCGGGTTCGGCGCGCCGCGCCCCTGGCCTTGGCCATCCAGCCCGCGGAAACCGGCGAGCGGCCCGATATCCGGCGCACCGCGGGTGTGATTGGTCAGATAGTCGGGGTAGCCGCCGGGGAATTTCGCCGTGCCGTCCTCGTTGGTGAACGCCGGCAGGCCCAGGCGGTAGCCGAGTTCGATCACCACCTCCTGGAACGGCCGCACATCCCGGTTCGGCTGCACGACCGGCTGCCGGATGGCATCTGCCGGTCCGTGCGCGTCCGAAATCGGCCGGTCGAGAATGGAGACGGCATCCCAGCGCTCCAGATAGGTCGTATCCGGCAGGATCAGGTCGGCATAGGCGATGGTTTCGGACCAGAACGCATCGGAATAGATGATCCGCGGGATTTTGTACTCGCCCGTTTCCTCGTCCACATCGGTCAGCATTTTTAGCGTGCCGCCAATGTTCATGGACGAGTTCCAGCCCATGTTCGCCATATACATGAACAGGGTGTCGATCTTATAGGGATCGCCCGCCCAGGCGTTGTGAATCACCATGTGCATCATGCCATGGGCGGCGACGGGCGCCTTCCAGCTATAGGCGTGGTCGATGCGCATGGGGCGGCCGTCTTCCTGCAGCAGCAGGTCTTCGGGCCCGGCGGTGAAGCCGAGCGGTGGCCCCGGCATCGGCGTGTTCGGCGCCACATGCTCCGGCCGGCCGGCGGGCTTCGGGCCGGGCGGTGCCGGCCGCGGGAAGGGCGGCTTGTAGCGGAAGCTGCCGGGGGTATCGACCGCGCCGATGAGCATTTGCAGCAGGTGCAGCGTGCGGCAGGTGTGGAAACCGTTGGTGTGCGCCGAAATTCCGCGCATGGCGTGCAGTGCCACCGGGCGGCCGATCATCTTGTCGTGGCGCTTGCCGGTCCAATCCGTCCAGGGAATGTCGAGTGTTACCGTTTCCTGGAAGGCCACATGCGCAATTTCTGCCGCCACAGCACGGATCGTTTCCGCCGGGATGCCGCAGCGCTCCGCCACTGCATCCGGGCTATAGCTGTCGTCCAGATAACGGTCTGCCAGCAGGTGGAAGGCCGGCACGGCCTTGCCGCCGCCCAGGCTTTCCGGCAGATCGACCGCGCCGACCATGGCCGGGTGCGTACCGGGGGATTGCGCCTTCACCGTCGCGTGTGCAACCTGATCCCAGGCGAGCGGCGCGCCGCTATCGTCGCGCACGAACAGGCCGTCATTGGCCTCGCCCGGCGCCTGGCGCACCAGCCAGGTGGCGTTGGTATAGCGGGCCAGATAGTCCAGATCGACCTGGTCGGCCCGCAGCAGTTCATGCACGATCGCCAGCACGAACAGCCCGTCCGTGCCTGGGCGAATGCCCAGCCATTGGTCGGCGATCGCCGCATAGCCGGTGCGCACCGGGTTCACGGCCACCACCTTGGCGCCGCGGGTCTTGAGCTTGCCGAGCCCGATCTTGATCGGGTTGGAGTCGTGGTCTTCCGCCACCCCGAACATCATGAAATACTTCGTGTGCTCCCAATCCGGCTCGCCGAATTCCCAGAACGAGCCGCCGACCGTGTAAATGCCCCCCGCGGCCATGTTGACCGAGCAGAAACCGCCATGCGCCGCGAAGTTCGGCGTGCCGAACTGCTGCGCCCAGAAGCCGGTCAGCGACTGGCTTTGGTCGCGGCCGGTGAAGAAGGCCAGCTTTTTCGGATCGTCGTTGCGGATATTGCTGAGCCACTGCGTCGCCGTCTGCAGCGCCTCGTCCCACTCAATTTCCTGAAACTCGCCGGAGCCGCGCGGGCCGACGCGCTTCAAGGGCTTGGTTAGCCGAGCCGGGGAGAGGTGCTGCATGATCCCGGCGGAGCCTTTTGCGCACAGCACGCCCTTGTTGACCGGATGCTTTTTGTTGCCCTCAATGTAGCGGATTTCGCCGTCCTTGAGGTGAACCCTGATTCCACAGCGGCAGGCGCACATGTAACACGTGGAGGTTTTTACCTCGTCCGAGACAGGCGTGTTGGTCTCGACTTGCTCCGGCGGGCCGGCGAGGGATTCGAGCATTGGACGGAGATCCGAAAATACGGGCGAGGGACTTGTTCCGCATCCTAACGCATGAACCGCGGAGGGCAAGGCCGCGGGGCACATCGAAAGGCGGCACCTGTCCCGGTCCGCCACGGTGAGGCCATATGCCTGTTCTTCGGAGGCGCCGATCCCGGGCCGCCAGTCCGCAGCGGCCCGGGAAAGGGGGAATGCTTCAGGGTGTCAGGCCCCGCAAGCCGCTTTCCGGGCCTTAGCGGCCCTTCCAGTTCGGCGGGCGCTTTTCGGCAAAGGCTTTCGGGCCTTCGATATAATCCTCGGACTCGCCCATGGCCTTGTAGGCCGGATAGACTGCCTGGTTGCGGATCGCATGCGCCACGCTGGTCTCGTCCAGCCCCATATAGACGCCCTGCTTCGAGGCGCGGATCGACATGGGCGAGCATTCCAGAATGGTCGCGGCCCAGCGTTTTGCGCCGTCCAGCGCCTGGCCTTGCGGCACCACCTCGTTGACGAATCCCAGGTCCTTGCCCTCTGCAGCGCTGACGCGGCGGCCGGTCAGGATCATGCCCATGGCCTGCTTGAACGGAATGTGCCGCGGCAGGCGGTGAATGCCGCCCGCTCCGGCGGCGAGGCCGACGCGCGGCTCGGGCAGGGCGAAGGTGGCGTTTTCGCTCGCGATGATCAGGTCGCAGGCCAGCGCCGTCTCGAAGCCGCCGCCCATGGCCCAGCCATTGACCGCCGCGATGATCGGCTTGGCGATGTCATAGCGGTTGGAGATGCCGGCAAAGCCCGAATCCGGTCGGTGCCGCGGCCCGCCTGCCGCCTGGTATTTCAGGTCGTTGCCGGCGGAAAACGCCTTGTCGCCGGCGCCAGTGACGATGGCGATCCATTGGTCGGGATCATCCCGGAATGCGGTGAAGACCTTGTCGAACTCCCAATGCGCCGGCGGGTGCAGGGCGTTGTAGACCTCCGGCCGGTTGATGGTGACGATGGTCAGCGGGCCTTCGCGCTCTACCTTCAGGAATTCGTAATCGGCCATTGGGCGTATCCTCCGCGGATTGATTTGGGTTCAGAGGCGCCCATGGTGCCGCGCTTTCGCCGCGGCGGCAATCGTTACGCTGCCTCCACCGCGCGCAGCAGGCGCGGCCAGAACAGCCAAAGCGTCGCGCCGCGCAGGCTGAAGAACAGCAGCAGACAGAGCCAGAGCCCGTCATTGCCACCCCAGTCCAGCACCAGCCAGAGCGAAAGCAGATAGACGGCAAAGCTCATCAGCATGGAATGGCGCATCAGCCGGTTCTGGGTGGCGCCCAAAAAAACGCCGTCCATCACGAACGCCACCACCGACACCAGCGGGAATGCCACCGCATAGGGCAGGTATTCCAGCGCCCGGATCTGCACCGCCTCGATACCGGTCAGCAGGTGAATGCCGGCCCAGCCGCCTGCGCCCCAAAGCACCGCCAGCCCGACCGCGATGCCGACGGACCAGCGCAGCGCCCCGAAGGTCGCCTGCCGCACGCGCTCACGGTTGCGCGAGCCATAGGCCTCGCCCACCAGCGCCTCCGCCGCGTGGGCAAAGCCATCCAGGGCATAGGTGCCGATCATCACCATCTGATAGAGCACCTGGTTTGCTGCCAGGGCGACATCGCCCTGCATCGCGCTCAGGTTCATGAAGATGGCAAGGCCGGTGATGAGCGTGAGCGTGCGCAGGAAGATATCGCGGTTAACCGCCATCATCCGCTTGACGCGGGCGAGGTCCAGCACCCGCGTCCGCCCCTCGCCCGCCGGCAGTGCCGCCAGCCGGCGGCGGATCAGCACGAAGGCCAGCCCAATCGCCAGATACTCGGCGATGACGGTGGCGGCGGCCACGCCCTCCACCCCCCAGCCAAAGCCCCAGACGAACAGGAAATCCAAGGCCATATTGAGGCCGTTGGCGAACAGTTGCAGGTAGAGCGGCACCTTGCCGTCCTCGAGCCCATAGAACCAGCCGATGGCGACAAACATGGCCAGCGCCGCCGGCGCGCTCCACAGCCGGATCGCCAGATAGTTCGCCGTCTGCGCCTCCACCGCAGCGCTACCGCTCAACGCCCAAAGGCCGATATCGACGATGAGTGTCTGGCAGAGCACAATGGCGAGTCCCAGCAGCCCGGCCAGCAGCATGGCGCGCGCCAGGATATTGCGCACCTCGCCCCAGCCCGGCCCCTCCGCCAGCCCGCGGCCGGCGCCCAGCGCCTGCGCGGTCGGGCCGGTGGTGCCCATGCGCAGGAAGTTCAGGCTGGCATGCACATAGGTATAAATGACGGTGCCGAGCGCGACGCCGCCGATAAAGGCCGGGTCCGGCAGGTGGCCGACCACGGCGGTGTCGACGGCGCCCAACAGCGGCACGGTGGCATTGGAAACGATGATCGGCAGCGCCATGCGGCGCAGGCGGCGGTCGGTAGAAGGCTCGGCCAAAGCGGTGGCGCTCAAGACAAGGGGCCTCGCGTGCCGGTAACCGTGCTGTTTTCGGCGCCGGCCAGACGCAAGCGCCGGGATCGTCCGCCGTCAAGCAAATCGCCAGCGGCAGAGTTCACCTGCCGCAACCGGCCTCGGCTCTCACCTATGGGCCGGCTGGGGAACAGCATGCCATCCAGCATGTTTGGAGCTATCCGCCGCCGCTTAAAACACCGGCCCGCGCGGCACCCAGGCGAGGCGCAGGACGTTGGTGGCGCCGGGGGTTCCGAATGGCACGCCGGCGGTGATCACCAGGGCGTCGCCTTCCTTGGCCAGCCCTTCCTGCCGGGCGATATTGGCCGCCTTTTCCACCATCTGCTGGAAGTTGTCGACGTCTTCGGTATGCACCGTGTGGACGCCCCAGGCCAGCACCAGCCGGCGGGCGGTCCGCTGGTTCGAGGTCAGGCCCAGCACCGGCGCCATCGGCCGCTCGCGGGCGGCGCGGTAGGTGGTGGAGCCGCTGGTGGTGTAGGTGACGATGGCGGCGGCCTTGATCGTTTCCGCCACGGTACGGGCTGCGGCGGTGATCGCGTCGGCGGCGGTCGGCTGCGGCCGTTCGTGCTGCGCTTCCAGCACCTGCTGAAAGACGGGATCGGCCTCCACCCGCTTGATGATGCGGTCCATGATCGCCACGGCCTCGTTCGGATAGTTGCCAGCGGCGGTCTCTGCCGACAGCATCACCGCATCCGCACCGTCGTATACGGCGGAGGCGACGTCCTGCGCTTCCGCCCGGGTCGGGGCCGGCGATTGGATCATGCTTTCCAGCATTTGCGTCGCGACGATCACCGGCTTGCCCAGTTCGCGCGCCATGCGCACGAGGCGCTTCTGCTGCACCGGCACCTCTTCCGGCGGCATTTCCACGCCCAGGTCGCCGCGGGCGACCATGCAGGCGTCCGACAGCTCCACCAACTCGCGCAGGCGCTGGATGGCGGCGGGCTTTTCGAACTTGGTCAGCACGCCCGCCCGCCCGGCGATCAGACGCCGCGCCTCGGCCACATCCTCCGGCCGCTGCACGAAGCTGAGGGCGATCCAGTCGACGCCCTGGTCGAGCGCGAACTGCATGTCTCGCCGGTCTTTTTCCGTCAGTGGCGACAGCGGCAGTACCACGCCGGGAACGTTCACGCCCTTGCGGTTGGAGAGCGGACCGCCGGCAATCACCTCGCAATCCGCAAAATCCTTGCCAAAATCCCGGACGCGCAGCCGGATCTTGCCGTCATCGACCAGCAGGTCGGTGCCATCCTCCAGCGCTGCAAAGATTTCCTTGTGCGGCAGCATCACCCGGGTTGCGTCGCCGGATTCGTCCTTCATGTCGAGGCGGAAGGTCTGGCCTGACGTCAGAATCACCCGCTCGCCGGCGAACGTGCCGACGCGCAGCTTCGGCCCCTGCATGTCGGCCATGACACCGATGGGCCGGCCGGTATCGCGCTCTATCTGGCGGATAATGGCGAGGCGGGCCGCGTGCTCGTGGTGTTCTCCATGGCTGAAATTCAGGCGAAACACATCGACGCCGATGTCGAACAGCTTGCGGATCTCCTCCATTGAACTGCTGGCCGGGCCGAGCGTGGCGACAATTTTGGCATGGCGACCGCGATGCATGGCTTTTAAGCCTCCTGGCCGGGTTTAGGCTGGATCAAAATGGCGCGAAAATCGTTAACATTGGTGCATGTCGGGCCCGTGACGATCAGGTCGTCCAGCGCCTGAAACGCTTTGTAAGCGTCATTGTCGGCCAGCAAGGACCCCGGGTCCAGCCCTGCGGCACGCATCCGCGCCAGGCTTTCCGGCCCGGCATGGGCGCCGGCATTGTCCTCGCTACCGTCGATGCCGTCGGTGTCCGCGGCAAGGGCGTGAATGCCGGTCTCGCCATCCAGCGCCAGCGTCAGGCCCAGCAGGAACTCCGCATTGCGGCCGCCGCGGCCCTTGCCGTGCACCGTCACTGTGGTTTCGCCGCCGGACAGCAACAGCGCCGGCGCCTTGGCCGGCTGGCCGTGTGCCGCCACCTGCAACGCGATGCCGGCAAGCACCTTGCCCACCTCGCGCGCCTCGCCCTCGATCCGGTCGGACAGGATCAGCGGCGTCACGCCGGCTGCGCGCGCCGTCTCCGCCGCCGCTTCCAGCGCGTGTTGCGGCGTTGCCAGCAGGCGGAACTCCGTGTTGGCAAAGACCCCGTCGCCGGGCTTCGGTGTCTCGGCCGCCGGGTCCAGAAGGCGGCCTGCGACGCTGGCCGGCGGGTCGATGCCATAGCGGGCCAGCACGGCGCGGGCGTCGGCCAGCGTGCTGGCGTCCGGCACGGTCGGGCCGCTGGCGATGACATCCGCCCGGTCGCCCGGCACGTCCGATATGGCGAGCGTGACCACCCGCGCGGGTGCGGCCAGGGCCGCGAGCCGCCCGCCCTTTACGGCCGAAAGGTGTTTGCGCACCGCGTTCATCTCGCCAATGTCCGCGCCGGAGCGCAGCAGGGCGGCGTTGACCGCGCGCTTGTCGTCGAGCGACACCCCGTCCGCCGGCAGGGCCAGCAGGGCGGAGCCGCCGCCGGACGCCAGGAACAGCACCAGATCGTCCGGCCCCGCATCCGCGGCCAGCCGGGCGATTCGGGCCGCGGCCTGCGCTCCGGCGGCATCTGGCATGGGGTGGCCTGCCTCGACCACCTCGATCGCACGGGTCGGCAGGCCGTGGGCGTAGCGGGTGATGACCAGGCCGGTTAGCGGCACGTCCGGCCAGGCGGCTTCGACCGCTGCCGCCATGGCCGCCGCGGCCTTGCCAGCGCCCAGCACGACGACGCGCCCGGAAGCGGGCGGGGCGGGCAGATGGGCGGCAAGCACGCGCGCGGGCGCAGCACGGTTCACCGCGGCGCGGAAGCAATCGAGCAGGAGTTGACGTGGGTCGGACATCATGGATGACTCGTCCCATGGAAACCGACACTGGTCAACGCGCGTCTTGACCACGATATAAAGCCCAGTCAAACCGCCCGCAAAGGAGGCCATGCCCCATGGACAAACAGACTCAGACCGAACTGGAAGCCGCCGCGTTCCGCACCTTGGTGCAGCACCTGCGCGACCATCCGGATGTACAGAACATCGACCTGATGAACCTGGCGGGCTTCTGCCGCAACTGCCTGTCGAAATGGTACAAGGCCGCAGCGGAGGAAAAGGGCATCGCCCTGGATTACGAGGCCGCCCGCGAAATCGTCTACGGCATGCCGTATGGGGAGTATAAGGCGAAACACCAGGAGGAAGCCTCGCCGGAGCAGGTGGCGGCGTTCCAGGCAAACAATCCCGGACACTGACTCCACACATTAACCCCTGACGCGCGCAGCCGCGAAGGAGATACCGGCCATGTTGCTGCGCGCGGCCGCCACTGTCGGCGGCTTTACCATGGCCAGCCGCGTGCTGGGATTTGTCCGCGATCTGCTGATTGCGGCAATCCTCGGTGCCGGGCCGGTGGCCGACGCCTTTTTCGTTGCGCTGCGCCTGCCGAACCTGTTCCGGCGCCTGTTCGCCGAAGGTGCCTTCAACGCCGCCTTTGTGCCCATGTTTGCCGGCGTGCTGGCGCGGGAAGGGCCGGCCGCCGCCCGCGCGTTTGCCGAGCGGGTGCTGGCATTGATGCTGGTGACGCTGACGCTGATCACCATCGCCGGCGAGTTGGCCATGCCGGTACTGGTCTACGGGCTTGCGCCCGGCCTGGCAGGTAAGGCCGGCAGTTTCGATCTGGCCGTGGAGATGGCGCGGCTGACCTTCCCCTATCTTTGGTTCATCACGCTCGCCTCGTTGATGGGTGCAGTGCTGAACGCGCTCGACAAGTTCGCCGCCGCCGCCGCCGCGCCCTGCCTGCTGAACCTGGTGATGATCGCGGCGCTGGTGTTCGCTGCCGACGCACTGGAAACGCCGGGACATGTGCTGGCGGTTGCCGTGTCGGTGGCCGGCCTCGCGCAATTGATGCTGATGGCCTGGGCGATGCGGCGCGCCGGTTTCGCGTTGCGGCTGGTGCCGCCGCGCATCAGCCCGCGGGTCGCGCGCACGCTGAAGCTGCTGGGGCCAGGGGTGATCGGCGCGGGCGCCTTGCAACTCAACATGCTGGTGAACACGCTGATCGCCTCGCTGCTGCCGGTGGGGGCGATCAGCTATCTCTATTATGCCGACCGTATTTACCAACTGCCGCTGGGCGTGATCGGTATTGCCATCGGCACCGCCCTGCTGCCGAGCCTCTCTCGTGCGCTGAAAAGCGAGACACCGGCCCGCGCCGACGATGCCATGAACCGCGCGCTGGAGCTGTCGCTGTTTCTGACCCTGCCGGCCGCCGCGGCGCTGGCCGTCATACCGGAGGCGGTGGTGACCGTACTGTTCCAACGCGGCGCGTTCGGCGAGGCGGAGGCCGCAGCGACTGCCGGCGTTTTGGCGGCCTATGCCGCCGGGCTGCCGGCCTTCGTGCTGGTCAAGGTGCTGAGCCCCGGCTTCTTCGCGCGGGAGGATACGGCGACGCCGGTGAAGATTGCCACCGCCAGCATCGCGCTTAACATCGCGCTGGGCTTTGCGTTGTACCGCCCATTCGGCGCCGTCGGCCTGGCTGCGGCCACCAGCATCGCCGCCTGGGCCAATGCGCTGACACTCGGCTGGCTGTTGCACCGCGGCGGCGGCTGGCGGGCGGACAATGTATTGCTGGCCCGGGCGCCGAAAGCGCTGGCGGCAAGTTTGGCCATGGGCGCCCTAGTGCTGGCGGGGGCGGAAGCCCTGGCGCGCCCGCTGGCCGATGGCGAGACTGCGCGGACCCTGGCGCTCGCCGCCATCTGTGGCGCAGGAGCGGCGGCGTATTTCGCGCTTGCCTGGGGTTTTGGCGCGGTGGACCGCGCCGCGCTCGCCGCATTGGCCAAACGTCCGCTTGACCGCGTGCGCCGCCGCCGCGATAAGGCGCAGAATTCCGCAAAGTAAGGTCACCAGACCCGTGAGCCATCCAACCAATCGCATTTTCAGCGGCATTCAGCCGACCGGCAACCTGCACCTTGGCAACTATCTGGGCGCGATCCGCAACTGGGTCGGCATGCAGAAGGACTATGAGTGCATTTTCTGCATCGTCGACATGCACGCCATCACCGTGCCGCAAGACCCCAAGGCGCTGCGCCAGTCCACGCGGGAGGTGACCGCGGCCTACATCGCCAGCGGCATCAACCCCGACGAATGCGTGATCTTCAACCAGTCCACTGTCAGCGGCCATGCCGAGTTGGCCTGGATTCTGGGCTGCCATGCGCCGATGGGCTGGCTGAATCGGATGACCCAGTTCAAGGAGAAGGCCGGCAAGAAGCGCGATCAGGCCATGGTCGGGCTCTATTCCTACCCGGTGCTGATGGCCGCCGACATCCTGCTGTACAAGGCGACGGACGTGCCGGTGGGCGAGGATCAGAAGCAGCATCTGGAACTGGCGCGCGATGTCGCCGGCGCGTTCAACCGCTATTATGACGTGGACTTTTTCCCCCTGCCGGAGCCGCGCATTTTCGGCTCGGCAACGCGGGTGATGAGCCTGCGCGACGGCACCGCGAAGATGAGCAAGTCGGACCCGTCCGATCAATCGCGTATCACCTTTACCGACGATGCCGACGCCATCGCGGGCAAGATCCGCCGCGCCAAGACCGACCCGGAGCCGTTGCCGAGCGAGGCCGCCGGCCTGGAAGGCCGGCCGGAGGCGGACAATCTGGTCGGCATCTACGCCGCGCTGGCGGATATGACGGTGGATCAGGTGCTGGCGGAGTATGGTGGCAAGGGCTTTGCCGACTTCAAGCGCGGCTTGGCCGATGTTGCCGTGCAGGCGCTCTCGCCGATTACGTCGGAGATGCAGCGCATGCTGGCCGACCCGGCGTATGTGGATGGCGTCCTGGCCAAGGGGCATGAGCGGGCAGAGGCGATTGCGGCCCCTATTCTGCGGGAGGTGAAAGACCTGGTGGGATTCCTGCAACCCTGATCCATTCAGCCGGATTTCTGGCTGGAATCGGTCAAAAAAAGCGAGCTGGGCCCCTTGCTTTAGTGTAGGTGCGGGCGCATACATACAGGCTCATTCGCGCGCCGTGCCGCGCTGCGGACATCCGATTCTTAGCGGGAAGCTTGGGCCGGCATGCAGCTCTATTTGCCCATCGCAGAAATATCGGTGGACGTGTTTTTGCTGTTGGGCCTGGGCGGCGGCATTGGGTTTCTGTCGGGATTGTTTGGTGTCGGCGGCGGCTTTCTGACCACGCCGGCGCTGATTTTTATCGGCATCCCACCCGCGGTGGCCGTGGCCAGCGGCGCCAATCAGCTGGTTGCAACCTCGATCACTGGCGTGATTGCCCATTGGCGGCGCAAAAGCGTCGATTTTACCATGGGCTTCGTTCTGCTCTGCGGCGGTGTGATCGGCTCTACCGTCGGCGTTTATGTGTTCAAGCTGTTGCGCCAGCTTGGCCAGATCGACCTGATCATCTCCCTGCTCTATGTTGTGTTTCTGGGCGCCATCGGCCTGCTGATGTTCGCGGAAAGCCTGCGCGCCTACATGCGCTCGCGCCGCGGTGCCGTGCGCCGCAGCAAGCTGCATCAGCACACCTGGATGCATGGGCTGCCGTTCAAGATCCGTTTCCGCCGCTCGCGCCTTTATATCAGCGCGCTGTTGCCCCTGACCATTGGCGCCCTTGTCGGCCTGCTGGCGGCGCTGATGGGCGTCGGCGGAGGGTTCATCATGGTGCCGGCGATGATCTATCTCCTTGGCATGCCGACGAATGTGGTGGCCGGAACCTCGCTGTTCCAGATTCTGTTCGTGGTGGCGAACGTGACCTTTCTGCAAGCCTACACCACCCAGACGGTCGACGTTGTGCTGGCGTTGGTGCTGCTGCTGGGGTCCGTCGTCGGCGTGCAGTTCGGCACGGTGATCGGCGCGAAGGTCACCGGCCCGTTGTTCCGGGTGCTGCTGGCGCTGATGGTGATGGCCACGGGCGGCAAGCTGCTGCTCGACCTGGTGATCGAGCCGAGCGATCTTTACAGCCTGCAAATCCTGACCGGAGGGCGCTGACGATGGCGCGGCTCGGGCGGATCGGGGCGTGCATTGTCATGGCGTGGCTGGCATTGACCATCGCCGCCCGGGCGGAAACCGTGGTTGCCGACCTTTCCGAGCATCAGATCAAGATCACCACCGGATTTGCCGGCACGGAATTGCTGCTGTTCGGCGTTGCCGACAGCCCCGGCGATATCATCGTCACGGTCAGCGGCCCCGACAACAGCGTCATTGTGCGCCGCAAGTCGCGGGTCAGCGGGCTCTGGATCAACGCGGAAAGCGTGCAGTTCGAGACCGTTCCCGGCTTCTATCACGTCGCGGCGACCGAAAAGCTGTCAGAGGCGACCCTGGACGATGTGCTGCGCGAAAACGGCGTCGGCTTTCGCTATCTGAGCCTGACCCCGGCCGTCGATATCGGCCCGGCCCAGGCGGCGACCTTCCGGGAGGCGCTGCTGCGCCGCAAGGAGGTGCTGGACCTGTACGACAAACACCCTGGCCTGATCGAGTTTGTCAGCGGCACCCTGTTCCGCACCCGCATTCCGTTTCCCGCGAACGTGCCGACCGGCACTTACCGCGTCGATGTCTATCATGTGGACAATGGCTGGGTGACCTCTACCACCTCGATTCCGCTGACCGTTCTGAAGGTTGGCCTGGAAGCCTCCATATTCCGGTTTGCTCACGACTATCCGGCGTTATACGGTATATTCGCCATCGCGCTGGCTGCGATGGCAGGATATGGCGCAGGCATGGTGTTTGGACGGCGTTAGATGAGCGATACCCAACCGCAAGACGGCAGCAAGGATATGCGCAAGGCCAGTGGCCGCGTTCTGCTGTGCATTGTCGACGATACGGACGAACTGTCGGTGGCGCTGCAATTCGCGGCGCGGCGGGCCCGGCGCACGGGCTCCCACATCGGCCTGCTCTATGTGATCGAGCAGGCGACGGAATTTCAGCACTGGTCCAGCGTCGGCGACCTGATGCGGGCGGAAGCCCATGCGGAGGCGGAGCGCGTGCTGAGCCGCGCTGCCGAGCACATCCGCCAGTGGAACCCGGAACCGCCGGTGTTCTTCATCCGCGAGGGCGACCGCCGCGATGAGGTCATCAAGCAAATCGAGGAAGACCAGTCCATCGCCTTCCTGATCCTGGGCGCCGCCACGGGGCGGGAGGGGCCGGGCCCGCTGGTCACCGCGCTGACCGGCCGCTGGGTCGGCCAACTGCACATCCCCATCGTGATCGTCCCCGGCAACGTCTCCGAGGAGGAAATCGAGTCGTTCGCTTGAGGGGTGGGTGATCGGACGCCGTTCCTCTAAGCTTTCCCTGCCGGTACCATAGGCGAGAGCCGGGATCTTAGGAGCTGCCTCCGTCATCATTTGACGCGATCATCTCTGCGATTCGGTCGGCTGCCGCGCCTGGCTTGACTTCGCCAACAAGCCACTTGCCAGCCAACAAGCCGGCAGGGAAACCAAGAGTCCCACCCACGAGCGCGCCGACTGCGCCCAATCCCAAGATGAGACCTGTTGGTATGGATATTCTCGCCACAGTTTCAGGCGAAAATAAGATGCCCGATTCGACAGATAGAGCGCTCGCATATCGTTCTCGCCAAGTCAGCGCGGCTTGCGCAGTCTCCTCCGTGACCTCGCCTTCTGGCGCTGGGAGATCTTTCAGTAACAAATCGAGAGTTGACGAGAGGCGATCCAGAAACTCCAAAAGTTGATCGCGGAATTCCGGACATTCTACAGAGAGTTGATTGTTGCTGCGGACTTCTTCTCGAAATTTGGCAATTTGTTCAAGGACCGAGAGGGTGCTGTAGGTAAGCGCGGGATGGACGGCAGACAGCCGCTCTCGAAGCTGGCGAACTGCATCGCTATCTTCCGTTGCCGTGCCCGTTCGGTCAGAACGACTGCCGGGAGGCTCGTCTTCCGGCGCTCCGTATTTGGCCGCAATCTCCGCGATGCGGGCGTTGACCTCGTCGTCGGAGCCTTGCCAGAAGGCGTCGTCCCGGGTGGCGATTTCGAGGAGGAGGGGCCAGTTCTGCTCCCGCCCGTCCAGCAGGCGCTGGTACCAGTCGAGCCAGAAGGACCAATCTCTGGATTCTTTAGATCCTATGGCAGCTGCATTAGGTATCTCAGCTACGTTTGGGACGTCCGAAAATGATTGCGGGTGCGCATTGTTGATATGCTGGATGGCGTTCGCAATCCAGCTTGGCTGGACATCTGGGAACAGTGGAGAAGTTCGCAGCGATCGGCCATTGACTAACTGCGCACAATCCAAGCGTAAAGCCGCCCAGGCGGCGTCCGCGGCGTCCGCGGCGTCGTGGGCAGCTAAGGCGGCAGCGTAGGCGGCTAAGGCGGCGTCGGCGGCTAAGGCGGCGGCAGCGGCTAAGGCGGCGTTGGTGGCGGCGAAGGCGGCTAAGTCGCCGACGGCTAAGGCGGCGTCGGCTACGGCGGCGTCGGCTACGGCTACGGCTCGCCGCGCGTTAGCATGCTCTGCTTCTGTCAGCATCCCGGATGGAGCCAAACCGACAACGCTGGCAATCAGGTTCGCCCGCAGGAACGGCAGGGCCGAATACTTCGCGGAAGTTACCGCGTCCGCCCAAACCAGCGGCAACACCCGCGCCGCCGCCCGCGCCGCCAATGCAACGCAAGCCTGACGCGGCTGGCTGGTTTCCTCCAGCCACGCCTTGAAGCTGTCCCGGTCCCGAATGTCGTCGATTGCCACCATCAGCGGATGGTGGCCGGAGTCGGGCGGGGTGGCAAGGGGGATTGCGGGCTTGTCTGTGGCCCGCGGGCAACCCCGCGGGCCGCAGGTTTGCTGCCTACAGATAATCCTCCGCCAGCGCCTGGGCGATCTGGACGGTGTTGTAGGCCGCGCCCTTGCGCAGGTTGTCGGAGACGACCCAGATGCTCAGGCCATAGGGCACGGTCGTATCCTCGCGCACGCGGGAGACGAACACCGCCGGGTCGCCGACGCAATCCACCGGCGTCGCGTAGCCGCCATCCTCGCGCCGGTCCAGCAGAAGGACGCCGGGCGCATCCTGCAGGGCCTCATAGGCCTGCTCCAGATCGATCGGCTCCTCGAACTCGATATTGATCGCCTCCGAATGGCCGACGAGCACGGGCACGCGCACGCAGGTCGCGACCACCTCGATCCCTGCATCGAGGATTTTCTTGGTCTCGTGCACCATCTTCCACTCTTCCTTGGTGGAGCCGTCTTCCATGAACACGTCGATCTGCGGGATGACGTTGAAGGCGATCTGCTTCGGGAACTTCCGCGGCTCCACATTCTCCATCTGGTAGATGGCCTTGGTCTGGTAGTAGAGCTCGTCCATGCCCGCCTTGCCGGCGCCGCCAGCCGCCTGATAGGTCGCGACGACGACGCGCTTGATCCGGGCGATGTCGTGCAGCGGCTTCAACGCCACGACCATCTGGATGGTGGAACAGTTCGGGTTGGCGATGATGTTGCGGTTGGTGAAGCCGGCCAGCGCCTCGCGGTTGACCTCCGGCACGACCAGGGGAATATCCGGATCCATGCGGAAATGGCTGGTGTTGTCGATGACGACACAGCCTGCCTCCGCCGCGCGTGGCGCATGAATGGCCGAAACCGCGCCGCCGGGCGAGAACAGGCCGATATCCCAGCCTTCGAAGTCGAACTTCGCCAGGTCCTGCACCTTCAGGGTTTTGTCACCGAACGAGACCTCTTTGCCGACCGAGCGCTCGGAGGCGAGCGCCACGATCTCGTCAACAGGAAAGCCGGTCTCTTCGAGGGCTTCGAAGATTTGATGGCCGACGGCACCGGTGGCGCCGGCAACAGCAACTCTGTAGCCCATGGTAACAGAACCTTTCGGGTGGGGTGAAAAACGCCCTACAGGTAAGCCTTGCCTCGGCCGGGCGCAACCCAAGTCACGGGCCGAGGGTCAGACATAAGCACCCTGCCGACCGGACCAACCGCCGCAGCGCTGCGGGTTGCCAGCCGGTGCCGGGATTTGTCGCTGCTGCGTTCGCGCGGGCGGCCTACCAGCTGTTCGGCCCGTTAGCTGTTCGGCCCGACGGCGGTATCGATCACCGCTTCGGGGTCCATTTCGCAGTCCTTCAGGGTCAGGCCCTTCGGCAGCTTGGTCTGGGCATTGCCGCACGCCTCGCGCATGCGGTCCTGTTTCAGGCCGTGGGCGCCGGTCAGATCGGCATCGGAAAAGACCGTGCGGCGCAGCAGGGCGTCGGAAAATACCGCGCCCTGCAGGTTTGCGCCGGTGAAGTTCGTGCGCTCCAACCGCGCATCGCTGAAATCCGCATCCCGCAGGTCTGTGCCCAACAGGCGAGCCCGATCCATGTCGGCATTGGTGAAGTCGGCGCGCCTGGCATTGGCCCCGCTCAGGTCCGAGCGTTCCAGCCTGGCCAGTCCCAGTTGAGCGTGCGGCAGACGTGCGCCCCGCAGGTCCGCCCGCTTCATCAGAACATTGCGCAGGTCCGCATCCTCAAGGTTTGCCTCGCGGAGGTCGGTCTTGCCCAGGTCCGAGTCGCGCAGGTCGGCGCGGTAGAGGTTGGCGTTGCGCAGGGATGCCTTTTCCAGGTCGGCGCCGGCAATCCGGGCGTTTTCCAGGTTGGCGCCGTCAAGGGTGCCTTTTTCCAAATTGCTCCGCCGCAGGTCGGCGCCGGTCATGTCGCAGTTGGAAAAATCAATATTCTTCAGGTCCGATTCCCGCAGGTTGACCCGGCCTAGCTTGGCGCCGGAAAGGGACATCCCCATCAGCGAGGCGCCGCTCAGATCGCAATTCTCGCACGATCCGGTGGATTTCAACCGCTCCACATGGTCGGCATTGAAAGCCTGCGCCTGCAAAGCAAACACCATGGCCACAGCACCGGTCAGCGCGAACAACCGCATCGCCAACTCTCCTTTCCCCTTTTCGGGATCGTCTTTCACTCATTGATTGTTATGGGTAGCCGGTGGGCGTTGCACAAGCCGCGAAGGCTCCCCATTTCCCGATGCAGGCAGCCGGAGGAAGGCAGGACTTGACCGGCCGGCTCGGTTGCGCCATAAGGCCCCGGTGGTTCAACACGTCAGTCCGCGAGGGTTCGCGCGCTGGCGCGTTTTGCGTTGGTCCCCGAAGCAGAAGGATGCACGATGTTTGAGAGCCTGACAGGCCGCCTCGGCGATGTGTTCGACCGCCTGCGTAAGCGCGGTGCGCTCTCGGAATCCGACGTCAAGGCGGCGATGCGCGAAATCCGCATCGCACTGCTGGAAGCGGACGTGGCATTGCCGGTGGTCAAGTCGTTCATCGACAAGGCGACCGCCGCGGCCATCGGCCAGCAGGTGCTGCGCTCGGTCTCGCCCGGGCAGCAGGTCATCAAGATCGTCCACGATCAGCTGGTGGAGATGCTGGGCACGGAGCCGGCGGACCTCAATATCCGCGGCAACCCGCCCCAGGTGGTGATGATGGTCGGGCTGCAGGGCTCCGGCAAGACCACGTCGACCGGCAAGCTGGGCCTGCGGTTGAAAGACCGCGAGAAGAAAAAGGTGCTGATGGTCTCGGTCGACGTTCACCGTCCCGCCGCCATCCAGCAGTTGCAGCAGCTCGGCAAACAGGCCGGGCTGGACGTGGTGCCGCCGATTTTCGGCGAAATGCCGACCGCGATTGCCAAGCGCGCGCTCGATAGCGCCAAGAAGGGCGGCTATGACGTGCTCATGGTCGATACCGCCGGCCGCCTGAGCATCGACGAGGCGATGATGCAGGAAGCCGCCGCGGTGCGCGAAGTGGTGAAGCCGAACGAGGTGCTGCTGGTCGCCGACGCCATGACCGGCCAGGACGCCGTGCAGATCGCGGAGACCTTCCACAAGCGCCTGGGCGTCACCGGCATCATGCTGACCCGCGTCGATGGCGACGCGCGCGGCGGTGCGGCCCTGTCCATGCGGGCGGTGACCGGCCAGCCGATCAAGTTTTTGGGTGTGGGCGAGAAGCTGGACGCGCTGGACGTGTTCCATCCCGACCGCATCGCCGGCCGCATCCTGGGCATGGGCGATGTCGTCAGCCTGGTGGAGCGGGCAAGCGAGGGCATCGAGCAGGAAGAGGCCGAAAAGCTCGCCAAGAAGGTGCAGAAAGGCCGGTTCGACCTGGAAGACCTGCTCGGCCAGTTGCGCCAGATGAAGCGCATGGGCGGCTTGGGCGGGCTGATGGGCCTGCTGCCGCAAATGGGCAAGATGAAACAGGCCATGGCCGGCGCCAACATCGACGAGAAGCTGCTGGCGCATCAGGAAGCAATTATCCTGTCGATGACGCCGCAGGAACGGCGCCGGCCGGAAATCATCAAGGCCAGCCGCAAGCGGCGCATTGCAGCCGGCTGCGGCCTGGACGTGCAGCAGGTCAACAAGCTGCTGAAACAGCATGACCAGATGCAGCAGGTGATGAAAAAGATGAAGAAGGGCGGCGGCAAGGGTCTCGCCGGCCTTCTGGGTGGCATGGGCGGTGGCGGCGGAATGCCTCCAGGCGGTATGCCACCTTTGGGCGGTGGCGGAATGCCGCCGATGGGCGGTGGCGGAGGTATGCCGCCGTTCGGGCGCTGAGGCCCTGTGACACGAATTTCGGTATTGTTTGAGAACACTCCAAGGAGACCAACCCCCTAATGGCTTTGAAACTGCGTTTGTCCCGCGGCGGCTCCAAGAAGCGCCCGTACTACCGGATTGTCGTGACGGAGGCGACTGCGCCCCGCGATGGCAGTTTTATCGAGCGCGTCGGCACCTACAACCCGATGCTGCCGAAGGATCACGAGGACCGGCTGCGCCTGTTCAAGGACCGCATCCAGCACTGGCTCGACCACGGCGCGCAGCCGACGGACCGGGTGCAGCGCTTCCTGGCTCAGGCCGAAATGATGGCCGCGCCGGCGATCCCGAACCAGACCAAGAAGAACCAGCCGAAGGCGAAGGCGCAGGAGCGCCAGCGCGAGGCCGAGGCTCGCCGCAAGGAAGCCGAGGAAATGGCGGCTGCCGCGACTGCTGATGACTCGGCGGGCGAGGAAGCTCCGGCCGAGTAATCGGCGGGCGGGTTTTTCCAGGCAGCAATGCCCGGCAGACAGGCAGCAAGGTCGCGGATTCAGTGTTGGCGATGACGGAACATCAGGTCTCCTCCCCTAGAGAAACGCCGGTTCAGCCGGCGGCGCGCGTTTGCGTCGCCGCGGTGGCTGGTGCGCATGGGGTGCGGGGGCTTGTGCGCCTGAAGTCCTTCACGGAAGTGCCGGAGGACTGCGCCGCCTATGGCCCGCTGTCCAGCGCCGACGGCGGCCATGTCTTCAAGGTTGAGCTGTTGGGCCGGCACAAGGCATTGCTGCTCGCCCGGATCGACGGCATCGCCAGCCGCGATCAGGCAGAGGCTATGCGTGGCACCCGCCTTTATATCGACCGTTCGGCCCTGCCAGACCCTGCGGACGAGGACGAGTTCTACCATGCCGACCTGATCGGGCTGACCGCGGTACTGCGGGATGGCTCGACGATCGGCACGGTGCGCGCCGTTTACGACTTTGGCGCCGGCGACACGCTGGAGTTGACCGGAACCGCGGATGGCAAGGCGCGGATGGTGCCGTTCACCCTGGCTGTCGTGCCGGAAGTGGACATCGCCAGCAGGCGCCTGGTGGTCGATCCGCCGCCCGGCCTGCTGGACGATGACGACCGGGAAGAGGGCGGCCGGGATAAAGCCGACGGGAGCCCGGACTCATGACCTGGCGCGCCGTCGTCCTCACCCTGTTTCCGGAGATGTTTCCGGGTCCGCTCGGCCATTCGCTCGCCGGCAAGGCGCTGGCGCGCGGCGACTGGGCGCTGGACGCGGTCAATATTCGCGACTACGCCACGGATAAGCATGCCACTGTCGACGACACGCCATTCGGCGGCGGCGCCGGCATGGTGATGCGCGCCGACGTGGTCGACCGGGCGTTGGAAGCGGCGGCGGATGCGCGCGGCCCGGTGATTTATCTCAGCCCCCGCGGCAAGCCGTTGACCCAGGCGCGGGTCAAGGCGCTGGCGGCAGAGCCGGCGGTGACGCTGCTGTGCGGGCGGTATGAAGGCGTCGATCAGCGTTTGCTGGACGAGCGCGGGCTGGAGGAAATCAGCATCGGCGATTTCGTCCTCTCCGGCGGGGAAACGGCGGCGCTGGTGCTGTTGGATGCCTGCGTGCGGTTGTTGCCGGGTGTGCTCGGTGCGCCGCAGTCGCTGGCGGAGGAAAGTTTCGAGAGCGGGCTGTTGGAATACCCGCATTACACCCGCCCGGCGGAGTGGAAGGGCCGGCCCGTGCCGGACGTGCTGCTCTCCGGCAATCACGCGGCCATCGCCCGTTGGCGCCTGGCCCAGGCTGAGGCCATCACCAAGGCACGACGGCCCGACCTCTGGTCGGTCTATGCCGGTGCGGCCACGGTGAATGCTTAACTATCAGAAAGTACAGGTCAATCAGATGAATATCATCGAGCAAATCGAAGCGGAAAACATCAAGAAGCTCACGGCGGAACGGCCGGTGCCGGAATTCCGGCCGGGCGATACCGTCCGCGTCAACTACAAGGTTGTCGAGGGCACCCGCGAGCGTGTGCAGGCTTATGAGGGCGTTTGCATCGCCCGCAAGCGCGCCGGCATCAACTCGGCCTTCACGGTGCGCAAGATTTCGTCCGGCGAGGGTGTGGAGCGTGTGTTCCCGCTGTATTCGCCGAATATCGAGTCGATCGATGTGGTCCGTCAGGGCCGCGTGCGCCGGGCAAAGCTGTACTATCTGCGCGAGCGCCGGGGCAAATCCGCTCGTATCGCCGAGCGCAGCCGCGCCTCGCGCAACGCCATGGCCGCCAAGGCCGAGGCCCGCGCCGCCGCTGCTGCCCAGGCGAATGGCGATACCGCGGCGGCCGAATAGGCCGTTGGAAAAGCTTGAGACAGCAAGCAGGATTGATTGTTACCCCAAGCGCCCTATAGATAGGGCGCTTGGTTTTTCGGCTCACGTGTAGCCTTTGAGGGAGAAGACGGCGATGGCGTCCCCGCGCACCCTGTTTGACAAAATTTGGGAAAACCACCTGGTGGCTACCCAGGAAGATGGTACCTGCCTGATCTATATCGACCTGCATCTGGTGCATGAAGTCACCAGCCCGCAGGCGTTCGAGGGGCTCCGCGCCGCCCACCGCAAGCTGCGCCGTCCGGACAAGACGCTGGCGGTGGCCGATCACAACATCCCGACCACCAACCGCGCCGGCGGTATTGAGAACGAAGAATCGCGCATCCAGGTTGAGACGCTGGAGAAGAACGTCAAGGAATTCGGCGTTCCCTACTTCCCGGTCATGGATATCCGCCAAGGTATCGTCCACATCATCGGTCCGGAGCAGGGCCTGACCCAGCCGGGCATGACCGTGGTCTGCGGCGACAGCCATACCGCAACCCACGGCGCCTTCGGTGGCTTGGCCTTCGGTATCGGCACGTCCGAGGTCGAGCATGTGATGGCCACCCAGACGCTGATCCAGCGCCCGGCCAAGAACATGCGCGTCACTGTCGACGGCACGCCGCCGGTCGGCACCACGGCGAAGGATCTGATCCTGGCGATCATCGGCAAGATTGGCACTGCCGGTGGCACCGGCCACGTGATCGAATTCGCGGGCGAGGCGATCCGCGGCCTGTCGATGGAAGGCCGCATGACGGTCTGCAACATGGCGATCGAGGCGGGTGCGCGCGCTGGCATGATTGCGCCGGACGAGACGACCTTCGAATACCTCAAGGGCCGCCCCTATGCGCCGAAGGGCGCCGCCTGGGATGCCGCGGTCGCCTATTGGAAGACCCTGCCATCGGACGAGGGCGCGACCTACGACAAGGAAGTCACGCTGAACGCGGCGGAGATCGTGCCCTACGTCACTTGGGGCACCAGCCCGCAGGATGCGTTGCCGATCACCGGTGCGGTACCGAACCCGGCGGAGATCAAGGACGAATGGCGCCGCGCTTCGATCGAGCGCTCGATCGAGTATATGGACCTGAAACCGGGCCAGAAACTGACGGATATCAAGGTCGATACCGTGTTCGTCGGCTCCTGCACCAATGGCCGGATCGAGGATATCCGCGCCGTCGCGCAGATTGCCAAGGGCCGCAAGGTCGCCAAGGGCGTGCACGCGATGGTTGTTCCCGGCTCGGGCCTGGTGAAAGAACAGGCGGAACAGGAAGGCCTGGACGAGATCCTGCTCGAAGCCGGCTTCGAGTGGCGCGAGCCCGGCTGCTCCATGTGCCTCGCCATGAACGACGACAAGCTCAAGCCTGGCGAGCGTTCAGCCTCCACCTCGAACCGCAATTTCGAGGGGCGGCAGGGCCCCGGCGGTCGCACTCATCTGGTCAGCCCCGCCATGGCGGCGGCGGCGGCCATCACCGGCCATCTGGCCGACGTCAGGGAATTGCTGTCATGAACCCGCCCGTTGTCATGGATATCGAGTGCGATTGGCTGGACGAGGATGATGAGGATGACGAGGACGAAGGGCTGGGCGAGCTGTTTTACCGCGACGCCGGCACCGGCCTCTATACCCAGATCGACGCCATCCACCTGCCGCACTTCATCGCGCTCTACGAGCGCGACGAGGATCTGCTGAACTAACTGTCCGGAGTTTCGGAACCATGAAGAAGTTCGAGACCTTCACCGGTGTCGCCGCTCCCATGCCGGCGCAGAATATCGATACCGACAAGATCATCCCGGCCCGTTTCCTGAAAACCATCAAGCGCGCGGGCCTGGGCAAAAGCCTGTTCAACGATCAGCGCTTCAACGAGGACGGCAGCGAAAAGCCGGACTTTATCCTGAACCAGCCGGCCTACCGCAAGTCGGAGATCCTGGTGGTGGGCGACAATTTTGGCTGCGGCTCCTCGCGCGAGCACGCGCCGTGGGCGCTGACCGATTTCGGTATAAAATGCATTATCGGCACCGACTTCGCCGACATCTTTTTCAACAACAGCTTCAAAAACGGCATGTTGTTGATCAAGCTGCCGAAAGACGTGCTCGATGAGCTTATGGATGACGCCAGCAAGGGCGCCAACGCCCGCTTGACCGTCGATCTGGAAGCGCAGGAAATCACGCGGCCGAATGGCGAAAAGGTGAAGTTCGACGTCGATCCGTTCCGTAAGCACTGCCTGCTGAACGGGCTGGACGACATCGGCCTGACTATGGAAAAGCGGTCGGATATCGATAACTTTGAAGGCAAAGACGGCAACACCCGCCCCTGGGCGCCCAGCATCGCAGCCGAATAAGGGTCGCGCGGAGCCATGCACCGGTGTCTTCGGTGCATGGGCTCCGCCTGGGTGTTGCGTTGATGGCATTGTGACCGGGCCCGCTGACCCTGTGCCCCTCCTGGCGCCGCATCTGCAGGCACGTTCCAATGTTATCAATAGCATAGGAAGTTTGGAACAGGATGTCTTTGATTGGAAGGGCTTGCGCCGACTGTTGAGTGCAGCTTGTCTTGTCTAAAAAACAGAGGAACTTCCGTTTAAGTTTAAGTAACCTTCTTCATTCAAGGCGCAATCGCGCGATGGTGCGGGCGTATTCATGGCCGGCGTCTCCACATGAGAACGCATTTATAGACACGGTCTGCGATATGCTGGCCCAAGCCGGCGTGTCGGTCAAATCCGCCACGCCGACAAAATGGAGAACGCTTTTCCAGACTGCGGAACTCTACGTGCTGCATTGGCCCGATGCGATTTTCTGGAATCGAAAATCACTCGCCCGCGTTTGGTTCAGGGTTGGCATGGTTTTGGTCAATCTGGCGGTTCTGAAGGCCCGCGGCACCCGGGTGCTCTGGTTCGTGCATAACCTGCAACCACATGACCTTCTGCCAAGCCGATTTCGCGCCTGGTCTTTTTACGCGGCCTCGCTTGCGCGTCTGGCAGATGGTTGGGTCACACTTTCCCCATCGACTTTCCAAGCTGTAACAGAGCGTTACGCTTCTCTGTCGCAGAAACCACACACATTTATATGGCATCCCCCTTACGGTAATTCCTATGCCGGTGATCGAACATCGGCACGTTCTGAACTAGGCCTGCCCGCAGGTCAGTTAATATACGGACATGTCGGCCAGATTCGCGCTTACAAGGATTTGCTGTTGCTGGCGGAACGGTTTGGGGGGGTGGCGCCGGGAGGAGCCCGGCTGCTGATCGCGGGCAAGCCATTTGATGATGTCGATGACGCCCTGACCCGGTTGGGATCCGTTTCCAGTTGCGTGGATTGGCGGGGCGGGGCGTTGTCGCCGGCGGCGTTCGACCAAGCGCTGTTGGCACTCGACGTGTTCGTGGCACCGTATTCCCGTTTTCTGCATTCGGGTGCGCTCTTGCACGCCCTGTCGCGCGGCTGTGTGGTTGTCGCACCGCGTGTGCCCTTTACTGCAGATCTCGCGGCGGCGCTGGGCGAGGACTGGGTTATTCTGTATGAGAAGGCCCTGACGGCGGAGGTGCTGGAACGCGCATGTCAAAGCGTTTACCGGCTGGAGGAAAGATTCCCGGACCTGTCTGCCTTCAAACCGGAGCGGAACCTGAAGCGTTTGCATGCGTTATTGCAGCAGATTGGCGCGATCCCCGACAATGTTCAAGCCGACACGCTGACCTAGACATTCACATTCGCAATCCGTAACCGCCGAAGTTATGCAGACAGATGAAACTGGTCCCGACGGGCTTCCGTCTCCGAAAGCAGAACCGAAGCAATCTGATTGCCGCACCGGCTGTGGAGTAAGGCTTGAGCGACAAGGATACCGCCGCTGCCTGGCTGGCCCGACAGCGCATCGCGCGGCTGGCGACGGCCGATCTGCGTCTGGCTCCGCATGTTATCCCGGTTTGCTTCGCGCTCAGCAGCAATCGCGGCTCGCTTTACGTTACGATCGATCAAAAGCCGAAGCGCAGCGGGCGGCTGCTAAAGCGGATTCGAAACCTGATGGAAAACCCTCAGGCCGCCGTTGTGGCAGACCGCTACGACGAGGACTGGAGCCAGCTTGGCTGGGTGATGGTGCGTGGGCGTGGAGACATTCTGGAGCGTGGCGCGGAACATGCGGGCGCGCAGATGCTTCTGACCTGGAAGTATCCCCAATATCAGGATATGCGGTTGGACCATCTGCCGGTGATCGCGCTGCGCATCCAGCGGTGGTCCTGGTGGGGGCGCCTCGAAGGTTGATTTTGTCCACGATATGGAAACAATCCGGGGTAAGCTGCAACAGCACCTTTGAGGAGACGCGTCCAGATGAACGCCTCGACCGCCAACACCACCTACGACGCCGTCGTCGTGGGCGCCGGCTTTGCCGGCATGTACATGCTGCACAACCTGCGCAAGCACGGCTTTTCCGCCCGGGTCTTTGAGGCCGGCGGCGATGTCGGCGGCACTTGGTATTGGAACCGCTATCCAGGCGCGCGGGTCGATATCGAGAGCATGCAATATTCCTATTCCTTCTCGGAGGAACTGGACCAGGAATGGAAGTGGTCGGAGAAATACGCGCCGCAGCCGGAAATCATGGAATACGCCCGGCACGTCGCCGACCGCTTCGACCTGCGCCGCGACATCCAGTTCAACACCCGCGTGACCTCAGCCCATTTCGATGAGCAAGCGAAACGCTGGACCGTCGAAACCGGCCAGGGCGACCGGGTGACAGCGCAATTCTGCATCATGGCCGTGGGTTGCCTGTCGGCGGCGAACAAGCCGCCATTCGAGGGCATGGACGACTTCGAAGGCCCCGTCTACCACACCGGCGAGTGGCCGCATGAGGGGGTCGATTTCACCGGCAAGCGCGTTGCCGTGATCGGCACGGGCTCCAGCGGCATTCAGTCGATCCCGATCATCGCAAAACAGGCGAGCCAGCTCTACGTCTTCCAGCGCACGCCGAACTATTCCGTGCCGGCCTGGAATTCCAAGGTCGATCCGGACTGGGAAGCGGAGGTAAAGGCGGATTATCCGGGCCTGCGTGCCAAGGCCCGCGCCCGGCCGACCGGTTTTTATTTTAATTTCAATACCAAGCCCGCCCTCGAAGCGAGCGAGGAAGAGCGCCAGCGGACCTATGAGGAATTCTGGGCCCGCGGCGGCCTGCCCTTCCTGGGGGCCTATGGCGACCTGCTGTTCAACAAAGAAGCCAACGACACCATTGCCGAGTTCGCGCGCGAGAAAATCCGCGAGATCGTGAAGGATCCGGAAACCGCCGAGCTGCTCTGCCCGAAAGACGTGTTCGGCTGCAAGAGGCTCTGCGTCGATACCGGCTATTTTGAGACCTACAACCGGCCGAATGTGAAGCTGGTCGATATCTCCAAGACTGGCGTCGAGCGGATCACGCCGAAGGGTCTGGTCGGCAACGGGCAGGAGTACGAGGTGGATGCCATCGTCTGCGCCACCGGCTTTGCTGCCATGACCGGCTCCTACGACAAGATCGATATCCAGGGCCGCGACGGCCTGCCGTTGAAGAAGGCTTGGGAGGCGGGGCCGCGTACCTATCTGGGCCTTTCGACCGTCGGCTTCCCGAACTTCTTCATGATCACCGGTCCGGGCTCGCCGAGCGTGCTCGCCCAGATGATCCAGTCGATCGAGCAGCATGGCGACTGGATGATCGACTGCCTCAGCCATATGCGCGACGTGGGTGCGGAGACATTCGAGCCGACGCTGGCCGCCCAGGATGCCTGGGTCGAGCATGTGAACGAGGTGGCGGCGATCTCGCTCCGGTCCACCTGTTCCAGCTGGTATGTCGGCGCCAACGTGCCGGGCCGGCCGCGGGTGTTCATGCCCTATATCGGCGGCTTCCCGATCTATGTGCAGAAATGCAACGAGGTGCAGACCAACGGCTATGAGGGCTTCACCTTCGACGGCGCGCCGCTGCGGAACGAGGCGCCGGAAGTGCGCGAGACCGAGCGCTGGCGCGTGCCGCTGGATGTGGACGTCATCTCGCCGGCTATGCTGGCCTCGAAGCAGGTGCCTGTGGTCTGACCGTTCGCCACGCCTTGGCGCGGATAAGAGATATCTGACGCAGCCGGCCTGCGACGGATTTATCCAACAGTGCGGCATTCCGGGCGCGACTTCGCGCTTGGCAATGCCGCACCGCCGCGCTAGTGTGCGCCTCTCGTTCCGGGGAGCAAACAGGCTTCCCGATGTGGTCCGCGGTAGCTCAGTGGTAGAGCAATCGGCTGTTAACCGATCGGTCGTAGGTTCGAATCCTACCCGCGGAGCCAAGCGCATCATATAATCTATTGAAAATATTGATGTTTTCTAGGTATTGAGCAATCCGTCATAGGCTTATTCATACCGTGATCCTTCCCGCATGACGGCTTGCTGCCTTCGCTTATAGCCGGATTTCCGCATCGGGATTTCCGGCGGGTTCACTGCCGTGGCATCGTCCATACAGCCCAGATCGCGGACGATTTCGGCAGCGGGTTTCGGGCCAAGGTGGGTTCGAACGGAGTGACCTGGCGGGATCACTCCCCTCCCGGTCATTGGGGGGAAACTGCATTGCCCGGGCCGAATTCGCCGCTTCCAATTCGATGTGGCGTTCTGAATGGGGAATGCCGGATGGTAGATGTTCGCTTCGGTTTCGATGCCTGCCACATCCTCCTCGTCCCGCTGGGCGTGAGTGTGCCTGGATCGTGTTGGGTGCCGCACCTCTTTCCCCCCCCTCATGGCCTGTGGAATAGCGGGTTCGCTGCTGTTTCCATGCATCGTGTCGTCGCAGGGGTGCAACCTGCCGCAAACCCCTGCGTTGTATCGCTGAGGCAAGTGCCGCTCTACTGTACTGACCTGAGCTTCCGGGGCGTGGCCAACAATAGCAAGAGAATGGAAGTGTTTGATATGCCCTACATCCGCTTCAGCCTGATGATTCTCACCTCCACGGTGGTGATGTTCATCCTGATGTATCTGAATACCTATGCCTGGGAGCATATCTTCTTCTCGGAGACGCGGGCCTATATGGCGGTCATGATGGGCGCGACAATGGCGGTCATCATGCTTGCCTACATGCTGGGCATGTACGCGAACAAGCGCCTCAACGTCGTGATTTTCATCGGTTCGGTCATCGTTTTCGGGCTTACGCTTTGGCTCGTCCGCAGCCAGGTCACGGTTTCGGGGCCAAGCTACATGCGGGCGATGATCCCGCACCATTCGATCGCGGTCATGACGTCCGGGCGGGCGCAAATCCGCGATCCGCGCGTGCGCAAATTGGCGGATGAGATCATCGCGGCGCAGCGCCGCGAGATCGCCGAGATGCGCTACCTGATCGCGGATATCTCCGGTGGCAACGTGGCGGAGAGCATCTATCGGGACCCTCAGGCCGAGCCGGGGACCGTCGAGGATGCGCTGTCGAACACGCTCATCAGCACAATGGACCTCGCGCCGATCCCTGCGGAAGAGGCCGATCGCGTGCTTCCCGCCCCCGGCCCCTGCACCTTCAACCGCAGCCCTGAGACCGATCCGATCCTCTGGGCGAACGAAGGTGGTGCGGCAGCCATAAAGCTGAATGGCGTCCTGATCGGTCTGGAAGCAACCGGCGAACCGCAGGCAGGCGCCGCGACATTCTCAGCCCCCGGCACCACGGTCACCGTCCGGCAGCTCGGCGATGAGGCCGACTGGCGCCAAAACGCCGAACTCGTGTTCGAGCTCGATCAGGGCTTGCGTGTGGGCTACGGCGGTTTCTACGCGTGCGGCACGGAGTGACGATCAAGGAGACCAGTTGTACGGCGCTTGGAGCCTAACCGCGGAACTGAATCTGCCCAAAACGATCCGGTTTCGCGTTTCTCAGCGGCACGTATGCGCCGCTTTGCGGGCGGGCTGCGGCGCACAAAGCATCAGTAGGGATTTTCCAGCCCCTCGACCATGCGTTTCAGGACGTCGCGGATCTGGGCCTCGTCGGCGCCCATGATGATGGCGTCCTCCAGGGCGTCCTGCGCCATTTGCTGCAACTCCTCCAGGTTCTCGTTCAGAACCTTGATCTTGTCGCGGCAGGATAGCGCGGTGCCATCCGGCGCGTGCCACACCTCGGGGATGATGGAGGGTTCTGCGGGGTCAGCCATGCGACAGGCTCCTGGTTGGCAGACGGCGGGTTTCCAGGGCAATATGGGCGGAATCCCGCGGCAATGCCAGCCCGCGCCCGCTCCGCCTTAGAGGAACCGCCGCCCATGCGCGTCGTCACCACCATCCCGCAAGACAATCTCCGCAAGGTGCCGGATGCCGCCCGCAAGATCGAGGCTCGCGGCTTCGACGGCATCGTCACCATGGAGAACAAGCACGACCCCTACCTGCCGCTGGCGGTCGCCGCCACCTGCACGGAGAAGGTGGAACTCGCGACCGGCATCGCCATTTCGTTCAACCGCTCGCCGATGAGTGCGGCCAACGTCACCTGGGACCTGTACGAGGCCTCCGGCGGCCGGTTCGTGTTGGGATTGGGCACACAGATCCGCGCGCACAACGAAAAGCGCTTTTCCGTGCCCTGGACGCCGCCGGCGCCGCGCATGCGCGAGTACCTCCAGGCGCTGAAGGCAATCTGGCGCAACTGGGAGACGGGCGAGAAGCTGGACTATCAGGGCGAACACTACACCTTCACCCTGATGACTCCGAACTTTGTGCCAGAAAATACCGTGCCCGGTGTGCCGAAGGTGACGCTGGCCGCGGTCGGCCCGGTGATGATGCGGGTTGCGGCGGAGGAGGCGGACGGCGTGCGCCTGCATCCGTTCTGCACCCGCAAATACATGGAGGAAACCATCGTCCCGCGGATCACCCGCGGCCTCGCCAATGCCGGCCGCGCGCGAGAGACGTTCGAGGTCTCGGGCGGCGGCTTCATCGCCACCGGGCCGGACGACGAAAGCGTCGCCAAGATCGCGGAATGGGTGCGCTACCGTATTGGCTTCTATGGCTCGACGCCGGCCTATTATCCTATACTGGCTGCGCACGGTATGGAAGAACTGGGCCTGAAGCTCAATTACATGACCAAACAGGGCCAGTGGGACAAACTCGCCGGCGAGATTTCCGACGACCTGCTGCATCTCTGCGCCGCCATTGGCCGGCACGACGAGATTGCAAAGAAGGTGGAGGAGCGGTTCGGCGGCATCAGCGATACGGTGTCTGCCAGCGCCTCCACCGAAATGGCAAGCGACATCCCGCAGGATGTGCTGCAGGACATCCAGCGCATTCCGTCGCCTTTCCTGGGGCACCAGGCCGCCTAGGGGCGGCCCCTGGCCATCGTTACGGCCACTTCGCTTCCGGCGGCATCGACATCAGGATCGCCTCCGTGTTGCCGCCGGTTTTGAGACCGAACGCCGTGCCGCGATCGTGGATCAGGTTGAACTCGACATAGCGGCCGCGGCGGATCAGTTGGTGCTCACGGTCGGCATCGGTCCAGGGCTCATGCATGTGGCGGCGTACCAACTTAGGGTAGATGTCCAGGAACGCCTCGCCGACTGCCTGTGTGAAAGCGAAGTCGGTCTCCCAGTCGCCGGTGTTCACATAGTCATAGAAAATACCGCCGACGCCGCGGGCCTCGCCACGGTGCGGCAGGAAGAAATAGTCGTCGGCCCATTGTTTGAACTTCGGATAATAGTCCGGGTCGAACCGGTCGCAGCAGGTTTTCATGGCGGCGTGGAAGTCTGCGGTGTCGGCCTCGGCCGGCACCATCGGCGTCAGGTCGGCGCCACCGCCGAACCAGCTTTTTGATGTTACGATATGCCGGGTGTTCATGTGCACCGCCGGCACCTTGGGCGAGCGCATGTGCGCCACCAGCGACACGCCGCTGGCCCAGAAATTCGGATTTTCCGCGCCGCCGGGAATTTCAGCGGCGAATTTCTCTGATAACTGGCCGTGCACGGCGGAGACGTTGACGCCGACCTTCTCGAACACGCGGCCGCGCATCACCGCCATGATGCCGCCGCCGCCCGGGCCGGAGTCCGGATCGTTGGTGACGGCGGTGCGGGTCCACGATTTGCGCTCGAACCGGCCGGGCGTCAGGTCTTTGTGCGGGCCTTGCGTGAGTTCGTCCTCCAGCCGCTCGAATTCCACGCAGATGCGGGTGCGGAGGGTCTCGAACCAGTCGCTGGCGCGTTGTTTCTGGGCTTCGGTAGAGGTCATGGGCCTGAATCCTCGGGCGAAAGATCGGACGGCAAAAGGCCGGTCTGGCGCAGGGCCTCTCCCAGCACCATCGCGGCGGCAAGTGCGACGTTGAGCGAGCGGGTGGCCGGTGTCAGCGGCACCCGCACGCGGAGGTCGGCGCCCTGATGCACCTCGGGCGGCACACCGGCGGACTCGCGGCCCAGAAGCAGCGTGTCGCCAGGTTGGAAGGCTGCGTCCGTGTGGCGGACCGCACCCTGTGTCGTCAGCAGCACGAGCCGTCCCGGCAGGCGATCAGCCTGGAACCGGCTCCAGGAAGCATGGCGGATCAGATCGATCTGGTCGAGATAATCCATGCCGGCGCGGCGCAGCCGGCGGTCGTCCCAGATGAATCCGCAAGGCTCGATCACGTCAACGCCAACGCCCATGCAGGCGGCAAGCCGCAGGATGGTGCCGGTGTTCTGGGGAATTTCGGGCTGGTAGAGGGCAAGGCGCATGGGCAATGGTTTAGGGCATCGCAGTCGGCCACGGCAAGGGACCGGAGGCGCACACCCGATCCCTTGCCGGCGCGGCCGCTGCTCATCCGGATCAGTCCTCCTCCGCCGAACCGTTCCGCATCCGGCCGATGGCAAGGCGAATCTGCTTCTCCAGCTCGATCATCGCGAAGAACACAACGCCGACGGTGACGATCAGCAGACCGTCGGCCAGCGGCACCGCCTGCGTGCCCAGAATGTGTTGCAGCAGCGGCACGTAGGTCACGGCAAACTGGGCGGCCGTGATGATGATCACCGTCGCCCAGACCATGCGCGTGCCGCGAACCGCCTGCCAGGTCAGGGACGTGCCATAGATGTTGCGAACGAAGAACAGGTGGAAAATCTCCAGCACCACCAGCGTGTTGAGCGCCATGGTCTGTGCGAGTGCAACCGAATAGCCCGCATCGACCGCATAGCTGTAGATGCCGAACACCCCCGCCAGGAACAACCCGGAGACCAGGACGATATGCCAGACAAGCTCACCGCCCAGCAGGGGCTGGCCGCGGGGGCGGGGAGGGCGATGCATCGTGCCTGCCTCTGTCGGCTCGAACGCCAGGGCCAAACCGAGGGTTACGGCGGTGATCAGATTGACCCACAAAATCTGCACCGGCGTCACCGGCATCGCCATGGCGAAAAAGATCGCAACGATGATGGTCAGGGATTCGCCGGCGTTGGTCGGCAGCGTCCAGGTGATGACCTTCTTGATGTTGTCGTAGACCGTGCGCCCCTCCCGCACCGCGGCCGCGATGGAGGCGAAATTGTCGTCGGCGAGCACCAGTTCGGACGCCTCCTTGGCGGCCTCGCTGCCCTTTCGGCCCATGGCAATGCCGGCGTTGGCGGATTTCAGCGCCGGCGCATCGTTGACGCCGTCGCCGGTCATGGCCACGGTCAGGCCATGCGCCTGCAAGGCCCGGACCAGCCGCAGTTTGTGTTCCGGGCTGGTTCGGGCGAAAATGTCGGTGGAGACTGCCGCCGCCCGCAATTCCACATCGTTCATCACTTCCAGATCGGTGCCGGTCAGTACCTGGTCGGTGTTTTCCAGGCCGATGGTTCGCCCGATGGCCCGGGCCGTGCCTGCGTGATCGCCGGTGATCATCTTCACGCGGATGCCCGCCTCCCGGCATTCGGCCACCGCTGTGATGGCCTCCGGTCGGGGCGGGTCGATCAACCCGACCAGGCCGATCAGCACCAACCCATCCTCCAGGTCGGATGGGTCCAGGCTGGTCTTTTCCCTCGGGGCAGGCCGAACGGCGAGCGCCAGCACCCGTTGGCCCTGTGCCGCAATCAGCTCGACCTGCCGGTGCCAGTGGTCGGCGCGCAAGGGTTCGGTGCCGCCATCGGCGCTCCGCTGTTCGCGGCACATGCCGAGCAGCCGCTCCGGCGCGCCCTTGGCGAAAATCCGGACATCGCCCTCGCCATCCTGCTGCAAAACGGCCATGTAGCGATGTTCGGCATCGAACGGGATTTCGTCCAACCGCCCGCCCGCCGCATTGCCGCTGGCCGAGCCCGGCACGATCTTCCCGGCGAACGCCTTCAGCGCGCCCTCCATCGGGTCGCCGGCAACATGCCAACCATCCGCGTCATGCCGCAGCACCGCATCGTTGCAGAACGCCGCGGCCTGGGCGATCTCGCGCAGGACAGGCTCGCCGGCCGGATCGATGTCCGCCCCGTCCTGGGATATGGCGCCCTCCGGCGCGTAGCCTTCGCCCGCAACGCTGAAAACCTTGCCCGCCGCGTCAACGGAGGCCACCATCATTTCGTTGCGGGTCAGCGTGCCGGTCTTGTCCGTGCAGATGACGGAGACCGAACCCAGGGTTTCGATGGCCGGCAGCCGGCGGACGATGGCGTTGCGCCGGGCCATCGCCTGCACGCCTACGGCTAGCGTGATGGTCAGGACTGCGGGCAGGCCCACGGGCACGGCAGCAACCGAAAGCCCGACCACCGCCATGAACAGTTCGACGAAGGGCATGTGCCCGACGAAATAACCGTAGGCGAGCAACACGCCCGCGATCACCAGAATCAGAATGGTCAGCAGGGTGGCGAACCGGTTCATCTGGCGCAGCAGCGGTGTCGTCAGCTGCTCCACGTTGGAGAGCATGCCGCTGATCCGGCCGATCTCGGTCGCAGCCCCGGTCCCCACTGCGATGCCACGGCCGGTGCCGGCGGCGACCAGTGTGCCGCTGAAGGCCATGCCGCTGCGGTCGCCGAGCGGCGCATCGGTTGCGACCGGCTCGGTCGATTTCTCCACCGGCACGGATTCGCCGGTCAGAACCGCCTCCTCGATCCGGAGGCCGCTCGCCGCGAACAGCCTCAGGTCGGCCGGCACACGCTCGCCCGCCTCCAGCAGCACGATATCGCCCGGCACCACGTCGCCGCTGTCGATGCTCTGCCGCCGTCCGTCCCGCAGGACCGAGGTGTGCGGCGCCAGCATTTTGCGGATCGCATCCATGGCCTGCTCGGCGCGGCCTTCCTGGATGTAACCGATGATGGCGTTGACGACGACGACCGCCAGGATCACGCCGGTATCGATCCAGTGGCCCAGCAGCGCCGTGAACAAGGCGGCGGCCAGCAGCACATAGATCAGGATGTTGTGGAAATGCGACAGGAGCCGCAACAGCGCGCTGCGCTTCGGCGGCTCCGGTAAGCGGTTCGGCCCGTGTTTGGCCAACCTCCGTTTGGCCTCGGCCGACGAAAGTCCATCTTCACGTGCCTCTACCGAGGCCAGAACTTCATTCACGGCGGCGGCGTGATGGGCTGCCGCCGATGTCACCTGTTGCATGGCGACCTCCGGCTCAGGCGGGCGGGGCAAAGGTCGCCACGATCTCCCGCTGCGCGGCCGGATAGCCGGGCGTCAGGTGGTGCACGCGATCGGCGATCAGGCGGTGCAGGTCCGGCAGGCGGTGGAACGGCACGGCCGGGTAGAGGTGGTGTTCGGCGTGGTAGGGCATGTTCCACATCAGAAAGCGCACCGGCCAGCTGGTCAGCGTGGTGCGGGTGTTGGTCAGGCCGTTGCGGTCCTCGCTGCACCCTGTGTGCTCGGACAGCAGGATGGCCCGCAGCAGCGGCTGGCCGCAGAGCATCGGCAGCAGCCAGTAGGTGACGGGCGCCCAGCTCTCCAGCAGGATCGCGCCCGCCGCCACTAGCGCATAGAGCCCGATCATCGCCCGCATCGACCAGACCAGCCGGGTGCGCGCGCGTTCCGGGATATAAGGCAAATGGCCGAGGCGGTTCGTGGCCGCCATCCGCATCTCGCGCAGCTTGTCGATGTAATAATATAGCCCCAGCAGCCGCCAGCCATAGGCGAGCCAGTCGCCGGGCTTGGGCCGCCCCAGTTCCGGATCGTGACCGGGCACCTGGGTATAGCGGTGGTGCCAGTGGTGATAGCGGCGGTAAAAGTCCGCGTTGTTCAGCGTGACCGCGCCCGCAGCCCAGGCCACGGCCTTGCCCAGCCACAGCGTTTTGAAAGCGGTGGCGTGGCCCGCCTCGTGCGTCGGCGCAAACAGGGTGACGAGTGCGAAGCCGTGCAACACCAGTGCCGGCACGATCCAAAGGCCGCCGGCGGCGTAAGCCTCGCTCAACAGCCAACCGGTGCAGAGGATCGCCAAAACATGCCCTGCAAGGTGGATCAGGCCGGCGCGGTCGCTTCGCTCCGTCAGGGACTGGAGCGTCGCCTTGTCGAGTACCTCGCGGCCCGGCAGGCCCTCGGTTCCCATGGCGGCGTCGATTGCGGTTTCGTCGTTGCGCATGACGCGGCGGTCCTTCCACTCTGTGGTATGCTGCACCGCAATATCATGCCGCGGATGGCCATGCGGGCTCAAGAGCGTTATGACGCCGCTACCTTCCTTTTGCCTCTTGGATCGAAGCGATGAACCAGTCCAGCCCTTCCGGTGACAAGCCAACGCTCGTGATCGCGTTCGAGGCGGAGCCATGGCGGCGCCAGATAATTGCGGAAACGGTCGGGGATGCCGGCGCAGTGGTCTATCTGGCCGATCTGGGCGCCGAGGCCGGGCGCGCCGCGCTGGCACAGGCGACAGCGGTCTTTGCTCAGCGTATGAACCAATTGCCGGACGATGTCGGCGACCTGCTGGCGCCGACCTGCCGGCTGCTGCAATTCCATTCCGCCGGTGTCGATTACCTGCCGCTGCAGCACCTGCCGGAGGATCTGCCGATTGCCGGCAATGGCGGCGCGTTTGCCGAGCCGATGGCGGAGCATGGCGTGGCCATGGCCTTGGCGGCGGCCAAACGGCTGTTTGTCGAGCACGGGAAGCTCAAGACGGGCGAATTCAACCAGTTCGTCCGTAACAAGATGCTGGCGGGCGGTGTTGCCGGCATTATGGGTTTTGGCGGCATTGGCGTTGCCTGCGGGCGGCTGTTCCACGGGCTGGGCATGAAGGTGCACGCGATCAAGCGGTCCGGCCAGACAGCGGAGCCGGTGGACTGGATCGGCACGCCGGACCGGCTGGACGAGTTGCTGGCGGCCAGCGATGTGCTGGTGCTGGCCCTGCCGCTGACGCAGGCGAGCGAAAAACTGCTGAACGCCGAAAAGCTGGCGCTGATGAAGCCGGACGCAATTCTGGTCAACCTGGCCCGCGGCGAGATTATCGACGAGGCGGCATTGTATGCCCATCTGCAGGCCAACCCCGGCTTTACCGCCTGTTTGGATGCCTGGTGGGTGGAGCCAGTGCGGCATGGCAGGTTCGAGATGGGGCACCCGTTCCTGGACCTGCCGAACGTCATCGGCTCGCCGCACAATTCCGCATCCGTCGGCAGTTGGAGCGGGGTCGCGGTGCGCCGGGCGACCGAGAATTGCGTCCGCGCCCTGAAGGGCGAGACACCCTGGCATCTGATCGGGCCGGAAGAGCGCATGTTGTAGGCTGGGGAGTTGCAGGCCTGGGAGGCGGTCAGCCTTTATCGCCGACCGCGCCGGCGTCACCATTCACGCCCAGCACATCCCGGGCGAGGCGGCGCAGGTCCGGAGTGAGCGGTGTGGGGTCGGTGTCGATGCCGGCCGAAAAGCAGTCCGCCACGGCGTCCAGCAATTCCAGGCGGGCGTGAAACTTGTGGTCGGCGGCAATGACATGCCAGGGCACCGCCGCATTCGAGGTGTGCTGGATCATTTCTTCCGCCGCTTCGCAATAGGTGTCGTAGGCGAGGTGGGCGCGGATGTCTGCCTCGTTGATCTTCCACCATTTGAAACGGTCGCGCACCCGTTCCACCAGCCGCGCCTGCTGTTCCTCCCGGGTGACGTGGAAATAGAATTTGGCGAGGCGGATGCCGTCGTCGGACAGCATCTGCTCGAACGCGTTGATTTCATCATAAGCGACGCGCCAGCGGTCCGCCGGAATCAGGCCGTCGACGCGCTCAACCAGCACGCGGCCATACCAGGACCGGTCGAAGATGGCGATCTCCCCTGCCCGCGGCAGGCGCTTCCAGAAGCGTTGCAGATAGTGCTGCTGCCGTTCCTCCGGTGTTGGCGGACCGATTGGCCAGACGCGGAAAAACCGCGGGTCCAACTCGGCAATCAGGCGGCGGATGGCGCCGCCCTTGCCGGCCGTGTCGCCGCCTTCGACCACCACCACGCCGCGCAGGCCCTGAGTATGGCAGGCAAGGGCGACGGTGCGCATCCGGAATTGCGCCTTTTGCAGGCGATCCTCATAGTCCGCCTTGTCCAGCTTCGGATGCGCGTCATCCGCAGGTAGCCGCGATGACTTGCTGGTCACGCCCTAGCCCTTGTCCTCGTCCATGACTTTTTTCAGATAGGCCGGGTCGCCGCCCAGCTTGTCGATGCCGGCGCGCTCCAGTTGCAGCTTCATCGGGGAGCGGCTGTCCTGTTGGCCCCAGTCGCGGGCGACCAGCGCTTCCGTCATTTCCGCGTGCACCAAATTGATGACGCGCATCGGCACGCCCATGTCGCGGCCAAGCTCGGCAGCCAGGCTCACATCCTTGTGGGCGAGGCGGAGCGCGAAATCCGGCGGGTCGTACTTGTCGATCAGGAACTGTTTGGTCAGTCGGTCGAACGGCCGGGCGCGGCCGAGCGCACCTTGGCGCACTGCCTCCCAGAGCGCGGTCGCGTCCAGGCCGGCCTTGACGCCGACTGAGAACATCTCCGCCATGGCGGTTTGGATGGCGTAACCGGTGGCGTTGTGCACCAGCTTGGCGATGGAGCCGGCGCCGATCTCACCGACATAGCGCACTTGGTCGCCCATGGCATCCAGCGCGGCACGGTTTGCCTCAAACACAGCCTTGTCGCCGCCGACCCAGACCGCCAGCTTGCCGCTTTCCGCACCGGCCGGGCCGCCGGAGACCGGTGCATCCAGATAGTGGAAGCCTTTCTCCGCAAATTCCGCATACAGGCGACGCACCACGGTCGGCGCGTTGGTGGCGAGGTCGAAAAAGGCCTGACCCGGCTTCATGCCGGCGATCAGCCCGGTTTCCGGGTCGGCGGCAACCTTGGTCACCTCCGGCGGGCCGGGCAGGGAGGCCAGGACGACATCAACCTGCGCTGCCAATTCGGCCGGTGTTTCCGCCCAGGCGGCGCCGGCGTCAAGGTGCTTGCGGGCATGCTGGCGGGACAGGTCGGAGACGACCAGCTCGTGCCCGCCATTCTGTATGTTGGTGGCAAAGTGGCCACCCATCGTGCCGAGACCGATAAAACCGACTTTCATGGCGTGGGGCTTCCTGTTCCCTGAGGGCGTGTTATGGGGTTGGCCCATTATGACCCCCGGCCGGGGGCGCGTCACGAGGGAGATTTTGCGGAAGCGCCAAGCATTGCCCTACAGCGGAATGGTATGAACATGCACGTCGTCGGCGGAGTGCTGTTTCAGGATCTCGACCGCCTTGGCCTCATGATCGGAATCACGCACCAGAACCCACAGCACCAAGCCGCCATGATCCAATTGTTCGTGGATATAGTCGGCGTGGCGTTTTTCGATCAGGCGGGCCAGGACAGCTCCGATGACGCCTCCGCCCGCGCCGGCTGCTGCAGCGGCGCCGATGACCGCGGCCAGGGTGCCGCCCGAAGCGACGACCGCGCCCGCTGCCGCAACCGCCCCGACATAGAGCAGCCCGCCGACGACGGCGCCTTCCGCGTCGCCCAGTGTTTCCGGCGGGATATAGGCTTGGCGCGGGATTTCCGGGTCGTCCTCGGTTGCCTCTACCCGGCGATACATATGGCCGAGCTTCTCCCGAACCGCATCTTCGCCCGCCAGCAGGCTAACTTCGCCGGGCGCAAAGCCGTTGCTGAGCAGCGTGTCGATCGCCTTTTGCATCGTGTCGGCGTCGTGAAAAATTCCGACCGCCTCGCGCACGGTTTGCGTGTTGGATGCTTCGCTCATTCCGCTTGTCTCCGAAGGCTTTGAGAGTGAGGCACAGACTGTCCTGCTGCGGTTCCCTCAACATTGATCGACGTCAAATTCCGCATGCAAATGCCGCGACAGCGCGGGCCCTGTTCGCGGCAGCTTACGAGGAACCGATGCTCAGCAGGTTTTCGACCGGCCGGTAGAGTTCTTCCAGATAGGCCACGTCTTCCGCCGGCAGGTCGATCTCTGTCGCGGCCACCAGTTGTTCCAGCTGCGGCAGTTTCGACACGCCGATTACCGGCGCCGTCACCTCCGGCTTGCCGAGCAGCCAGGCCACGGCGATCTGGGCCGGAGTGTGGCCGAGTTTCTCTGCGACCTCCACTACGCGGTCGGCAATCTGGAAATCCATATCGCCACGGTACAGGCCGCGGGTGCGCTCCCTGTCCGCGCCCTGGCTGCGCTGGGTGGAGCCGGCATCGAGGCTGCCTTTGTAGGCGCCGGTCAGGATACCGCGCGCCAACGGCGACCAGGGCGTGAGGCCGATGCCGGTGGCGGCGCAATAGGGGTTCATCTCCCGCTCTTCCTCGCGGTAGATCAGGTTGTGGTGGTTTTGCATGGAGATGAACTTCGTCCAGCCATGCCGCTCCGCCGTCATCTGCAACTCGCAGAACTGCCAGGCGAACATGCTGGAGCCGCCGAGGTAGAGCACCTTGCCGGCCTTCACCACGTCGTGCAGCGCCTCCATCGTTTCCTCAATCGGCGGGTGGGAGCCGCCGGGACGGCCATGCGGATGACGGTGGATTACCAATTGATCGATATAATCGAGCCCGGTGCGCTGCAAGGAGGCGTCAATGCTCTCCATAATGTGTTTGCGCGACAGGCCGCCCTGGTTCGGCCCCTTTCCCATCATGCCGGAAACCTTGGTCGCGAACACGAACTCATCCCGCGGCAGCAGTTCCCGCAGCAATGCGCCGACCACCCGCTCGCACGCGCCGAGGCCATAGACATTGGCGCAGTCGAAATAGTTCAGGCCCAACTCCAGCGCGCGCTTGAAGATCGGCCGCGCCTCGTCGATATCCAGCGTCCAGTCGCCCTGGTGGCCGACGCCCGGCTCGCCGAAATTCATGGTCCCCAGGCAGAGGCGGGAGACTTGCAGGCCGCTCCGGCCCAGTTGGACGTGGTCGAGCATGGCGGATGTTCCTTAGGCGGCGATGAAGGTTTTGAGTTTATCGACGATTTCCGGGCTCACTTCAAACCCCCCGCTGGCCCGTGCCGCATTGCGCGCCGCGAAGCTGCGGTCGAACGGCATGCGCACCGGCTGGGTCGGGTCGAGCGGGCGGGCATTGCGGACGGCCTCGGCGTACTCAGCAATCCGTTGTTTGGTCGCCTCGCCATCGCCGAACAGGTCGGTTTTCATGGCGACGATGGTCATGCCGAAGCCGCCCATGTCGTCCGTGATGCCGTTGGACCCGGCCAGCACGCCCAGCAATTGGACCATCAGGCCCAGGCCGGAACCCTTGTGCCCGCCCCAGGCGGTGAAGGCGCCCTGCAGCGCGGCATCCGGGTCCGTGGTCGGCTGGCCGTCCGGGCCGATGGCGCCGCCTTCCGGCAATGGCTGGCCCAGGCGCCGGGCCAGCAGCACTTCGGCATGCATGATGTTGGAGGTACCGATATCCCAGATGACCGGGTGCGGGTCGGCCGGGAAGCCGAAGCAGATCGGGTTGGTGCCGAACCGCCCTTCCGCCGCGCCGTGCGGCGCCACCCAGGGGCCAGCGTTGGAGGCGATCATGGTGACCAGATCGTGTGCCGCCGCCTGCTCCGCAAAGTAGGAGAGCATACCTGTGTACCAGGTATCGGCCGCACCGACCGCAGCCAGCCCGATGGCATTCGCCTTTTCGATGGCGAGGTCGGTGGCGCGCTGGGCGACGATGTAGCCGATATGGTCGTTACCCTCGACCTTGGCCGAAACCGGGGTTTCGTGGCTGACGGCGATGGGCCTGGATGGCATCCCGGTTCGCCCGATGCGCTCGGCAATCGCGACGGCCCGGGCGAGCCCGCCATATCCCAGGCCGCGCAACTCACAGTCGATCAGGTGCTCGACAATGGCCGGGATATCCTCCGCCGCATAGCCGAGCTTGGCCATAACCGCGCTGAGCAGGGCGCGGGCGTCTTCGGTGGCGATACGCATGAATGCGGTTCCTTGCGGCTAATGCATCGTGTCGGGCAGCCAGGTGGAGAGGATGGGGAAGGCGATCAGGATGCCGAGGATCACCACTTCCATGGCGACGAACGGCAGGATGCCGGTGAACATCTCGCCGGTGCGCACCTGCCCGCGGGCGGCGGAGACGACGGCGAACAGGTTAAGGCCGACCGGCGGCGTGATCACCGCGATCTCTATCATCTTGGTCAGGATGATGGCGAACCAGATCGGATCCATCCCCAGGCTTTTGATGACCGGATAGACGAAGGGTACCGTCATCACCAGCATGCTGAGCGGGTCGATGAACATACCCATGACTAGGTACATCAGCACCATGACCAGGATGAAGGTGGCCGGCGTGAAGCCCGAGTCGGTGACCAGGACGGTCAGATCGGCAACGAAACCGCTCACCACCAGGAAGCGGCTGAACAGCAGCCCGCCGATGATGATGATGAACAGCACGCTGGTCAGTTCCGCTGTCTGGCGTACCGATTCCCAGATCTGGCCCGGCCCGATCTTGCGGCGGCCAAGTGCGATCAACAGTGCACCGCACGCACCGAGCGCGCCCGCCGCCGTCGGCGGTGTGATGCCGGTATAGATGCCGCCGAGCACGATAAAGACCAGCAACAACATCGGCCAGATGCCGGTCATGCCGCGCAGCTTCTGGGCGAAGGTCGAATGGACCTCCAGCTGCGGCGCCCAATCGGGGCGGATTTTCAGCATGATCGGGATGACGACGACATAGAAGGCCGCGGTCAGCACGCCCGGCACGATGCCGGCAATGAACAGTTCGCCGATGCTCTCGCCCGTCAGGATGCCGAAGATGACGAAGGTCAGGCTGGGCGGGATCAGCGCGGCAAAGGTGCCGGCGGCGGCGATGCAGCCGGCGCTGATGCCCTTGTGATAGCCGAGCGCCAGCATCTCCGGCAGCGCGATGCGGGTGAACATGGCGGCGTTGACCACGGTCGAGCCGCTGATCGCCGCAAACCCGGCGCTGGCCACCGCGGTGGCGATATAGAGGCCGCCGCGCACATTCTCCAGCCAGCGGTTCACCGCCGTATACAACTCGCCGATGATCCCGGCAGACGACGCGATGGCGCCCATCAGCACGAACATCGGGATGACGGCGAAGGCGTATTCGCTGGCGGTGGCGTAGGGCAGGGACTGAAAGGTGACGAGCACGAATTCGACATCCGTCACCACCGCCATGCCGACCGCGCCGACCAGGGTGATGGAAAAGGCGATCGGCACGCCCAGGCCGGCGAACAGGATGAGGGCAGCGATGCCGACAAAGCCGATGGCGATCGGTTCCATCATACGACCTCCTCATCCTCGATCGTGGATGTCTCGTAGGCATCGGGATTGCCGAGGCAGAGGTGGACGAACTGGCGGATGCTTTCCAGCAGCGCGATCACGCAGCCGACGGTGAGCGCAATCTTGGAGGGCCAGATCGGGAAGCGGGTCAGACCCCAGGACCGTTCGTCGATCTGATAGCTTTCCAGCGCGGCGACACCGGTACGCCAGGCAAGGAAGCCGAAAAACGCCATGGCAGCGATCAACGCCAGTGCCGTGAACGCCGCATGAGCTGTGCCGCGCAGGTGTTGTGTGAAGATGTCGACCGTAACATGGCCGCGGCGGCGCTGAGCATAGGCCAGACCCATGAAAACAACGATCACCAGCCCGGCTTGGCTCAGTTCCAGCGCGCTGGCGACCGGCAGTCCGAACAGCTGGGTGCCCAGGCTGTCGGCCGTGCCGATAATGGCGAGCAGGCCGATAAAGACGGCAGCTATCGCTAGCGAGGCTGTGCCGAGCCAGATAATGGCGGCATCGAGAAAACGAAAGAAGCGCATGGTTTACCTGCCGTCACCCTGAACGGTGCCGGCAGGCGCCAGTCAAAGGATGCCCTGCTGCTGGAGCGAACCCTCTTTGGCTGGCTGCTGCGCGGCCACTCAAGGTAAAGCGATGGATGGAGGAAGGGCGTTAAAGGCTAAAGCCCGGTTTCCGCACGCACGGTGGCGGCAAAGGCTTTGGCTTCGGCTTCCTTGCCGATTTTGGCCATTTCCTTGATCCATTCCTCGATCATGTCCGGCACGGCTGCTTCGAGCTTTTCCTGTTCCTCGAAGGTGACGATCTCGACGCCGTCCGTTGCCTTCAACTGTTCCAGCGCTTCCGCGTCCATCTGTTTGGTATGATCGATGCCCCATTCGGTCGCCTCCCGGCCGACCTGAACCAGCAGATCCTGCGTGTTTTGGGGCAGGCTGTCGAACTTCCGCTTGTTCATTGCCAGGAAGTAGGCGTTGATGCCGCCCAGCTTCACGTCGATGACGTAAGGCGCCACTTCCTGTAGCTTGAAGACGACGAAAAACGGATAGGTCAGGTAGGAGCAATCCATCGAGCCGCGTTTCAGCGCCTCGTACATTTCCACCGGCAACACGTTGACCGGCGTGGCTTTTAGGGCTGCGAACATTTTCGGCATGTAGTTGCCGAAGGTGCGGATTTTGGTGCCTTCGAAATCCGCCACCGTGCGGATCGGTTTGGTGCAGATCAGCTTGTAATTCGGCAGGTAGCGGTTGACGAGGGGCTTGATGTTGTTGCGCTCGTATTCCGCAATCTGGTCCGGGTTTTCCGCATCCATCTTCATACCGGCACGCATCGCCGCCTCGCCATCGAAAAAGGTCATCGGCAGCGAGTTGGTCATGGCGGCGAACGGCAGGTTCGAGGTGAAATACCCCTGGACGATTGACCCCATATCGACCGCGCCCTTGGAGACGAGGTCGAGAATTTCGTTGGATTTTCCGAGCGTGCCGCCGAAGAACATCCGGACCTTGATCTTGCCGCCGGAGCGTTCCTCGACCTCCCGGGCGAACCATTTGGCCGGTTCGTTCATATAGACTGCCTCCGGGAAGCCGGTGGCGTAGCGGAAGGTGATTTCCGGATAATCTTCGGCTTGGGCGCTGACGGTGGCGGCAGCACCCAACATAGCGGCGGCGGCAAGGCCGGCGCGTAGCAGCTTGATCATGGCGTTTGTCCCTGACGTTTGTATCCTGGCGCTCTGCGGCGCTCGTCAGAGATTATCGGAGGCGGGGGCGGCTGACTAGCCTCCTCACTGTGCCGGAATGGGGGTCAGCGCGGCCTCAACCGTTTCGGCGCCGATCTCCCAGTAGGGCATGGGCTGGTACTTCTCCACCAGGAAATCGACGAACGCGCGCACCTTGGCCGACAGCAGGCGCTTGTGCGGATAGATGGCGTGGATCGCGGTTTCGTCTGGCGTCAGGTCAGCCTCCAGCGTGGGCAGGACGCGTTCCAGCCGGCCGGACTGGATGTCGTCGCCGACCAACCAGGTGGGCAGCAGCGCGATGCCGACTCCGCCGAGAACGCCGGCATGCAGCGCTTCCGCGTTGTTGGCGGTAACGCGGCCGGTGACGCGGACTTCCTGCTGATCGCCGGACTCGCCGCAGCAGATGTGCCAGACGCCGGTAGTGGATTGCAGCTTGTAGACGAGGCAGGTGTGACTGGTCAGGTCGTTGGCGCTGGCGGGGCGGCCGCGCCGGTCGAGATAGTCTGGCGCGGCGCAAAGAATACGGCGGTTCGGTGCGAGTCGCCGTGCGAACAGGCTGGAATCCGACAGGCCGCCGACCCGCACGACCACGTCCGCCCCTTCCTCGATCACGTCGACGAAATGATCGGTCAGCGTCAGGTCGATGTCTATTTCCGGGTATTTGGCCAGGAATTCCGGCAAATGCGGTGCGATGTGCAGCCGGCCGAACACGGTCGGCCCGTTGATGCGCAGCACGCCGCGTGGCACCGCCTCCAGATGGCTGACGGAGCGGTTGGCGTCGTCGATATCGGCCAGGATCTGGCGCACCCGCTCGTGATACATGCGCCCAGCCTGGGTCAGCGACAGCTTGCGGGTGGACCGGTTGAGCAGGCGGGCACCCAGCGAGTCTTCCAGCGAGCCGACCTGCCGCGAGACACTGGAGGCGGCCAGACCAAAGCGGCGGCCGGCGGCGGAGAAGGAGCCGGAATCCACCACCTCCGCAAACAGCCGCATGCTGTGCAATGTGTCCATGGCTTTTTCCTCCGGCTTTGCAAATATCGCAAAGACCATATGGTAAATTGCCAGATTTAAGCAAGCGCTGAATGCTGCCGCTGTCCGTTCGACTTAAGGTCTAGCCCCCGTGCTGTGCGCTCAAGAGCGGTCAGGCATCGTCGCGGAACGGGCCGGGCACCGGAAATACCTCGATGCCTTCCTCGATCAACTCCTTGGCTTCCGCCAGATCGGCCTCGCCATAGATGTTGCGGTGTTCGACCTCTCCATAATGGATACGGCGGGCTTCCTCCGGAAAGGCACTGCCTACATCCTCGCAGTTCTGCTCAACATGCCGGCGGAACTCGCGCAGCATGTGCAGCTGGTGCGCCATGGCCATCGCCTGCTTCCGGTCCTGATTGCCCTTGTCGGACGTGGACAGCGCCGGCGCCATCAATGCCTTCTGCACCGCCGCCGAACCGCATTGCGGACACAGCACCTCGCCACCCGCGAGTTGGTCATCACAGGCCGCGCTGTCGCGAAACCAGACTTCGAACGTGTGTTCTTCGTCGCAACGCAGGTCGTACTTGATCATGCCCTTGGTCTCATGGGTAAGGCGAGCTGCGTCTTCGGCGCAGCGAAATTGGCACTTGAATATATAGAGTGCCAATCGGGAAGTCCAAGAGGTTGCGGAGTGCCGGCCTGCTGGGACATGGGGTTATTGCGCCGGCTTGGTATAGGGCCGGTCGTTGTGCAGCGAGGGCACCATCTGCCGCGCTTCGTTCACCTTCGCCACGTCGATTTCCGCGGTGATGATCCCCGGCTCGTCCGCCTCCGATTCCGCCAGCACCTCGCCCCACGGGCTGATGATGATGGAATGGCCGTAGGTCTTGCGCTTCGGGAAGTGCTGGCCGACCTGGGCGGCGGCGATGACGAAACAGCCGGTTTCGATTGCACGGGCGCGCAGCAAAACATGCCAGTGGGCGCGGCCGGTCGGCACGGTAAACGCACTGGGGACCGTGAAGAACTGGGCGCCGGCATGGGCCAGATCGCGGTAGAGATACGGGAAGCGCATGTCATAGCAGACCGTCATGCCCAGCCGGCCCCAGGGCAGATCGACGGCGACAGCGTTCTCGCCCGGCTGGTAGGTGGCGCTTTCGCGGTAGCTCTCCCCGCCCTCCAGGTCCACGTCGAACATGTGGATCTTGTCGTAAGTCGCGGCCAGTTTTCCATCCGGCGAAAACAGCATGGAGCGGTTGGCGAGCCGCTCCTCCTCCAGCTTCACGACCATGGAGCCCGCCAGCAGCCAGGCGCCGGTTTCCGCCGCCAGCGCCTGAAACGCCCGCACCCCGTCATGGGTTTCCATCGGCTGCGCGTTCGCCAGGACATCCTTGCGTGGCCCCAGCATGGAGACCACTTCCGGCGTGGTAATGAAGTCGGCGCCGGCGGCGCGCGCCTCCCGGATCAGCGGCGCCACGCTCTCCATGGTTGCGGCCGGGTCCGGCAGGGATGTGGTCTGGACGCAGGCGGCGATGAACGTGTCGGCCATAATGCCGGGCTCCTTCGGAATGGGGGGCAGGTCAGGCCGCCGCGTTCAGCAATTCGTCGAGCTTGCCTTGCGATTCCAGCGCATAAAGCTCGTCGCAACCGCCGATGCCATCGTCGTTGATGAAAATCTGCGGCACGGTGTGCCGGCCGCCGGCACGTTCGCGCATTGCGGCCCGCACCGCGGGGTCGCCGTCCACGTCGATTTCTTCGAACTCAACGCCTTTCTTTTTCAGCAACTGCTTCGCCCGATAGCAGAACGGGCACCACATGCTGGAATATACCTCGACTTTGGCCATGAATTGCGGTCGCTCCATTTGGTTGTTTGTGACATATCAAGGGACCGGCGCAGCATTCGTCAAGAGAATGCCGCCTGCTCAACCCGGGCCAGGCAAAGCACGTCCACCCCGGCGGCGCCCGCAGCCAGCAGCGCCGATGCGCAGGCGGAAGCGGTGGCGCCGGTCGTCATCACGTCGTCGATCAGGACGATATGCTTGCCCGCAATCCGGCCGCGATGGCGGAGCGTCACGGCAAATGCATCGCGGACATTGCGCTGCCGCTGCCGGCGGCTGAGGTTGCCCTGGCTCGGGGTTTGCCGTGTCCGGGTCAGGCCATCGGGCAGCATGGGCACGCGGCTGGCGCGCGCCAGTGCCCGCGCCAGTTCCGCCGACTGGTTGTAGCGGCGATGGAACAGGCGGCGCCAATGCAAGGGCACCGGCACCAGCCATTCCGCCCGCCGCAGCATCTCCGCCCCCGGCCGTTGCAGCCAGTGTGCCAGCACCGGCACGCCGGCCAGCGCATCGGCATGCTTCAGGCGCAGGATCAGGTCGCGGCTGCCATCCTCATAGAGGAATGCGGCGCGGGCCTGGCCGTAGGCGGGCGGTTCCGCCAGGCAGTGCGGGCAGGCGCTTTCGCTGGCATTCTCCATCGGTATGCCGCAGCGCTGGCAGAGCGGGTCCGCAAGGAAGCGCACCATCGGCCAGCAATCCGGACAAAGCCCGCCGGGTGGCGCCATCGGCTCCTGGCAGGCGAGGCAGCGCGGCGGCAGCACGAAATCCAGCGCGCGCCCGAACGGAACCGCCGCGCTGCGTGCAAGGCCGGTCAGGGCGACCAAAACTTCACCGTGTCGTCGCGCTTGATCTGATCCACCAGCGCAATTTCCCAGGTCAGGTATTCGTTCATGAAATCCTCGACCGTGCCCTTGCGCTCATAGGGCTTGAGCCAGACATCGTTCGGCTCGCTCGCCATGTGCGTCTCGCCTTGTTCCAGCGGATAGCCCGCTGCCGTCCAGGCGGCGGTGCCGCCCGCCAACGCCTTGACCGGCGCGCCGAGGGCTTGGCTCAATTCCGCCGCGGCGACGGCGGCAGCGAGGCCGTCCTCGCTGGTAACGGCATAGGCGGCCGCTTTCGGGAGGTTGCCCTTGTCGGCTTCCAGGCGCGAACGGATCAGGAAACGCGCGCCGGGAATGTGGCCCTTGCGGTAGTCGCGGGAATATCCCAGGTCGATCACCGCCATCTCGTCCTTGTCCAGCGTCGCCTTCAGCGCCGCGGCATCGATGGCCGGCGCGTCCTCCGGCTGGCCGAGCACGGGCTTTTGGCCCTTGCCGGTTTCCAGGCCGGAGGCGGGCAGGCCGTCTTCCAGTACATAGACGTCCCAGTTCATCTGTTTCAGCCAGTGCGCGGCCATGGTGGAACGCACGCCGGTATCACAGATCGTGACGACGCGGGCGCCGCGCACGCCGGCATAGCGGTCCGTCGCCTGCACCAACTGGCCGCCCGGCGCATGCTTCGAGCCGGGCAGATGGCCGGCGGCGAACTCGTCCGCCGTGCGCACGTCTACCAGATACAGGCTGCGGCTGGTGTCCTTCTGCCATTCCCGCACCTGGTCGAGCGTTGCGTGGGCGACCTGGAAGCGGCTGTCGACATCGCCGGCCCGCTGCCTCGCCATATCTACGGCGGGGGCGGACGGGTCCGGGTGCAGGCGGGTGTTGCCGTGTTCCAGTTGGAAGCCGGACAGGTGCCAGCCCATGGTGCCGTTCTGCAGCGCCACCACTTTGTTCGGCAGGCCGGCATTGATCAGCGACTGCGCGCCAATGATGGAGCGGGTGCGGCCGGCGCAGTTGACCACCACGGTCGTATCCGGGTCCGGCGCGATTTCGTGGGCACGGTAGACCAACTCGCCACCGGGACAGCACGTGGCGCCTGGAATGTTCATAGTGTTGTATTCGTCCATCGGCCGGCTATCGAGGATCACCATCTTCTCGCCGGACTGCATCATGTCGTTTAATTGTTCGGCGCTGACCGAGGGGGTGCCGAAATGGTGTTCCACATGCTCGCCGAACGCCTTGGACGGCACGTTAAAGCCGGCATAGGTTTCGTACCCAGCCTTGGACCAGCCGGCGACGCCGCCTTCCAGCAGACTGACCGCAGTATAGCCATAGGCGTCCAGCTTGGCCGCCGCACGTGCCGCCAGGTCCCCCTCGCCGGCATCGCACACCACCACCTGAGCGGCCTTGCGCGGCGCCAGGTCGGCCATCAGCAGTTCCAGCCGCGACAGTGGCACGGAAATGGCATAGAGCAGATGGTTATCGGCGAACGCCTGCTCCTCGCGCACGTCGACAATGGCCAGTTCGGTGCCATCGTTGGCGAGCGCCTTCAGAATCAGGTCGTGCAGGGCTTTGGGGGTTATGGTGGCGGGCATTGCGCTTCGCTCCGGTCGAAAAATTTGAGATGCGTTGGCGCACACTCTAAGCATTGGCGCGGATCGATGCTAGGTATCGGGGATGACTGCACCGGAAATCTTCGACCGCCGCCTGGTCCGCGTCCGCCGCGAGCGCGCGGCCGCCGGCTTTGCCGAGCACAGCTTCCTCTATGATGAGGTCTCCGCCCGCCTGCTGGAGCGCCTTGCGCTGATCAACCGCCAGTTCCCGCGGGCGTTGGTGCTGGGCGCACGCACCGGCGGGCTGGCACAGCAATTGCCGGGCCGGTTTGGCATCGAAACGCTGGTCCAGGCGGAGCTTGCCGGTGGGATGCTGCAGCAGGCGGGCGGCCTGCGTGTCGCCGCCGACGAGGAATGGCTGCCGTTCGCCGATGCCTCGCTCGATCTGGCGATCAGCCCGCTGTCGCTGCACACGGTGAACGACCTGCCGGGCGCGCTCGCCCAGATCCGCCGGGCGCTGAAGCCGGACGGCCTGTTCCTCGGCGCCATGTTTGGGCTCGGCACCTTGGCGCCGCTGCGCGATGCCTTTCTGGCGGCGGAGGCAGCGTTGGGCGCGGGTTCCAGCCCCCATGTCGCGCCCTTTACCGAGGTGCGGGATGCCGGCGGCCTGTTGCAGCGCGCCGGTTTCGCCCTGCCGGTGGCGGATGCGGAGCCGGTGACGGTAACCTACCGGAACCCGATGCGACTGCTGGCCGACCTGCGCGGTATGGGCGAAAGCAATGTGCTGCTGGGGCGTTCCCGCCAGGGCTTGCGGCGGGACGTGCTGCTGGATGCGGTGGCGCGGCTCGCTGGCGCTACGATTCCGTTCGAAATTGTCTTTCTGGCCGGCTGGGCGCCGGATGCCGCCCAGCCGCAGCCATTGGCGCCGGGCAGTGGACAGGTATCGCTGACGGATGTGTTCAAAGCCTGATGCGCGGCGATACGCCACGCCCATGCCTGCTCCGTCTTGAAAATCAGGGCAGGGGTGGGCACGTTGCCAAGAATGACGACTGCAATTCAGGCCATGCTTCGCGTCACGCGAATTAGCGACCCGGTCCTCCGCTGAGGGCCGGGCCTTAAGACGCTGCCATAGGCGTCCATTCGCGTTTTCACCGCCTGCTTGCGAGATTCCCCTATGTCCGACATGACCGTCCAGGCGCCTGCTGGCGCCGTTACCTGTTTTTCCGTCGCTGCCCAACCCGACCCCGGCCTGATGCCGCGCGTGTTGGAGCTGTTTGCCAAACGGGGCTTGGTTCCCAGCCGATTTTTCGGGCAGTTGGACCAGGCACCGGAACCTCGCCTCGAACTTGATATTCAGGCCGCCGGCCTGACGGCAGAGGTGGCGGCGCACATGGCCCGGTCCATGGGCCAGATTGTCGGCGTTGAAAGGGTGCTGATCGCAGAGCGGCTGAACGGCACGAACTAGGGCGGCCATCAGGGATTGGGCGCGCACGGGGTTGCCGTCCGCCCCATGCGCGTTAGGATCGCGGGCCAGACCCGAACGGACCCCAAAGCGAAAGCCTGCCCGTTATGAAAATCGATCAAGCCGCGCTCGACCTGCTGTTCCTTGAGGCGCGCAGCCAGAACGGCTGGGCCGGGGAACAGCCGGACATTACCGACGCGATGCTGGAACAGCTCTATGATATCGTAAAGTTCGGGCCGACTTCGGCCAATTGCTCGCCGGCCCGGTTCATTTTCGTGCGGTCGAAAGAGGGCAAGGAGAAGATGCGGCCAGCCCTTTCCAGCGGCAACCTGGACAAGACCATTGCTGCGCCGGTAACGGTGATCGTCGCCTATGATTCTGAATTCTACGAGAAACTGCCGCAACTGTTTCCGCACAGCCCGGATGCCAAGAACTGGTTCACCACCAGCGATAAACTGGCGCACGAGACCGCTTTCCGCAACGGCACGCTGCAGGGTGCCTATCTGATCATCGCGGCGCGGGCCATGGGGTTGGACTGCGGGCCGATGAGCGGCTTTGACAACGCAAAGCTGGACGCGGCGTTCTTTGCCGGCACTACCTGGCGCAGCAACTTTCTGATCAATCTGGGCAAGGGCGACCCCAGCAAACTGTTCGATCGTCACCCGAAGCTGCCGTTTGGCGAGGCCTGCCAGATCGTCTGACCGCCGTTGCCCGATTGGCTGCTCTCGCCCGGATGATGATCGCCCGGCAATAAATTTGCGCGCTACCGCGCGAAGTTGCCTGTATCATTGCAATGGCAACAGCATCGGCGAGGAGATACAGCCCATGTTGACCGAGACGCAGAAGAAAACCGCCCAAGCCATCGTGCAAATTTTCGAGACCGGGCGGGTTGCCGGCGATTATGGCGCAGTGACGTTGTTGGCCGGCGATACCGGGCATCTGACCTATGGCAAGGCGCAGACGACGCTGGCGAGCGGCAATCTCGCCCTGTTGATCGGCGCCTATTGCCGGGCGGAAGGCGCCGCGCTGGCGGGAGACATGATCGCCTTCCTGCCGCGGTTGGATATGCGCGATCTTTCGCTCGATCACGATCAGGCCTTCCGCCGTCTGCTGCGCGAGGCTGGCGACGACCCGGTCATGCAGGCAGTGCAGGATAGCTTTTTCGACCGCGTCTACTGGCGGCCGGCAATCAATAGCATGACTGCAATCGGCTGCGCCAAGGCGCTGAGCGCCGCCGTTGTCTATGACGGCCAGGTGCATGGCTCCTGGCACCGCATCCGCGACCGCACCAACGCCGAGCACGGCACCCTCGCCGCGCTGGGGGAGGAGGGCTGGGTCGCTGCCTATATCGCGACCCGCCGCAACTGGCTGGAGACACATGGCAACAGCCTGCTGCACAAGACGGCCTATCGCATGGATGCGCTGCAGACGCTGGTTGACGAGGGCGCCTGGGACCTGACTTTGACGCTGACCGTGCGCGGCCAGCGCATCGACGCGGCGTCTCTGGCTGCGACCGTGCGCATTTCCGCTAGCGACCCGGACGAACGCGTGTTGAAGCTGACCCGGCCGATTATGCACGGCGATGACGTGCGGGCACTGCAAAAGGGCCTGCAGGCCGCCGGCATCGCCATTGGGATCGACGGTGTTTTTGGCGGTGAGACCGAGCGGGCGGTGATCCGATTCCAGATGCAGGCGGGCTTGGTCGTGGACGGCATTGCCGGGCCCGCCACGATGGCAGCGTTGGAGGCATAGCCGGGCGATAGCCGCAGGCAGCCACTTTCCATACCCGTAGGCGGCCACTTTATTGGGCAATCGCAGGCTTTAGGGGTGCGGCACCGATTGACGATAGGCGATCGGCATGGCTTTATCAGGCCCACGCTGGACGGACACGTCCGCCTTGATTTTCTGTTGGAGGAATCCCCCGATGTCGACCGAACCGCGCGCCTTTGATGGCGTCAATGTGCTGGACTTCACCCAGGGTGTCGCCGGCCCGCATTCGACCATGCTGCTGGCCCAGCACGGCGCCAATGTTCTGAAGATCGAACCGCCGGACGGCGACTGGGGCCGCCAGCTCGGCGCGATGTATGGTGACCAGTGCGCTCATTCCATCGCCTTTAACCGCGGCAAGCGCTCGTTGGCCATGGACATGAAACAGCCGGATGCGCAGGCCATCGCCCGCAAGATTGCGGAAAAGGCCGATATTATCGTCGAAGCGTTCCGCCCGGGCGTCATGGCCAAATTCGGCCTCGGCTATGAGCAGGTGAAGGAATTCAACCCGAACGTCATCTATCTGTCGGTGACCGGTTTCGGCCAGACCGGCCCGAACAGCAAGCTGCCGGTGACGGATGCGGTGATCCAGGCCTATAGCGGCCTGATGACGGTCAACAAGGACAAGGATGGCCTGCCGCAGCGCCTGAACATGATCCCGGTGGACGTGACCACAGGCCTCTATGCCTTCCAGGCGATGTCGACCGCGCTGATGCGCAAGTTCCGCTATGGCGTCGGCACTTATATCGACAACAACCTGATGCAGTCCGCCGCTGCATTCCAGGCCGCCAAGATCATGGAGTTCTACCTGGAAAAGGGCGAGAGCCAGCCGCTCTACGTGCCCGTCGGCACGATGCAGACCACGGACGGCTTCATCAACATCACCGCCATGCGCGAGGCGCACTATGTCAGCCTGTGCGAAGTGATGGGCCATCCGGAATGGGCGACCGATCCGCGCTTCGACGACCGCACCAAGCGGCTGCAGAACGAGGCGATCCTGATGCCCATGATCCGGGAGGTGTTCGCCACCCGCTCCACCAAGGACTGGGCGGATGCGCTGACCGCCGCGGGCGTGATGAACGCGCCGGTGCAGAACTACGGCGACCTGATGAACCACGAGCACACCAAGGCCGTGGACGCCATCGCCTATGTCGAGCATACCGAGACCGGCACCATTCCCATGCCGCACATTCCCGGCCAGCCGCGCATCACCGGCCCGGATGCGCTGACCCATGCCCCTGGCATTGGCGAGCATTCGGACGAAATTCTGGCGGAGTGGGGCTATTCGGCCAACGAGATCGCCACGATGAAGGCGAATGGCGCGGTGAAGTATCCCGCCCTGGCCGCGGCGGCGGAGTAACACTCTGGTCCCCGTTCCTGTGCCTCACCCTGAGCCTGGCGAGGGGGGAGGCCTTTTCATGATTTTGGAAACACCCCCATGAAGCTCCTCCGCTATATCGCCGGCGACCAGATCAAGCCCGGCATTCTCGACAAGGCCGGCAATATCCGCGACCTGTCTGCCATTGTGCTGGATATCGACGGCGAGAGCATCTCGCCGGACGGCCTGGCGGAAATCGCCATGGTTGACCCGGAAAGCCTGCCGAAGGTCGTCGGCTCGCCGGTGCTGGCGCCGCCGGTTGCCAGTCCGTCCAAGGTGATCTGCATCGGCCTGAACTATTCGGACCATGCGGCGGAGGTCGGCGCGCAGCCGCCATCCGAGCCGATCATCTTCATGAAGGCGCCCACGGCCTACACCGCGCCGAACGGCCCGGTGATCAAGCCGCCGCATTCCACCAAGCTGGATTGGGAGGTGGAGCTCTGCGTCTATATCGGCGCCCGCGCCAGCCATGTCAGTGAGGCCGACGCGCTGGACCATGTCGCCGGCTACGCGGTCGGCAACGACGTCTCGGAGCGGGAATTCCAGACGGAGCGGCCGGGCGGGCAGTGGACCAAGGGCAAGAGCCCGGACACGTTCGCACCCATCGGCCCCTGGCTGGTGACCAAGGACGAGGTGCCGAACCCGGAAAAGCTGAACATCTGGCTGAAGGTGAACGGCGAATCCATGCAGAACGGCTCTACCGACAAGCTGATTTTCGGAATCCGAAAAATCGTCTCGTTCGTCTCCGAATACATGACGCTGCTGCCGGGCGACGTCATCATGACCGGCACGCCCCCCGGCGTCGGCGCCGGCATGAAGCCGCCGCGCTTCCTGAGCCCGGGCGACGTGCTCGAACTCGGCATCGAGGGCCTGGGCGAGCAGCGCCAGGAAGTCGTGGCCTGGTCGAAGGGCTAAGGCAGCCGGGAATTGGGAATGCCTCTCGGCTTGTATTTGGGTCGAGAGGCAGAATGCGAACTCTGTAATGTTATCGTTGCAATCTAATGGACAACGAAATTAAAATTTTACTATCGCTATTAGGCGTGATTTTGGGGTTTGCGCTCTCTCAGTCAATGAATATTATAAATTTTCTGCGGCGGCCAAGATTTAAGGTTGAGCATTTTGGGGACGGGGTTATTTCCAGCTATACTGGAGATCCACCAGAAACACCAAGCGAAATTATTTTTGGATTTCATCTAAAGAATACTGGATTTCTCCCGGCAAAAAACATTCGTATACTAATTTCTAATCTTAAAACAAAGGAAAATGAAACAGATGACTGGTTGGATTCTGTGATGGATATAGTTGAATTGGCAAAACCTATTGATTTCTTGCCGCCAGGAGAGGTATTAAGATTTGCGCTTGGTATAATTGATAGTAGAGGTAAATCATTATCTTTGTATTTGGAAAATGATATTGGGACAGAATCAGGGGATTTTGTTGAGTCTGATACGCGTGGGAAAAATATTTTTTCAGCGGACTTTCATATCATATGTGATAATAAAGGATCTTATGATAAAATATCGCTTTCTTTTTACATTTCGGAAGATTTGCGCGAAATGATTAACGAAGACAATTCTTTGGTGGAATCTATAATATAATGAGCAAATGTCATCCTTAAGGAAACACGTGTCATGCTGAAATTCTACCACGCCCCCGGCACCCGCGGTTTCCGCGTCATGTGGGTGTGCGAGGAACTGGGCGTTCCCTACGACATCCAGCCGGTGAACTTCTCGGCGGATTACCGGCGCACACTGGAATGGCGGGCGATGCACCCGGTCAGCAAGGTGCCGGTGATGGACGACGGCGACCTGCGCATGCATGAGTCCTGCGCCATGATTCAATACATCCTGGCGCGCTATGGCGAGGGCCGCCTGCAGCCCGCGGCCACCGACCCGGCCTATGCCCACTTCTTGCAATGGCTCTGGTTCTCGGAGGCGACCTTCCAGCGGCCGCTGGGCGAGATCACCAACCACCGCCGCGAATTCAACCCGGAACTGCCGGACGTGGTGGCGGAGATGAAGGCCCGCGCCACGATGTGCGTCGAGGCGCTGGACGAGGCCCTGGCGGGACGGCCCTACCTGCTGGGCGACGAGATGACCGCGGCGGACCTCAGCATGGCCTATGTGATGCGCGGCTACCGCCGCAGCGTCAGCGAGAACCTGCCGGGGAATGTGGGAGGGTTCTGGGACCGCATGACGGCCCTGCCAAGCTATGAGCGGACGGTGCAGCGGGACAAGGCGGCTGGGGAGCGGGTGAGGTAGGGTGCTTGTCGCGGAAATGGTCGAGATTAAATGCGTGGCTGAAGCGACTTACTTGAAGGGAATTGTACGTAATTTTCTCTCTTCCGGACGAGGAGGGCGATTACGATCCCCGAACGCGACCCTAACCGGTGCTTTTGAATTGCGATTGAAGTAGGTACGGGAAAATGGACAGCGTAACAACGGCATTCGACCTAATGAGACTGGAGCTTGAGGCTGCCGCTGAAAGCTTGAATTCTGATGGCGCCAAGCATTTTCAAGCCTCGGAATACAATGAAGCGGAAGCCCTAATATTGAAAGGAAAGGCACTTCAAGATTTTTGTGAAAAGGTCAAGGCTCTTGAGGCAGAATGGCGAGACACTTTTTCCGAGGTTGAGATTGAATTAGGAAACAGGGAAAACATCGAATCCACAGCAAAAAAAAATTTTATCCACATCGAAAGCATCAAAAACTGCTTTATTTGTTCGATTTCCAAATGGTCACGTAATATCAGAGAGGAAAGCGGCAGATACTCTGGTTAAAGTTATTAAGGAAATAGGCATGGATCGTGTCGAAAACTTAAGGGTTTTTGTAAATTCAGAAAATATTGTATCAAGATCATCTTCAAAAAAATATAATGAAACATATGAACCGCCATATTATATAAAAACACACAGCAGCACTTTACAGAAAAAGAAAAATATAGAACAAATATCGAATATTCTTGGATTAGGGATAGAGGTAAAGATTGTTTAAATTATAAATTCAAACATCAAAATTTATAATTGCGCGTTATTTTTGTCGTCTCTCTCCCTGGCTCAACCCTTCCTCAATGAACTGCCGCACCAGCCGCGTGTAGGGGATGCCACGGGCCTCGGCGGCTTGCTTCACCGCCTCCAGTTGCTCCTGTGGCAGGCGGAGTTCCAGGCGGGCGGTCTTGCGTTGCAGTTCGAAGCGCACGGGCTCGAAGCCCGACAGGTCGTATTCGGACAGGCCCGCCTCGTCCGTGAACCGCTCTGCCTCCTCGTCTGTCAGTAGCGGCGGCAACTGTTTCAGCGCCTGTTCCTCACCGGCCATAGCGGTCGATCTCCCTCTGGTGCATGTAGCGGGCGCTCACCGGGCGGATCAGCCTCTCGTCGCCCCGTTGCCGCAAGGTGAACGAGACATAGACAAAGCGTCCGGCATCGTTGGTCCCAACCGCGCGCAACCGCTGCTCTCTCACCGAATGGCCAGGGTGGGCGTAGATGCTCGGGCCGTTGAGGAAAACCGCCTCGATCTCTACCCGGCTGACCCCATGCTTGCTGCATTTCGGCCATTTGTCAGTATCCCACTCGAACCCAGTGAAGTCAATTGCACGCATCTATAATGTACGGATTTTTGTACGGACAAACAAGAGCATTGTACCGCGGTCTCCCGTTCCACCTGGAAACAGGAATTCCGTACCGCCATCTCGGTTAATAACCGGTGAACTGCGAAATGCCCGCCGCCCTACCCCCGCGGCCCGCCGGCGAAATTGAACGTCCGGCCCACGGCGCACGGCACGACGCGTTCCTCGCCAAAGGTCTCGATCAGCTTGTGAACGGCGCGAAAGCCGGTGCAGTGGCCGGGCACGATCACCTCTGGCCCGATTTCCGCCATATCCGCCACCGTCTTCGGCATGATGCTTTCCGGATAGGCACCGGAGAGGTGGAAGCCGCCCATCACGCCATAGATCGGGATCGGATCGAACACCTCGCGCGCATGGCGCAGCACGTTGACGATGCCGGCGTGCGAGCAGGCGGAGAACACCAGCATACCCCGGTCCTTCAACTGCACGGCGATGAAGCGTTCCTCCATCAGCAGCTCGTCCGGCTGCCAGGAGCCATCCGGCATCAGGCGCTTCTGGCCTTTCAATCCCTGCTCGTAGGCCGTCCGTCGCGGGATCGCGCCGCTCTGGTAAAATCGGTCGTTCAGGATCAGCCGGGCCTCATCTCCCAGCACCACCTTGCCGCCCGCCGCCGCCAACTCTTCCGGCGAAGGTACGGGCTCGTGCGGGAACACGCTGCCGTCCGGGTTGGACATGCCGCGGGAGACGAACATGCCCTCGTTCACGAACACGGGCGTTTCTTTGTGGCCCTTGGCGGCGGAAATCAGGCGCAGCGCCGTCGTCATGCCGCCGACATGGTCCCAATGGCCGTGGCTGAACACGGCGGCGTCGATGGCGCCGAAATCAACGCCCAGCCGGTCGCCATTGCGTTCGACGCCATAGCCTTCCGGCCCGGAGTCGAACAATAGCGTGCTCTCGCCATTGCTTGCGCGCGCCTTGATGATCAGCGACAGCCCCCATTGCGCGCAGCACAGGCACTTCCCCGCCTGCATGGACGCGCCCGCCTTGCGCACATTCGCGGTCTCGCTCGTCACATAGCCGGGCGTGGTTGACAGGATGTCGAGCACATTATCCACCAGCACGGTGACTTCGCAGGACTCCAACGAAACCGGGATCATGGGCGGCATCCTTCCAGGCGCGGGATTCAGGCCTTCAGGCAGAAGGCGGCCAGCCTATCATGGAACCGCACGTGCAGGGCAATTGAAGTTGCCGCCGCCGCCGCGTTACACTCTGTTGCAACCCATTGTGCGAACACCGCTCCCAACCATACAGGAAACCCCCATGCGCCTCGTCCGTTACGGCGAGCCCGGCGCCGAAAAGCCGGGCCTTCTCGACGATGCTGGCCGCCTTCGCGATTTATCCTATGTCATCATCGACGTGACGCCGGACCAGCTCGACCCGATCGCGCTGGACATCCTGCGCTCAATCGAGCCGAACACCCTGCCGCTGGTGGCGGGCAACCCGCGCCTCGGCGCGCCGGTCAGCGGCATTGGTAAGATGATCTGCATTGGCCTGAACTATAAGGATCATGCCGAGGAGGTGGGCAAGGCGCCGCCGGACGAGCCGCAGATTTTCAACAAGGCGATCAACTCGCTCTGCGGGCCGAACGACCCGATCATCCGGCCGAAAAACAGCCAGAAGCTGGACCATGAGATCGAATTGGCAGTGATTTTTGGCTCCACCTGCCGCTATGTGTCGGAGGCGGAGGCGCTGAAATACGTGGCCGGTTATGCCACCTTCAACGATGTATCCGAACGCCGCTTCCAGTTGGAGCATGGCGGCGGCTCCACCAAGGGGAAGAGTGCGGATACGTTCGCGCCGCTCGGCCCCTGGCTGGTGACGGCGGATGCGGTGCCGAACCCGGACAATCTGAAGATTTGGTGCGAGGTCAATGGCGTGCGCCACCAGGATGGCACCACGGCCAACCTGGTGTTCGGCGTTGCGAAATGCATCGCCTACCTCTCCCAGTTCATGACCTTCCTGCCGGGCGACGTGCTGGCAACCGGCACGCCGGCCGGCGTCGGCCACGGCGCCAAGCCGCAGCCGCGCTACATGCAGCCAGGCGACGTGATGCGCTGCGGTATCGAAGGGCTGGGCGAGCAGGAGCATGCGATTGTAGACTACAGCCCCGCCTGAGGTTCGCGGCCTTCGTCCTGGCGATGAGACACAAAAAAAGCGCCCCGGCGGGTTCGGCCGGGGCACTTTTCCGTGTTGGCAGTATTCGCGGTCAGCCGACGATTTCGGTCTGTGCAAAGAAGTAGGCGATCTCGGTCGCGGCGTTCTCCTGGCTGTCCGAGCCGTGGGCGGAGTTGGCTTCGATGGACTCGCCGAAATCCTTGCGGATCGTCCCGGCGTCGGCGTTGGCCGGGTTGGTGGCGCCCATGATGCGGCGGTTCTCGGCCACGGCGTTTTCGCCTTCCAGCACTTGCACGACCACCGGACCGGAGGTCATGAACGCGCAGAGTTCGCCGAAGAACGGGCGTTCGCTGTGGACGGCATAGAAGCCTTCTGCCTGTTCGCGGGTCATGCGCAGGCGCTTCTGTGCGACAATGCGCAAGCCCGCCGCTTCGAACCGGGCGTTGATCTGGCCGGTCAGATTGCGCCGGGTCGCATCCGGTTTGATGATCGAAAGCGTACGTTCGATGGCCATGTCTAGTGGCTCCATATGTAAGATACAGCGCGCGCTTGATAGCCAGCGGATGCGCGGTCAGCAACTGGAAGCGGCGCGACTAAGCCGCGCGGCGCCAGCCCTGGCTATCGGCCTCCCAATAAATCGGCTCAATCCCGCGCTCGCGCCACTCGCGCCAGCGGGCGCGGGCAGCGTCGCGGCCGGCGGTATCGTTGCGGTCGAAGAAGTAATCCAGCCGCTGGAAGCCTTCCTCCGGCGTGGCGCTGCAATCGTCCACGGCCAGCACCACGGTTGCGCCGTTCGGTGTCTCGCTGCCCTGCGTGAGCAGAACCGGCTGTGCCGCCTCGTTGCCGCCGCCCGCCGCGCCGTGCGGCAGAAAAGAGCCGGGGTCGAAGGTCCAGAGCGCCTGATCGAGCGCCTTGAGCCGCGGTTCCGACCCCACCCGGATGACCAGGCGCAGGCCCTGGCCGTGGAGTTCGGCTGCCAGGGCCGGCAGCCAGCGTTCCAACGGTTTGCTCGCCAGATTGCGGAAATGGACCTCCACGGGGGCTGCGCCTTGCCTGAGTGTGTCAGCGATGTTCGAACCGGTCGGCAACCAGTTGGTCGAGCAGGCGGACGCCGTAGCCCGTGCCGCCCTTTGGCACGGTTGGCTTCGCCTCCTTGCTCCACACCATGCCGGCAACATCCAAATGCGCCCACGGCGTGCCGTCCTCGACGAACCGCTTCAGGAACTGAGCCGCTGTGATCGAGCCGCCGTCACGCCCGCCGACATTCTTCATGTCGGCAATGTCGGATTTCAGTGCCTTGTCGTATTCCTCGCCCAAAGGCATGCGCCAGCACGGCTCGCCCACCGCTTTGCCGGCGGCGGTCAGCCCGTCTGCCAGGGCATCATCGCTGGCGAACAGGCCGGCGTTGTGATGGCCGAGGCCGACGATGATTGCGCCGGTCAGCGTCGCCAGGTCGACGATGGCGGCGGGTTTGTAGGTGCGCTGGACGTAGGTTAGCAGATCGCATAGCACCAGCCGGCCTTCGGCGTCGGTGTTGATGACCTCCACCGTCTGGCCGGAGAGCGAGGTGACGACGTCGCCGGGGCGCTGGGCATTGGCGGACGGCATGTTCTCGACCAAGCCGACGATGCCGATGACATTGGCCTTGGCGTTACGGCCGGCGATGGCGCGCATCGCGCCGATGACCGCAGCCGACCCGCCCATATCCCACTTCATGTCCTCCATGCCGCTGGCCGGTTTGATGGAGATGCCGCCAGTGTCGAAGGTCACGCCCTTGCCGACCAGGGCGATGGGGGCCGCCTCCTCGTCATCGGAACCAAGCCAGCGCATCACCACGACCCGGCTGTCGCGGGCGCTGCCCATGCCGACCGCCAGCAGGGTGCGCATGCCGAGGGACTCAAGCCGCGCCTCGTCCATGATCTCCACGTCGACGCCCTGGGCTGCCAGATCCTTGCACCGTTCGGCCAATGTTTCCGGATAGAGCACGTTCGCCGGCTCGCTGAGCAGATCGCGGGCGAGGTGGACGCCCGCCGCGACCTCTGCCATCGGCTTGAATGCGGCCTCGGCGGCGGTGGCGCCTTCGGTCATGACGGCGGCTTCGGCAAGGCTGGGCTTTTGCTCTGGCTTTTCCTTGGTGCGGTAACGGTCGAATCGGTAGCTGGCCAGTTCCAGGCCGAAGGCCGCATTGGCGGCGGCATCGCTGGCCGCCAACGGGCCGCCCATCGCATCGATCATCAGCGTGACCGAGGCCGCACCGCTGTTGGCGACCTGGCCGTAGGAAGCGCCTGCCCAGTCCTGCCAGACCTTGGCGGTGGCCTCTGCCGGCTTGCCGATGCCGGCCAGGACAATGCGGCCAGCGGCGATACCGGCCGGCGCGACAATGTCGAGGAACTGGCGGGCCTTTCCGGTAAAGCGCGAGGCGGCAATCGCCTTGAGTACCGCCCCGCCGGTCGCCTGATCCAGCGCTTCGGCCGAAGGGCTAAGCGATTTTTCCTCGCCAACGGCGACGACGATAGCGTCAGTCGTCGCGGCGGCGGGCTCCAAAAATGCAATCTTCATCGGGCCATGCCCTCCCACTATCCTCGTCGGTCGTCATGTGGCAACGGCAGCAGCGCCACTCGGACGCGTGCGCTGCATCACGGTTGCCTCGCCATCGGCGCAAGCTTCGCCTATATGCACGGTCATGCCTAGGCTTCTCGCACACACCACCACCTATTTGGCGCGGCAAATCCTGCTCGCAACCATACTGATCACCGGGGTTTTTGCCACCATTGCGATCTTGTGGAGCGCATTGCCCCTGCTGAAAAATCTCAGCCGGGGCATGGGTCTGGATGCGTTTTTGTGGTTGATCGTGCTGGCTATGCCCCGCTTGCTGCCGGTGTTGATCCCGCTTTCGCTCTGCCTTGCCCTGATCTTTGCTTATTACCGAGCCCAGCAGGATAGCGAACTGGTGGTAATGCGGGCTACGGGCCTCAGCGACTGGGCGCTGGCCAGGCCGGCGCTGCTGGTCGGGCTGTTGTTGACGGTGGCAAACGGCGTTATGACGTTTTACTTGGCGCCGGAAGCGTTTCGGACATTCAAGGAAACCCAATTTCTGGAACGGCACGACTTGGCAGCCCTGGCGATCCAGCCGGGGCGGTTCAATTCGTTGCGCGCCGATACGATGTTTTACGTGCGCGAACGCGGCGGCACGAACGTGCTGCTCGGCATTGTGTTCTATGACGAACGCGACCCGAAGCAGACCCAGACCTGGATGGCGGAATACGGCGCTCTGACGTCGACTCCCGAAGGGCCGCGGCTGGTGCTGCGCAACGGCAATGTCCAGCAATACGATCGCGACAGCGGGCAGACCAGCATTTTGTATTTCGAGCATTATACGCTCGACCTGTCGGTCTTTGCCGCCAAGCTGTCGAACCGCGGGCGCGAGGTTGAGGAACGCAGCATGGCCGAACTGTTCCAGTTGACGGAGGAGGATGTCGGCGAAAAGCAGGTGCGTGAACTGCGGGCCGAGGGTCATTACCGGATCGCCACCGCCTTGTTCGTTGCCGTTATTACCCTGGTGACGGTGGCGACCATGCTGGTCGGGCCGTTCAACCGGCGCGGCCAGATCTGGCGGGTCGCGCTGGCGTTTGGCATTTGTGCGCTGATCCTGTTGGGCGCTTTCCTGATGCGCAGCATTGTCACGCGCGTGCCTGCCACTACTCCAATGCTATATGCATTGGTGCTAATGCCGAGCTTCATCGCCGCCGGGTTGATTGCGTGGAACAACCGGCGGCGGATCGGTTGATGGCGGGGGGCGGCTGCGATCGCCGCCAGCCCTCAGCCGGGCGCCCAGCCGTAGGCCCTGGCGCAGGCCCCGCCCATCAGCATGGCCTTTTCATCCTCGGTCAGCCGGTCTGTCTGGCGGAAGGGTTCGACGCCCTGTTCATATGTCAGCACCGCATGCGCCCGGGTCCAGTCCGTGCCCCAAAGGCAACGCTCCAGGCCCCAGGCATCGAACACGCGGGCCAGCGGGTCCCAGATATCCGGGTAGGGGTAGCCGGCCTTGGAGAGCGTGCATGCGCCCGAGACCTTGATCACTACGTTTGGACGTTTGGCAAGCTCCAGCACGGTCGGCAGGTCGGCCCACGGCGCATCCGGCGCCGGCGGTGTGCGTGGCTGCACGATGCCAAGATGATCGAGGACAAAACGGGTGTTGGGATGGGCATCGATCAGGGCCTGGCCGGTCTTCAGCTTGCCCCAGCACAACAGGTTGACGGGAAGGTCGTGTCGCGCCGCCTCTCGCGCGATCCGGGCCAAACCCGGGTGGTCCGCCTCGCGCTCCGGCCCATGGGTCATCATGATGCGGATGCCGACCGTGCCGGGCGTGGCCTTCCAGTTTGCGATGACATCGGCAACGGCGGGGTTGTCCGGATCAACCGGCTTGACCAGACCGAACCTGGCCGGGTGCGCCTTCTGCACTTCTACCGCATAACTGGCGTCGTACTGGTACATGCTGAAGGATGAAACGAAGATGGCGCCGTCGACGCCGACCGCATCCATGGCGGCCACCATCTCGTCGCCGGTGACGTGGTCCGGCCAGTTCGGCACGGAAGCCCAAGGCCGGGCCGGTGTGTTGGCCTCGTAGGCGTGTACCTGGGAATCGATGATCGGCGTCTTGTTGATTGGCATGGGCATGGTTCCTCTCGTTATACAAACGGCACCATTTCAGCGCTTTGCTGAATGATCGTCCAGTTCAGGAATAAAATTTGATACGACCACCGCCACGCAGTGCAATGTTAATCGAAGAAATCTTGTCTTGACGGGGCCGTCATTTACAGGAAACTCGGCAACAGCGTTCAAAGAAACGCTGCCTTATGTGCACTAAAGGGAGACAAACGCCATGGTCCGCAAAATTGCATCGACATTGGCTCTGGCCGGTTTGACCGCATTCGCGGCAACAACGGCCAGCGCGCAGAATCTGGTCTTTATGACCGGGCCGGCAGGCGGTTCCTGGTATCCGCTTGGCGCAGCGGTGCAGAACATCCTGCAGGACGAAATCGACGGCATGTCGGTCAGCATCCGTCCCGGTGCCGGCCTGATCAACATCCGCGGCGTCGCCGAAGGCAAGGCCGATCTCGGCTGGGGCAATGTGATCTCGACCGTGGACGCGATCAACGGCAACCCGCCGTTCGAAAAGAAGATCGAGAACCTCTGCAACATGGGTTCCTACTACACCCAATATGCCCAGCTCATCACGGTCGATCCCGAAATCAAGACCTGGGCGGATCTCAAGGGTAAGAGCTTTGCGACCCTGCCGCGCGGCAACACGACCGAGGTCGCCGCGCAGTCGCTGCTGGCTGCCGTCGGTTTGTCCTATGATGACCTGGAGCAGGTGAACTTCGCATCGATGACCGACCAAGTGAACATGGCCAAGGATGGCCAGGTCGATGCCATATTCAACATTACCGCCGTCCCGGCCGGCGCCTATTTGGACCTCGCCAACTCGCGCGAGACGGTGGTGCCGCCGATAACGGACGAGCAGTTCGCAAAACTCAAGGAGGGCAATTCCGGCTGGAACCGGTTGATGGTCCGGGCCAATGCCTACCCGCATCAGCCAAACGAGGTGCCGATTGCGGGCTTTGCGATGCATATGCTCGCAAACTGTGAGACCATGCCCGAGGATACGGCCTACAAAATCACCAAGGCCATCGCCAGCCGGGTGAGCGAGCTGGGTTCGGTCAACCGCGCGCTGGCCGATTTCACCGTGAAAGACCTCGCAGCGGATGCCGGCATGCCCATGCATCCGGGCGCAAAGCGCTATTATGAGGAAGCGGGCGCCATGTAGGTCCAGATACCCGGCCGGCAAACCACCGGCCGGGTCAGGGTTGCGGCCAATACCGAATGCCTGGGTTTGCCTGTCCGCGCCGGTAGTTCCCCGCGCTCCATTCAAGGCAGGCATCCCGCCGGCACCGCGCCAGCATTTCCAGGGCCGATGGTCCTGTTGAAAAGGCGGGTGCCGGTCGCTTTCCGGCTACCGTCAGGGCGCGGGAACCGTAATCGTACTGCTAACAACCCGCCCGGCTCATTCCTTTGGGCAAAGCGGCCGGCGGCTTCCGATGCGAGGTAAGGCGAGATGATGTCGAGTTGGCAGCGGGCCGGCGTCGTGGTTCCGTCCATCATTGCGCTGGCAATGGCCGGATTTCACTTGTGGGTGGTGTTTAACGGCGCCCCGCAGGTCTTGTATTTCCGCGGCACGCACCTTCTGTTCGGCATGGTGCTGATATTCCTCTGGTATCCGACCTTCGCCGAAGCCACGGGTGCCAAACGCGTGCTCAGCTATGGCATTGACTGGTTGTTGCTCGCCATTTCGGTGGCCGCCCTTTCGTATCTGTTCATTGAACACGACTACATCCTCGACCGCTTCGCTTATGTCGATGATCCGCGCCCGATCGACTTCGTCCTCGGCATCGGCCTGATCATTGCGATCCTCGAAGGCACGCGGCGGCTGGTCGGGATGGCGTTGCCGGTCACCTCGGTGCTGTTCCTGCTCTATGCCATTTTCGTCGTCGAGTTGCGGCCGGGCGAGTTGCTGGACCAGATGTACCTGACGACGGAGGGCATTTTCGGAATCCCGCTGGCGGTCTCCGCCACCTACATGGTGCTGTTCATCGTGTTCGGATCGTTGGTGGAGCGGACCGGAACCGGCAAGCTGTTCATGGATTTCGCCATGGCGCTGACCGGCTGGGCCCCCGGCGGTCCGGCCAAGGTCGCGGTGATGACCAGTGCCATGTTCGGCACTATTTCCGGCAGTTCCACCGCCAACGTCATGACCACCGGCACCTTCACCATCCCGCTGATGAAGCGGCTCGGCTACAAGGCACCGTTTTCCGGCGCGGTGGAGGCGGTGGCGTCCACCGGCGGCCAGATCATGCCGCCGATCATGGGGGCTGCCGCGTTCGTGATGGCGGAGTTCCTGGCGGTCAGCTACCTGACGGTGATCCTGATCGCGCTGCTGCCGTCGCTGCTGTATTTCATCGCCGTGTTCGTCGCCGTGCACTTTGAGGCGAAGCGGCTGGGCCTGCGCGGCATGCCCAGGGCGGACCTGCCGCGGATGAAGCAGGTGCTGGCCGAACGCGGCCACCAGTTCCTGCCGCTGGTCATCATCGTCGGTGTTTTGGTGTTGGGGTACAGCGCACCCTATGCCGCGACCTGCGGGCTGCTTTCCGTGGTGCCCATCGCCATGATGCGGCGGACGACGCGAAAGGACATCACCGTCAAGCTGGTCGTCGACGCCATCATCAATGGCATCCGCAATTCACTGCAGGTGGTGGCGGCGACTGCCTGCGCCGGCATTGTCATCGGCGTGATTTCGCAGGGCGGCATCGGCGTTGCCTTCTCCGGCTTCATCATCGGTCTTTCCGAAAATTCGCTGATCCTGGCGCTGATTCTGACGGCGTTTGCCGGCATCATCCTGGGCATGGGCCTGCCGACGACGCCGGCCTATATCGTGCAGGTGGCTCTGCTGGTGCCGGCGCTGGTCAAGCTGGGCGTCGCTCTCGAGGCCGCACACATGTTCGTGCTCTACTTCGCCTGCCTCTCCGCGATCACGCCGCCGGTGGCGATCACGCTTTATGCCTCCAACAGCATTGCCGGCGCCAAGCTCTGGAGCGGCGGCATCGCCGCCGTGAAGCTGGCGGCGACCGGCTACATTATCCCGTTCATGTTCGTCTATGGGCCGTCGCTGCTATGGATCGGCGAATGGCAGGTCATTCTGGCTACCAGCGTTTCCGCCCTGATCGGCATCTCGCTGCTGGCGGCTGGCCTGCACGGCTATCTGCTGCGCCATGCGACCTGGTGGGAGCGGCTGCTGATGGTGGCGGCGGCGTTCGTGCTGATCAAGCCGGGCATCGTGACAGACCTGACCGGGCTTGCCCTGGTGCTGACCGTGTTCGCCTCGCAGCGGTGGATCCCCCGCCCTGAACGGGCCGTGCAGCCGGCGGTCAGCGGCTCGGATTGAAAAAGCCGCCGCCCTAACGTTTTCATTCGGGCGGCCGGTCCCTCAAGCCAGGAACCGTTGCAGCACGTTTTCGACCACGCGGCTGATATTGTTGTTGCCGCCGTTCCAGGGCAGCGAGCCGCAGAAGGTGATCGAGCCGACGCTGAACACCGCACCGCCGCCCGGCACGTCGAAATAGATCATGTCGGCGCGGATCAGTTCGTCCATCGGCTGCATCGCCCAGGTGGTCAGGTGGGTCAGCAACTCCTCCGGCACCAGCACGAAATGGTCCGGGTGGTTTTCGGAGACCGCCAACACTCGAACGTTCGGCGGCGAGCCGAGGCGCACGTCGGCCCGGTCCAACTCATAACCGGCAGCACCGCCGCCGGAAAAGCCGAAATCGCCCAGCACTTCGTCGTCGATACCTTCGAAAATCCAGGCGAGGTCCGGGGAATGGCTTTCGGGGGTGCGGCGGTAATAGGTGCCCTCGAACTGGCCCTGGCTGGTGAACCCGACGCCTGCCAGATGCTGCGGTGGCCGGCCATTGCGGCGCCAGAGGCCGCCATAGGCGCCATCGAAGGCGTTGTAGTATTCACCCGGCTCGGCAGCCCAGGCGCGAATGCCGCCCTCCGCCCGTCGGATTTCGACAATGCCTTTTTCCTCCGGGTGGATCGCGACCCGCCAGTAGAACCCGTTACCGCCCAGATAGAGGAATTTGCCGCCGCTGTTCCGGTATTGCAGCAGCGCATCCAGCGTCTGGGGCGTATGGTATTCTGGATGGCTGCCGGTGGTGACGGCCTTGTAGCCCTTGAGGACGTCCGCGCCTTCTTCGTGCAATTCCCGGTCAGTGATGATGTCGTAGGAAATGCGCTTTTCGTGCAGCCACCAGATCAGGTGGCTGTCCGCCTGGAAATGCCGCAGGCCGGAGCCTTCGCCATAGCCCATGGTAATGTAGCCGGGCCGTGTGTTCAGCAGCGGCCGCAGGTGCGAGCAATGGCAGATGCCGGAGCCGTCGCGGTGGAAATTGTAGGTGGAACAGCCGAATTCCTCATACTGCGCCGGGTTGTACGGGTAGCCGCCGCGGGCCAGATGCCGTTCCATCCATTCCGGCTGGAAATCAGGCCGCGAGTGGTTGCCATAGATGACATGGGTAAACGTGGATGCCAGCACGGCCAGGTCCGCCGTGCGTTGGCCCTTGGGCGGGCAGACATAGAACGGGATCGCGTCCTCATGCTCGCCCTGGGCGATGCGCACGACATAGACGCCGGAGAGAAAGCCGTCCGGAACTGTCCATTCGAAGTCCGTTTCCCAGCCAAAATCATAGATATCGTCGCGGTGAAAGTGAATGGCGCCGTAATGGTCCGGCTTGTGCTGCCAGTTCATCTCGGACCCATCCCAGGCCGAGCCGGTCATGGCACGGGCCGGATGGTTGACGAGGTGGCCGTGATGGCCTCCGGGGCCGATATCCTCGATGCCGAGGGAGGAGGCCCAGCGGGAAAAATCCCACCGTGCTGCCAGCCGTGTCTCATCGGCAGCCGCGGCAGCATAGACCGCTGGCGCTTCGATCTTGCCGTCGAAATGCCGGTCGGCGTGGCCGGCCCGCAGTGCGGCGGCCATTAGCAGCGGTGCGTCTGCCTGAATCGCGAAACCGGGGGCGGATGTGCTGGTCTCGGCGGCCTTGCCCCAGATCCCGCTCGGTTCCTGCTGAACGGCCAGCGTTGCGGCGGCGCTATCGTACGACAGTCGCACCCGGCACCATTGCCGTGCCAGCAGCGGCTCGCCCGTGCTGACGGAGGCATCGCCGGCGCGGCCGGACAGCGCTCCATCGTCATCCAGATAGAGTTCCAAACCGCCCTGGCTCAAAATCACCTGTTCGCCGTCGCCGGGCAGGGTCGGCCAGATGGTGGCGGTCAGCGTGACGTCGCCTGTGATCGGCAGCCCCGGCTCGACAATGGCATGGGAACCGGGGTTGAACGCCTGCTGCCGTGCCGGGTAGCTGCCGGCCAGCGCCGCTTCCACCGGCTCCTCGACAATGCCGGGACCATCGCGGTTGGGGTCGGCGCAGATCGAGCGCAGCAGCCGTGCGGAATAGGGACTGCCGCTATCGCACGAGACCTTGAAGGCAATCGTCTCGCCGGGGCGGACGGACAGCGGGTCGCAATAGCCGATGACGGGAATGCGGGGAACCTGGTGGGCCATGGGCGAAAGTGGCTCTCTGAGCAACGGGCAAGGCAGACCCCACATTGTTCCGCACCGAGGCAACCGCGTCCAGAGGGACGATGATACCCTATTGCATGCCGCCGCAGTTCCGCTTTATTGGCGGAGCCGGGCCCCTGCCACGGGGGCGGACAGGATGATCGACCGATGCAAGACACCAAAGCCAAGCTTTTGATCCGCAATGCCACACTCGCCGATGTGGCAGAGATTGTAGGCCTTTCCCGCCGTGTCTACGCCGCCGAACTCAGCTATTCTCCGCAGCAGGTGCGTGGCCAGATCAACAACTTCCCGGACGGCGTGTTCGTCGCCGTCTACGACGGCAAGATTGTCGGCTATTGCGTGACCTGCATCGTTGAGGAGCGGATCGCACGACGCCAGCACACCTGGAACGAAATCAGCGGCGGCGGGTTCAGTTCGCGCCACAATCCGGAAGGCGACTATCTCTATGGCCTCGACGTATCGGTCGATCCGGAATACCGCCGCCTGCGAATCGGCCAGCGTTTCTATCGGGCCCGGCGCGAGTTGTGCCGCAGGCTGGAGCTGAAGGGCATCATGTTCGGCGGGCGAATGCCCGGATACCAGCGCCGCCGCAAGGATTATCCGGACCCGGAGGCCTATTTGGAGGCCGTGCGGAACCAGGCGCTCAACGACCAGGTCATTGCCTTTCAGATGAAGCAGGGCTTCCAGCCCATCGGTATCCTGAAAGGCTATCTGCCGGAAGATAAGCCGTCGGGCGGTCACGCCGTGCACATGCTTTGGACCAACGAGCTGGCGACGGAAATGCCCGCCTCGCGCCTGACCCGGCCCGATCACCGCCTGCCGAACCAGGTGCGGGTCGCCACCGTTCAGTTCCAGATGCGGCGCATCGCCAATGTCGAGGAGTTCGAACGCAACATTGAATATTTCGTCGATGTCGCCTCCGACCACCGCTCGGACTTTGTGACCTTCCCGGAACTTTTTACGACGCAGTTGCTCTCCCTGGAGACTGAAAAGAAACCGCCGCACGAGGCGATCCGCAAGGTCACGGAATACACCGACCGCTTCAAGGCGTTCATGAGCAGGCTGGCGGTTTCCTACAATGTCAACATCATCGGCGGCTCTCACCTGACCATGACGGAAACCGGCTCGATCCGGAACACGTGTTTCGTGTTTCTGCGCGATGGCGCGATCTATGCCCAGGACAAGCTGCACCCGACCCCGTCCGAGCACGAGTATTGGCACATCGAGGGCGGCGACGTTGCGCTGGTAATCCCGACCGACTGCGGCCCCATCGGCGTGATGATCTGTTATGACAGCGAGTTTCCGGAACTTGCCCGCATTTTGGCGGATCAGGGCGCGCTGATGCTGTTCGTGCCCTTCTGCACGAGCGAGCGGCGCGGTTATCTGCGCGTGCGCTATTGCTGCCACGCCCGCGCCATCGAGAACCAGTGCTACATGATCCTGTCCGGCGTGGTCGGCAACCTGCCGAACGTGGACGCGATGGATGTGCATTATGCCGAAAGCTGCATCCTGACGCCGTCGGACTTTCCGTTCGCGCGGGATGGTGTTGCCGCCGATACGGCGCCGAACACGGAGACGATTGCCCTTGCTGACCTGTCGCTGCCGTCACTGCTGACCAGCCGGCACACCGGTACGACGCGCAACTACGCCGACCGGCGCTTCGATCTGTACCGTATCACCTGGTCGAAAACGGCCTTTCCCGGCACTTGAGCCGGAAAAGGCCGTGCCGACGGGTTATTGAGCCAGGCGGCCCTTCACCATGCGCGGCGAGGCGCCAACGCAGGGCGTGTCGCCACAAACGCAGGCAAACGGCCGGAACAGCCGGTCTTCCGTCTGTTCGTAGTTCATGGTGACCCAGTCGCCCGCGGCAATCGGCCGGCGGGCGGTGAAGGTTCGGCTGCGCATGTCCACGTCACAGTTCGGATCGCAGCGGTGCAGGATCTTCCCCATGAAAAAGGGATCGTGCAGATACAGGCCCGGCTCTACCTGCAACGTGAACAGCGTGATCTCGCTGCTGTAAAAGCCGGTGAACCGGAAGACGACTTCGCCCGGTTCGAACGGGACCAGGGTCACGACGCCGTCGCCGACCCCGCGTCCAATCGGCCGGATGGCGAACCGTTCGTGCGTTGGCTCGAACGGAAATTCAGGCACGGTGTCCGGATAAAACCGCGTCATTTGCGCAGCAGCGTCTGGCTGTCGATGCCTGAAGGCGCAAACCAGTCCCGGACCGTTTCGAGCACGGCCTCGGCTTCGAAATCCTTGCAGGAGAACACGTCCAGATACATGTCGCGTGCTTCGTCATTGGTGTGAATGGTGATGGCGCTGGTCTGGATCAGCTGAACGGCGGAAATGCCGACCTCGTCGCCTTCGCCAAACCGTTCCACGAATGGTTCGCCAAAGGGCACCATGTCGATACGCTTGACCATGTCGCGGCAGAAATCCGCGATCTTTGCTTTCTCCAGCAGCGCGGCGTTACAGCCGGACGCTGTCAGGATCACATGTTTTCCATAATGTTTGATGCCATCGACGACGATGCGCTTGTAGGGCATGGATGGGGGGTTCCCTTACGGAACAGAAGTGACACAACCGAAGAAACGCCCGCCGCCCGATCGCACCGGACGAGAGCGTTCCCCGCTCTCAGCGCCCGAAACGGGGGCGCAACCGGCTGCGTACGATCAGGCCGGAAAGCGGTATCCCGTTCCGTGTCCCGATCCATGCAGGTGGCCGCTATATGATGAAACAATGCGGGCGCCACAAGCGGATTGTTTGGCTTGTGGCACCCATGAACTGAGTCATAATGACGCGGAAAAATCCTGCCGGCTGAATTGAAAATTTTGTATTCAAAATCAGCCCATTGGCTGGGCCAATCTAGCCGTCGTGCCAGGTGACCCAATTTTCCAGCGGCGCGCGTTCCGTCACCAATTGGCTGATCGGCGCCGTCTCGTCCGCATAACCCAGTGCCATGCCGCAGACCACGGTCTGATTCTCGCCAAATCCGACCTCGCGCCGGATGACAGTGTGGTAATGACACCACGCCGCCTGTGCGCAGGTATCGAGGCCGAAGCCGCGGGCCGCTGTCACGACATTGCCGAGGAACATGCCAAAATCGAGCCAGCTGCCGATTTCCAACGCCTTGTCGATGGTGAAGAAAATGCCGACCGGGGCATCGAAGAACACGAAATTGCGGCCGGTCTGGGCGAACATCTTGTCGCCATCGCCCCGCCCGATCCCCAGCAGGCCGTACATGTCCCAACCCACCTTGCGGCGGCGCGATTTGTAGGGCTCCGGGAACACGTCCGGATAGTAATTGTATTCGGCTACGTGTTTGTCGTTCTCGGTCTCCCGTGCATGCAGAACCGCCTGACAGACCCGGTCCCGGGCTGCGCCGGTGACGACGTGCGCCTGCCAGGGCTGCATGTTGGTTCCGGACGGTGCGCGGGACGAAACCTCCAGGATCTTGCGCACCGTTTCCACTGGCACCGGCGTCGGCAGAAACGCACGGACGGAGCGGCGGGAGGCAAGCGCAGCCTCGACCGCAGGGTCGAGCGAGGGCGTGGCGGGGGTGTTCATGGTCAGACCTTCAGGGCAGGGGAGCGGTATCGCGGTTGGCGAGCCTGATAGCAGACTTCGCCCGCAGGCGGCACCCCGGCCGCGGATCAGAACGCCATGCGGAAGGTGAGGGCGCCGCCATAGCCGAGATATTCGTCCGAACCCAGCCCGGAGACATCGCCGCGAATGCCGATGTTCATGTTGGGGCCTGCAGTTGCCTCGACGCCGGCGGATAGCCGGGCGGAAAGCGCGCCATCGATATCCGGCAGACCGGAATTGGCCGATGCATCCTGGTTGGAGAATTCATACTCCGCCTTGACGGCGGCCCAGGGCATCAGTTCCATCGACTGCAGCGATACCGGCATGATGACCCGCGGCCCAACCGAGATGCGGCCGGCGTTGATTGTTTCCTCATCGTGCCGGAAGCTGGCGCTATCGGTATAGGAATCCTGCCGCTCGCTTGAAAAGGTGATGCCGGCTGCGGGCTCGACAATCACCCTGCCCATCGGGAAACGGGCCGTGATATTGGCTGCGACTGTGCCGCGATCGGCATCGAAAGAGCCGGTCGTACTGCCGGACGCCGTGTCGTAATCCAGCCGCGAATAGGCCGCCAGCACGTCCAGATAGATGTTGTGGGTGACGGCAACGCCACCATAGACACCGACGTGGAAGCCGCTTGCATCGAATTCGCCATCAATGCCGCTTGCGCGGGTGTCAAAATTTGCGGTGCCATAGCCTGCCAGCACACCCACCAGCACTTTCGCGCCGATACGGCGGTCGACGCCGCCAAGGAAATCGAAGGTCGTGCCGTCGAACGAGGAGCCCTCGCCATCGTAGCCGGTGCCCTGGCCCTTGATCCAGACGCCCCAGGGGGAGGCCGGCGCCATGGACGAACCGCCGGCGGCGGCGAGTTCGGCGCTGTTACCTTCGCCGGGGCGGGCGTGGGCGGCGGGGTTCAGGCTGGCAAATTGAACGTGGTTCGTGGCGCCCACTTGCGTGGTCGAATCCAGGGTGCCCAGCCGGCCCAGCACCACGGTTTGAATGCCGGATGACATGGCGGCGGCCTGGTGGTTCATGACCGCTGGGCTCAGGGCGTGCTGCTGGTCGAACAGATTGACGGTTTCCTGCGGCGTGCCGAACAGGGCGGTCAGGCTGTTGACGGAAAGCCCCATGTTGAACAGGGCGGTCATCTCGCCGGTGGCAAGATCGATGCTGTAGAGATCGTTCGTGCCGCGATTGGTCACCGCATACATAACGCCATCGACGTAGGCCAAGCCGGTGACGGTATCGGTCGCGGCGCCGCCAATGGTTAGCGGCGTAACCAACGTGGCTTCGCCGGTTGCCAGGTCGATGGTAAACAGCGAACTGTCGTTGTTGTTGGTGGCGGTGACCGCATACATGGTCTGGCCGGTCCAGGCCATGCCGCCCGTTGGGCGGTTCATTCCGGTCATATGGCCGATTTCGGTCATCGCGCCGGTGGCCAGATCGACCGTCACCAGGACGCCCGGCCGGGTCTCTGGCCCGGCATCGTGCGCAGAGCCGTAAAGCGTGTTGCCGACGAATTCCAGTGCGGTCAGCGTGTCGGTAAGGTTTCCAATCTCGTCGAGCGGATGACCGGAAAGCATCAGCGAGTCGGTGGTCAGGCCAGTAACCGGGTCGATGCTGACGAGGCTCTGGGGGAAATCGTCAAAATCAGTCGTCGACCAATAGATCGTCGACCCGTTCGGCGAAATCTGGATCTCCGGGCCGCAGCAGTCGCGCTCGGTATTCGGCGCGTTGAGGCCGGTCACCACCATTGTGTCGGTGTCAATGGAGTAAAGAACGCCGTCAAAATCGCCATGGCCAAACAGGGTCACGGCAGAGGCCGGAGGCCCCGCCAGTGTAGCGGCCGATAACCCCAAGGCTGAAACTGATACCAGTAATTTGCGCACGCCAATGCACTCCGATTGCCGAACCGAGTCGATCATTGAAAAGCTAAAGCATAATATTTCTCGAAGCCAACCGTAAATTGAAGCAGTTGGCTTTAAGCGTTAATGGGTTACCTTGCAGTGCTGCTGTGGACCAAAAAGGAGGCCGCAAAGCCCACGATCTGGGGTCTGCGGCCTCGATCGATCGTCCGCCGCCGGCATGGTCTGCGGCAGAAGGCGGGATGATCCACGAATCGCCAATCTAGACGGCGAAGCCGCCCGTCTTGGTTTCCAGATATTCGGCGATGCCCTCGCGCGCGCCCTCGCGGCCAAGGCCGGAATCCTTGGTGCCGCCGAACGGCGCATAGGCGCTGGTCGGGTTGATGTCGTTAATGCCGATAATGCCGAAGTTCAGCCCTTCGAACGCGCGCATGCCGGTGGCGATACTGTTGGTGTAGGCATAGGCGGCCAGCCCGTACTGGGTGTCGTTCGCCATCGCCAGCACGTCGTCGTCATCGGTATAGGTGATGACCGGGGCGACCGGGCCGAACGTCTCCTCGCGGTAGATCAGCATGTCCGGGCGCACATCGGCCAGCAGGGTGGGGGCATAGAAGCTGCCGCGGTCCAGGCCATTGTCCATCAGCCGGTGGCCGCCCGCCAGCACGCGCGCGCCTTTCTCGACCGCGTCTTTCACCTGCCGGTCGATCTTCTCGATCGCGGCCTCGTTGATCAGCGGGCCGACGCCGATGCCGTCCTCCAGGCCGTTGCCGGCGCGCAGGCGGTTCACCCGGCTGGTGAATTCCGCCAGGAAGGGCTCGGCTTGGCTTTCATGCACGAACATGCGGTTGGGGGAAATGCAGGCCTGCCCGGTGTTCAGGAACTTGACGGCCGCTGCACCCTTGGCCGCGTGCACCGGATCGGCATCCTTGAACACGATAAAGGGTGCATGGCCGCCCAACTCCATCGATACGCGCTTCATGTTGCTGGCCGCCATGCCCGCCAGCATCTTGCCGACCGCGGTGGAGCCTGTGAACGTGATCTTGCGCACCAGCGGGTTGGTGCAGAATTCCTCGCCCACCGGCTTCGGGTCGCGGGCGGTGACCAGGTTGATGACGCCTTCCGGCACGCCGGCGTCGATGAAACACTTGAACGTCTCGATGGCGCAAAGCGGCGTCGCCTCTGCCGGCTTCAGCACGATGGTGCAGCCCGCCGCCAGTGCCGGCGCCATCTTCCGGGTCAGCATGGAGATGGGGTAGTTCCAGGGCGTGACTGCGGCGACGACGCCCACAGGCTGACGCAGCACCATAAAGCGCTGATCGCCGCGGGCGCTGGGCAGGATGTCGCCATAAACCCGCTTCGCTTCCTCCGCATAGAACAGCAGGAAGTCGGCGGCATAGCCGACCTCGTTGGTGGACATGCGCAACGGCTTGCCCTGTTCCACCGTCATGAGCTTGGCCAGATCGCTGCGCCGCTCCAGCATGAGCTGGTGCGCCTTGTAGAGAATGGCCGAGCGCTCGAACGCGGTCTTGCCGGCCCAGGCGGGAAACGCCTTGTGCGCCGCTTCGATTGCCGCCCGCGCTTCGGCCTGGCCGCCGTCGGCAACCTGGCCGATTTCCTCGCCAGTGGCAGGGTTGGTGACCGGGAATGTGGGGCCGGAAGTGGCCCAGACGCCGGAAATGTACATGGGAAGAGGCTCCGATTGTGGAGGATATCGTCTGTCTGTGTTGGCGAGCAGAGATAGCGGGTTTGGCGTGAAGGGGGAAGGGTGCGCGGCTGGCGCAGCAACGCCGGGCGCCAAATCGTCATCCACCCCTTGCCGCGACCTTGATTTGGGTCAATGTCACGGGCGGTCATGGCGCTAGATTTACGCCAGCCGTTTGTGAATCGGCGAGCATGACCCAGCGATCCGCCGCGTGCCAGTTACGGCAGGCAGCGGCACGCGCTTGCAATCGGTTTTGATGGCCAAGCCCCTGCATATAGGAGAACCTGCAAATGTCTCTGCATCTCGGCGATACAGCCCCGAACTTCACCATCGCCACCACAAAGGGCGAGATTGATTTTCACAAATGGGCCGGCGATTCCTGGGTGTTTTTCTTCAGCCATCCGGCCGACTTCACGCCCGTATGTACGACCGAAATGGGCATGACTGCAAAGCTGGCGGCGGAATTTGCCGAGCGCAATGTCAAGCCGCTTGGCCTGTCCACCGACACGGTGGAAGAGCACATGAAATGGATCGAGGACGTGAACGATACGCAGGGCGCGGATCTGCAATTCCCGATCGTCGCCGATGCGGACCTCAAAATCTCCCGCCTCTACGACATGATCCACCCGGATCAGAGCGAGACGGCGGCCGTGCGCTCGGTGTTCATCATCGACCCGCAGAAGAAAATCCGCCTGACCATGACCTATCCGATGAGCTGCGGCCGCAACTTCGACGAAATCCTGCGGGTGATCGATGCGCTGCAACTGTCGGACGCGAAGCGGATCGCGACGCCGGCCAACTGGCGCCCAGGCGACAAGGTCATCATTCCGCCGTCGATCAGCAATGCCGAGGCGAAGGACGTGTTTCCGCAGGGCTGGGACGAGGTCCGCCCCTATCTGCGCCTGACCAGCGTCAACTAACGCGCCTCCTTCACTCCGCCGCGGCCTCCACCGCTGCCGCGACCCGCGCCATCAGGGCCGGGTCGCTCCAGATGTCGTGGCGGTCTTCGGCGTAGGCGAGGGCGTTTTCGTAGTAGATCAGGGCGTTGCGGTGGCACTGGCGGAAATTGTCCCGCGTCGCCACCACCTTGCCCGGCAGCCCCATCACCACCGAGTTGTCGGGGATCACCGTGCCTTCCGTCAGGAAGGCGCCGCCGGCGATGACGCAGTTCGCCCCGACCTTCACCCCATCCATCAGCACCGCGCCGATACCGACCAGGGTGTTGTCGCCTATCTGTGCGCCATGGACCACGGCGCGATGGGTGATGGAGCAATAGTCGCCGATTACGGTCGGGCCGGTTCCGCCGACATGGAGCATGGCATGGTCCTGCACGTTGCAGAACCGGCCGATGCGGACGCCGTGCATCTCGGCCCGCACCACCGCGTAGGGCCAGAAGCTGGTGCCCTCGCCGGCCTGCACGTCACCAAACAGGCGCACGGTCGGGTCAACATAGGCGGGCCTGTCGAGCCGAACCGAAGGGGCGAAGGGAGGGGCTCCGTAGCTCATGAAGCGTGCCTCACACGAACGCACCGGGCGGGGCGGTCACGATGGATTTCAGGGCCGGGTTCGGCTGGCTGAGTTTTCCAAGATCCGGCATGGGGCGGGCAGTTTCGGCATCGCCGGCCATCGCCAGTTCCAGCGCATGCGCAGCCGCCAGCAGTTCGGCGTCGCGGCCATAGCGGCCGACGATCTGGAAACCGAACGGCATGCCGTTCTGATCGACGCCGCAGGGAATGGCGATGGAGGGATGCGCGCTCATGGTGACGCCATAGGCGACGCCCATCCAGGTATAATACTTGTCGAATTTCTGCCCGTTCATCTCCATCGGCGCCAGCGTTTCCCAGGCGAACGGCGACATGCTGGTGGAAAGCGTGATGAACAGGTCGTACCGCTCCAGGAATTCGGCATAGCGGCGGTAATGCGCTGTGTGCTCCGCATGGGCCCAGGCAACGTCTGCCAGCGAATAGGTGGTTGCCAGTTCATAGTTGGCGCGCACGTTCGGGCCAAGTTTCATCTTGTCGGCCTCGTACTGCGCCTTGTAGCGCTGCGCATAGGACAGGGCGCGGATGATGTCGAAGGCGCGGTCCAGCCCGCCCGGCTCCGGTGTCGCTTCCTCGCATGACCGGAAAAAACCACTGATTGCCTTGATCTTTTGCTCGAACACCGGACGGTAGGCGCTTTCGACCGGTGCAAAACCCTGGTCGGCGCTGAAGGCGACGCGAAGCGAGCCAAGATCGACCCTGTCCGGGTGCAGGACCTCTTCTTCGAACAGCCCGCGCGACAGCGGGTCGGCGCCGCACTCGCCAACCTGGGCGGCCAGCAGCAGCGCCATGTCCGCCACGGTACGGCCCATCGGCCCCTGCACCGACAGCGGGTTCCAGCCGAAGGCCGGCTTGTCGTTCGGGACAGTGCCGGGCGTGGTGCGGAAGCCGACCACGCCGCACCAGGTTGCCGGGTTGCGCAGCGAGCCGCCGGTGTCGGAGCCCGTCGCGATCGGCATCATATCGCATGCCAGCGCCGCCGCCGAGCCGCCGGAGGAGCCGCCCGCCGTCTTCATCGTATCGAACGGGTTGCCGGTCGCGCCCCAAACCGGGTTGCGGGTGTTGGAGCCCGCGCCGAATTCCGGCGTGTTGGTCTTGCAGAACAGGTTGGCGCCCGCTGCCCGCACCTGGCCAACCATGAATTCGTCGGCCGCGGGAATGTCATCCTTGTGCAGCGGCGAGCCGGATGTGGTCAGCAAACCGGCGGTGGCGTTCAGATCCTTGACGCCGCAGGGCAGGCCGTGCAGCAGGCCCAACTCCTCGCCGGCCATCACGGCCGCCTCGTCCCGCTTCGCCTGGGCGCGCGCGCGATCGAAATCGGTCGCGCAGATGCAGTTGACGCCGGGGTTCAGCGCCTCGATCCGGCCGATAAAGGCGTCCAACACCTCCACCGGCGAAACTTCCTTGCTGCCGATGCGCCGGCGAAGTTCGAGGGCGGAAAGCTGGACGAGATCGTTGGCGGGCATGGCGCTATCCTTCGTAGGCGGCGGATTCAGGGTCAGGGCCAAGTGCAGCCTGTTGCGGGCCGCCCGTCAACGCCCGATCTCACCCAATGGCAAGGCAATCGGGCGCATGGGCCGCTGCGGTGCATTCAGCGCTTCCATCCCGTGCGCCGCTCTGCTTAAACTTGCGGTCATGACAGAGCATGACAACACTCCCCGCCAGCCGCTTTCGCCCGACCGGTCCCGTCCGGTGAAGCGTGCGGTTTCCGATCTGGGCGGCCTGCCCGATGCTGGACCGGTCGTCGCTGAGGACTATGATGCCAGCATCAAGGACAAGCGCATCGATGCCATGAGCATGCTGCTGCGCCGCGTCGATGACCGGCTGACCTCCGATACCTCCCGCCGCGCGCAGGAGGAGTTGGACGAGCCGATCTACGACACGATCCACTATTATGACCGCTGGCTGGTCGCCATGCGCACCAACCTCATCAACCTGGGCTATCTGAGCGATGCGGAAATCGACGCGAAGATCGCCGAGATCAAGGCGCGCCAGGGCGATTAATGCAACTGTCAGCGGTCTGGCTCCGAGTCCGGCTGCTATCTCCGGATCTGGCTGCGGGCCAGTTCGTCCACCCGCTCGTTCTCGTCATGGCCGGCGTGGCCCTTGACCCATTCCCACTCGATTCGGTGGGTGGCACAGGCGCGGTCCAGGCGTTCCCATAGATCCTGATTCTTGACCGGCTTTTTGCCGGCCGTGCGCCAGCCGTTCGCCTTCCAGCGCGGCAGCCATTGGGTGATGCCGTTTTTCACATAGGCGCTGTCGGTGACGATATGGACCCGGCTTGGCCGTTTCAGCGCCTCCAGCGCGGCGATGACGCCCATCAATTCCATGCGGTTGTTGGTGGTGTCCGGCTCGCCGCCGGCCAGTTCCTTTTCGTGGCCGCGATAGCGCAGCAGCGCACCCCAGCCGCCCGGGCCCGGATTGCCGGAGCAGGCGCCATCCGTAAAAACCTCCACCACGGACGAGCCGCCATTGTCCTCAGTCAAGGCCATAGGCGCCCGGTCCGGCAATGCCGCGGTGGAAGCGTAGCCGCTGCCAATATTCCAGCGGGTCTTTCGGCGTCACCAACGCGCCTTCCGGGTGGTTCAGCCAATCATAGAGGCGGGTCAGCAGAAAGCGCAGGCAGGCGCCGCGGGCCAGCAGAGGCAGGGCCGCGCGTTCCGCCGCCGTCAACGGGCGCACGCTCTCATAGGCGCTCAGCAGCGCCCGTGCCTTGGTAATGTTCAGGCTGTTGTCGCGCTCGAAACACCAAGCGTTCAGACAGATGACAATGTCATAGGCGAAGGCGTCGTTGCAGGCGAAATAGAAGTCGATCAGCCCGGACAGCGTGTCGCCGATGAAAAACACGTTGTCGGGGAACAGGTCGGCATGGATCACGCCTTGCGGCAGGTCATGCGGCCAATGGGCGGCAAGCTCCGCATACTCTTCTTCCAGGTCGTCGCCCAACCCCGCCTTTACCTCGTCCGCGCGGGCGGTGGTGGCATCCAGCAGCCAGCGCCAGCCTTCGACCGACAGGTCGTTGGGCCGTTTGATCTTGAAGTCGGCGCCAGCCATGTGAAAACGGGCGAGCGCGCGGCCCAATTCGGCACAATGCGCGACGCGCGGCCGTTGCGGCGACATGCCCTGCAGAAACGAGATAATGGCGGCCGGCCGCCCATTCAGCCGGCCGAGCGCCTCGCCGTCGGAGTTGTGCACGGGCGTCGGACAGGGCAGGCCAGCTTCGGCCAGATGATCCATCAGCCCGATGAAAAAGGGCAGATCATGCGGATCGACCCGTTTTTCGTAGAGCGTCAGGATGTATCGCCCCCGCTCGGTCTCCAGAAAGAAGTTCGAGTTTTCGACCCCTTCGGCAATGCCTTTAAACGCAATCACCTCGCCCAGGTCATAGCCGGCGAGGAATTGCAGCAGGTCATCTTGTTCGACAGGCGTGTAAACCGCCAAGGGGGACACCGTGAAATTGCGTTCGGTTCATTGCGATACCGCCAAATCGCCCCAGGGATCGCCCGAAGTCAAGCCGGGCGTCGTCCCTTCACGCAATCAGTGCGCGCGGCAGCTTGAACTCAATGTCCTCGACGGCGGTTTCCACCGGCTCGACCGTCAGGGAGAACCGCGATTCCAAGGCTGCCGTGACCTCCTGCACCAGGTTTTCCGGCGCGGATGCGCCGGCAGAGAGGGCGAGAACGGTCACACCCTCCAGCCAGGCCCAATCGATGTCATCGGCACGGTCGACCAGAAGCGCCCGCTGGCAGCCAGCTTGGCGCGCCACTTCCACCAAGCGGTTGGAGTTGGAGGAGTTGGGCGAGCCGATTACCAGCAGCGCATCCGCCCGTGCCGCCGCCGCCTTGACTGCCTGCTGCCGGTTGGTGGTGGCGTAGCAGATATCCTCCTGCTTCGGCCCGTGAATATCCGGAAAGCGTCGGCGCAGCGCGTCAATGATCGCCGCGGTGTCGTCGATGGAAAGGGTCGTCTGGGTCACATACGCCAGGCCGTTTCCAGCTGGCGGTTGCACCCGCTCCGCATCCTCCACCGTTTCCACCACGGTGACGGCACCCGCGGGCACTTGGCCCATGGTGCCGATGACCTCCGGGTGCCCGGTGTGGCCGATCAGCAGCAGGTGGCGGCCCTCGCGATTGAAATGCCGTTCCGCCTCGCGGTGCACCTTGCTGACCAGCGGACAGGTCGCATCGACATAGACCAGCTTGCGACGTTCCGCCTCCGCCGGCACGGCCTTCGGCACCCCGTGGGCGGAGAAGATGACCGGCGCATCGTCCGGCACCTCCGCCAACTCATCGACGAATATGGCGCCCTTGGCCCGCAGCGATTCGACGACATAGCGATTATGCACGATCTCGTGGCGCACATAGACCGGCGGTCCCCATTTTTCCAGCGCACGCTCGACGATGAGGATCGCGCGTTCCACGCCGGCGCAGAAGCCGCGAGGGGCGGCAAGAAGCAGGGTGAGGGCGGGTTTTGTCATGGTCCGGCTCGTCTGTTGGGCGGCGGCTGGCGCGGATTGCTTGCCGCGGGCGCCATGTCGCCTATGCTGAGGCCACTGAACTAACGCCCCCATCTAGCATGCCGACCCAGTGAGAGGCCAATGCCCCAATCCCGCACACCCCTGCGCGCCATCCTTCTCGCCGTCAGCGCTACTGCTGCACTCGCCGCCGGCGGTTGCAGCCTCGTCAGCGGGCCGGAGCCGCAGGCGGTGGCCTGCCCGACCTATGGCATGCTGCGCGATGGCGCGGCTTTTACCCGTTACCGCGAAGGTGCGCCGCACGATCCCACCAATGTGGAACTCAGCGCCGAAATCGTCGATGTCAGCGCGGGGTGCGTGCTGCAACCGGAGCCGCGGCATATCGAGATGACGCTCGGCACCCGCATCGTTGCCGAACGCGGGCCCGCGGCAGCGTCACCGGAAATGCGCTTCGCCTATATCGTTGCCGTGACCGATGCGGAGCGCAACATCCTGAACCGCCGCGTTTACCCTTTGGCGGCAACGTTCGACGGTACGGCGCGCCAGGCCGGTTTCGAGGAGGTGCTGTATCTGGACTTCCCGCTAGCGGAAGGCCAGTCGGCGGGTGATTTCCGCGTCTATGTCAGTCTGCAATTACGGCCGGAGGAGTTGGCGGCGCAGGAATAAAGGCTCTGGTAGCCGCGACCGGACTCGAACCGGTACTCGCACAAGGCGAAGCAGATTTTAAGTCTGCTGTGTCTACCATTCCACCACGCGGCCAGTTTTCGGCGGCGGAGTATAACAGCGCCGGCCGCGCTGGCGAGGGGCGATTGTTGGCTGCGGTCCGCGGCCGGGTCGTTACATCGTCGCGCCGATCTGCCAGGGGATGAACTCCGCGTCGCCGAAGCCCTGGGCCTCGCTCTTGGTCTTTTCGCCGGAGGCGACGCGCATCCAGGTTTCGAAGATCTCCTCGCCCACGTCCTGCACCGACTTTTCGCCATCGGCGATGGTGCCGCAATTGATATCCATGTCCTCCTCTATATGCCGGTACATGGCCGTATTGGTGGCGAGTTTCATGCTTGGCACGGGCTTGTAACCGAACACGCTGCCGCGGCCGGTGGTGAACGTGACGAGGTTGGCGCCGCTCGCCACCTGGCCGGTGATGGAGGCCGGGTCGTACCCCGGCGAATCCATGAACACGAAGCCCTTGGCGGTCGCCGGCTCGCCGTATTTGTAGACGCCGGTCAGGTTGGTGGTTCCGCCCTTGGCGGCTGCGCCCAGCGATTTTTCCAATATGGTCGTCAGTCCGCCGGCCTTGTTGCCGGGCGAGGGGTTGTTGTTCATCTCGCCGCCGTTGCGCTCGCAATAATCCTCCCACCAGCGGATGCGCTCTATCAACCTGTTCGCGACCTCCTCCGAGACGGCGCGGCGGGTCAGCAGGTGCTCGGCGCCATAGATTTCCGGCGTCTCAGCCAGAATGCCCTGGCCGCCGTGGCGCACCAGAATGTCGGTGGCCGCGCCCAGGGCCGGGTTGGCGGTGATGCCGGAATAGCCATCCGAGCCGCCGCATTGCAGGGCGACGGAAAGGTGCGAGGCATCCACGGTTTCGCGCTCTGCCTTGTTGGCCTCTACGGCCATTTCGTTCAGGACCGATACGCCCCATTCCACCGTCTTGCGGGTGCCGCCCGCGTTCTGGATGTTCATGGTCTGGAAATGCGGGCCGCGCTCGATGCCATAGGCTTCCAGCAGGAAGTCGATCTGGTTCACCTCGCAACCCAGGCCCACCATCAATACGCCGCCGAAATTCGGGTGGCGGGCATGGCCCCAGAGCACGCGTTGCAGGTTGTCGTAGCCCTCGCCCGCGCCGGCCATGCCGCAACCGGTGGAGTGGGTGAGCGCCACCACCCCGTCTATGTTCGGAAAACGCTCCCGGAATTCCGGCGTTTGCACCGCCTGGGCGATGAAACGGGCAGCACTGGCCGAACAGTTCACGCTGGTCAGCACGCCCAGATAGTTGCGGGTGCCGACCTTGCCGCCCGCCCGCCGGTAGCCCTGAAAGGTGGCCCGTTCGTGCGGGGCCAGGAAGTTGACCTCGCGCGCATCCTGGCCGATGGCATAGTCGCGGTCGAAATCGGCCATGGCGCAGTTGTGCACATGCACATGCTCCCCCGGCTGGATGGGCTGGCTGGCGAAACCGATAATCTGGTTGTACTTGCGCACCGGCTGGCCGTCGGCAATCGCCACCGTCGCAATTTTGTGGCCGGCGGGCACGCTGTCCCTCGTGGTGACGCCTTCCACCGGCGTGTTCGGCAGGATGTCCGTGCGGGCGACGACGACATTGTCGGCTGCGTTCAGGCGCAGAAAAATCGGCGGGCTGGCGGGCATGGCAATTGGCTCCCGAAATGGTCAGGGTGACGCGCGGCTCTGTACCGGATAGAGCTTAGCATCGCACCGGCGGTTTGTAGCAAGCTACGGTGCGCCCGGTGCGGGTTTGCCAGCATGGGAAATGCGGACTTCGCGGCTGAGCCATTATGTTGCGTTGCACCATGCGCCTGCGGCGTGAGATTGTGCCGCAAGGGTTTTCTGCAATAAATTGAGGGTAATTGCTACGACCCAGGCTTGTCTGGGCTGATGTTGCATCGCAGTTGTTTGCAGATTGACCGGGTCCGGGCCGCCCATAACATCTGTTGAGTTGGAGAGCGTTTTTTGAAAACCGATTTGTTGTTCACGCTGAGGCGGGATTGGCTCGGCAATATCAAAGGCGATGTTTTGGCGGGCATTGTGGTAGCGTTGGCGCTGATTCCGGAGGCGATCGCTTTTTCGATCATTGCCGGCGTCGACCCGAAAGTTGGCCTCTACGCCTCTTTCTCGATCGCGGTCATTACCGCCATTGTCGGCGGCCGGCCGGGCATGATTTCGGCTGCCACCGCGGCCACGGCCGTATTGATGATTACGCTGGTGCGCGATCACGGCCTGGAATACCTGCTGGCCGCAACCGTGCTGGCCGGCCTGTTGCAGATCGGGGCCGGTGCGCTCCGCCTTGGCAGTCTGATGCGCTTCGTCTCGCGGTCGGTCATGACCGGCTTTGTGAATGCCCTGGCGATCCTGATCTTCATGGCCCAGATCCCGGAACTGGTCGGCGTTCCCTGGCTAACCTATGTGATGGTGGCGGCCGGCCTCGGCATTATCTACCTGTTGCCGCTGGTGACCAAATCCATCCCGGCGCCGCTGGTCTGCATCGTCGCCCTGACCGGCGCGGCGATGCTGCTGGGCCTCGACCTGCGCACGGTCGGCGATATGGGCGAACTGCCGTCCACCCTGCCGGTGTTTCTGCTGCCCGATATTCCGCTGACGCTGGAAACCTTTCTGATCATCCTGCCCTATTCGGCGGCGGTTGCCGCCGTGGGCCTGCTCGAGTCGCTGATGACGGCTGCCATCGTCGATGACCTGACCGACACGCCCAGCAACAAGAACCGCGAATGCGTCGGCCAGGGCATTGCCAATACCGCCACCGGCTTCATCGGCGGCATGGCTGGCTGTGCCATGATCGGCCAGTCGATCATCAACATAAAATCCGGCGGCCGGGGGCGGCTTTCGAGCTTTAGCGCCGGCGTGGTTCTGCTGTTCCTGATCGTTGTGCTGGGCGAGTGGGTCAAGACCATCCCCATGGCCGCGCTGGTGGCGATCATGATCATGGTGTCCATCGGTACGTTCAGCTGGTCGTCGATCACGAACATGCGCACCCATCCGCGCAGTTCCACGGTGGTGATGCTGGCCACCGTCATCGGCGTGGTCGCAACCCACAATCTGGCCATCGGTGTCGCCATCGGCGTTCTGCTGTCCGGCCTGTTCTTCGCCTGGAAGATCGCCCAGATTTTCCGTGTGACCTCCACAGTGTCGGAAGACGGCCGCACGCGGCGCTATCTGGTCGAAGGCCAATTGTTCTTTGCCTCCGTCGAACGGTTCAACCAAGCGTTCGACTTCCGGGAGGCGCTGGAGAAAGTCGTCATCGATGTCAGCCGAGCGCATATCTGGGATATTTCCAGTGTTGCCGCGCTGGACATGGTTGTGTTGAAATTCCGCCGGGAAGGCGCCGACGTGGAGATTGTCGGCCTGAACCGCGCCAGCGAGACGCTGGTGGATAAGCTGGCAATCCATGACGAACCCGACGCGCTTGAACGGCTGATGGGCCATTAAGGAAGAGCGGTTTGACCAATCTTATCGCGCTGATCGACGGATCGATCTACTCGCAGAGCGTCTGCGATCATTCCGCCTGGGCCGCTGGCCGGATGCAGGCTTCGGTGCAAATCGTTCACGCTGTCGGCCGGCGGGATACCGCTAGCGCTCCGGCGAACCTGAGCGGCAGCATCGGCCTGGGCGCCCGCACCGCGCTGCTGGAGGAACTGGCGGAACTCGATGCACAAAAGGCCAAGTTGAGCCAGCGGCGCGGCCGCGTGCTGCTGGAGGAGGCGCAGGCGCGGCTTGAAGAGCAGGGTGTCACGGCCATTACCACCACGCTGCGCAATGGCGACGTGGTCGAGACGGCGCACGAACTGGAAAAGGATGCCGACCTGCTCGTCATCGGCAAGCGCGGAGAAGCGGCGGATTTCGCCAAGCTGCATCTGGGCTCCAACCTGGAGCGGGTGGTTCGTGCGATCCACAAGCCGATCCTGGTAGCCTCCCGCTCGTTCAAGCCGATCAAACGTTTCATGATTGCGTTCGATGGCGGCACCAGCGCCATGAAAGCGGTCGATCACATTGCCCGCAGCTGGCTGTTTGCCGGCCTCGAATGCCGGCTGTTGATGGCCGGGGCCGATACGCCGGAGGCACGGAAGAAGCTGGACGATGCCGGGGCGCTGTTGCAGGCCGCCGGCTATGAGGTTCAAGCGGATATCGAGCCGGGCGCTGCCGGTGCTGCGATCGCCAGACGGGTGGAGGCGGATGGAATCGACCTGCTGGTGATGGGGGCCTACGGCCACTCCCGGATCCGCAGCATGATTATCGGCTCCACCACAACCGAGATGATCCGCTCCTGCCTGATCCCGGTTATGCTGATCCGTTGAAGGGGGGAGTGGTCGAGGCCCGGCAAAGGATTTGGTTGCCCTGGGCGCGGCGCAGGTTAGCATCGGCTGCAACCAACCATCCTAAGAGGAAACCCCGCCATGACCGACTACACCCTGGTTACCGGAGCCGCGCGCAATATCGGCCGTGCCATAGCCACCCGCCTGAAGGCGGACGGGCAGAACATTCTGATGTTGGACTTGCTGGACCCGGAAGACCCCGGCCTCGGCGAATTTCGCAAGACCGACCTTTCCAGTTCCACCGACACGGCGCAGGCCATGGCCTGGGCGATGGATGGGCGGCGGATTACCCGCGTCGTCAACTGCGCCGGCGTGGTCGCGACCGGCAAGGTGGAGGATGTGACGGCGGAGGATTTCGAGCGTGTCATGGCGGTCAACGTCCGCTCGTATATCGAGGTGATGAAGGCGCTTGCGCCGACAATGAAGGCTGTAGGCTTCGGCCGTGTCGTCAACATCGCGAGCCGGGCGGCGCTCGGCTATGCCAACCTGACGGTCTATTCCGCCAGCAAGGCGGCCGTGGTCGGCCTGACCCGCACCTGGGCGGGTGAGTTGGCGCCGCACGGCATCACCGTCAACGCCATCGGCCCCGGCCCGATCGAGACCGACATGTTGCGTGCCGCCCAGGGCGACACCGCCCAGTGGGAGGCCTACCAGCGCAGCGTCCCGGTCGGCCGGTTTGGCCAGCCGGAGGATATCGCCAATGGCGTCAGCTTCTTCCTGGACGACCGTTCCGGGTTCGTGACCGGTCAGGTGCTGTACATTTGCGGCGGCCTGTCGGTCGGCAAGGCCGGCGTCACCTGAGCACCCGGCCGGTTCGCCCTCCGCGCCGGAGGCATTCCCCTGTTCCTATGCACAGGTGGTGTTCTCCAGGCGCGGCAGGCACGGCAATTGAACGGTTCCAGACAAGGGCGTAGATAACGCCGATGATCGGAAGCAACACGCCCCACCCCAACCAACCCCGCCGGTCGCGGTTTCCCGCGCATTGGCTGTTGCCGGTGGCGTTGGGCGGTCTGGTATTGCTGGCTGCGCCTTTCTATGGCCGGGTGATGGAAAACCTGCTGTGGATGGGCCAGACCGTGCGGGCGTTGTGCGGCTTCTGAGCCGAAGGATTCAGGCGAGAAATACCGTGCCCACTTTGACCACGAACGGGCGGCCCATTCTGCTGGTGGTTGCCGCCGCCGCCATCATCGCGCTGCTGTCCATGGGTTTGCGCGCATCCATCCCGCTCTATCAGGTCCCGATGCTGACCGAGGTCGGCTGGGGGCGGACGGAATTTGCGCTGGCGCTGGCGATCCAGCAATTGCTGTGGGGTGCCTTCTCGCCGGTGTTCGGCGGCTTTGCCGACAAGTATGGCGCCGGCAAGGTGCTGGCATTTGGCGGGCTGCTCTATACCGCCGGGTTGGCGCTGATGGCGTTCAGCACCGACCCGCTGACATTCACGGTCACCGCCGGCCTGATGGTCGGCAGCGCCCAGGCCGCGGCGGGGATGGGCATTGCGCTCGGCTCCGTCGGGCGGATGGTGCCGGAGGAAAAACGATCCTGGGCGTTCGGCATTGTCACCATGGGCTCGTCCGCTGGCATGCTGGTCATCCTGCCGATCGGGCAGGTGTTTTTGGAGGCGTTTGGCTGGTCCATGGGCTTTCTGGCCATGGCGTGCCTGGCCCTGATCATGGTGCCGCTGGCGTTTCCGTTGAGTGGCAAGCCTGTCGGGCCGACGGCCGGGGCGGTTGCGAACATGACCATTGGCGCAGCCCTGCGCGAGGCCTTCCGCCACCGGTCCTACCTGCTGCTGGTTTCCGGCTTTTTCGTTTGCGGCTTTCACGTCTCCTTCATTGGCACGCATCTGCCGGCCTATGTTACCGACCTTGGCCTGCCGCCCGAAACCGGGGCGGTGGCGCTGATGCTGATCGGCGTCGTCAACGTGTTCGCGGCCTACGCCTCCGGCATACTGGGCGGGAAATTCAGCAAGACCAAGCTGCTGTCGCTGATGTATCTGAGCCGGGCCGTGTTCATTGCAGCGATGCTGCTGGCGCCGCCGACGCAGCTGACCATCTATCTGTTCGCCGCCGGCATGGGCCTGTTCTGGCTATCCACTGTGCCGCTGACCAGCGGGCTGGTCGCCATCATGTTCGGCACCCAGTACATGACCATGCTGTTCGGCTTCGTCTTTTTCGGCCACCAGGTCGGGTCGTTTCTGGGGGTCTATCTGGGCGGGCTGCTGTTCGACCAGACCGGCTCCTACAACGTCGTCTGGTGGATCGGCGCGGCCCTCGGCATCTTTGCCGCCCTGATTCACTTGCCGATCAGCGAGAAGCCGGTGGACCGTCCGCTTGTGGCTGCGGCGGAGTAGGGCGAGGAACCGGCAAAAAAAAACCGCCGGTGCAGAAACACCGGCGACAACCTAACCCCAAAATACCGAAATGATCGATGGAACGGGCCGGCGATCCGGCCCCGTTTTGAAGCTGTCAGGCGTTGCCGATCAGCTTCAGCATGAAATTCGGCAGCGCAAACGCGGCGACATGGATTGCCGGATTGTAATATTGCGTGTCGATGCCGAGCGCGTCGAACCGGGCCTGGATGGTTTCCAGGCTCTGCCGCCGCAAGTTCTCATCATCGCTCGCCCAGCCCAGCGCCATAAAGCCCAGCGCATAGGTTGGACACGAGATGACGTAGGCGCTGCCATCGGCAAACAAGGCGCGGAAATGCCCGACCGAGCTTTTCAATTCGTCACCCTGGACGAACGGCACGCCGTTTTGCGTGACCAGCACGCCGCCCGGGTTCAGGCAGCGCTTGCAATTGGCGTAAAATTCCCGCGTGAACAGAACTGCGCCGGGGCCGATAGGGTCGGTGGAGTCCACCAAAACCGCATCGTAGCGCTGATCGGTCTCGGCCACGAATTTCGCGCCGTCGCCGATGATCAGTTCTGTGCGCGGGTCATCGTAGGCATTGCCGCAAATGCTGGCGAGATACTTGCGCGAGATCTCGACGACGCCGCCATCCAGCTCGACCTCCGTCACATGCTCTACGCCGTGCTTCAGCACTTCTTCGAGCAGGCCGCCATCGCCGCCGCCGACGATGAGCACGCGCTTGACATTGCCATGCGCCAGCAGTGGCACATGGGCAAACATCTCGTGATAGACGAACTCATCGCCCTCCGTGGTTTGCACGACGCCGTCCAGGGTCATGATCTTGCCGAACCTTCTGTTCCGCAAAATCTGAATGTCCTGGAATTCGGTCTTACCTTCGAACAGCACCTCGTCAACTTTGAGGCGCTGCCCGACACCGTCGTGCAGCACCTCGTCGAACCAAACCTCAGTCAATTTTCCGCACCGTCCAACTGCAGGCCGCGGCGGTGCTCGGTCAGGTGCACCGCAGATGGCGAGAAGGCCTTTTTCAGCACCGGAATTGCCTTGTACGGGTTGCAGTCGCCGCACATGAAAATATCCAAGGCCGCAAAGTCCCGCTCGGGCCAAGTGTGGATGCTGATGTGGCTTTCCGACAGCACGACGACGCCCGAAATCCCGCCGTTCGGCTGGAAATGGTGCAGGTCGACGTTGAGGATCGTCGCGCCGGCCACTGTGGCCGATTCGCGCAACGCTGCCTCCACCGCCTCCAGATCATCCAGCCGGCTGGCGCCTGACAGATCGATCAGCAGGTGGGTTCCTGCGTATTCGAGGCCGTCCTTCTTGACAAAAAAGTCGAGACGGTCGTCCTCGACAGGCGCGACGTACGCCGCCGCGCCGGTGATATTGGTAACGCCCGCCTCGTTGCGATCCGCGCAATGCGGATCGACAACCCGAACGGCTTCGTGCTCTTCAGGCTGATAGGCGGACGAGAGGTCATTCGACAACTCGTACCCCGCTGCAACAGCCAGCTCTGCGAAAGTGCGATTACGATCCATCGCAAATCTCCCGTAAAACCGGTATTGGGGGGTGGGAAAGGCGCGCCTTATGACGGATAGAGGCGAGCGGCGCAAGAGAAAACTTTTAGAAATTTGCGTGATTGTACTTTTTGTCCACGCTGTTACCTGCCGGACTTTAGTAATTCCGGCTATCTGCGGCCCGCAAAACTGCCGATGTGTGGGCAAGCGGGCATGCTCATACATAATAAATTGGGGGTGAAGCGCCCCTGTTTCAACCGGCCATCATCGTCAGAATGCGTTTCAGAATGCGTCGGCGCCGATGGCCGCCACCAGCGCGCCGCCCGTGGTGATCGGCCGTTCCATCGCCACGCCTTCCGGGATGAGCTGTTCGGCAAAAAAGCGGGCGACCTGGCGTTTCTGCACGGCAAACGGATCGTCCCGGCCGGCGGTTGCCAGCGCAGACCGCGCCATCAGCCAGCCGCCGATGACATAGCCCGCCAGTTTCAAATAGGACGTGGCGCCGGCGAGCGCCTCGCCCGGCTGCTGGCCCATATGCGCAACCATCCACTGTGTGCAGCGTTCCAGGCTAGCCAGGCCTTCGGCCAGCGGTTCGATCAGGGCGGCCAGATCTGCGTTGTCGTGATGTCGCAGCGCGTCCAAGGTCGCAGCGATCTCCGCGGTGAGCGCTGCCATGGCCTCTCCGCCGTCCCGCCCCAGCTTGCGGCCCGCCAGGTCGATGGCTTGGATGCCGTTGGTGCCTTCATAGATCGCCGAGATGCGCACGTCGCGGTAATGCTGGGCGGCACCTGTTTCCTCAATATAGCCCATGCCGCCGTGCACTTGCACGTTGGTGGAGGCGACCTCCTGGCCCAGGTCGGTGCTCCACGCCTTGACCATGGGGATCAGCAGGTCGACCCGGCGTTGCGCCAACTTGCGCGCCTCCGGGTCGGCCAGATGCTTGGCGAGGTCGAGGCCGGCCGCGGCCTCATAGGCCAGGCAGCGCATCGCCTCCACCTGGGCCCGCATGCGCAGCAGCATGCGGCGCACGTCCGGGTGGTGGATGATGGTGACCGGGTCGCGGCCGCCATTGACCGCATCGCGCATCTGCACCCGCTCCTTGGCGAAGGCGACGGCCTGCTGGTAGGCGCGTTCCGCCACCGAAAGGCCCTGGAGGCCGACGCCGAGCCGGGCGTTGTTCATCATCGTGAACATGTATTCGATGCCGCGGCATTCCTCGCCCACCAGATAGCCGACCGCGCCCTCGTTCTCGCCATAGAGCATGACAGCGGTGGGGGAGGCGTGGATGCCCATCTTGTGTTCCAGCGAGCCGGCGCGCAGGTCGTTGCGCGCGCCAAGGCTGCCGTCTGCGTTCACCAGGAATTTCGGCACGATGAACAGGCTTATGCCCTTGATACCGGCCGGCGCGCCTTCGGTGCGGGCCAGTACGAGGTGGACGATGTTTTCCGCCATCTCGTGATCGCCGTAGGAGATGTAAATCTTCTGACCGCTGATGCGGTAATGGCCGACGTCCGCGACGGCCTTGGTGCGCAGCGCGCCGACGTCGGAGCCCGCCTGCGGCTCGGTCAGGTTCATGGTGCCGGTCCAGCGGCCGGTGACCATGGCCTCCAGATACGTCGCCTTCTGTTCCGGCGAACCGTGGACCTCCAGCAGTTCGACCGCGCCCTGCGTCAGCAGCGGCCCCAGCGAGAAGCCGAGATTGGCCGAACCCCAAATCTCGTTCAGCGCGGTGGTGACCAGCCAGGGCAGGCCCTGGCCGCCGTATTCCGGCGAGAAGGGCGGGCCGTTCCAGCCGCCATCGACATAGGCCTTGTACGCCTCCGGAAAGCCATCCGGCATGCGCACGACGCCGTTTTCGAGCCGTGCGCCCTGTTGGTCGCCGATGCGCGAGAGCGGCGCCAGCACGCCGCCGGCGAACTTGCCGGCCTCGTCCAAAACCGCATCGACCAGGTCGGGCGTGATGTCCTCAAAACCGTCGAGCGCCAGCACATTTTCCAGCCCGGCGATCTGGCTGAGCGTGAAGCGAATATCGGCGAGGGGCGCAGCGTAGTCGGACATGGGCGGGCCTGTGCATGATGTGCGGGCGGAAAGGCATCTTGCCGCGGCATTTAAGGCACAGGCGGCGGCCTGCCAAGCACGCTTTTGGTTGACCGCAGCGATTCGGCCCGTATCTTGATGGGGACATAGCCATCGATCCCTGCGGGAGAGTCCGCCCATGCCGTGAGGCAGAGGGCGGCGCCGAAGGAGCAACCGGCCCCGGAAACTCTCAGGCACCGCGGACCGCAGGGTAAGGCAACTCTGGAAAGTGGGCTGGCTTGCGTGCAAGCTAACTCCGCCGACGAAGTAAGCGCAGGCAGGCCGTCTTTGGAACCGCCGGGCGTGAATCTTTCAGGCGCCCGGGACAGAGCGGGGTGGGTCCGGGTCATTTGGTCCGGACGCCACAGACCCGAATCCGGAGGCCCTGACCATGGCAGACCACGACCCGAGCACTCCCCTGGCGGAAACTCCGCTTGCCGCACTGCACGCACGGCTTGGCGGCAAGATGGTGCCGTTCGCCGGCTATTCCATGCCGGTGCAATACAAGCTGGGCATTCTGGGCGAACACAAGCACACGCGCGAACAGGCAGGCCTGTTCGATGTTTCGCATATGGGCCAGGCGAGCTTGTCCGGGCCGGGCGCACCCGAATTTTTGGAGACGCTCTGCCCTGGCGACATTGCCGGGTTGCAGGTTGGCCGGATGCGGTATTCCGTGCTGCTGAACGCAGACGGCGGCATCATCGATGATCTGATGGTGTTACGGCTGGCGGACAACGCGTTTCATCTGGTGCTCAACGCCGCCTGCAAGACCGAAGACTTCGCGCACATCGCGGCGCATCTGCCGGCTGGCCTCAGCTTCACGCCCAGGCCGGACTTGGCTCTGGTCGCGCTGCAGGGGCCGAAAGCGGCGGCGGTGTTGGGCGAACTCGCGCCTGGGGCCGAGCGGCTGGATTTCATGCAGAGCGCAAACGCCTCCATCGGCGGCGTCGACACGCTCATCACCCGCTCCGGCTATACCGGCGAGGACGGCTACGAACTGTCCTGCGCCAATGCCGATATCGAGGTGCTGGCGGAACGCCTGCTGGCGTTCGATGCGGTGGAGCCGATCGGCCTGGGCGCACGGGATTCGCTGCGGCTGGAAGCGGGCTTGTGCCTCTACGGCCACGATATCGACACGACGACCTCCCCCATCGAGGCGGGGCTGATCTGGATCATTCCGAAGCCGCGGCGCACGGCGGACGCCGGTTACCCCGGCGCCGCCCGCATCGCGCGCGAGATCGCCGATGGCGTCAGCCGCCGCCGGGTCGGCATTCGGCCGGCAGGCCGGGCGATTGCCCGGGAAGGCGCGGTGATCCTCTCGCCCGATGGCGACCGTATCGGAGTTGTGACGTCAGGCGGTTTCGGCCCCAGTGCCGAAGGCCCTGTCGCCATGGGCTATGTGCCGCCGGCCTATGCCAAGACCGGCTCTCCCCTTCTGCTGGAGGTGCGCGGCAAACAGCATCCGGCAGAGGTGGTGAAAATGCCGTTCGTCCCGCATCGCTATTACCGCGGCCAGTAGGCCCGGCCGTCCCGACCACAGAAATTCCCGAGGAGACCAGAAGCCATGGCCAACGAACGTTACACCGAAGACCACGAATGGGTTCGCGTTGAAGGCGATACCGCCGTTTGCGGCATTTCCGACTATGCCCAGGAACAGCTGGGCGATGTCGTCTTTGTCGAACTGCCGGAAATCGGCCGTGTTGTCTCCGCCAAGGATGAGATCGCCGTGGTCGAATCGGTGAAGGCCGCAAGCGACATCTACGCGCCGGTTTCGGGCGAGGTGGTGGCGGTCAATTCCGCGGTCGAGGAAGATCCGGAGACCGTCAACCGCGACGCGCTCGGCAAGGGCTGGCTGTTCAAGATCAAGCTGACCGATGCCGCAGAAGCCGAGAGCCTGATGGATGAAACATCCTATGAGGACTACATCGCCGGACTGGACGAGTAAGCCCATGCGCTATCTTCCCCTGACCCCACAGGACCGGGAGGCGATGCTGGCCACCATTGGCGCCGCCAGCATTGACGAGTTGTTCCGCGATGTGCCGGAACAGGCCCGGCTCGACGGCCCGGTCGACCTGCCGCACCACGCCAGCGAGATGGCGGTGGAGCGGCACATGTCCCGCCTGGCGATGCAGAATCATGCGGCGGGCGAGGGGCCGTGCTTCCTCGGCGCCGGTGCCTATCGCCACCATGTGCCGGCCAGTGTCGATTATCTGATCCAGCGCGGCGAGTTCCTGACCGCCTACACGCCCTATCAGCCGGAAATCGCCCAGGGCACGCTGCAGATGCTGTTTGAGTTCCAGACGCAGGTGGCGCTGCTGACTGGCATGGATGTGGCCAACGCCTCCATGTACGACGGCGCGACGGCGTGTGCCGAGGCCGTGACCATGGCCGCCCGTGTCACCCGGCGGCACAAGGCGGTGCTGTCCGGCAACCTGCATCCGCACTATCGCGATGTGACGGAGACGCTGTGCCGGATGACGGACTTCCCGATCACCGAAACGCCGCCGCATGTCGCCGGCGCTGATGTTGAGGCCCTGGCTGCTGCAGTGGACGAATCGGTCGGCTGCGTTGTCGTGCAGTATCCGGACGTGTTCGGCCACATCGCCGACCTCTCCACCTTGGCCGAGACTTGCCACAACGCCGGCGCACTGCTGGTGGTGGTGACGACGGAGGCGGTGGCGCTGGCCGGGCTGACCCCGCCGGGTGCCATGGGCGCCGATATCGTCGCGGGCGAAGGGCAAAGCATTGGCAACGCCCTGAACTTCGGCGGTCCCTATCTGGGCCTGTTCGCCACGCGGCAGAAGCTGGTGCGCCAGATGCCGGGCCGCGTCTGCGGCGAGACCGTGGATAGCGATGGCCAGCGCGGCTACGTGCTGACACTCTCCACCCGCGAACAGCACATCCGGCGCGAAAAGGCGACCAGCAACATCTGCACCAATTCCGGGCTCTGTGCGCTGGCCTTCTCCATTCACATGTCGCTTCTGGGCGAGGCCGGCCTGCAACGGCTGGCGGCCTGGAACCATGCGATGGCCGTGCAGACGGCCGAACGTCTGGCCAAGGTGCCGGGGGTCGAGGTGCTGAACCCGGCCTTCTTCAACGAGTTTGCGCTGCGCCTGTCGAAACCGGCGGCGCCGGTGGTCGATGCGCTGGCGGAGCAGGGCATTCTGGCCGGCGTACCCGCCTCGCGCCTGTATCCAGGCCAAGCCGATCTGGCCAACGTGCTGTTGGTGGCGGCGACGGAAACCGTCGATCCCGAGGATATCGAATCGCTGGCCCGTGCGCTGGCGGAGGAACTGGCATGAGCGCGATGAACACCCAGGGGCGGGCGACGCGTCCGGCCGCCGCCAACGACGATGCCACGAATGGCGCGACGGAAACCTTCACCGGCAACCGCGCGCTGCACCTGGAAGAAAAGCTGATCTTCGAAGAGGATGCGCCCGGCCGCAGCGGCGTGGACTTTCCGGAGCCGCCGGCGGTGGCGGACCGGATGGGCGGCCTTGCCCGCGGCGCGCCCGTGGGGCTGCCCGGGTTGAGCGAGCCGCAGGTCGTGCGCCATTACACCCGCCTGTCGCAGAAAAACTATGCCATCGACGCGGGCCTGTTCCCGCTCGGCTCCTGCACGATGAAGCACAATCCGCGCCTGAACGAGCGGATGGCGCGGCTGCCGGGCTTTGCCGATTTGCACCCGATGCAGCCGGAGGCCACCATCCAGGGTGCGCTGGAACTGATGGAGCAACTCTCGCACTGGATCCTGACGCTGACCGGCATGCCGGCAGTGGCGCTGTCGCCCGGCGCCGGCGCCCATGGCGAGCTGACCGGGATGATGGCGATCCGCGCGGCGTTGGAACACAAGGGCGAGGCCGGCAAGCGGCGGCGCGTGCTGGTGCCGGCCTCGGCGCATGGTACGAACCCGGCTACCGCAGCGGCGCTTGGCTTTACGGTGGATACCATCGACGAGGACGAGCACGGCCGGGTCGACCTCAAAGCCTTTGAGGCGATGTTGAGCGATGACGTCGCGGCAATCATGCTGACCAACCCGAACACCTGCGGCGTGTTCGAGTACGATATCCGCCGGATTGCTGACGCCTTGCACGAGGCGGGCGGCTACTTCTACTGCGACGGCGCGAACTTCAACGCCATCGTCGGCCGGGTCCGCCCGGGCGATCTGGGCGTCGATGCGATGCACCTGAACCTGCACAAGACATTTTCCACGCCGCACGGCGGCGGCGGTCCGGGCAGCGGGCCGGTGGTGTATTCCGACGCGCTGGCGGCTTATGCGCCCGTGCCGCGCATCCAGAAAAACGCCGATGGCACGCTCAGCCTGATCGAACAGGTGGAAGGCGAGGCGGCCCAGGCGTTCGGCCGGGTCAAAGGCTTCCACGGCCAGATGGGCATGTTCGTGCGCGCACTCACCTATATGATGAGCCACGGCGCGGACGGCTTGCGCCAGGTGGCGGAAGACGCGGTGCTCAACGCCAACTACCTGAAGGCACGCCTCAAGGGTGAGTTCTCGCTGCCCTATGGCGACGAGGGCCCGTGCATGCACGAGGTGCTGTTCGACGACAGCTTCCTGAAGGGCACCGGCGTTTCCACGCTCGACTTCGCCAAGGCGATGATCGACGAAGGCTTCCACCCGATGACCATGTATTTCCCGCTGGTCGTCCACGGCGCCATGCTGATCGAGCCGACAGAGACGGAAACCAAGGGAGCGCTGGACGAGTTCGCGGACGCCCTGCTGGACTTGGCACGCGCTGCCAAGGCAGGCGATGCCGAGCGTTTCACCCAGGCGCCGCGCTACGCCCCGCGCAAACGCCTGGACGAGACACAGGCCGCCCGCAAGCCTGTGCTGCGTTGGCAGGCATAGGATAACCGGCGCAGGCCCCCGTATTAGGGCTTGCGCCGGTGCCAGATTGCAGGCTTTAGAGGCGCCGCGCGCATTTCAAGCCCATCGCGTTGGGAGCCTGCAATTTCATGGTTTCATCGGTCGATATCGCGGTCATCGGCGCCGGCGCCGCCGGGATTGCTGCTGCGCGGGCATTGCGGGGCGGAGAGGTTTCTTTCGTCGTGCTGGAGGCCGCGGCGCGGCTTGGCGGGCGGGCGCTGACGGATCACTCGCTGGGTTATCCGCTGGATTTGGGCTGCACCTGGCTGCACTCCGCCGACCGCAACCCGCTGGCCGATCGCGATCCGCAGCAATACGGTCGCGAGGCCAGACGGTCCGGCCTGTTTCTGGACGAGGCCGGGCGCTGGGCGACCGCGGCGGAGCGCGCCGCGCATGATGCCTATCTGGACCGGTGCGAGGCTGCGATCGAAGCCGCCGCTGCACGCGGCGAAGACCGGCCCGTTGCTGGCGTCCTGCCGGAGGATCCGCAGTGGCGGCGGCATTTCGAATGGTGGTGCGGTGCCTATACCAGCGTCGGCAGCGCCGAATTGGGGGCGCTGGATTGGACGCGGTATGTCGATACCGACCGGAACTGGACCGTGCCGCACGGCATGGGCACGCACATCATCCGCCGCGCCGCGGGCCTGCCCATTCAAAGGCAGGCGCCGGTGCTGGCCGTGGACCGCAGCGGCCCTCGGGTGCGGTTGCTGACGCCCGCCGGTATGCTGGAAGCCAGAGCCGTGATCCTCACCGCCGGGACCGAGGCACTGAAGCGCATTTGCTTTATCCCCGCCCTGCCGTCTGCGACCGAGGCCGCGATTGACCGGTTGCCGCTCGGCCGGGCGAACAAGGTTTTGGTGCGCTTCGACCGGGTCGAACCGGATTGGCCGTCGGGCCGCAGCGGCGTGCTGTCAGTATCCGTTGGGCGGTTCGGGCGGCCGGTTGCCGAATCCTTTCTGGAAACCGCCGTGGTCCGCCAACTGGAGCCGGAAGGGGAGCAGGCGCAGATTGCCTTTGTGATCGAGCAGTACGCCGCGATGTTCGGCAGCGCCGTGCGCTGCCGCGTGCGGGCTGCCCGGGCCTCTGCCTGGGGGCAGGCGCCGTGGATCTGGGGCGCCTACTCCGCCATGACGCCCGGCGGCGGCGACGCGCGCGCCGACCTGGCGCGGCCCGTGGACGACCGGCTGTTTTTCGCTGGCGAGGCCACACACCCCACCTTCTTCACCGCCGCGCACGGCGCATGGCTCAGTGGCGAGCGGGCGGCAGCGGAGGCGCTAAAAGCGTTGCAGGCCCGCCGCCTCTGAGGCAAACTGTCCCACCGGTGCAACGTCCGAGGGAGCCGGCGCAATGTCCAAATGTCTGGCTGCGTTGATGCTGGCTTTGCTGGTCCTCTTGCCTAGCCCGATGCGGGCGGCCGATCCCATGGTTGACCTGGAATTGGTGCTGTTGGCCGATGCTTCCGGCTCGATTGACGAGGCGGAAATCCGGTTCCAGCGCGAAGGCTATGCTCTGGCAATCACTGCCCCAGAGGTGCTGAAGGCAATCACCGGCGGCTGGAACCAGAAAATTGCGCTGACCTATGTGGAATGGGGCGATCAGTCCCATCAGGACGTGGTGGTGCCCTGGATGGTGATCGGCTCGGAGGAGGAGGCCGCAGCGTTCGCCGGAGCCCTGCGTCAGGCGCCGCGGCGGGCGTTTGGATACAACGCTATCGGCAGCGCCATTGCCTTCGCTCATGACCTGTTGGACGGGAATGCAATCAATGGGTTGCGCCGGGTGATTGATTTTTCAGCGGATAGCGCTGCGAGTTGGGGCGGCGTTCCGGTCGATCTGGCGCGTGCATCCGCGATTTCCGCCGGCATCACCATCAACGGCCTGGCGGTCCTCTGCCGCGAGGCAGATTGCAACGGCCGTCCGGTCGGCTACGATCTCGAAGCGGCGTTCGAGCAGATGATCATCGGCGGGCCGGGCGCCTTCGTCATCACCGCCGACAGCCCGCAGACCTTCGCGGCAGCGGTCAAGCGCAAGCTGATCCTGGAAATTGCGGGCAGCACCGAGCCGCGGTTTGCCGGGCGTTAAGCGCCGGCCAGCTTCTCCGCACCCAACACAATCGGCTGGCCGTGCGGGGTGGCCCTGGCAGCGCGATCCCAGGCGGCCTTGCGCTCGACGAGTTCTTGGGGCGAAGCGGCGCCTTTTTCGGCCACCAGCCGTTCCAGGGTCGCAAGCCAGTGGTGGTAATAGGTTTCGCCCGTGTCGGGGTCGCCTTCGGCCTGGGCGCGCTTGATCTCCTGCGACAATGCCGCGGCCCATTCCGGCCATGTGAACAGGCCGTTGGCGTGCAGTTGGACCGCCATGGCAAAGGCCTGTGCCTGCCACGGTTCGGCGAACACCGGTTCGCCATCCTCGCCAAGCGGCTGGCCAGGCAGGGGCTCAGGCTGGTTCAAGGTAGGATTCCCATAGGTCGATATAGGCACAAGTGCCGGCTTCTGCGTCCGGTCCCCACAAGTCGGTTCCGTCAAATCGGATGTTGTAGAGATGCTGCGGCGCCTCGCCAGCGAACAGGGCATTCGTATCCGGGAACACATGCGCGCCATGGGCCAGATGAATGGTGCCGGTCTTGCCGCGGGCATAGCGGGGCAGGCGGGTGTGGGTGGCCGGGTTGATGTTGCGCGTCCGCACCCGATCGCCGATGTGAAAACGCGGCTTTGCCTCCACCGGCCGTTCGCTTGGCCCGCCCTTGGCCAAAGCCTTGGTCACGTCGCCGGCTTTCAGTATGCGGGCCTCCGCCTTCGGTTCCAATTCCACCTGGCCGCTTGCGATCTCGCGCGGGGTTGCCATGCTGCGCTCGACCAGCAATTGCTCCAACCCAAACAGCCAATGTTCGTAATAGCCGGTGGCCAGGTATTCGGCGGGCGGCATCTGCTCGCGGGCAAAGCGGCTGGCGTCGATATTCCACTGGCCGGTGAAGCCGGCTGCCAGCGTTAGCGCGAAGCAGCGCCGTTCCCACGGCGCATGGAACAGAGGTTCGTCAGGATCGGGGTTGATTGGGCCGAAGCCATGCATGCCGCCCAAATCGTGTGCGCCGTTCATGGTCTCAACCTTCCGCTGCCGGGCGGCGCGGCAGGCCGACGCCGATCATCGAATCGCGCGTGACCCAATCTGCCAGTTCCGTTTCGCCCAGGCCCTGCGCTTCCTCCGGCTGCTGCGGCAGGACCAAATAGCGGATTTCCGCGGTCGAATCCCAGACCCGCGCCTCGGTCTCCGCCGGCAGGCTGACGCCGAATTCAGCCAGAACGGCGCGCGGTTGCATCACGGCCCTGGCGCGGTAGGGGGCAGCCTTGTACCAAGTGGGCGGCAGGCCCAGCACCGGCCACGGGTAGCAGGAACAGAGCGTGCAGACGACCATGTTGTGCACCTTGGCCGTGTTCTCCACCACCACCATGTGCTCGCCCTGCCGGCCGGTAAAACCGAGCGAGGCTATGGCGGCCGTAGCGTCCTGCAGCAGCCAGTCCTTGAATGCCGGGTCGGTCCAGGCTTTTGCGACCACCTGGGCGCCGTTGCGCGGGCCGACCTTGGTCTCGTAGGTGTCGATCAGCGCGTCGAGTGCGGCGGGATCGGCATAACCTTTCTCCACCATCAGCGATTCCAGCGTCCGCACCCGCAATTCCAGGTCCGAAAGTTCTGAATGCCCGTGATCGTGGCTGTGGTCGTGCCCGTGGCTGTGGTCGTGGCTATGGGGCATGGCGGCGCTGCTCCGGCAGTGACAGGCGAAAACATATCGTCAATCTGACAGAGCCTGTGCCGCGCGGAAACCCCTTTGCCCAGGTCAGCCGGGCGGGTTCGCGAGGACCAATTCGATGCCGATCACCAATGCCGCCAGAAAGGCCGAATAGGCGATGAAGCGGCCATGCTGCACGCCCTCGATAATCACCCGGCGCAGGAAATTGCCGAACACATCCAGCAGGGAAACGGTCGCCAGGATGATCAGCAGAATGGCAGCGCCTGAGCCATAGTCGAAGCCGCGCAGGCTTTCCGACAACGACATGCCGATGCCGCCTGCGCCGACAATCCCCAGCACCGTCGCCGAGCGCACGTTCGCCTCGAACCGATAGAGGGAAAAGGAAATCCACAGCGGCAGCACCTGCGGGATGACGCCGAAAATGATTTCCTGAAGGCGCGAGGCGCCGGTGGCGCGAATGCCCTCCACCGGCCGCGGGTCGATGGCTTCCACCGCTTCGGAGAACAGTTTGGCGAGCGTGCCGGTGGTGTGGACGGCCAGCGCCATGACACCGGCAAGCGGGCCGAGGCCGACCGCAGCGACAAAAATCAGTGCGAACACCAGCTCGTTGATTGCGCGCAATGCGTCCATCAGGCGGCGCACCGGGAATGGAAGCCAAGCGGGCGCAACATTGGTGGAGGACATCAGTCCGAACGGGACCGCCAGAAGTATGGACAGGAACGAACCCCAGACCGCCATCTGTACCGTTTCAAGCATCAGATCCAGGTATGTCCGCCAATAGCGGAAATTCGGTTCGAAAAAATCGCCCAGCAGCATCGCCATGTTGCCGCCGCCGGTAAAAATCTCGCCCAGCCGGTTCATGTCGGCCGGGCCAAAGCTCCAGACCAGCAATACGGCAAACCCGCCCCAGCAGAGATAGTCAAAAATCCGTTCCTTGCGGGTCGGCATGGGAATGGGAATATCGCGGGCGGGCGCGGTCATGATAAAATCCTTAAACCTGAAACAACACCGGGCGGCTAGAGCCGCCCGGCAACCGGTTCGTTCGGTTTTTGCTTACTTGCGCGGGCGGGCTTCGGCCGCGGCCCGCACCGCTTCCAGCTTCGCGTTGATTTCCGCGATCTTCTCTACCTTCTGCTCGGCCGAGTAGGTTTCGTCGGCTTCGAACGACATGCGCTGGCGGATCAGGTCCATCTCATAGAACGGCCAGAGCTGCGCATTGGACGAGGGGACGAACGGCCCCATGTCGATGGCGGCCAGCACCTCCCGCGCTTCCTTCACCTCGGCATCGGAGCCGTGGCGGCCATAGGTCATGAAGAAGGACATGACCTTGGCTTTCAGGTCCGCATTCAGTTCCGGGCGCCATGCCATCGGATCGGACGCGATCAGCGGCGAACGCCAGATTTCTTTAACCTGCTCGAAGAATTGCGGGTTTTTCTCTTTCAGGCGGGAATAGAGACCAGTGGAGGATGCCACCGCGGCATCCACGCGTTTGGTCGCGACCGAGATCAGGTTGGTCTCGTGGTTGGCGTTCAGCACCGTCTTGAAACAGTCTTTCGGGTTCACGCCTTCCTTTGCGAACACAAAGGTGGACGGCACCAGAAAGCCGGAGGTCGAATTCGGATCGCCGAGACCGAAGTTCAGCGTCTGGTCGCATTTCATGACGTCGTCATAGGTCAGGCCGGAATCCTTGTGCGTGACCATGACCGACCAATAGCCCTGTTCGCCGTTGGCTTCGGTGGATTGCGCAAAGATTTCCGCCCCGGCCCGGTCAACCGCGACCATGGCGGATTTGTTGCCGTACCAGGCGATATCCACCTTATCGAACCGCATGGCCTCGATCACGCCCGCATAGTCGGAAGCGAAAAACGGCTTAACCGGCAGGCCCACGGCTTTTTCCAGCGCGACCAGGAACGGCCCCCATTTTTCGCGCTGCGCCGAACTTGACTCGGTCGCGATGATGCCGAACGAGAGTTCGGCCGGGTTTTCGCGCTCGGCCATGGCCGGCTGTATGAGGCCGGCCGCAAGCAAGGCCGCGGCGGCAAGGCGGGTCAACGGATTCATAGCGGTGATATCCTCGTATTGAATTTGTTGAAGGTATGCGGTGGTCAGGCGACGGCGGCGATCGGACAATCGCGGAAATCGTCGGCATCCGGCAGGATCAGCTCTTCGCTGGCCTCGCCATAGATTTCGCGCAGGAATGGCGCGGTCAGTTCGCGGCTGCGGCCGTCGAAAACGATTTGTCCATCGCGCATGGCAATGGTGCGCGGGCAGTAGCGCCGGGCGTATTCCACTTGGTGCAGCGATACGAGCACGGCGGCGCCGTCTTCGCGGTTGATTTCCGCCAGAACTTCCATGACGCGCCGGGCGGAGGTGGGGTCGAGCGAGGCAATCGGCTCGTCCGCCAGGATCGCGCGGGCTTCCTGAACCAAGCAGCGGGCGATGGCGGCGCGTTGTTGCTGGCCGCCGGAAAGTGTGGCTGCGCGTTGACGGGCCGTTGCCTCGATGCCGACGCGGCCCAGCGCGGTCATGGCGAGTTGCTTTTCATCCCGGTTGAACATCATCAGCGCGCCGCGCGTCCGGGACATGCGGCCGAGTCGGCCAGCCAGCACGTTGTTCAGAACGGATAGCCGTGGCACTAGGTTGAATTGCTGGAAAATCACACCCAGGTGCCGGCGCACCTGCGCCACGCTGGGGGCGATCCGGCCGCCGGATTGCACCGGGTTGCCAAAGACGGTGACTTCGCCACCACTTTCGCCCCTATCACCGGCGATCAGGCCGCCGATATGCCGGATCAGCGTGGACTTGCCGGAGCCGGAGGCGCCGATCAGCGCCACCATCTCTCCCGGGCGGATGTCGAGGTCGACCGAACGCAACGCACGATGGCCATTGCCGAAGGTCTTGGACAGGCCGCGAACCTGTATTGTGTGGGTAGCTGTCATCATGGGACAGGCTACCTAGGCAGGGGATGTGACAGCCGCTTTGCAGAAATGTGAAGATTCTGTTGAGGTGCGGGCTAGGATGCTTCCCGGCCCGCCGCCCGGTGGTTTTCAGCGCCGCCGCTGCTCCACCACCACGCCCGCCTCGATCAGCCGGGCGATGTCGTCTGGGCCCAGTCCCGCCTCTGCCAGGATGTCCCGGCCGTCCTGCCCGAACTGCGGCGGCGGGCGGCGGACATTGCCGGGGGTGCGGCCCAGCTTTGCCTGAATGCCGAGCGCGGTATAGCCCTGGCCGTCGGCGACCCGCATCTTTCGGTGCAAGGTGTGCTCGCTGGTCATCGCGGTCGGAACGTCGTTGACCGGGCCGGCCGGCACGCCGGCATCCAGCAGCGCACGGGCCAGCCGGTCGCATTCCCATTCGCGGAAAGCGGCTTCGAGCGCGGGCTTCAATTCCTCGCGGTTGACGGATCGGTCCGGCGCGCGGGCAAACCTGGGGTCTGCCGCCAGTTCCGGCTGGCCGATCACATCGCACAGCCGGCGAAACTGGCCATCATTGCCTACCGCCAGGAAGATGTCCTTGTCCGACGTCGCTATGGAATCGTAGGGGTAGATGTTCGGGTGCGCATTGCCGGTGGTTTTCGGCGCGGCGCCGTTCATCATGAAATTGTTGGCCTGCGGATGCAGCAGCGACACGGCGCAATCGTAAAGCGTCATATCCAAATACTGGCCGCGGCCCGAATGGTTCCGCTCGTACAGCGCCATCAGAATGGCGATGGCTGCGTTGAGCCCCGTTCCCATGTCGACGATCGGCGTGCCAAGCCGCGTCGGGCCGCTGGTGGGCGTGCCGTTGATGCTGGACATACCGCTGACCGCCTGGACCACCGCGTCATAGCCGGGGTCGCCGCCCATCGGGCCGGTGGCGCCATAGCCGGAAACGCGGCAGTGGATCAGGCGCGGAAAACGCTCCGACAGCACGTCCTCATAGCCCAGACCCCATTTCTCCATCTGGCCGGGCTTGAAGTTCTCGATCAGCACGTCGGCGCCGTCCAACAGACGCAGCAGCAGATCCTTGCCCGCCGGTTTCGACAGGTCCAGGCCCAGCGAGCGCTTGTTGCGGTTTACGCCCATGAAATAGGCGGCCATGTTGCCGGCGGGATCGTCGTTCAGGAAGGGCGGGCCCCAGTCGCGGGTTTCATCGCCTTGCGGCGGCTCGATCTTGATGATGTCGGCGCCGTGATCGCCCAGGATCATGGTGCAATACGGCCCACCGAGCACGCGGGTCAGGTCGATCACCTTCAGCCCTTGGAGTGCGCCGGTTGCGGGCGCGTCGGGGCCATCGAAGTTCAGGGGCTGGTCTGCCATGGGAAAGCTCGCTTGCAGGAAAAAAACCGGCGGTGCCACCGGAAAATGCGCAGAACCGAGCGAAGTGAACAAGGCCATAGATGCGCGCAGGCGGGCGGCCTAGAGTCGGTTCCGTGCCGGGGAGGCGCCCGGCGGCAGCCAAGGAGACTGGCCATGCGGAATTCCCGAGATATCAGCCTTGCCAGCATGAATCTCTACAACCTGCAGGTGCCAGGCGGAAAAATGTACCGCGGCGCCACCTACACGCAGGCCGAATACGACGCCAAGATCGCCTGGACTGCGGGTATGTTGCGGCGCCTGCAGGCCGACGTGATTGCCTTTCAGGAACTGTGGTCGCGGGAGGCGCTGGCGGATGCGTTTGTTGCGGCCGGCCTGTCGGACCAATACCAACTGGCGTTTATCACGCCGGAAGGCACCTGGCGCGGCATCACGGTGGCGGCGGCGGTGCGCAAGCCCTGGGTCATTCTGGACTGGGAGCGGTTCAAACAATTCCCGCTGGAACTCAGCCTGACCAAGCGCGATGTGCCGGAATCAGAGATCCTTGCGCCCGATGCCGCGGATGTGCGCAGCGAGGAAGTCGGCGCCAACCAGGAGGATGAGGAGGCCGATATTCGCATCGACAAATTCTCCCGCTCTCCCCTGCGTCTGACGGTCGGCCATAGCGAGCGAAGCGACGTGCCGCCGATCTCGGTATTCTGCTGTCATCTCAAATCGAAAATGCCAACGCAAATCGACCGGGGCCATCCGGATTACATGGCGATGAAGCCGCATGCGACCGTGATCGGCGCTGCGCTCTCCACCATCCGGCGAACGGCGGAGGCGACGGCGCTCCGGGTGATCCTGAACAAGCATATGAGAGACAATGACGTGCCGACCGTCGTGCTGGGCGACCTGAACGACGGCCAGATGTCGAACACGCTGAATATCCTAGGCGATCAGCCCAGCTACCGGGTCTATGCCGACAGCCGTGCCGCACGGCGCAACGACGACGGGCTTTACAACGCGGCGACGATGCAGCAACTGCGCACACTCGACGATGTGCTCTATACGCACGAATTCAAAGGTATCCGCGAGGTGTTGGATCACGTGCTGGTGTCGGAACAGTTCTACGAACATTCGGTTCGCCGCCTTTGGGCTTTCCAGGAGCTGAAGGTCTGGAACGACCATGTCGACGATCATGACGACGAAAGCTCATCCGACCATGGCGTGGTGCGCGCGAGGTTCGACTGGTGGCCGGCATGACCCGCCTGATTGTCGGCATTTCCGGTGCCTCCGGCGTGATCTATGGCGTGCGGCTGCTGGAATTGCTGCGGCCGACGCCGGTGGAAACGCACCTGGTCATGACCCGTTCGGCCCAGATCACGCTAGCGCACGAGACGGATTACAAAGTGGCGGCCGTGCAGGCGCTGGCCGATGTCTGCTACGGGCCGGAGGATATTGCCGCCGCCATTTCCAGCGGCTCGTTCCGGACGGCAGGCATGGTGGTGGCGCCCTGTTCCATGCGCTCGCTGGCGGAAATCGCCTATGGCATGACCACGCATCTGCTGACGCGCGCCGCCGACGTGGTGCTGAAGGAGCGGCGGCGGCTGGTCCTGCTGCCGCGCGAGACACCGCTGCATCTGGGCCACCTGCGCGCCATGACAGCGGCGGCGGAGGCGGGGGCGGTGATCGCGCCGCCGGTGCCGGCCTTCTATGCCCGGCCGCAGAACATCGCCGATCTGGTCGACTATACCTGCGCCCGTGCGCTGGACCTGTTTGACCTGGGTGAAATCGACCTGCCGGCCGTCAATCGCTGGAAGGGGGGCTAGAGAGTCGTTAACAAAGGGGCATGACCCAACCCACCCTGCATATGATCAAACTGTCCGTCGGCACAGACTCGGTTGAGGCGCTCGCCCGCTGGCAGGCTTGGCGCCGCGAGGAAACCGGCAGCGACCACAACCGCCACCTGACCCGCAACCATCCGCGGCGCGGGCAGGAAATTCTGGATGGCGGTGGCTGTATGTACTGGGTGATCAAGGGCGTGATCCTGGCGCGCCAGCGCATTCACGGCTTCGAGGCGCTGGAAAACACGGAAGGGGAGCGCCGCTGCGCCATCGTGCTGGAGCCGGAACTGATCCCGACCGCACCGCGCGCACACCGACCCTTTCAGGGTTGGCGCTATTTCAAGCCGGAGGATGCGCCGCCCGATCTGGCCGACAGCGAAACCGACGCCTTGCCGCCGGAACTGGCGGAGGAGTTGCGCAGTCTGGGGCTGCTTTGAGCCTAGCTCTTGCTGCCTGGTGCCCAGGACGGCGCACGCTTGGCAAGGAAAGCCCGGATGCCTTCCTGCGCTTCTGGTTCCCGCAGCAGACGGACGATATCCTCTGCTGCCTGCTGCAGCGTTTCCTCCCGCGAGCGGGAGGATGCCAGCCGCACCAGGGATTTGGCAGTGGCGAGCGCGTGCGGGGCGCTCAACAGGGCATCGGTGACGGCGCGGTCCACCTTGGCCGTCAGGTCGGCGCTGTCTGCGGCCAGTTCGTGCGCGATGCCAAGACGGAAGGCTTCCCCGCCGCGGCCGATCCGTCCGGTTACTACCATGGCCCTGGCTGCGCCTTCGCCGATGCGGCCGATGACGAACGGTAGGATCTGGCTTGGGATAAAGCCCCATTTTGCTTCCGGCATGCCGAATTTGGCATCAGACGTGGCCACGACAAAATCGGCACAGCATGCCATGCCGAGCCCTCCGCCTACTGCAGCGCCCTCCACCCCGGCGATCACGGCCTGCGGCAAGCCATCCAGCAGGCTGAGCGCATGCCCCATTTGCCGATAGGCCGGCACCAGCGGATCGTCGCCGTTTGCGGGGATCGGCGGCAGATTGTGCATCGCGTCCAGATCACCGCCGGCCGAGAAGTTGCCGCCCTTGCCGCGCAGCACGACCACGCGCACATGCTCCTGCGCCGCGGTCCAACGCAAAAGCGCCGTCAATTCCACCATCATCTGGTGGGTGAGGGCGTTGCGCCGGTCCGGGCGGTTGAAAACGATATCGAGCCGCGGCCCGTCGAGGACGGGCGCCAGTGTTTCACAGGCGGGAAGGTCGGTCACGTGTATCCATTGGCTGATCGGCAGGGCAGGCAGAAGCCCGCATCCTAGCGAAAACGCGGTCCGACGTCATCGCCGGAGAGGCTGGCGTCGGTGCGCGCATCCGTCAGGACCAGACGATATCGGCCGCACTCAGGGTCTGGTCGCTAAAGCCCAGCAATTCGATACCCGTCAACGTGTCGATACCGTCAGAACCGACAGTATCCGTGACCTGAATGCTGCCATCGCCATTCAAGCTCAGCAGGTAATCCGCCGCCGCGCCGGCAAAGACCGCGGTATCGGTGCCATTGCCGCCGTCGAGCGTGTCATTGCCGAGGCCGCCGGTCAGCAGGTCATCGCCATCCATGCCGAGGATGAT